>NSIQ01000037.1 GCA_002737415.1 Alcaligenaceae bacterium | reverse complement strand
GGGTGCGTCTGGGCCGTCTTTGGCAAGATTCATGCCCATGTGCGCCATCGAAAACGGCACGGGTAGTGTCTTCATCAACGGAATCATTTCGGTGGTGAGCCAACCGGGCAGCAAGAAATCAAGATGCCAGCCAAGCTCTTTACAACGCGCGGCAATACGCTCGATGCGTGGCTGCATTTTTTTGGCTAAGCCTGGTTCGTAGGGGTGTATCGGGCTGTAGTTAATACGCACGCCGCGCACGCCAAGCTTGTCCATCTCGGCCAATAAAGAATCTGGAGCATCTTCATCAATATCAACAATACCGCGTGATTGTTTAATGCCAACTTCGCGCATGGCGTCGAGCATGCAGCTGTTGTCGCGACCATAGGCGCTTGGTTGCACAAATACATAACGTGTCAGACCAAGGTGTTTGGCTAGCTGCAGATAGTCAGATAAAGGCGCAAGCGGTGGTGCGTAGCGCAGTTGGTCAGAGCCATACGGGTATTTGTCGGCGGGGCCAAACACGTGAAAGTGCGCATCGCAGGCGTTAGCGGGGGCAGTAAAGACAACTTTTTCGTTTAAATCAAAAGACACGAGAGGGGCTCCGGTTGATCAGTTTTTGTAGGGCTGTGTTCCATATCGACCTACAAGCAGTCAAAACCGGCCGCACGCAGCAACCAAAGGGCCAACTAGCCTTTTGTAAACAGACGCCAAGCACTACTCGAGCTTAATCTTCGCTCGGGTAATGACTTCAGACCAAAGCGTTGTTTCGCTTTGTACCATTTTGGTGAATGTCGCAGACGAGGTTGCAATCGCGCGAACACCTGTCGTTGAGAATACTTCGATCACTTTCTGTGATGCCACAGCCTTGGTAATTTCTTTTTGCAGGCGCTCGATAATCGCCGCTGGGGTGCCAGCGGGGGCCATCACGCCAAACCAATACATCATCTTGTAGCTTGGAAATCCGGCTTCGGCGAACGTGGGTACGTTGGGCATGTTGGGGTGGCGCTTCTCGCTGCTGATCGCGAGTCCTTTCAGGCGATTATCCTTGAGGTAGGCGCTTGCGGTGCCAACGCTGCTGATGGCGATATCGACCCGGTCAGCCGCAACTTCCATCAGTGCGGGGGCAATGCCTTTAAAGGGCACATGGATCAGTTCAAGTTTGTTTTGTAATAAAAAGGCCTCCATGGCGAGTTGAGCCGAAGAGCCTTGCCCGCCCGAACCAAAGCTTAGCTTGCCGGGGTTGTTACGTGCGAGTTCGACGGTTTCTTTGAGTGTGTTGGCCGCTAACCCTGGGCGACCCACCAAAACAGCCGGGGCGTCGGCCAGCAAAGACACTTGCATCAGGTCTTTGGGGGCGTAGGGCAACTTGCTGTAAAGGGCCGCCGACACGGCAAAAGAGTTGTCTGTTACTAAAAAGGTATAGCCATCGTTTGCGGCCTTGGCCACCAGATCGGTGCCCAAGGTGCTGCCGGCCCCACCTTTGGTCTCGACAATGATGGGTTGCCCTAGCTTGGCCGACAATTCGGAGCCAACCGTACGCGCCGCGAGGTCTGTGAAAGACCCCGCGCCAAACGGCACGACAAATCGGATAGGCTTGATGGGCCATGTGGGGGTCGCCGAGCTTGGTGCAGTCGTCGTATTTGACAGCCCTGCAGGCGCAGCGGCCTGTGCGTTTGTTACAGTTGGCGCGAAAACAAGCGCGCCGGCAACTAGCAGCGTGCTGGTATAAAAAAGACGTCTCATAGCAGATGTCCCGAGGTTTTTATAGTTCTGATACCCTACGATTTTGTGCTCTTGAGACGCCTTTGTCTATTCATGTGAACCCTAATAGGCAGGCCGCCCTGCTTGTGGTGCTTTTGCTGTTTGGTGCCGCGCTTAGGTGCTATGGCCTAGACGAAAAAATTATTTGGCACGATGAGGTGGCGACCCGTGTTTTGTCGGGCGGTGCCACTTTGGCGGCCCAAATGAAGAGCTTGTACAGCGCTCAGGTTCTGACGGTGGCGCAGGTGCTGCAATTTCAGCAAGTCCAGCAAGCCTCGCCGGTGCTGGCGTTGCTGACAGACCTCGCGCAGCACGATCCGCAGCACCCACCTCTTTATTACGTTTTAGCCAATGGATGGGTTCAGTTGTGGGGCGACTCAGTATTTGCTTTGCGCGGTCTTTCTGTTTTTTTTGGTGTGTTGGGTCTGCCTGCTTTGTATTGGTTGATGCGTGAATTGGCCGCAACCCGCCGCGGCGCGACGCTTGCGGTGTTGCTCCTGTGCGTCTCGCCGCTAATGATTTTGTATAGCCAGGAAGCCCGTGAATACGCGCTCTGGGCGCTGACTCTATTACTTTCGAGTGCGGCGTTGTTGCGCGCCTTGCGTTTAAGCGGTTCACGAAGCGCTTGGCTGCTTTACGTCTGCTGCACGCTGTTGGCGGTGTATACGTCTTTGTCGACAGCGTCACTGATCTTGGTGCAAGTGGCGTATGTGCTCGTTGTGACGCGCGTGCAATGGTCGTACCGATTGTCTGGCTTCTTTGTCAGCATGTGTACGGTGGGTTTGTTGTTCTTGCCTTGGGTGGTGAACTTACTGCTTAATTTTGAAGCTTTTAGGGCGTCAATGGCCTGGTCGTCGGTCATTGTGATCCCTCGCACTGCTGTTGTCCGGATCTTGTCGTTGAATTTTTCGCGTAACGTATTTGATTTTTGGCCTGAGGTCCAGCAAGATCAGTGGCCGCCGATCGCAGCCTGCACGACTTGCCTGCTAGTGATCATCGCCTCTGTGGCGTGGGTGCTTAAGCGTACGCCGCGCGAGACGCGGCTGTATCTTGTCTTGCTGCTCGTCCTGCCCACTGCGCTGTTATTGCTTCCAGATTTGTTATTTGGGGGCATTCGCTCGACGAACGCCCGCTATTTAATGCCCGTTTGGCTGGGGCTGCTCGCGGCGTTAGCGCTGGCGCTCGACCAGGGTTTCGCGCGTGCGGGGCGAGCCAAAGTGGTGGCTGGGCTTGGCCTGGTGTGCCTTGTCGGGTTGGCAATGGCGACCAATATTTTGCATGCGCAGCAGGCAGCTCCCTGGACAAAGTCTCTGAGCATTAGCTTACCTGAGGTGGCGCGGGTGATCAATCAATCAGAGCATCCCCTCGTGGTGGGTAACCAAGAAAGGCATCACCCAGGCAATCTGTTTGCGCTGGCGAACATGTTAAGACCGGAGACTAAGATGCAATTTGTGCCGATTGCGCTCGAAGCAAGCTGGTTTCTGCCCGCGCATCAAGCTGCGGTGTATTTATATAGCCCGACCGAACAGTTTCGTCGGGCGTTCGAAAAAAATAATCACGTGACCACAAAGCTGGTCGTTGAGGATTTATTTTTACAGTTGTGGAAAGTTGAGGACTAACCTCAATCTTCCTTGGTCGTTATCACCGGGCGACCTTAGTGTTTTAGCCAAGGCGCGGTGTGTCGCCAGTCTGTCGCGCCCCCCCACGATAGCAGGGCGCTGAAAAAGTCCTGCAAGCGTCTTTGAGGCGGTGGCATCCATTGCGAAATCGTGACCGACTTTAATTCTGACCCCAACGATTGTTTTGTGGGCGCGAATTTACCAGCGAGCTCTTCGCTGCAGGTGGGCCAGGTATTGACATGAAAGCGCATCGGCAAGTGGGGAATCGGCGTTGGTGCGCCGGCACGCCGAACATGAACGAGTTTGTCATCGACAAACCAGCGAAGCTCTTCGGGCTCCCATTCGATTGCGTAGCGATGAAAGTCAAGTGAGGCATCAAACCCAAGGTCGATTAAGACGGGGGTGCCTCGCAGGCCGTAGTTATACAAGTCACCCTCTTGCCCCGGGTTATAAAAAACGTTAATTAGCATTTTGGTTGTGTCGTTGCCTAAAAACTCGGCATCGATTTCTTGCCATGGGTCAAAACGATACAGAAAGAAGCTTGAAATAACGCCAGGCTCTTTGGCAGGTTTAAAAACGGCTTCAAAGCGGCCGTATTTAAATCGCGCCTCAGGGGTGTCTTTGGTCGTGAGGTCGGCTGCCGTGAATGCGCGGTCTTGTGCGACCTCGCGGTTAATGTCGAGTTTGACGCCTCCCTGCCCAAGCAAGACAACATTATTAGGCGAAAAGACAGCCTGATTACAAAAAAACGTGGTGTCCATGCGATCCCAATAGCTTGGATCGAGAGCTTTAAAGGCGTCGGCGCGCAGCTCTTTAAAGTTGCCAGAGCGGTTTCCTTGTCTAGGAGCAACATCTGTTGTCTTAGTACAATAATCTGAGTTTTTCTTAAAAGAGACTATCCAGGGGTCGGTGTCAAACTGCTGCGCAGAACACGCCGCAGCTGTTGCTGGAAGCGAGGTTGCGGGTCGGTACAGCACACCAATAAAAAAAATGATTCCAGCCAAAACAAAAATTGTGCGCAGCATAGGACGAATCCGATTGAAAACCGCATGAACGTAAGAGGTGTTGGGGTACGAGGTGTTGRTCTCAGAGGCGGCCTTCGCCGACCGAGACACCGCCCGCCAGTGACCCTGCCCGGTCAAAAAATCTAACAGACCTAGCAAGATCCCGGCAATATCTAAATAAAATGCGAGCGGATAGGTGACTAAACTCTTAGAGACAATGCGCCCGGTGAATTGTCTGAACCCCAGCAGACCAAGTAATAAAACTGTCAAGGGCGCGCACAACCCGATTAGACCGATGATTTGCACGAACTCAGGAATCGGTAGCGCTGCACGCGACCAGTCGCCGACTAGCCCCGCATGCAGTACGTTCATGGCGACGATAAACGCAGGTGCAAACCAGCCCCAAAGCAGTAAAACCTCTGCAATACTTGCCGTCGCCGTCGTCCTAGCCGTGCGCTGCGTCACAGCAACACCGTAAGAAAAAAGCAAGCTTGCAACTAAGGCTGTCAGTTCAGATAACCACGAAAGCTCGCCAAAAAAGTACACCCCGATCAACGCGTGTAAAACAAACACACCCAAGACAATTAAATAATGAGTGCCATGTAAAAGAAACTGAAGCCGATCCCGCGAGCGAAGGGGAGCCGCAAACAGTAGCGGAAGGTGTTTAAAAAAAGCGGTCGTATGGCCACTGGCCCAACGTCGTCGTCTGGCTAAGAAGCTATACAAATCAGGCGAAGTCTCTTCGTGCGAACCACTATAAGGATTTGCCACGACCTTGAGTCCGCGCATGAACAGGCTGTAGCTCAGGTCAATATCTTCAGTCAGGCAATGCGTCAGAGGCGAAGACTTTAACAAGTCGGTGCGCATGRCTGCGGTTGTSCCAGTAAAAAAAACACTTAAGCCAAGGCGCGTAAAGGCTCTGTTAAAGAGCTCGCAGCCAATATGCTGATGCAGTGAATCCCAAAAGCTGAAAAACCCATTCGTGCGTAACGGCTGTCGGCGACTTTGAACGATTGCCGCAGGTTGCTCGGCTAACAAAAGAAGTGAAGTGCGCAGCCAGTCGCAGTGCGCTTGATGATCGCAATCGAGGATCGCAACAAAAGGGGTATTGAGCTGTGCGACAAGCCAGTTAATCTTTTCGCTCTTTGGATCCACGCCCGCAAGCGCCAGGTAGAGTGTTTTGTTCCCCTCCTGGTAAAGCTTAATCACGTCACGCTTGCCCAGCTCAGTAGAAGCGCCACTCAGTGATTCAAGCAGGGCCAGGGCATTTAGCGCGTGGTCGTCTCGTCGTGCGAACAGCTTTCGCAAACAGTTGAGCGAAGTGTCGCTTGCGTCCTTAAGCAGCAGATAAATATCGACCTGACCTAAGTGCTCTTGCTCAAGCAGCGACTCAAGGGCTGCCACGGCAAGCGCGCCTTCATTGCGGGCAGGCACCAGTACCGACACAGGTTCGTCCACCGCCCGATTGAAGTCGCGTGCGCGCAAACGATGGGTTAGAAAAACAAGGCCACAAAAATAATGCGCGAGGCCATAGGCCGCAAGCACAAGGGCGAAAACAGTGCAAAGGCTTAGAAGGATAGTCACGCAAGACGTGCCTGATACAGCGCTTGAAGAAGCRACAACMCCAAGCGTTATACAACATTCCTGACCAAAAGCACTATGAATCGCTGTTTTTGGCTAAAACGACAGTGTTCGGGGTCTCTTCGGTCAGGACGATAACGGTTGCAGCGGAATCGGCGTACCTTCAGGCAGTGCGATCTTTGAGCTGTTCAAAAACATTGCAATCATGCTGTAGTAACCCGTTAAGGCCAACGCATCTAGCACGCCAGCGCGGCCAAAAAACTGAGCGGCTTGCTCATAGACCGCGTCGCTTGGTTCACCATTGGCCAGTGACTCTTTGGCCAGTAAGTGCAGCGTAGTTTCTTCAGGGGTCATGCTGGCGGGCGTTTTGCCCAACGCAAGCGCTTTAATGATCCCATCGGCCAGATCGGTGGTCGTACGCGCAATACGCTCGTGCGCAAACCATTCGTACTGGCAGCTCCAGTGGCGAGCGACTGTCAAAACAACCAGTTCAATCTGTGCAGGGCTAAGCGTATTGCCAAAGCGCAGGTGCTCACCTAGCTGTTGCACACGATCGGCAAGCTCTGGATTGTGAATCAGCGCTAAGAAAGGACCCCGAATGCCGCCACGCGGCCCGCCGGCAATCGCGGCTGCGACCTCTTTTTGGCGCGGGCTCATCTCTTCGGGGGTCAAAATCGGAAAGCGGGCGGCTTGAACTTGGCTCATAGGGGTCTCCAAAATAGGATCTTGTTTGTTGTCAACGTAATGCTGGGCGGGCTTCGTGTCAAGCAGACCGCTGAAATTGGCGCGGCAGTAGATTACAGTGCTGTATACGCTTAAAAACAACAAGTGCTTGCGACACCGAGACAGCCATGACCCCCTACGCCAGTTTGTTTTCTCCACTTGACTTAGCTGGTAGGCGCTTGCGCAATCGGATTGTGCATCCGTCGATGACGACCGTAACCGGTGCGGATGGGCGCGCGACCGACCGCTTGATTCAATACCATCTGAACCGCGCCCAAGGGGGGGCGGCCATGCTAGTGACCGAACCTCTGGCGGTCGCGCCGCATCAAAAGGTTGCGAGCCGCGTACGTGCCTGGGACGCTCACGCCCAAGATAGTCTKGTGCGTTGGGCAACGGCGGTTGAGTCGCAAGATTGCAGGCTGATCGCCCAAATACAAGATGCAGGGCGAGGGCGTCACGCCCCTGGCCGAAATTACGAAGCTCTGGGTGCTTCGGCCTTGCCCGATGACATCAGTTGGACGATGCCGCATGTTTTGTCACCGACGGAGATCTCGACYTTGCTCGGTCATTTCGTTGAGTCCGCGGCGCGTGTCAAGCGTTGCGGCTTTAGCGGCGTGGAGATTTCGGCTGGACACGGGCATTTATTTCATCAATTTATGTCGGCGTATTCGAACACCCGCACAGACGCGTATGGCGGGTGTTTTGAAAACCGCATGCGTCTAGTGCTAGAGCTGGTGAAGCTGATACGCGAGCGTTGTGGAACCGATTTTATTTTAGGCATCAAGTTACCAAGCAACGATGGCATTGACGGCAGCATTGATCACGCGGCAGCGGCACAGATCGCGACCTGCGTGACCCAAACCGGGTTGATCGATTACGTTTGCTTTGCGCAGGGCGCGCATGCCAGAACGTTAGAGTTGCATATTCCTGACGGGCATACAGAGCGCAATCCCTACGCCGCCACGCTCAGGACGTTAAAGGCCTCGGCAGGGGTGGTACCGGTGATGGCGCTCGGTCGGATCAATGACCCCGCGCAAGCAGATGCCTTGATCGAACAAGGCGAAGCTGAACTTGTTGGGATTGGGCGAGCGTTGATAACAGACGCAGCGTGGTCTCGTAAAGCGCAACTTGGTCAGGCGTCGCGTATTCGTTATTGCGTGGGTGGCAATACCTGCTGGAAAACAATTGTTGGCCACCTGCCCATCGCGTGCGATAACAATCCGCGCGTCGCGATGCCCGATGAGCTTGACGAAGTCTTCACACAAGCCTCATTAAAAAAACGAGTGCTAGTGGTTGGTAGCGGCGTCGCAGCGCTTGAGGCTGCCTGGATTGCCGCGGCGCGTGGTCACGAGGTGACGTTGCTCGCGCGCGCCTCAGAGGTTGGCGGTAAAGTGCGTCAGTTGGTCACTCTGCCTGGCGGCGAAGACTTAAGCAGTATCTATGACTACCAGTACGTTGAAGGTACCCGCGTAGGTGTTGACTACCAGTTGAATCAAGARGCGACCTTAGAAGTGGTTCTTAAATATCGCCCCGAGGCTGTAGTGCTTGCAACCGGCTCAACCATGACTTGGCCGCGTATGTTGCCCGAGGCGTTACGCCAGGAAGGCTGGGTGCCTGACCTGCGTCGCGCGCTGAGAGAGCTTGAAGGGGTGACGCAACGGCAAACAGGCACTGCGGTGATTTTGGATATGGACCACACCGAGGGAACCTATGCGGCGGCTGAACACTTGCACAGCCTGTTTGAGCGTGTCGTCGTGATGACCCCACGTGCCACGATCGCCGACGAGGTTGCGTTGGTGACGCGTCAAGGCATCTATCGACGGTTTCATGAAAAAGGTATTGACGTGTTGTATGCCGTTGAACCCCGCTGGACCGAGACATTTGAAACACAAGCGACGCTGCAGTATGTCAGCATTTATGGCGGTGCCCTCAAAGGCATCGAAAACGTCGCCTTCTTTGCGTACGCGACCCCCAGGCAACCGAACGATGAGTTGGCGCTGCCGCTCAAAGCGGCCGGCTTAGACGTGTATTTGATCGGTGATTGCAAAGCCGCTAGAAATATTCTTGCAGCCACCGCCGAGGGCGATGCAATCGGGCGCGCGCTTTAGCGTGTCACGCGGGGGCTTGGCGCTTACGCTGTCACGGGTGGACGTACCGTGATCGAATGCGCCGGACGATCGGCTGCGTATTGCGTCGGGCGCCAGTGCAGCGCGCGCAATTCACCAAACTCGTGCGGCAAACGTTGCCAAGTTTCGCCACCATCCCTGCTGCGAAACAGTTGCCCCAAGTTTGTGTAAGTAAATAATAAGCTTGGATCGTGTGGGTGCGTGGTGACGGCCCAAGGGGTGCTATTTAAGTGCCCGGGCAACGCAAGCCGATGCCACGTATAACCATAATCCTGACTGCGCCACAATTGACCGGTGCTGCCGGGCGGCCCATTGCCATTGGTTAAAAATAATACTGAGTCGTTACCTGACTGAACCGTGATGCCGCGCGTGTATTGCCAAGCCGAATCTAACAAGACAAACATCCAAGTCTCGCCATGATCAACACTGCGGTGTAGCCCGCGATTGGTCGTCGCATAAATGATTTTGTGACCAGCGCGATCATGCACAACCGCGATGCCATGCATATCGCAAGATACGAGGCCTTCAGTTTTTAGTTGCCAGGTGTTGCCCCGATCAAGGCTGCGATACACGCCACCGATTTCGACCACGGCCCAGAGGATGTTGTGTTCAAGCGGGTCAAACAAAATTTGAGTCACCCGTGTGGGGCCCATGTTGATCTCTGAAAACTGCTGAATGCCGGGCGTAGGAAGCTCTTGCCAGGTCAGGCCCGCATCGACAGAGCGATAAAAACCCGCTGGACGGGTGCCTGCAAACAGCACGTGCGCGTTGTCAGGATCATGCGTCAAGGCCCAAATGTCAGTCATGGGCGAGGCAAGCGCAGTCCAGCGGGCCGTACGCTCGTCCCAGCAAAACAAACCCATGTCAGTGCCGGCGTACAGCAGATGAGGCTCGTCGGGGTGCGAACTGTAAGACCACACGCGCGCTTCAAGATACAACCCCGAATGGCTGTTTGGATGCACCCAGGTTTGCCCAAGATCGCTGCTAAACCAAGCCGAATGTCCGGCGGTGCCCGCATAGACTTCAATCTGAGTAGTCATCGTGTCTCCTGGGCTGACAGTTAACGGCCAACAAACACAGCCGAGCGCTTTTCTAGGAAAGCCCGTTGTGCCTCTTTGGCATCTTCAGTTTTTGCGATCGCCGCGGTCATGTCTTGTTCATAGCGATACCCATCACGCAAGCTCATATCTTCGATCGCGTTGAGGGTTTGTTTTGCCAGACCAACTGACAGTGGACTTTTGCTCGCAATGGTGTTGGCGAGTTCAAGGGCTGCTGGCATCAAACCTTCAGGTGTGGTGACCTGCAAGACCACGCCCAGGCGATAGAGTTCATCAGCCTGAACGCGATACCCCGTAAACATCATGCGCCTGAGCATGCTGTGCCCAAACAGACGCCCAGCGTGGCTGCCGCCGCCCAACAGACCGACATCGATTTCGGGCAAAGCCAGACAGCCTTTGTCTGACGTAATCAGCATATCCGCCGAGGCGGCAATCGCCAAACCCGCGCCGAGTGCCGGCCCGTTCAGGGCAACAATGACAGGCTTGGCGCACTCACGGATCGCATGAAAGCATTCGCGCGTGCGGCGCGAGTGTGCGGGCAAATCGCCTGGGCCTTTKATCACCGAGGCACGGCCTTTTAAGTCAGCGCCCGCACAGAATATTTTTCCAAGGCCGGTCAGTACCACTGCGCGCACCTCAGAGATTTCAGAAACATAGTCAAGCGCTGCAGTGATTTCGTCGCTGAGTGTCTTTGAAAGCGCGTTGACAGGCGCGTTGTTCAGGCTGAGCACGACCACATGACCGACGTGTTCGTATTGGAGTTGTGTAAAGTCTGGCATGGAGGTGGTGTCCCTGAGTGTGATTATTTTGCACTAAAACGCCATTAGAATACAGAAAATGCTATGACATTGAGACGCGGCCTTCCCGGACATGGGGGATGCAGCGAGACAAATAAAAACCCCCGAGATAAAAATGATCCTAAAGACTTTGAGTGTTGCGGTACTAACAACCTTGGTGAGTGCTCTGGCATACGCGCAGGCGCCTGCGTATCCGACCCGCCCGATTCGTTTGATCGTKCCGTTTGCGCCAGGAGGAGCTGCGGATCAAACCGCTCGCTTAATTAGCGAGCCCATGGCCAAACAACTGGGCCAGCCGCTCATTGTTGAAAACAAGCCTGGCGGCGGAGCCACGATCGGTGCGGCGCTGGTGGCCAGCGCAGCGCCCGATGGCTACACCGTGCTTTACACGACACCGGGCCCGCAGATTATTAACCCCTATTTGATGGCTAAGCTGCCCTATGACCCAGATAAAGACCTGATTCCGGTCTCTCGACTTGCCTTTTTTCCGAACGTGCTAGTGATCGCCCCTAATTTGCCCGTGAACAACGTGCAAGAGTTAATCGACTATATACGCAAAAATCCTGGCAAAACTAATTTTGGCAGCTCTGGGATTGGCGCCAGCAGCCATCTGTCGGGCGAGTTGTTTAAGTCGATGGCGGGGGTCGAAATCACGCACGTGCCCTACAAGGGTTCGGGCGTGGTGATTCAAGACCTGTTGGCAGGCAACGTGCAAATGGCGATCGACAGCTTGTCGGTGTATTTGGGGCAAATCAAAGCCGGTAAGCTGCGCGCGCTAGGCGTGGCGAGCCCCGAGCGCTCGCCTCTATTGCCAGACGTCCCGGCGATTGCCGAGCAACTCAAAGGATATGAGGCTGTCGCTGTGAATTATTTGTCAGTGCCTGCGGGGACCCCTCGCGCCGTGATCGATCGGTTAAACGCGGCAGTACGTGCGGTGATTGCCGAACCCGCGATGCAGCAACGCATGATTGAAGGCGGAACGGTTCCCAAAACGAGCACACCCGAAGAAATGGCTGCTGAAATCGAAGTTGAGCGCGCCAAATGGAAAAAAGTCATTGCCCAATCGGGCGCAAAAGCTGACTAGAAGTCAGGAAGACAAGAGCTAAGCGGTCTTTGACCTAAAAGCAGGACAATCCATAGCGTTTCATTTTCTTGTAAGATGTCCAACATCAAAAAAATATTCACTTGGATTCTGGTAAACCCTGTGCGCCAGTCTTTGAGTCAAGTTTTAGTCGGAGACCTTGCATGACTAAGTTACCCCTCAGCCGGTTCACGGTGCTGGATTTGACACGCGTAAGGTCTGGGCCCGCCGCGGTCAGGCAGTTTGCAGACTGGGGCGCGAATGTCATCAAAATTGAAGAACCAGGCGATCAGCCCGATGATCGCCCAGGCGGTTCGTCGCAATTTGCAGATTATCAAAACACCCATCGTAATAAGCGCAGTGTCACGCTAAATTTAAAGCATGCGCAAGGCAAGGCGCTGTTTTTGAAGATGGTTGAGCAGGCCGATGTGGTGATCGAAAATTATCGACCAAATGTAAAGTTCAAGCTCGGCATTGACTACGAGTCACTGCGCAAGATAAACAAGCGCATCATCCTCGCCAGCGTCTCTGGTTTTGGTCAAGACGGCCCTTATGTTGATCGTCCTGGTTTAGACCAGATCGCACAGGGTTTAGGCGGGATTATGTCGGTTACCGGTGAACCGGGTCGCGGCCCGATGCGGGCCGGCATTCCCGTGGCCGACTTGAGTTCAGGCTTGTTTTGTGCCATCGGAACTTTGGTGGCTTTGCTTGAACGTGAAGAGTCAGGCGAGGGTCAGTGGGTGCAGTCATCACTTTTGCAGTCGCAAGTGTGGATGATGGATTTTCAGATCATGCGCTGGCTGATGAATAAAGAAATTCCGGGTCAGACCGGTAACGATCATCCGACGACGGCTGCGACGGGCGTTTATCCAACGGCCGATGGCTACATTAATCTTGCCGCAATGGGCACCGAGATGTTTATCAAGCTTGTGACCGCCTTGGGTTTGCCAGAACTGGCAGAGGACCAGCGGTTTAAGTTGCTTAAAACGCGTGGCCAAAATAGGCCAGCACTAAATGCGGCGATTGCGGCGCGCACCAAACAAGAGCCGACCGCACATTGGATTGAGTGTTTGAACAAAGCGGGCGTGCCCAGCGGTTCGATTAAGAATGTGAAAGAAACCATGGAAGATCCGCAGGTCGTGCACCTAGGGATGGCAAAGACTTTGCAGCACCCAACGTTGGGTGAAATCAGTGTGGTCAACCATCCGGTCATTATGAGCCGCTCAAAGCGCGACGTTTTTACTGCCGCGCCTGATCGTGGCGAGCATAACAAAGAGGTGTACGCAGAGTTTGGCCTCAGTGCGCAAGACGTTGAGGCGCTGCTGCAAGTCGGCGCAATCTAACAATATAGAATTTGACGGAGTTTGCTTGTGAGTAAATCCTCAGTAACCGCAACTGTCTATACCGCACGCAGACAAGCGTTTGTCGGGCGTGGTGCCGCGGCGGCCAAGCCCGTGATTGCCAGTGGCCCGCCAAAGGTGATGACGGCGTTTGATAATTTAGGCCGCACTGAAAACTTGCCCGACGAAATTGCGCAGCAATTACGTTCGCGCATCTTGAATGAGAGCCTGGCGCCGGGCCAGCGGCTACCAACCGAACAAGAGCTCGGTGCACAGTTCGGTGTCAGCCGCAATGTTGTACGCGAAGCAATTGCGCGCCTCAAGCTCACGGGCTTGGTCGAAACACGTCACGGCGTCGGTACCTTTGTGTGCGCTGACCTGGCGATGCGCCCGTTTGAAGTCTCGCATGATGACTTGATGGATTTAGCGCAACTGATTCATGTGCATCAATTGCGCGTTGAGATCGAGTCGGGTGCTGCGGCGCTTGCCGCGACGCATCGCACCAGGGCGCAACTCGACACGCTGCAACAGACGCTCAAGCGGGTGGAAGAGGCGTCTGCTGACTGGGAAGTCGCGGCGCACACAGCCGTTGATTTTCATCTCGCGGTCGCGCACGCGGCAAATAACCCTTATTTTGTGCGAATCATGGGGCACTTAAGCCACGTGATTCACAACGCTGTCCGTACCTTTCGTTTTAGAAATACCGGCACCCCTCGCATTGATGAAATCGGCAATGAGCATGTCTTAATTGTCGAGGCGATCGCGCGACAGGACTCGGCCGCAGCCCGTCAAGCCATGCGTACCCATTTAGAAAACGCGATGGCACGTTATCGTAAATTACTAGGAGATCTTTAAGATGAGCACCACCAGACTTTTGCAGGGCGACATTACCGACAGCCTGATCGTTGAAAAAAAAGGCGCAGCGGGCTGGATCACGTTTAATGATCCGGGACGCCACAACGCCATGTCTTATGACATGTGGGTCGCTGTTCCCAAAGCGATCAAATTGTTTGAAGCCGACGATGAGATTCGCGCCATCGTTTTAACCGGCGCGGGGAGTAAGTCGTTTGTGAGCGGCGCAAATATTTCGCAGTTTGAAAAATTGCGCACAGGTGTCGATGCAGTGGCCGAATACGAGCGCGTGGGCGAAGAGGCGCAAGGTGCGCTCTACAACACGTTTAAGCCCGTGATTGCGCGCATCGATGGATATTGTATTGGTGGTGGCTTAAATATTTCGTTGTGCTGCGATATTCGTATCGCGTCTGAGGCCAGTTCGTTTGCGATCCCGGCAGGCCGTCTGGGCTTGGGCTACCGCCTAACTGCGATTCGCAATCTGGTCTCAACCGTGGGCGCACCTCACGCCTTGGACATCATGTTGTCGGCCTCGCGTTTTACTGCGGCAGAGGCGCTGATTAAAGGCTTGGTACAGTATGTTGTGCCGGTGGATCAGTTAGATGCAACGGTTGACGCTTATTTGGCAAAGGTCGCTGCGAACGCGCCCATTACCTTGCGCGCTGCGAAAAAAGCCGTGCGCGAGTTTCAACGTGTCGCACCGCACATTGATGCCGAAGGTATCCAAAAAATGGTCTTGACTTGCTTTGCGAGCGACGACTATCAAGAAGGCAAACGTGCCTTCGCTGAAAAGCGTTCGCCGGTGTTTAAAGGTAAGTAAATGATGTCTTTGAGACCAACCCGCTTGAGCGCGAAGCTGCTGTTGCCGTTTGCGACAGCATTATTTTGTGCGGCGCAGGCCTTGGCTCAGCCGCAGCCGTATCCGAATCAGCCAATTCGACTCGTGATTGGCTATGCGGCAGGCGGCACCACAGATATTCTGGCCCGCTCGCTGGCCGAGCAATTGTCAAAGACGCTGGGTCAGTCGGTGATCGTTGAAAACAAGGCGGGGGCCGCCGGTAATTTAGCTGCGGCCTACGTGAGCCAGGCCAAGCCCGATGGTTATGTGCTGTTTATGGCCACGCTGGCCAGTCACGGCATTAATCCGGCTCTTTATAAAACGGGCTTAGGTTACGACCCAGTAAAGAGCTTCGAGCCGATATCGATGGTTGCGGCGATTCCCATGCTGTTGGTCGTTAACCCAAAGCTGCCCGTCAATTCGGTGCCTGAGTTGATCGCGTATGCGAAACAGAAGCCAGGGCAGTTGAACTATGCGTCAAGTGGTAACGGTTCGCCTGTGCATTTATCAGGCGCGATTTTTGCCGATGCGGCAAAGATTGATGTGGTGCATATTCCGTATCGTGGTGGCGCTATCGCCAATACTTCGGTGATGAGTGGTGACACCCAATACACTTTTGCCAGCATGCCGGCGGCGATGCCGCAAGTGCAAGCGGGCAAGCTGCGCGCCCTTGCCGTAACGACAAAAGAGCGTTCACCACTGCTGCCAAATACTCCGTCGGTTGAAGAGGCCGGCGGTCTTCCTGGTTATGACATCAACACGTGGGATGCGTTGCTCGCGCCCAAAGGGACCGCGCCCGCGGTGATTGCAAAATTAAACGCTGCGGTCATTCAGGCGTTGCAGTCGTCCGCACTGGCCAAACGATTTGAAAGCGAAGGCGCAGTGCCGGACACAAGTACGCCTGAGGCCTTAGCAGCCTTCATAGACGCCGAGTTATTGAAGTGGGCTGCGGTCGTGGCACGTACGCCGATCAAGGTCGATTAATGTCCGTTGAGTTGTGGCACCAGTTGTTTCCTTCGGTAGCAGTATTTTTGTGGCTTTGTCTGGCGGTACTGATTGCGGGTACGGTGCGCTCGTTTACGGGGTTTGGTGGCGGCCTAGCCTTAGCACCGCTGTTTAGTTTGTTTATGGCGCCAGCCGATATGGTGGTGGTCGTGTTGCTGCTAAATTTTGTGATTTCGTTGCAGACCTTGCCTCAAACTTGGCGCACCACGAACTGGAAAATGGTTTGGTCTGTTTCGATTCCTGCGCTAGCGGGCGTTCCGCTCGGTGTATGGTTAATTGAGTGGCTTGATCCGACGGTGACGCGACGGTTTATTGGCGTCATTGTGGCTGGGTTAGCCGCCCTGATGCTGATCGGGTGGCAGTACAAAGGGGCGCGCGGCAAAATACAGGACTGGTGTGTAGGCGTAACCAGTGGCACGCTAACTGCGATGGCCGGCGTTGGAGGACCACCCCTTGTGCTGTACTTTTTATCAGACAAAACGGTCAGCTCGGTCGTACTGCGGTCGTTCTTTATGATGTTTTTTGCTTTTATTCAGTTGAGTACGATGGCGGTATTTTTGTACAAAGACCTGATCAATACCAAGCAAATTCTTTATTCAGTTTCGTTTATGCCGGTTTATTTTGTGTCGGCTATGATCGGAAGTTATTTCTTTCATCGGGCCTTGCAATCAAGCGCAAGTCTGATTAGACGATTATCGCTATGGTTTTTGTTGCTAGTGGGTTCTGTCACCATCGTGATTTGAAATAATCTACGCGTGTTAAACAGTGACTTCTTAAAAGGCAAAGGCACATGAAGCATCGTATTTTGCTATTTGGGGCAAACGGGCAGGTGGGACAGGCTTTGCAGACGTCGCTAAAAAGCTTAGGTGAGGTCACTGCGTGTACACGTGCGAAAATAGATTTTGACCAAGCGCCTGGCGAAGTCGCCGAGGCCCTCAAGAGCTTGTTGCTTCAGCGCCAGCCCACCGTGGTGGTGAACGCGACGGCCTACACAGCAGTTGACCGTGCGCAGTCTGAGCCTGAACTTGCACGCCGCCTGAATGCCACCGCACCTAGCTTGATCGCGCAGGCCGCGCAAGCTGCGGGTGCTTGTTTGGTGCACTATTCAACCGACTATGTTTTCAAGGGTGACAAGCCCGACCCCTATCTTGAAACAGACCCGACTGAACCGCAATCGGTCTATGGTCAAAGCAAGCTAGAAGGTGAGCGGGCGGTTGCCAGTTTTTGCGAACGCCATCTTATTTTTAGAACGTCTTGGGTGCTCAGTGCAAACGGCGGTAATTTTTTAAAGACCATGCTCAAGTTAGCCCAAGAGCGCGACACCTTAAACGTGGTGGCCGATCAAGTGGGTGCGCCGACCTCGGCTCAGCTGCTCGCGGCCTCGACCACGCAAATTTTGCGCCTTATGGCAGACCAGCCAAAAGCCGATCTGCGTTGGGGTTTGTATCACTTAACGGCGAGTGGTCAGACGACGTGGCATGCTTACGCCAGTTACGTGATCGCTCAGGCGCGAGCCGCAGGCTGGCCGATTCGGCTTCAAGACGTGGCGATTCATCCGATTGCAACAAAAGATTACCCTGTTGCCGCAGCGCGTCCGCTCAACTCGCGCTTAGCCACCGTCAAAGTGCAGCAGGCGTTCGACCTCACGCTGCCTGACTGGCGCGTCGGAGTCGACGCGGTTTTGCAAACGCTAAAATCATCGGGATGACGATTAGAATTTTAATTGTGCGTACCTCGTCGCTGGGCGATTTGGTGCATATGCTGCCGGCGATCTCGGATATCGCCAAACACTTACCAGGCGCTCAAATCGATTGGTTGGTAGAGGAGTCGTTTGCGCAGATTCCGGCGTGGCATCCTGCGGTCACTCAGGTGATTCAGGTGGCGCACCGGCGCTGGCGGCGGGCTTGGTGGTCCACGCAGGTTCGTCAAGAGCGCGGCGCGCTTGAAACCACTTTACGCGCGCGGCAGTACGATCTCGTACTCGACATGCAAGCCTTGCTAAAGTCAGTCTGGTGGGTGCGAATGGCAACGGGCGTCAAGCATGGACTTGATTGGCGCTCTGCGCGCGAGCCGCTGGCAACCTTGTTTTATRACGTGCGTCATCGCGTCGATTTTTGGCAGCCAGCAGTCACGCGACAGCGTTTACTGGCTGCCAGTGCGTTTGGCTACAAAGTGCAAGGTGCGCCTGACTTTGGTTTGCAGGCGTTTGACGCGCAAGCGCAACTGACCCGCAAACATGAACACGCGTACGCAACGATCATGGCCTCGGCTAGTCGTGACGACAAATTGTGGCCTGTGGCAGATTGGCAGGCAGTGTTTGATTGTGTGACGCAACGCGGTCTGAAGCTCAAACTACTGGCAGGCACGCCGGACGAGTACGAGCGAGCACTGGTCTTAATTCGGGGTCGCGTAAATGCCACGGTCATGCCACGGGGCAGTCTCACCGAAACCGCGCACACGCTGGCGGCTGCTACACTCATGGTGGGTTTAGATAGTGGGCTTACCCACCTGTCGGCCGCGCTTGGTCGTCCAACGATTGGTATCTATCAGGCGTCGACGCCGTTGCGCACGCCCCTTGTTGGCGATGCTTTTACGGCGAGCTTGGGCGAACGCGGTCAACCACCCTCGTGTCAAACAGTACTTGCTGCAATCGAGCAGGCTCTGGGCTAGTATTACGCGATGCCGCAAAAAATTTATACCTTGCTGTTAAGACTGTGCGCACCGCTGCTTTGGGGCTACATGTTGCTGCGCGCGCGTCGCGCCGGCGGTGACTGGCAAATTTTTAGTGCTGAGCGCTTCGGGTCTTACGCTTTGCGCTGGGACGGCGAGGCCCCGGTCTGGGTGCATGCCGTGAGTTTGGGCGAAACGCGTGCGGCACAAACTTTAATTTTGCAGCTGCTTGCCCGTGGCGAACGGGTGTTGCTCACGCATATGACGGCAACCGGTCGGGCTGAGGGTGGGCGTTTGTTTGCGGCCGAAATCGCGGCGGGCCAACTGCGCCAACAATGGGTGCCTTATGACTTTTCGGGCGCGACACAAAAGTTTTTTTGGCACTATCGGCCGCGCCTGGGGATTTTGATTGAACGCGAAGTCTGGCCAAACTTGATTGAACAAGCACAATTTGCTGCGGTGCCGATCATTTTGGCGAGCGCTCGGTTTTCAGAAAAATCACAAAGACAGGTCAAACGGATTGACAAAGTACTTTTAACGTTGATGCGCGATGCTTATGCGGGCATTGACCTGACCTTGGCACAAACCGAAGACGATGCCACGCGCTTGTATGAAGTCGGGGCGCTGAACATTCATGTGGTGGGTAATCTTAAGTTTGATGTGGCCTTGCCAGTGGTGGCCGTTGATGCTGGGCGCGCCTGGCGCGTGCGCGTAAACCGCCCCGTGATTGCGATTGCCAGCACGCGTGAGGGTGAAGATGCCTTGTTTGTTCAGGCGCTGGCACAGCAAGAGTCAACGGCTTTATTTTTATTGATCCCCCGACACCCTCAGCGGTTTGATGAAGCGGCCGCGCTGCTTGAACAGGCGGGTATCGCAACGCTACGGTGGTCGGCGCTGCGCCAACACACGCAGCCTGAACAAATGCTAGAGGGTATCAAGGTGGTGTTGTGCGACACGATAGGCGAGATGCCGTTTTTTTATGCGGCCAGCGACATCGCCGTTGTGGCCGGTAGTTTTGCACCGGTTGGCGGACAAAATCTGATTGAGGCCTGCGCCTTGGGTACGCCGGTGATTGTTGGTCCGCACACATACAATTTTTCTGAAGCTGTCGCGAACGCGGTTGAAATCGGTGCGGCTGCGCAAATTCAATCAGCCGAGCCGCTTGACGCAGCGCAGCGAGCCATGTCAATGGCCGTGTTCTGGTTGCAAGATCAGCAAGCTTTGGATGACAAAAGCCGCTTAGCGCGCGAGTGGGTTGGCCAGCATACTGGTGCGACCGCCCGTATCTTGCAACACATTACGGAACTTGAAGCTGCCCGCGCCCAAGCTTTGCCGAATCCGGATTAAGCTGTACTTGCGTTTTGCTAGCGGGCGAACGGCCTGCCTCACTGCGCGCTTGGCCAAACCAACCCTGCCCAAACGCGAAAACGCCAAGATTCACTAATACCAATAGAATAAAAAAAGTTCGCATGCGCGTGGATGGTTAGGTGGTCAAGTCAAAAAAATAGTTGTACTGTATCTAACATAAACTAGCATAGCAGGATCTAGGTCGCGTTAAATAAAAATATAGTCATCTGATCGGATCAAGCTCTAGACAATTAGGGCAGAGTTAAGATGACAAAGTCGGGAAAGGAGACAAAATGAAAAAACGTATAAAAATAATAGTTGCGTTGTGGTTTGCTGTGTTCGGTGTGGTTGGCGTGACCGCGACGGCGCAGCCCTATCCAAATAAGCCGATCCGAATCATTGTGCCGTTTGGGCCCGGTGGCACAACGGACATTATTGCCCGTTCAATGGCAAAAAAACTCACTGAACAGCTTGGCGTGAGTGTTCAGGTTGAAAATAAAAATGGCGGCAGTGGCATTGTCGGATCTCAGTTTGTTTCAAAGGCACCGCCAGATGGCTATACGCTATTAATGGCGGGATCGCCACACGCGATTAACCCAAGCCTCAGAAAAGAAATGCCGTATGACGCCGTAAAAAGCTTTGAGTCAGTGACTTTGATTGGAACAGTACCGATGGTGTTGGTGACACATCCTTCGCTGCCAGTCAAAACGTTTCAAGAATTTGTGGCTTACGGCAAAAAAAATCCTGAGGCCTTGCGCTGTGGGATTGTGCCTAATAGCGGTAACCACATGGCAACCGAGTCGCTTAAGTTTGCCGCCGAGGTGCCTCTCATGCCCGTGCCGTATCAATCAGATGCTCCGATGGTTGTCGACTTGTTGGGTGGTCATATTAACTGCGTGGTGCTGATTTCTACACAAGGGATTGCGTATATCCGCGAAGGGCGCTTAACCGCCCTTGCGGCGACCAGTGAACAGCGCTTAGCCATTTTGCCAAATGTCCCAACCTTGCAAGAGTTGGGTCTCAAAGGTTTTTTGGCGGGGTCTTGGAATGGGCTGTTTGCACCGGCGGGCACGCCGTCTGAGGCGACGGAGTTGATTGCAAAAGAAATTCAGCAGGCGCTCAAAGATCCTAAGATCATCGAGCAATACGCTCAAATCGGGATCACAATTATTGGGACGGATCCCAAAGGGCAAGCTAAATTTTTAGCCTCTGAGATTGCACGCTGGCGCGATGTGATTAAGAATGCAAATATCCCGCAGCAGTAAAAATGTTTCGATAACAGCAAAAAACACTTTGCAAATGCTCGTCGCCATAAACTTTTTTATCACTCAAACAGGAAAATAAAATGTCTTCAAATGATCAGCAGGCCGCGTCAAAAGCCCTCGAGCAAGAGGCGCTCAAACTCGATGCGCTGCGCTGTAAGGTGTTGCTGGCAGCCGATGGTGCAGGGCTTGCGGCTATYGTCGACGAAGGGCTGACCTACACCCACGCGAGTGGACGTCGTGACACAAAAGCAACCTACGTGGATAGTGTGTCAACCGGGCGCTCGACGTACACGCGACTAGATCGTGAAGAGGTCACAGCTCGCACCGTTGGCAATGCAGTGTTGGTTGAAGGCAAAGTCAATATGACGGTGGTAGTCGAAGGGGTTGAGAAAAATCTGTACAACCGTTATTTGGGCGTATGGACTGCCGTGAGTGGCAAGTTGTTGTTGACTGCCTGGGCGTCAACGAAACTCAATTAACAAACGCTGAGCATCAATATGCATATCGGCATCTTTGGCGCAGGTTCGGTCGGCGCATACGTTGGCGGCATGATGGTCCGTGGTGGGCATCAGGTCACCATGGTTGACCTGTGGTCCGAGCATGTTTCTCACATGAAGCGGCACGGGCTTTCGCTTTCGGGCTCGCAGGGGGACTTTCATGTTCCCGTGCACGCGCTGCACTTGTCTGAAGCACAAGTGCTGTTAAAGAATAAAGTGGACGTCGCGATTTTGTGTGTCAAGTCATACGACACAGAATGGATGACCTTATTCTTGCGTGATTATTTATCCTCTGACGGCTATGTGTTGTCGATGCAGAATGGCATGAATGAGGAAACCATCGCGCATTTGGTTGGATGGGGCCGAGTGGTTGGGTGTGTGCTAAACACTATCGGTGTTGAAATGACGGGCCCTGGTCAAGTGATGCGGTGGATGAAGCCGGCGCCACCGGGTTATCCGGTTTTCAGGATAGGTGAGATGCATGGCCGTGTGACGCCTCGAGCATTACAGATCGCAGAGGTTTTGAAGTCGGTTGATCACGCGGATGTCACCACCAACTTGTGGGGTGAGCGCTGGTCAAAGCTGACTAATAATGCGACAGCAAGTGCGATCGGGCCCTTGACTGGTATGGGGATTGTTGACATGTTCGCGCATCGCGATACGCGTCGCCTGTCGATCAAGTTGGCGCAAGAGGGTGTTCTGGTTGGCCGTGCAATGGGCTTGCAGTTAGAAAAAATTTCATCGATTGCCCCTGACGTTTGGCTGGCGGGTAATCCGAGTGTTTCTGATGGCTTCGTGCAAATCGAGAAAGAGCTAAAAAAATGGGAAGAGCGCCTGGATGTGACGGGTCAAGCCTCTACCTTGCACGACATTCGGCGAGGGCGACGAACTGAAATTGARTCAATCAATGGATTGATCGCAAAGAAAGCTTCTGAGCTAGGTGTTGCAGCGCCGCTTCATACAATCTTGACTGCCCGTGTGCTGCAGCTCGAAGCGGGCAAGTTGACGCAAGGTCTTGATACCATCAAAGATCTTTTTGACTAAAGATAGGATGATGGGCCCGAGGTCATCAATAAGATGATCTCGGGTAGGCAATCTTGTATTGCGTCGATTAAAAAAGTACCATTGAATGAATCGCGGGCAAACTTAAACGCCAGCAAACTTGCGTAAGCGATTAAACACTGCGGTATCAAACTCAAGCCCGTCTTTCAAGTTGCGCGCGCGCTCTTTAAAAGATCTTTCTGATGGGATACGAATCTCGTCAACGCCTGCTGCCCGCTTTGAGGTTTTAATGCGCGTAATCAGGGCGCTGACATCTTCTTTGTACTGTTCGGTTGAATACATCAGATCAGGCTTGAAGGCGATGATCAGGTGCCCATTGTTTTTATCGGCAGTGGTGCCCGCCCCTGTAAGCAAGCCCATCGCGTGCATCATCAGCGCCAGACCAAAACCTTTGTGTCCTGCAAAAGGCAGCAACGCACCCGCGCGCGCGGCGGTAGGATCTTGGGTGGGATTGCCGTGCACATCAATGGCTACACCCTCTGGTAAGGTTTCACCACGACGCTCGCGCAAAGTGAGGTCGGTGTACATAATGGCCGAGGTACCCATGTCAAAAATCAAGGGTCCGTTTGCCGTGGGCAAGCCAATCGTAATTGGATTTGTACCCAAGATTGACTCGATACCTCCCAGTGGCGCGACATAGCTTTGTGAACTGACGGTATGAATGACCACTAAGTCGTTGTTGACGAGTTTTTCAACGTAGTGCGCACCACGTCCGCTCATCCAACTGTTTTGGACTCCACCAATAGCAAACCCGCTTACCATCGCTTTGGCTTGTACCGCTTCGCCTAAGCGTTGAATCGCCAGCATGCCGATATTGTTCCCGCCATCAAACACAATAGAAATCGGTGTTTCTTTGATGATTGTCATGGGTGTTCTGGGGAGCAGGTTGCGCTGACTTTCGATGGCGTCGAGTAGCTTGGGCAGACCCGAGTACTCATAGCCACACAGCGCTGCATCAATTACGTGTTCGGCGATGACTGCGGAATCTTCGGCTGAATAAGCCATTTTGCGAGCCACGGCTTGCGCGAGTTCGCGTGCTTGGTTGACGGTGAGGCGTGTACGTTCTTGTAAATGTTGTGATGACATGGCTCGATTCACTCGTTAAAAATGATAGCTTAAACCATGCGCGCGAGTCCATCGAGCACAGGGTTGGCGATAAATTCTATTTTTAAGCCGGTGTGCATACGGCGTACCTCAGCTTCGACCTCGGGCCAGCCACCGCCGCTCACGCAAAGCACAGGCGTCACTCCAAAATATTTTTGAGCAATGTCGCATTGGCGCCAAACGGCACCAGCTTGCGCTGCCACTACGCCCGTGGCAATGGCCTGGAGCGTGTGGGTTGGATATTCGGTGGTCGCGCCACTGGCTAGCGGTAGGTTGGCCGTACCTTGCGCCAAAGACTGACGCATCAGAGCGGGGCCTGGCAAAATGAGGCCACCTTTAAATACTTTGTCTGGGCTGAGCGTGTCGATGGTGGTGGCGGTGCCAAAGGTCGCGAGCACAAGGGGTGCTTGAGACTCTTGAAAGTGCCCCGCTAAACCGAGCAGCGCCGCCCAGCGATCTGCGCCTAGTTGCGTTGGCTTGTCGTAGGCGTTGCGCACGCCCAGGTGCTCAGTCGTGGGCAAGATCCACTTAATCGGACAGCCGGCCTCTGCCAAAGCCTGTTCAATCAATTGTGCGACAACGTGCCCGGCGACATTCACGCCACGGGCTTCACGTGGTTGCACCGGAAGCGTACTGAGCCATTTACGCAGCGCCTCGGGCAGCTGTGCTAGCGGGCTGAACGCCATGGCGTGTACGGCAGCCTCGCGCCCCATAGCAGGATGATGCCAACCGAGTTTGATTCGACTGTTTCCGACGTCAAGCAATACGATCATTAAGTGCCTTTAAGTGTTGCGGTGGTCTCGGGCTATACGTGGCGTCTGACCGAGACATCACCCACCAGAATGGGCACCAGTGAAGCACCCGTTTGCAAAAGCAGTCGTCCGCTTGAGTCAGTGCCCTGCGCGATACCTGTTTGCAAGACACGCCCCTGATCTATCACGTCGACTGGCACCGAAGCCAGTACATCGACTGACTGAAACAAATCTTGAAAGGCAGCATAACCTGTTGTGGCGTAGACGTCTAAGGCCTTTTGCCACGCTTGGGCAATGGCGCTCACGATGCTGCTCGGGCACAAGACCGAAGCGTCTAATGCCGAGAGCTGCGGCGCACAGGCCAGAATCTCAGACACATCCGCAACATCGCGCGCCAAATGGGTTGACAGCGCCCGTGCGCCCCGCAAGTTCAGACCAATTCCTATCACCAGACAGGGGTGACGCGCACCCGGTCGTTGTGTCGTTTCGATCAAAATCCCAGCGAGCTTGCCCAACCCCCATTGCAGGTCATTGGGCCATTTGAGGGCAAGCCTTTGGCAGGCGTCTTGCCCAAGCAGCGGCGCAAACAGTTGCCTGAGCGCCAAGCAGGCTGCTACGCCCAAAGCCGGCGATAAACCCGGCAATTGGGCAAGCGGTATGCCAGGTTCAAAGGCGCATGAAAACATGAGCGTATCGCCGGCCTTGTTCTGCCAAGGGCGTGCGGCACGGCCTCTGGCGGCGCCCTGTGTGTGGGCCCCTAATAACCAAGGCATGGCGTGGGCCGAACCAAGTTTGACGCGTTGGCTGAGGTCGTCGTTCGAGGACCCAGTCTCTTGGAGCCATTGAACCGAGCCAAAACCGGGCAAAGTCAAGCTTAAACGCGCGACGAACGCCGCTGGCGTCAGAAAGTGAGTACGACCCTTTTGGTCAGTCAGGTTTGTCATAGCAGGCATCTTACCAACGGTTGGGCCTGGGTCAGGCGGATGGCCAAGGGTGACCGCCACGTGCGGCCAGCGATTGACCTGTGAGCTGTTCAACGCAACTCGCGGTCTAACAAGTGGCACAATAGTCGAGCGCGCAGCGTAAACAACTAAGGGCTGACGTGAACGGGCTCAATTCCAAATAACGTTTTGTTTGATTTTGAGTGATAAATAACAGAAACTTGATGATTGAAAATGCTTGCGTATACTGAAACGACAACCTTTGACGGCTTAGCTGGTGTGATTGACTGTGCGCTGGATTGGCCCGAAGGTACTGCCATCGGCTGGGCGTTAGTGCTGCACCCAAACCCCGCTCAGGGCGGCACGCGTGATAACAAAGTGGTGACAACAATTGCGCGCGCCTGTGTGCAGCAGGGGCTCGTGGCGTTGCGCCCAAACTTTCGTGGCATCGGTAGTTCGGGCGGCGTTTTTGATCATGGCAAAGGCGAGCTGCTGGATATGGCAGCGTTGGTTGAGCAGTTTCGAGTGCGCTATCCCGAGGTTGCAAGCTTGCCTTGGGTGTTAGGCGGGTTTTCGTTTGGCACCTCGATTGCCGTGCAGCTCTACGCCAACTGGGAACGTTTAGAAAAAAAATTGCCAAACATCGTGGTGCTGGCAGGTTCTGCAGCAATGCGGTTTCGCCATAGCGAGGTCAAAGCGCCCGAAGACGCTTTGGTCATTCATGGCGAGGTCGATGAGGTGGTGCCGTTGTCTGAAGTGATGGACTGGGCGCGTCCACTTGGGATGCCAATTGTTGTTATTCCTGAGGCAGGGCATTTTTTTCATGGCAAGCTTTTGATTCTGCGCCAGTTGGTGCAAACGCGCTTGCAGGCGTTGTAAGGGCACAATCGATTTTTGCGCGGACGGACAAAGTATATTGAGCTCTGCAGAAACGCCACAGACGATAGCGGATTGCCTATAATGAGTTCTTTAATTGGCGGTRGTTTCTTGATGATCAAACCAGTGATTTCTGCTGTGCAACCTGTTGCACGTTTTGTTTCGATCGCTGCGGTGATTTTGCTCAGTGCGGCAACGCTGTATACCCCCACCGCTGCGTTGGCCCAAGCGTCAACGAGTACAACGGCTAAAACTGGCCAACCCGCCGACGCTAAGTTAGATCCGAAGGCGGACCCCAAGGTGGACCCAAAGGCCAAGCCGAAGGGCGACCCAAAGCCCGTCGCGCCCTCCGCTGCAGCGATCTCTGCGACYACTCCCCCTTCGTTATCGCCGATTCAAGTCGGTGAGTTATCTAGTGTGCCGCCGCCGGCGATTGCCGCTAAGGCTTGGATTACGCTTGATGTGAAGAGTGGTCAGGTGGTGTCGTCATCAAACGCCGATCAAAAAATTGAACCGGCCTCGCTGACTAAAATCATGACGGCGTATCTGGCTTTTACGGCGCTTAAAGAAAAGCGCTTAACGCTTGACGAGCAAGCTAACGTCTCACAGGTTGCCTGGAAAACTCGCGGTTCGCGTATGTTCATCGAGCCGCGCAAGCCCGTCACAATCGATGAATTGATTAAGGGTGTGATCATTCAATCGGGCAACGATGCTTCCGTTGCCTTAGCCGAGGCGATCTCAGGCACTGAGGCTTCGTTCGTGACCCTCATGAACGAAGAGGCCCAGCGTATGGGCTTGACCAATACCAATTTTATGAATGCTGCGGGCTTACCCGACCCCCAGCACTTCAGCACCGTGCGCGACCTTGCGCTGTTATCGCGCCGCATGATTACCGACCATCCTGAATATTTTCCGTATTACTCAGTGCGCGAATTTACTTACAACAAAATCAAGCAGCCCAACCGTAATCGCTTGTTGTGGGCCGATCCTACTGTTGATGGCATGAAAACAGGCCACACCGAGGGGGCCGGCTATTGTTTAGTGGCCACCGCTAAGCGTGGCGAGCGCCGGGTGGTTACGGTGCTAGTGGGCTCAGACAGCATGGCGACGCGCGCCGAAGAAAGCCTTAAACTCTTAAACTGGACTTTTCAGAATTTTGAAACGATCAAGATTTTTGATAAAGCGCATGCCGCGGTTGAATCGCGTGTGTGGCAAGGAAAAACTGAAAATACCAAGCTTGGCGTGGCCGAACCCTTGTGGGTGACCGTGCCACGAGGTAAGGCGGGCGATATCAAGCCTGTGGCGAAGCGGCCCGATCCTTTACTTGCGCCACTGATGCAGGGTCAAAAAGTCGGAACACTCAGTCTGATGCTAGAGGACAAGTTACTGCGCACCGAACCGCTTGAAGTCCTTGACGCGGTTGAGCGCGCGGGTGTGGTCGGACGCTGGTCTGATTCGATCAGATTGTGGTTTAGATAAATGGCGTTTAGCCGATTAAAAATTAACGAACAGGAATAGTGAAATGGTTCAGAACATGTTGATTCAAGGCGTTTCAGGTGACCCGATTGTTTATTTGAACGGTACCTTCGGGCCCTTGTCTGAAGCTAAAGTCTCGGTGCTTGATCGTGGCTTTATCTTTGGCGATGGCATCTACGAAGTGGTGCCTGTGTATCACGGCAAACTTTTTCGCATGAAAGAACATTTGGCTCGCCTCGAACGCAGTCTGAAGAAACTTGACATTCAACAACCCATGACGCTTGCGCAGTGGGAAGTGCTCGTTAAAGATTTACTCAGTCGCTCTACTGAAAAAATGTGCATGGTGTATTTACAGATTACGCGGGGTGTTGCTAAGCGCGATCACGCGTTTCCGGTGCCCGGTGTGACGCCCACGATTTTTGGTATGGTGGCGCCCATGACGCCGCCTACAGCGGCTGTGCGTGAAAAAGGTTTACGTGCCGTTAGCATCCCGGATATGCGGTGGTTGCATTGCGATATCAAATCAGTGTCGTTGTTGGGTAACGTACTCGCTAAACAAGCTGCCGTTGATGCAGGTGTTGATGAAGTGATTCAGTTTCGCAATGGCAATTTGACAGAAGGCGCTTCGTGCAACATTTGGGTGGCTAAAGATGGCAAATTGATTGCGCCATTAAAAGATAATTTGGTTTTAGAAGGTATTCGCTACGGCTTGCTGCAAGAGCTCACCTCTGAGATGGGGATCCCCTTTGAGTTGCGTGTGGTCACGCAAGACGAGGTGAACCACGCCGATGAACTGATGATGTCATCCGCCACGCGCGAAGTGTTGCCGATTGTTGAGCTTGACGGCAAGCCCGTGGGGCAGGGTAAGCCAGGCGGTGTATACCAGCGGCTGCGTGCGGCCTACGATACGCGTATCGCTGCGCTGGCTTAAGGCCGCATGAACATCTCGCAGTCTGAAAACGAATCGCTGATTGAATATCCGTCGGATTTTCCGATCAAGGTGATGGGTAAGGCTGTACCCGATTTGGCCGAGGCGCTTACGGCGATCGTGCTTGAGTTCGATTCAAGCTTTAATCCTGCAACCATTGAGCGTCGGCCTAGCAAGGCGGGTAACTATCTTGGTCTAACCTTTACGGTGCGTGCAACTTCGCGCCCGCAGCTTGATGGGTTGTATCGGGCCTTGCACGCGCACCCAGCGGTATCGGTGGTGCTGTAAGTGATTCGCACTTGGCCGCGCCCAACTGAGTATCAGTCGGTGTGGCTCGCCATGCAAGCGTTCACTAACAATCGCACGGCCACCACCCCCGACGAAATCTGGTTGGTTGAACATTTACCGGTCTACACCCAGGGTCAGGCTGGCAAGCCCGAGCACTTGCTGAATGCAGGCAACATCCCAGTGATCAAAACTGACCGTGGCGGTCAGATCACGTATCACGGGCCTGGTCAGATCATGGCGTATGTGCTRGCTGATTTAAAACGCTCGGGGCGTTATATCAAACAGMTGGTCTTCGAGCTCGAAGAATCTTTAATCGCCACGCTGGCGCTTTACGGCATCGACCAAGCCTGCCGCAAGCCAGGCGCCCCAGGGGTCTATGTGCCCGGCAAGTACGACTTAGCCAAAATCGCAGCCCTTGGGATCAAGGTGAGACAGGGTTGCACCTATCACGGCCTGGCACTGAACCTTAATCTGGATTTGGCCCCCTTTGAGGGCATCAACCCTTGCGGCTACGCGGGCTTGCAGACCGTTAGCATGGCCAGTTGTGGGGTTCAAGCCCAGTGGGATGAGGTCGCACAAGCCTTGGCCCAGCAAATGATCAGACGTTGTGGCTTGCAGATGCGCGACTGTTAGGGGGGATGCGGTCATCTTCGAGAAAACGGCCTTGAGCGGTTAAACTAYACGACTAATGCTGAGGAAGCCACCGTGACGTACGACGCAACGCAGAAACAAAAGGCACACGATAAGGTCTCGCGCATCCCCATTAAGGTGGTTGCTGCCGAGCGCCTGAAAAAACCTGAATGGATTCGCGTAAAAGCCGCGCCTGCGGGCTCACGGTTTTATGACATCAAGCGAATTTTGCGCGAGCATAATCTGCACACGGTTTGCGAAGAGGCTTCGTGCCCCAATATTGGCGAGTGCTTTGGTAAAGGCACGGCCACCTTCATGATCATGGGCGACAAGTGCACGCGCCGTTGCCCGTTTTGTGACGTCGGTCATGGCCGACCTGATCCGCTTGACGTTGATGAACCCATGAACCTAGCGCGCACCATTGCTGCGCTTAAGTTGACCTACGTGGTGATCACCTCGGTTGATCGCGACGACTTACGCGATGGCGGCGCGGCCCATTTTGTTGAATGCATTCAAAAAGTGCGTGAGTATTCGCCGGTTACCCGAATCGAAGTGTTGGTGCCTGATTTCAGGGGGCGGCTTGACCGCGCGCTTGAAATCTTAGACGGCGGTCCGCCTGATGTGATGAACCACAACCTTGAAACCGTGCCCCGTTTATATAAACAGGCGCGCCCCGGTTCAGACTATTTGCATTCGTTAAAGTTATTACAAGAGTTTAAAAAACGTCATCCAGGCACGCCGACCAAATCGGGTTTGATGCTTGGCTTGGGCGAAACCGACGACGAAATCCTGCAAGTGATGCGCGACCTACGCGCCCACAACGTTGAAATGCTGACGATCGGGCAATATCTGCAGCCCTCGCAGCACCATTTGCCGGTACTGCGCTATGTGCACCCCGACACCTTCAAAATGTTCGAACGCGAAGCCTACGCCATGGGCTTTAACCATGCCGCAGTTGGGGCGATGGTGAGATCGTCGTATCACGCAGATGAGCAAGCACATGCTGCTGGCGTGAGTTGACCCAGCGCTAAAGATTTACCCCATTTCGAATAGTCTCGGCCGACCCGCACAACCGCTGTCGGATACCTTTGTTGCGTGCCGCCGACACTGGCGAGTACGAGCGACTGCTAGCGTTTGCCTGMTGCTAGAAAAGTCAGCTTGCAGTTTTATTTGTTTATAAACAAATATTTACGTGATTATTTGCGGAACATACAAAAAAATTTCTTAAGTAAAATGACTAATTGGACCTTTACGGCGGACCAAGCTCATGCTGCCCAAGCAAGGGGTTAGAATGGTTTAGATCAACCCTTCACACAACGCCAAATGACAACAGAGCGCAGCTAAAAGCGCCATCCGTCCGGAGACAAAAAGTGATTAAAAGCAATCGATTGTTAGCCATACTATTTGCTGTGGGCGCTGCCTGTTTCGCACCGCCCCAGCTTGCCCTCGCCCAAGACTATCCCACTAAATCTATCAAGCTGATCATTCCGTACCCCCCTGGTGGTGGGACCGATTACGTCGGTCGTGTGGTGGGCAACAAGTTGGCCGAACTGACCAAGTGGACAGTTATTTTAGAAAATCGCCCCGGTGCAGGGGGCAACCTTGCCGCTGAGGCCGTGGCAAAGAGCGCACCCGACGGCTACACCTTGTTACTGGCGCAAACCGATAGCGTGATGGTGAGCCCTTGGATGAACCCCAGTGTTGGCTACAACACGCTCAAAAGCTTCACGCCAGTGGTGCAATTGACCATCACGCCTGGTGCGATCGTAAGCGCTACAAGTTCAACTATCCGCACGCCGGCCGACATGATCGCCAAGGGCAAGACTACCGAAGGTCTGCGATGGGCAACCGCCGGTGTGGGTACGTTTGGTGATTTGCTGGGCGAGCAATATAAAAAAGCAATGAATATCAATTTGGTGAACACAGCCTATAAAGGTGCATCACCGGCCTTAACCGATTTGATGGGTGGCCACGTTGACGTCGCCTTGTTGTCGCTGGGTTCGGTGTTGCCGCAAGTCAAAACGGGTAAGTTGCATGCGGTGGCTGTCACGACTGCGACACGTGCCAACCTGTTGCCTAATACGCCAACATTGGCAGAGTCGGGTGCAACCGGCATGGATGGCAGTATCTGGGTTGGGATTTTTGTGCCGGTCGGTACATCGATGGCTATCGTGCAAAAATTAAATGCTGAATTTAACAAGGCGTTGCAACAAGCAGACGTTAAAGAAAAAATCGTATCTGTCGGTGTGGATGTCGTAGGGGGCTCAGTCGAAACTTATACAGAGTTTGTGAAAACCGATTTTGCGCGTTGGGGCAAAATCGTGAAAGATTCTGGCATCAAGTTGCAATAGTTCAACGCGTGCGTTGTCAGTCATCAGATTTAAAAAATAAAAAGGCAATACCTCGTTATGCAGCTGCAAGGAATTCGTGTCATTGATTTAACCCGGATCGTGTCGGGCCCGTTTTGTACGATGTTTTTAGCCGATATGGGTGCCGAGGTGATCAAGATCGAAACGCCCGGCAAAGGCGACCCAGTGCGCAAGCAGGGTGAATCCCCCAATGGATTCTCGTATTACTTTGCAACCTTTAACCGGAACAAGCGGTCGCTGGCCATTGATTTGCGCAGCGAAGAGGGCAAAGACGTCTTGCGTAAGTTGCTGGCCACCGCCGATGTGGTCGTCAACAATTTCAGGCCAGGCGTGATGGACGCTATGGGTTTTGGACGCGAGGCTCTGCGTCAGATCAAACCCGATTTAGTCAGCTGCAACCTGACCGGTTTTGGTCTAGACGGCCCGTATGCTGAGCGCCCGTCTTTTGACTTTATTGCGCAGGCCATGAGTGGCTTTATGAGTGTGAATGGCGATGAAGGCGAGCCACCGATGCGCGCAGCGCCGCCGATCTCTGATCTGCTGTCGGGGATGTACGCCGCGATGGGGATCATGGCGGCCTTGTTGCGTCGTGATCGCACCGGGCAAGGCGAAGAGGTCACCACGGCCCTCACCGACAGCATGACGAGTGTGATGTCGTTTCTGGCATCAAACTATTTTGCGACCGGTAAGCTGCCCGCGCGTACCGGTAACGACAATGCCCTAGTCTCACCTTACGGGATGTTTGATGCGTCGGATGGCCAAGTGGCGCTGGCGCCCAGTAACGATGGTGTGTATGCAAAGTTATTAACCGTGTTGGGGCTAGATCACTTACGCGAACGCCCAGAGTTTTTATCCAACAAGCTGAGATTTCAAAATCGCAAGCAGATTAACGCCGAGATCAATGTCAAAATTGGTGAAAAGCCGATCGCGCACTGGATCGAAGTCTTGAATCAGGCGGGCGTGCCTTGCGGCCGAGTGTTGAACGTGCAAGAGGCCTTTGACGACCCCCAAACCCAGCATCAGCAGATGCGGCTGACGATTCAGCACCCAGATCATGGTCGGCTCGATGTACTGGGGTTTCCGATCAAGTTTACCGATGATCCCTGCAAAATGTATCGCCCACCGCCTAACTTGGGTGGGGATAATATGGCAGTACTGACCGAACTGGGGTTGAGCAGCGAAGCGATTGACGCCTTGAAAGCGCAGGGCGTGATTTAATTGAGTTTAAGATAGCATAGTGATTTATTGACAAAAAAACATACGAGGCATTTTATGAGCGCAACAGGTTCACGTTTTGTCACCATTACCGAAGTCGGTACGCGTGATGGTTTTCAGGCCGAAAAAGAGCAGATCAGCGTTGCCGACAAGGTCGCTGTCATCGACGCCTTAATTGACGCAGGCTTGCGCAGCGTTGAGGCGACATCGTTTGTATCGCCCCGTGCCTTGCCGCAATTGGCCGACGCCGCTGAGGTGATGGCACAAGTGCAGCGCAAACCTGGCGTTCAGCTCGCGGTGTTAGTGCCCAACGCCCGTGGTGCTGAGCGCGCCGCGGCAGCCAAGGCTGACGTCATGGTRGGCTTTATTTCGGCGAGCGAAAGCCATTGCAAAACCAATTTGAACAAAACGATCGATGAAGCGATTGCTGATTTTGCACAAGTCGTGCCGATCGCTAATCAATGGGGCCTCAAGATGCATGGCGGGATGGCGACTGCTTTTGGTTGCCCGTTTGAAGGTGATGTGCCGATCAGTAATATTTTAAAGATCGTGGGTGCGTACCATGCGCACGGTATTCGTCGAATTGGTTTTGGCGATACAACGGGTATGGCGACGCCACCGGTTGTTACCCGTACGGTCGAAGCCGTACGCAATAAATTTCCTGATGTAGAAATCGCTTTGCATTTTCATAATACCCGCGGCGTAGGCTTGGCCAACGTGATGAACGGTTTGCAACTTGGTGTGCGCGAATTCGAATCCTCGATCGCGGGCTTGGGCGGCTGCCCCTTTGCGCCAGGAGCCACGGGAAATATCTGTACCGAAGACTTGGTGTACTTATTGCATGAATGCGGCTACGACACCGGTATCGATCTCGACAAACTGATTTTGGTCGCCAAAGAAGTCGAGAAGATTGTTGGGCGCCAGTTACCCGGTCAGATGATGAAGGCGGGTCCAAGACTTAAGCTGATGTCGATGGCTTCAGTGCGCACTGCAGTGGGGTGACAATTTACTGATGGTGATTGAGTATTCATCAAGCCGAATCGTAATCGGTCTTTTGAGTTGCGCCGCATAACGGTTTTTGCGAGCGTTATAAAAATCATATTCTTTGCGCATCAATCACCTTCAATAAGTCTTTAATTCGTGGCCATCACTTTAGTTCGTACCAAACTCCCCGCCCACTGCCTAGCTAATTCAAATGACCGCGTTCAACCAGGTTGCGGAAATGTGGCTTCAAAGTATTTCGGCCCGTGCCAGTCAGTCTGATTGCACCTCCAAGGGTTCATCCCATTACACCCAATTATCTCTTTTCTTCACGAGCAGAAAAAATGGGTGTAATTGGGTGTTTTATTGGCTCAACAAACGAACAATGACCAAAAGCTCGGTCACTTTAATAATGTTTGTTGAGGCAACAAGCCTGAATACCTGTGCGTCCACTTACGCGACAGCATGCTCCCCAGCAATTTTTCCAAACACCGCACCACGCATCACTGACGTTGCACCGGTATAAACCTGGTGATACAACCCTGTCGCCTCACCCGCGGCATACAGCCCCGGAATCGGTCGACCATCGTTATCCACCACTTGACTGTCTTTGTTGATTTTGATGCCGCCGTAGGTAAAGCAGATGCCGGGGATAATCGGGTAGGCCATGAACGGGCCTTGGTTGATCGGGCGTGACCAGTTGGATTTTGGGATCTCAAGGTTTGTAGTCGCTAAACCATCAAGTTCAAACGGTAAAAACTTGCCGGTTGGGCAACTGTCGTTATAAGCGGCAACCGTTGTACTCAAAGCGGCGGCGGGTAAACCGCAGGCCTGCGCCAGTTCTTGCAAGGTATTACCTTGAATCACAGGTTGGTCGGTGCGGATGCTTTTTTTCCAGTTCGGCACATCGTGAATGCTTTGATCAAAGATCACGTAGCAGATGCCGTCAGGCTGTTCGCCAATCGCACGCGAGATATGGTCGTAGTTCACATCGACCAAGCCCGGCGCTTCATCCAAAAACCGCTTGCCGTGTTTGTTAACCAAAATCCCGTAGGTGAAATTCATCACCAGCGCTTCAGTCGCGCCTGAGCGTGGGTCAAGTGGCTCGGCGTGATACGAGCCAAAGTCGCCGGCGGGTGCGGCACCGGCGGCAAGGGCCATGCGAATGCCTTCACCTTTGTTGTAATAGCCACCCTTGGCAACTGGGCGCACAAACTTGGCGGCCTGCCCAAGGTATTGCGTCAGCATCTCGGGGTTGCCCTGAAAGCCGCCCGAGGCAATCACCACAGCCTTRCCGTGCAGCAATAACTCTTGGCCAGCGTGGTCTGCGGTGGTAACGGTAGACAGGCCACCTTGGCGGCTAAAGCTACGCGCGGTAGTTTCGTAGAGGCATGTGACGCCTTTTTTAAGTGCGTACGAGCGTAACGCTTCGATCATGGCTAAACCGCCACCAACTGGCATTAAGCGCGGTGCTGCAGCGGTTAAGAAATAGGTCGGTAAAAAATCAAACCTGATCCCGTACTGTTTAAGCCACGTAACGGTGGGGCCTGCCATGTTTGCTAAGGTTGACACGATTTCAGGGTCGGGCATGCCATGGGCTTTGACGTAGGGCGGCCATTGTTCGTAAGGCGCGCTCGCGGCTTCAATGATGTTGGGATCAAGATGAAAGCCTGCGTTCGAGACCAAGCGCTCTTCAAAATCGTCGCTGACTTCGGTTTCACTTTTCATCCGAAAATAAGATTCGGTCCACCGGGTGTTGCCACCAAAGTCAGGCTCGGGGGAGCGCTCGATGACTACGACGCTGGCGCCTTTGTCTGCAGCGGCCACGGCAGCCGACAAACCGGCAATGCCGCTGCCGATGATCACCAGATCAAAGCTCATTTCGCGGGGGGTGTGCTGTGCTTGCGTCATATTGAGTGCCAAATCAGTCTAGGATTGTTTAAATTAAACCATGCTGCCGCCCAGATGCGAGCCGAGCAAATCAGAGGCACAATAGCGCAAACAGTCATTTATACAAAAATGTCGATACGAAAAAGGAGATTTCAGTGCAAATCAAGACGATCGCAGTGGTATCGGTGCTCTTGCTGACAAGTGCCTTGGCAAACGCCCAAAGCGAGCCTTACCCCTCGCGGCCAATTAAGTTAATCGTGGGCTATCCCGCAGGTGGAGCTTCAGACGTCACGGCTCGCGCGGTTGCTAACAAGATGGTCGACTTTTTAGGCCAACCCGTTGTAGTCGAAAACAAACCGGGCGCCGCAGGCAATATCGGCTCAGAGTTTGTAGCCCGTTCAAAAGCCGATGGCTACACCCTGATTTTTGGCACGATTTCGTCATCGATCAATGGCAGCTTGTATAAAAAGCTTAACTACGATCCGGTTAAGGATTTTATTGCGATCTCGCAGGTGACGTCTACGCCCTTCCTATTGGTGGCTAATCCAAACTCGCCTTATAAAACTGTCGCCGATGTCGTGGCAGCCGCAAAAAAGGCACAAAACCGAGATCAACTACCCGACTATGCCACGGCTGGTAATGGTTCGGGTTCGCACTTGTTCACCGAACTGTTCACATCAATGGCTGGCATTCGTTTGAATCATGTCCCGTACCGGGGTGCAGCACCTGCGATGGCCGATGTGATGGGCGGGCAGGTACCCTTGGCGTTTGACAATATTGTGACCACGATGGCGCAGGTGCAGGCGGGTAAATTGCGGGCCTTGGCAGTCAGTACGCAAACACGCTCGAGTGTTATGCCGAGCATCCCAACCCTTGCCGAAGCGGGCGTGCCTGGCTATGACGCCACCGCTTGGTTCGGTGTACTTGCGCCGGCGGGTACGCCACCAGCGATTATCGAGCAATTGGCAACGGCAATTCAAAAATCGGTAAAAACGCCTGAAGTGACTGAAGCCATGCTCAAAGCAGGCGCTGAACCCGTTGGCTCAACTCCCGCGCAGTTTGCGGCGTTTTACAAAGCGGAAGTCGAGAAGTGGGCCAAAGTTGTGAAAAGCGCAAATGTGCAGGTYGAGTAATTGCGACGTCAGCAAGTTTAAAAAATAAAGCCTCTAATCTGGACACGCGATGAAAATCTGGCATCAAAGTTTTACGGTCTTGGGCGATTTGGGCCCTTATAGTGACGCGCTCAAGGCGCACTTCGCGCGTGTGGCGCGCCCCGATACGCAAATTGATATGCATGGTATGTCGCCCGGCACCTACCCTTCAAATTACCCCGGCTCTGATATTCGGCATGCGGCGCTGTTTCATCTGCACGGCATGCAGTTCATGCAGGCGGGCGTGTTGGCGCAAGAGCAGGGCTACGATGCCTACGCGGTCAGCACCTTGCCAGATCCGGCCTTGCGCGAAATCCGCGCGTTGATTGATATCCCAGTGATCGGGTACGGCGAGTCAGCGATGTTCACGGCCTGTTTGCTGGGCCGCAAGTTTGGCGTCTTGGTGTTTATTGAAGACTTCAACGAGCTGCTTGCGCAAAACGCCGAAAGCTATGGCTTGGCAGCGCGCTTTGCGGGTGCGGCGCCGGTGGGCTTTACGTTTAATGACGTGTTGAAAGGCTTTTCGGACCCAACCGAGTTAATCGAAAAATTTAAAACTGCGGCGCGTAAGTTGATTGCGCAAGGTGCTGACGTGATTATCCCAGGCGAAGCGCCCTTGAATGTGTTGCTTGCGCGTAACGGCGTGACTGAGGTCGATGGCATCACCATCATGGATTCATTGGGAACGTGGGTCAAGCACGCTGAGATGATGGTTGACTTGCGTCGCCTGTGTGGCACCAAACCCAGTCGCACAGGGTACTACCATCGCTTGCCAGAGATTGAGCGCGTCAAAGAGGTCTTTGCTTTTTATGGTTTGGATAAGCGCCTGCCTGGCGTGTGAGATGTGACGCATAAAATCAACAAGTACAGACAGGAGACAAAATGGATCATACCTTTGATGTTGTTGTTGCAGGTTGCGGCGTTGCAGGATTATCGGCCGCTGTGACTGCAGCAGAGCGTGGCTTAAAGGTTGCAGTGCTTGAGCGCGCGTCGCGCGAAGATCGTGGTGGCCAAAGTCGCTACACCGAAGCGTATTTTCGGATGAAAGCGTTGGATCAGGTCACCGATGACTTTGAAACGCATTTGGCTGATAACCTGGGTTTATATCCCGAGCCCGACTTGATGGCCGAGATGGCAACAGGGCGCGAGAACTGGTCGCACGCCACGCGCACGTTAGCGATCCCCGATACCGAAGTGATCGGAAAATTTGCTGAGCAAGTGCCGCCTACGATTAAATGGTTGCAAGGTGTGGGCGTTAAATTTGATTTTTTACCCACGCAATTTTTGACCGCCACGCAACCGCGCTTGTTGCCTGTGGGAGGCGGTGCAGCCTTGGTAGACGCCTTGGCCGCGCAAGCTGAAAAACTTGGCGTCACCTTTTTTTATTACACCACTGCCCGCCGCTTGTTATTAAACGACGACGGTGTTGTGACTGGTTTGTTTGCACAACAAAAAGGCACACAGAGCGCGCGGTTTCACGGCAAGGTGGTGTTGGCTTGTGGTGGCTTTGAAGGTAACCCAGAGTTGCAGTCTAAATACATCGGCCCACGGTCGGTCTACTTGCGTCCGATTTGTAAGGGGGCGTATTTCAATCGCGGCGAAGGCATTGAGATGGCGCTCGATATCGGCGCGGCYCCGTCAGGGGATTTTGGCAGTTATCACGCCGAACCCATCGATCCGCGTTCTGGCGTGTCAGAGCCGTCGGTGTTTATTTTTCCGTATGGGATTTTGGTGAATAAGGCTGGCAAGCGCTTTGTCAACGAGGCACCGGGCACGGTCGACGCCTGGTACGAGCGCATTACGCGTCGTATCTACGAACAAGAAGAGGGCTTGTCATATGTCATTCTTGATCAGCGCATGAAAGACATCCCAAACTATCGCCTTGCCATTCGAAGTGATCAGCCTGCGATTGAGGCTGACACGATCGAAGCGATTGCTGCAAAGCTGGAGATTCATCCACAGACGCTCAAAGAGACCGTCGCACAGTACAACGCGGCTTGCCCTAAAACGGGCAAGTATGATCCTTTAAAAACCGACGGTATGGCTACGCAAGGGTTGATGCCAGAAAAAAGCAACTGGGCCTTGCCCATCGACCGTGGCCCGTTCATGGCGTATCCAATTATCTCGGCCAATGTGTTTACCTTTGGTGGGCTGAAGGTAGATCCGCAAGGTCAGGTGCTTGATACCGATGGTTATGCGATCCCGAATCTGTACGCGGCTGGCGAAGTGATTGGTATGTATTACACCAATTACACCGGGGCGACTTCGGTCTTAAAAGGGCTAGTGTTTGGTCGTCTAGCTGCTAACAACATTGCCGATCAACAGTAGGAATTTATTATGTACGCAGCACAATTTTTATCGGGGCGCGTTGCGCTTGTGACGGGTGGCGCGGGTGGTATCGGCGCGGCTGTCGCTGAGGCACTTGCTGCCTCAGGCTGTCAGGTTGTGGCAGCCGATTTGCCCAATCGCTTAGGCGCGACTGACACAGGCGGCGGCATTGAACACGCCGCGTTAAATGTTACCGATGCGTCTGACGTCGCGCACTGTGTGCAGGGTGTCGTGCAGCGTCACGGACGCCTGGATATCTTGGTCAACGTAGCCGGTGTTGTGTCAGTGGGTAGTGCGCAAAACATCACTGAGCAAGAGTGGGATCGTGTGATCGACATCAACTTGAAGGGCACCTTCTTGTGCTGTCAGGCTGTGATCCCTGTGATGAAGCAACAGAGGCTAGGTCGCATCATTAACATTGGCTCGGTGCTTGGTAAAAATGGCGGTAACCCTCGCCCATGGCTCGACCCCAAAGAACAAGAACGTGCTGGGAATGTGGCATACGGGGTATCTAAGGCGGGTGTGCACATCATGACGTCTTATCTAGCCAAAGAGCTCGCCTCTTCCGGCATCACGGTCAATGCCGTGGCGCCGGGCCCAGTAGCCTCGGCGATGACGACCGCGTTTCCGCAAACGCTCAAGGATTTGATCCCTGTGGGGCGGATGGGTAAGGCCTCTGAGATCGCCTCGGCAATTTTGTTCTTAGCGTCGCCCGAATCGGGCTTTGTGACAGGTGAGATTTTGGATGTGAATGGCGGTCTTTGGTCTGATTAGCGCTTGAAAAGCCTGCCTATGATGGCCATATTCCGTTAAAGTACAGACACGCAAGTTTTACCTTTTTTTTAGAGATCAGCGATGCCCTTCTGTTCAGCCTGTGGCACTAAATGTGCAGATGATGCCAAGTTCTGTAGCGCCTGTGGGTCGGTGCTGGCCGCAGCGCCTGCCGACCAAGCTGCGCCGACAACACAACCTCAAGTCGCGCGTTCGGCAGAGCCGATACCACCCGTGATTCAAGTGATTACGCCTGCCGCGCCACTGAAGGCGTTTGATAATCCAGCCGAGCTCTGGAAGATGTTTTTCTATGTTGCTATCTTTGACTTAGCCATTTATTTCTTGACCACTTCAGCGGCAGAAACTGGCGGCTTCACCTCAGGCCCGACGATGTTAATCGTTGCTGCCTACCTTGCCATTGCCTACTTTTTGGTTAAGGTACAGGCGTACGACAAAGGCCGGGCCGTATGGTTATTACCCTTGATCGCATGGCACGTGTGGGGTTACTTGGAGGGCATTGCAAACAGCGGCGACCTTGAGTATGCGACCACGTTTGATAACTACGACACGTTTATCTCTGGCATCCCCGAGATGGTGATCTTGATTAAGCTGTTCTTGGTGTTGCGTCAGGGGGCGGCGAAGTAAATGAACGGCATCCACTGACTGATCTAAGGCCGTGGGGTTCGAATTCTTCCCGGCGAAAGAAGATCCGACAAAAAGCGCTGAGCTCTAGGATGTTCTGGGCGTGCAAAAAAAGCGTGGGGATCGTTTTGCTCAAGAATGCATCCTTGATCCATGAACCAGATGCGATCCGCAACTTCGCTGGCGAACCCCATTTCATGGCTGACCACAATCATCGTCATGCCCTCATCCGCTAGTTGACGCATAACATCTAGAACCTCTCCAACCATTTCAGGATCTAGTGCGCTAGTGGGCTCATCAAATAGAATGATGGGCGGTGACAAGGCTAGCGCACGCGCAATCGCGACTCGTTGCTGTTGGCCGCCCGACAATTGAGAGGGCATTGCATCAATTTTGTCAGACAGGCCGACCTTGGTAAGTAATGTTCGGGCGATGTCTATCGCCGCCTCGCGGGGAACCCCGCCGGCTTTCATCGGACCCAAGATGATATTGTCTTGCACGCTCAAATGAGGAAACAAGTTGAAGGCCTGCGAAACAAAGCCGATCCCTCTGCGTAACTGGTCGACATCGATAGTAGGGCTATGAATGTCTTGGCCGTTCAACAAGATGCGTCCACCCTGTATTTCTTCAAGACGGTTTACCGTGCGAATGAGGGTCGACTTACCAGAGCCCGAGGGACCACATACGACCACGACAGAGCCTTTTTCGATTTCGCCAGAGACCTGTTTTAAGGCTTGGTATGAGCCATACCATTTCTCAACCTGAGCAAAAATCACAATCGGCGCAGTTAAAGCGTTTGGGTTCATGCGGTGCCAGCTCGTTGGTGTGCCAAGCGACGCTCAAGAAAATTTGCGGCTTGACTGAGTGAAAAACAAAGCACGAAATACATCGCGGCCAAGATCAAAAAAACCTGCATAGGTTTGGTGAGAAGCATACTGTTGACTTGCGTTGCGGTTAAGGTAACCTCATGCACGCCAACCACATAGGCCAAAGATGTCGCCTTAATAATTGCTACAAATTGATTCATTAGCGACGGCAACATGTTGGCCAGCGCCTGAGGCATCAGAACATAACGCACCGCCTGAAGGTACGTGAGGCCGATGGCACGTGCCGCCTCGGTTTGTCCTGGCGCGAGCCCCTCAAGCCCGGCCCGAACGATTTCTGCTAAAAATGCACTTTCATAGATAACGATTGCGCAGACGACTGTGGCGAATGCGGACACTTCGCGACCTACCAGAAAAGGTATGCCGAAGTAAGCCCAAAAAATGATCATCAGTAATGGGATGCCGCGTAGGGTGTAAACCCAGACACTCGAGGGCCAAAGTAGCCACCGATGTGAACTCGTGCGCATCAACCCAAGCAGGAGCGATAGCGGAAACGATAAGGTTARGCCAAGCGTTGATAATAATAGGGTTCCTGCAAGGCCGCCTAGCGGACCTGCGGGATAACTGCCGATTAAGAACAAAACGCCAAATTCGAATAGGATATCGAGCATCGTCAGGCCCTATAAGCCGGTGGATAGCGTCGACTGAACCAAGCGCCTAACGCCATCAGGCTGAACGAGAATACGAGATAGGCAAGAGTTCCGAGCATAAAAATCTCAAAGGTTCGGTAGGTTGCATTTTCAATTTCGTGGATCCGGTAGGTGAGCTCACCTACGGCTACCGCCATCGCCAAGCTTGTATTTTTAAAAAGAAACAATGTCTGATTAATCAGTGCTGGTATGGCCACGCGCACGGCTTGAGGCAGAATGACATATTGCAAGGCCTTAATAAAGCTTAGGCCAATTGAACGCGCTGCCTCGAATTGGGCCACGGGAATAGAGCGAATGCCACTTCGCAAATCTTCTGACATGAAGGCGCCGGTATTTAAGGCTAAGGCAATCATCGAAAACAAAAATTCGCTATTTTGTCGATTAATCCAAATCCTGAGATCGTCTGGTAGCACCTGGGGTATCGCGAAGTACCAGATCAGAATTTGAACGAGCACTGGAACGTTTCGGTGATACTCGATGATTGTTGCAACGAGTAACCGCGCGGGTGCAAACGCAAGCGCACGCACGCAAGCCAGTAATAGGGCAAACATTAGCGCTAATGACCAAGCCCCGACAAAAAGCTCAAGTGTGACAAGCAGTCCTTGCGTCAGGTCGGCGGCGTACGTCTCAGTTAGAAAAAAAGAGAAATCCAGAGTGATCTCGACTCAGGGTTAAGACGTCAAGCTTACTTAGGCTGAATGGGTTCAACTTTATAGCTTCGAACAAAATCATATGCRGATTTTTTACCCAGCCAAGTATCAAAAATATTTTGTAATTCGCCGTTGCCGTCCATCGTTAATAAAATGTTGTTGATTGCGGCAAGCAGAGCAGTCTCACCTTTATTAACTCCGATTCCTTGGGGCTCGACGAACAGAGGTTCCGAGATTATTTCTACCGGCGCCTGGCCTTGATCTTTAGCTTGTTTGACGAATCTTGCGAGGATGAGTTCGCCGAACAACACCGCTTCTACTTTATCTTGTTGCAGTGCTAAGTAAGCCGAAGGGCTGTCTTGATAGGTAAGTATATTGGCAGTGGGTAAAATCTTTTGCGCGAAGGTTACTGAGCTTGATCCTTTTGATCCTCCTAATTTGCGACCCGCTAAATCTTTAATCGACTTTAGACCAGAGCTCTCCTTAACCATAGCTTTTTGATTCGACAAATAATACTGATAGCTGTAGTCAACTTGGGTGGCTCTCTCGGCCGAATAGCCTAGCAAGGCCGCTAAAACGTCGACACGCTTAGTTTTTAATTCAGGGATACGTGCGCTAATCGATAACGCCTTAAGCTCGATATCGACGCCTAGTCCTTTAGCCAGCGCGCGGCAAATATCGACGTCGAAGCCGACGAATTGGCGTGTCGTTTGATCGGGATAACCAAAGGGCTCACTTGCTTGAGTGTGACCGCAAATTAATTTCCCTTTCGCTTTGACGTCCGCCAGCGCATCGGCTTGCGCCGCACCGCTTAAGGTAAACATGAAAACTAACAAAGGTACCAAAAGTCGCTGTGCCATTTATGTGGATCCTTCAAAAAAGTAAAAGATTGGTGGAAATATGCAGCTTTTTGTTAATCAGTTAAGTCAATGTTGGCCTGTCTCAATACCTCGCCCCAACGTACGTCTTCGCCCGCAACAAATTTTTGAAGTTCTTCAGGCGAAGTCATTAGACCCAAGGGTAACGCAATTTAATTAGCCCAAGCAAGGGTGGGGTATCCATCATGGTTGCATCAACATGACCGGCTGCTGTGTCTGCAATCGCAGGCGCTACGCCCTTGTAGGGTACGTGAACAAACCCACCACGAGGGTGGCCGGCTTGGCCGGGAACTCTTGTCCAAGTGCTGTGGACAGCGAGCCGATGGCACYGAACAATGTGATCGCAAGAGGATCAGGTTTTTGACGTGTGTATGCATCCGGTGCCTCGGCGGTGTTATTTTTTGGCTGACTCGAGAGCACCATCTTACCTCTTATAGAACAAACCGCGCCAAATCCTGACTTGCCGCAGCTTCAGCAAGCTTGTCGTTCACGTACGCCACATCAAGTACGACGGTTTTGCCACTGCTGCTGACTGCATCAAACGACAAGTCTTCAAGCAGCTTTTCCATCACCGTGTACAAGCGCCGTGCGCCAATGTTTTCGGTGCGTTCGTTGACTTCAAAGGCCAGTTCGGCCAAACGCGCGATACCCTCTTCGGTAAACTCAAGGTGTACGTCTTCGGTTGCAAGCAAGGCGCTGTATTGTTTGGTGAGTGAGGCATCGGTATCGCACAGGATACGAACAAAATCTTTGGCCGTCAGTGAATCAAGTTCAACTCGGATTGGAAAACGTCCTTGTAGTTCGGGGATCAGATCCGAGGGGCGCGACAAATGAAACGCACCTGACGCAATAAACAAAATGTGGTCCGTACGGATCATGCCGTACTTGGTTGTCACTGTCGTGCCTTCGACTAAAGGCAAAAGATCGCGTTGCACACCCTGGCGCGACACATCGGCGCCGCTGGTTTCTTGGCGCGCGGCAATCTTGTCGATCTCGTCTAAAAATACAATGCCGTGTTGCTCAACTTTGTGAATAGCAAGCGCACGCAAGTCGTCTTCATTGACGTGTTTGGAGGCTTCTTCGTCAGTGAGCAACTTGAAGGCTTCTTTCACGGTCATCTTGCGTGATTTCTTTTTTTCACGCGTTAGGCCTGCAAACATTCCTTTTAATTGCTCTGCCATGTCTTCCATACCTGGCGGTGTCATGATGTCCATCTGCGGAGCGTTAGCAGCCACTTCAATTTCGATTTCAGTGGCGTCCAGATGCCCCTCGCGTAGTCGCTTTCTAAAGGTCTGACGCGTTGCGGTTTCTTCGCGAATCGGCGAGCCATCAGCGGCCCGCGCAGGGGTGAGCAAAACATCAAGGATACGATCTTCGGCAGCGTCTTGCGCTTGCGTGCGCACACGCTTCATCTCTTGTTCGCGTGTTTGCTTAATCGCGATTTCAGCGAGGTCCCGGATGATGGTGTCGACGTCGCGTCCGACGTAACCCACTTCAGTAAATTTAGTGGCTTCGATCTTGATAAAGGGTGCGTCAGCGAGTTTCGCCAGACGACGTGCGATTTCAGTTTTACCCACGCCGGTAGGCCCAATCATCAGAATATTTTTTGGATGAATTTCAGTGCGCAAAGGTTCGGCGACTTGYTGGCGACGCCAACGGTTACGTAAGGCCACCGCGACCGAGCGTTTGGCGCGGTCTTGCCCGACGATATACTTATCGAGTTCAGAGACAATTTCACTGGGGGTCATGGTTGAGGCTGACATGCTTATTCCAGGGTTTCAATCAGATGTTGTTGATTGGTATAGATGCAAAGGTCACCAGCGATTTCAAGTGACTGTTTGACGATCACTTCGGCGCTGAGTTCGGTATTACGCAACAGAGCGAGGGCCGCTGATTGTGCATAGGCGCCACCCGAGCCGATGGCCGCGATGCCGTTCTCGGGTTCAAGTACGTCGCCATTGCCCGTGAGCACTAAGGTGTGATCGCGATCAGCCACGATCAGCATCGCCTCAAGGCGACGTAATACCCGATCGGTGCGCCAGTCGCGTGTCAGTTCGACTGCCGAGCGCATCAGATGGCCCTGATGCTTTTCAAGTTTGGCCTCGAAGCGCTCTTGAAGCGTAAAGGCGTCGGCCGTGGCTCCCGCAAAGCCAGCCAAAATCTTGTCGTGATACAGGCGGCGAATTTTGCGCGCAGTACCTTTAATAATAATATTGCCCAGAGTGACTTGACCGTCGCCGCCTAAAGCGACACGATTGCCTCGTCTGACGCTGAGGATAGTGGTGCCGTGAAATTGTTCCATGCTGGCGCTCTAAAGTAAAAAAGGCACACTCTAAGTGTGATGAGTGTGCCCTTGGGGTCTGAAAATGAAAGTTCGCACGTGCTTGATGCCTAAGCGTCAATGGCGCGCCGAGTCGGTTTTAATCCCCAAACATTTTTTGACGCATCTCGCGACGCTCTTGCGCTTCGAGTGACAAGGTTGCGGTGGGGCGTGCTAAAAGGCGGCGCAGTCCGATGGGTTCGCCAGTTTCGTCGCACCAACCGTATTCGCCGCTGTCGATACGCAGAATCGATTGCTGAACTTTTTTCAGTAATTTGCGTTCGCGATCGCGTGTGCGCAGTTCAAGCGCATGCTCTTCTTCGATGGTGGCGCGATCGGCCGGGTCGGGTACAAATTGTGTCTCACGCAGGTGCTCGGTGGTGGCGCCTGCGTTGTTCAGGATACCTTGTTCAAGCTGACGCAGACGATCGCGAAAAAAGCCCAGTTGGCGCTCGTTCATGTATTCGTCTTCTGACATGCGCAACAGTTCGACCTCGGAAGGCAAGTTGTTTTCAGACAGGTCACCGTTTGTCTTTGGAGACTTCTTTGGCGTTTTCGGCACAGGCGCAGCGGCCGCGGGTGCTGAATTTGGTTTTTTTGCCGAAGCTTTTGCTTGGCTGACAGAGGGCGGCACAGCTTTTTTAGCGGGCGCCTTGACGACGACTTTAGGCACAGTCACGGCAGTCGTTGATGCTTTTGTTGCAGGAGCGTTCTTTGCGGGCATGGAGGCCTTGTTTGGTGTTGAAGTCTTGGTTGCTGCTAAGGCCTGGGCAGATGTTGCTGACTTTGTGGTTTTGCTTGGAGTGCTTTTTTTGGCAACGATGGCTGGCTTAGGCTTTGAAGGCGCAGCTTTTTTTGCTGCAGCGCCTTTGCTTGCCTTTGAGGTTGATGCCTTGGTTGCCTGAGTTGCCATAAAGTCACTCCAATAAATTAGACTCTGCGAATTGCCTGCAGAGGAACTACTTTGCCAGACACTGCTCAAGACCTTTCGAGAAAATTTCTTGAGGCAGTTTACGTCCGATAAAAACCATTTTGGTGTTTTTCTTTTCGCTGGCTAACCAAGGTTTGCCAGGTTCTGCGCCCATAATCATATGCACGCCTTGAAACAACATACGGCGATTGATGCCCGCCATGTACAAAATACCCTTGTAGCGCAGTAAATCAGTGCCGTAGACCTGCACGACGCCGCCTAAAAACTCTTCAAGGCGCTCTGGGTCAAACGGTTTATTTGACTTAAAGACAAAGGCACCGATGTCATCGTTGTGCGGGGGTTTGTGATTGTGTGCGGGATCCGTGCAGGTGGCTGGATCGTGGGCGTGCTCGTGGCCGTGGTCATGGTCATGACTTTGGTCGTGGTCATGACCATGCGCATCATGAGCATGGTCATGGCCGTGCTCGTGGTCGTGGTCGTGCGCCGCATCGGGATGATCATCGGCTAAAAATTGTGGATCAATATCCAGAATGGTATTGAGATTGAAGCCACTGATATCGATCAATTGTTTAAGATCGGTCTCGCCAAAATGAACCACTTCGATCGAAGCGCGTGGATTCATATGCACGATGCGCCGACGTAAGGCTGCAAACTCAGCTTCTGTGACAAGATCCTTTTTTGACACCAGAATGCGGTCAGCAAAACCGACTTGCTTCTGTGCTTCTTCTTGCGTGTCAAGGGTTTCCATGCCGTGTTTGGCGTCGACTACGGTGACGACCGCATCAAGGCGGTAGTAATCGGCGATATCGTCGTCCATGAAGAAGGTCTGGCACACTGGGCCTGGGTTGGCCATACCCGTAGTTTCAATGATGACGCGTTCGAACTTTAATTCGCCGGCTTGGCGGCGAGTGCGCAGGTCATTGAGCGTACGCATCAAATCGCCGCGTACGGTGCAGCATACGCAGCCATTTGAGAGCTCGATAATCTCTTCATCTTGATCTTGAACAAGCAGCTCGTTGTCGATACTTTCGGGTCCGAATTCATTTTCAATCACGGCAATGCGCTTGCCGTGGTATTCGGTCAGAATGCGTTTGAGCAAGGTCGTTTTACCCGCACCGAGAAAACCGGTAAGGATTGTGGCTGGGACCATTTCGTCTAGATTGCGGGGGGAGTTCATCAGTCAATCAACTTAAAAAAACGGGTGAGGGTGCGGGGCACCGAGCCAAGCTAACGCCTGAAGGCGAACGCCGGATTACAGCACAACACACGCTTTGCGGCAAACATTTTGCTTTGAGCGCCCGGGGCTATGGGGCACTGAGTGTAGACCCCAAAACCATGACACCTTTACTATATTGAGCGTTAATCGAGAAGTTCAATAGTCAGAAAGCATCAAATTAAGAATATTTTAACTCTTTCGGCCGGCGCGAGGGTGGGCGGTGTCGTAGGCTTTAGCCAAATGTTGAAAGTCTAACTTAGTATAAAGCTGCGTCGTTGAAATATTTGCATGCCCCAGCATTTCTTGAACGGCGCGTAAGTCTTGGGCGGATTGCAGAACGTGACTGGCGAAGCTATGGCGCAAGACATGGGGATGCACATGCGTTGGCAGGCCTGCCTGCAAGGCTAGTTTGGCCAATTGCAATTGCACCACTCTGGGACTAATGCGTCGGCCTCGAGCGCCTACAAAAAGGGCAACCAGGTCAGTCGTTGGCAGTTGCGCAAGCGCGAGCTGCGGGCGAAGCGCCAGCCACCTGGCAAGCGCTTCAAGAGCCTGGGTGCCAATCGGCACGGTGCGGCGCTTTCCGCCTTTTCCAAGGACATGAACTTCGCGCTCGGCAAGATTGATCCATCCGCCTGACGTGTGCTCTTTCGTTTGTGTGTACCGCATGTCGAGGCCAACGAGTTCGCTTAAGCGCACTCCGCTTGAATAAAACAATTCAAACATTGCCCGGTCGCGCAGCGAAATCGGGTCAGTGCGCGCCAACAGTACCGGTGCCTCGAGCAGAGCCTGCGTTTGATCGACCGACAGAGCCTTAGGCAGGCCGCGCGGGGCCTTRGGCGCTCGGACATCAGTTGCGGGGTTCAGCGCCATGCCGCTTTGGGGCGCCCACCACTTGTAAAAGCCGCGCCATGACGCCAGAATTCGGGCGAGGCTGCGGGGGCCAAGGCCCTGACCGTGCAGTCTTGCCAAAAACTGCCGAATATGGCCGTTGACCAAAGACTGCAGCGGTTTGTCTTGAGCAAGATCTACTAACCGCTTTAGGTCGCGTTGATAGGCGCCAAGTGTATGTGGAGAATAGCGCCGGTTTTGCTCAAGGTGCTTAAGCCACTGCCGGGCTGCCTCGGGCAAAGCGGCTGCCGCCAACGCGACGCTCGTCATTTGAGTCGCCGCAGCGTCTCTGGGCGTTGGTGGGCTTGCGGGTTGGCGGGTCGGCATACGCAGCTCGTTTGGTCGTGGCAGCAGGTTGACTTAGTCTTGCGGGTTGACGGCCGGCTTAAGTCGAGAGAGTGCCGCACTGGCTAAGCTGCTGACAGTTTGTAAAAACGTCGTGCCCATCTCGGGGGTAAAACGCTCGGGGTCCTCTGAACCAAGCACCAACAGGCCAAAAGCCGGTTCGTGGGGTTGCGCCCGCAGCGACAACATCGCCAGCGAAGCGGGCTTTTTGTGCAACCAGCGTGCTGGGGTGAAGTCGGTATTGTTGCCGCAGTAAGGTGCGGCCAGCGTGTTGGCGAAGTCGTGGACTGCTGCCTCAACGGGGGCGCCTACCCCTTCGGCGGGCAGGTCAAGCCCCCAAACACGCAAGGCGACCTCTTGCAAATTGAACTGCTCGGCCAAACCAAGCGCGACTTCACCCGGCAGGCGCAGGGTCGATTGTTCGGCCAGCATCCGCGCGCACCACAAGTTTAATTTTGTGGTGGTGGCCTCGTTTAACGCCCCATTGCGAACGAGCTCGGCTAAGCGAAACTCAAAATCGCGCAAGCGCTCGCGCAAGGTCAAAATTTGCCGCTCTCCCAATGAGATCGTACGGGCGTGGTGGGGGTGGGGCACTTCAAGGGTAGAAAACAGTTCAGCGTACTGAACAAAAAAATCAGGATTTTCTTGTAAAAACTTTGCGACTTTGTGCGCGGTATCAGGCATTAAGCTGGGCTCGTTAAAGATGGAATTGAAGCGACTAGCTGATCGATATCAATGCTGCCAGAAAAAACGGTAGTGGCCGGTCCGGTCATATGCAACTGCGTGCCATCAAATGTTACGGTGAGCCAGCCACCGTGCATGCGCACGCGAACCGGCGACACCAGCTGCCCGCGCCGAATGCCTGCTGCAACGGCCGCGCAAGCGCCGGTTCCGCAAGCGAGCGTCTCACCTGCGCCGCGTTCATAGACACGTAAATAGATCGTATGCGAATCAACGATTTGCATAAAACCTACATTGACGCGATTCGCAAACCTAGGGTGTGACTCTATCATTGGACCCAGCAAGGCGACGGGAGCCGCTTCGACCTCTGCGACCACTTGGACAGCGTGTGGATTGGAAATGGCTAGGGCAGACAGCCAAACGGTTTGCGGCGGGGTGGTGGCAAGCTCGAGCCCGTAGAGCGTCTCTTCACCCTGCGTTTTTGTGGGCAGGCTTTCGATATCAAAGGGCAGAGCGGCCGCAGAAAAACGCGTTTGTCCCATTTCGGAGGTGACATCGCCGTTGGGTAAGGCTTCTAGAGTGATTAAACCGGTTGCAATCTCGGCGCGAAGTGGATTACGCGAGGAGAGTTTCTGTTCATGCACAAACCTGACAAAGCAGCGTGTTCCGTTACCGCAGTGTTCGACTTCAATACCATCGGCATTAAAGATGCGGTAACGAAAATCTGCCTCAGGGTGAAGTGGGGTGTCAACCAACAGAATCTGATCGCAGCCCACGCCAAACTGGCGGTGTGCGAGCGCTTGGGCGCGCTCTGGGGTCATGTCAATAGGTTGCCTGACCCCGTCCAGCACCACGAAGTCATTGCCCGCCCCGTGCATTTTGGTGAAATTCCATTTCATTWTTATATTATCCCTCATTCACCCTGCCAGAACGCAGGGGATTCGCCATAATTGGGCAAATTGGCATAAAATTGCAACAGTCGCTGAGTTAACCGACAACTTGCGGAGCGACTGAGTTGGGTCAAGACTGAAATGTCTGACCGACAAAAAAATAATTCTGCTAAAGCGTCGCGCCCAGTCCAACGTCTTAACAGGTGAAGGTTCAGGGGTGCAACGCACCTCCATAACCCACTTCTGGCCTCGCCAGTAAAGGACGTGAGCATGTCTACTAAATCAAACGATTTTCTCTTTACTTCTGAATCCGTGTCTGAAGGCCATCCTGACAAGGTTGCCGATCAGGTATCTGATTCGATTCTTGACGCCATTTTTACACAAGATCCCAACGCACGTGTTGCGGCCGAAACGCTGTGTAACACCGGCCTAGTGGTGTTAGCCGGTGAAATCACAACCATCGCTAACGTGGATTACATCCAGGTTGCACGCGACACCCTCAAGCGCATTGGCTACGACAATACCGATTACGGTATCGACTATAAAGGTTGCGCGGTGTTGGTGGCCTATGACAAGCAATCGCCTGATATTGCCCAGGGCGTTGATCGCGCTTCTGATGATTATTTGAATCAAGGTGCAGGCGACCAAGGTTTGATGTTTGGTTATGCTTGCTCTGAAACCCCTGACTTGATGCCAGCGCCGATTTGGTACGCGCATCGCCTGGTGCAACGTCAAAGCGAGTTACGTAAAGATGGCCGCCTGCCCTGGTTGCGCCCCGATGCCAAGTCGCAAGTGACTTTTCGTTATGTCAATGGCAAGCCTGTAGAAGTGCACACCGTGGTCTTATCGACGCAGCATGCGCCTGAAATCAGTCTGACCGAAATCGAAGCGTCAGTCATCGAGCACATCATTCGTCCAAGCTTTCCGCCCGAGTTATTGACACCTCAGACCAAGTTCTTGGTGAACCCTACTGGTCGCTTTGTGATCGGCGGCCCCCAGGGCGATTGCGGGTTGACGGGTCGCAAAATTATTGTCGATACCTATGGTGGTGCTTGCCCCCACGGCGGCGGCGCGTTCTCAGGCAAAGACCCCTCAAAGGTCGACCGCTCGGCCGCCTACGCTGCCCGTTATGTCGCCAAAAACATTGTGGCTGCTGGTTTGGCCACGCAGTGCCAAGTGCAAGTCAGTTACGCGATTGGCGTGGCAGAACCCATCAATATCACGGTTTACACCGAAGGCACTGGCGTGATCTCTGACGACGCATTGGCCTTGTTGGTACGCGAGCACTTTGACCTGCGTCCAAAGGGCATCGTGAACATGCTTGATTTATTACGCCCGATCTACACCAAGACAGCGGCCTACGGTCACTTTGGTCGTAACGAGCCCGAGTTCACCTGGGAAGCCACCGACAAAGCCGCTGTGCTTAAAAAGGCAGCTGGAAAGTAAGATTGTTGAGGTGAAAAAGTCCCCTCACAGACACCTGTGTAGGGGCTTTTTTATACGAGTCAAATTCGAGTGCTATGCTGCGCTGATGAATTCACCGACCTCAAAACACTCCACCACAACCGCGAGTCCAAGCGCTGAAACGCCCCCAGAGGTTGGTCAGCCTGGCGCGCCCGATTCGCCTTGTGTCGCGGTTTGTTCGACCTTATTTGACGATATCTGTCGCGGGTGCGGGCGTACCGTCATGGAAGTGTCGAACTGGGTTTTTATGGATGACGCCGAAAAACAAGCCGTGTGGGTCAGAATTCGAGCTGCAGGCTACCCAAGGCGCCCCGGCACAACTTAAAAATTTTAGGCCAATGCAAACCTCTAGGTCAGATCGGAGGAGCCTAAGTTTGCTCGGCACAATTTAGGTGATTCGAGTCTGACCGGGTGCAAGCAAGAACAAAACTTGTCGGCCTGGAGAGCAGCCTATTTATCAGATAGCACTGTTCCAGCCAGCTTCTCAGACATCTTGGCAACAGCAGTGTGATCCTGGCCAGGCCCGAGCATGGCGGCAGACGCTGCCCACAGTTCGCGGCAAAGCGCGGCAAAAGGCGTTGGCGTRTTGGTATCTTTGCCGATGCCCAGCGCAATGCTTAAGTCTTTGACCATCAAATCCAGGCCAAAACCCGCGTTGTACTGACCCGACAACACAAAYTGTTTGAATTTTTTCTGGGTCGAGTTGTTCATGCCGGTTGACGAGTTTAAGACGTCGACCATCGCGGCAGGATCCAGCCCAAAGCGCTTGCCGATCAACAAGGCTTCGATACCGATTAAAAAACCACCGGCCGAGACCAAGTTGTTGAGTGCCTTCATGGCGTGGGCTGAGCCAACGTCGCCCGTGGGCGTAATCGAGGTGCCCATACAGGACAACACAGGGCGAACGCGTTCGAGCAAGGCTGCGCTACCGCCAAACATAATGGCGAGTTCGCCCGTTTTAGCGCGCGGCACGCCCCCAGAGACAGGTGCATCGACCAGATGACCTTTGGCTGCCGCAACCTGCTCGGCGAGTGTGCGGGTGATGGTGGGTACGCCAGAACTCATTTCGACGATGACGGCGTCGGGGCGCAGGCCAGCCAAGATACCGTCTGGACCATTAAGCACGGCCTCAACGATGGCGCTGGTAGGCAAGATGGTGATGATGATGTCTGACGCTGCAGCCAGAGCGCGATTTGATGTGGCAACTGTGCCACCGATGTCTTTGCAAAAGGCCTGTGCGCGTTCGGCTGAAGCATCAATAATTTGCAGGGCATAGCCGGCTTTCTGTAAAAGCGCGGCCATGGGCCAGCCCATACTGCCGATGCCGACGAAACCAATGGTGGGTTTAGCGCTCATAAGTGACGTGCCTTTCTTAAAAAATAGATTTAATTGAGCCTGATTGTCTGTGTTTGGCTTTACCGCTGTCAAGCGAGGCGTCTGACARCGGACTTGACAAGCACCACGGGCAACTCTCAGAATGACCTACAAGCTGAGCAAAACGGTAAGCTCTATGAATAACCACCAAGCCGAGCAAAACGGCACGCGGAGACAACATGAAACTACCTGAATACGAGATCTTTGCCTTGCGCTACGCCACCATGCCTAAGCGTACGCGCCGCGAAAACTTCATCACCCACGATCCGCACGACGAACCCATGCCCATGGATTATTTCGTTTGGCTGATTCGTGGCGAGGGCAGAACCGTCATGGTGGATACGGGTTTCAACGCCGAGCAGGCAAAACAACGCGGGCGCACGTTGACACGCTGTCCAGTGGGTTCGCTGGCCTTATTAGGCGTTGCCCCCGAAGACGTACAAGACGTTGTGATTACTCACTTGCATTACGACCATGCGGGCAATATTGGTTTGTTACCGAACGCCAAGTTTCATATCCAAGACGGCGAAATGGATTACGCCTGCGGCCGGTACATGTGCCAAGGTTTGTTTAGGCATGCCTACGATATTGAAGACGTTGTCACGTTGGTGCGTCGCGTGTACGCAAACCGGGTTGAGTTTCACAATGGTCGCGAGACACTTTGCCCTGGCATCGAGTTAATGAAAATCGGCGGTCATACAAAGGGCTTGCAATCGCTGCGCGTGCATACCGCACGTGGTTGGGTGGTGTTGGCCTCAGACGCCAGCCATTACTACGAAAACATGGAAAAGCCCTCACCGTTTCCGATTGTGTTTCACCTGGGTGAAATGCTGGATGGCTATGGCATTTTGCGTGAAGCCGCCGATTCGCCCCAGCATATTGTGCCAGGGCACGACCCACTGGTGCGGGCGCGTTACCCGTTTCATGGCGACCCCGCCAACGACATCGTAGCGTTGCACTTGCCACCAAAGGGCTAACATTTAGTTACACACTAAACGAGAAATACGTATTGCAAATGAGGTCGCAAGCCCTTTAAAATTGTGTGATGGAAACACGATTCACTCGCTTAGAGGCCCTAATCCCAACCCTCGCCACGCGCGAGGATTTGGCCTGCCTCGAAACTCGCATGTCGATCTCAATTGGCAGGGTCGAAACAACGCTACACAGCGAAATGACCAAGCTAACATGTCGCATCATGGCGCTGTTAGCAGGCTTGTTGCCAAGTCTGTTTGCGGCAGCAGTGTACGTGGCCCAATGCGCCAACTAAGTTAAGTATTCCTGAACGACTAGGCTTTTTGAAACCTAAAGCCCTATCACTTCAACCAGTTGTGCCACAACATTTTTCTGCAAGTGCAAAATAAACGCGCTACAATTGCGGTGCTTTTGAGGAGCGTTGCGACGGGTAAGCCGTATTTTGCCTACCCGCCAGGCTCATAAGCTTCCACGTTACCGTTGGTGCTTTTACCAACCTTAACGGCGCTCACCAAATCCTGCTAGCCAGCGATTATGGTGGTGCTAAATCTCACCCCAACATCGTATTGCCGAGCAGGCTCACCGGAGCCCTACTTGCCATGACTGTTGCTACACAAAAATTTACTGACTTCTACGTTGCCGACCTGTCTCTTGCTGGCTGGGGCCGTCGCGAAATTCTGATCGCCGAAACTGAAATGCCAGGCCTGATGGCCACACGCGCTGAGTTCAGCAAAACCAAGCCTTTGAAAGGTGCCCGTATTACAGGCAGCTTGCATATGACGATTCAAACGGCTGTGTTGATCGAAACACTGCAAGCACTGGGTGCTGAAGTGCGTTGGGCGTCGTGCAATATTTATTCAACCCAAGACCACGCTGCTGCCGCCATTGCCGCGGTTGGCACGCCAGTGTTTGCCAAAAAAGGTGAAAGTCTGGTTGAGTACTGGGATTACACCCACAAGATTTTTGAATGGCCAGGCGACCACCAAGCCAATATGATTTTGGATGATGGCGGCGATGCCACACTGCTGTTGCATCTGGGCACTAAGGCTGAGTCAGATCTGTCGGTGTTGAACAACCCAACGTCTGAAGAAGAAGTGGTGTTGTTTGCAGCAATCAAAGCAACGATCAAGCGCGATCCAAAATGGTACTCATCACGTTTAGCCCAGATCAAAGGCGTAACCGAAGAAACCACCACAGGTGTGTTGCGTCTATATAACATGGCAAAGAAAGGCGAGCTCGCCTTCGCTGCGATTAACGTCAATGATTCAGTGACTAAGTCAAAGTTTGACAACCTCTATGGCTGCCGTGAATCATTGGTTGACGCGGTTAAGCGCGCAACCGATGTCATGATCGCCGGTAAAGTTGCAGTCGTAGCAGGTTACGGCGACGTGGGCAAAGGTTCGGCTCAGGCGTTGGCAGCTTTGCGTGCGCAAGTGTGGGTCACTGAAGTGGATCCAATCTGCGCGCTGCAAGCGGCAATGGAAGGCTTCAAAGTGGTCACCATGGAAGAAGCGGCCGACAAAGCCGACATTTTTGTAACAGCAACGGGTAACTACAACGTCATCACGCGCGCCCACATGGACCGCATGAAAGACCAGGCAATCGTGTGCAATATCGGCCATTTCGATAACGAAATCGATGTTGTTGGTATCGAAAATCTGGTGTGGGAAGAAATTAAGCCGCAGGTTGATCACGTGATTTTCCCTGACGGCAAGCGCATTATCTTGTTAGCAAAGGGCCGTCTGGTGAACTTAGGTTGCGGCACAGGTCATCCATCTTTCGTGATGTCGGCATCGTTTACAAACCAAACGATGGCGCAGATCGAACTGTTTAGCCGCAACGAACAGTACACCTCGGGTCAAGTCTATGTGTTGCCTAAGCATCTTGATGAAAAAGTGGCTCGCTTGCATCTTGAAAAAATCGGCGCACACTTGACAACGCTGACACCACAGCAAGCAGCGTATATCAGCGTCAAGCAAGAAGGCCCCTACAAGGGCGAACAGTACCGTTACTAAGTCACTGACCGTGCGGTCCGGCCTGCCGTGTTAGGCAAGGCCGTACGGCTTTGATCGGATCTATTTCACTGACCCGGAGTTCATCATGACTTTGCTACTCGTCTGGATACTCAATGCAGTCGCCTTATTGGTTGTTGCATATATCTTGCCCGGCATCGTTGTTGCGAGCTTTTGGTCTGCGATGTGGGCAGCGTTGGTGCTGGGTTTGATCAACATGTTGGTCAAGCCTTTGTTTGTATTGTTGACCTTGCCGATTACGATCGTAACCGTTGGTCTATTTTTGTTTGTGATCAACGCGCTGATGTTTTGGTTGGCGGGCTCGATCCTCAGTGGCTTTCGAGTCACTGGTTTTTGGTGGGCGGTTGGCGGTGCGTTGTTGTACAGCTTGATTTCCGGCTTTTTGACCAATCTGATTAATAATTAAATGACTAGCTCAGTCGCTCCAGTTTTTAGTTTAGAGTTTTTTCCGCCACGCGATGACGCAGCCAAGCAGCGTCTGGTCGCGGGTGCCAAGCAGATGTTGGTCATCGATCCGCATTACTGTAGCGTGACCTTTGGCGCGGGTGGTTCGACGCGCGATGGCACGTTGGATACGGTGCGCGTCTTGCGCGAGATGGGGCGCGAAGCGGCGCCGCACTTGTCGTGTATTGGTTCAAGCCGCGACGAGCTAAAGGCTCTGTTGCAGTTGTATCGCCAGGAAGGTGTGCGCCGTATTGTGGCGCTGCGCGGTGACATGCCTTCTGGCATGGGTGCCGATGCGGCTGGCGCGTTGCGCCATGCCAGTGATTTGGTTGAGTTGATTCGCCAAGAAACCGGCGATTGGTTTCATATTGAAGTGGCGGCCTACCCTGAGATGCATCCACAGGCTGCGGGTCCTGAACATGACTTGGCGCACTTTGTGAATAAAGTGCACGCCGGTGCAGATAGCGCGATTACTCAGTATTTTTTTAATGCGGATTCGTATTTTGATTTTGTTGATCGCGCGCAAGCAAARGGGGTGAATATCCCGATTGTGCCGGGCATTATGCCGATCACCAATTACACACAGTTGATGCGGTTTTCAGAAATGTGCGGTGCTGAAGTGCCGCGCTGGATTCGCTTGCGGCTGTCAGAAATGGGCGACGACAAAGAGTCGATTCGCGCGTTTGGCACTGAGGTGGTCACTGACTTGTGTGAAACCTTGCTGGATAACGATGTGCCTGGTTTGCATTTTTATACGTTGAACAATGCCGAGGCTACGCTAGCTATCTGGCGAGAGTTGATGGATTAAGGCGAGGTACGCGTAAGGTTATAAAAAAGGCCTTCTTTTCAAAAGGCCTCTTTGTGAAAGCACCGAAATAATAAGCTTAGTCGGCGTATAGGTTTGCAGCTTTGAGCAGGGGCGCCCACTTATCGATTTCGAGTTTGAGCCAGGCTTGCAATGCGGCAGGCGTTTGCTTGTCTTCGGGGGTAATGACTGCACCCAAGTCAGTTGCTTTTTGGATGACAGCCGGGTCTTTAAGGGCATCTCGGACCGCCTTGTTCACTTTGGCCACGACTTCTGGCGCCATACCCTTGGGGCCGTAAATACCATGCCAGACCACAATTTCAAAATCTTTCAAACCACTTTCACGTAGCGTAGGTGTGTTGGGCAGGTATGACAAACGCTCTGCTGAAGTCACGCCATACACCTTGACGGTATCGCCTTTAATTTGTGGCAAGGTCTGTGTGGTTTGGTCGCACAGCACATCGAGCTGTCCGCCCAGTAGCGCTATCATGGCCGGGCCCGTGCCCGAGTAGGGGATCGCAGTAAAGCCTACGCCCAACGCCTGCTGTAACAAGGTGCCGCACAGTTGCGAGACTGCACCTAACCCGGCATTAGCCAGATTGATTTTGTCGCCCTGTTCTTTTGCATATTTGATGAATTCAACCATCGTGTTGGGTGGAAATTTTTTGCTACCCAATAGCGTCATCGGCACATCAGCAACCAGGCTGATATAGGTGAAATCCGTCAACGCGTTGAAGGGCAGTTTGCGATAGAGCGTGGGCGCGGTCGCCATGCCGTTGTGATGGATGAACAGCGTGTAACCATCTGGCGCGGCCTTAGCCACGACGTTCGAGGCAACAGTGCCCCCTGCACCTAAGCGATTTTCAACAACAACGGTTTGGCCGAGGCTTTTGCCCATCGATACGGCCAAAGTACGAGCCAGCACGTCAGTCGGACCGCCCGCAGCGAACGGCACAACCAGTGAAACGGGCTTGGTTGGATAAGCCTGAGCGTAGGCATTGCCGGTCAGGGCAGCGCAGGCGAATGCGGAGGCGATCAGAGAGCTACGAACGGTTTTGGTGAGGGTCATTAAGGTCTCCATATGTCTGAACCAATGCCAGATAGTTTAGTCCATGCAGGCCAACTGAACCCGTGACTAAGGCAGGGTTAACGTAATTTGCATGGCTCTCGGTTATTTGACCAAGGGGGCAACAGCAGGCGGCGGCTGAGGAAACCACCCTTGGGGTGTTGCAATCGCGGCCAGACTGACATCATGGAACTGCGGTGTGAAGGCTTGTTCGCAAGAGTCGTCGTCAGACTGAGCCAAGAGTCCTTGCTGCCAGGCGATACCAATCATAAGCGGTGCTTTGCCGGCATGGTGCAAGGCCGTCAGGGTGCGATCGTAATAGCCGCCACCATAGCCCAGCCGGGCTGCCTGAGCAGTGAACCCGAGTGTGGGTACCAGCATGATCTCAGGCACAAGCGCTTGTTGACGAGCGGGCTCTTTCACGCCAAACGCCCGGGTGGTGAGTTCGGTGGCGGGTGTCCACCGATGAAACTCTAGCGGGGCATTTCGTTCAACGATGACGGGCAAACAGATCGTGACTTGATGCAAGTCAAGCTGCTGCAAGAGTGGACGCAGGTCAGGCTCGTAGTCAAGCGGCCAAAAGCCCGCCACGACAAGAGGCCTTAAGCGCTGCGCAAGCTCAGACTTGGCAAGGTATTGGTCGAACCAGTGTTGCAGTCGGGCGCAAAGGGCTGCGCTGTCCTGTTGGCGCTCAGCCACAGACATCGTCTGGCGAAGGTTGCGCAGGCGCGCGCGCAGCTGGTCTGCGTTATTCTTTGACATATGTCGCAACGGTGCTGACAAATAAGCGTTGGTGAGGCGGTTTATGCACGTACAAACAAAGTATCAGAATTGTGGGTTGGGCGCTTGGCTAGCCGGTGTCTGTACGCTCTTTGTTTTGCTTCAGACGCCGTGCTGGGCCCAGTCAGCCGCCTCTGCGCCTTCATCGTCCACTGAGGCCACGGGCCCCGCCAGATTTGTTTTGCAGGCCGATGGCACCTTAGTGCCGGTGGCCGGCACTGCAGCGGCGACACCCGTGGCGCCTGCGCCGGCGCGTGCCGCCAACGCACCTTCAACGGCCCCGAACACAACGGTGCAGGCGGGGCCGTCGATTGCTGACTCAGACGCAACACCTGCCGCGCGCGCGGTGGCTGCCGCACGGAACGCGATGAACGCTAAGCAATGGGCGCARCTGGCAAGCTTTGTGCCCCAGGCGCGCGGCGATGTGCTTGGTATCTATCCAGAATACTGGTCGTTGCGCACGCAACTGGGTTCAGCACATATGCCTGGGGTTCAACAAACCTTGACGGAGTTCATCACTAAAAATAAAACTGCCTACCTCGGTGATCGACTGAAGGGCGAATGGATACTGGCTGCAGCGCGCGCTGGAGATTTTGTCGCGGTGCGCGAGTTGGGTGACGTACTGAATCCAAACCCACAAATCCAATGTGCACAACTTGAAGCGCGCCACACGGGGGGTCAGCGCGCCACCGCCGCCGAAGCACTTAAAGTGTTTGCGCCCTATGGCACCTGTTTAAAACTGTTTGATCAGTTGGTGGCCGACCGCGTGTTGGGCTCGGCTGAACTGATGCCGTATTTATATGAGGCAATCGAAAACAATAAGCTACCCGAGGCGCGGCGTTACGCAGCCTGGGTCTTTGAGCCGGCTGATTTGGCAGCTTACGATGCCATGCTTCGTGAGCCCGCGCAGTGGTTAAGTGCTCAAGCCGGGCCGCGTTCAAGTGCCCGCAACGATATTGTTGCTGTGGGTCTGGCGCGTGCTGCGCGCACGGACCTGAGTGTGACCGCAACGAAAGTGAGTGGTATCTGGACCGAGCAATTACCCAAAAAGAATTTGCAATGGGTGAACGGGCAGATGGCCTTACTCGCCATCATTAATCTTGATAGCCGTGCGTACGGATGGTATCGGGAAACAGGCGCGTTAGGGCTGTCTGATACCAACAATGCCTGGCGTGTAAGGGCTTCCTTGCGACAGGTAAGCATTGACTGGCCCTGGGTTCTGCAAGCGATTGACGCGATGGGGCCGACACAAAAGGCTGACGCCGCTTGGGTGTATTGGCGTGCACGGGGCTTAATCGCGACGGGTAAAAAACAAGAGGCTGAAAAGGCCTATGCGTCGATCGTCGACCAATTTAATTTTTATGGTCAGTTGGCCCTCGAAGAGTTGGGGCGTCAGATTGTGGTACCCAATCGGCCTGCACCCGTCACGGCTGAAGAGGTGGCGCAGGCCCGCGCAAACCCCGGCTTGCAACGTGCGGTCACCTTGTTTAAGCGCGGCTGGCGTGGTGATGCCGTACCCGAGTGGAACTTTACCCTGCGTGGCATGAGTGATCGTCAACTGATGGCGGCGGCCGAGGTGGCCCGCCATGAAAACATTTACGATCGCGTGGTGAATACTTCAGAGCGCACGCAAAAAGAATTTGATTTTTCGCAGCGATACATCGCACCGTTTGAGGGTCGTGTCTCGGCGCAGGCACGGCAAATTGATATTGATCCAGCTTGGGTCTACGGACTGATCCGCCAAGAGTCGCGCTTTATCATGGATGCGCGCTCGGTAGCAGGCGCTTCGGGTTTGATGCAGTTGATGCCCGCCACGGCGCGTTGGGTGGCGGGCAAAATTGGGATGACGGATTTCACCCCTGCGAAAGTCAATGATTTTGATACGAACACCAAGCTTGGTACGACGTACTTGAGTATGGTGTTATCGGACTTGGGAGGCTCGCAGGTGCTGGCGAGTGCAGGCTATAACGCCGGACCGGGCCGCCCCATGTTGTGGCGCTCGAAGCTTGACGGTAAGGTTGAAGGCGCGATCTTTGCCGAAACCATCCCGTTCAACGAAACGCGTGACTATGTCAAAGCCGTAATGTCCAACGCGGTGTATTACGCGGCTTTATTTAGCGGTCAACCGCAGTCGCTCAAAAAACGGCTAGGCGAAATTGTGCCACAGCCTTATGGGCGCACACCTCTGCCGTGAGTGCTGATCGCGCGACCGAAGGTTTAAAAATTTATATCGTCGGTGGCGCGGTACGTGATGCTTTGCTTGGTCTGCCCTCGGGCGATCGCGACTGGGTGGTCGTTGGAGCCACCCCTGAAATCATGGTGGCCCGGGGGTTTATTCCGGTGGGGGGCGATTTTCCGGTGTTCTTGCACCCAGCCACCAAAGAAGAATACGCACTGGCTCGTACCGAACGTAAGTCGGGCCGAGGCTATAAAGGCTTTACGTTTTACACGGGTGCTGAGGTCACGTTAGAAGAGGATCTTAAGCGTCGTGACTTAACCGTTAACGCGATCGCGCAATCGATGGCTGGCGAGTTGGTGGATCCGTTGTATGGTGTGCAAGACTTACGCGCCAAAATCTTGCGACACGTCGGGCCTGCGTTTGAAGAAGACCCCGTGCGGATTTTACGGCTTGCCCGGTTTGTGGCGCGCTTCACTGAGTTTACCGTGGCGCCAGAGACCCTTGCGCTTTGCCGCAAAATGGCGRCCTCAGGTGAGGTCGATGCATTGGTGTCAGAACGTGTCTGGCAAGAGTTGTCGCGAGGCTTAATGTCTGAGCAGCCCTCGCGAATGCTGGGGCTGTTGGCTGAAGTTAGCGCAGCGCAGCGAATCATGCCAGAGCTTGTGCTTAGCTCGCGCGTACAGGATTTAGCGAATCGGGTTGCGCAACAAGGCTTGCCATTAGCGTCACGCTTTGCGGTGTTGTGTCTCGAAACCAGTGAGCTCAAGGCGTTTGCGACACGGCTGCGTGTTCCGTCAGAGTGCGTCGACATGGCGCGCTTGTTGCCACTTGTGTTGGCCGCGCTGTTGCAACTGAACGAAAGGCTTGCAATGGGCAAGTTTGGCGCAAACGATGCTGCGACGACGACAACCCACCTGCGCGATGCGTCTAATGGCGTCGACGATGGCCTGACATCCTTGAGCGAAGTGCGCCACGCGTTCAAGGATGCAGAGCACGCAGAAACAGTGTTATCACTGTTTGAAACGTGTGACGCCATACGAAAGCCCGAGCGTTTTGAAGCGTTGCTACAAACGGCCTGCTATGTGGATGAGGTGCTACCCGCGCTGCGCGAGGCCTGGCAATCTTGGTTGCAAGTCGTACTGGCGGTCGACGCCGGTGCCGCCGCGCGCGCGGCGAGTGCGCCCGATCAGATTAAACAAAGCGTGCGAGCTGCGCGCTTAGCAGCGTTGCAAAAAGCATCTTAATCGAACGCGCTTGGGTAGTTCGAAACTTTAAAAGCAAGAGTGAAGGGACTTGAAGATGTATAGCGATAACTGTCTGCTCTGCCAGACACCCGGTGGCACGGTCTTGTGGCAAAACGAGCACTTGCGCGTCATTGACGTGTGTGATGCGCTTTATCCGGGATTTACGCGTGTGATTTGGACTGCGCACGTCGTTGAGATGACCGACCTGACCGCAGCCGAGCAAACCGAGTTGCTGAGGGTTGTACTGCTTGTTGAACAGGTACAGCGTACTGAGCTCAAGCCCGCTAAAGTCAATCTGGCAGCGTTCGGCAACGTAGTGCCCCATTTACATTGGCACGTGATTCCGCGCTGGCAAGATGACCCGCATTTTCCGCAAGCAGTCTGGGCCGCTTTGCCACAAGCCGATGCTCACGCGCAGGCTGCGCAAGAGGTACGCCGCGTGCGGGTGCAACAGCACGTAAGTGCCTATCATCAAGCTTTGGTGCTGCGGCTTGATTCACCTTGGTTGCCGAGTTAAGTGCCGTTGACTTCTCAGACACATTTGCGCTCCAATCGTTTGACGCAAGCGGACTTATCCACGCAGCTCAGCCTGCTGGCGCCAGCCTGGCAGGCGGTGTTGCGCACAAGCGAGGTAAAGGGCGCACTTGACGGCTTGTCTACAATGCTCGCGCAACGGCTGCGAAGCGAAGCCGTCATTTATCCTGCGCAACCTTTTCGGGCGCTTGAGTCTTTAACGCCTGACGCTGTTCGCGTGGTGATCTTAGGCCAGGATCCCTATCACGGTACGGGGCAAGCTCACGGGCTGGCGTTTTCTGTGCCTGATGGCGTGGCGCGCCCGCCGAGTTTGCGCAATATCCTCGCGGAGATTGAGCTTGAATATCCTGACGACCCCGCGCAATTAGTGCTTAAACCGAATGCCGATAACAATGATTTATCACGCTGGGTGAGGCAAGGCGTCTTGCTGTTGAACACCGCACTGACAGTCGAAGACGGACAGCCCGCCTCACATGCCAAAAAAGGGTGGGAGACTGTGACCGACGCGGTAATTCAAACGGTGGCAAAAGACCCAAATCCTAAAGTGTTTATGCTGTGGGGTGCGCGTGCGCAAACCAAGCAAGACTGGTTGGCCAGTCAGCCTCAGCACTTGATTTTGACCTGCAACCACCCCTCACCTCTGTCGGCGCGCCGAGGCGCACAGCCCTTTATTGGCTGCGGTCATTTCAAAACCGCCAATGCATGGCTATTACAACAAAATTTGCAAGTAATTGACTGGAAAGCATAATTATCCACACTGAAGGGTTTACCCCGACTRAAAACTAAGGTACTATCCAGTTACTGCAAAAAAGATGTCGCAGCGGCGGGCGAGTAAAGCTCAGCCCGGTAACACACATCATCGATTTCTGACCTCCTTTCCTTTCGTGGGCAGCAAGTGTGATCCAGATAGAGGGATCACCAGCCCAGACGTTCGGTTGAATCGGTCGGCACGATGCTCGATTCAACCGACTACCGCCGGTCTACCAATTCTCCGGGCTGCGTCACATGGCCACTATCTGGCCTCTAGGAAAGTCATGTCCTTCGATTCGTTAGGGCTCGCGCCCGCTTTACTCTCTTCTATCCAACGTACCGGTTTTACAACGCCTACCCCCGTTCAAATGGCAGCAATTCCGCCTGCAATGGCCGGCTCGGATTTAATGGTTTCGTCGCAAACTGGTAGCGGCAAAACCGCAGCGTTTATGCTGCCAGCACTTAACCGTATTGCACAAAAACCCGCCAACAAAGGTCGGGGCGTACAGGTGTTGGTATTGACCCCGACTCGCGAACTCGCTTTGCAAGTGAGCGAAGCCACCGCAGCCTATGGCAGCGAGCTAGACGACTTACGCATCGCGACGGTCGTGGGCGGCATGCCTTATGGCGCGCAACTTAAAGCCTTATCACGTCGTGTTGACGTTTTAGTAGCAACCCCCGGCCGTTTGCTTGATCACTTGCAAGCCCGTCGCGTTGACCTGTCAACTGTGCACACGCTGGTACTTGACGAAGCCGATCGCATGCTAGATATGGGCTTCATTGACGACATCAATACGATCGTTGATCGCACCCCCCAAGACCGTCAAACCTTGCTGTTCTCGGCTACGCTTGATGGCACGGTGGCAAAATTAGCGGCGCGTATGATGCGCGATCCACAGCGCATTGAACTGGCCTCTCAGTCAGATCGCCACGCCAACATCACACAAACACTGTTGTACGCAGATGATGCCGGCCATAAACTGCGCTTGCTTGACCACATTTTGCGCGATGCTGCGATGCATCAGGCGATTGTTTTTACCGCCACCAAACGCGGTGCCGATGACCTCGCCGAGCACCTGGCTGACGCGGGCTTTTCAGTGATGGCTTTGCACGGTGATATGAATCAACGCCAGCGTTCACGCACGTTGACTGAAGTCCAAGACGGTCGCGTACGCGTGCTGGTGGCCACCGATGTCGCCGCGCGCGGCATTGATGTGCAAGCGATTAGCCACGCGATTAATTACGATCTGCCGATGCAGCCTGAAGATTACGTGCACCGTATCGGTCGCACCGGTCGTGCGGGTCGCGATGGTTTGGCTTATACCTTGGCCGTTCATGGTGAGCGTCATAAAGTGCGTCGCATCGAGCACTTTATTGGTCATCAAGTCCCCTCAGAAGTGATTGCAGGCCTCGAGCCACAACGCACACCAAGCGCGCGCCCCGAAGGCGCTGGCCGTGGTGCCGGCGGCAAAAAGGGCGGACGTTTTAGCAACGACCGCAGCTCGGCCCCGAGCGGTGGTGGTTATGCCGGTCGTGAGCCACGGCCCTATGCTCCACGCGGTGACAAGCCGTTTGCCGATCGTGGCGAGCGCAGCTTCGCCCCACGTGGCGACAAGCCCTTCGTGCCTCGCGGTGACAAGCCGTTTGCTCCGCGTGGTGATAAGCCGTTTGCAGATCGCGGCGAAAAATCCTTTGCGCCTCGTGGTGACAAACCATTTGCCCCGCGCGGTGAAAAATCATACGCACCACGCGGTGAAAAATCGTATGGCGATCGTAGCTACGCCCCACGCGGTGATCAACCTCATGCCGCGCGTAGCGAAAATCCTTACGCCAACGCGCGCACTGAGCCACGTTCGTTTGAGCCCCGCACTGACCGCGGCGCCTCAGATCGCCCAGCGTACGCAGGTAAGCCTGCCCGCCCAGCACGCGACTTTGCGCCACGGGCTGCTGCACCCAGCGGCAAGACGTTTGCGCCACGTGGTGATGGCCCAACTCGGGCCGGTGCTCTGCGTCCGGGCGCACCACGTGCCGCGACAGGCGCGCGTCGTGGTTTTACCTTTGACGGCGGTCGCCGTTAAGTTGTAGACACGCAGTGCCTGCCGAGACCTCCATCCCGGTAAGCGCTGACGCGCTGGCGCATAGCCAACGTGTCAGCGCTTTTTTACGTGCGCAGATCCAAGAGCAGGGTGGCTGGATACCGTTCAGTCAATGGATGCATCACGTGCTGTATGCACCGGGGCTTGGCTATTATGCAGCGGGCAGCGTCAAGCTTGCCGAAGCGCATGCGGCCGTCAGCGGCGATTTTGTCACTGCGCCACAACTGACACCTCTGTTTGGCCACACGTTGGCACGGCAGGTGCTTGAAGTATTGCGACAAGCCGCGTCGTCTGACATTCTCGAATTTGGTGCCGGCAGTGGCGCCTTGGCGCACAGCGTGTTAAGTGCGCTCGATTCGCAAGGCCTCACCGCCAACTATTTCATTCTCGAAGTGTCTGCCGACTTGAAACTCAGGCAGCAGCAATTGCTTGCACCTTGGGGCAAAAGAGTTGTCTGGCTAGAGCGCACCCCTTCACAGTACACGGGCTGCATCCTGGCCAATGAAGTGCTTGATGCGATGCCGGTCGAACTCTTTGCCTGGTCAGAGCATAGCGATCAAGTATTGCAGCGCGGCGTCGTGTCTGAGGGTCAAAGCTTTCAGTTTCAAGAACGCGCGTCCCCCGCAGCACTTGAGCGGGCGGTGCGTTCGCGCATGCCCTATCTGCCAGGCTATCGCTCTGAAATCAATCTGCAGGCCGAAGCGTGGGTGCGCGATCTTGGCACCTGGCTGACAAAAGGTGCAGCGTTATTAATTGATTATGGCTTTCCGCGACACGAATTTTTTCATCCTCAACGCCAGCGTGGCACGTTGATGTGTCATATTCAACACCGTGCACACGRTGATGTGTTTTTAGCACCAGGCTTGCAAGACATCACCGCGCACGTGGATTTCACCGCGATTGCTGAAACGGCGTTTGCGGCCGGCCTTGAGGTGTTGGGCTATACCTCACAGGCTCGGTTTTTATTAAATAGTGGTTTGCCGGATTTATTAAACAAGCTGGATCAAACTGACSCTAAAACGCTTGCACAAACCCACGGAGCAGTGCAAAAACTGCTGTCTGAAGCCGAGATGGGTGAACTCTTCAAGGTGATGGTACTCAGCCGAGGTCTCGACCAGACCTTGTCCGGTTTTAGCCGCGGCGATCGCAGCGCTCAGCTCTAATCGAAAGTCGCTTCAACGCACGCCCTGCAGGCCGTGCAAGACTAGCGCGGACACCTTAATAACTGATTGCACTGCTCATGCGGCGTTTGCCGTTGCAAGATACGCCGACGTCTGTAGGCTAATCGGGTACCGCCATCATCCGCTAGGGTGATGCCYGCTCAGGCAAACAATCTCGCCAACTCAACACCGGGCTCGGGCGCCCGCATAAACGCCTCACCAACCAAAAAGGCTTGAACATCATGCGCACGCATGCGTTGTATATCGGCGGGGTTTAAGATCCCACTTTCGGTCACGACGCGCTTGCTTGCCGGAATACGCGGCAACAAATCAAGCGTGGCTTGTAACGACGTTTCAAACGTACGCAAGTTGCGATTGTTGATGCCCAGTAACGAGGTATTCAAATCAAGCGCGATTTCAAGCTCTTGGGCGTCGTGGACCTCAACCAGCACATCCATGCCAAGCTCGAAGGCGCAGGCCTCAAATTCGCTGAGCTGCGTGGCCGTCAAGGCCGACACAATCAACAAAATGCAGTCAGCCCCCATGGCGCGCGCAGCGATGATTTGATAAGGGTCGACCATAAAATCTTTGCGCAACACCGGCAAGCTGCAGGCGGCACGGGCTTGGCGTAAGTAGTCGTCAGCGCCTTGAAAAAACTGTTCGTCAGTTAATACGGACAAACAAGCGGCGCCGTGTGCTGCGTACGATGCTGCGATTTCAGCAGGCTGAAAATTTTCGCGCAAAATACCTTTTGAGGGCGAAGCTTTTTTGATCTCGGCAATCACACCTGCGTGTCCACCCTCGATTTTTGTTTCAATTGCCTGTGCAAAGCCGCGAATGTCGTTGCGTGCTTTAGCCATGACAAGCAAGCTGGCTTCACTATGCAGCGCACGCGCCGCGATGACCTCTTGTGCTTTGACGGCCAGAATTTTGTTTAGGATATCGCTCATGCCGCAAACTTTTTCGTTTTGGCACAAAAGGCGTCGAGTTTTGCGCGTGCCGCACCGCTTGCAATCGCCTCGAACGCTATCTTGATACCTTGTTGAATAGAGGTGGCATGGTTGCCAACGTAAATCGCTAGGCCCGCATTAAACGCGACAATATCACGYGCCGTGCTGGGCTTATTGGTGAGGGCTTCAAGCACACGATCGCGTGACTCTTCTTTGCTTGAAACACGAATGCCGCGGTTTGACACCATGGTGAGACCAAAATCTTCAGGATGGATTTCGTATTCGGTGATAACACCGTCTTTGAGTTCGCCGATCAGGGTACCTGCGCCTAGCGAGGCCTCATCCAAACCATCTTTGCCATGCACAATCATCACGTGTTTAGAGCCAAGCAATTGCAAAACGCGCACCTGTATGCCGACCAAGTCGGAATGAAAGACTCCCATCAATTGGTTACCCGCGCCCGCGGGATTGGTTAAGGGTCCAAGGATATTAAAAATGGTGCGCACACCAAGCTCTTTGCGTATCGGGGCGATATTTTTCATGGCACCATGATGGGCTTGCGCAAACATAAAGCCAATCCCGATCTCTTCAATACACTCGGCGATTTGTGGCGGCGTGAGCGCCAAATTGGCACCTAAAGCTTCAAGCACGTCAGCGCTGCCCGACGGTGACGAAGCGCTGCGCCCACCGTGTTTGGCAATTGGTACGCCGGCCGCTGCCGCAACAAACATCGCGGTCGTTGAAATATTAAACGTGCTACTGCCATCGCCACCGGTGCCGCACATATCGACCATATCTTGGGGGTTGGCAACGTGCACGGGCGTGGCAAACTCACGCATCACTTGCGCGGCTGCGGTAATTTCGCCAACGGTCTCTTTTTTAACACGTAGGCCCATCAAGAGCGCAGCTGCAATAGCGGGCGACATTTCGCCGCGCATCAACATACGCATCAAGTGCAGCATCTCGTCATGAAAAATCTCGCGATGCTCGATACAGCGATGTAGTGCTTCGTTCGGGGTAATCATGAGTTGCTCCGTGATGGCTCATCGAGCTCAAGAAAATTGCGCAATAGCGCATGGCCATGCTCGCTTAAGATCGATTCTGGATGAAACTGTACGCCATAAATCGGTAGCGTTTTGTGACGTAYCCCCATGATTTCACCATCCGCTGTTTGTGCAGTGATCGCCAGACATTCGGGGATTGAGGCGCGCTCGATTGCCAGTGAATGATAGCGAATCACAGTGTAAGGCGAGGGCAGGCCTTTAAAAATATCGCTGTTGGTGTGCGTAATGTCTGAAGTTTTGCCGTGCATGATTTTCTGGGCRCGAATAATCTTGCCACCAAAGGCTGCGCCGATCGCTTGATGCCCAAGACACACGCCTAGAATTGGTTTTTTACCGGCATAGTGTTTGATGACCTCAATCGAGATACCAGCCTCGGCGGGCGAGCACGGCCCGGGCGACACGCAGATGTGATCAGGCGCAAGGGCATCAATCTCTTTAAGCGTGATTTGGTCGTTGCGGTACACGCGTACATCTTGGCCCAGTTCGCCAAAGTATTGCACCAGGTTGTAGGTAAACGAGTCGTAGTTATCGATCATCAGTAGCATGGTTTGAATCCAGGTCGTATCAAGGTGTCGGGCTTAAAACGGGTCATCAAGCCCGGTTTGCACTTGTTCGGCCGCGCGTAATACCGCGCGGGCTTTTGCCTCGGTTTCTTGCCATTCAAGTTCAGGGTCTGAGTCAGCCACGATGCCGGCTGCCGCCTGCACATACAGCATGCCGTCTTTGATGATGCCGGTGCGAATGGCGATCGCGACATCCATCTCGCCGCCGTAACTCAAGTAGCCCGCCGCGCCGCCATAGATACCCCGGCGCACAGGCTCAAGTTCATCGATCATTTGCATCGCACGCACTTTGGGTGCGCCGGTCAAGGTACCTGCCGGAAACGAGGCGCGCAAGACATTCATGTTGCTCATGCCGGCCTCAAGTGTGCCGGCAACATTTGAGACCAGATGCATGACATGCGAATAGCGCTCGATCACCATCGTGTCGGTCACCTTGACGGTACCAATTTTTGCGACCCGACCCACGTCGTTACGCGCGAGGTCAATCAGCATGACATGCTCGGCACGCTCTTTGGGGTCAGCCAGTAATTCTGCAGCGAGTGCGGCATCGAGTTCGGGCGTTGCGCCACGTTTGCGCGTACCGGCTAAAGGGCGAATCGTAATGGTGGTTTCGGGCGCCGAGCCAGCGGGTGCCCCCTCGACAAGCGGCAAAGCCTCTTGGCGCACCAGAATTTCTGGCGAAGCGCCCACCACCTGAAAGTCGCCAAAGTTCCAGTAATACATATAGGGCGAGGGGTTTAGGCTGCGCAAGGCGCGATAAAGCGAAAGCGGTGAGTCGCTAAACGGTTTGGTAATCACTTGCCCAACTTGTACCTGCATGAGGTCGCCCGCTGCGATGTACTCTTTGGCACGTAATACGGCAGCCAGGTAGTCGGCTTTGGCAAAATGCCGTTGTTCGGCGGTGACGACACTTGAATGGCTATAGGGGATTTCAATTGGCTTGCGTAGTCGAATTCGTAAATCTTTGAGGCGTTGCTGGGCGCGATTAAAGGCCTCGGGCTCAGCCGGATCGGCGTACACCATCAAATAAATGCGCCCTGCTAAGTTGTCAACGATCACCAGCTCATCGACTTGCAACAACAAGATATCGGGTGGGCCCGCGCCCATTCCGGCCGGATAGGGCTTGGTGGCGGGGCCGAGTTTGGGTTCGATGTGTCGAACCGTGTCGTAGCCGAAATACCCTGCCAAACCACCCACAAAACGCGGCATGCCGGGGCGCAGGGCCACTTTGAAACGCGCTTGATACTGCGAAATAAAGGCGAGCGGATCACCCTGATTGGTCTCAATGATCTTGYCATCGCGCAGCACTTCAGTAGTCGTACCGCGCGCGCAGATGACGTTGCGTGCGGGCAGGCCAATGAATGAATAGCGTCCAAAGCGTTCGCCGCCGACCACTGACTCTAGCAGGCACGAGTTTTTGCCACTCTGAGGGCCGGTATGCGCGAGTTTTAAATAAATCGCCAAGGGGGTATCAAGATCGGCATAGGTTTCAGCAACCAGCGAGATGCGGTTATAGCCTTGCGCTGCGAGGGCTTTAAATTCGATTTCAGTCATTTTTAGACAATTCAATAAAAAAGCCCGACCATGTGTGGACGGGCTTGGTTTGTATGTTTAGTCTGGCGGCCTAAGCCTTTAGACTGACTGCCGACAAAACCTTACCCAAGACAAAAACGCCACCAGCGCCACGAGGCGCCAGTTACGAGTTGATTCAGGTTCAATGATTTCATCTTGAAATTTTGGTTTTCAGTGCTGTTTATCTTGCTGCTACCCAATGGGCTGCCGCTTCTATTGAATCCACTATAGCATCGACATCAAGCGTTTGCACGCTTTGGCCCTCGTTATAGCCATAGGGTACGGCTAAAACGCTACAGCCGGCGGCGCGCGCCGATTGGGCGTCGTTAATCGAATCGCCAATGGCAACGCTGCGCGTCGCGGCGCTTTTTAACAAACTGCAGGCATGCAGCATGGGGGCCGGATGGGGTTTGGCGTGTGCCAGAGTGTCGCCGCACACCACAGCCTGAAAATAGGGCGCCAGGCCGGTACGTTCGAGCAGGGGCAAAGTAAATTCAGTTGCCTTATTGGTCACAACAGCCAGACGCAAGCCCATGCTTTTCATTAACTCAAGCCCAGGTATCACCCCGTCAAACATCACCGACTGGTCGCCATTAACCCGGTGCAAATTGCGAAAGTACGACTCGCGCGCACGCTCAAAGAGCTCGGGCGAGATTGAAGCAGGGTCGGCATCAACAGTCAGCATACGCATGACCAGATTTTTGGCCCCTTTGCCAATAAACGTTGCAATCTGGGCCTGCGGCAGGCTAGAAAGCCCAAGCTCTCGACGCATGGTATTGGCCGCGTTTGCCAGATCGGGGATGGTGTCCATTAAGGTCCCATCCAGGTCAATCAACACAGCATCGAAGGCCAAAGGCGTGTGGGTAGGGCTAGGAGGTGAAGACATGACGCCGATCCAAGAGTACAGATTAAGGTGACGGTTTAAACGCTTAGATCGAGCGCGTTTCAGCCAGTTTGAGTTGTTCGCGCATATTTTGAATGACTGCAGCGTAATCTGGTTCGCCAAAAATCGCCGAGCCCGCAACGAAGGTGTCGGCTCCGGCGGCGCGGATGGCACCGATATTGTCGACTTTGACGCCACCATCGACTTCAAGGGCGATCGGTTGGCCTCCAGCCGCCAGATGCCGGTCGATCAAAATACGTACCTGGCGCAGCTTGTTTAACGTGGCTGGGATAAAGCTTTGTCCGCCATACCCTGGGTTCACCGACATCAATAAAATAATGTCGACTTTGTCCATGACATGAGTCAACCAGTCAAGCGGCGTGGCGGGGTTAAACACTAAGCCAGCCTGACAGCCTTGATCGCGGATCAGCGCAAGACTGCGATCGACATGGCGTGAGGCTTCGGGGTGAAACGTGATGATGTTCGCACCGGCCTTGGCAAAGGAGGGAATCAGGCTGTCAACCGGCTCAACCATCAAGTGCACATCAATTGGTACATTGACGTGGGGGCGGATGGCCTCGCACACCATGGGACCAATGGTCAAATTGGGGACGTAATGATTATCCATGACGTCAAAGTGGATCCAGTCAGCCCCAGCGGCGACAACATTTTTAACCTCTTCGCCCAATCTGGCGAAGTCAGCGGATAAAATACTGGGTGCAAGGCGTGCGGTTGGAAGAGTCGTCATTTCTGGCATCATGTGCGGACACAAAAACAGGGTAACCCCATTATTGCAGTTTTCTTCGGATGTCATCGTGAAACCTTTTGAGCTAACCGTGGCGGTTGAGCCGCGCTTTGTACCGGATCAGTCGGATCCAGCTAAACAGCAGTTCGTTTTTTCGTATACGGTGCGCATCACCAACACTGGCGAAAGGCCTGCTCAGGTCATCAGCCGGCACTGGATCATCAGCGATAGTGAGCAGGTTGCTCAAGAAGTCAGGGGCTTAGGTGTGGTGGGTCAGCAACCCTTGTTAGGGCCTGGCGAAACCTTTGAATACACCAGTGGCTGCCCTCTTAAAACGCCGGTTGGCACGATGCGGGGCAGTTATCACTGTGTGGGCGAAAACGGTGTGCCTTTCGAGGTCGAAATCCCTGAGTTTGTGCTGGCCATGCCGCGCACGCTTCATTGAACTCTGGTTCGGGTTACCCGTCCAACGTCTGAACACGCTAAATACAAGGTGGCTAGCGATGCAAAAGGTCTTTTTTAGCAGGCGGCAAGTTTCAGCGGCGCTGCAAAAAAAAGCGCCGCTTGGCTTGGGGCGGGCTTGGTTGACGACGCAACAGGGCTGTTTGCGCGCGGCGCTTATCAGCATTGTGGCTTTGTTGGCCGCTTGCTCGAGCGCACCGCCGTTGACTGAGGTGAGCATGGCCCCAAGCGTTGAGGCGCCGGCTGCCGCGGCGGGTGCAACGGTTGCAGACAGCGCCGCACGCACCCTCAGCGCAAAGTTTGTCAGTACAGGGTGGGGCGATATGCCTGGTTGGGCAAACGACGACTTGCGTGGCGTGTGGGTGACATTTTTGCGTAACTGTGCGGGCTTAATGCGCCCGACTGCGCTAAATTTGGCGGGTCCAACGCGCGCGACACCGCGAGCCTGGCAGGAGGTCTGTATAGCAGCAACGGATTCAGCGCGTGCGCCAGTTGCTAACAACCCTGAGTCGGTACGAAAATTTTTGCAAACTTGGCTCACCCCTTGGCGCCTTGAGGGTGCAGACGGCAAACCCGCGAGTAATATCGTCACAGGGTATTACGAGCCCCTAGTCTTTGGCTCGCGCAAACAAGGGGGTGTCTATCAGTGGCCGCTCTACACTGTGCCCGCTGATTTGCTCACGATCGATCTGGGGAGGGTGTATCCAGAGCTTGCAGGTAAGCGGGTGCGCGGCAAACTCGATGGCAATCGTGTGGTGCCCTACGACAGTCGCGCCAGCCTCGAAGCTTCGGGTCGCAAACCCCCCGTCGTGGTGTGGGTCAATGATCCGGTCGACAATTTCTTTTTGCAGGTTCAGGGCTCGGGCCGTGTGCAGCTAAACGAGGGCCCGGGCGCAGGGCAAACGATTCGCGTGGCTTATGCCGACCATAACGGTCACCCCTATGTGTCGATTGGCAAGTGGCTGGCCGATAAAGGCGAAATGCAGTTATCACAAACGTCGATGCAGAGCATTCGCGCCTGGGCTAAAAATAATCCTAAGCGCGTGCCCGAAATGCTCAACGCAAATCCTGCGTTGGTATTTTTTAAAGAAGAGCTCATCACCGATCCAGAGATCGGTCCCAAAGGCGCCTATGGTGTGCCGCTGATAGCGCAGCGTTCCATTGCAGTCGATACAAACTATGTCCCGCTTGGCACGCCAGTATTTTTGGCGACGACTCAGCCCGCTTCAACGCAAACGCTGAACCGGCTGGTGTTCGCGCAAGACACTGGCACGGCGATCAAAGGGGCTGCGCGCGCCGACTTTTATTGGGGGTTCGGCGAAGCTGCGGGCGCTCAGGCAGGTCGTATGAAACAAGCAGGACAAATGTGGGTGCTCTGGCCTAAACAGGCCGGCACACCCAGTGCGCGATGAATCCTTTATGACCTCTCCTATCGTTGTTTGCGGCACGGGTATCGTGGGCTTGGCCACGGCGCTTGGCTTGGCACGAAGCGGCCAGTCAGTCACTTTAGTGGGGCCGCGGCAAACCTTTTTGTCCGCAAACCCCGAGGTTTTTCACCCGCGTGTGTATGCGATTTCGCCGGCTAGCCAACGGTTCTTGGCCTCGCTCGGRGTCTGGGATATGCTTGACGCGCAGCGCTTAACGGCGGTGCAAGCGATGGAAATCCACGGCGATGGCGCGGGGCTAGTCAATTTAAACGCATGGCAGGCGGCGCTGCCTGAGTTGGCCTGGATTGTCGAGTCAGGCGAAATCGAACGGGTGCTGACGCAAGCGGTACAGATCTTTGGTCTGACTTGGCTCGCTGAGCGCTTTCGTACATATAGCCCGGCAGTCGATGGCCAAAGCGTGCCTCAAAGTTTGCCCTGCCTCACGACCGAGCAAGGGACGGTCTTGCAAGCAGAGCTGTTTATCGCGGCGGATGGCGCACAATCGCCCTTGCGCGCCGCGGCAGGTTTGCCGCTTGATAGCAAACCTTACGGGGCCACAGCGCTCGTGGCGCACCTGAACTGCGCGCGACCGCATCAAGGTACCGCGTTTCAATGGTTTAACGATCAAGGCGTATTGGCTCTCTTGCCAATGCCGGCCACGCAGGCGGGCGCACAAGTGTCGCTCGTGTGGTCGCTTAAAGAGTCGCTAGCGCAAGAGCTACTGGCTTTGCCACCCGAAGAGCAGGCCGATGCTTTGCACACGCGCTTGGCTGCGCTCACCGCGAACCGGTTGGGTGAACTGACGCTGCGCGGCTCGCTCAACTCTTTTGCGTTATCTTTAAATCAGTCGCCCATGATTGGCGAGCGGCTCGCCTTGGTTGGCGATGCGGCGCATCGGGTGCATCCGTTGGCCGGGCAAGGATTAAACTTAGGGCTAGGCGATGTTCAGGCGCTAGTCGGCGTGCTCGCGCAGCGTGAAGATTTTCGTAGCGCGGGCGATGCTTTGGTGCTTAGGCGTTATCGACGTGCACGCGCCGAAGCGGTGATGGCGATGTGTGTCGTCACCGATGGATTGCATCGTCTGTTTGAGGTACAAAACGCGCCCGTGGCTTGGTTACGTAATCTTGGCATGACCGCGGTTGAAAAATTGCCGTTGCTGAAGCGTTACTTAATTTCTGGTGCGTCTCGCTAGACCTTTTTTGTGGGTACCCCCACCATTGGGGTGAGATTGGCTTGCGTTTTACAAATTACGATTACAGTCACATTCCTTTTTGCGGAGCAGTCAGCTTGAAAAAATTATTCATCTTCACCTGGCTCGCGGGGGYATTACTCGCAGGCAGCCTGTCGGTCACCTTTGCGCAAAAAGCGCCTGCGGCTGAGCCGAATCTTGACGCTAAAACCCAAGCGGTGCAAAAGCTATTTGCCGAACGTTTTGGTAACCCGCCTATCAGCAACGTACGTTTGACGCCTTACGGGCTATACGAGGTGCAACTGGGTATGGATTTGGTCTACACCGACGAAAAAGTGAACTTTGTGCTGGACGGCACCTTGATTGATGCCAAGACTCGACGTGACATCACGCGCGAACGGCAAGACTCGTTAGCGCAAATGCCTTTTGACCAATTRCCTTTTGAGCTGTCTTTCAAACAAGTGCGCGGCGACGGCTCCCGCAAAGTTGCCATCTTTGAAGATCCCAACTGCGGCTATTGCAAGCAGTTGCGCAAGTCAATTGAAGGGATCACTAATGTAACAATTCACACCTTTCCGTACCCCATCCTGTCGCCCGATTCAACACAAAAAGTTCGTAACATGTGGTGCGCCTCTGACCCCGCCGCTGTCTGGGACGCCTGGATGCTGCAAAACAAAGTCCCGGCCACGCGAGATTGTGAAGTGCCGATCGATAAAATGGTCGCGCTTGGACAAAAACTGATGGTGCGAGGCACCCCGGCTTTATTTTTTGCCGATGGCTCCCGAGTGGACGGCGCGATCCCTAAAGAAGATATCGAAAAACGCCTGCGATGAACAAGCGAATAACAGATTCAACTCAGACAATAATTAGGAGCATTTGATGCGTATTGCCGTACTGGACGATTATTTGAAGGTGGCCCCCGCCATGGCCAAGTGGGACACCCTGAACGCCGAGGTGAGTTTTTTTTCTGAATATATATCTCCGGGGGTAATGGCCACGGCGCTTGAATCGTTCGATGTCATCGTCGCGATGCGCGAGCGTTCGGCTTTTCCGGCGGCGTTAATCAAAGCCTTGCCTAAGCTGCGTTTGCTGGTCACAACGGGTATGCGCAATAGTTCAGTCGATATGGTTGCGTGCCGCGAACAGGGTGTCGATGTGTGTGGCGCACCTGGCGACCCTAAAAGCACGGGCGCAACCGCCGAACTGACCTGGTCACTGTTGCTCGCGCTCTTTAAGCAAATCCCCAAAGAAGCGGCCAATATGCAGCAGGGTTTGTGGCAAACCACCATGCCCCCCACGCTCGAGGCCAAGCGCTTAGGCTTGGTGGGTGCGGGGCATTTGGGGCAGTGCGTCGGGCGGGTCGGTTTGGCCTTTGGGATGGAAGTCGTCGCCTGGAGCCCAAACCTCACCGAAGAACGTGCGGCGAAGGCTGGCGTCAAACTTGTGTCTAAACAAGAGCTCTTTGCGACGTCAGATGCGATCAGTGTTCACATGGTGTTAAGCGATCGTTCGCGCGGTATTGTCGATGCAGCAAGTCTGCAAGAGATGAAATCGACAGCCTATTTAATCAACACGTCGCGCGCCGGCTTGATCGATCAGCCCGCACTGCAAAAGTTGTTGACCGAGGGCAAAATTGCAGGTGCGGGGCTTGATGTTTATGATGCCGAGCCTTTGGCTGCAAACGATGTTTGGCGCAAAACGCCACGCACTTTGCTCACGCCGCATTTGGGTTATGTCACGCCAGAAAACTTTGCGGTGTTCTACACCAATGTCGTGGCAGATATTCGTGCTTGGGCTGCTGGCAGCCCAATTCGAGTGCTGAACTAATGCAGCCAGTTTTGCCAGCGCACGTGGTCGTACGACTGCTGCTGATTTTATTGCTGGCGGCCGCGGTGTATTTTTTTTAGTGGCTTTGTGGTGCCGGTGCTGGCAGCGCTGATCATTGGATTTGCCAGTTAGCCGCTTTATTCAAGATGGGTATAGGTGTGCGGGGGGGCGAACCACCCTGCCGGCCAGCGTGGCGCTGCTCGTTATTATGCTGGTGTTGGTGGCGCCTTTATCGATCGCTTTGTCATACTCGGTTCAAGAGGCGAGTCATCTTTTGGCCTGGCTCTTAACGGCGAATCGGGCGGGCGTTCAGGCACCCGCCTAGATTGTCGCCTTACCTTATGTGGGCGAACGGTTGGGCAGTTATTGGGCTGAATTTTTAGCGCAACCGCATGCGCTCGGTGGTCTGGTCGAGCTGATTAGTGAACAGCACATTAGCAATATTTATCGCGTATTTTTGTCTACGACGGGTAACGTATTTCATATCATGTTGACGCTGTTGTTTATGCTGATCACGCTCTTGTTCATTTACAAAGATGGGCATCGCATGGTCGGCCAGCTTGATGTGCTGGGCGAGCGTGTCTTGCCCCTCAGGTGGCAGCGTTTCTCTTGCGTGATCCCGGCAACCATCAGCGCAACGGTGACGGGTATGGGTTTGATCGCGATCGGTGAGGCTGTCGTTTTGGGCGTTGCTTTTTGGGTCGCGGGGGTGCTTTCATCGGTATGGTCGGTGGCGTTAAAACCATGGGAATCGTTGGGCTTTTTATTGGCCCTGTGTTGATGGCGTTGATGGTTGCGTTGTGGCGCGAATGGGTGCTTGATGTCAAGGCCGCCCAGACCGAGCGCAGTTCGCTGTCAGACGGCTAGCGACAGACCTGTGTTCGTCGGCAATTCGCTTGTTTGATTTGCCTTTAACGCCTCAAGCTGGCTCGACGGCAGCGCGTCCGGGTTCAACGGCAAACTTTGCCAGAGTAAAAACGTCAGATTTTGGGTCTTTAGCGTCCTTGACGGCTCTAAGCGTAGTCGTCAACTGCGTTGGGGTCAGCTCAACCACCCCGTAACCCCGCGAAGCGGCATCGGCAAAGATAAAGTGCGGGTTCACTTCAAGCTGCTTGGTGAGCTGAGCGGACGTTGAGCTTGAAAGCGAAGTAATACTTGTGCCGCAGAACTCAACTCCAAGCGCCTCGCAGTCAGGGTTGTGATAGTCAGACAACACATGACCGACCCAGTTCTCGTGAATATCACCTCCTAAAATCACTGGGTTTTTGAGCCGAGTCTGTTGCATCGAATCGGTGAGTCGTCTGCGGGCCGCCGGATAGCCATCCCAGCCATCGTTGCGCAGCAATTGTGCGCCGGTCGTGCTGAAGTTGCGTCGTCCAAACAGAGTTTGTTGTCCAAGCAAATTCCATTGGCCACGGGCCGACGCAAATTGTTGCTCAAGCCAGCGTTCTTGGGCGTTGCCCAGTAAGGTGCGGTGGGGTTGGTTAAAGCTTTCGCATTTGGTTGGGTCAACGCGTGCCGAGCCTGGTCGTTGGTTAGGAGAGCAGGCCTGTAAGTCGCGATGCTGGCGATTATCAAGCGTATAGAGCGTTGCAAGACGCCCAAAGGCCACGCTGCCGTACACGCGGACTTGGTCTGCCTGCCCCGAAAGTAATCTGTCAAAGCCGGCGCGCGTGACAGGCATGTTTTCATAAAAGGATTGGTAGGCTGCACGACGCCGCGCCATAAAATCTTCGACAGGGGTACCCGACAAGCCCTCGTTAGTAGCCGCGTAATCGTTTTGTACCTCGTGGTCATCCCAGGTAACTATCCAGGGGCAAGCGGCGTGAATCGCTTGTAAGTCTGGATCAGACTTGTGAAGAGCATAGCGGCTGCGATAGCCCTCAAGTGTTGTAATCCACCCGCCTGTCGTTGGGCGCACCTCAGGGGGGCGCGAGGCGGGATACTCGTAAATGTAATCGCCTAAAAACAGCACAAAATCCAGATTCTCGGCCAGCATATGTCGATAGGCACTGTAGAAGCCGGCCCCCCACTGCTGGCAAGAAGCATAAGCCAGTCGCAAGCGCTTGACGTCAGCGCCCGGCGCCGCAAGAGTGCGCGTGCGGCCCGTTGCGCTGACCGTAGTGCCAGTCATAAACCGATAGAAGTACGCCCGCGCCGGCTCAAGCCCCGAGACCTCAGCGTGCACGGAGTGACCGAGTCCTGCAGTGGCCTGTACCTCACCTGAGGCAACCAGGCGACTGAACTGGGCGTCATGCGCAAGCTGCCAGGTCACGGCCACCGGCTTTGCAGTCAGCCCAGCGGCCTCAAGCGCTGGCGTTCCAAGGCGTGTCCAGAGCACAATCGAGTCGCTAGTGGGCGACCCGCTCGCAACCCCTAAGCTAAAGGGGTCTAAGGACCAAGCTTGGCGACACCAGCCAAGTTCGGGCAGACCAAGAAGAGCCGCTGAGGCGCCAGCAAAACGAAGAATCGAGCGACGATGCATGACTTGTGTGCTTAAAACAGCGAAGCTGCCCCATACATGGCAAAAATCCCGAAGCCAACGGCCACAATTCCTAAGCCGGCTGCCAGCCAGGCCAGCATCATCACGCTGGTAATAATCGCAGACGAGGCCAGGACAATTGCCACTTGCAAGACGCCCGAAGAAATCTCTAGGTTGTGATATTTGTGGTTGGCAAGCGAGCCCAGCGCTTGTGCTTTTTTTGCACGCTCGGCAAGTTCTTTACGGCCTTCACCGGTTTCTGGCTCGGTGTCGTAACGCTTGACGGCGCCAGCCCATTTTTTTATCTGTTCAACCGTTTTTGGATCTTCGGCCTGTGGGCTGAGTTGAGCCGCCTGTAAAGCCAGTTCAGTACTTGTTTTTCGAATGGATTTTGCCTGAAAAAACGCCCATAAGTTAGAGGCTTCAACTTGCTTGGTGATCACCTCGGTTTGATAGGCTTTACCTAGCGTCTCACTGATGGCTAAAAATAGTGCCAATACCGCGATAATCATTGCGACTTTTTTATTTGAGGGATCAACGTGTCCGTGTCCTGACATGGTGGGCTCCTTAGTGCGGCGCGGGTTGGTGAGCTTGGCTCAGAAGTTTTTCGGTAAAGGCGATTGCCATGGCAGAGAGGACAAAAGCCATATGAATTAAGGTTTGCCACATCAGTGTGGACTCTGAGGTGTCGGGGGCGTTGATAAAGGTCTTGAGCAGATGTATCGACGAGATTCCGATAATCGCTGTTGCCAGCTTGACCTTCAGCACACCCGCGTTTACGTGCGATAACCATTCTGGTTGATCCGGGTGATTTTTGAGCCCCATGCGCGAAACAAAGGTCTCCCAGCCCCCCACGATCACCATCACTAACAAGTTTGAAATCATGACAACGTCGATTAAGCCCAAGACGATCAACATCAATTCGGTCTCGGTGACTGGTTTTTCGAGAGTCATCATCGACATCAGGTGTACGAGCTCTCGCCAGAATTGCCAGACATAAATGCCTTGCGCAACGATCAGGCCGAGATAAAGAGGGGCCTGTAACCACCGGCTCATAAAGATCCAGCGTGGTAGGATTTTTAAAGGCGTGTTGTTTGTATTCATGTCTTTGTTGTGACTTGTGAAGGCTGTTGTTTGAAGGCTAGCGCTTTGTTTAAATTGGATACGTACCGGGTAGCAAAATACTTTTGTCGACTGTCTCAATGTCAGTGCGACCACAAAAGGCCATCGTCAAGTCAAGCTCATTGTGCAAAATTTCAAGTACTTTTTTGACCCCGATCTCGCCCATGGCACCTAAGCCATACAAAAAGGCGCGCCCAATGTAACAACCCTGGGCGCCGAGCGCACGGGCTTTCAAAATATCTTGACCGCTGCGCACGCCGCCATCCATATGGATTTCGATTTTTTTGCCAACGGCCTCGACGATGGCTGGTAAAGATTCGATGCTTGAGGCGGCGCCATCGAGCTGACGACCGCCGTGGTTGCTGACGATCAAGGCATCGGCACCGCTGTTAAGCGCCATACGCGCATCGTCGACGTCTTGAATCCCTTTTAAGATCAGCTTGCCACCCCAAAGTTTTTTGATCCAAGCCACGTCATCCCAATTCAGACGCGGGTCAAATTGAGAGGCGGTCCATTCGCTCAGTTTGCTCATGTCGCTGACGCCCTGCACATGGCCCACGATGTTGCCAAACTGACGATTTTTGGTACCAAGCATGCCTAGCGCCCAGCGCGGCTTGGTGGCAATATCAAGTATATTGGCCAAGGTCATTTTGGGTGGTGCGCTTAAGCCGTTTTTTAAGTCTTTGTGGCGCTGCCCCAAAATTTGTAAATCAAGCGTTAAAACCAAAGCCGAACAGTTGGCCCGCTTGGCACGTTCAACCAGGCGCTCGATAAAGTCGCGATCTTTCATCACATAAAGTTGAAACCAAAAGGGGTGGTGGTTGGTGCCCTCGGCTACCGCTTCAATCGAGCAGATGCTCATGGTCGATAAGGTAAACGGGATACCAAATTCTTTTGCCACTTTTGCCGCCAGAATTTCGCCATCGGCATGCTGCATGCCGGTTAAGCCTGTTGGTGCGATTGCCACAGGCATGGCAACCTTTTGGCCGATCATATGACTCGCGGTCGAGCGGTTCTCCATGTTGATCAAAATGCGTTGACGCAATTTGATTTTTTGAAAATCGCTTTCGTTTGCGCGGTAGGTGCTTTCGGTCCAGGAGCCCGAGTCGGCATAATCGTAAAACATACGCGGTACGCGTTTTTTGGCTAAAACGCGCAAGTCTTCGATGTTGGTGATTACGCTCATAAGGGTAAGTCTCCGCTAGTTAGCCCACAGGTTTTTAGAACGCTATTCTTGAGTCAAACTGACAAAGCCTTTTGGCAATTGCCGAATGCGAGGCGTAGTTTAGCGGGTAAGGGCTACCTTTGCATATTTTCTGCTCCTTGGCTGCACCGAGGTATCGAATATTTTAGCTTTGAGCCTCGCCTGTCTCGCTCAGGCCGCCGTGGGTCAAGCCGACGCAAAGCGGTGGGCAAGGCTTGCTGAGCTCCCCGTGGTACGCTTCCGATACATTTTTAGACTTTTCAATTTAAAAAGCTTTGCACCATGTTGACGCAGCCAGCCCCTGAGCACCTGATTGATTCTCGTTATGCGTTACGGCGTCTGCTGACAGCGCTCTTGATCATGGTGATGGGTAGCAGTTGTATGTTCGTTGTTTCAGTGGTGTTACCCGAGGTGCAAGCAGAGTTCGGCGTGTCTCGGTCCGAAGCTTCGCTGCCCTCAACCCTTTTATGGATTGGCTTTGGGGCCGGCGGCTTATTCATGGGGCGCGTGTCAGACCGCTGGGGGGTGTGGGTATGCCTGCTGATTGGCGCTGCCGGCTTAGTGACTGGTTTCATTTGGGCTGCGCACACCACAAGTATCCTTGTCTTTGCTCTGGTGCACGGCGTGTTTCTGGGTTTTTTTGGTGCCTCTGCAACCTTCGCACCTTTGGTGGCCGACACTTCGCTTTGGTGGAATAGGCGCCGCGGCATTGCGGTCGCCGTTTGTGCCAGTGGTAACTATCTGGCCGGTGCGATTTGGCCGCCCGTCACGCAGTGGGGAATCTCGACTATTGGTTGGCGCGAAACTTATCTCTGGCTGGGGCTTGCCTCAGGGCTTAGCATGGCGTTATTGGCCTTTCTGATGCGCCAGCGCCCGCCCTTGGTACAGGTTACTGTCTTGGCTAGCAATCAGGTCGTCGGCGTGCCGCGCCCGTTTGGTTTGAACATCAGTCACGCGCAGTTTTTGTTGTGTATAGCCGGCTTGGCTTGCTGCGTCGCGATGTCGATGCCGCAGGTGCATATCGTGGCGTATTGCGCCGACTTGGGCTATGGCCCTGCCCGCGGCGCTGAAATGCTGGCGTTGATGCTAGGTTGCGGCATTATTAGTCGTTTAATTTCAGGAGTGATTTGTGACCGCATCGGAGGCATACGGACGCTGTTGTTAGGTTCGGCCCTGCAGTGCATTGCGCTATTTATGTTTTTGCCCTTCGATGGGCTGGTGTCGCTGTATTTGATCGCTGCGTTATTTGGGTTGTTTCAAGGCGGCATTGTGCCCTCCTATGCCATCATCATTCGAGAGTATTTTCCAGCTGCCGAGGCGGGTAGGCGAGTGGGCTCTGTCATCATGTGCACCATGTTCGGCATGGCACTGGGCGGGTGGATGTCGGGCAAAATTTATGATCTGACTGGCTCGTATCAGATGGCAATGATGAATGGCATTGCCTGGAACCTGCTAAATATGAGTATTGCGGTTTTTTTATTTTGGCGAGTTTCGCGCGCAGTGCGTTAGCTTGCTTCGGTGTAACGCTTAGCAAGCACTGTTTGATAGCGCTGTTCAAGCTCGCCAATATTCGCGATGCTGATCCCCATGTCACGTACTAGCCCGTCATCCAGGCTATATACCCAGCCGTGTACGGTCACGGATTGCCCGCGCGACCACGCGTCTTGCACGCTTGTGGTCTGGCAAACGTTGACGACTTGTTCAATCACGTTGAGTTCGCATAAATGATCAAACCGTTGTTGGCGATTTAAGACGCGTCCTAAATACGAGTTGTGCTTGTCGTGAACATCTTTGACGTGGCGGATCCAGTTGTCAGCTAAACCGATGCGAATATTTTCAAGCGCAGCGCGCACACCAGCGCAGCCATAATGCCCGACTACAATAATATGCTTAACTTTGAGTTGATCAATCGCAAACTGAATGACTGACAGGGCGTTTAAGTCAGTGTGCACCACCACGTTAGCGATATTGCGATGAACAAAGACCTCACCTGGCGCTAGGCCCGTTATCTGATTAGCCGGCACGCGTGAGTCAGAGCAACCAATCCAAAGATACTCAGGCGACTGCTGCTCGGCAAGTCGCTTAAAAAAATCAGGATCGCTGTTACTTATCGATTTAACCCATTGCTGATTTTTTTCAAATAAAACGGTGAGATGGTGAGGATTAGTGGGCGTTGACATCTCTGACTACTCCGAAGCGCCGGCAGCTTTCAAAAGCTTTTGCGCATTGATGAACGAGGCGTCATCAAGCAGATTGCGCGTCGATTTAGTGGGTACGTCAGACATGATCCCTTTTGGCATGATGAAATTAAGATAAGAGTTCGCCGTCACACGCACGTCTGGCCCCTGCGCCGTCAAGATAAAACTGACAACGTCTTTATATTGCAAGGCATACTCGTTGTTAATCATTGCAGTAATCAGGGTTTCGCGCTGCGAATCAATCTCGGTGCTTGTGCAGATCACTTCATTTTTATCGGTTTGAATGTTCAGGCGGCTCTTTGAGCAGACACTCATGAGATTATTCTTCACCGTGCTGGCATCAGCATTTTTAAACAGGCCAAGGGCTACTCTGGCTGCAGGGGGTTTAGCGGGCTCTGAAGAGGTTGAGCTGCAACCTGCGAGCGCGAGGCTCGCCAGAAGCGTCAAAGACAGTAGGGGTAGGGTACGCATGCAAGTCACCGTAATGGAACACTTAAGGCGCTCATTATCGCTTGAATCGCCTCGCGGCGTGGCGAACCAAGCGCAGGCGATGTCCTGCTGTGTCTTGCGTTAAAGGCTTTGCCCGCCGTCAACAGCAATGGTTTGCCCAGTGACCCATGAAGCGAGGTCGCTGGCTAAAAAGGTGGCAACCGTTGCGATTTCTTCGGGGATACCAAAACGCCCCGTGGGGATGCCGGCGAGAATACGTTCGTAGAGCTCGGGCTTGTCGCGCTTGGCGATGTCCCAGGTGCCGCCGTCAAAAAAGATCGAGCCTGGCGCGATGCAGTTCACTCGAATTTTTTTGCCTGCATACGACAGTGCCTGTGTTTGAGTGTATTCAATTAAGGCGGCTTTGATGGCGCCATAAGGCGGCGTGCGCACGCTGGCCCCAAGGCCTGAAATTGATGAAATATGCAAGATGCTACCGCCGCGTGCCTCAAGGTAGGGCATGGCTGCATGGCAGGCACGCACTGTTGCCATCAAGTCGATTTGAATGCTGACGGCCCAGCCTGCTTCGTCATCGGTGCGCCCAAAGCCTGAGGCGTTATTGACTAAAATATCGATTCCGCCTAACGACTTGGCTGAGGCCTTTACCCACTGTTTAATGGCGTTGGAATCGCCTAAATCACAGGGCGTCGCCAGCACTTTATGGCCGTGCTTCTTTAAGGCAAGCTCTGCCTCGCGCAACGGCCCTTCGGTTCTGGCACAAATTGAAACATCTGCACCTGCCTGTGCATAAGCATTGGCAATCGCCAAGCCAATGCCGCGGCTGCCGCCAGCGATTAACGCGCTTTTTCCAGTTAAATCCATTTTCATTATTGTTTCCGTGAGGGATAGCCGCTGCCGTCCCAGTTTTCATGGTGTCCGCCAGCGATTCTGGCGGCGATATTAAATATCGAATCTGGTGTGTAGTCATTACCAGCGGCCGCCAACAAAATCGTCTCGCCAAGAATGGCGTGGGTGCGCATGATCACCGTCTCGTCAGCCGTGTGGTGACTGGGTTTCAGCAAGATATGATCGGGGATGCCAACCTTACCCAGATCGTGCAGAGGGGCGGCGGCGGTGATTTTTTCGATCCGATCATTAGAGAGCCGTTCACGGTAACCCTCGCCGCCCGACCAGGCTTGCGCAAGGGTCTTAACATAAAGCTTGGTGCGCTGAATGTGCAGGCCAGTTTCGTTATCGCGCGTTAAAGCGAGAGAGGTCATTGAGTCAATCATTCGTTGACGCACTTGCTGCAAAATGAGCTGACTCATTACTTGCTGCTCGGCTAATAACTCTCTTAACTGCTTGCTGACATTTTCGTACTGAGAAACGTCAGCGTAAGTGCGCACAACGTCACCCGAGGGCATTGGGTGTGTTTTAACCTCAATAAAACGACCCTGCGCATCTTTTCGGACGTAATTTCGCTTGGTGTGTTCATCGACGTTCACACCGCGCGAAAAGATGTAGGCGCGTGCGTCGGGTGTGACCTCACCAAAATCTCTAAAATCATCCCGATCAATTTGATACTGTACGACTTCTGGCAACGTAGGCTTGCTCGCGAGCAGCGAGGCCGGTAGGTGCAACAGATCACAGGTTTGTTGGTTAAATAGTTTGTAACGCTTGTCTGCGCCAATGACGGAAACACCTTGCGAGATAGCCTCTAGCGTGCCCTTCAGTAACTCGGTCGTGTCGGAGAGTTGGCGAGTGACTGTGATGTGCATCTTAGCAAATATACCAATTGCGATGATAATCAGGCCGCCCGCTAACGCGAGGCGGCTTATTGTCGCGATGTCAAGATTGCTTGCGAAGAACAAACTATTAATCACAACGATCATTGCCGCTACACTCAGCGCATACGCAGACGTGAGGGGCAAGCGAATAAAAAGTAACGGAATCGCGCAGAATACCCATATGATGGCAAAGGGGTTGGCCAACGCGCTTCCAATACACGCGAGGCAGATGGTGAGTACCGGTATCAATGCGGCCGTTAAGAATGGCTGCGCGCGATAGCGCAGGAACCATAAGTCTGCAAGCGCGAAAAAAAAACATGATGCTCGTCAGCGCGAGTGCGGTAACGAGAGGAACTTGGGTCCAGTTCGGTGGCGCGGGTAGCAGCAGCCTGACTGCAGTAAATAATAGCAGCCCTACCATGTAATAAAGATCAACAACCGTACACGCGTGCAGCCACTCTGTTGCTCGTTTGGGCGACGACGTGTTAATCAATTTTGACGTTTCCGGTTTGAATGACTTTTGCCCAATACGTCGTTTCGTCAGCTAACCATTTGCGCAGGTCGGCGGGTGAGCGTGGCAAGGCCTCAGAGCCTAAGTCGGCAAACTGTTTACGAATATCGGGTAGCGCGGCAATCCTTGCGATCTCGGCGTTTAATTTTGCGATGATGGCTTGCGGTGTTGCACTAGGCGCCATCATCCCTTGAAAAGATCCTGTCACGTAGCCTGGAATGCGTTCGGCGATTGTTGGTGTGTCAGGAATTGGGGCAAAGCGTTCGGGGCTCGCAACGGCAATCATCCGGTAGTTGCCCGTTTTAGCCATGGGGTAGGTTGCCAAAAAACTATTCATCGTCAGATCGATTTGCCCACCGGCTAAATCTGCAATCACTTGCGAGCCACCCTTGTAGCCAATAAAGTTCAGTTGTAAATTTTCTTTTTGGGCCAGTAGCACGCCAGCTAAGTGCGGTGCCGCCCCAAGAGGAGTGCCAAAATTCAGCGGCGCAGATTGGCTGCGAGCGTAGGCGATGAGTTCAGCGAGGCTTTTGACCGGCAACTTGTTCGCCACAACGAGGATGTGAGGCGAGTAGGCCAAAATCGCAACCGGAGTGAGCTCCTTGGCGGGGTCGTAGGTGAGGTTTTTCATGAGCGTGGGCGCCATGGTGAGCGCGCTCAGGTCGACCACCAGCAAGGTATAGCCGTCGGGCTCAGACTTGGCCACATACGACGCGCCGATTTGGGCATTGCCGCCCACCTTGTTTTCAACCACTATGGGCTGACCCCAGTTTTCAGTCAGTTTTTTACCAACGATACGCGCCAAGATATCCGAGGCGCCACCCGCTGAAAAGGGCACGATCAGGCGAAGCGGTTTGCTTGGATAGGTTTGCTCTGGCGTTTGTGCGTGCGCGGTCGCTGCAGTAATTCCCAGTGCGAGCGCTGTGAGCCAGCGAAATGACTTAGACGATCGGATTGAAGTCATTAACGGCCTTTGGCCAATGGTGCGACGTGCAAACCGTGCACACGGTGTCTTTGAATCAATTGTGCAACTAAACCTGAGGCTTTAGCCTGTTCAAGAAAGTCGAACAAAAATTGAGCCGCGATTGCATCGCCCTTGCGAGTGCTTGCACCTTGTTGCACCATGGTGAATTCACCCTCAACGATGCGCGCACCGGGGATTCTTTTTATATCGACTTCAAGCCCAACGCGTAAACCCGCGAGTGCCTCAAGTTTGTTTTTTGTAAAGAGCTCAATGGTGGCATCAAAGCCTTCGGCTTCGAGCAGTTGCGCGTGTTTGATGTTGCGATTCAGCCAAAGCCCGTAGGCGCTGCGGGCAGGCACAGCGATGCGAACCCCAGCGCGATCGACTTCAGCGGCGTGCTTGATTGTTGACGCCTCAGGTACGATGTATGTGGCTTGGATTTCAACATAGGCGGGTGTAAAGGTCACTTTTGCGGCACGATCTGGATCCGCGCCGACAAAGCCAATGTCGCACTCATTACTGCCAACGGCATCAACCAAAGCGTCTTGGCTTTTAAACGGAATCAGTTTGAGTGGCACGCCGAGCTTTTGCGCGATCGCAAGGCAAAGATCAGGCGAAACCCCGTCAGGGCCGCCTTCGGGCGTTTTGCCGGTGATTAATAAAAAATTACCGGTGTAGACGCCAGCACGTAAAGTGCCTGTGGGTGCGAGAGATTTAAGGATGTCTGATGTTGGCATTTCTTGAGTTTTTTTAATTAGGATGACAATCCGCGTGCCATGGCTTAAAAGGATTGTCCTTATCTTTCTGGGCTAAGCTTATCTTTTTGGAACTAAGTTTAAACTTTTCCCAATAAAAGTAAAGCACTGACTAATGTTTTTGAGGGGATAGTCATTGAGTGAACAACAAAGGTTGATTGAGCAGCACGGTTTGGTGCCTCACCCCGAAGGGGGGTTTTATGCAGAGGTGCATCGTGCCAAGCAGCGCGTTCACTCTGGCTCAGCGACGCCTGAGCGTTCGGCTTACACCAGCATTCACTACCTGCTAGTGGGCAATGATTTCTCGGCCTGGCATCGCATTCAATCTGACGAAACCTGGTTTTTTCACTCGGGTTGCGATCTGGTGCTTTATAGTTTTACAGAAAATGGCCAGCTGCAAACGCAGCGCTTAGGCGTTGAGTCGGGCTGTTTTCAATTGACGATCGCGGCGCGTACTTGGTTTGCCGCGCAGCCAGCTCAAGCTGCATCTTGCAGCTTTGTGAGTTGCGTCGTGGCACCCGGGTTTGAGTTTGAAGATTTTGAGCTCGCCTCGCGTCAATTATTGTTAGCAGAGGTTGGGCACAGCCCCGAAAATCGGTCAAAAATTGAGGCGTTCACGCGCGAGCGCGGCTAAATGGCTCGTGCAATGCCAAACCGTTTTACTACCCTCGTTGCTTGGAGGCCACTTTTTCTTCTTGAGGCCATCATGTTCATGGATAACAACATTTCTTGGAGCACCTTTTGAGTTCAATCCATTATGGCCTTTGGTCCGCTGCTGCTGGCGCGTTGATTCCGGTGATGGGCGTTTTGAACGCTCGCCTCGGGAAAACCCTCGGTGAGCCACTTCATGCCCCCGTTGTGTTATTCGGCATTGGTTTTTTAGCTTGTTTGCTGGCTGCGCTATTGTTTACGGGTGCCCTACCTTCGTGGTCTAAGCTAGGCGGAGCTAGGCCAATTGATTTTGCCGGCGGCTTGATTGTTGCGTTTTATGTCATTAGCGTGACTTGCCTGGCGCCTAGCTTTGGCATCGCCAATGTCATCCTGTATGCGATGGTGGCGCAGATCGTTTTTTCGGGCTTCATCAACCACTTCGGTTTGTTCGAGTCGCTTGCGCAGCCAGTCAGTGGCTTGAGGCTTGTAGGAATCACGTTGTTATTGGCGGGTCTGTTCATTACACAGATCGCCCAGGCGAAAGCCGCTTAGCGATTTTGAGTGGCTTTGCCAGGCCACATCCTTTGAAAGACCCCGTCACGGTTAAATAAAAGGTGTTTGAGTGCGGCAGCGATGTGGCCCAGCACTAAAGTGGCTAGCACGAGAGCGAGGGTGCCATGCAGAGCAAAGAGTTGTTTGGCCAGTGCCTCGCTTTGACCGATTAGTGGCATGGCGGGCAAATGGTAGCCTGCGACGGTAATGAGCGCGGGATATGCAGTGACGCCGGCCCAGCCCAACAAAGGCACGAGCACCAGCAGCAAATACAATAAGCCGTGCATCACTTTGGCTGCGCGCAAAAGCACTGGAGACAGAGTGCTTGCGTAGGTCGGGGCTGCTGCGCGCAACTTAAAAATAAGCCGCAAGACCATTAATAATAAAACGGTAAAACCCAGTGCCTTGTGTATGCCGTACAGTAAATTGGTGAGATCGTCCCAAAGATTGGCCCCGGCGCGAGCAGTCATCCAGAGGCCGAGCGCAAACATCACGGGTAGGACGAGTGCAATCACCCAATGCAGCAAGCGTTGTTCAAAACGGTAGGGAACCATGAGGGTTTAATCCTTAACTAAAACGATTCTTTGCTAAAACGCCTGATATAGTCAAACATAGTTTTGCCATCAAAGCGCAAGGCTATAAAAACACCGAATCATAATATAACTTTGAGACATTGCAGCAAGCCATGACAACGGACACCCCACTTTTATTTCGCCCCCTGCCTTTGCGTGGCGTGACGCTGCCCAACCGTCTCGTCCTTGCACCGATGATGCAATATCGCGCTGAAAACGGGTTCGCAAGTGATTGGCACTTGGCTCATTACGGCAAATTCGCCTTGGGTGGCTTTGGCATCGTGATGACTGAAGTTGTGTCGGTTGAACCAGCAGGGCGCATCACGCACGGTGATTTAGGTTTGTGGTCTGACGAATTTATTCCGGGTTTAAAGCGCGTAACGGATTTTGTTCACTCACAAGGTGCGCTGGCGGCAATTCAGATCGGCCATTCAGGGCGCAAAGGCTCAAGCCAGCGCGTGTGGGAAGGCGGTGGACCGCTGACTGCATCGGATGCGGCGCACGGCGAAGCGCCGTGGACACCGCGTGGTCCGTCTGATTTATCGTATGGGCCCGAGTTTCCGAAGCCACACGCGTTAACGGTGCCAGAGATTGAAGAACTGATCCTAAAGTTTGGCGAGGCCGTTGCCCGTGCCGATCAGGCCGGTTTTGATATCGTCGAGATTCACGGCGCACATGGGTATTTGATTTCGAGCTTTTTGAGCCCCGTCACCAATAACCGCCAAGATGCCTATGGTGGTGATTTGAACAGGCGTATGAAATTTGCGTTAGATGTCACCTCTGCGGTTCGTTCAAACTGGCCAAGCTACAAGCCGCTCTTTTTTAGAATCTCGATTGAAGACGGTGCGGGCAAAGCAGGCTGGAGTCTTGACGATTCGTTGGCCATTGCGCCGCTCTTGGCTGAACGTGGCGTTGATATCATCGACTGCTCATCAGGTGGGATTAACGGCTCGCCGACCGTACAAAATTCGATTAAAGGCTTGGGCTATCAGGTGCCCTACGCCGAGCAGATTAAAAACGCGGCCAAGGTCCCGAGTATGGCGGTGGGGTTGATTTTGTATCCGCAGCAAGCTGAGGATATTGTGCAATCAGGTCAGTCAGATCTGATCGCTGTGGGACGTCAGGCGCTGTACGATCCGTTTTGGCCGTTGCATGCCTTGCAGGCTTTGGCACCCGATGCTGAGTTTAGGCACTGGAATGAATCTTCAGGTTGGTGGTTGCAGCGCCGCGCGAACGCACTGGCAAGGTTTGGGCTGGCGCCGAGTGGCGCGCCCGCCGCAGGCTAAGCAAAATAAGGCTCAACGCTGCGGCCTGGCTGCCAGCTCAAGCTCAGTCGGTGAGCTTGATCCCTGAGGCTTTGACCAAGGCACCCCACTTGGCGTAATCCGCTTTGACAAACTCGGCAAACGCTTGTGAAGTACCACCTGCAGCAGCGACGCCACCCGCCTGAAACTTGGCAATGATGTCGGGCGATTGCAAAACACGGTTCATTTCTTTGTTGACCTGCGCGATGATGGTTGGTGAAGTGCCAGCTGGTGCAAACATCCCCATCCAGATGCTGAAATCCATACCTTTTGCAACGCTTTCGTCAAGCGTTGGAATATCAGGAAAATCAGCAGAGCGTTTAGCGGTGGTCACAGCAACGCCGGTTAGTCTTCCACTTTTCATGAGCGCCACTAAAGACGTCAGGGTGCCGATATAGACGTCAACCTGACCGCCCATCACGTCGGTCACAGCAGGCGAGGCGCCTTTGTAGGGCACTTGCAGCAGGTTGATCTCTGTGCGCTTTTTAAAGTCTTCACCAATAAGATGACCTAGCGTACCCGCACCTGCGGTCGCCCACCGAAGGCCCGCCGCGGTCTTACCCTGTGCGACTAAATCTTGAGGCGTTTTAAGAGCCGAGCTCGATGCGCTGCCAATCGCCGCAGGCGTCACCGAAAGTTGCACGACTGGCGCGAAGCTTTTCACGCTGTCATAAGACAAATTGGTATACAGCCAGGGCCCAAGCATCATGTTGTCAGTTTGCCCCATTACAAAGGTATAGCCATCTGAAGGTGCCTTCGAGGCAGCTTCGATCGCAAGGTTACCGCCTGCGCCCGGGCGATTTTCAAGAACGATTTGCCAGCCTGTCAGTTCGCCTAGCTTGATCCCGACTAAGCGCGAAACGAAGTCGGTTCCGCCGCCGGGAGGAAAAGGAACCAAAATCTTGATGGGCTTATCAGGATATGCCTGTGCAGCGGCAGCGAACGAAACCGTTGCCAGCGCAGCGGTCAGGGCGAGTTGCGCGAGGCGCGTAAGAGTATTCATCGGTTTGCTCCGAGTGCTATAGGTGTAAGAGATAAAAAGTCAGGGTAAACAGAAATTGCTATTATCAATTCTAGGCGATAGACTCACTGAGTGTTCTGATGCTGAAGCTAAATTAAGATTAGCCCTCAATTTTGTTGTGATTGACCGGCGATCGATCTTTAAATATTGACCATCGGTCTTGTTGTTTGTAGCCGTTGGCGGTTGACTCTGAGAAAATGTTAGCCGCCGATCTTGTTATGTTAGTTGGTAGTTGATTCTATCAGGCATGTTTTTTGCTTGATTACACAAAGCTTAAACAAAAGAAGCGTTCTTAATCACAAGGGGTTATATATGAATTTCAATCGTCGCGATTTGCTGAAAGGCGCCGCCGGCTTGAGTCTCGCCGCTACCGGCGTGATTGGGGCACCAGCATTTTCACAATCTTCAAGCCGAGTGCTTAAGTTTGTGCCACAGGCCAACTTGGCCAACTTTGACCCAATTTGGGGCACGCAGTACGTTGTGCGTAACGCTTCACAGTTAGTCTGGGACACTTTGTACGGTGTCAATGACAAGCTCGAACCCAAGCGCCAAATGATCGAAAGTGAAGAGGTCACTAGCGATGGTTTGACTTGGACATTTAAGTTGCGCTCTGGCCTGAAATTTCATGATGGTGCCCCCGTGCGTGCCGCTGACTGCGTGGCAAGTATCACCCGTTGGTCGGCACGCGACCCCATGGGCTTGATGCTGAAAGCACTGCAAAAAGAGTTGGTTGTAGTCAACGACACGACCTTCAAGTGGGTGCTCTCTGCACCGTATCCCAAAGTTTTGTTGGCCCTAGGAAAAACAGGCACGCCCTGTTGCTTCATCATGCCTGAGCGCATCGCCAAAACTGACCCGTTCAAACAAATTGAAGAGTACATTGGCTCTGGTCCAATGAAGTTTGGCCGTAGCGAATGGAAACCCGGTGCACTAGCTGTGTTTGAGCGCTTTAACGATTATCAACCGCGTAACGAGCCCACCAACTGGATGTCGGGCGGCAAGGTCATCAATTTTGATCGTATCGAATGGATCATCATGCCTGATCCCGCCACCGCCTCAGCCGCGCTGCAAAACGGCGAAGTGGATTGGTGGGAAAGTCCGATTTCAGATCTGGTGCCTTTGCTCAAGCGCAATCGGAATATCGAAGTCGATATCGCCGACCCGCTCGGTAACATCGGCGCGTTCCGCCTGAATCATCTGCACGCACCCTTTAACGACGTTAAAATCCGTCGCGCCGTGCAAATGGGCGTCAACCAAGAGAACTACATGCGGGCCGTGGTTGGCTCAGATGAAAAACTCTGGAAAAAATGCCCAAGCTTCTTTACCCCAGGCACAGCACTCTATTCAGAGGCCGGCGGCGAAATGTTCAAAGGATCTGGCAATATTGAAGGCGCCAAAAAGCTCTTGGCCGAGGCCGGCTACAAAGGCCAACCTGTCACCTGCTTAGTCGCACAAGACAATCCCTTTACCAAGGCGATGGGCGAGATCACGGCTGATATCCTCAAAAAGATTGGCATGAACGTCGATTTTGTGGCGACTGATTGGGGTACGGTCGGACAACGTCGTGCTTCGAAGAACGAGCCCGGCAAAGGTGGTTGGGGCATGTTTCATACGTGGCATTCTGGCGCCGATTGCGCATCGATCGCTGGTAACGTAGGCGTTCGAGCCAATGGTGAGAAGGCCTGGTTTGGCTGGCCCTCTAACGCGGATGTCGAGAAAGGTGTTGATGCCTGGTTCGCCGCGCCTAATCTCGAGGCCGAAAAAGCCGCAATTGCCAGCACCAACAAAGCGGCCATGGACGATGTTGTCTACATCCCCACAGGCTTCTTTTACTCGTACCAAGCCTGGCGTAAAAACGTCAGCGGCATCGTGGGTGGCCCACTGCCTTGGTTTGCAGGCGTTAAAAAAACTTAATCTCTTCGCTTAAGTTTTTGCTCAGCGTGTATCCTTCGATGCCCGCTGAGCGACCTGCTTGACACCTTGCGCCTGGCGGAGGGGTCGCTTTGCCTGACGGATTTAAATACATTTATGTTTAGTTATATTCTTAGACGCGTCTTTGCAACTATCCCTGTGATGATGGTTGTGGCGCTTTTTGTGTTCAGCCTGCTCTACATTGCGCCAGGTGATCCAGCGGCTGTGATCGCAGGAGATCAGGCAAGCCCCGAAGATGTTGAGAAAATTCGGAAAAGCCTTGGTCTCGACAGACCCTTCTTGGTAAGGTTTTCTGAATGGTTCTTTAGCTTGCTGCAAGGTGACTTGGGCACCTCGATGTTCACCGGCATGCCCGTGCGTGAGTTGATCGCGCAACGCGTTGAACCCACCCTGTCACTGATGGTGATGACGCTGATTATCGCGATTACGGTGGCCGTTCCTATCGGCGTCATCGCCGCTTCAAAAGTCGGCACGTGGATCGACCGCGGCATTATGGCGATCTCGGTGGCGGGCTTCTCGGTACCAGTGTTTGTGGTCGGTTACTTGCTAGCTTATTTTTTAGCGCTCGAACTCGATTGGTTTCCAGTGCAAGGCTATGTCTCTTTTTCAAAAGGCTTTTGGCCCTGGTTCGAAACGCTTGTGTTGCCCTCGATTGCGCTGGGCTTTGTCTATATCGCCCTGATCGCGCGTATCACCCGCGCCACGATGCTTGAAGTGTTGTCACAAGATTACATACGCACCGCTAAGGCGAAAGGCATGGGACAAGTGGGCATCCTGTTTTTACATGCCTTAAAAAACGCTGCGGTACCGATCGTGACCGTGATCGGAATTGGTATTGCCTTGCTAATCGGTGGCGCCGTCGTCACAGAGAGTGTGTTTGCGATTCCAGGGCTCGGCCGCCTAACGATTGATGCTATTGTGCGGCGCGACTACCCTCTGATTCAGGGTTTAGTGGTCGTKTTCAGCTTTGTCTACGTGCTGGTGAACCTGCTTGTTGACGTAATTTATACCTTAGTTGATCCTAGGATTCGTTACTAATGACTCTTTATGCTGCAGCGCCCGCGCTGCCCGATATTCTGCCCTCCAAGCGTCTGCGCACTGGCTGGATCGGTTTCTTGTTAAGCAACCCAACAATTGCGATTGGTTTGGGTTTGTTGGTTTGTATGCTGTTCTTAGGTTTGGCCGCGCCCTGGTTAGGAACCGTTGATCCGACTGCGCTCGAACCTATCAAACGCAATCGTGAACCCTCGCTTGAATATTGGTTTGGTACCGATGCCTTCGGCCGGGATATCTACTCGCGCGTGCTGTATGGCGCGCGGGTGTCGTTAACGGTTGGCTTTTCGGTGGCCTTATTGGCGTCTGCCAGTGGGCTGCTGATTGGCTTAGTATCGGGCACGATCCGTCGCGCTGATTCAATCATTATGCGCATCATGGATGGCTTGATGTCGATCCCCCCTATTTTGCTGGCGATTGCGTTGATGGCATTGACCCGTGCCAGCGTCGAGAACGTGATCATCGCGATCACCATCGCCGAGATTCCGCGTGTATCGAGACTTGTGCGGGGTGTGGTCTTGACCTTGCGCGAGCAACCCTATGTGGATGCCGCAATATCTTGCGGTTGTCGCACCCCCATGCTTATCTGGCGCCATATCTTGCCCAACACGCTTGCGCCGCTAACAGTGCAGGCGACTTATATTTGCGCCTCGGCAATGATTACCGAATCGATCCTGTCATTTATCGGTGCGGGTGTGCCACCAATCATCCCGTCGTGGGGCAATATTATGGCCGATGGTCGTACGCTGTTTCAGATCAAGCCCTACATTATTTTCTTTCCGGCAGTGTTTTTATCACTGACGGTTTTAGCGGTGAATTTGTTGGGCGACGGCTTTCGCGATGTGCTAGACCCGCGCAAGTCTAAGTCGGCTTAACAGGAGAACTCTTTTGGCACTGCTTGAAGTTGAAAATTTACAAACGCACTTCCGCACTCCTGATGGCGTGAATCGCGCAGTTGATGGCGTGAGCTTTTCAGTGAATGAAGGCGAAACGCTTGCGATCGTTGGTGAGTCGGGTTGTGGCAAGTCGGTGACGGCCATGTCTATTTTGAGATTGATCGCAGAGCCGCCCGGAAAAATCGCCGGTTCGATCCGTTTTATGGATCAAGATCTCTTAACCCTCTCTGAAAAAAAAATGCGCTCGATTCGCGGCAATGCGATTTCGATGATTTTTCAAGAGCCAATGACTAGCCTGAATCCTGTACTGACGATCGGTCGGCAGTTACGCGAAACCTTGTTATTGCACCAGGCGATTAGCAGCCAGCAGGCAAACGCTCGCGCGACCGAGATGCTCGAACTTGTTGGCATTTCAGAGGCGCCGCGCCGTTTAACTGAATATCCTCATCAATTGTCAGGCGGCATGCGCCAGCGTGTCATGATCGCTATGGCGCTGGCCTGTAATCCACGTTTGTTGATCGCCGATGAGCCGACCACGGCTTTGGATGTCACGATTCAAGCGCAGATTCTGGACTTGATGGCGGATCTTAAAAATAAGATTGGCGCGGCGATTGTTTTAATCACGCATGATTTGGGTGTGGTGGCCGAGGTCGCCGAGCGTGTGATGGTGATGTACGCGGGTCGTAAGGTTGAAGAGGCGCCTGTCGGTGAATTATTTGCGCATCCCCTGCATCCGTACACGCAGGGTCTGTTGGGTGCGGTGCCTAAACTAGGTGCATCTTTGCAGGGTCATACCTCGCGCTTAAAAGAAATCCCAGGTTTGGTGCCAAGCTTGAAGCAAAAGATTAAAGGCTGCGTCTTTGCGTCGCGTTGCCCGCTAGCAAAAGAGCCTTGCCACGAGATCGCGCCCGCGATGCAAAATAAGGGACAAGGCCATTTGGTTGCCTGCCACTTTGCGGGCGAGCTGGCCTTTGCTAATGAATAACCTAAGTGATCCTGCTGCGATGTCTAAGATTGAAAATTCTGTGCTGCTTGAAGTTCGTCATCTGCAAAAATTCTTTCCGATTAAAACGGGTCTGTTTAGCAGGGTGAGCGGTCACGTGCATGCGGTGGATGATGTGTCGTTTTCAATTCGCAAAGGCGAAACGCTTGCCTTAGTCGGTGAGTCGGGTTGCGGGAAGTCGACGGTAGGTCGCTCGATCTTGCGTTTGTTTGATTTGACTGCGGGCGAGGTTTGGTTGGATGGCGTTCGCATCGATTCGCTAAGCGCCAGTGCTTTGCGTCCGCTGCGTAAACGCATACAAGTTATTTTTCAAGATCCCTTTTCCAGTCTGAACCCCAGAATGCGGGTGCACGATATTATTGCCGAGCCGATTCGTAACTTTGGTTTAGCGCAGTCTGAGGCTGAGGTCAGCGACCGCGTCGCTAAGCTCTTAGAAAAAGTTCGTTTAAGTAAAGACGCGGGCGGGCGTTGGCCCCATGAGTTTTCAGGAGGTCAGCGCCAACGTATTTGCATCGCGCGTGCTCTGGCCGCTGAGCCTGATCTGATTATTTGCGACGAAGCCGTATCGGCGCTCGATGTTTCGGTGAAGGCACAGATCGTCAATCTGTTGCAAGACCTACAAAAAGAACTTGGTTTGGCTTTGCTGTTTATTAGCCATGACTTGGCCATTGTTGAGCACATGACCCATCGCGTTGCGGTCATGTATCTTGGCAAAATCGTTGAGCTCGCAGAGCGTCGCGAGTTATTCTCAGCGCCTTTGCATCCCTACACCAAGGCCTTGTTGTCTGCCGTGCCGGTGCCGGATCCGCAGAAAAAAACTCAGCGCACGGTGCTGCAGGGCGATGTGCCTAGCCCGATTAAGCGACCAAGCGGCTGTCATTTTCATACCCGCTGCCCGGTCGCGCTCGAGCGTTGCAAAACCGACGCTCCAGTACAAACCGTGCTGGGTTCAGGGCGAATGGTGAGTTGCCACCTGCTCGCGGTTTAGTTTAGTTAGGCGCGTGCTTCGTTAGAAACTGACGAATATGCGCGACCGCTTGCGGGACTAGGCTTGTGGGTTGTTTCCAGGGGTAAAGGCTGACCTCTGCGCCAGGACACAAGTCAACGACTTCTTTGGCAACGGCGTACGGGTGATGCACGCTGTCATCTGGCAACACCAAGGTTGGCGTACTGCACTTGCGCACAAAATCGCGATCCACCGTAAAGACAAAGTCGCTTCGGTTGGTGTACATGTTGGTTAAAAACGCATGCGCCATCTCTACGGTGACCGCAGGGCGTTGCAAGCAAAGCGAGGGGGCCCATTCTTTCATGTTGCCATCGCGAAAGAGCCCAGGCATCTCTGGCCGAAAGCCGCTAGGCTGCGCATGAATGGCCGCAACCACACGACCAGGCGCGCGCTTTAGCAGGTTCCAGATGTAAGGGCCGCCAATACAAAAGCCCATTACCAAGAACTTATCGATGCCAAGGTGATCCATCAAGCCCAGCTGATCGTCGGTGTAGGCGTCCCAAGGACGATCGATTTCGAGCGGCCCTGATGAGTAGCCCCTATTGGCGTGGCGCGAATCAGCGATGATGCAACGATAGCTGCCCCGAAACTCTTCCATCGGGTCAAAGGGCGCAGTCGTTGAGCAAAATGCGGTGGTGGCATTTAGGCCGCCGCCGGGCAAGATCAGCATCGGAAAGCCTGAGCCGACTTCTCGGTAATGGATTTTTGTACTACCTTTTTCGTAAAAGGGCATGATGGCGCCTCTCGGTTGACTTGTTGTTATAGTGGGGTGGCAACGTTCTGTGGTTCAAGGTAAAGTATTTATGACATTTTGACATAGAGCCGCGCAAAGATAAAAACAAGGAGTTGACAAACATGTTTAAAACAATCCTCACTATCGCGGCGGCGTTACTGTATTCCACTGTTTTATACTGCGGCGCGGCGCAGGCGCAAGACATCTATCCTAATAAGCCTATCAAAATTGTCTTGGGTGTGCCACCAGGCGCCTCAACTGACTTTTTGGCACGAGAAGTCGGACGCGGCTTAAGTGAGCGGCTGAAAGTGCCTGTTGTCATCGAGAACAAGGCGGGGGCCAATACGATTATCGGTACGAACGCCGTGGCCAGGTCGGCCCCTGATGGCTATACCCTCTATCTCACCACGATCACCACAGCAGTCAATCCGTTCATCTACAACAATCTTCCGTACGATTTCAAGAAAGACATGAAAAATATCGTTTTGCTTGGTGTGGCCGACAACGTGTTCGCGGTAACGCCAAAAATCGGTATCAATAATGCGCAAGACATGCTTGCGTACGCAAAAAAAAATCCGGGTCAATTTACCTATGGCTCTTCAGGCATTGGCACAATCCATAATTTATTAATGGAGCTCATCGCGGATCGCGCACAAGTCCAACTCAATCACATCCCCTACAAAGGAGCGATGGCTGCTGTGACCGATGTTTTAGGTGGTAACTTGATTGGCTATTTTGGTACGATTTCTGCCCAACGAGAGTTCATCAAGCGCGGTGATCTGAAGCCCTTGTTTGTCACCTCAGCCAAACGCTCGATCTATTTGCCTGAAGTGCAGACCCTTGCAGAGGCAGGTTTGCCGCCCATTGCGACCGGCTATTGGATGGGCTTGTCTGCGCCAGCCGGAACCTCAGAGTCGATCGTGAGCTTATTAAACAAAGAAATCAATGCGATCTTATCGACGCCTGAAGTGGTACAAAAATTTAATCAGCAAGCCATTGATCCCATGGGGGGGTCTTCAGCAGAAATGGATGCGTTCTTTGACGCAGAGTTAAAACTTTGGCAGGCTGCAGCGGTTGCTGCCAAGATCGTCCCGATTGCGCTTGGAAAATAATGGGTGAATACTGCCGAACGGCTCACTGTCTTGAAAGCATGAGGCAGGGTAACGGGTGACGGAGCCGACGCAAGCACATGATTTGATTGTGATCGGGGGCGGGATCGCAGGCTTAACTGCAGCGGTGCGTGCCGCTGAACTCGGCTTGCGAGTGCTACTGCTCGAACAAGGCGAGGGGCTTGATTATCCAAATAATTCGCGTCAGTCGGGCGGCATACTGCACATAGGCTTTCGCGATCCATTTCGAGAGCCGCAAGATTTAGAGCAGCACATCGCCCGTCTGACCGGAGGTCAAGCCAAGCCCGAACTCGCACACGCCTTGGCACAGACCGGCGCCCGGCTCATTACCTGGCTGCAGAGTAAAGGCGCGAAGTTCATGCGTTTTAATCCACAAGAAGGCTATCGCTGGTGCTTGTCACCGCCTCGTGCGCTTAAGGCCGGACTCGACTGGAAAGAGCGCGGGCCGGATTTAATCTTGCGCCGACTCGCCCTCGAACTCATCGAGCTTGGCGGTACCTTGCAGCTCGGGGCGCGAGCGTCTAACTTGTTGCTAGAGCAAGGTCGGTGTGTTGGCGTGCAAGGCGTTTGTCAGCAAGAGTCACGTACTTGGCGCGCACCTTATTGCTTGCTAGCAGACGGTGGGTTTCAGGCCAATCAGACATTGTTTGAAGAACATATCGGCGCGCGCTATGAGGCGGTTTTTCAGCGAGGCGCCAGAACTGGCAGAGGGGATGGCTTGACGATGGCCTTAGCAGCCGGCGCCGTTCTAACGCCTGGAAATCGTTTTTATGGCCACGTGCTGTGCAGTGACGCAAAACACAATGATCGGGTTTGGCCTTACCCCGAGGTTGATGCCATAGCAACCGCAGGTATCGTGATCGACGCGAGCGGCCAACGCTGTGTAGACGAGGGTCGTTCAGGAGTACACCTCGCCAACGAGCTGGCAGCGCAGGCGAGCACTGAAAAACTATTTGCGGTGTTTGATCAAAGCATTTGGGACGGCCCTGGCACCTCTGCCCGCATCCCAGCAAATCCGTTGCTCGAGCGCGCGGGCGGCACGATCTTGCGCGCTCAGACCGCTGCCGACTTAGCCCGACAAATGGGCGTACCCGTTACCCGCTTTGTTGACACCTTGACACAATACAATCTTGCCTTGGCCAACGATGCCTTGCACACGCTACCGATCGCGCGCTCAGATAAGGTACAGCCGCTGCCGATTACGCAAGCACCTTTGATGGCGATTCCGATATGTCCGGGTATCACCTATACCATGGTCGGAATTGAGACGGATGCACAAGCGCAGGTGCTTGATGCAAAGGCAATACCGATTCCCGGCTTGTTTGCCGCTGGGGCGACGACCGGTGGTCTCGAAGGTGGCAAAGATACCGCATACATTGGTGGACTGATTAAATCTGGTAGTTTTGGTTTGCTGGCGGCCGAAAGAATCGCAGCACTCGTCGGCAAGCCAGTGCTGCCCGAAGTCGTTGAATCAACCGCCTCATCCGAGCTTAGGCAGACAGTTGGTCACGCAACGCGCACGGGTCACGCGGGTCCTGTGAAGGGCGCAAGTACGGCTAAGGGGCTTGAACGTTTTCCGGTTTTGCGCGCAACAGTGCGCTACGGCAGAGGGGTCGCCGTCGGCCTGTCTTTGCTCGTCGCCGCATTGGTGTTCGCGTTGTCGTCCGAAGCTTTGGGGTGGCTAGGCGGGCCCCTTGCAGTTGTTTCGAGTTTGCTGGTGTTGGTGATTGTTTTGGGTGTCGTTGAACTCATTAAACTCATCACCGAGTTTTTAATGCCCGAGCAATAAAAATTGTTTCGTCGTCAAAAAGTAGTCAAAACAAAAATCGATTACAAAATTCTGAGACATCATGAAAGGCTTGAAAAAAAACATTCTAAGCAGCTTGTTAGTTCTATGCTCGGCTCAGGTAGCCTACGCGGCCTATCCTGATCAGCCAATCAAACTGGTCGTGCCGTTTCCGGCGGGTGGCACGACCGACGTCTTGGCGCGGACCATCGCCGTCAAGTTAACCGAACGTCTTGGTCAACCGGTCGTGGTTGATAATCGGGCGGGGGCGGGCGGGACCTTGCGCCCGCTGGCAGTCAGCAGCAGTTATCGAATCCCCACGTTGCCAGAAGTGCCTACCGTTGCCGAGAGCGGCTATCCAGGCTTTGATGTCGCGGCTTGGTACGGGATATGGGCCGCCGCACAAACCCCTCCGACGCTTGTAAAGAGAATGAATGCTGAGGTCAATGCGATTTTGAATATGCCCAACGTTCGTGAAAAATTTCAGAGTATGGGTGCAAAAATGATGGGCGGTTAAGTTGAGGACTTCATCACGTTCAATCAAAAAAAATTTGAACGTTGGACGTCATTTATTCGAAATAGTGGAATGAAATTGCAAGACTAAGGTTGTACAAGAAGGATCAATCATGAGTCGGTTAACAACGAAGCTGCAACGGTTGGTGTTCAAGATATCGCCGCATCTGGCGATTGCTTTGGGTGTTGAGTTCCCCTTAAAATCAGCCAATCGCAAGTTTTTAGAAGGTGAAATTTTTGATTATTTAAACGCCTTTTTTACACAGCAAGAACAGCCGGCCAAGTGCCTGTTTTTAGGGACCGATAAGCGTAGCTGGCATTATCCAAGATGCCTGGCTGCCAAAGTGTTTACGTTAGATATTGAGCCTAAAAAAGCGGTCTATGGCAATCGAGGTCATCACACGATCGGGTCTGCAGCAGAGCTCGAAAAGCATTATCCATCCGCCTCGTTTGATGTCGTCATCGCCAACGGACTGATTGGCTTTGGCATGAATCAAGAACAAGATTGTGAGGCGCTTTTGAGGGCTTCGCACGCGGTGCTAAAAGCTGGTGGTCTATTATTAATGGGTTACAACGATGGTGCTGAGTTCGTCAACTTTAAGGTGCGTGAGGCCAAGCACTATCAATTATTCGAAGAGGTTGCACCCAATCACAAGGCGCTAACACGCGCGCAGTATGACTTTGATGATCATATATTTGTATTCTTAAAAAAAAGGAATCACCCATGAACATAGCAAAATTTTTCGTCGCTTTTGTGCTGTGTAGTGCAGCGTTCACAAGTYTCGCGCAAACCTGGCCCACCGCGCGTCCCGTTAAAGTGATTGTGCCCGCGGCACCTGGTGGTAGTTCTGATCCCTTGGCGCGCATGTTCGCCGAAGAGCTTGGCGGTGCGTTGGGAGGTAATTTTATTGTTGAAAATCGCCCGGGCGCGAATGGCAATGTAGGCGCCTCGTTTGCGGCCAAGGCCGAACCCGATGGCTATACGCTTTTATTTTCGTGGCCTGGCACCTTGGTATCGGCCGTCACGATGTACAAGGCGAAGCCGTTTCATCCCATTAGTGATTTTGAACCGATTGTGCTGATCGGCTCAATCCCCAATGTCATCGCAGTCGATGCAAAACTACCCATCAAATCATTGAGCGATTTGACTGCCTACGCCAAGCAACATCCTGGCAAATTGAATTTCGGCTCAACCGGCAGTGGTAGTTCGTGGCATCTTGCAGCCGAGCTATATAAAAAGGTGATGAGTGTACAAATGGTACATGTGCCTTACACCAGCCCTGCAGCGGTGAACAAAGATTTAATTGGTGGTGATTTACAGGTTGTGTTCCCGGGCACGATGGCGATTGCGAGCCTGGTCAAAGATGGTCGCTTGCGCGCGCTAGCGATTATGGCCGACTCACGCACCAGCGTTTTACCAGATATTCCCAGCACAAAAGAACTTGGGTTTCCAGAGCTTGAGTCCACTACCTGGTTTGCCTTGCTCGCGCCTAAGGGCACCTCGCCTGTGATCACAAATAAAATTAATCAAACCGTTAATGTTTTGCTCACAAAACCAGCTCTTCGCGAAAAAATGACTAATTTGGGCTATACGATTTTGGGTGGTCCCCCGCAGCAATTAACCGCGCTAATGAAAAGCGAAATCGTGAAGTGGGGCGAGGTGGTGCAGTTTTCTGGCGCAAAAATTGACTAATTGTGCAAGGGAAGCTGTCACGTCATCAAGAGAGAGAAAAAATGAAACCAGATTTGTATACAAAAGTGATTCTCACCGTCATTGCCCTAGCTTTAGTGGTGATTGCCGGTGAAAAAACCATTACGAATGCTTATGCGCAAAACCGGCCGACAAAGGTCGTGATTTGCGATTCGTACGGAAGCAAGTGCGCTGGTATCGATGGGTATAACGACAGCGGTGCGCTTTATATCCGCTCAAAGTAGTGCTCAGTTCACTCTAACCCATTGATAAAGGCTTTTATTTTGGCATGCATGTCGTTGGTCGCGGCATCTGAGCGGCAGACCGCAAAGTGATTGAGTACATTTAACGCCTTGCCGCACTCGCCGTCTACAGAGGGCGTATGCGCACCTCGGTTTGAGGCATCCCAGCCGTGCGTGGCCTCTGGGTAGTGCGTCCAGGCGGTTGCAGCGCTAAACACACGCGTCGGGCAACGTTCGGGTGGCGTCGCAGTATCTTTGCCCGCAGTAAAAACGAGTACGGGTCCCCAGTAGGGGCCAAGCGCTGGATCATCGCGCCAGCCTTTGCTATTGCAGACGGGATAGAGGCTAATGCCTGCGCGATATAAACCGCTAGCCTGTTCGGTGATAAAGGGTTCGTTTGTAAAGGTGCGCAGCACGGCCCAGCCACCTTGACTGCCACCCATCAAAATTAATTTTTTCGGGTCTATGCCCTGACGGAACAGCCATTTGCCAGCAGCAATGGCGTCTAGAGTTCTGGCATTGGCACCGAGCCGAGTGTAGGTTACCCAGTTTTCGTTTTGGCCTCTGCTCCAGTAGCTATCCAGTACGAGCGTGTTTGCGCCTAACTGATCTCGTGCCCAAACTGCAGTCGCAAAGTCACCTGGTATGAGTCCGTGTCCGCCATGCATAATGACGATCGTTGGTCGGTTTGCGATTCCTTGCGGGTGCGGGGTCCAACTCGCTAATAGATTGCCTTTGTTGTTATAGGCTGGAATGAGCGGGCGCATGGGCGCCAGGTTGACTTTGATGGTGTTGTTGTAAAGGCTGTAGTTTGTGATCGGGTGCTCGGGCGCCACCGTCGCGATGATGGGCGGTTGAAAATAATCAATATCAGCCGCCGTTAGAGGGACGCTCGCGCAACCCATCAATGAAGCAGTCGGCAGGCAAAATAGTGCCAAAATAATTTTGTTCAAGATTCGTCACTATCAGAGTCAGACAGCTATTTAACATAGCTATTGTATAAGCCAGCCAGCAATTGCTCACGCAGCCAAGCTCGGTCTTGTTGAATCTGAAAACTATTTGACTCGTCGTCGTCATCATCATGAGCGTCACGGTTGTAAAGCTTTGTTTCTGATAAGGTATTTGTGGCGCTGGGCAGTTGTAGTGACATGGCTTTGGGCTCCNTGCATAAACCTTAAGTTCTGAATGATTTTTAGCTGAAAGTCTGTTTCAATTTGTAACCATCCTGCCTTTGGAGTCAACGCTGCCGCAGCTAGACTCTAAGGGTTTGGTCCGTTCAAAAGGACGCTGACGACCTGTAACCCATGTGTTCAGTACTCAGGTGCACTTAATGCTTTGCAATTTCACGCACTTCCGGTAGAGCCATTACTGTACTCGTGAGCTTTGACGACTCAGAGGCAAAAAAACTAAAGGGTTACGTACAAACAGTTCGCAAGGACAACTTCTTGGCGGTGGTTTGCAAAGACAAATGGTGCGCCGTAAAAGCCGCTAAGGCCGTGAAGACGACTTGGTCTGCTGGCCGCGAGCTCCCCCCTCGAGCGAAGATATTTGAGCACTGGCGCCAACTACCGATTGCTAAAACCGAAATCACTCAAAACGTCGGAAACATCGACGCCGCTTTTGCAGGCGGTGCGAAGCGCATCAAAGCGACGTACAACTTTGCGGTGCAAACGCATGCCTCATCAGGGCCATCCTGTGCTGTCGCAGACTTTCGCGATGGCAAGATGACCTTATGGTCGGCGTCGCAATCAACGCATTCGAGGCAAGTTTTGATGCACAGGGCAATGTGACTGGCTGGCAAAGTGATTTCTATATCGCCTTAAACCATATCGCTCCGTTTAAGCCCTTAGATTTTCCGTTGCTTGCCACCGCCGAGACGGGTAATCCGCGCCCTGGTAACTGGGTAGGCTTCTTATTTCAAAACACGGCTGCACCTTATGTGCTTCCGAATATGAAAGTCACCACCAAGCATATCGAGCAAGGGATATTCCGTTCTTCTCATTTGCGTAGCCCTGGTCGTATCGAAAACAGTTTTGCCAATGAATCCTTTATGGATGAATTGGCTGCAGCTGCAAAGGCTGATCCCGCTGAGTTTCGTCTCAAACACCTGTCAGACCCTAGAGCGCTTGACGTGATGAAGGCGGTGATGAAGGCTTCGAACTGGCAAACTCGCCTAGGTCCAAACCCCGCAAGTACTCAAGGCAATATTGCAAAGGGCCGCGGGATCTCGTACGTTCGTTACAACAACGCTATCACGTACATTGCAACGGTAGCCGAGGTCGAAGTCAATCGCACCACGGGTCAAATTACTGTGACACGCGTCTGTGTGGCACACGACTGCGGACAAATCGCCAATCCAGATGGCGTGATCAATCAGGTCGAAGGTGGTGTGATCCAGACTGTCAGTCGTACGTTGATGGAAGAAGTGAAGTGGACCGGCAATCGGGTGACGAGTGTTGATTGGGCGAGCTACCAGATCTTGCGCTTCCCGGATGTCCCGAAAGTGATCACCACACTAATTGATCGACCAGGGCAACCCGTTTGGGGCGCTGGCGAACAAGCACCGACGACTGTGCCGGCAGCAATCGCCAACGCGGTCTATGAAGCAATTGGTGTGAGGCTGCGTACCATTCCGTTTACACCCGCTTCAGTGAAGCTCGCAATCAGTCAAGCACCGAAAGCCGCATAACTGTTGCTGTAGCATCAGGCAAAAAACAGCCCTCTTCGGAGGGCTGTTTCACACCACCTTGCTGGCCTATCGTTGCTTACATTTCGCTGCGTGCATATTAGCGTGGCGTCTGGGGTTGTTTTTCTCGGAGAGTCTCAATCGATCAGCCTGACCACCTACAGTTAAAAGGCTAAACACCATGGCCTTTAATATAAGTCTCTAAAAATTTGATCTGGTCACTTTGAAGCTCAATAATACTTTTTACTAGATCTCCGATAGAGATCACACCGATTAATTTGTTTGCCTCCACGACAGGTAAGTGCCTGATGTGTTTGAAAACCATTATTGCCATGCATTCTTCTAATGTGTTTGAAAAAGTCACTGTTAACGGGTTTGCCGTCATTATTTTTGAAACAGCGACTTGTTTTGGATTATTGTGCGGCAACAACACTCTAATAGCGCAATCTCCCTGTGAAACGATACCCACCAAAACTCCATCATCGACAACCAAAACAGCCCTGACACGATGGTCTCGCATCAGTATCAAAACATCTTCGACGGTATCAATTGACCTAACAGAAATAATTGTGTTGGATTTTTGGTTAATACATTGTTTCACGGATGTCATAAATAGCAGCCTAAAAGGTTTAAAGGTTTTTTAGAGTCTAAAATACGCTATTAATTAAAAAAAATATTAGCATTTGTATTGTGAAACGTCTTCCTTACAAAAGTAAAAAAAGTAGTGGGCCAATGAAAAATCCCCCGCATTAGCGCGGAGATTTTAAAAGCCTCATGCGCAAGCCCCTGAACGTTGCGCACCGAAGTTCGCTTGACCGAGTGCCTAACCTGCTTGTAGATTGTTCGGTTAAGTATCAATAGTAGTTGTCCTGTGTAGGCTAAGAGCAATCAAAAGTTCCTCTTTCAAGGCAAGCATAAGGTTCTTAGCACTGAGCTTTCTTGCTCTGGAATAGTCTTGTCCAGCCCATAAACTCTGATATTCACCATCGTTGGTTTTCCCCCCAAATTGTCTAAGCGATGCTGTCAGCGTATTTTGTATTGGAAAAGGCAAAACTATTTTACTTTCCATCAATCGAATGAATTCGTTAGCGATGCCTCGAGCAGGCCTGCCTGAAAATCCTGTCGTAAACACTGAGCCTCTAGTATGGTGATTGAGCAAAAATTCTTTATGAGCAAGCGAGGCACCTGACTCCTCACAACATAAAAAGGCGGTCCCTAATTGAGCGGCAACGGCACCCGACCTTAAGGTATTGGCTATATCTGTCCCATCCATGATTGCGCCTGCCGCAACAATCGGAATTGAACACTGACTCACTAATAGCTTAGTCAAATCTATCGCGGTCAATTTCTCATCCGCCGCATCAGGATTAAATATGCCTCGATGCCCGCCCGCTTCAATGCCTTGTGCGACAATAAAATCAGCACCGGCTTGTTCAATCGCCTTTGCCTCTTTAAGACTAGTCGCAGTGATTCCAACAGCAATGCCTAACGAATGCGCCATTTCTAGGATACTCGGCGATGGAATTCCAAAATGGAAAGTCAAAACTTCTGGGCAGTGTTCCCATACAGGATTAAGTTGATCTTCAAGATCCGGATAAAACGGAGCCTGAGGTATAGATAATGCATACGCACCTTTAAGGGGTAAGTTTTTTAATGCCTCAATGGCTTGCTCTTGAATAGCTTGCGCTGGTAAATTAACTGGGCTGAAGACAAAAAAATTGGCATTAATGGGGCCCTTTGTTAATGCTCTTGTCGCCGCTAAATCTTCGCTGATTTTTTGTGGAGTGCTGTAAGAGAAGCCAAAGCTACCTACGCCACCCGCATTACAGACCTCCGAAGCAAGCCTTGGATTATTGATACCTCCAGCCATGGGCGCCTGAATAATTGGGATGCCTAACTTGGAAAGGTTGAACATGACTACTCCATTTCTAAGCGCAAGAGACTCGTTTTTTTTTCTAACCCACCGGCATAGCCCGTCAGGTTACCATTCGCACCGATGATTCGATGGCATGGAACAACGATGCTCCAGGGGTTTTTCCCAATCGCGGCGCCTACGGCGCGCACTGCCTGCGGTTTTTTGATCCGCGTCGCCAATTCGCCATAGCTGGTCGTCTGTCCAAAGGGAATCAATCTCAGTTCTCGCCAAACCGATTGTTGAAACTCTGTTCCCCAAGGAATTGAAAGAGGTGATTTGAATTCACGCAGAGTCCCTAAGAAATAAGATTGAATTTCGCTCGCGCACTGGTCCAACCATTTTTGAGAGCGCACCGCTTGCCAACTGGTGATATCAGGATGGTGTTGTTGATTTTCAAACCAGAGACCCTTGATGCCTTCATCGCTGGCTGCGATGAGAATCTGACCTAGAGGTGAGCTTATGTGCTTGTATTGAAATGTCATCAAGATGCTCCTTGCCAAAGTCGAATGACTGCATAACTGCACCAAGGATGCCACTTTTTTGCAATGGCGATCGCTTTGAGCGCCGGTTTTATTGCTCACGTATCCCCCCAGTCGGTGTCGTGGTACTTACGGTCAAGGTCAAAACCTTCACACTAAGGGTAGCCGCGCTTCGTTTAATTAGCTCAATGATATAAGCGGAGTCTAATACTTTCATGGGAGGGTAGGATGGTCGAGTTTTTGCTAGTCTAGAGTAACACCGCAAAAGCAAATAATCCCAGCGCGAACGGCAGGGGTTTTCAGTTTCAGATGGTGGCCCGGGGCAGAATCTACCAAGGCCTGAGGATGTCGATCCTTATTGCGACCGTTGGCGAGATAGCATTGCTTGGGTGATGTCTCGCTTGGGATGGAGGACTCGGCAAAGCTCTATGTGATCGATAAACACCTTATAGTAGATCTGGTGTGGGCATCGGTTCAAAGACCAAGATTTGATGCCTTCGATGTCCAAATCAAGTGTGGCACGATAGATCTTGCTCCCATTTCAAAACTCTCCTCGGGCGCGAGCCCGCAACTGTTCGAAGAAAGCGGGTGTCATTGGATCGCAAAGCGGCGAAGTTAGGCCAGTTAGCAATTGCTCACGCAGCCAAGCTCGGTCTTGCTGAACCTGAAAGCTATTTAACTCGTATTCGTCGTCATCTATAGCATCACGGTTGTAAGGCTTGGGCACTAATAGGGTATTTTTGGCGCTGGGTAGTTGAAGTGACATGGCTTTGGGCTTCTGAATGAACCTTAAATTCCGAATGATTTTTAGCTGAAAGTCTGTTTTAATTTCGAACCATCCTGCCTTCAAAACCAACGCTGCTGTAGCTAGACTCCAAAATCATGCTCACGCAATCAAAACAGTTGTTGGGCGGCATCACCTAACACATATCGTTGCGATGAGAAGTATCGCAGCTGCTTTGTCGCGTGTGGCGGGCACATTAATGTAATGACAGAGTTGTGACTTCTAGGTTGCTGAAAGACGTTTAATGAACTGTTTTTCCGCTCATGCATATCTCGCGTTGCATCGTCGGAGCGATACTTATTTTCCTATGGGGTGTTTTACATAGCCCTCACGCGTTTGTGGAAGTTTTGCACCTAGGACAGCACTTGCGACTTGTGTCCGCAGTATCTGAGCCGTACCTCCAGCAATCGTAAACATTCGAGCATCTCGCACGTGGCGTTCAGCAGCAAATTCACGTGAGTAACCACTAGATCCAAAGAGTTGCAGTGAATCATTGGTGACTTTAATGGCGGTCTCCGCGGCAATGATCTTGGCTTGGGCGGCTAATTTTAAATCTGGGAAGCTACCCACCGGAACATTGGCTGCGCGATGAAGCATGAGCCGCGCGGCATCAAGAGCGATAGACATATCTGCGATCATCCACTGTAATCCTTGAAACTCAGCGATCGATCGGCCGAATTGTTTGCGCTCTTTGCTGTATTGAACAGCTTCTTCAAAGGCACCAACAGCGATACCAAGCGCCACCGTCCCCGCACCCACTCGTTGCGCGTTGTATGCGTTCATGAGCGCAGCAAAGCCTTTACGTAAATCACCGAGCGGCTTTAACGCCATCGATTCATGTACTTCAAGGTTGTTAAAGTCTACGTAGGTTTCAGGGATACCACGCACTCCCATTGCGAGTGTACGTTTAGCGATCACGAGTTCTTTGGGTTCGCTGCCATCTCGTACAACGATAAAGCCACCAATGCCTTGTTCAATACCACCTTCAAACACGCGCGCAAAAATCAGGTGCAATCGCGACACGCCGCCACCAGTAATCCAGTATTTTTGACCATTGATAATGTATCGATCGCCCTTTTTATCGGCGCGTGTGGTCATTTCACTAGCGGCACTTCCCGCATTGGGTTCAGAGATACAGATAGCCGGTTTATCGCCAGATAATACGCACTCAGCGGCAATCTTCTTTTGTTCTTCGGTGCCATAGGCCATGATGGCACCGATTGCGCCCATGTTGGCCTCAACCGTGATGCGACCCATGGTTGCACAGGCTTTGGCCATTTCTTCGATCACGAGTGTCGTTTCAAGGTAGCCAAGGCCGCGACCGCCGTATGCCTGTGGCACAGTCATTCCCATAAACCCTGCTGCATTGAGCTTGGCAATGTTGTCCCAAGGGTAAGCCTCCGTGGCATCGGTCTGAGCTGCGGTCGCTTTGAAAACTGTTTCTGCTAACTCACGTGCTTGGGCCTGGATTGCGAGTTGTTCGTGCGTCAAAATAGTCATTTTTATTGTTTGTCAATGGGTTCAAGGTTGTCCGAGCCAGTCACGCAAAATCTCTTGTTCGTGCTGGTTGCGAATGGGAGGTGCATGCCTATATCTTACTGGTGTTTCAGATAGTTTTAAGGGGTTGGCGATCAGGCTCACTTCCCCCGAACCTGCAAGAGGGTGGGGCATCCGTACCTCGGAGCCACGATGTTGAAGATGCGGGTCATTAAAGACTTGCTCGAGGTTATTGACGGGTCCGCATGGAACACCTACTTTTTCGCAGGCAGCAAGCCAGTAAGCGCGTGATTTCTTTTGAAGGGCAGCAGTGACGATATCTACCACTGCTTGTCGATTAATCACTCGAGAAACGTTAGTCGCGTATTTAGGGTCTTCGGCAACGGCGGCAATATCGGTGATATGACAGAGTTTTCTAAATTGGCTGTCATTGCCTGCAGCGATAATGATCGGGTCATCGGCGGTCGGAAAGACTTGATAAGGCACGATATTTGGGTGTCCGTTGCCAAGTCTGACCGGATTCTCTTTGGAATTGAGATAACTCGTGCCGGCATTGATGAGCCATGACACTTGTGTATCGAGCAGCGATACATCAATTTGTTGGCCTTTTCCTGTTTGGTCCCGGTGTCGCAAGGCTGCTAGGATGCCAACAGTTGCATACATGCCTGTCATGACGTCAGCAATCCCTACGCCCACCTTTATAGGTTGACCTTCCGTTTCGCCAGTCAAGCTCATGATCCCGCCCATGCCTTGAATCAGGAAGTCGTAACCAGCGCGCGTGGCGTAAGGACCTGTCTGTCCAAATCCCGTGATTGAGCAATACACCAATCGGGGAAACCGTTCTTTGATTTGATCATAGGCCAGACCATAGCTACTCAGTCCACCTACTTTGTAGTTTTCAACCAAGATATCGGCATTTTCAAGCAAGCGCATGATGAGATTTTGGCCTTCCGCACTTGCAATATCGATTTCGATTGATCGTTTGTTTCTGTTGGCACACAAGTAATAAGTGCTTTCAGACGTGGGCTGGCCGTCAGCATCTTCAACGAACGGAGGACCCCACTTGCGAGTGTCATCACCTTCGCCAGGCTTTTCAACTTTAACAACATCGGCGCCAAGGTCACCGAGAAGTTGTGCTGCTGAGGGACCTGCAAGAATCCGTGATAGATCCAATACATGTATGCCGCTTAGAGCAGTTGGAGGCATTGTCTACTCCATTCATTAATTTTCTAATTTTCTAAATTTTGATATCAGTACTGAAGCGTCATTGCTCGCAATGAAGGACCTTCATTCAAAGAATTTCACTCCTTATCATTGCTAGTCTTTGGCCGCATCTTCAGTGACAGAGCCAATTTTCCCTAAGCCGGACTGATGAATAGTTCTTAAAATCTTAGCGATATCAGCATAGCGGGCATTTTGATCAGCGTACAGCGATACGATGGACTGCGGATCACGTTGTTTTTCTGCATGTAACTTTACTTTAAGTTCATCGAGATCAATGGGCTCTGGGTTCAAAAGATAATGCCCCGCATAAAGGAGGGCATATTTGAATTTGGTGGCCCGGGGCGGAATCGACTAGTGCCTGAGGATGTTTAATCCACGCTTCGAGCTATTTCCAGCTAAGACTCCGCTTCTTATGTGACGCTGCACAGTCTCTCAAGTAAAGATTGATTGGACTTTGGTAGGGAATACCTACTTCTTCTGAGACAGTTTTAAAGTAGGTTACCGAATCCTCATCGAGCCAAATCGTAATCGGCCTATTGAGATGCGTACGGGTTTTCTCGAGCTTTAGAAAAATCATATTCTTTGCGCATAAGTCACCTTCAGTAGGCTTTTAATTCTTGGGTTGTTGCTTTGCGAGCGGAAATAATTCGAATGACATTGTCGTCACCGAGATAGCAATGGCATACGACGACCACGCGAAGTAAGTGACTAAGACCTAATAAAATGAATCTTTCTTCATCGCCAGAATGATCAGGATCATCGATTGGTTTCGCCCGTTCGTCATAAAAGGTTGATTTAGCTTCCTCAAACGAAACTTGATGCTTCTTTTGATTGGCTGAACCCGTAAGAGGATCCCAATCGAACTTAATTGAATTTATGTATACACCGTACTTATTACAAATGGGTTAAGCAAGATCCAGTTATAAGCCCCCAAAAGGAAAAACCCCAGCGCGAACGCAGGGATTTTTCAGTTTCAGATGCTATCACTTTGTCTCTCATGTAAATGCTGCAATACTCTTATTGCAACGGGCAGAATTTTTCAAGCTACTTTCGTTTTGTTGCTTAAAAAAAGTCTACACATTCGGTTTAGATTGATAGTACGATTAAGTTGTCAATAATAATTATGAGTCTACTCCTATGAAAGTCTCAAAGTATCTGTTCACGCATTTGGTTTTTTTGCTGTCGGGTGTCGCACTCACAATCACTGACCCAGTGCATGCTAATCCCGATCCTAGCAAAATGGTTGATCAGTTTGAGGCAACGAGCGGAAAGTTTGACGGATTTCGCCGCTCTGGGGCAAAAGGAATTTGTGCGATGGGGGAGTTTGTCGGCAGTGCTGCGGGCCGGCGTATTTCAAACTCACCAGCGTTTAGTGGTACGCCCATCCCCGTCATCGTACGTTTTTCTGTGGGTGGCGCAAACCCAAAGGCTAGCGATAACACCAAAACACAACGGAATTTAGCGCTGCAATTCAACCTGCCTAACAACGAGGTTTGGCAGATGGGTAATATTTCAGCGCCCGTATTTGGCTCTTCAACTCCAGAGCAGTTGTTTGGTCGATTGCAGTCCTTACAGCCCGATCCGCGTACGAAAGTTGTAGATCAATCAAAAGTTAAAGCTTTTGCAGACGCAAATCCTGAAGTACTGATTCAAGGTAAATATTATGCTTCCCAACCTGTGCCTGCCAGCTACGTGTCAACAAATTATTGGGGCGTACATGGCTTTGGCTTCTCTAATGAAAAAAAAGAAAAGGTGTGGGGAAAATGGATTTTTGAGCCTTTCGGTGGAGTACAAACCTTGACCGAGGAAATTGCAAAAACAAAAAGCCCTGATTTTCTGTTTGATGATTTACGTCAGCGTGTCACAAGTGGAAATGCAGCTTTTAATTTCAATCTTGAGTTAGCTGAACCTGGCGATATCCTCACTAACGCGACTGTTCCTCTTCCCGAGGGACGCAAAAAACTGACATTAGGAGTCCTCAAGATAGTTTCGGTTTCTACCGACGCTGGTGGTTCCTGTTTAAATATTACCTTCGATCCAAATAGAATGCCTCCGGGTGTGGAGGGGGCAGCAGACCCTATGTTGCCTGCTAGAGCAGCATCTTATGCTGTTTCACTAGGACGTCGACTTACTGAAGGCTCTAAGCAGTAGATTAGATTTTGTCCTTTTTAAAGGACATTTGTAACCTATCGACCATGTGCTTGGTACTTAGCCGCCAGTTGCAAGAGAGCCAGTCTGGCCAAACTAGACAGCCCGATAAGTGATAAAAAGTCATTAGTCTTTTTGGCGCAGAGCGCTCAGGAGAGTAATGATGAGACGACCCAGAAGAAATCACACGGCCGATTTCAAGGCCAAGGTAGTGTTAGCAGCGCTGTGCGGGCGGGGATAAGACCCTCGCGGAGTTAGCGGAACAGTTTGAAGTGCACGCGAACCAAATCTCGCAATGGCGCCAGCAGGCAATCGACAATATGGCCGCCAGCTTCGGTAAAGAACCCGTTGGCGCAGTATCTGAGGATGAGGTGAAAGATTTACACGCCAAGATTGGGCAATTGACGCTGGAAGTCGATTTTTTTGAACGCGCGTTTGCCAAGGCGGGATTGCCGAGCGTAAAGCGATGATTGACCGTACTCATGCCCTGAAGGTTGGCCGCCAATGCGAATTGCTTGATTTACAGCGGTCAATTTTTTATTACCAGCCAAAGGCTGACCACAGCAAATCGCTTGAGCTCATGTGTAAGAGTGACGCGTTGCATTTAGATTTTTCTTAGATGGGGTCACGAAGCATCAGAAATCAACTGGGCAGAGGTGGTGTCAGCGTGTGCCGTGACCGGGTGCTTGGTCTCATGTGCAAGATGGGTATTCACGCGATCTATCGCCCCAATCAAGTCTGGGCAACCGACATCACCTATATTCCTATGGCTGAAGGCTTTGCGTACCTCGTTGCCATCATGGACTGGGCGACTCGCAAGGTCTTGGCCTAGCGAATATCCAATACTCTGACAACAGATTTTTGTATCGAAGCGCTTCAAGAGGCCCTTCGTCGGCATGGCAAGCCATAGATTTTTAATACTGATCAGGGTAGTCAATTTATTAGCGAAGACTTCACTAACGTATTGAAAAAAAACGGAATCCAGATCAGTATGGATGGAAAAAGCCGTTGGGTAGATAATGTTCCTGTCGAACGACTCTGGCGCTCCGTAAAGTACGAGAACGTTTATCTTAGGGCGTACGAATCAATGGCGGCATTACGCGAGGGCATCAAAGACTACTTTTTGTTTTACAACACAAAAAGAACGCATCAATCGCTTGCCAAGCAGACACCAGATGAGATTTACTTTAAAGATAACGGGCTAAAGGAAGCAGCTTGACGTGACCGAACAATGACTTTCACTTACCTTTCTCGAAATGCTGTCCAACACAGTCAGACCATCGCTTTTGTCCCTTGAAAACGATTATCGGTGATTACAAGCCAGACAAAAATGCGGGGAAAGAAACAAAGGTTGCACCGTCCGATAAGCCTCATAGTTAAAAAGGCTCCCGCATGGCGGCAGATCAGATCCCCTTTGCTGAGTTACAGGGGCGGAATCAACCAAGGCCGAGGATACCTGATCCTTCAACAAGAGGCGACGTTTGATAACTAAACCTGACTTCAGAAGTGGTCAATTCTTACTTAGCCAGAAATATACTTTTGTAATTCTTCAATCTGATTTTTCTGCTGAACAATCATTTCTTTTACAACATCTCCAATCGATATTAAGCCAATTACTTTATTGTTATCTACTATCGGTAAATGTCTAATCCGGTGGCCAGTCATCAACTGCATACATTCATCTAATTCGGTCTTAGGGCTAATCGTAATTAACTTATCCGTCATAACCTCTTTTAATAAAGTTTCATTGCTATTTTTACCTTGAATCACTACTTTTCTTGCATAGTCTCTTTCAGAAAAAATTCCAGCAAGATGTTCTTCATTCATAATCAAAACACAACCAATATTTTTTTCAGCCATTAAAAATAGTGAGTCTATTACTCGATTTTCTGGTCTCAAACTCCATACTTTTCGCGAATTCAAGTCTAAGAATTGTTCTACTGTAGACATTTGACTTTCTCCTTCAAAGTTAAAGACTCATTACTTAACTTTCTGACGCGCTCAAAATACTGAAACAAACTCTTTCTGTTGGCCTTTTGTTGGCGCCGGTTGGATATTGACCACCTTCCAGGTGGTCAATATTGAATCGCCGCCAACACTTTGAGTCTCTGTTGGTGAGCCGGCCCTGAAATTAGATACCCTCACTCTAAGCTTAGTCGTAGGTGACTCGGGGTAGTTTGTATCTATTGCGAATGTTGTTTTATAGCCCGCACCTATGCAAAACCCATCTGGGCTCAACGCGGCATGTTTGATCAGTTTTTGCTTGGCTGCGGAAGTTCTATCTGAGTTGGCGCGGTAATCCTCTCCTTTTTAAGTAACAAGGTCAGTTAACAAGCCCCTGCGCGCTGCGCGCCGAAGGTCGCTTGCTGCTCAGTAAATTTCTGGCCCGCACGAGACGAAAGTTGTTGAACTAGACCCTTGCATGAAAACCCCATCATCTGGAGGTATTGTTTTGCGGATTTCACGGCCTCTTGATTCCAGTCAACGTTTAGGCTGTCCACTGCTTTGGTCGCGTCATTGATGTTAAAGCCGTTTCCAGCTTGTGACGAAAGTTGTTCAATCAGCCCATCACGCGAGAATGCGCTAATGTTGAGATATGACTGTGCGGCCCTGACCGCATTTTTTTGTGGCCCGGTCAAACTTTGAACCGCGTTGTTTGTGTTGGGCTTACTCGGCGCTGGCGCTGTGCTCTGCGCTAAGGGTGCAGGTTGTGCAGCCGGCGCAGTCGATGCGCGTCCGTCAAAGACGATGCGTTCTAATTGGCAAAGGTTTAAATCACGCCTTTCTTCGATCCCCTTGTTTCCGTAGATCACTTGTAGGTCAAATAGACAGCCGCTGGAGTTTCCAGCGCTGAAGGGTTGTTCAAAGCCGGGCATCAAAACATCCTCACCCAAGATATCTTTGCCCCAGCCCGTCGATTTAATGGACGAAATAAAAAACTCATAAATCGGCTCAGCACTACTATTGACAAGCGTGAAAGTCGTGTCGATCTCGGGACTGGCTTGAGACTGAGCGCTCGCTCCATTAGAGGCACTAGCACTCGTTTGACCTTGATTAAGCGCTGCTCTGTCAGTTTGGGAAGCGGGAGAGTTTACCTGAGGTGGAGCACCTATTCGTTCCATCACCCATTTGACATTTTTTTCACCTACAAAAGACAATCGACCATCGGCCAGTAATGTGACAGTCACCTTATAAAATTTACCATCGGTGTAAACCTGTTGGCCTGTGAATGTGTTGGGAGATGTGGCAGTTAACTGGATAATGTTCTGTCCGACCTGAAAATTTGGGCTATTTGTACTGGTGGCTATTCCCATCCCATCTTTTAATACATAGCCATATTTCCACTGCGGGCTATGCCAATTGCCATCTAACGTCGCTATTTGCGCATATGCACTTAAGGAAATGACAAAAAAAGAAAACGTCATCAGAATAGATTTTAGGTATGTCATTCTGTCCCTTCAATGTCAACATTGATTTGTCATAGAAATTCAGTGATTATTCTTTTGATTAATTTATCACGAATTAATTGAGTAAGTGCGGATGTTTAGCTGCCTCTAAGTCGCGCAAGGCTGCTTGCGAACTGGTGTCCCAAGGCACACTCAGAGCAAACCGTCCCGTTTCTAGACGCTCGAGGTTTCGCCCGTTCAAAATGACGTCGCCAACCTGTCGACCATGTGCGCGGTATAAACCCCCAAAAGCCGAAACTCCAGCGCGAACGCAGGAGTTTTGTCAGTTTCAGATGGTGGCCCGGGGCGGAATCGACCATGGCCTAGGATGCCGAGATTCGCACCTAGACTGAGGCCAAAGCAGCCCGAAGGCTGCTTTGTTGTTACTCAAATGATGGCTCAAGCTACTGATTATTAAAACTGCACGTTCAGTCCCACATTGATCGTACCCAAGGTTTGGCCGCTGCGCGCCTCGCCCGAGATGCCGGCATAGGCAGAGCCGGTTCTCAGACATCTTGGCTGTGCCGTACAGTCCTGCCTGTACAAACGCGGTGCCTGCATTCGGTGTGGTGATGTTGGTGTTTATGCCCACGAGCGAAGCGTTGAGTGTGGGGTTCAAGAGTCCCGAGGAGTCCGCACCCCCGCCAACGTAGGCGCGATAGGTGTTCTTAGCGGTCATTGGATTGTTGGCCTTTGAACCTGCATCCAAGCCGATCACACCGCGCCCGCGAAAAGCAGATGTTTAGTTGTGAAGATCATGCGGTTGTCTTCTGCGTGTTAGGTGTGGATTGGGTCAGATCCTTTGGCGTTTGACAATCAATCCATTCAACCAGGGTAAAAACACAAATCTACCCAACCAGGGGGTCGGGCCAACGCGTCGATTCCCAGCTTTTTCAATCTGCCCACCAAGTCTGCCCAAACTGCCCTTGCAGCCAGCCTATAAAACTGGTGACTTTGGCGGGTACCAATTGCGGCGACGGGTACACCGCATGGATCTCCTGCGATGGCAGCGCCCAATTAGCTAGCACCTCGGTCAACACACCACTGCGCACTGACTCATCAGCCACGTACTTTGGCAGCGCAGCGAGCCCCATACCGCTGCGGGCAGCCACCAGCAGGGCTGACAGGTTGTTGGAACGCAGCGGCCCCTTGACGGGCATGGTTTGCAAGCGTCGATCAGCGCCTGTCAAATGCCAGCGGGCGTCTCCCTGAACAGTGCTGTAAATCAACGCGTCATGCGTTGCCAGGTCAGCGGGCTGCAAAGGCGTGCCACGCACCGCCAGGTAGTCGTTTGACGCCACCAGCATCCACGGGTTGATGCCCAAGTAGCGGGCACCCAGAGTTGAGTCAGCCAGCGGCCCCATGCGAACGGCCACATCAATGCCCTGCTCCACCAAGTTGACGTACCGGTCTTCAAAGTTCAGCTCAATTTGCAGCTTGGGGTGCTGCTGCATAAAGCGCATCACCATGGGCGACAGCACACGCCTGCCAAAAGCGACCGACGTGCTGATACGCAATCCGCCCTGTATTTGTGATTGCAGCAAGGTGCTGGCGTTTTGCGCTTCGTCCATGTGGTGAACGATGAGCTTGCATTTGTCGTAATACAGCGCGCCAATTTCTGTAAGCGTTACGCCGCGGGTGGTGCGATGCAGCAGGCGCGAACCCAGCCGCTTTTCAAGTGCGGCCACTAGCTTGGTGGCGGTAGGCTGGCCCATACCCAAGTCGAGCGCTGCCTTGCTGAAAGAACCCAAGTCCACCACGCGTATAAAGAGTTCTATGGCTTGAAGGCGATCCATGTCAGTGATTCCAGAGCTGTTTTTTGCAAGTAGACCACGACTTGCTGCGGCATCGCCATTGGGAGTATTCCCATACGGCATAAGCGTAATGCACGCACTGGGGCTTGTCTATTCAAGCCAGGGCTACGATCATTCTGTCTCGTACTTCAAACAACTATTGGAGACAAGCATGGCAAAAATGAAGGCCGCAATGGCCGCTGTTCTGGTGATGGAAAAAGAAGGCATTACCCAAGCCTTTGGCGTACCCGGCGCAGCCATTAACCCGCTGTACGCCGCCATGCGCGAGCGGCAGTCGATTGCCCACATCCTTGCGCGCCACGTTGAAGGTGCGTCTCACATGGCGGAGGGTTACACCCGTGCCGCTGCAGGCAACATCGGCGTGTGCATTGGCACGTCAGGCCCAGGAGGTACTGACATGATCACCGGCTTGTACTCGGCGATTGCCGACAGCTGCCCCATTTTGTGTATTACCGGTCAAGCGCCTCGGGCCAAGTTATACAAAGAAGATTTCCAGGCGGTCGATATTGAATCCATCTCAAAGCCCGTCACCAAATGGTCATGTACCGTGCGCGAGCCTGGCCAGTTGCCACGCGCTTTTCAACAAGCGTTTCATTTGATGCGCTCGGGCCGCCCGGGCCCGGTGCTGCTCGACTTACCGTTTGACGTGCAAATGGCCGAGATTGAGTTTGACATCGACACCTACGAGCCGCTGCCCGTGTACAAGCCAGCAGCCACGCGCAAGCAGATTGACAAAGCGCTCGACATGCTGGCTGCGGCCCAGCGCCCACTGATCGTGGCGGGCGGCGGCATCATCAACGCAGACGCCAGCGATTTGCTGGTCGAGCTGGCCGAACTGACCGGTGTTCCTATTATTCCCACGCTGATGGGCTGGGGCACCATTCCTGATGACCACCCGCTGATGGCGGGTATGGTGGGCCTGCAAACCAGTCACCGTTACGGCAATGCCACCATGTTGGCGAGCGACTTTGTGATGGGTATTGGAAATCGCTGGGCCAATCGCCACACCGGTTCAACCGAGGTGTATTGCAAAGGCCGTACCTTCGTGCACGTTGACATAGAACCCACCCAAATTGGCCGCGTGTTCACGCCTGACTACGGCATCGTGTCAGACGCCAAAGCAGCGCTTGAGCTGTTTGTCGCTGCGGCGCGGGAGCGCAAAGCCAAGGGTGTGTTGCCCGACCGCTCAGATTGGGCACACCGCTGCGCCGAGCGCAAGCGCCTGATGCACCGTAAAACACATTACGACAACATTCCCATCAAACCGCAGCGCGTTTATGAGGAAATCAACCAGGCTTTCCCCAGGGACACGATTTACGTTAGCAACATCGGTTTGAGCCAAATTGCAGCGGGACAGTTTTTAAATATTTACGGCCCTCGCCAGTGGATCAACTGCGGCCAGGCAGGGCCGCTCGGCTGGTCCATGCCTGCAGCCTTGGGCGTGGTGGCGGCTGATCCGACACGTACCGTGGTGGCCGTCACAGGCGACTATGACTTTCAGTTCTTGCTGGAAGAACTGGCAGTAGGAGCGCAATTCAAACTGCCTTATGTGCATGTGCTGGTCAACAACTCGTACCTGGGGTTGATTCGCCAGGCGCAGCGCGGCTTTGACATGGACTTTTGTGTGCAGTTGGCGTTTGACAACATCAATGTGCCGGAGTCGGAAGACAACTTGCGCAGCTACGGCGTTGACCACGTCAAAGTGGTGGAAGGCCTGGGCTGCAAGGCGTTACGGGTAAAAAACCCTGATGATATTCAAGCCGCTTTACAGCAAGCGCAACTCATGGCGCGGGAGCACCGTGTGCCAGTGGTCGTCGAGATTATTCTGGAAAAAGTCACCAATATCGCCATGGGCACAGAGATTGACAAGGTCAATGAATTTGAAGACATTGATTGCCGCCACCCAGACGGCCTCAAGGGGCTTGAGCTGGCAGGCTTGCTAGAATAAACAGGTTGAAACAAGATGCCAAAATTTGCCGCCAACCTGACGATGCTTTTTACCGAGCATGATTTTTTAGACCGCTTCGAGCACGCCGCAAAGGCTGGTTTTACGGCTGTTGAATTTTTATTCCCCTATGCCTTTGCAGCTGGCGACATCGCTCAGCGCCTCGAAAAGTTTGGGCTAACGCTGGTGTTGCACAACTTGCCCGCAGGCAACTGGGACGCCGGCGAGCGCGGCATTGCCTGTAACCCCGACAGGGTTGGCGAGTTTCGGGCCGGCGTGGCCACAGCGATCACGTACGCCAAAGCTCTTGGGGTCAAGCAGCTCAATTGCCTGGCAGGTAAAACGCCACCCGGCGTGAGTGATGAAGTTTTAAAGCAGACATTCGTTAGCAATCTGCGATTTGCCGCAGCAGAACTCAAACAAGCTGGCCTCAACCTGCTGATCGAGCCGATCAACACCTTTGACATCCCCAGCTTTTACCTGAGTCGTACCGCTCAGGCGGTAGCCATTCTTGACGAGGTAGGTGCTAGCAACGCCTTCGTTCAATACGACATTTACCACGCCCAACGGACGGAAGGTGAACTGGCCTCCACCATGCAAAAACACCTGTCCCGCATAGGCCATATCCAACTGGCAGACAACCCAGGCCGCCATGAGCCAGGCACCGGGGAAATCAACTACCCATTTTTATTCACCCACCTCGAGCAGCTGGGCTACAGCGGCTGGATAGGCTGCGAATACAAACCCGCGATTACAACCGAAGCCGGGCTTGGCTGGCTGAACGCGACACATCTTCCGAAGGTAACCACGTGACCACAACCGTTTTAAACATCGGCTTTATCGGCTTGGGCATTATGGGTACGCCCATGGCAGCGCATTTGGTGGCAGCGGGGCATCAACTGTTTGTGCATACCCGCAGCAAAGTACCTGAGGTCATTTCAGCCAGCAGCGCAACAGTCTGCGCAAGCGCCCGCGAGGTTACTGAGCAGGCCGATATCATCTTTATCATGGTGCCAGACACGCCCGACGTAAAAGCGGTTCTGTTCAGCGATGCAGGCGTGGCTGCAGGGCTTCAAAAATCAGCCAGCGGCACCCGAAAAGTCGTGGTCGACGTGAGCTCAATCTCGCCCATTGCCACCAAAATCTTTGCACAAAAAATCAATGCGCTGGGCTGTGATTACCTGGATGCGCCCGTATCCGGCGGTGAAGTCGGTGCCAAAAATGCCACACTGTCTTTCATGGTGGGCGGTACAGACGAGGTTTTTTCGCGCGTCAAACCCCTGTTTGAGCTGATGGGTAAAAACATCACGCTGGTTGGCGGCAACGGGGACGGCCAAACCGCCAAGGTAGCCAATCAAATCATCGTGGCATTGAACATTGAAGCTGTAGCAGAAGCGCTGGTATTTGCCGCCAAAGCGGGCGCTAACCCAGCCAAAGTGCGCGAAGCGCTGATGGGCGGCTTTGCATCATCAAAAATCTTGGAAGTGCATGGCGAGCGCATGATTAAACGCACGTTTAATCCAGGTTTTCGTATTGAGTTGCACCAAAAAGATTTAAATCTCGCGTTGTCAACCGCACGAACACTGGGCGTGTCACTGCCGAACACCGCTACAGCACAAGAGCTGTTCAACTCCTGTGCAGCGCACGACGGCAAGGGATGGGACCATTCGGCGATGGTCAAAGCACTTGAAAAGCTGGCCAATTTTGAGATCGGCCAAACGCCAAACTAACCGCCAACGTATTGATGGCCCGAGTGTTTACGCATCGACCTTTACCTTGGCCTGGTTGGCCACCAGCGCCCATTTCTGCTGCTCTGCCTTGATAAAGCTTGCAAACTTCTCGATGCTACCACCGCCGTCCTCGGCACCGTACTGCTCCATTTTTTCTTGGACGTCGGTCATCACCAGCATTTTGTTCACGTCTTCGTTCATACGCTGCATCATCGCGAGCGTCACTGGGACAGGAATGCTTGACTACGGCAGGTAAAGATTTTTCATATCTTTACCGTTCAGTTTTTTTTAATGTATGTGATCCAACCCTCGTCAATCAAGTCGAGTTTGTATCTGTATTTGTCTACCAAAATTTCAGCCTCAGCGTCATAGTTTGGATTTGTAATTTCAAAGTCATCGCTAAGCTCTAAAGCTTGTTTAACTGCTTTGCTGAATTTCTTGTGCGACATTGTTTCTGGCTTGCGAATGGCAAAGTGTGTGTGTAAGTCAATCAACTCTTGTTCACCCTCCGTCACCATAACAATGTCTAAATGCTTGTTGTAGCGTTTGTAAGCTTGCTTGTACGTGAGCCTGTTTAGAAGTTCTACAAACCTATTGCTGGCGCTGACAAGCTCACTGCTGTTTAAGTGACGTAGTACCTGCGTGTTTTTCATCCCATAGCGAGCTGATTTCTGCTTGTGATGCAGCTTTTTGGGCATCAACACCTGGCGGTAGATCGCAGTCTTAAATGCAATAACTTTAGAGCTTGTTGTGACTGCCGTCGCAAAAAGCGCCATTGGCGCTATGTTTACAGCCGCACAGATAGACGGTCTCTGTTTTTTCAGCAGTAAATGCAACCGGTGTAAATGAAGTGGTTTTGTGGCTACCATCACAAAATGGTTGATTCTTACTTTGGCCGCAAGAGCACCAATAGTAAGACTGGCCGGCGGTTACTTCCACTGCGTAAGGTGCTTTCTGAGGGATATGTGGGTTCATGGTGTTTCTTTTAACTAATAAAAATGGATTTGAGAGTTTTAAGAGATTCTTCAATTTCTTTAATTTGCTTTTTTGACAGCTTTTGAAACACCTTTTCCAGATGCTTAAGATGCTCGGGGAAGGTTTTATCGAATATCTTTTGACCTTTAATGGTTAGCTTGAGCAAATGACTGCGAGCATCATCGGGATTATTTTGAGTAGCAATCAAGCCTTTTTGAACCATTCGCTCAACGACACCTGTTAGGGAGCTTTTAGAAATCAACGTCTTTTCTCCTAACTGCTTAAAGCTCATTGGTGGCTGATTAGCCAGCGTGGCGATCACATCAAACTGGACTGGCAACAGCCCCAACCCTCGGATATGTGTAGAAGAGTAGCCCTCAAATTCTTGATAGGCTGTAGCAAGCTGTTTAACGATCAGTATAAAGTTCATATGCGTACTAATATAGCACATGTATGGACTAATAGTAAATCTCTTACGCGTTTAATGGTTTGGTTGATTAAAACGATATCGACTGTCACGAGGATGTCTAATGAACTTATCCTTTTAAAGGAAAGTTCTTGCTGGTAGGGTGTCCTAAAAAGATAGCGCCTAAATTTGCCAACTCCACAAAAGCAAAAACCCCAGCGCCAACGCAGGGGTTTTTTCAGCTTTAGATGGTGGCCCGGGGCGGAATCGACCAGGGCCTATGATGTCTGACTTTGTTTCTAGCCTTTAGGGCAAACGTTTAGTATGGGCTTAGCGATCTTGTTCTACCCGATGCCATAACTTAAAAATGGACAGGCCGCTTAATAGTGAAGTAGTAAATGTTTTTGCTGTCGTCATTTTAATGACTGAACCCCTTCGTGGATATTTTCTGGTTTGATTCGCGGTGGTGCGTTGTCATTTAAACCGCTGTGGCGCGTAAGGACTTGGATCCACGCAAGGCGGTTCGCCGTTTAGCATCTCGGCGAGCAAACGACCCGCCACGGGTCCTAAAGTGAAGCCTTGGTGCGCGTGGCCAAAGTTGAACCACAGCCCAGGATGGCGAGGCGCGGGACCCATGACTGGCAGCATGTCGGCAGTGCAAGGACGTGCGCCTAGCCACGGCGGCTCAGCCAAGGGCTGGCCGAGGTCGATCAATTCGCGCGCCATCACCTCTGCC
>NSIQ01000036.1 GCA_002737415.1 Alcaligenaceae bacterium | reverse complement strand
CATCCAGCGCGGGTGCAAATCTCCGAGCCAACCGATGGTTTTTTGCTTAAATTCAATACGCGCGCTTCGTCCTGGATGAAGCAAGCTGTGCGGGGCAGGGATGAAACGCAAGTGCGCAGCCTGTGCGCTAAAAAGCACCTCAATATCGCGTTTGACATCAAAGAAATCAATGCCGCGGCTCGCAACGCCCCATTGATCCTCAGTTACCGCGCCCCATGCCGCCGCCGCCAAAAGTTGCGGCTGACGCACTGAAGCGACGGACAACGGGCCGTCTTGCACAGATAAGTCACGCGCATACACTCGGCCGAGCTCAAAGACACGCACGCGTGTTTGCTTGCGGTTCGCGTTATAGCGAATATTTGCCACCAAGCCAGGCAATAACGATGAGCGCATCACAGCCAGTTGGCTTGCGATCGGATTTAAGAGTCGAATCGGTTCGGCTTGTCCCAAAAGCTCAACTTCCCAGCTTGGTTCGACAAACGAGAAGTTGATCACCTCTTGATAATCAAGGGCGGCGATCTCTGCGCGCACGGTGTGAGCCGAACGCGTGGTCTCTGGGGTCATCCGCATATGGGCGGCCGCCAGCGGCGGCACAGCCGGGATACTTTCAAAACCAATGATGCGAGCGACTTCTTCGATTAAGTCTTCCTCGATCTGAAGATCAAATCGGTAGGTTGGCGGCACAACAATGAACTTATCACCCTCGAGAACGAAGGCAAACCCCAGTCGCGTAAAAGTCTGAGCGACGTCGTCTTGACTCACTTTGACGCCGAGCACGCGGTGACAACGTGACAAACGCATCGTGACAGCATCCCGAGTGGGCACGGCCAACTGTTGGTCGTCAATCGGACCCGCCTGGCCGCCGCAAATGTCCAGAATCAATTGGGTGATCAGGTCAAGATGTTCGGGAATATTTTCAAAATCAACCCCGCGTTCAAAGCGATGGCTAGCTTCAGAATTTAATTTAAGCTTGCGGGCACGACCCGCTATCGCCTGAGGCCACCAAAACGCAGCCTCAACATAAATACTCTTCGTGTCGAGCGAGACCGCCGTCGAAGCACCCCCCATGATGCCTGCCAGACTTTCGGCTATTCCTGCACTGGTAATAATGCCCAGCTGCTCGTTCAGTTCGATGGTCTGATCGTTTAACAGCGTGAGTGTTTCTCCGGCACGCGCCCAGCGAACTTCGATACGCTTCTCGGGCATGCGGTCTAAGTCAAAAACGTGGGTCGGTCGACCCAGCAGCAGCATCACGTAGTTCGAAATATCAACCAGCGCAGTCACCGAGCGCTGCCCTGCCCGCTTTAAGCGCTCAACCATCCACTCGGGGGTTGCGGCGCGCGCGTTGACTCCACGTACGACCCGCCCCGCAAACCGCCCACATAATTCTGGGGCATGCACGGTAACCGGAATCACTTCAGTTAAGCTTGGGACAAGCGCGGACGTTTTTGGCGGGGTTAACACGGCGCCCGTCAGGGCCGCGACTTCTCGAGCCACGCCTAAAAGCGACAAACAATCGGCGCGGTTTGGCGTCAGTTTTAAAGTAAACAAGGTATCGTCAAGATCAAGCACTTCACGTAGGCTGTCACCAACTTTGGCCTCAGGGGGCAGCACGAGTAGCCCAGCGTGCTCTTGCGAAAGACCCAACTCTTTGGACGAGCACAACATACCAAACGACTCAACGCCACGCATCGTGGCCACGCCAATCTTGACCTCGCCGGGCAAAATGGCCCCAACCGTAGCCAGCGGTACCTTCAAACCCACCGCGGCATTTGGTGCGCCGCACACGATCTGCAAGGGCGCCGCAGCACCCACGTCCACCATGCACACGCGCAGCTTGTCCGCGTTGGGGTGTGGCTCGGCACTTTGAATCAAGGCCACTACCACGCCCGAGAAAGCCGGCGCAACGGTCACGGTGTCTTCGACCTCAAGCCCAGCCATCGTCAGCCGATGCGACAATTCATCCGTAGAAATCGGGGGGTTGACGAGTGTACGCAGCCAGGACTCAGAAAATTGCATAGTGAACCGTATCGATCTAAAAAATTAATCGTTGAACTGACGTAAAAAGCGCAGATCGCCTTCAAAGAACTGTCGCAAATCATTGACACCGTAGCGCAACATGGTCAGGCGCTCAAGGCCCGAGCCAAAGGCGAAGCCAATGTAACGCTCGGGGTCGAGACCAAAGTTGCGGATCACATCGGGGTGGACTTGCCCTGACCCAGAGATTTCAAGCCAACGACCTTTGTTGGGCCCCGAAGTAAACATCATATCGATCTCGGCCGACGGTTCGGTGAACGGAAAAAACGATGGTCTGAAACGCAATTCAAGAGCGTCGGTTTCGAAAAAGCAACGCAAGAAATTTGTATAGACACCTTTGAGGTCTGCGAAAGAAATGTTTTCGTCAATCCAAAGGCCTTCAACCTGATGAAACATTGGCGAATGCGTGGCGTCACTGTCCACGCGATAAGTGCGCCCGGGTGCAATCACTTTGATGGGAGGCTGATGCATGCGTGCGTAACGCACTTGCATCGGACTCGTGTGTGTGCGCAGTAAAAGTGGCAGGCCTTGGGCGTCGTTGATATCGACGTAAAAAGTATCTTGCATTGAACGGGCTGGGTGATTTTCAGGGTTGTTCAGCGCAGTGAAGTTGGTCCAGTCGTTTTCGATTTCGGGGCCATCGGCCACATCAAAGCCGATTGATCTGAAGATCGCCTCAACACGCTGCCAAGTGCGAATCACTGGATGAATCCCACCTTTGCCTCGGCCACGACCGGGCAACGTCACATCGATCGTTTCGGCTGCCAGGCGCAAATCAAGCTCAGCCTGCGCCAGTGCTGCGCGTCGGACGTTCAGCAGGGCTTCAATCTGTTGTTTGATGGCATTAATACGCGCACCTTCTGTGCGTTTTGCCTCAGGGTCAAGCTTGCCCAACCCTTTCATGAGTTCGGTAAGCGAGCCTTGTTTGCCCAAAAATCGTGCTTTTGCGTTTTCAAGCGCAGCCGCATCAGTTGCCAGTGCAAACTGTGCCCGGGCCTGTTCAATCAGGTCATCGACCGTCTCAGCCATTTTTACAACCTTCGTGAAATCACATCTTTGAAATGCAAACGGAGCCCAACGGCCCCGTTTGCAGATACAACTTGTCCGTGCTTAAGCAGCCAACGCTAATTTTGCCTGATTCAATACTGCAGCAAAACCAGCTTTGTCACGCACGGCCATGTCGGCCAAGACTTTACGGTCGAGCTCGATTGAAGCTTTTTTCAGGCCAGCAATAAAGACGCTGTAGGTGACGCCGTGTTCACGCACTGCTGCGTTGATACGGGCGATCCAAAGCGCGCGAAACGTACGCTTTTTATTGCGACGATCTCGATAGGCGTATTGTCCAGCACGCATAACAGCTTGCTTGGCAATACGGAACACATTACCGCGGCGACCGCGATAACCTTTAGCTTTAGCAATAACTTTTTTGTGACGGGCTCTGGCCGTTACACCACGTTTGACGCGAGGCATGTTTTATATCCTTAAGCGAAGGGCATCATGGCTTTAACTGAAGCCACATTTGATTTGTCGACCGCTGTCGACCCGCGTAACTGACGCTTGGTCTTGGTGGTTTTTTTGGTCAAAATATGGCGTTTAAAAGCCTGACCCCGCTTAATTGATCCGCTGCCGCGAACCTCAAAGCGCTTCGCAGCGCTTTTTTTAGTTTTCATCTTAGGCATTTTAGTTCCTGTTACTTAAATTGTGCTCTGCAGGTGCCTGGCATGTTGCTCGATGCGCGCCCTGCTTTACGAATCGACCGCCAGTCTTGTTAACCCAAGATCCACTTATAACTGCACTTGCTTTTTACTGCTTACTTGCTTTTTACTGCTTACTTGCTTTTTACTGCTTACTTGCTTTTTACTGCTTACTTGCTTTTTACTGCTTATTCCTGACTCTCTCTGCTCATTTTCTCTGCAAGTTTTTCAGGAAAGCCTTTGATTATATGACAAATTCTTGTTCTTCGCACGCCCGAGAGCAAAAAAAACCGCTGAAACCGAGCACAAGTTTGAGCACTGGGCCCCCCAATCTAAAAATAGCCTAACGAGACGCTTTAGAAATCGCCGCGCGGTATTGAAACGCCTCAGCGAAATGCGGGACATCGATCTCTGGCGCACCAGCCAGATCCGCGCACGTGCGTGCAACTCTACGGATTCGCTGTATTGAACGTGCCGACAGGTGGTGCGTTTTGATTGCACTGCCCAATAGTTTAGCGGCTGCAGGCGTCATCGAGCAGCAAGCCTCCAGCGCACGATCGGGTAAACGGGCATTGACGGTGCTTTGGCGTTTAAGCTGCAGTTCCCGAGCGGCTTGAACACGCAGACGTACGCAGGCAGAGGTCTCACCGGGCGGCAGCTCAAGCCAGGGTTCTTCGCTCGTGGTCAACGTCACGAACAGATCGATTCTATCCATTACCGGACCAGAAAGCCTCTGCTGGTAAGCGGCAATTTGCTCTGCGCGACACTTGCAACGACCTTGCGCATGGCCAAACCAGCCGCACAGGCAAGGATTCATCGCCGCCAAGAGTTGAAAATCGGCTGGAAACTCGACTTTTTGCTTAGCCCGCGCAATGGTCACTGACAAACTTTCTAGTGGTTCACGCAGGCCCTCGCGTACCCGACGCTCAAACTCCGGAAACTCGTCTAAAAAGAGAACCCCGCGATGGGCCAACGTCACCTCACCTGCGCGCGGCGTCGAGCCCCCACCCAAAATCGCAGCGAGCGAGGCCGAGTGATGCGGCGCGCGAAAGGGCCTCTGCCCCCAGGCACGATCGCGCACCCCTGCAAAAGCGGCCACCGAGGCCACTTCTAGACACTCTGAAGGGGTCAGCGCCGGTAAGATGCCGCCCAGGCGTTTAGCAAGCATCGTTTTGCCCACCCCAGGGGTGCCCGAGAACAACAAGCTATGACCGCCCGCGGCAGCCACCTCAAGCGCGCGCCGTGCCATCAGTTGCCCGCGGACCTCTGATAAGCAAGGTAAGTCGTTGAGCCCGGTCACTGCAACCGGGCCGACAAAGGGCACAAGCGGTCGACGCCCATTCAGATGTTCGACGACCTCACTTAGGCTGTAAGCACCGAGCACCCGAAGGCCCGGCACATAAGCGGCCTGCTCAGCGTTAGCAAGCGGCAACAACAAACTTGCCTCGGGTTGACTGCGCGCGACCGCCAGCGCAATCGCAATCGCACCATTGATGGGCGAAAGCATCCCCGTCAAAGAGAGCTCGCCTGCGACCACCAAGGACGAAAGGCTGGTTTGTTGCACTCCCTTAGCAGCCTGAGCCGCTAACTCTGGCAGCTCGATTTGCCCTGACACCAACAATACGCCTAAGGCAATCGGCAAATCAAAGCGACCCGACTCTTTAGGGAGTTCGGCCGGCGACAAATTCACTGTCAGTCGCCCCGACGGAAACTCAAAGCCACTACTTAAAATCGCAGCCCTGACGCGTTCGCGACTTTCGCGCACCTCAGCATCCGCAAGCCCCACCATCGTAAAGCTAGGCAATCCGCTGCTTAAATGCGTTTCAACACAAACGGGGGGCGCGTCCATTCCAAACAACGAACGACTCATGAGGACGGCTAAAGTCATAGGCTTCTCGGCTAAAAGCCAAAAGTATCGCCCGAGAAATCGCGACTGCCTACCGAGGGATCATTTTGCGCGGCGCGCAAAGCTAACTCACAAATGCCTTGAGTGTTTAGACCTTAGCATCCTCAAGCAACGTCATACGCTGCTCAAGTTGTTGGACTTGTGCTTCAAGTATGGCCGCTCGTTCTTGTACGCGTTTGAGCATGTCGACCTGGATGTCGAACTCATCGCGGGTAATCAAATCCATTTTGTTAAATGCTTGACCCATAAACCCTTTCACATTGCGCTCGATATCGGCAGCAGGGCTACGCGCAATTAAGTCAGACACATTTTTTTGAAACTCTTCAAACCAGGCGTTTTTTGGATTCATAGCTTTCTCGACAAACAAAATAATGAAGTTTGAATTTTACTCTTACGACTTGACCGCGCCAAGCCCTTGCCGGCGAAGCTACCCACAGACCTTAGTGGTAAAGCGTGGCGGGATCAATCTCGCTTGCGCGGTTTAAGGAGTTGGCCACTTTCAGGCGCAAGGCGTTTGAATGTGCACCCCGGATTTCACGCTTCACATCGAGCAATTGTTGCGCATGCATCGAAAAATTCTTTAACCCAAGGCCTAACAACAAACGAGTCAGCTGCGAGTCTCCGGCCATTTCGCCGCAAACCGCGACGGGCTTGCCTAAGCGTTCGCCTGCGTTAATCGTATTGGCAATCAAACGCAACACCGCCGGATGCAGCGGATCGTAGAGCGCAGCGACTTCGTTGTCTGCGCGATCGATCGCGAGTGTGTATTGAATTAAATCGTTTGTGCCGATCGACAAAAAATCAAGTGCCTCGGCAAACGGTTCGATAGCGATCGCGGTTGCAGGCACTTCGACCATCGCACCCACCAAAAGGTGATCGTCGTAGGGTTGGCCTCGTTCGTCAAGTTCTCGCTTCGCTGACGCAATCGCCGCACGCGTCGCATGCACCTCGTGCATATGCGCCACCATCGGGATCAAGATCCGAACGGTACCGTGAGCCGAGGCCCGTAAAATGGCGCGTAACTGGGTCGCAAACAATTCTGGATGCGCTAAACAATAACGAATCGCACGCAAACCCAACGCGGGGTTGGTCGCAACGGTTGCCTCGCCATCAAGCGTCTTATCCGCGCCAATATCAAGCGTACGAATCGTAACGGGACGATGCTGCATCGTTGTCACAACGCTTAAATAAGCCTCGAATTGCTCTTGTTCGGTGGGCAAATCACCACGCCCCATAAACAAAAACTCGCTGCGAAACAGTCCAATCCCCGTCGCACCATTAGCCACGGCCAAGGCCGCTTCATCAGGCAATTCGATATTGGCTTCGAGTTCAATCAGTATGCCGTCTAAGGTCTCTGCCGGAACATCTTTTAACAGCGACAGCTCGGCGCGTTCGTCTAAATAAAGCTGCTGCAGGCGGCGGTACTGTTCAAGCGCCTGACGCGAAGGATTCACCAGTATGGTGCCATGTGCGCCATCGACAACAATCATATCGCCGTCACGCACCAACATACGCACGTGCCCTAGAGCAACCACGGCCGGCACACCTAAGCTGCGAGCGACAATTGCAGTGTGTGAGGTTGCCCCGCCAAGATCGGTGGCGAAGCCTGCAAACCGCGCGCCCCGCAACCGAATCATGTCGGCCGGCGAGATATCGTGCGCGACGACAATCAAGTGCTCGTCAGCGTTGACCTCATGGTTAAGCGCCAGCACTTGCTTAGAACCCGACAACACCTGAAGCACTCGCTCAATCACCTGACGCACGTCTGAACCGCGCTCTCGAAGGTATTCGTCCTCGATGGCCGCGAACTGTTCAGCCAAGATCTGGCCTTGTGTCGTCAATGCCCATTCGGCGTTGTAATGTTTTTCGTCAATCAGCGCCACGGCCTGATCGGCGAGCAACGGATCGCTGAGCAACATACCGTGTACGCTTAACAACGCGGCAAGCTCGCGCGGTGCATCGGCGGGCAGATTCGCGGCCATTTCGTGCATTTCAAGTTGAGTCGTTGCCAAGGCGTTGGTTAACCGACTTTTTTCGGCCTGAATTTGATCTTCAGCGATGCGGTAGTGCGACACCTCAAGAGCGGTTGCACCGAGCACGACTACGCGACCAATCGCATAGCCACGCGCCACACCCTGCCCATAGAGGCACATCATAGGACTGCCCGCCGGGGCGGACTGGGTAAGCTTATTGGCCTTCGCCGAATTTATCATCAAAAAGCGCCTGAATTGCAGTAAGTGCTTGGTCGGCATCTTCGCCCAACGCTTCGATTTTGACTGTGCTACCGATGCCGGCGGCAAGCATCATCACCCCCATAATACTTTTTGCATTGACACGCTGCGCGCCTTTTGAAATAAAAATTTCACTACGAAACTTCCCCGCAAGCTGTGTGAGCTTGGCCGCGGCACGCGCATGTAAACCGAGTTTATTGGAAACAACAATATCTAACTGTGACATAGGCTAAGTGAGTTTGACGCTTGTTAACAGAATGTCTTCAGTCTACACGCAACAATGCATGCGTAGCACCCGCAAGTGCGCTTGTTGCGACATCTTCTAAGCTGCCCTGTCGATAATTAATCGCCCGCAGCAACATTGAAGCGTTCACGCCACCGAGCACGCAACAGGGTACCCCGGCTGCTTGCACCAAATGACTGGCTTTTACTGCAATGTTTGAGGGGGTCGCGCCGGGCAGATCAGTTAAGACTAAAACACCCTCACCCTGATCTGCCGCGAGCAATTGCTGAGCCAGATTGGGTGCGCAATCTGACGCACATTCATTGGGTAAGATATCGGCAATCACAACGTCTGGGGCGCGACCCAACACGTGTTGGGCACAAGCGGCAAGCGCTGAGGCTAAGGGTACGTGCGCCACGATCACGATCGCAATCATTTTAAGAAGGCGCCACAGCCCGTTCAAGCGCCTGTGCAAAAAACTCGGCCACGTTAAAGCCAGTTTGCTCGGTGATTTCAACAAAACAGGTCGGGCTTGTCACGTTGATTTCGGTAACATATTGCCCGATCACATCGAGACCCACCAAGAGCAAGCCACGCTTGACCAGTTGAGGCGCGATTTCTCGGGCAATCGCCCAATCGCGTTCGGTCAGCGGTTGCGCGAGACCGCGCCCACCCGCCGCCAAATTGCCACGGGTTTCTCCGGCAAGCGGAATGCGCGCCAGGCAAAACGGCACGGGTTCACCACCGATCAGCAAAATACGCTTATCACCCTGCTTGATTTCAGGGATATAACGTTGCGCCATGATTGTGCGCGTGCCGTCGTGCGTCAACGCTTCAAGTATGGCGTTTAAATTAGTTTCGTGTGGCGCTAAACGAAACACCCCCGTGCCACCCATCCCATCAAGAGGCTTCACGATGACGTCATGGTGCTCGATATGAAACGCTTTTAAGCGATTCATATCACGCGTCACTAGAGTTGGAGTCGTTAATTTTGCAAACTCTGTAATCGCCAGTTTCTCGGGGTGATTACGAATTGCGGCACCGCTGTTAAAGACCCGCGCGCCTTGCGCCTCGGCATATTCAAGCATGTGCGTCGCGTAGACGTACTCCATGTCAAAGGGCGGATCTTTGCGCATGAGCACCGCAGAAAATGCTTGCAATGGCGTATCTTTTGCAATCGATTCGTCATGCCACCACGCATGTTCATGCAGATCTGCCATTGGTACAAGACTGATCGGGGTGGCATGCGCAAACACTTGCCCAGCTTGAATAAATAAACCGCCTTGCAAGACGACGCTTAAGCGATGACCGCGAGCAACAAGCGCCCGCATCATCGCTACCGAACTGTCTTTGTAGGCTTTTAAGTCTGGCAACGGATCAATGACAAACAATACGTGCATCATCAAGCCGCTTCTGCTTTACCTGCAGGTGCTTTTTTACGTGGAGACAATACCATCACCATCTGACGACCTTCGAGCTTAGGCATCGCTTCAACCGAAGCCATGTCGGTCAGGTCGTCACGCACGCGCTCAAGCACTCGCATCCCGAGTTCTTGGTGGGCCATTTCACGACCACGGAAGCGCAAAGTGACTTTTGCTTTATCGCCTTCTTCAAGAAAGCGCTTGAGGTTGCGCAGCTTGACCTGGTAGTCACCTTCGTCGGTGGCAGGTCTAAACTTCACCTCTTTAACCTGAATGATTTTTTGTTTAGCGCGGGCTTCAGCTAAACGCTTTTGTTCTTGATATTTGAACTTGCCGTAATCCATTAACCGGCAGACTGGCGGTTCGGCGTTAGGTGCGATTTCAACTAAATCGACGCCTGCTTCTTCTGCCATACGAACAGCTTCTAGTGTATTGACAATACCTAACTGCTCGCCTTCGATTCCAAGTAAACGCACGTCGGGAACGCGGATGTCACCGTTAATGCGATGGGGTTTTTCTGTTGCGATGTTGACGACTCCTGAGGGTTAGGCTACCTGCGGTGCAGGCGAGCCAGAATTGCGGCGTAAGGCCACATCTTCGTTTAGCAACGAAGTGAATTGTTCAACGGGCATGACACCCAGATCCAAGCCACCTCGACTACGCACAGCAACTGTCCCCGCCTGACGCTCTTTTTCACCAACCACCAGAATATAAGGGACCTTCTGCATACTGTGTTCACGAATTTTATAAGTGATTTTCTCACCACGACAATCAGATTCTACTCTAAAGCCTTGTTTTTTCAGGCTTTGTGTGATTTCTGTTGCATATTCAGCAGTGGATTCAGAGATGCAGCAAATAACCGCTTGCACCGGAGCCAGCCAAGCTGGCAAGGCACCCGCATGGTTTTCGATCAACATACCGATGAAACGCTCGAACGAACCCAAAATCGCGCGATGCAACATGACCGGCGCGACGCGTTGATCTTGTGCATCAACAAACTCTGCGCCCAAGCGCTGCGGCATCGAGAAATCAACCTGAATCGTGCCGCACTGCCAGTGGCGTCCGATGGCGTCTTTGAGCGTGTACTCAACCTTAGGGCCATAAAAGGCGCCTTCACCGGGCGAGACTTCAAAGTCACAACCGGTTCGCCGCAAGCTTTCCATTAACGCGTTTTCAGCCTTATCCCAGACCTCGTCGCTACCAATGCGCTTTTCGGGGCGCGTCGCCACTTTGTACAAAATCTCGGTGAAGCCAAAGTCGGCATAAACCTTTTGCAAAAGTGCCGTGTAATTTGCGCACTCATCTTGCATTTGTGCTTCGGTACAAAAGATATGACCATCATCTTGTGTAAAACCGCGCACACGCATCATGCCGTGCAACGACCCAGAGGGCTCATTGCGATGACACTGACCAAACTCACCATAGCGCAGCGGCAAGTCGCGATAAGAGTGCAGGCTTGAATTAAAAATTTGAACGTGCCCTGGGCAGTTCATGGGTTTCAAGCCATAGGTGCGATTTTCGGATTCAGTCGTGAACATGTTTTCACGATAGTTATCCCAGTGACCCGTTTTTTTCCAGAGTGACAAGTCAAGAATTTGGGGAGCTTTCACCTCTTGGTAGCCGTTATCGCGGTACACGTTACGCATGTATTGCTCAACTTGCTGCCAGATTGCCCAGCCCTTTGGGTGCCAAAAAATCAGACCCGGGCCTTCTTCTTGAAAGTGAAACAGGTCAAGCTCACGCCCGATTTTGCGGTGGTCGCGAAGCTCGGCTTCTGCAAGCATATGCAGATGCGCGTCTTGGTCGTCTTTGTTGACCCAAGCCGTGCCATAAATCCGTTGCAACATTTCGTTGTTGCTATCGCCACGCCAATAAGCGCCGGCCAGTTTCATCAGCTTGAACACTTTTAGTTTACCGGTATTGGGAACGTGCGGGCCCCGGCATAGATCGATAAAGTCGCCCTCACGGTAGAGACTAATTGTTTCGTTACCTGGAATCGCACCGATGATTTCGGCTTTGTAGTGTTCGCCAATGCTCTTGAAGTAGGCAATGGCGTCGTCGCGCTTCCATTCTTCGCGCGTGACGGGCTCGTCTTTTTTGACGAGCTCAGCCATTTTCTTTTCAATGGTGGCAAGGTCTTCAAGGGTGAAGGGCCGTTTGTACGAGAAGTCGTAAAAAAAGCCATTTTCAATGACTGGGCCAATTGTCACCTGCGCATCCGGAAAAATCGCTTTGACCGCATAGGCCAGCAGGTGCGCCGTTGAATGACGAATCAGCTCTAGCCCATCGGGATCTTTACCCGTGACCAAGGAAAGTTTAGCGTCTTGTTCAATCAGATGGCTGGTGTCCACCAACTGCGACTGTTCGCCGCGCGTGACACGCCCGCCTAAGGCGGCGCGGGCAAGGCCTGCACCAATCGATTGCGCCACCTCGGCAACCGTGACTGGGCCCGGATATTGGCGTTGAGAACCGTCTGGCAATGTAATGGCAATCATTATTGGGTGGCGTTGACTCGAGCAGAAGCTACATATTGTTGGCAGGGCTTTGAACACAACTTGTTTGCGCCAATACTTTAGGCAAGCAAACCCGCTACGCAGACCCTCTCAAATCACATGCAAAATCCAGTTAAAAACAACCGGGATTTTAGCATTACAAGGGTTCAAGGCTCGTTTAGAGACGCCTTGGCAGCTTCTTGAGGTGTCAACCCTTCATAAAACTGATCGGTGAACCACTCGGCCTGCTCTTCGATATAGCCTTGCGCTTCGCGCAAACTCGCGCCCGCCGCGACTAAAAAGCCCTCAACTTCGGTGCACCACTCGATTAAGGCTTGGGTATCTGGATCGAGCTCTTCTTTTTTTGTCATAAGAGGTTACCTCGCACGGGAGAAATAATTTAGGGTTAGCCGTTGCAATCGAAGACCAGACAAAAAAAATCCCCATCGCTGGGGTTGTTGCTGGATTTTTTGGTAGGCGGTATTGGGATCGAACCAACGACCTCCACGATGTCAACGTGGCGCTCTAACCAGCTGAGCTAACCGCCTGTAAAGACCACTATTGTATCGGCATTAGAGATGTACTGTCAAAGCGCAGGGTTCGGAAGCGCTTGCTGAACCGCCTGCACAAAGTCTTCGATCTTTTTTTCAGACTTTACACCTGGACCGACTTCGACCCCGCTGCTCACGTCCACGGCCCAGGGGGTAAGCGTTCGAACAGCCTCCTGGACGTTTTGGGCTGTTAACCCTCCAGACAAAATCAAGGGCCGTGCAGGCGAAAGCGACGCTTGTAAGTCGGCCAGAAGCGCGTAATCAAACCCGTGGCCACTGCCACCGAAAGCCGCAGTGTAGCTATCAAACAACCATCCAGCCGCTTGCGAAAAAGGCCGGCAAGTTGTCAGGACATTGACTGCAGTATCCAAGCCAGGCGCACCGACTCTGAACGCTTTGAGGTAGGGCACCCCAAACGAGGCACAAAAATCTGGATCTTCATCGCCATGAAACTGTAGCAAGCTCGGGCGCAGGGTGGTCAACACGTCTTTCACTGTCTGTGGTTCGGGATTGACGAATAACGCCACGGTGCTCACAAACGCGGGCAAATCAGTACACAGCTCTGCCGCATGGGCAGCGCTCACGAAGCGTTTGCTGGGCGGATAAAAGACAAAGCCCAGCGCATCAGCGCCGTTACGCACTGAGGTACGAACATCTTGAGCACGTGTCAGGCCGCAGATTTTGATGCGAGTGCGTGCGAGCATTGGGCTGGTTGTCATGTCAGAGGATATCAATGAATAGAATCTATTTTAGACCGAGATCTTGTCACCCAAGCCCGATACCCTGATGCTGTAACAGCGCGCCAGGCGGATAAGACACCTCGGTTAAATATAAGCCGTCAGGCGAGAAGGTAGGCGAGCCTTTTGTGCGATCCTTAAAGGCAAGCAAGGCGGCCATAAATTCAACGGGTTGTCGGCCCTGTCCGATTTGTATCAGCGCGCCAACGATGTTGCGTACCATATGATGCAAGAAGGCGTTACCGCGCAAGGATACGTAAATCAGTTGGCCTTTTTGCCGAATATTCAACTCGGTTAGCGTGCGCACAGGTGACTTAGCCTGACATTGCGAAGACCGAAAACTACTGAAGTCGTGCTCGCCTAACAAGCACTGCGTCGCCCGCTGCATGGCTTGCACTTCGAGAGGTTGAAACACCCAGCCCGCCCTGCCCGCCCATAGGGGTTGACGAACTCGACTATTTAAAATGACATAGGTGTAGGCCCGTTCGCGAACCGAAAAGCGTGCATGAAAATCCTCAGAGACATACTGCGCCCATTGCACAGAGATCGTGTCGGGCAAATGTGCATTAACCCCTCTGACCCAAGACTCTGGCGTACGAGCAACATCGCAATCAAAATGAACCACTTGCCCGAGTGCGTGCACGCCTGTGTCAGTGCGACCCGCGCAGGTGGTGCGTACGGGCACGGTTGCAACGATCGCCAAGGCGCGTTCTAGCGAATCTTGAACAGTTTGGCCGTTGGGCTGCGTTTGCCAGCCCTGCCAAGGGCGCCCATCATAAGAGACCCCTAGCGCTACCCGACTCATCAGAGGGCCGCCCTAAAAAGCCAGCAGCCACTCAAAAGACTTAGCCTTAACCACATTGACAAGACTTGGCGTACGCCCAAGACATTTAAATCGGCTTTGCGAGAGAGGACTCGACCTTAGCGGGCGTGGCTGAAGCATCAAGGTTCAAATCTAAACCCTTGAGCTTTTGATCGAAGGCAGTGACGGCCTCTTGATTAAGCGGACGTGGCGCGTCATCACTTACGTTCTCGTCTTGTTCGCGGCGTGCGCTTGCGCGGCGCAACAGCCAAGCCACAGACAAACCACCGAGCGCCAAGAACGCCGTCAACATACCAAGCGCACTACCAGTCAGGCCCGCCCACAGCTTGCCTGCAGTCGCCTGAAACCCACCCGTTGCAGCAGATTCAGTGGTGGCCTTCGTGGTTGAGGCCTCATTACCTGCAGCCACAGTTGCACCCGCTACTGAACCCGCCTGAGCCCCAGAGACGCCTGCCTGACCTGCCACGCCTGCGCTGCCTGACGTGCCAACGCTACCAGGAGCACCCGTAACTCCAGCGCTGCCTGTCAAACCAACTGCTCCCGTACTGCCTGCAACGCCTGTTGCACCCGCAGTTGCACCCGTGCTACCCGAGGCTGCGGGTGCGCCAGTTTGCGGCGCACTGCCCAGCTGACTCAAGGTGTCTTTCAGTTGCTTGATATTTTGTTGCAAGCTTTCTACGCGTGACTGAATCTCTGCGATTTCTTTGGCAGCAGCCACGCGCGCGTCCTCGCTTTGCTCGTTGGCGTTAGACGAGGTCAGACGCACCCGATCACCCGACGCGGTCGCGGGGGCAGACGCACTAGGGGTCGATACCGTGCCAGCTTGTGTCGAAGCAACAGGCGCCGCCGCTTGAGGCGTGAGCCCTGTTGAAGCGGTTCTTGTGCCGCCACTTCGCGCGTTGAAGGCCGCAGTATGTTTTAAATACATTTCGCGTGCGAGCTTTGTGTCAATTGCACGTACCGTATCGGCCTGAGGAATCGTGAGTACCGCGCCGGCTTTGAGCAGATTCATGTTCTGCGAGAAGAACGCCTGCGGATTGGCCTGATAAAGCGCCCAAAGCATCTGATAAAGATCGGCACCAGGTACGGCATGAATCATTGCGATTGCTGAGAGCGTGTCTCCTGATTTGACGACCACGGTACCGCCAGCAGACGCACTGCTCGCTTGAGTTAAAACAAGAAAACTCGATTGCACTTGGGTGGCACCGCTCGCAGAAGACACCTCAAGCAAGACATCAATCACAGGTCGGTTGACCGACTGAGTCGAACGCAACACCAAGGTACGCGAATCTTTTGCAAAGCCAGGCTCAACGGTGACCACCATTGACTCGAGGCTGGCAGGAGGCGTCAGACCCGCTTTGGCCCAGGCAGCTGCAGAGGCAAGCTTAACCTGCAAGGTTGGAAGATCCGCAGCAGCTAAATCGAGCAAGGGAATCGAAACCTGTAACGGGGCGCCAGCGCTTGAATCAACGCGACCATGTCCGGCTTTCGCGGCAAGCGTTTGCGAAGAGACAACTAAAGACAAACCCAGAGCGAAGCCCAGTTTTTGCGCTACCTGACACAAAGAATTTAGATCATCACGCATCGTTGTACCCTTTTAAACCTATAGTTCGCCCAAAGCAATACGCAACATCCTGCGCAAGGGTTCAGCTGCGCCCCATAACAACTGGTCGCCCACCGTAAAGGCCCCCAAATACTCAGGCCCCATTGATAACTTACGCAGGCGCCCTACCGGTATGTCTAGCGTGCCCGTGACCGCCACAGGTGACAACCCCGCGAGAGTTGCATCTTTAGTGTTAGCAACGACCTTGGTCCAGGTCGTCCCGTTTTTGACAATATCAGTGATCTCATCGATGGGGACATCGCGAGTCAGCTTAATCGTGAGCGCCTGGCTATGGCAACGCATCGCACCAATGCGCACGCACAAACCGTCAATCGCAATGGGGGTTGAGCCAAACCCAGCGCCGCGACCCAAAATCTTATTGGTTTCAGCCTCGCCTTTCCACTCTTCGCGCGACATCCCATTACCAAGATCCTTATCAATCCAGGGGATCAAATTTCCTGCTAAGGGAATTCCGAAGTGCTCGGTGGGTAACCGACCACTTTGTTGCAACGCCAATACGTTTCGATCAATTTCAAGAATCGCCGAAGCCGGATCGTCAAGCAGCGCCTTTACAGCGGCATTCAGCAAGCCAAACTGCGTGAGCAATTCACGCATATGCTGGGCGCCGCCGCCCGAGGCCGCCTGATACGTCATGCTGGTCATCCACTCGACCAAACCTGCCTTAAACAAGCCTGCTAAGCCCATCACCATGCAGCTTACTGTGCAATTACCACCAACAAAGTCTCGACCCCCGCGCTTGAGTGCAGCGTCAATCACAGAACGGTTAACGGGATCAAGCACAATGATTGCATCATCTTTCATGCGCAACGTACTCGCTGCATCGATCCACAGACCAGTCCAGCCCGCTGCGCGCAGCTTGGGGTAGACCTCAGAGGTGTAATCGCCACCCTGCGCCGTCACGATAATGGGTAGTTTTTTTAACGCGTCGATCTCAAAAGCATTTTGTAAGGCGGTGGCACCTGCCCACTCGGGTGCACGTCCACCCGCATTACTCGTTGAAAAAAATACCGGGTCGATCAGGGCAAAATCACCCTCGTCGCGCATGCGTTGCATGAGCACCGAGCCCACCATCCCACGCCAACCTACCAAACCAACAGACTGTTTCATCGCCAAAGACCAAAAAATCGTTTAAATACCTACACTTACAGTGAATTTTAACACCGCACTACCCTAAGGCCTTGAGTACAGCGTCGCCCATAGCAGCGGTCCCGACTTTGGTCGTGCCTTGTTCGTAGATGTCAGCAGTCCGCAGGCCTTGTTGCAAAACTTTTCTAACAGCTTGCTCAATACGATCCGCTTGAGCCGTTTCATTTAGCGAATATCGCAACATCATGGCCGCCGACAAAATCGTGGCCAAGGGATTTGCCACGCCTTTACCTGCGATGTCAGGGGCTGAGCCATGGCTAGGCTCATACAGACCCTGGCCTGAGGCGTTGAGTGAGGCTGAGGGCAGCATGCCGATTGAACCGGTCAACATCGACGCTTCATCAGACAAAATGTCACCAAACAAATTGCCCGTCACAATCACATCAAAGTCGCGCGGTGCACGCACTAACTGCATCGCGGCGTTATCGACATACATGTGCGACAACGCGACATCAGGATATTCTTTACCAATCTCTGTCACGATGTCGCGCCAGAGTTGGGAGGTTTCAAGAACGTTTGACTTATCGACGCTACACAAACGGCGTTGACGCTTAAGCGCTGCCTGAAAACCCAAATGCGCGATCCGACGAATCTCGGGCTCGGCATAACGCATGGTGTCAAAGCCTTCACGCTCGCCTGCAAACGGGCCATCAGGGGCTACGCGCACACCACGTGGCGAACCAAAATAAATATCGCCGGTGAGTTCACGCAAAATCAAAATATCTAGCCCAGAAACAATTTCGGGCTTTAAAGACGACGCATTGGCCAACTCAGGGTACAAGATCGCTGGGCGAAAGTTTGCAAACAAACCTAGCGCTTTACGTAAGCCCAAGATCGCCTGTTCAGGGCGATACTCGCGTGGCAGCTTGTCGTATTTCCAGTCGCCCACTGCACCAAACAAGACAGCGTTTGATTCTTGGGCAAGCTTCAAAGTTGCAGGTGGCAAGGGGTGGCCATGCAGGTCATAGGCAGTGCCGCCAACCGGTGCATGATTAATTTCAAGTGGTAAGTTAAGCGCGCCTAAAACACGAACCGCTTGTTCCATAATTTCGGCGCCGATCCCATCGCCTGGCAATACTGCAATTTTTTGCGTCATGTTCGTCCTGTTGCTTTGATCCAAAAGTCATGGGCCGGTAAACCGGCCCAACGTGTAAGTGAATTAACGTGCACCGATTGGTTGAACATCCAACCAAGGATGGCGGGCGAGGCGCTCGGCCTCAAAGACTCGAATCTTATCGGCCTGACGTAAGGTCAAACCAATTTCATCCAAGCCATTGACCATGCAATATTTGCGATGCGCGGTGATGTCAAAATCCATCGTGCGCCCGTCTGGTGCAATCACGACTTGTTTTTCAAGATCGATGGTTAGCTTGTAGCCAACAAAACCACGTACCTCGTCAAACAGACGCGAAATTTGTAACTCAGACAACACAATCGGCAAGAACCCTGTCTTGTAGCTGTTGTTGAAAAAGATGTCGGCAAATGACGGGGCAATCACTGCCCGAAAGCCGTATTGCGCCAACGCCCAAGGCGCATGCTCGCGGCTCGAACCGCAGCCAAAATTTTTGCGGCCTAACAAAATCGAAGCACCTTGATAGCGCGAGTGATTCAAGATGAATTCAGGGTTCAAGGGGCGTTTAGAGTTATCCATGCCGGGTTCGCCGTGATCCAGATAGCGGATCTCGTCGAACAGATTCGGCCCAAACCCTGTGCTCTTGATTGACTTTAAAAACTGCTTTGGAATGATCAAATCGGTGTCGACGTTTTCACGATCGAGCGGGGCGACCAAACCTTGATGCGTAGTGAAAGAATCCATGATGTTTACCGGAGGTTACGTACGTCAACGAAATGACCCGACACGGCTGCAGCGGCAGCCATCGCCGGACTCACGAGATGGGTGCGACCACCCTGCCCTTGGCGTCCTTCAAAATTGCGATTTGAAGTCGAGGCGCAACGCTCGCCGGGCTCGATGCGGTCGGCGTTCATGGCCAGGCACATTGAGCAGCCTGGCTCGCGCCATTCAAAACCAGCCTCGATAAAAATCTTGTCTAGGCCTTCGCGCTCGGCTTGTGCTTTGACCAAACCCGAGCCCGCCACCACAAGTGCCTGACGCACATTGCTGGCGACCTTGCGACCGCGGGCAACAACGGCCGCAGCGCGCAAATCTTCAATACGCGAGTTGGTGCACGAGCCGATAAACACGCGATCAATCTTGATGTCTTCGATCAGCGTATTGGGCTTTAGACCCATATACACCAAGGCGCGTTCCATCCCCTCGCGACGCATGTCGTCTTTTTCGCGATCTGGATCAGGCACACGGCCGGTGACTGGTAAGACCATCTCGGGCGAAGTGCCCCAAGTGACCTGAGGCACAATTTGGCGCGCATCAATCTCGACGACACGATCAAAGAAAGCACCCTCGTCAGTGTGCAAGGTTTTCCAGTAGACGACCGCGGCATCCCACAGGGCACCGCTTGGCGAAAAAGGGCGCCCCACACAATAATCGATTGTCTTTTGATCAACCGCTACCATGCCTGAACGCGCACCGGCTTCAATCGCCATGTTGCAAAGGGTCATGCGACCTTCCATGGACAAGCCGCGAATGGTGCTGCCTGCAAATTCAATCGCATGACCTGTGCCACCGGCCGTGCCAATTTGACCAATTACATACAGGATCACGTCTTTTGCAGTACAGCCGATAGGCAAGGTACCTTCAACGCGCACCAACATATTTTTATTTTTCTTGGCTTGCAATGTTTGCGTGGCCATGACGTGTTCGACTTCAGAGGTACCGATACCAAAGGCCAAGGCACCAAAAGCGCCATGCGTGCTGGTGTGCGAATCGCCACAAACCACCGTCATGCCAGGCAAGGTTGCGCCCTGCTCGGGGCCAATCACGTGCACAATGCCCTGACGCAAATCGTTCATGCGAAATTCAATCACATTGTGCTTCACGCAGTTTGCATCAAGGGTATCGACCTGCAACTTGGAGACTGGATCAGTGATGCCCTCTGCACGATCGCGCGCGAGTGTGGGCACGTTGTGATCGGCCACTGCCAAGTTGGCATTGAGGCGCCACAGCGGACGACCTGCCAAATCGAGGCCTTCAAAAGCTTGAGGGCTTGTGACCTCGTGCAACAAATGACGATCGATGTACAAAATTGCGGTGCCATCTGGTTCTTCGTGAACCACATGGGCGTCCCAAAGCTTGTCGTATAGAGTTTTTTTCATGACGATTTATCTGCCAAACAGACGTTGTAAAGGGGTAGCCCTTGATTATGCCATAGCGAGCCTAGGGCCTAGCCGCACTGCGCACGGTGACGCAAGGCGTGATCGATCAAAATTAAAGCCAGCAAGGCCTCGGCAATCGGGGTCGCGCGAATCCCGACACAGGGATCATGGCGGCCTAAAGTTTGCACCATCACTGGGTTCCCCGCGCGGTCAATCGAGCGCCGTTCGGTGCGAATACTTGAGGTTGGCTTGATCGCCACGCTCACCGTAATGGGTTGCCCAGTCGAAATCCCACCCAACACACCGCCGGCATGATTCGTTAAAAAGCCCTCTGGCGTGATTTCGTCGCCATGCTCAGAGCCACGTTGCTCAATACTTTTGAAACCTGAGCCAATCTCAACACCCTTAACGGCGTTTAAACCCATCATTGCGTAGGCAATATCGGCGTCTAGGCGATCATAGATGGGCTCGCCCCAGCCTACCGGTAAGCCGTCAGCCACCACTTCGATACGCGCGCCCACAGAGTCGCCATCGCGTCGTAATTGATCCATGTAAGCCTCGAGTTCAGGCGTACTGGTGTCGTTGGCTGCGTAAAACGGGTTATTTGGGACATGATCCCAGCTGACAAATGGCATGGTGATGGGCCCTAGCTGGCTCATGTAGCCGCGCACCTTAATGCCAAAGTGCTCGGCGAGCCATTTCTTTGCGATCGCACCCGCCGCCACTGTGGGGGCCGTTAACCGTGCTGACGAGCGCCCACCGCCGCGCGGGTCACGCGCACCGTACTTTTTGAAATAAGTGAAATCGGCATGGCCCGGCCTGAACGTATCTGCAATTGCGCTGTAATCTTTACTGCGTGCATCCACGTTACGAATCAATAGCGCAATGGGTGTGCCGGTGGTTTTGCCCTCATAGACCCCAGACAAAATTTCAACCTGATCGGCCTCTTGACGTTGAGTCACGTGGCGTGAGGTGCCGGGCCGACGACGATCAAGTTCCACTTGGATATCTTGCTCGCAAAGCACTAAACCAGGTGGACAGCCGTCGACGACACAGCCAATGGCAGGGCCATGGGATTCACCAAAATTAGTCACACAAAATAGTGTACCGAGCGTATTACCAGACATAGGCGGCAAGTACCGAAAAAATGAGTAGAACAGGGGCCCGCAAGCTCTTAGTACAGCATTATTGCATCATGACGAGCAACTCACCTCTAAATGCGGTGCCCCGGCGGCTGGCGCAGCCGCATAGGCCTCTTGACCTGCTTGGGCAACAAAGGGATTGCGCAGGGCCTTCATTTGCCGCGCGATCTCAGCCGCGTCACCGCGTTCAGCGGCCTCGATCGCCTGCTGCGCAAGGTGATTGCGCAAAACATAGAGTGGGTTGACTGCCAGCATCCCTGCGACCCGCTCTTGCCAGTTTTGGGTGGGCTCGGGCCCCAGCCGCTTGGCGTAGGCTTCTAGCCAGGCCAGCGCGGCCGCACGATCCACAAATAAATCGACAAAAGGCGTCAGGTTGGCATTCACTGTCTGACCGAGATCATGCTCGATCTGCGCTTGCGACGCCAGCGTCAAACCCGGCGCATAGGCCAATTGCCTGAAGGTCAGCGTAAAGTCGGCATGACTGCCTTGCATCAAACTCCAGAGGTCGTCGATCAGGGTTTCATCACCCGACTGCCAGCGACCCAAGCCCAGTTTTTGGCTCAGGCGCGCTTGCATCGCTTCTAAAAAAATGGGCTCAAACTCGTTGAGCGCGGCTTGCAAAGGCTCAGTGTCGGGCACGATTTCGTGCAAACTATTGGCGAGCTGATAAAGGTTCCAGTGGGCGACCGCTGGCTGCGCGTGCCAAGCGTAGCGGCCGTTGCTGTCGGTGTGATTGCAAATATGTCTGGCGTCAAAGCCATCCATAAAACCATAGGGGCCATAATCAAGCGTTAGACCCAAAATCGACATGTTGTCCGTGTTCATCACGCCGTGACAAAACCCAACCACTTGCCAGTCAGCCATGAGCGTCGCAGTTCGTTGCACGACCCTGCGCAATAACTGGACGTAGGGTTCGTAAGCGGGTGCTGTGGCTTGAGCGATACGCGTGCGGCAGTCGGGGTAAAACCGGTCAATCACATAATCGGCCAGCGTTCGTAAATGGTCAGGACGCTTGCGAGACGCCCAGTGCTCGAAGGAACCAAAGCGCACAAAACTCGGCGCCACTCGGGCAACCACGGCAGCCGTTTCAACGGTTTCGCGCATCACTGGATTTGACGCAGACACCAACGACAAGGCACGCGTGGTTGGAATGCCTAAACCCTGCATTGCATGGCTGGCCAAATACTCACGCACTGACGAGCGCACCACGGCGCGCCCATCGCCCATGCGGGAATAAGGCGTCATGCCTGCCCCCTTGAGTTGCAGTTCAACACTCCCTTCTGGCCCTTGTATCTCGCCTAGCAAATGTGCACGACCATCGCCAAGCTGTCCAGCCCAAACACCGAACTGGTGTCCGCTGTAGACCGCCGCTAGCGTGGCTCCGCCCGGAAGAGGCTCAGAGCCGCTGACCACTGCCAAAAACTCTGGCGTGCTAAGCGCCTCGAGCGGCAACCCCAGTAACGCCGCCACTTCGGCGCTGGCGTGCAGCAAGCGCGGCTGGTTCAGAGGCGTGGTCGGCAGCCGCGTATAAAACTCTGGCGGCAGTTGTGCAAAAGAGTTTGGCTTAGGAAGTGCTTCAAAACAAGAGTTCGACGTCATGGTTATCTACAGTTTACGAATTTCGGTTGCTTTCTTTCTCTTTTAACTTCTCGGCCTTCTGTGCCGCTTTTACGATTTGTTTTGCAGGTCGCACATAAAAAACCGAGCAGAAAAAGAAAATGGTGGCCAAGACGATCTCGATCCAGGCCAGCGCGATTGAAGGCCCGGGCGGATCAGACACCACCCGAACGACGCCTTCCATCAAATACAACAGCACTAACATCGAGGCCCATTGAATAGTGTAAAGACTACCTTGCACTACCCCGCGAATCGCAAACGCCAAGGGAAGCGCCTTCAAAAATAGCAAGGTTCCACCGGGCCTGAGAGGCGCCAGCCAGGTTTCCCACAGCAAGCAAAGTGCAAACAACGCTAACAGACTCAGCGAGGCAGCGCGTTGCAATGCAACATTTAAGCGGGCGACAGAGGGGGGTGGATCTACCTGAATTGACATCGTTTGCGCTGCGTGACGTTCAGACGGCCAGCACGGCCGACAAGAGCCCTTTGAGGGGAGACGCTGCTATTATCACCCGCAGAGAGCCGTCGTGTGTGTCGGCTGCCACAAAACAACAAATCGTTACCCTCATGTCAACCAATGCCCGGGGTTTGCGCCAGCTTCTTCGCTTTGCCAGTCAAAGAGTGGTGGCCGCCAACACGCTGCAAATGGCCGCGAGCTTAACCTTTAGCACCGTTCTGTCAATTGTGCCCTTGTTAGCGGTTGCGCTGTCACTGTTCACGGCGTTTCCACTTTTTAAGGAATTTAGCGACGCCCTACAAGCGTTTTTAAGCAACAACCTGATGCCCCTTGCGGTCTCAGAAAATATTATGACGTATCTCAATGAGTTCGCATCCAAAGCCTCAAGCTTGACGGCTATTGGCGGAGCGTTTCTGGTATTGACAGTCGTCCTCTTGATGATGTCAGTTGAGGCCGCACTCAACACCATTTGGAAGGTCGATCGACAACGCCGGCTAGCCCACCGCTTGCTGGTGTATTGGGCAGTGATCTCGTTAGGGCCCGTGCTTGCCGGAGCAAGCCTTTATGCCACCACCTTTTTGGCGAAAGAGTCGCTTGGTTTGCTTGCAGGCATGCCGCTTTTGTTAGAACTCGCGTTCAAGCTCCTGCCTGTCGTGCTGAGCGGACTGGCCCTAGCCGCGTTGTTCATTGTGGTGCCCAACACCAGAGTCAAGCGAATGGATGCACTGCTCGGGGGGCTCGTCTCGGCAGTGATTCTCGAAATCATGAAAATTGGTTTTGGTTTGTATGTCTCGCAATTTTCGACCTACACCATGATCTATGGCGCTTTCGCTGCGCTGCCGGTATTTTTGCTCTGGATTTATCTTTGCTGGCTGGGCATCTTAGTCGGTGCCTTAGTCGCCGCGAACCTGCCGCTTGTGCGCATGGATCGCCTTGAGTCGACGCTCTTGCCTGGCGCTGCCCTCATCGACGCCCTGACGCTCTTAAAGACGCTTAGCCAGGCGCGAGGCGGCTTACCCCCAGGCTGCAGCACCACTGAGTTGGTGAGGGTGTTAAACAGCCCACTCAATCTTCTTGAGCGACAACTCGCGACCTTAAGCGCGCTAGGTCTGGTGATGGTTGCCCCCGGCGCCACGCAAGAGCGCTGGCTGTTGACCTGTGATCCCGAACAAACAAAGTTCGGCAACCTGGTTGACAAAACAACGCTTGACCGCAGCTCGATTAAACTCAAAGAACAACTATTTTTAGCGCAGGCACTGAGCGACCTGATGACCGCTCGCGCCGACCCCACGCTGGCCGAAGTTTTGCAACACCATGACGCCGCTCTGACCCACCCACTACAATCCAAATCAGAGAGCAGCAACGCGAGGGACACTCATGCTAAAAGTCAGTGAAGTTCTAAAAGTCAAAGGAAACACCCTTTTTACCGCCACGCCCGAAACCTTGGTGACTCAAGCCATTGAAACCATGAGCGCCCATGACATCGGGTCGCTCGTAATTATGCAGCGCGGAAAACTTGTGGGTATGCTGACGTTTCGTGAAATCATCCGACACTTAAATACGCAGCACGGCGCGATCGGCAACGTCTTGATCGGCACGATCATGGAGCAAGAGCCAGTCAGCGTGAGCCCCGACACCCTCGCCCACGAAGTTCAGCGGCTCATGCTTGCGCATCACTCGCGCTATGTACCGGTCATAGAAGGCGAGATGCTCTTGGGCGTTATCTCTTTTTATGACATGGCGCAAGCGCTTGCCGCCGCGCAAAAATTTGAAAACTCACTGCTCAAGGCCTATATACGCGACTGGCCCGACAGCCCAACGCCTGGCTCCAGCGCCTAGGCCTCACGCGACTAAACGTCGAGTTCAGAGCCGCGCGCGCCACGGATCGCCAGACCGCCTACCTGCTGCCAGGCGAGCCGGATGAGTTCTGGATCGTCTTGTCTTAATAGCACTGAGTCTGACAACATGCGCCGCCACACACGCGAGTTTGAGCGACCATTAAACAAACCAAGCAGGGGGCGAACCACGATGCGCAGTGGCGTCTTGACGGCCAGTTCACGCTCAGCATACGCAACTAGCGCGTCAATCACCGCAGCCTCATCTTTTAATCCAAGCTGCGGCCACCAAGCCTGTGTCAGGCGCGACAACACCGAGGGGTCATGCCAAGGAGAACGTCCTAGCATCACGCCGTCGAACTCGTGCATCGCTTCCTCACAATCCGCAAGCGTGGTGAGACCGCCATTGAGCACGATGGTGGCTTGCGGAAAATCTTTTTTCAACCGAGCGGCCTGTTCGTATCTTAAGGGCGGCACCTCGCGATTGTCTTTTGGCGACAAACCTTTGAGCACGGCGTTACGCGCATGCACAATAAAAACACGGCAACCAACGTCATAGCTTGCGCCGACAAAGTCACGCACAAAATCGTAAGATTCGTTTTTGTCTAACCCCAAGCGATGCTTGACCGTGACGGGTAGACTTACCGCATCTTGCATCGCCTTAAGACAGTCAGCGACCAAGCCTGGCTCGGCCATCAAGCAAGCCCCAAACGCGCCCTTTTGCACACGTTCAGACGGGCAGCCACAATTTAAATTAATTTCGTTGTAGCCCCACTGCTCGCCAAGTTTTGCCGAACGCACTAGCGCCTCGGGCTCACTACCCCCGAGTTGCAGTGCCACCGGACTCTCGTCTTTATGAAAATCAAGGTGCCTGGACGCATCACCATGCAGCAAGGCGCCGGTGGTAATCATCTCGGTGTACAAACGCGCTTTAGGAGCCAGTAAGCGATGAAAATAACGGCAATGACGGTCAGTGACGTCGATCATGGGGGCGACACAAAGCCGCCAGTCTTCAGAAGGGCCGGGTTGTCCGCTTAACTGTGTGGACGGCGGGGGCTTAAGTTCACTCAACATATCGTTCGAAAGGCAAACAGCAACATTTTTTGCCAGAAAGCGCGAATTTTACGCCTGCCGCCGCTTGAGCACGCAACGCGGGGCGTTAAAGAGTGTTTTCACACTTCTTGTTAAACTTCGCATAGCGGTTAGTATTTTCGGTCTTGCTGCGGCACGTGTCTGGTATCCACTTAACTTTTTGTGATGTTTTATGGCCGTTTTTACCTCTGTCAGTGACGATCGCGTGCGCGCGCTGCTTCAAAGCTATGACTTAGGGGACTTTGTCGCGTTGCGAGGCATCGCGACCGGTATCGAAAACAGCAATTTTTTTCTGACGACGACACGCGGCGAATATGTTTTAACGATTTTTGAAGTCTTGACTGCCGCACAACTCCCCTTTTATATCGAATTGATGCACCACCTCGCGCAACGCGACGTGCCTGTGCCCCACCCACAAACTCGTTTAGACGGCTCGCGCCTTTCAACGTTGGCGCACAAACCCACAGCGATTGTTAGCCGACTGGCGGGGGCCTACGAGCCCGCACCGACGGTCGAGCACTGTGCGCTGGCCGGGCAAACCTTGGCCCGCACGCACCTTGCCACAAAAAACTTTGCCATGACCCAACCCAATCTGCGAGGCCTTGCTTGGTGGGAGCAAACCGCGCCGGTAGTTTTACCCTACCTACCCTCAAGCCTGGCCGCGCTCCTTACCCAGAGCTTAGACGAACAACGTGCGGTTGCTCTGACAGAACCATACAAAACCCTGCCCTTTGGCCCTTCGCACTGCGATTTGTTCAGAGACAATGTGCTTTTTGCAGGCACCCACCAGCAACCTAAAATGGGTGGGTTCATCGACTTTTATTTCGCCGGTTGCGACACCTGGCTGTTTGATGTGGCAGTGAGTGTCAACGACTGGTGTATCCACTTAGATACCGGCAGTTTTAAGCCCGCACACGTTCAGGCTTGGTTAGCCGCCTACACAAGTATTCGTCCCTTTACCGCCGCTGAGCGACTGTTATGGCCGACGTTGCTGCGAGCCGCCGCCTTGCGCTTCTGGATCTCACGTCTGTATGACTTTTACCTCCCCCGTGCGGCACAAACACTTAAGCCTCACGACCCTAGCCACTTTGAACGTGTACTTCAGCAACGAACCGTCGGTCTAATCCCCGATTTACCAAAGGAAGATTGATGCAAGCTGTTGCCCTCAATGCGTTAAGTGGTTGGCGGTGGGTCTGTGAGGGCTGGGCGCTATTTCGCACGCAACCCCTGGCGTTTTTCTCTTGGGCAATGTTCATTAGCCTTTTATTAATGATCGCAAGCATCACGCCTCCCATCGGCCCGATCGTCTTCGTCATTCTGATGCCCGCAGTAACCGTCGTCACACTGTCAGCGGGTCGGCATGCCGCGCAGGGGCATAAAATTCTGCTCAGCCATTGGCTTGAGCCGCTCAAACCGCCCACCGTTTTTAAAAAACTACTCGGGATGGGGGCATTGTATTTAGTCACTTGCCTGCTGTTGGGACTTTTAGCCTTTATGCCCTTTGCCGCCGAGGTCACCGAAGCGCTCAAGGCACTCACAGGCTCAAACAACCTGATGCCCTTGCTTGAAGCGGTGCGCACGCCGATGATCATCTTTGCCATTTTTTATATGTTGATGGCTGCTTTATTTTGGTATGCACCCGCGCTTGTGGCCTGGCACAAGATCGGCTTACTGCAAGCCTTATTTTTTAGTGGTGTTGCGTGCTGGCGCAACAAGTGGGTATTTTCAATCTACGGTGCCAGTTGGCTAGGCGTCTTTGTCGCGATCGACAGCGCCATGAGCGTGCTTGTTTGGGCCGGGTTATCGAGCTCGATCGCAGCCACCCTCCAAGTCCCCATCAACATTATTGGCGGCGCCGCCTTGTATTGTAGTTTTTATCCAAGCTACGCCTCTGTGTTTCTGGCGTCTGCAGACGAACAAGTGCCTGCTCAAGACGCCGCACCATGACAGCCGTGTCTTGTGGGTGAAAGGCCGCAATTTCAATGACCGAGGTCGCACGAAAACAAAGGGCAAAGCTAAAGGGCTTAAGCCGGGGCACAATTTTTATCACGCGGTCTTGTGTATCCAAAAAAAATACACCCAAAGCGAACCGCATGCCAAAGGTGTGAATCGCCGCGCAAGGTTTTAACCATAAGGCTTCGCAGGGCTGGATTTCGCGCTTAGTCAGCCAACCAACGGCTCTGGCGAGCCACCCATGCGCCAACGTCAGTTCAAGCGCATTGCAGTTATGCTCGATCATGCGTGCAGGCCAAAGAGCTGCACCACTACCGGAAATCCTAAGATCAGGAACGTACACGGAAAAATAAACAACGCTAGTGGAAAAAGCATTTTGACCGGCGCCTGAAGCGCCCGTTTTTCTGCTGCCATCAGGCGTTGCGCGCGTTGTTGCGCCCCATACACGCCAATGATGTGCGCCATGCCCAGACCTAACGCCTCGCCTTGAATCAACGCGGCTAAGAGCTGGCGTAAGGCCGTCAGCTCAATGCGCGCGCTTAATTGCCTGAGGGCCTGCGCCCGCGCAAGTCCCGAGCGAATATCTGTCAACGTATGCTGCCATTCAGTTTTTAACGCACCGGGTCGTAAACGCTCGCTCGCCATCTGCATTGCGGCCTGAAGATTTTGCCCGGCATCTAGACCTAAGCCGACCATATCCAAGAAAAAAGGTAACGAGCGTTCGATTGAAGCCAAGCGTTGGCGATACAGGCGCTTGAGCCAAAAAATGGGTAACCACCAGCACACAGCCGAGGCACACAAGCCGCCAACTCCCCAGACACTCAGCTCAAACCGCGTGAAAAGATCTTCGGCTAACCCAAGCGTAACATGCAAGCAAAAGGCGCACAGGGCAAGTACCAAGAGCAAAGCCTGCAACACAAAGACTTGCGCATAGTCTAAGTGCTGCACACCCGCTCGCACAAGCAATCCCGACAAAATGCGCCGCTGATTCCAGGTGATCAACGGGTGTAATACGCGCCCTAGGCGGGCAAGAACGGGCTGCAGCAGATCGCTTGACAACCAAGACTTCAAACTTGGCGACACACCCTCGCGTCGTGACTGCTCAAAGTGTTCGACGACCAAGCGAACAAAGAGATAAAGTGCAACCGCGATTGCACAAGCCCCTGCTACCGATGCAAGCACCACCAATGGCTTAGACATGGATGGCTAAAATACGACGCAGACAAAAAACACCAAGTGTTTCAAGCACGCATACCGTCAACAGCACCCCCTGCCCTTGCGTGGTCGTAAACAGCAAGTGAATCGAAACGGGATCGATCTGGCTTAAGACCAATAGCAACACAAGCGGGAGCGCACCCATAATCCAAGCCTGCATTTTTCCTTGCGAGGTCATGACTTCGATTTTTCCTTCCAGATGTTGTCGCGCGCACAAATTGCTGCACAGTCGTTCAAGTAATTCGGCAAGCGAGCCGCCCGAGTGCATACCGACAATGAGCATCGTCGTGACCAGTTCGACACTTTCAGACGGCATTCGCTCGTACAGATTTTCGAGAGTTTGCGCAAAGCTCAAACCCATTCGCTGCTCTCGCAAGACCAGACCAAACTCTTGAGACAGCGGAGTCGCTGCATCTTGCACAATACTTTTAAGCGCGAATGTTAAGCTCGCGCCAGCACGCAACGACCCCGACAGTGCTAACAGCAACTCGGGCAGCTGCAGATCAAAACGTTTTTGTCGACGCCGTAACGCACTCGTCAGCGCAACACGTGGCAAGAAAACACTGAGGGCGCCAAGCGACAAGGCAAAAACGACGCTTTGCGTCAACAGCCAACAAAATAGCGTGACGCCGATCGCGCCGCACACCAGCGCAGGCCACAAGTGAGTCAGGTCAACAAAAACAAAGAGATCAGAGAGTTCTGTACGCGCCTGCTCGGTAAAGCTACTCTGATAGCGTTGCGCGGCTTCATAAAAAAGCCTTTGACTGATCCAGGCAGCTAAAGCAACCGCAAGGCAGGCGCACGACAGTCCTAAAACGATCATGCCCGCAAAAACCAGTTCGTCATTGAGCGTTCGGGTGGCCGTTCTAATTTTTCAAAAAAAGCGGGCCTTAATCCGATGCCAACCAAGCTTTGACTCTTGGCATCAAAGCGCACCAGTTGCTGCATTTGGACGACACCAGATTCAACTCCAGAGATCTCAGCTAGACCCGTGATGACTCGACGGCCATTTGCCAATCTTGTTTGCTGTACCACCATTTGAAGCGCTGAACCGATTTGCTCTCGGATAGCTTGCAAAGACAGCGCGACGTTCGCGCTCAAGACCATAGTTTCAAGACGCGACAACGCGTCACGCGGGCTGTTGGCATGTAAAGTTGTGAGCGAGCCATCGTGGCCGGTGTTCATCGCAGCCAACATATCAAGCGCCTCGACGCTTCTGACCTCTCCGACCACGATACGATCAGGGCGCATTCTTAAAGCATTTTTCACCAAGTCGCGAATGGTTACGGCACCCTGTCCTTCAGAGTTTGCCGTGCGTGCTTCAAGCGTGACAACGTGCGGGTGCTGTATCGACAACTCTGCCGAATCTTCAATTGTGACGATTCTTTGCAGAGGGTCAACAAAGCCAGCCAAAATATTAAGCAAAGTCGTTTTGCCCGAGCCCGTTCCGCCAGAAACTAGAATATTTAAGCGCCGCTCAACGCATAACCGTAAAAAATCAGCCAGCGCAGCTGGCAAGGTTTGCTGTGCGACAAGATCTTGCATTTGCAAACGCTTTTTAGGAAATTTTCGGATCGTCAGGCTTGCGCCTCTGACAGAGATCGGAGGCAAAACTGCGTTAAGTCGCGAACCGTCGGCTAGGCGCGCGTCCACCATCGGCGAGGCCTCGTCAATTCTGCGGCCCAGAGGGTACACAATGCGTTCGATCACGCTGCGCACCGCTTGCTCATCGCTAAACTGTAACGAGTGTTTACTTAACATGCCGTTGATCTCAACATAAATCTCGTCAAACCGATTCACCATGACTTCGGTCACGGTACCGTCCTCAAGAAGCTCTTCAAGCACACCCAAGCCAATCGCCTCGTCGACGACGAGTTTAAGCACCCGTTGTCGCTCAGACTGGCTAAGCATTGCGTGGCTTTTTTCAAGAAGCTCAGAGACGCATGCCTGCGCCTGCCCCTTTAACGCGCTTTCAGAAAGTGTTGCGACATCGTTACGCCTTAAATCGAACGCCCGAATGAGCCCCGCACGCAACTCTTGACGCAAGTCTTTCTGCACTGTCTCACTGTGGATGTCACCGCGGGTGTCGCGTGGGATGTCGTCTTGCGTATTGCGCAGGGTTTGAACCTGAGCGTACTGTTCATATTGTCTTTGGTTTTGACTTTTGTTTGGAGTGTCGTTTAAGCTCGAGTACTGTTCGCTCTGCTGTCGCAAACGATTGAGTTCGGTGGGCGTGCCTTCGTTGCACACAACCACCGACGCAGCCTTTTGCACGAGAGGTGCCGCGAGACGAAGCAGGCACGGCCCGACAATAATTTCATCCGCTTTTTTAAGAGGGCCATACCGAGTGATACGGTTCCCGTTAATGCGGGTACCGAGGATCGAGCCTAAATCATCAACATGAAAGCCATCTTCTGCGCGCGAGATGCGCAAGTGTTGTCGAGCGATGCGCCAGTGTGAGACCTGAATCCCGCAATCAGACGCGCGACCCATTACCACCGGAACTTCGAACTTACCGCGTCGGCGCGTTCCATCTTCAAAAAATAGATCTAATTCAATCAAGTGAAATCCTTTCTCTGACAAGTGACAAATTATTGATTGACAGTCGAACCTAGCGGGCTTCAGTGGCCGCGCTCGCGTCTTCCCACTGCGACCCGAGGTTCGGCTGCACAGCGCCTGCTTGGGGCTGTTGCTCCCATTGCTGCGTCTGTTGCTCAGTCGCGATGGGCGTATTGAGCTTTGGCGCGTCGGGAAACGAGGTTTGCAGTAACCCCTGCCCGTTCGCCACGCGGGCAGCCATCGCCGGATGTTGCGGATCGACAATCACAGGGGTGACAAAAATCGCAAGTTCGGTGTGTCGTTCTTGCTCGCGCTTGACACCAAACAGCCCTCCAAGAACCGGAATATCAACACCCCCGGGCAAGCCATCGCGGTCACGCGATCGTTCGCGTGAGATAAAGCCGCCAAGCACCAAGGTTTGCCCTGACCGTACGTTGAACTCGGTCGAGGCTTTGCGGATTTTCAAGGCGGGCCCACCTGGGACAGTGATGGACGTGTCGACTGAACTGACTTCGATCTCGATACGAGACCGAATCCCCGCGTTGCGATCGGCATGCGGGGTGATATTTAAAGAGACACCGTATTTCTTGAAGGTCGTGGTCGATTTACCGTCTTTATCCACCGAGGCATAGGGCACTTCACCGCCGGCTAAAAAACTGGCGGTTGAGCCGCTACGCGCTAACAGCTGCGGTTGCGCCAAGACCACGGCCTCACCTGCTTTTGACAGCGCCGCCAAGCGTGCCGACAACAAGGTGTTTAAGCCCAAGTATCCTGCCGCCTGAGATAACGGAAAGGGGACTGCCAACCCCGCTTCGCCTGGACGCTGAGCCACTGAGGTCGACCCGCCCTCCCAAGCCAGACCTGCATTCAAGCCTCCTTGCGACGAAGGATCCCAGCGAATACCTAACTCTTGCATACGCGAGCTGGGCAACTCAAGCACTTGCACGTCTAATAAAATCATTTTGTCCCAACCCAACTGGCTCGTGAAATCAACAATCTCTGGATAGCGCTTGGCTAAATTTGCAATACGCGCTTGGTCTGCATCGGTCAGATCCTCGCCTTCGATGACGAGTTTGTCGCCCGCGATTCTGCTGCGGGCTTGCGGAATATTTTTTAGCAACCGCGTGATCTCTTCTTGCACTCTGCCTAGGCCCTCGGGTGCCACAAACACACGATAAGACGCGCGCTTGTGGTCAGAGACCCAGATATCAACTGTGGTGGCCCCGCGCGCTTTTCCAAAAATCAATACCTCGCGTGGGTTTACCGCCGTTGCCTGAACAATTTGGCTGTTCCCCACAGCAATTCTGGTGACCCCTCTAAGTTTGAGAACGCTAGAGGCACCCATTTCAAGATCTAGGCGCTGCGGTTCACTCGCCCAAAGCGCTGCACTACAAAGCGAGAGGCTCAAGGCAAATAGCCATCTTCGCGCGCGAAGAGGCCGCGACGCCGGCATATCGCGGGTGCTTGTCATTGGTCACCCCTCGGTGCTAAAAGCCCTTTGTCACCGACCCATTGCGCCCAGTCTGACACCCCCGCTGGCGATAACTCTGATGCCAGCCGATCGCCGTAGATCACCTCGACAGGCGCTGGCCCCTTTTCGATCCCCAAGCCCAACAGACCTGGCAAATGATCTGCCGAGACCGAGCGATTGGCTTGAAGCGGCTCAGCGGTTTCGTGACTCAACACTGCAGTGATCGTGCCGCCTTGTCTCGCAGCCACCAGCTTTGTCGCGTCGGCATGCGAGACCGCCAGCGTGACGGTCGAGAATTGGGGCTCAGCACTTGCCGCAGTGTCGCTGCTTGAACGCGTTTGCTGGCCTGTTGCTAAGACCTCGACACTTTGCAATAAGGTGGCGGTTGTGCGTTGTCCTTTATATTCAAAAGAGACAAATAAATCGACACGATCACCTGGCTGCAGCAGCCCCGACATTGAGCTTAATAAATCAACCGCAATCGTGACCGCTCGTTTGTCGGGACTTAAGCGGCTGGCTAGCGCAGGCTGTGCACGCTCGGCCAAATGAATTTGCATCAATAATTGACCCGCTTTTAAGTCGACACTTAAATGCTTGCCCTGCGCGAGATGCGCCTCACTCAATTCGATGGAGTCTGACCCCACCCAACTCGACGGAAACTCGTTCTTCGCTAAATCCTCTAGATTAATCAGGGTGCCGCGAGGCAGGTCTCGCGCTGCAACGACACGAACCACCTTGTCCGTTCGGCTGCGCGACTCTAGTTCGTTTGACTTTTCTGACAGATGCCTCTCGATCGCCCAGGCCGACACGCAGCCCAGTCCGACAGAGATCACGATTAACACCACATTGCGTCGAGCTATATTCAGTTTCAAAGCGCGTCCTGTTCGGTTTCATAAATCACGGCGTTCGTTTGACCCAGACTGGCATCAATTTCAAACTGCAGACGTTTAGAGCCTCTTAAAAAAATCAACTCTTCTCCTTGCCCTCGCCAGCCGTGTTGGCTGGCGTACGCCGTAAGCTGATGCAACAACTCTGTCCGACCAGCCGGAACGCTAAAGGCTTGCAACGACGCTAAACCACCTGCAGAGCGATCTTGCAGACCAAACAGTTGCACCGATCCGGGAGGTAACCACGCCGAACTTGTTGCCGGCACCCCTGACTTGCGCTGACCTGAGTCGGGCCGAGGCTCACCACGCGTTTCGGTTGCAACCAGGGCAGTCGCGCCGCCAAAGCTAAGACTTGAAAACAAACCTTCGGTTTGCCCACTTTCGTTTGCCCAAAGATAGAGCGCGTGAGAAACGTTGCCTGCCAGAGGGTTGGAGGCAGGCGCAGTCGAGGCAGAGTCGCCAGTGACGGCGTCCTGAGCGGAAGCGTTTTTAAACGTGGTCCAACTGGCTTGGGCGACACCGTGCTCAAACCAAACGGGTGTTTGGGGCGGCAGAACGGCTGCTAGCTGTTCAAGAATCATCTCAAGAGAG
>NSIQ01000035.1 GCA_002737415.1 Alcaligenaceae bacterium | reverse complement strand
AAAAATTAATTATTTTTAACATGAAGAGTATGCACAGGTTACGGTTTGACAAAGGCGCGTTCTGGAACCTCAGCGGCCCACGGCAAGAGCCAGTCGGTTGTTGCGTTGGCACGGCCCCAGGCAAGGTCGATCGGTGTGAGTCGACGAGCACTTTCAACAATCAGTGCGCTTGACTCTAACGCTGGCTTTTGCCAAAGCGACTCTGACTGAGCAATGGTGTTTTGCGCCTCTTGAGTCGAGTGTGCGTTCCCCGCGCCTGACACCAAAAAACTATGACGCTTCAGTGGCTGCTGAAGGCGATCTGTCTGTGCTTGAAAAACCAGAGGCGCTGCAGGTCTGGCTTTTGCGGTGGCGCGTAACACCCAGCTTGAATCAAAGCCAACTTGACGCTCGATCGTTCGCTGCTGCGTGCTGTACAGCGCTTCGTCAGCTAGCGTATGCGCCGCTAGCTGCTGCTTTTGAAGTTCTTCCTGTGGCAGAGACGATAAAAAGCGACTTTCAGCTAGTAAATCAAGCGTCACCGACCGTAGGTTTCCAACTACCTGAATGCTGACAAGCAGACTCAACCCTAAGGCAATGACAAGTAACGCTTCAAAACTAGCYTGGCCTGCGCACCGATGTGTGATGAAGCGAACACTCATGGAGCCTTGCTTTGCACCGGCAGTGCAGAATAATCAATCAAGCGCGCTTTCCAGAAAGGCTGAAACAAATTCGGCACGGCCGTGGGCCCCAGAAGTCGTGATGAAGGCGTTTCAAAATAAGTTTCGGCGGCGGCACGGCTGTGCAAGGCCTGAATTCGTTCAGTTGCTGTTGGACTAAACGTTGCAGCAAAGCGCCGTTCTTCTGCTGGCGTGCCAGYATGCACCAACGCGCTTTGTTGCTTAACCACCAAGCCCARACGCAGCGAAGCCCCGCGCTTGGGTGTCAGYGCGGTATAGCTAGGCAAACCTTGCGTGGCCCAACGCAGCTCSGCCTGCTTGGCCCACAGACGTGCCAAATGATTATCCCCACCCGAGAAGATGTTCCAGCCGCCTTGCGCCTGCTCACCGACCCAACGCCAAAATGCTTGTTGCGAAAAGTTTTGAGGCGCGKYGTTTAAGCGTTCGTCGTCGTTTTGCGTTGGACGCTGACGAACGGTATTGCTCACYAAGGCCCAGCCCAACGGATATTCGCGCTGATAGCAACCAATCCATCTGTTATAGCGCAAGGCGTGATACGACTGATTATCTTGCACCGACCATTCGCCCTGTGCACTGACTCGGGTTGAGCCTTTGCGACGTAACTCATGGCGTTTATGGGGGCATTTGATATTRACCGCCCAAAGATTACGGGTGSTCTGATTACGATCATCTAAAAAGCCATACTTTTTTGATGCTCGCTTGAGCAAAGCTTGCCAGCGTGCGTCTGACCCCGAAAATCTAGAGATGAAACCTGGCAACTCGTCAATGACCAAATTAGCCTCAAGTCCGAGTGCCTCAGTGGTAGTGCCCTTTAAACTTGAACCACTGGCACCAACGTTTTTAACWAGCACATCGGTTAAGACGTGCTGACGAACCGCCACCAAACGCTTAAGCTGCTCGTGGCGTACACGCTCAAGTACTTGATGGATGACCTCATCATGACGAGCGAAGGCTTGGGCTAACTGGCCAAGCGCCACCCGATCGGTTACCCCACCCGCTTTGGCAGACAAATAAGCGGAGGCATGTTGTGGGGCAAAAAGAAAACCGATCAACGTTGCTGGCGGATTAAAACGAAACGCCTGTTGAGCAAGCGTTGCTCGGTAACGTTCGGCCGACGCAGTTGTAATCAAATGCGCCATCGCAACTTGCTGCGCGAGTTGCGCTCGGTTCAAATAGGCATGCAGATTCAGCGCGCGCGCCTGCACCACCGCAGCTGAATACACCGCTGCATCGGTTGCACGTAACAGAGAGGCTTTGTTGTGGACCAAACGCCCGAGGTTGAGCGAAAGCACCCAAGCCAGTGCGCCAAGCGCGCACAAAAGTAAACCCAGCGGTAGGACTTGTCCAGACGCATCGCTGGCAAATAAAGACTGGCGCTTGGCAACACCCTGACTAGCACGGCTGTATTGAGGCCATTGCCCAGCATTTGCCAGCGCTTGCCCGACAGGCATCATCACCGCGCAGACCCTTGGGCGTTACCGGTGAAATCTTTTAAGGATTTTGCTGCGGCTTGAGTCGCGGCGGCCTGAGCAGCGCTTTGCGCGCTGCGCGATTGCTCTGAGCCGTCTTCACCCGCCAACTCTTTGGCGACCGCTGCGGTTTGTGCCCTTAACACCTGACCTAAATATTGATACACAGCGATCGCAGCCACCGCAACCAAAGCAACAATAATGATGTATTCGGTCATTCCTTGCCCTAACTGTCGCGTCAAGCAAGGCGTTTGATGACTGGTTTTCGTTTTAAAACGTTTAGGTAAAAATGGGGCTGACATGCGAGGCCTCTTGCTGAATTAAACTAGCGCGCAGTGTGACCCCTGAAGCACAGCGCTTCAATTCGCAATCATCGCAATAGCTAAATCTAACCTAACAAAAAGAGGTCGAGCCTATTTTTTGACAGTCGTCTGTCACCAACCGTAAAAACGGCTCCAGATGGTGCTGTTACCCTCGTGGTCAAGCGCGTGATATTCAGGAAACTGCGCGCCGGTGGCGCAAGCGTGGTTGGGCAAAATCCTGAGCTGAGTTCCAATCGGAAACCGCTTGGCAATCGCAAGGTCGGGCTCTGCGGCACGCGACACGATACCGTGTTCTTGATTGGCGCCACTAATGGTGTAGCCTTCAAGCGCCACTGCGTTTAGATCGCACACTTGGCCATAGCCAAAATCCTGCGTTTGCTTTTGCGTACCGCGATCACGACTCATCGCCATCCAGCCAGCGTCCACGATTGCCCAGCCCTTTTCTTCTTGGTGACCGATCACGGTCGTCAGCACACTAAGTGCAATTTCGTTGAGCGCACAAACGCCCACGTTATGCATGACCAAATCAAAAAAGATATATACGCCTGCACGCACTTCGGTCACGCCATCTAAGTTTTGTGCACAGAGCGCGGTGGGGGTCGAACCGATACTGACGCTTGGGCAGGTAAAACCGGCTTGACGCAAGCGTTCGGCGGCGCGTACACAGCCCGAGCGCTCTTGCTCTGCGAGGGCGATTAAAGCCTCTGGGGTGTTGAGATCGTAGCTTGAGCCCGCGTGCGTTAAGACGCCTACAAGCTCACAGGCAGGCGCGGTTAAAGCCCGGGCGACCTCGAGTAACTGAGCAGAAGCAGGCTTAATGCCTGAACGGTGGTCGTCGGTATCGATTTCGATCAAGACTTTAAAACACAGACCGTGTTGCAAACCATAGGCCGCAATCGCCTGCGCAGATTGCACGCTGTCGGTCAAGACTTTTAAATCGCACCCCTGACGCAGCAACGCGGCGGCGCCGGCCAGTTTATTGGGGGCCAGGCCGACCGCGTACAAAATATCGCGAAAGCCCGCTGCAAAAAATTGTTCGGCTTCTTTTAGGGTGGATACGGTGATGCCCTGGGCCCCCGCTTTAAGCTGCGCGCGCGTCGCGTCAACACATTTTGAAGTTTTAACGTGTGGTCGAAAGCTGGCGCCGTGTTTGCTAACGTAAGTTTGCATCCGTTCGATATTGTGTTGCATGCGGGGCACGTCAATCAGCGCCACAGGCGTCATTAGCTCTGTCAGTTTCATCGGTCGTATCAACTTTGGTTAGGATTAATTTTTGTTATTCTAAGCGGTATGCTCAAAAAAATTGCACCCTTACTGCTCACAGCGCTATTCAAAGCCCTCGGCGCTTTGCCGCTGGCGGTCGTGCAAACGCTCGGTTGGTGTTCGGGTTGGATCGCTTGGCGTTTGCCTAGCCGCTATAAAAACCGGGCAGCGCAGAACCTTAAGCAAGCGTTTCCTGACTCAGACGCGCAGACCTTAAGAGCGGCGATGTTAAGTTCGGGTCAATTGATTTTTGAGATGCCCTTTTGGTGGACTCGACGTGACGATGCTTTTTTAAACGCCCAAGTCACCTGCGACAACTGGCAACAATTCGATGAGGCACTTAAGTTAAAAAAAGGGGTGATTTTGTTGTCTCCTCACGCCGGCTGTTTTGAGTTGCTTGGGCCCGTGTATGGCAGCCGTKACCGCTCGACCGTCCTCTTTAGACCACCGCATTATGCCTGGCTGCAAAGCTGGATCATCCAGATGCGCACACGTACACAATTGACGATGGCGCCAGCAAATCAAATTGGCGTGCGTACTCTCGTAAAAACTTTACTGCGCGGTCATACGATCGGAATTTTGCCCGATCAGGTGCCGGTCGAAGGCGAAGGCGTTTGGGCGCCGTTTTTTGGCAAACCCGCATATACGATGACTTTGGTGCAACGCCTACAGCAGCTTTCAGGTGCGACGATTTTTATACTTGGGGCAAAGCGTAACGGTCTAGGAAAAGGTTACACGCTATTACACAAAAAACTCGAGCACGCGCTACCTGAAGACGCTGTCGCTGCAGCGAGCATCATCAATCAAGAAATGCAAGCCATGATTATGCAAATGCCCGAGCAGTATTTATGGGGTTACAACCGCTATAAAGAGCCCCGCGCTAAAAGCGAGAATGCCAAGACTCTTGAGCAAACGTAAACCCGTCGCTTACCCGCCCCTAACTTACCCCGCTAACTTAAGTCCGACGCGCATGGGTCGTTAACACCTCTAAGGCTTGTCGCCCTGTGCTGTTTAGCACTTGGGTACGTACCACCGCCGTCATGCGTCCGCGATGAACAATGCTCGACGTAGCCGAAATAGTGTCGCCTTCTCCCGGGCTGATGTAGGCGGCTGTCACGCCTGAAAGCCACCATTCAACGCCCAACGCTGCCGCGGCTGTTTCCATGCCAAGGGCTAACACGATACCGCCTTGAACATGCTTCACACGATTGGCAATATGCGCACCGTTTTCAATTTGTACAAAGGCACCATCCGACCGCTGCTCGGGATACAAGCCTAAAAAACGCGTCACAAAGTCTCCACCCTCTTTCGTGCAGCGCTTCACGGCTTGCTCTACGCGGGCAAGCACCCAAGCCTCGTCCTCGGTGAGCGTGGTTAAGTCTAGCTGCGGATTTTGGGGGGGAGTGCGGCCCACCCAAGGAATCGGAGCAAGTTTTTTTCCGCCCGGCACTGGCAGGATCATAAAAGCGCCCTGCCCGAGGCAGACGAGTTCTTTGTCGGCGGTGATACGAGTTTGACTCAGGCCTTGCTGACCCTGAACGCCTTGAATAAAACCCTGCGACTGACTCGCCGCAGACAGCCGCCCCGTTCTCGGGGCTCCAGTCAATTGCAAACTGATCGAGACCGTTGCCAAGCGCGTTGACTGATCCAGGCCAAAACGAATGCCCGTTGCTAAGCCCATATCGGCCAACATCGCGAACGCGGTCAGGCTGATTTGACCATCTTGATCTGCGCTTTGAACAGCAGCATCCATATGCAAGACAGAGTGCTGCTGATCAACATCGTCAAACAGTAAATTAAAAAAATTGCCGCAAAAGTGATAGCCAGGCGTGCGATTCAAGGCCAGCGCAATACGGGCGCGCTCAACGATGGGGTGAAAGTTAACGGCGAGTGGCTGCATCGTGCGGATCCGTGTGTACAAGGCAAACAAGCTAAAAACTATGGGTGTTCGTGCYTGCTATCCTAAGCGATGGCGGCTCTGCAGAGTTTGAGAGCGCAACTGATACAGTCCGTTATGTGGAATATTAAACAAGATCCGCACTTGAAATCCTGCCGTTTAAGCCAAATCGCAAGGCTTTACCCAAAAATGCTTACACTTCCTCTTCATTCTAAGTAAAAAATAGGTGCGTCTAAGCGCACGCAACATTCAGGAGACCCCTATGATTCTCGGCTCTTTCACTTTCTTAAAAAAAATCGTAACTTGTGCAGGTTTTGCGTTGGGACTGGTGCTTGTTTCAGGCCAGGCGAACGCTGCGTTTCCGGACAAGCCCATTCAATTTATCTCGCCCTTTGCTGCGGGTGGCGCAAACGACTACTTGACCCGTCTGATGGCACAGCACATGGCAACCGAACTCAAAGGCGTGATTGTTGCCGAAAACAAAACCGGCGCCAATGGGATTGTGGGGGCAACGTATGTTGCTAAAGCGGCGCCGGATGGCTATGCCGTGTTGACGGGCAACAGCGCCACGCATGGCACCAACCCCACCCTGTATCCCAACACGCCCTATGATGCTGTTAAAGATTTTGCGCCGATCAGTATGATTGGTTTTGTGCCCCTCACGCTCTCGGTGGATCCGCGTCTGGGAATCAATAGCGTGGCAGAGCTCATCGCCTATGGCAAAAAAAATCCAAGTAAGCTCGCATTTTCGAGCAGTGGGGTAGGCTCGACGGGCCATCTTGCGGGCGAGGCCTTTAAAGCTGCTTCTGGCCTTGACATCGTGCACGCGCCTTACAAGGGCGACGCGCCCGCAATTGGTGATGTGGCCGCGGGTCAAATCGCGCTGTCTTTTGTGGGGGTAGCCTCAGCCTCTGCCTTGTATCAAGGAGGCAAAATTAAAGTTCTTGCTGTCGCAAGCGCAAAGCGTTCAAGCACGATGCCTGATGTTCCTACGTTTGCAGAGGCAGGCTTTAAAGACATTGAAATCTCTCAGTGGTTTGCCTTGTTTGCGCGTGCTGGCACACCGAAAGAAACGATCGATCTCATGAATGCCGCGGCAAAACGGGTGTTGATGCGCCCTGAGATTCAAAAGGGAATCGTGACTCAGGGTGCGGAGTATGAATATTCAACCCCCGAGCAACTCGCAGCCTTCACGCAGAGTGAAATCAAACGATTTGGGGACATCATTCGGCGTTTGAACATCAAAGTTGACTAAGCTGCACGGCAGCCTCCTCCAAAAAAAGGTAGAACAAGCGATGAACCTTGAACTGGCAGGACGAATCGTGTGTGTCACGGGTGGCAGCGAAGGCATCGGCCTAGCCACGGCACAAGCCTTTGCGCAAGAAGGCGCGCAGGTTGTCATTTGCGCGCGCAGGCAACATAAACTAGACGAAGCCGTTGCCTCATGCCTAATGGCGAACGGCGGTTCGATAGARGCCGTGCAGGCTGATGTCACTAAACTTGCAGATATCGACAAGTTAATTGCGCATATTCAGGCACGCTTTGGGCGCCTCGATATTTTGGTCAATAACGCTGGCACGGGTATTTACAAACCGTTTGCCACAGTGACCGAGGAAGACCTGCAAGATGGCATGGCGCTTAACTTTTTTGCGCAGTTTCGAGTGTCCCAACGCGCCTTACCCTTGCTAAAAACCTCGAGTTTTGCCTCAATCATTAATATCTCGGGACGCACAGGTATTCGGGGGAATTTTCCGCCTGGTTCAAGTTGTACGGGGCCGGCAAAGGCTGCAGAAGTGCGTTTTTCGGTCGATTTAGCAACAGAATTGGCAGAATTTGGCATCAGAGTGAACTGTGTGATTCCAGGTGTGGTTAAGTCAGAGGCTCGTTTTCGCTTATGGGAAACCCAAGCTGCAGGCGGGCAGTGGCAAGCCAAATCGGCCCTCTCGATCCGTGACAAACTTGAAGTCGTTTCGGTTCCAGTCGGTCAAACTTGGGGGGGGCCGGTTGATATCGCTAACGTGGTCGTATTTTTAGCGTCGCCCCGGGCCTCGTATGTCAATGGCGCGGCACTGACCGTTGATGGCGGTCCGCACACAAAATCCTATGTGTCACAGCTGTACGTTCAAACGTGATTGACCTTAATTACTAAACATAAGTTGTTTCAAGGTCTCGTTAAACGCGCGGCTTAAGCAAAAAAGAYTTCGGAGAAAAAGTTGAAAAAAGCACTCATTTGTTTGACACTGCTCGTGTCACCGGTGACCGTATTGCCCACCCAAGCCGCAGAAAATGTTGTAACGATCCCGCAGGTGTCAGAAGGCTGGCGCGGATCGATCTCGCCCTCTATCTGGCTCACCAACGTGAGCGGTAACGCTCACTACGATCAGACCAGGCTTGGCTCGGTTGACTACAGTTCGCGAGATCTCATCGCAAATTTGAATTTTGCGGGCATGCTGACGGCTGAAGTCCACAATGGCAAAGTTGGTGCAATGGGTGAATGGGTTTTTTCAAGGATTCACCAACAAAAATCCGAAATCATGGGGTCTTCAAGTTTCACGTCAAAAACAACGGTCGAGCAGGGTATCTAYACCTTGGCGGCAACCTACACGGCGTACAACACAAATGACGTCTACGTAGACGGTTTGCTTGGCATCCGGGTGATGAACAAGTTTGTTAAAACAGATGTGAATACGACAGACTGCGCGGTGCTTGCAGGTAAGTCACAAACTCGCTCGATAACGACTCCGATCGTAGGCATGAAAGGTCGTATGCGCCTCTCTAATTCTGATTATTTTGTGCCATTTTATTTAGATGTGGGTGGTCTTCAAGATAACGTAGAAGTCACCACACAACAGATGATTGGTATCGGTCACGCCTACGAGTGGGGAGACGTGACGCTTGCCGTTAAAAATCTGTACATGCGCCAAAAGACAGATGGCACCACGATTAATCAAAGTCTGTTCGGCGTCGCGGCAGGCTTTACTTTTAGATTTTAGACGGCAGGGCTTAGGCCTTGGCGCTTAGAACGCAGTTTCAACGACTTCAAGCGCCAATTCAAAGGTGACAAGCACGGGGTTTTGGCCGCGTGCAAGTCGGCCTTCAGAGACTCCCCCTTTGTAATCGACCATCGACACGTCAAGTTGAGCATGCAGGTGACCGGTTGCGTCAGTCAATATTTCACCCCTGCGTATCAGCAGTTCTGTCACAAACGGCTCAACCACGCGTCCGTCGTCAAACACGGCGCCCACTGTGCTGCCCACACCGCCTTGTATCTTGGCACGCTTGATGCCGCGTTCGCGACAAAAATTTTCTAACGCTGTGCAAATATCAACGTTGGGTGCGACACGAAGCGCGTAACCTTTACTGCGTGGCGCTTGGACTGACGTAGAAGTTCTTTCTGAAGCCGTGACACCACCCATTGTTTGACTTGTCCTRGCCATACTTTTTAGCGGCACAAATAAAGTGAAATTAGTTTCGCTATCCGGGCATACTGTGAAGGTCGCGCCTCGGACGGCCACGCCTTGGGCGCGAATTGGGGCGTTCACTTCAATATCATCAGGCAACAAGTGACCACAGTGCCTGCGCCCACTCGCCTCAAGCCAGATCGCGTGGCTGTGCAACCAAGGCTTGCCGTCGCGTTGACCAAACGTGACGCAAGCTGTTTCAAGACGAACTGCGCCCTCAACTCGATAGGTATCGCTGAAATACACCGCATGTGCAGACGTTTTTGCTAAGGCAGGCATGACATACGAAAACGGCTCAAAACCCCCGCCAAACAAGCGAAACGTCGCGCATTGCGTCTGTAGGCCTTGCATAGACTGCGCGACTGCCTGCATCAAAGTCATGTGTGCGGGCAGTTCAAGGTCGAAAGGCTTTAGCTCAACCTGCTGTGCAGCAACCCGCCCTAGGCTTGGCTGCCCCGGATGTTGAATACTTCGCATCGAACTTGCCCCGTGGTTTCGTGAAGCGACAAAGAGCCTAATCATAGGGGATCGGCGCCTGAATGCCAACTCAAAGGCGTCGATCATTTATTAGGCTGTGCCTCAATTTTGATGCGCCCTGTGCGTGGTAAGGTACCGGGTGAACTCTGATTGATGACCCATGAAAAGCTTTGCCCCCTCTGCAATGATGTTAAGCGTCGCCGTCGTGTCGGCGCTGGTGCTCAATGCAGTGCCCATCCTCGCACCGGTAGCTGCCGAAACACTTGCCATATCCCCTGAATGGATCGGCTACTTCATCTCGATTGTGTACGTGGCAGGGATGACTTCGGCGCTGGTATCAGGAAACTTTGTCGTGAGGTTCGGCGCCATCCGAATCAGCCAGCTTGGCTTGGCGTTATGTTCACTAGGCTTGGCGTTAGTCGCCTGTGGCAATCTCACACTGATCGTACTGGGTGCCATCATTATGGGGATCGGCTACGGGCCGATTTCGCCGGCAAGCTCGCATGTGTTGGCGCGCACAACGTCACCGGGGCGGCGCAGCTTAGCCTTCTCGATTCGACAAACTGGGAACCCAATCGCAGGCTTTATCGCAGGCTTAGCGATCCCAGTGCTGGTGCTTCTCACAGGTTGGCAGATCACTTTATTTTTGGTTTCGGCGTTGTTGGTGGTTTTTGTTTGGATTGCTGAGCCGTTTCGTCAAGAACTCGATAGCGATCGCATCGCTTCAAGCCCCTTCTCGTTGTCACAAGTCACGCAACCCATCAAGCTTGTGCTCTTAAATCGCGATCTGCGCGAGCTTGCCATCGTGTCTTTTGTATTCTGCGGTTTGCAGATGATACTAACAAGCTATCTGGTTACCTATCTCACCCTTCAAATCAACATATCCTTTGTGGCGGCCGGCTTTGCCCTTGCCATGACGCAACTCGCGAGCGTGTTCGCACGCGTATTTTGGGGATGGGTCGCAGATCGCTTTTTATCGCCTCGCATGGTGATGGTCATACTGGGCGTGATCATGGCGGCCTGCGCAGTGCTCACAGGCACCCTGTCTTCGTCTTGGTCTTACGGCATGATTATTTTGTTAATGACTATTTTTGGCGCCTCTGCGATCGGTTGGAATGGCGTCTACATGGCAGAGGTGGCCCGCGTATCGCCGCCAGGCATGATCGCCTCAACCACTGGGGCGTCGCTGTTTTTTACCTATCTAGGCGGTATTGTTTGCCCGTCGGGCTTTGCCTATGTGATCATGGCAACCGAAAGCTATCAGTACGGTTTCATTATTTTTGGCCTGTTGGCGCTTGGGGTTAGCTTGAACCTGCTGTTTAGTAAAAAGTCACGCTAAACACTAGCTTCTGCCAGACTTGCACAAAGTCAAAGCAAGTTTCGCTGAAATTGCGATAATAGCGGCTGCTTTCATCGATTTTGCGACTAGGACATCCCTTCATGGATTTTTCACTGACCCCGGCGCAGCTTGACCTGCAGCAGCGCACACGCAGTTTTATAGCTGATAAAATCATTCCGTTTGAAAAAGACCCCCGCGCGACGGCGCACGGCCCAACGCCAGAATTACGGGCTGAACTCGTGGCGCTTGCCCGTTCGGCTGGCTTGCTCACCCCCCATGCTTCGGTTGAGTTGGGTGGCCTGGGTTTAAGTCATGTTGATAAGGCTATCGTGTTTGAAGAGGCCGGCTATTCAACGCTTGGCCCCACCTCCATGAACATCCACGCGCCCGACGAGGGCAATATCCATTTGATGGAAATCGTTGCCACCGAAGCGCAAAAAGAGCGTTGGTTACGCCCACAGGTAAAAGGTTTAACGCGTTCGTGCTTTGCCATGACCGAGCCCGCACCTGGCGCAGGCGCCGACCCTGGCATGATGCTGACGATGGCCGTCAAAGATGGTGACGACTATGTGATCAACGGCAACAAGTGGTTTATCACCGGTGCCGAGGGTGCCACCTACTGCATCATCATGGCTAAGATGGAAGACGGCTCGGCCACGATGTTTTTAAGTGACATGAACCGCGAAGGGATTTCGATTACCCGGCAAATGGACGCGATGGACAGCTGCTTTGCCGGTGGCCACTGCGTGATGAAGTTTGAAAATGTTCGTGTACCCGCCGCTGACGTTTTAGGTGAAATTGGCCGCGGCTTTAAATACGCGCAAATTCGTTTAGCGCCCGCGCGCTTGACGCACTGCATGCGYTGGCTTGGCCAGGCACGTCGCGCACACGACATTGCCACGCAATACGCACGCACCCGCGAAGCCTTTGGTCGTATCTTAGGCAAGCACGAAGGCGTGGGCTTTATGTTGGCYGATAACGACATGGATCTGCAAACCGCGCGCCTGCACATTGCACATACCGCATGGCTGTTAGATCAAGGTCATAACGGTAACTTTGAATCGAGTCGCGCCAAGGTCACGTGTTCTGAGGCCGAGTGGCGTGTGATTGATCGTTGCGTTCAAATCTTAGGTGGACAAGGCGTCACAGGCGAAACCATTGTGATGCGAATCTTTATGGATATGCGTGGCTTTAGAATTTATGACGGCCCAAGCGAAGTGCATCGCTGGAGCATGGCGCGCAAGATTATCGACGGCTTGGGGAAAACAGCGTGAGTCAAGTGTTAGACATGTTTAGTTTGAAGGGCCACGTGGCGTTGGTGACGGGTGCCTCGAGTGGCATTGGACATCATCTTGCGCACACCCTGGCCAAAGCCGGTGCGCATGTGATCGTGGCGGCACGTCGGGCAGATAAGCTTGCAAAGCTTGTTGTTGAGCTCAAAGCTGCCGGTGCCAAAGCCGATGCCGTGTCGTTAGATGTTACAAGTCAAGCCAGCGTCAAGGCCTGCTTTGATCAGATCGAAGCCGTTGCAGGCGTTGCAGACATCATCATCAGCAATGCCGGTACCACCGTTGCCAAGCCCGCGCTTGAGCAAACTGAAGAAGATTGGGATAGCGTGTTAGATACCAATCTAAAAGGTTGCTGGATGGTCGATACTGAAGCCGCGCGACGTTTGGTCAAGGTCAAAAAGCCTGGCAGCATTTTAAATATCGCCTCGATCTTGGGCGCACGCGTGGCCGGTGCTGTGGTGGGGTATTCGGCCTCTAAAGCGGGTGTCATCCAATTTACAAAATCACTTGCGCTTGAATTTGCGCGGTACGGCATTAGAGTCAATGCTTTGCTACCAGGCTACGTGATCACCGATTTGAATCGTGAGTTTTTATTAAGTGAGCCTGGGCAAAAGCTGATGTCCCGGGTGCCCTCGCGCCGGTTTTCTGAGTTGTCGGATATGGATGGCCCGGTGTTGTTACTTGCCTCTGACGCGGGTCGCGCGATGACGGGTACGTCAGTCACGGTTGACTGGGGCCACTCAGTGAGTTCGTTATGAATGGGGCTGGTTCACAAAATACAGGTGGTGCTAGCCCGCCATCTGGCAGCGATGCTCGATCACCGAGCGAGACCACCGCTAGCGTTCAAAGCGTGGCGCATAAAGACCCAGGGGCTGCCCCCTTTGACTCAGCCGTATTGGCTGACTGGATGCACAGTCAAGGCTTTTTAGACCGCCCTGCTCTTGCGGTAAAACCTTTAACCGGTGGTCAGTCAAACCCGACCTTTCTGTTAACCAGTGGTGCGCAGCAATTTGTGTTGCGCAAAAAACCGCCAGGTGTATTGTTGCCTTCAGCACACGCGGTCGATCGCGAATATCGTGTGATGCAAGCCTTGCAAGGCAGTAATGTACCGGTACCAAAGCTTTACGCTTATAGCGAAGATTTGAATATTGTCGGCACGCCGTTTTATTTGATGGAATTTTTAAACGGCCGTGTGATTGTCGATCAATCACTGCCGGGTTTTACGCCCGCTGAACGTGGCGCCATTTACACCGACATGAATCGTGTCATGGCCGCGTTACATAAAGTCGATGTCAACGCAGTCGATCTTGAAACCTTTGGACGTGCCGGTAATTATTTTGGCCGCCAAATCGCCCGCTGGAGCCGTCAATATCAAGAGGCGCACAGCGAAGATATCAGTGCCCTTGAATCGTTAATCGAGTGGTTGCCCGCCAACATCCCAGACGGAGATCAAACCACCATCGTGCATGGCGACTATCGCTTAGATAATTTAGTACTGCACCCCACCGAACCACGCGCCATTGGTTTGCTTGACTGGGAGCTTGCCACGCTCGGTCACCCTATGGCGGATTTTGCTTATCACTGCATGAGTTGGCACATTCCGGCTAGCTTGTGGCGAGGTATCGGAGGATTAGATCTGAAAGCCTTAGGCATCCCCAGCGAAACCGACTACATCAAACAATATGGCGCCRCCACAGGATTTGAAGGCATTGAGCACTGGGATTTTTACATCGCCTACAACCTCTTCAGAATCGCCGCGATTTTGCAGGGGATCGCGCGACGGGCAMAAGACGGTACTGCCGCGGCGAGTGATGCGATCGAGACTGGTAGTAAAGCGAAACCGCTGGCTGAAATTGGTTGGAAGTATGCACAGCGTTACCAGGCTAGTCGCAAGCGGTGATT
>NSIQ01000034.1 GCA_002737415.1 Alcaligenaceae bacterium | reverse complement strand
TATGACGCACCACCCTTCGATTTCTGAGTCTGGTTTGGGCAATTGGCACGATGCACCGGCAGTGATCGGGGCGTCGGTTGATGCAATCGATACCCCTGCTCTATTGATCGAGCTTGATGCGTTTGAGCGCAACCTTGCTGAAGTGCATGCCGTTATTCAAACCGCTGGCATTGCGGTGCGCTCACATGCAAAGGCGCACAAGTGTCCTGATATCGCGTTACGCCAGATTCACGCAGGGGCTGTTGGCATTTGCGTGCAAAAGGCCAGCGAAGCTGAAGCCTTCATCGAAGTAGGTGTCAAAAATATTCTGATCACGAACCAAGTGGTCGGTGTGCGCAAGGTCGAGCGCGTGGCCCGCCTGGCCGCCCATGCCCACATGGGCTTGTGTGTAGATAACATCGTGCAAGTACACCAGATCGGTGCTGCGGCCAGACGCCATCGSGTTGCCGTTGATGTCTATATTGAACAAGATGTAGGCGGCGCGCGTTGTGGTGTCACAACTAATGCTGCGGCGATTGAACTGGCCGAAGCGATTGCCACCTATTCGCCATCATTAGTGTTTGCGGGTTTACACGCCTACTACGGCCCCGCGCAACACATGCGCAAACCCGAAGAGCGCCTGCAAGCCATTCGGTCAGCCTGCGACAAAGTCAAAGACATGGTCAGCGCGCTTAACGCGGCGGGCTATGAAGTCAACGCGATTACAGGTGGTGGTACCGGTACCTATCCAATCGAAGCCGAATCAGGTCTGTACACCGAAGTGCAACCAGGATCGTATGTGTTGATGGATAACGATTATCACAAGAACTCGCCAGACGACGAGGCTCCCGAGTTACTGCCTGTTTTACATGCACTGTGCACAGTGATCAGCGTCAGCCCCACACACGCGGTGCTTGATGGCGGTTTGAAGTGTTTTGCCATGGACTCAGGTTTGCCCCGCATGACCCTGCGCGGTTGGTCAGTCAAAGGGATCTCAGACGAACACACCACCATCATCTCAGAACCCGGTACCCCACCCCTTAAAGTCGGCGACAAAGTCAGGTTGATCCCTGGGCACTGCGACCCAACGGTGAACTTGCACGATTGGCTGGTCGCCGTGCGTAATGGCAAGGTTGAAGAGTTATGGCCGGTGTCTGCGCGTGGGGCTTTGTTTTAGGCACAACAGGACTTAACCTTAACTCTACACTAAATTACACTATTAGTAATTTTGTGTAGAGTTATGAATGCAGCCTCTCTGCCGCCGTTATATTGCGGGCGTGCGCAGAAGACCTCAGCTATCCGGCCCTGGCCCTTTGGTTGCGTCGCAAGAGTTCGGTCAAAACCGGGCAAGCCGCGCAAGATATGCGCGAGCTGTTTCGCAGAATGGTGTTTAATATTTTGATCGACAATAACGACGATCGCGAAAAGAACCATGTCGTGCAGATGGACGACACCGGCTGCTATCACCTCTCGCCGGCCTTTGGTATGTTACCAACTGAGCAGTCGCTTGGCTTTCAACAAATGCGTGTTGGTGTCCAAGGCACCGAAGCAACCCTCGATAACGCCATCTCAGAATATAGTTTGTTTGGTTTAAGCCGCGACGAGGCAGCCAAAGAAATCGCCCGAGTCGCCCGTTGTGTGGATGGGTGGGAAGCTCACTTTACAGCCACGGGCGTGTCGACTTCAGATTTGAGTCAACTTAGAGCCCAGCTTGATCGCCCGTTTCTGCGCAACCAGCGGCTCGCTTGGTAGCAGCAACCCGCGCACTCTACCAAAAGAGTGCGCGGTAATTTCACACCACTTACCGATAAACCAAATCCCTCAAGCCCAGTGACAGCACTGGCACGTAGGTGATCACCATCAAGCAACACAGCACCACGATCACAAAGGGCCATAAGCGGCTGATGACTTGATCGAGTGATAGTTTAGCCACCGTACACGCGGCAAACAGGTTCACACCAAAAGGTGGGGTGATCATGCCTAGTGCCAAGTTCACCACCATCACCAAGCCAAAATGCACGGGGTCGATACCGAAGTGCATGGCAACGGGGGCCAAGATGGGGGCCAGAACGATAATCGCAGCACCGGTCTCGATAAACATCCCGATGATAAACAGCGCGGCATTGACACCGAGTAAGAACATCGCAGGTGACTGCAAGACTGCTTCAAGCCAGCGACCGATTGCATCGGGTACGCCAGCACGGGTTAACAAGAAGGCGAACAAGCCAGCGTTCGCGATAATGAACATGATCACTGCGCTGGATACGACCGACTTTTTTAGGATAGGTAAGATATCGCGAAATTTGATTTCGCCATACATCACCATACCCACAATCAAGGCGTAGAACACGGCAACGGCTGAGGCTTCTGTTGGCGTAAACACGCCCCCGTAAATGCCACCCAAAATAATGACAGGCATCAACAAAGCCCAAGCGGCTTCGATGGTGGCACGACCAAAGCTCAAACGGCCCTCTCCATCATTTTTGCCCCAACCTTTATAGCGGCAATACAGATGCACAAAAAGCATCAAAGAGACGCCGATAAAAAGGCCTGGCCCAAAACCTGCGATAAACAGCTCGCCAATTGAAACTTCAGCAGCGACACCGTACAAAATCATTGGGATCGAGGGCGGAATAATCACCCCAAGTTCTGCGCTCGTTGCCTGCAGGGCTGCAGCGTAATTAGGCGGGTAACCATGTTTAACCAAGGCGGGGATCAAGATGGCACCAATTGCGAAGGTCGTTGCCACGCTCGAACCTGACACCGCTGCAAAAATCATGCAAGTCAGCACGCAAGTCATGGGCAAGCCACCCTGCACACCACCCACAATACTCTTGGCAAACTCAACTAAGCGACGAGAGATTCCACCCGTCTCCATTAAGTTGCCAGCCAGAATAAAAAACGGAATCGCCGCCAACGGAAATTTATTCAACGAGTTGAACATCTCTTTCACCGAGACGAGCATATTGACGTTGCCAATTTGTATCCCCARAATCGCGGCCAACCCGATCGAGACGGCCACAGAGACTGTGAGTAGAAAACACAGCAACATCGTAATTAGCATGGTCAAGCTCATTGCGCATTCTCCAATTCATTACGCTGTGGGTCAAAGAAGTTTGCAAGGATGGCCGGTACACAAAACAGCCCTCCGACCGGCAAAGCTAGATAAGCCCAAAACATAGAAATGGATTCCAGACCAATGACGGTCTGTACGCGCCCACGATTAGAGTAATCCCACCCCCACCAAATAATGACTGCGACAAGAGTTAACGCAGCCACGCTCGTCACAAAATCAAAAACACGCTTGCCACGCGCGCCCACCACTCGATACAACACATCGACGCTTACCATGGCCCCTACCCTAAACGCATAAGGGATGCCCATAAACACCATCCACACCAAACTAAAGCGAATCAACACTTCAGTCCATTCGGCTGGGATTTCTAATATGAACCGCATCACGACCTGAAACATACCCAGAGTTGCCGCAAGGGCCATCATCAGGCAGGCAATAAACAACGAGAACCGCGTCGTGACGCTTTCAACAGCAAGCAGAATATTTTTCATCTTGTTCTTTAAAAAAAACAAGCGCGCCACTTATGTGTCGCGCTTGAATTTATCCTTCAGCAACCTTCGAATTGACTAATTACTTGTAATTACGAATCGCATCGATTTTGTCTTTACCAAACTCTTTTTCAAACTGGGTAAACACCGGGGCTAACTTAGCAACAAAGGCAGCCTTATCAAAATTCTCGATAATCAACATACCCTTGCTACGCAACTCAGCTACGCCACTGGCGTCATCCTTATCCACACGTGCACGCGTTGCAGCGGCTGCCAGTTTGGCGGCATCCAGAAACACTTTTTGATCAGCAGGCGACAGTTTGTCAAACGAGGCTTTGTTCATCAACAAMAGAGCTGGGCTGTAAACGTGTGCGGTCAAGGTCATATACTTTTGAACTTGCTCAAACTTAGCCGCCATAATCACTGACAAGGGGTTYTCTTGACCGTCAACCACGCCCTGCTGCAAGGCTGTAAAGACTTCAGGAAACGCCATTGGTGTCGTGATGATACCAAACCCTTTGTAGGCCGCTACGTGCACGGGGTTTTCCATCGTACGCATCTTTAAGCCTTTCAAATCATCAGGCAGGTTGATCGGGCGCTTGTTGTTTGTCATGTGACGCACGCCGTTTTCAGACCAAGTCAAAGCTTTGAACCCTTTGCTATCAAACTCTTTCAACAGTGCCTGGCCAATCGGGCCGTCTAGCACGGCGCGAGCATGTGCCTTATCACGAAACAAGAAAGGAATGTCTAAAATTTTGACGGCTGGTACAAAATTGGGGATCGGGCCCGTGCTAGTACCTGTCAGTTCTTGGGTGCCTAACTGAACAGATTCGATACTTTCACGCTCGCCACCCAGGCTGCCTGAAAAGAAGTTCTTAATAATGATGCGGCCATTGGTGCCCTTCTCGACCTCTTGTGACAACACGTCAACACCATTGCCTTGGTGCGAGTTTTGTCCGATCGAGACGCTATTACGCATCACGACCTGCGCCTGCGTCACGGACGCTAAACCTAAGGTTAGAGCTCCAGCGACTGCCAAAGTAATACGTCCGATACGATTCATGTGAGAGATCTCCGAATTTGAACAATTAAGTGATACGGGAAAAGGTGTCTGCGGCGCGCATAAACTATTGTTTGTTTYCAGCGCCTCAACGATAAAAAACGACAAAAAGTACTTTTAAATACCCTAACAGGYGATTTTAGGGCAAAGAGCCGGTTTTGGAGCGTAGTGGTATCCCTTACTTTCGCGATAGAAATCACTCTAACCGAGCTTTAAAATTTCGGCCGCGAGCAGGTGGGCTGGCATACGCCCAGGTCTTGTGGGCTCGGGGCTGACGGGCTCTTTGCGCGTTCGCCAAATGAAGTAGTCGGTGTCGCCGTCTGGCGTAMCGAGCTGCTGATAGACCTTTTCCATGATCGGCACGTGGTCGCCATACCAGGCCAAGGTTGCCGGGCGCACTCTGCTGGCCAGGCCCTCGGTGAGTGTTTTGATCATCTGATCGGCGTGGCCCAGGTGACGCAGGTAAACGCCTAAATCTTCACAACCTTCGGGCAAGGGTTCGGTCAACCATTCTTTCCTTTCTGGCTCAGGCAGGCTTTCTAAATGCAAGGGGCCGTGGTTTTCCATGGTGATGACAAATACAAAGGTGGGTTGCTCGGATTCTTGGCCAAGCAACTTAAGCACTTTATCGGCCACCACGTCGTCACCCACAAAATGGCAATCGCCCTTGCGTTGTTTTGTCACGACCTCAAACTCGCTGATATCCACAAACTGATCAAAGCCCAACATCGGAAACAATTTGTCACGTTTATAAAAACTTGCAGGGTACGGGTGCACGCAGATTGTGCGATAGCCTTGCTGTTGTAACAGCCGAGCCAACGAAGGTACGCCAAAATTAATCAAGCGCCGATACGGGTTAAAGCGATCAACGCCTAGCTGCAAGACGTCGACACCGGTTTTAAAGAGCGGGGTCACTTCGTCGGCGACGCTTAATTCGCGCTGTTTGAACAGGTGAATTAAGCCTGATTCAACCCGAGCTGGTTCATTACCAAACACGACTAATTTAGAAACGCCTAAGGTCGAGCGAATCGGCCCCCAGCTTTTACCGGATAAATTGGTATCTAACTGGATGAACAGATAACGTGAGAACAAGGGCTCAACCTGCGTGACCACTGCTGCACGCCTGACGACTTGTTTTTTGTGCCTGGGCAAAAAACACTCGTAGCCTTGGTTGCTGAGATTAAGCAAGGCTCTAGCCTCTTGCTTGGGCTTGGTATGAATGACGTACCACCAACTGCGAGTTTCAGTGCTCATGCTGTCTTTGATACTCTAACTAACTAGCTAACTATTCTGTTCAAGTGCTATTTTGAGTCATGAAGCGGCAACGTTTCCCCAAAAATGTCCATTTCTGTTGTATTTATTCATATAAAACGCGTCTTTGCGTGCATGGGGGTTTGTTTGCGTTTTATTATCTCGTTGTATCTTTTTAATTTTGTGAGAAAACCTTGAAAAAAATCCTGAATATCGTCCTGTTGACTACAGTGCTTGGCGTGGCTTTACACGTGCAAACGGCCAGCGCTCAAGTGGTGTACTGCACGAGCCCCGGGATCCCTGTTCGATGCGTCGCTCGCCCTGTTGATGTTGGCACGCCGGGTGTTGGAGTGCTGCCAGGCGTGGGTGTAGGCGCACCGGGTGTGGGTGTTGCGCCTGGGGTGGGGGTTGGCGCGCCCGGTGTGGGCGTGGCACCTGGCGTTGGGGCACCTGGAGTGGGTGCCGCTCCTGGTGCCGGTCGCGGCGGGGTTGGGGTTGATCGCGACGGCGCCGAGGGCCCGGGTGCAGGACCGAATCGGGGCGGCCCAGCTAACCGTGGTGGTGCGCGGTAGCGACCCAACCCCTTTAGATTCTTTACTTTGAGGAGCTGAAGCTTGTCGCTTTAGCGCTCAAAGTCTTGACAAGACTAGCGCTTTAACACGCGCGACGCCGTCTTTAAGATCAAAGTTGAGATGACCTCGCTGCGGGGTTCTTTGAAATGCTCAGCCAGCGCGTCAAGCGCGGTTGAGACATTGCGATCCAAAATCATTTCAAGCCGCTTTGCGCCCGCCTCAAGCCGCTTGCGGCGATGTTCAGCGGTGCGTTCGACAGCCGAAATAGGCGTCTGTAAGCGTGGGCGTCCTCGTCTGGACAATCCAGGCAAAAAGCCTTGCCCCGCCAGCGCTGCGGCACTGGGCTCGGGGTGAGTTTGTTTGGCTTGCGCTTTTTTCGGCGAACTCTTGTTGACTTGCGCTGAGATATCAAGCGCAGGCAACTCAAGGTCTAAATCACCGAACAATGACTGAGGCGTTGGAATGATCTTTGGCTGATTCATGGCCATCTCATTATTATTAACCGGATATTAATTATATCGGATCGGTTTGATCCCCTTCACCTAACGCACGTTGCAACATCGCGGTGTCGCGCCAGGCACCAAACTTATAGCCAACTGCCTTAAAGGTACCCGCAAGCGTAAACCCGTGGCGCTCGTGCAAGCTGACTGAGGGCGGGCTTGAATCCCCCACTACCGCCATCATCTGTCGATAGCCTCTCGCCGTACAAAGCTTGATGATTTCAGCGAGTAGCAGGCTTCCAATCCCCTGCCCGGACAGCCCTTCTTGCACGTACACAGAATCCTCAACCGTGAACCGATACGCCGGTCGCGGCCGATAAAGCGTGACGTAGGCGTAGCCCACCACGACACCATTTTGTTCAGCCACCAAATACGGCAAAGCTTTAGCCACAACATCTGCCCGCCGCTGCCGCATTTCGTCAAGTGTTGGTGGAGTCAGCTCAAACGACGCCGTGCCGTGCAAAACGTGATGCGAATAAATCGCTTGCATGGCCGCAACGTCGGCTTCACGACTATCGCGGATGCACAGCGTGGAAGTAGCAGGTGACATTTCAGGACCTTTTCATTAGTTAGGTCTGTGTTTCGTTTAAGCACGCCAGTCACTCAACACCCGCCCTTCTGTTCAGGTTCGATGATGGCCCAGTCGATTTTGATTGGGTTTATTTTTTTGTAACGGTTCCAGTAGATCTCGAACGATCCTTGCTTAGTTGCGCGATCGAGAAAGGCTTGAATGTCGGGGCTGATGCGGTTGCGCATCTCTACGAGGTCGAGCACAACCAGTGCGCCGCAGCGTTTGATTAACTCAGGCGTTACGGCTTTTGTTTGACTATATAGGCCATAGGGCAGCACGAGCGGTTGGTACTTAGACACCACCGATACCGTACCCGCTGTCCAGGTTTCGCCGATCACGATTTTTAGAGGGCCAAGTTTTTGCTCATCCCAGATTTTGTCGAGCGTACTGGCTAAGGGCTTAGCAGGGTAATTGGCACGCGCAGTTTTGCCAAGCACGTCTGCAATCACACCGTAGTACAGCGCCATGCCCGCGCCCATTAACACGTTCAACGTCAAGCCCACCGTCAACACCCGCGTGAGGGTGATTTTTGCATCAAGCGCGGGCACCCAACGTAACGCATACAAACCCAGCATGACAAAAAACGAAGTGGCCCAATTGGCATTAAGAGTAATAAATACAGTGCCAAGCAACGACGTTAAGATCACCGGCCCAAGCGCGGCAAAGCTGATAAAGCRCCATTCAGAATTTTGAGCCATAGGAATTGACGCGAATGGATTTTGCGCTTTTTCTTTAAAGCCAAATCTCAACACCAACAAGACGATGAATAACGGCGAAAGCTTGCCCGCCTGACTCGCTAAAAAGCTCAGTACACGCTTGAAATGATTGACCTCTGCCCCAACCTGCTTTTGCATGTATTGCAAGGTGGGCGCGTTTTCGCGCAGCATCCATTCGATATGCGGGATCAAGGCAATACCGCCCGCCACAATCGCCACGACGATCCCCACGATTGCAAAACGGTGTCGACTGCGAACGTCTTGCAGTAACCACACCCCCATCACGGCAAACCAAATACCCGCGCTATATTTAGTCAGCAGGCACACGGTGCCGGCGACCCCCACCAAGGCCCAACGCCACCATTGCGGCTGGCGCACTGCAAGTAATAATGCCCAAACAAATATGGCGGTAGGTAAAAGCTGCAGCAGATTTGAACTGACCTGCAAGCCGTTGATGTTGTGATACACAATCAGGCTGGTAAACACCACGGCAATCAAGGCACGCGCCGGGTTCACGCAGAGCAAACTGATGCGCCAAACCACCAATAGCATCAACGCAACATTGACTTGGCCGGCCACATACGTCACCCAAAACGAACGCCCAAACACCGCAGCCCAAGCGTGCACCCACCAAGTGCCGATCGGGCCAAATTTTGGATAACCCCAGGCAGGTGACTGCATCCAGAAAAGTTCTTCGAGGCTGTCTTTATGTGGCGCGGTGTAACTGATGATCGCCATCAACGCCCAAAAAACAGCATGAAACGCAATGTATGCAAACGTCAGGCGCGCTAACTGACGCGAGTCGTTTGGGTCGATTCGGCTTAAGGCGTGATCGATACGTTTGAAAATTGGTAGATTTTTAAACATTGCTTGGCTCAGGTGGTTGACTTCACTTGGGTTGGGCACCCGACTGGATCAGTTCAAGCACGGCCTGAGCAAACACTTCGGGCACTTCTTGTGGCATGTTGTGCCCCACGCCTGACACCACACGGTGTGAACGTGAGCCTGTAAACCGGCCGGCACTTGCCTCGGGTGTAGAGGGCTCACGCACGCCGTCATCCGCGCCATCAAACGTAATGGTTGGCACAGTGATCACAGGTTCGGCYGCTAAGCGACGCTCGATGTCAGCGTAGGCTGGATCTCCCTCAACTAACCCAAAGCGATGGCGATACGAGTGAATCACCACGTCGACAAAGTCAGGATGTTCAAACGACGGCGCGCTGCGCGCAAAGGTTGCATCATCAAACCCCCATGTCGGCGACCACAAACGCCAGAGCAATCGAATCAAGCCTTGTCGGTCTTTTTGCAATCCAGCACGGCCGCGTTCACTGTGAAAATAATACTGGTACCACAGCCGATGCTCGCGCTCAGGCATGTCGGGCACCAGCGCTTGCGCGATATTTTGAATGTTATAGCTATTAAATGACACCAGCCCTTTACAGCGCTCGGGCCAACACGCAGCAACCACGCAAGCGGCTCGTCCACCCCAGTCGTAGCCTGCCAAGTAGGCGCTTGGAATCTGTAAGGCCTCCATCAACGCTAACAAATCTGCCCCCAAAGCGGCCTGTTCACCCGAGCGTGGTGTGGTCGCATCCAAAAATATCGTTGAACCATACCCCCGCAAGTACGGCACGATCACGCGGCACCCCGCGGCAGCCAAAAGAGGAGCCACCTCGGCATAGGCTTGGATATCGTACGGAAACCCATGCATCAAAAACACAGGGGTGCCCGTAACAGGGCCCGACTCGGCGTAACCGATATTTAAAACACCTGCTTGGATTTGCTTGTTGGCTTGCATAATCAAGATGATTTCCGATTGATCAGTGACGACTTCAAAAACTGTGAGTCCTGCTTTGAAGAGGCTCTTCTGTTTAAGTCTTTGCTTTCTAATATCCTCTTAGGGAATACCATGGTATCCACATTATTCCACGGGTGTTACCTTCAAAAGCGTAAACCGTTTCGAACGCATCCTTTCCTAAGGGGAATCCACGTGTTTAAAAAAATATTGCTGGCAGTCGCAACCTCTAGTTTAGTGCTTTGCGGCGTCACGTTTGCACAAGACAAGCAAATCAAAATCGGGATCGTATTCGACTTATCTGGTGCTTTAGCCGCTGGCGGCTCTCACGCTGCCTATCTTGGCACCAAGCACGCGATCGACATCATTAACGAACGCGGCGGCGTCGAGGGCTATAAAATTGTCCCAATCTTTGTCGATGCTCAAAGTAAAACCGAAGTGGCGATTAACGAGACAGAGCGTCTGGTTAATCAAGAGAAAGTCGATATGATCTCGGGTGTCTTTTCTTCTGCCCATTGCGTACCGATTGCACAGCGCTTAGACCAAGCCAAAAAGTTCATGTGGGCAAGCGTCTGCGTGGCCTCGGCGGTATTTAAAGATAAAAACCTTAAATATGCTTTTCGTGCACAAGTGCACTCAGACCAGTTTGGCGAAGCTTCGTGCCGCTTTATTGCTGAAAATGCCAAGGCAAAACTCGGTAAAGATCCCAAAGACGTAAAAGTTGCCGTGATCTATGAAGACGGCCCCTATGGTACAGGCGTGGCCATGGGTAACGAAAGTTTCTGTAAACAGCTCGGCATCTCGGTGGTACTGAAAGAAGGTTACGCCGCGACCTCGCCCGATTTATCGCCGTTGGTCACTAAATTGCGACGTGCCAAACCCGATGTCATCCTGCACACGGGCTACAACCCGGATATCACCTTGTTTTTGCGTCAAGCGAAAGAGCAAAATCTTAAATGGGGTGCTTTGATCGGTCACGGCGCTGGCTACGGTCAGTTCGACAAACTGTTTGCCACGTTTGGCGCAGATGCGAACTACATCTATAACGTAGACCCAGTGGCTGCGCAGTTGCTAGACCCAAAGACTCTGAAGCCTGGCCTCGGAGACGTCACCGCAGAAATGATGAAACGCTATAAAGCAGAGACCAAAGCAGACCAAGTCCCTCCGCATGTATCGATGGGCTTTAATCAAACTTGGATTTTTCTGACTGATGTGTTGCCCCGTGCCATCAAAAAACACGGCGGAATCGACTCTGAAGCACTCAGAAAAGCGGCGCTCGAAACCGATATCCCTGTGGGCGGAACGATTCAGGGCTATGGCGTCAAGTTCTTTCAGCCCGGCGAGTCRATGGCGGGACAAAATCAACTCTCTTCCCCAGTTGTGCACCAATACATTGGTAAAGAGACCTATGTTGTTTGGCCTAGTGCGATTAAAAGCAAAGACGCTGTGCTGCCCCTGCCAAAGGGCCACGGTTACGCCAACTAATCGTGTTAATTGTTAAGGATCTCACCAAACGTTTTGGCGGCTTCACGGCCGTTGATCGTCTTTCATTTGAGGTGCAATCGGGCGAGATCATCGGACTGATCGGACCCAACGGTTCTGGCAAAAGTACGACCTTTAATGCGATTGCGGGCATGCTCGCACCAAGCTCAGGACAGGTTTATCTCAACGACGTCAGAATCGACGGACTCGCGCCCTTTCAAATTTGCCAGCGCGGTTTGGCGCGCACCTTTCAAATTCCTCGTCCGTTCTATAAGCTCTCAATTTTAGAAAATGTGACCTTGGCGGCTTACTTTGGCGCCAGCGAACCCATCACGCGCGCGCAAGCACTGCATCGCGCGCATGACGCACTCTCATTGATTGACCTGCCGACCAATGCCGAACAACAAGTCGAGGGCCTGGGTGCTGCCGGCCTAAAAAAACTAGAAATGGCTCGTGCCTTGGCGACACAACCAAAGTTGCTCTTGGCCGACGAGAGTTTGGGCGGCCTCGATGAGACCGAAATGGAGCAAGCCGCTCAGATGCTCAAACGTATCCGCGACGATCGCGGCATCACCATCATTTGGGTCGAGCACATCATGGGGGTGTTGATGAAAGTGATCGACCGTTGCTTAGTGCTGGATCACGGCGAGCTCATCGCCCAGGGCACGCCTTCAGAAGTTACCCACAACCCTCGAGTGATAGAGGTGTACCTAGGTACGGATGCACAAACGTTACAAGATCAAGTCGCAAAAAATACCAGCACAGAGGTCGCTTGATGCTTGAACTCAAGAACGTCAACGCGGGCTATGGAAGTTTTCAAGCGATTTTTGACATCTCGTTAAGCGTTAAGGCGGGTGAGGCCATCGCAGTCATTGGACCAAATGGCGCGGGCAAAACCACCCTGCTGCGTGTGATCTCGCGCCTGCTAGAAGCGACCTCTGGTGATATTTCCATGCAAGGGCAATCTTATTTAAATTTGCCGGCGCATGAAGTGGTTGGTTTAGGTATTGCACAAGTGCCCGAAGGGCGCCGTCTGTTTCCGCGCTTATCGGTGCAAGACAATCTCAAGATGGGCGCCTACACGCCCGCTGCCCGGCAAACGTACGAAGAGCGACTTGACTATGTGTACCAGTTGTTTCCGCGCATGGCCGAGCGTCGTAATCAACTAGCCGGCACCATGTCAGGCGGTGAGCAACAAATGTGCGCGATTGGTCGTGCGCTGATGAGCAAACCCAAGTTACTGCTTTTAGATGAGCCCTCAGCAGGACTCGCCCCCGTCATCGTGCAATCAATCTTTGAACTGATGCATAAAATTCGTGCCGAGGGTTACACCGTTTTAATTGTTGAACAAAATATTAAGCAAGTTCTAAAAGTGGTTGATCGTGGCTACTTGATTGAGACCGGAAAACTGCGTGCAAGTGGAACGTCGGCCGAACTCTTGGCAAGCGATGAAGTACACAAAGCCTACTTAGGTGTGTAATGGACTTTTTTGATATTTTTTTAGTCGAAGCCATTGTCAACGGGTTGCTGCTTGGCGGCTTGCTTGCCCTACTTTCACTCGGCCTGAACCTAATCTTTGGCGTGATTGACGTCGTATGGATTTGCTATGCCGAAATGATGATGATTGGCATGTACGTCATCTATTGGGCTTATTCAGTCATGGGTTGGCCCTTGTACATCGCGATTATTCTTGGCGTGTTAACGGTAGCACTCCTCGGCGCACTAATGCATTGGTTCATCCTGCGCCCGGTATTATCAGCAGCACCCATTAATCAGCTTCTCGTCACCGGTGGCGTACTGTTTTTTTTACAGGCAGTTGCGACCGTTGCCTTCGGGATTGATTTCAAAAATATCGGTGTGCGTCTGCCAAGTCTAATTGTGGGTGACATCAGCCTGTCGATGGCGCGCTTGATCGCCTTTGTTGTCGCGATGATTGCCATCGCTGCAACGTATTTCTTTTTAAATCGAACTTATGCCGGCACTGCAATACGCGCAATCAGCCAAGATCGCGCCATCATGCCGCTGATGGGGGTCAGCCCCGGAAAAATCTATTTGCTGACCTCTGCTGTTGGCGGAGGCTTGGCCGGCTTGGCAGCCTGCCTGCTTGTTTTGCAATACGATATCCACCCCGCAATCGGCCTATCGTTTGGTCCCATCATTTTTCTAGTCTGTGTGATGGGCGGACTTGGCAATCTAGTCGGAGGCTTTGTGGCAGCGTTTATTTTTGCGCAATTTATCTCTGTCGGGGGTTTTGTGCTTGCGATCGAATGGGGCTATGTTCTAGCCTTTGTTTTCTTTATCGTAATGATGTTTTTGCGACCTGAAGGCATATTGAGTAGAAGGCGCTAAACAAGATGAATTCGATCTTCACAAAAAAAATGCTGTTACTCATCGGGGTATTAGCCTTGGCGCCGTGGCTAGGCTTAGGTAAGTACCCCCTGCACTTAATCATTATGGCCTTGCTCTTAGGGTTCATATACACCAGTTGGGCGCTGATGGGACGCCTCGGTTTAGTCAGCTTAGGACATGGCGCGTTTCTAGGCGTTGGCTCGTACACTGTCGTCTTGCTCTGGAATCAATTTGGCTGGCCGCCCATTCTAGGCACCGTCATCGCTGTGGGTATAAGCATCGTCCTTGCTTTACTCATCGGCTACCCCTGTTTTCGGTTCAAAATTGTTGGACACTATTTTGCGCTCGTCACACTTGCCCTCTCAGAGGTCGTACGACTATTGATTGTCGCCACACGAGACGTGACAGGCGGTTCTTTAGGCGTGACGCCTGTGCCGGGTATTGCAGAGGGTTCGACTGTTTCGCTTTATGCGATGCAGTTTTCAGATCGGACCGTTTGGTTTTATCTCATCTTGATCGCCTGGATCTTCGCCCTTTGGGTGTGGACTAAAGTCGATCAGAGTATGCAGCGCGATGCCTTACAAGCGCTCAGCGAAGACGAAGAGGCTGCCGCTTCGATCGGTATTAACGTCACGCGCACCAAATTGCAGATCACCGTCTTATCAGCAGTCATGACCTGTTTGGGTGGCGTGCTGTACGCACAATATCAACTCTATGTAAATCCTGAAACGGTCTCAGGCATTGGGATTTCGCTGCAAATCGTTTTTGGTGCAATCGCCGGTGGCCTGTTTGTGATGCTCGGACCGACGTTTGGCGCAGTGTTTTTGCTGGCACTTCAAGAAGGCTTGCGTGTCGTGGTTGGCAATCAAATTCACGGCCTGGATTTGTTGATCTACGGTGCGTTGTTAGTTTTTTTCATTATCAAAATGCCCAAAGGAATTTTGGGCACCTGGTTAGAACGCAAACACTAGACCTTTTGCCAAGACTCTTGCCGCACACTACGTACATCCATTTCGAACTCGATTTCGAGAATGGGTGGACGACAAAGATGCCATTGCAAGCCTGCATGCAACATCAGACGTTGTGAGAAATCACTTGCAATCGTTGCTGAAAAATCGTGGACGGTATACACCTGTGCCGCGCTAAGGTCAGCCCATTGCGCGTTGATCGCCGCTACGCGAGCTTGCATAGTGTCTAGAACATAAGCCACTTTTTTTCTCAGGCCCGCTTCGCTTAAGTCGCCACGCGCCACAATCCCTTCTGGAAACGGCTGATTTTCAGGCCACTCGCCGCTTCCTGCTATCACCCAATCGCGAGAACTGTCTTGCTGCGGTACGGTGTATGTAAAGGCGTAAAAGCCAGGCGCGTCTGGCGCGGCATACAGAGGTGCTAAGTTGCTGCGCGCAACGGGATTACGGCCCTCATCGCTCAGACCCCAGTCACGCAACACGGCCACGTAGTCAGCGTTGAAATCCTTAAAACCATCGAAGGTAAAAGGCACGGGCGAACGAAGTTCGCAGGCGCAGAGCGCAGTGGTTGGTCGCTGTTGTTCTGCTAAGTGTTGCCGGATCCAGGCAAACCCTTCTGACATAGGCAAGGTCCGCGACAGTCGCACCCTACGCAAGGCAAAACCAGGTTGCGCAATGACCGCCTGCGAATACGGAAATCCACCCTCTAAAAACTGATACCCACCCTCGCTGAAGTCGTACACTTTTGACATAAGGTCTCGCTGTTTAACTGCTAACTTGAGCAAAAAATGATCGTTAGAATCACGTTTGGGGGCGCTTAGCCCTTGGATAACCCTTGTAGACTGAAACCGCAGCGCGCTTTATCTTTGTACCGACTCAGTCTTAGAACCAAACCAATCTCACTTTACCTTTAAATCACGGACTAAACGATGAAAAAAGCGTTCACGACCACGCTCTTGGCTCTAGTCTTATACGGGATCTCCTGTACGAGTTGGGCGCAAACTTACCCAAACCGCTCAATCAAAATGATTGTGCCCTTTCCTCCGGCAGGTGCAGCCGATCTGACCGCACGCATCGTGATGAAGGCACTATCAGAAGACTTGGGGCAGCCCGTCATCATTGATAATCGAGGGGGTGCGGATGGTGCGATTGCCGGAATGGCCACGATCAACTCCATTGCAGATGGCTATACGCTCTTGTTCGCGACGACAACAGGAATGAACGCCGCACCGACGATGCGCAAGATCCCCCCCTATGACCCGTTAACCGCGTTTACGCCGATTTCTTTGGTCGGAAAATTTGGGTTCTTTTTATTTATTCACTCCGATTTACCAGCCAAAAACATGGCTGAGTTTTTAGCTTATGTGCGAGCAAATCCGGGKAAAGTAAACTATGGCAGTGGCAATGGCACCAGCATTTTGACAACAGCGCAGTTCGCCCAAAAGGCCAAGCTTGATATGGTTCATGTCCCCTATAAGGGCGATGCGCCGGCCACGACAGATTTGATTGCGGGTCGGATTCAAGTTCTGCTCGGCACGCCGGGCAGTGCCCTCCAACAGGTCGAAGAGGGGCGCTTACGGGTCTTGATGACATCTTTACCTAAACGCAGTCCTTTGACGCCCAGTACTCCAACCGCAGAAGAAGTTGGTATTCAGGGCATGACCATCGTACCTTGGGCTGGTTTAGTTGGTCCCCAAGGCTTGCCAAAGGAAGTTGTTGATCGTGTGGAGAAGGCAATGCGCAACGTCGCAAACCGTAAAGATGTTCGCGAACAACTTGAGAAAATTGCTTTCGAGATGCAGAGCTCAACCCCGGCTGCGATGGCAAAGTTCAACCAGGATCAACTTGAGACTTGGAAAATTACGGCCGACTCAGTCAATCTAGAACGAAACTAATTACGTCTTTGAAGCTCGGGGATGGAGATGACGCCCTCTGGCAGCGGTGAACGGTTTACGTTTAAGGCCATTGCCACCATCACGTAGTAGCCGCTAACCATCATCAAGTCTACAACGCCTTGTTCACCAAAAAGCTTGAGYACTGCGTTGTAGTGTGCGTCGCTCACGCAGTGACAGGTATGAAGTTCATGACAAAAATCATACACAACTTCTTCATCTGGTTTCATCTTTGAAGGACGTTGCCCTTGTGCAAGTTCTTCACCGACTAAAGGATCGAGCCCCTCCTTAAGTGCCAAACGTAAGTGTGCGTACCATTCGTATTGGGCGGTCCAGGTGCGAGCGGTGATCAGAATAGCAAACTCATTTAGGCGTTTTGGGATGGTGCTTTCAAAGCGCAGATATTCTCCGACTTTGCGCATTCGCTCAGCCAAGACAGGACTTCTTAAAAAAACGTTGAAGGGAGCCCCTAAGCTTGTCGCTCCCTGCACCACACCTTTGCTGCCTGTCCCAGAGATGGGCCCAGCCAAAAGCGATTTGAAGTAAATTTTTTGCTCGTCCGTCATTTGATCAACGTGAAGGCGAGCAAAACGTTGTTCGTCTGCCGAAGGATTTTTCATGTTTAGGGTTCCAAGATCGATAACTACAAACTAACGGCAAACTATTCTAAAACTTTAGCGTGGATCAAACAATTCGATAGCCCCACTTACGTTCAAATTCTGCATAGCCATTCGCCACCTGTGGATCGGCGTACTCAGTAGCCGCATCAGCTTCAATATTTATACCATCTAGTCCCCAGGCATAACACCCACTGCGGCCTGCCATTGTGCTCGAGGTATCGGCGCACCGAGGAAAGGTAGCAAGTAAGTGTCCAAGTGACCTGCGTTCGGCAACTCAAGTTCCTGCGTGAGAGYCTGCAAATATGGATCCTTTTGCGTGCGAGTCCAGTCAACGGACATTTCCGCGCGAAAACATAGTTCAGAATGCACCAGTCACATGGTCCGTCCGTTTCCATCAAGAAAAGGATGTCCATAGGCAAACAACCCCATGATGAAGCCAGGACGGGTAGACATTTCGCCTTTTCCCYGTGCCCTGCGTAACCCATCCTCCACGGCGCGACGGCAATCACGAGGATGACAGAAATAAACAGGACCCTTGGAAATAGCCTTCTCTGGTATCACTGCAGCACGGTCCCGCCCAGCCCATGGATATAGCCCGCTGAAAAGCAGACCATGTATGTTAAGAAAGTCTTCTTAGGTGATCGTGCGGCACTTCGCCAATAAAGCGAGAGCTTGTGGTAGCTGGGCGCGGAACAACGTATGCTCCACCGCCTTTACGACAGCGAGGTCTTTCTCCGCGCTCGTATTACGCAAATAGTCTGCCGTTTTGAAATCACCAAACGGATCAAACATGCGCCCTAAGCATACAGTGGTGCTCGATCGCCATCTTAGCCATGTCAGTCGGCGAGAGCTTGCCAGCACGTGTAAGCGCAACTAGCAAGTCATCCGTGCGATCGCTCGAAACGTCGTCGCCAGCAAGCCGAGTGACAGCGAAGTTGCCGTTGATGAGCTTTGTCAAGAAGAGCTTACTTACCAAGTCATTCTAATTTTTGAGGCGTGACGTACACGCCGCGCTCGATCCGCTGAATCAAGCCCTTAGCGCATAAAGCCGAGAGCGCGACCGAAACCTAGCTACGACCGCCGATCGCACTCAAATCGGAACGCAACAAAACCCCATCCCAGCGGGGGCGAATTGATTACAAAATGCGACCTTGAATGTTCATGTAGTTTATTATACACGACACAAATTCTCTATACGTAACATAGACTTAATGAAACCAACAATGCCGATAAAGGCCACCTCATTTTACGGCAAATCAAGCACAGTACGCATTTCAGCACCATGAAGCGCGCTGCCTGTCGACAAGGGATTAAGATCAACTTACCACCACCGCTGGCATTGATTTCAACTAATCAGAATCGATCTTTTCAAGGTTTGACTGGCTCCAACCTGAGCAAAGCCCCTTGCGCTTCGTCAGTCAACAAGTAGACAAAACCGTCTGGCCCCATTCGCACATCGCGTAGGCGAGACCGTCCTTGAAGCAAGCGCTCTTCGCCCAAGACCTTCTCGCCGTCGAGCGTCAGACGTACCAGCATCTGCCCGCGCAATGCGCCCACAAGCAAATTGCCCCGCCATTGGGGAAACTGTGAGCCGCTCACAAAAGCCATGCCAGATGGCGCAATCGACGGCACCCACACGTGCAAGGGCTGCACCAAGCCAGCTTTGGCCTGGCCCTCACCAATTTTGGTGCCCAAGCCGTAATTGACGCCGTAGGTGATGAYGGGCCAGCCGTAATTCAAACCTGAACGCATCACGTTGACCTCATCCCCACCCTGCGGCCCGTGTTCGTGTGTCCACAGTTCACCCGTTTGGGGATGCAGTGCCGCACCCTGCATATTGCGATTGCCCAAAGTCCATTTTTCTGCCAGGGCATCTGTACGGTTAACAAACGGGTTGTTGGCTGGCACACGACCATCATCGTGAAGACGAATGACAGAGCCAGCATGATCACCCAGTTTTTGGGCGCGGTCTTTGTCGCCACGGTCTCCCAAAGTCAGATAAACAAAGCCAGCTTGGTCGAACACAATGCGCCCACCAAAATGATAGCTTGCAGGCGTTTTAGGCTGCATGCTGAATAGCACCTGTACCTCGGTCATGCGGTGGTCTTGAAGCTTACCTCTAGCCAAAGCTGTACCCCAGCCCCCAGGCCCAGGCGCGTTGTAAGCCCAATAAATCCAGCCATTCTGAGAATACTGAGGGTGCAAGACTACATCAAACAAACCACCTTGACCTTGTGCCACAACTTCAGGCAAACCATCAATCGGTTTAGGGTTCAGTTTGAAATCTTGACTCAATAGGCGTAAACGTCCCGCCCTTTCAGTAACCAGCATCCGACCGTCAGGCAAAAAAGCAATGGACCAAGGATTTTCAAGTCCTGTCACCAAAGTGGCAACTCGGAACGCGTGTTTTTCTGAAATAAAGAACGAAGTCCCTTCCTGAGCCCAAGTGGGAAGACAGCATGCCATGCACATCAGCAGGGCATGGATTGCTCGAGCAAGCTGTACTCTCATGAGACTTCTACTCCCACTCAATACTTACATAAGAAAAAACATCAATAAAATCAATAGCTTGCATGATTAATAATTGAGTGTGTAACATTCGTGTAAATATTGGTGACGTACGATACGTTTCATAGTGCAAATAAAGAAGTTTAAAAACAAAGACTTATAATATTGAGCTTACACGTTGTGTAGCAGAAAAGAAGGATTAATTTAAATGCGTAATTTAATTATTATTGCCTGAAGGAGGAGTCATTTCAGCTTGCTTTCTAAAAGAAGCGGCMGCAATTCTACCTCTATTTGCGGCAATGACTTCTTTAATACTTGAGGAGTTATAGTAATCTTTACTCAAGTTAAAAATTGCTTGTTGCGCTTTAATGTAATTATTCCAATTTGTTTCCGCATAATCATTGAGTTTTAGTAGTGGAATATTTGGATCATCCATTATTTCAGAAACCTTTGAAACGTTTTCAATCCGCGAATTTTCATACTCCTTAGCAATACGGTTAGCCTCCTTTATAGATAAATCTAAAAGGAGATTATCATTAGCAGTCGGATTGGCTATAAATCTTTTGCTAACAGCACTCATCGTGTCAGCATGCTGATTCAGATATTTGTTATATCGGGAACTAAAATGCTTCCAGTCATAAATCACTAAATCTTTCATTGAGCTTCTAAAGAGCTTGCGTTTATCTAGTGATAACGATTTATCAAATGCATCCCATTTGATCACCACCTTTGAATGAGTGATATACGTTTCATACCAAAAATCCTCTACATACTTATGAATCCAATCCCATTCCTTGCCAGACTCTGCATCTTCCGCCGCTTTAATCCAGTTAGCTCGCACATCATCTCTTTTTCCCCTCATTGATATCAGCAACTGTTTAAACTCATCTACACCATCATCCCACAGTTTAATTTGCGGTTCATTTAAATCTAGTTTTCGCTTGGCCCAATCTAGCTCTGATAAAACTTTATCAAGCCAGCGACTTTTGTAATACGAAGATGCCGCTTCGCTTATAAAAAAATAAGAGCATACTGATAAAATAAGTATTGATACTATCTTTTTTGTTGACAAT
>NSIQ01000033.1 GCA_002737415.1 Alcaligenaceae bacterium | reverse complement strand
GCAACGGTGCCCAATCTGCCGTCATGAAATCTGACGTTTGCACGGCGCGCAGCGCTACGACATAGTCGTAGGTGCGGCCGTCACCCATCACACCCACTGACTTAATAGGCAAGAACACGGCAAACGCTTGCGAGGTTAAGTCGTACCAGCTTTGTTTGGTTTCTGGGTCGATGGTGTTGCGTAATTCTTCAATAAAAATCGCGTCGGCACGGCGCAGCAGATCTGCAAATTCAGTCGTGACGGCACCCAAGATGCGCACACCTAAGCCAGGGCCTGGAAACGGATGGCGGTATACCATGCCGTGTGGCAAACCGAGGGCTACGCCTAGTTTGCGGACTTCGTCTTTAAACAATTCGCGCAAGGGCTCGAGCAATTTTAAATTCAAGGTATCGGGTAAGCCACCCACATTGTGATGCGACTTGATCGCCACGGCTTTACCCGTTTTTGCACCTGCTGATTCAATCACATCAGGATAGATCGTGCCTTGAGCAAGCCACTTAGCTTGTTTGAGTTTGCCCGCCTCAACCTGAAACACTTCAACAAACTCCCGACCAATAATCTTGCGCTTGGCTTCGGGGTCAGATACCCCTGCAAGCTTGCCCATAAATTGCTCGGTGGCGTCGACATGAATAATACGCACGCCCATGTTTTTGGCAAAGGTCTCCATCACCTGCTTGCCTTCGTCTAAGCGCAGCAAACCGTGATCAACAAACACGCAGGTTAAGCGATCGCCAATCGCTTTATAAATCAAAGCAGCAGCAACGGACGAATCAACGCCACCCGATAACCCTAAAATCACTTCGTCGGTGCCGACTTGTTCGCGAATGCGCGCGATGGCTTCGTCAACGTAATTGGGCATGGTCCAATCGCCCTGGCACTCACAGATCTCGTGTACAAAGCGCTCGAGTAAGGCTTGGCCTTTAACTGTGTGTGTGACCTCAGGATGAAACTGTACGGCATAAAACTTGCGCGCCTCGTCGGCCATGCCGGCGATCGGGCATGACGCGGTCGAGGCCATCACTTTAAAACCCTCAGGCAGACGCGTCACCTGATCACCGTGACTCATCCAGACCTTGAGCATGCCATGCCCTTCGGGCGTGGTGAAGTCGTCGATATCTTTGAGTAACCGCGTATGACCGCGTGCGCGCACTTCGGCATAGCCGAATTCACGGTGATCGGCGTAACTGACCTCGCCGCCAAGCTGTTGCGCCATGGCTTGCATGCCATAACAAATGCCTAGTACCGGCACCCCTACAGTAAAAACTTCAGCAGGTACTTTTAGCGAAGATTCGTCATAAGCCGAGGCGTGGCTACCCGAGAGAATGATGCCTTTTAAACCCTGCGACAACTGATTCTGTAAAAACTCGGCCGAGACATCGCCTGGATGAAGCTCGCAATACACGCCAGCCTCGCGCACGCGACGCGCAATCAACTGAGTCACTTGTGAGCCGTAATCAAGAATCAAAATGCGCTGGTGCATGAAGGATTAACCTGTATAAATATCTAAATGAAAGACACCGGCCACGAGACCGGTGCAAAAAATCAAAGCTTGATATTGAATAGCTGTTACACGTTACTCTGAACGATAGTTTGGTGCTTCTTTAGTGATTTGCACATCGTGCACGTGCGACTCGCGAAAGCCGGCAGAGGTGATCTGCACAAACTCAGGCTTGGTACGCATCTCTTCAATCGTTGCGCAACCGCAATAGCCCATTGAGGCACGCACGCCGCCCACTAGCTGAAAAATAATCTGCAACACGCTGCCTTTGTAGGGCACACGACCTTCGACGCCTTCAGGTACGAGCTTGTCGGCATTGTTGGCTGGGTCTTGAAAATAACGATCGGCTGAGCCGTCAGTCATGGCACCTAAGCTGCCCATGCCGCGATACGATTTATATGAACGCCCTTGATACAAGACCACTTCGCCTGGGGCCTCTTCGGTGCCAGCAAACATACCGCCCATCATCACTGATGACGCACCTGCCACTAGGGCTTTGGCCACATCGCCTGAAAAACGTACGCCACCATCAGCAATCAATGGCACGCCAGTGCCTTTTAAAGCGCGAGCCACATCTGAAATCGCGGTGATTTGCGGTACACCCACGCCTGCCACGACGCGGGTTGTACAAATCGAGCCTGGGCCAATGCCCACTTTAACGGCGTCTGCACCGGCTTCGTGCAATGCGCGCGCGGCATCCGCCGTTGCAATGTTGCCACCAATCACTTCTACCTTGGAATAGTTAGCTTTGATCCAACGCACACGTTCGATCACGCCACTTGAGTGGCCATGGGCGGTGTCAACCACGATGACGTCGACACCGGCTGCTATCAATTTTTCGACACGTTCTTCAGTGCCGTCGCCCACACCCACCGCTGCACCCACGAGCAATTGCCCGTGACTATCTTTGCACGCCGCTGGGTGTTCAGTATTTTTGACGATATCTTTAACGGTTGCTAAACCACGTAACTCAAAGGCATCGTTGACGATTAAGACGCGTTCGAGGCGATGCTTATGCATCAAGGTCTGGGCTTCGGCAAGCGTAGCGCCCTCTTTCATGGTGATGAGGCGGTCTTGCGGTGTCATGACGCTGCTAAGCGGCGCGTCGAGACGCTCTTCAAAGCGCAAATCACGATTTGTGACGATACCGACAACCTTGAGCCCTCGCACCACAGGCAAACCAGAAATACCATGTTGGCGCTGCAACGCGATGGCGTCGCGTACTTTCATGTCGGGGGTCACGGTGATTGGATCGGTGACGATACCGAACTCGTGGCGTTTGACGCGTGAGACTTCTTTAGCTTGTTCGTCGGCGGTTAGATTTTTGTGAATAATCCCAATGCCACCCTCTTGCGCCATGGCAATCGCCAGGCGTGATTCGGTCACGGTATCCATCGCGGCCGAGACTAAGGGGATATTTAACGAGATGTTTCGGGTTAAACGGGTAACCAATGAGGTGTCGCGCGGCAACACCTGTGAGAACGCAGGTACAAGCAGTACGTCATCGAAGGTGAGCGCAGTTTGGATAAGACGCATAAAAAGCTCCTGACGCAAAGCGTGATTATACGATGGACGAACGACTTCTTTTGAGAGGCAACTAGTGCTAAAAAGCATCTTGCCCTCATGATTTGAGGCTCATTTGCTCAGCTTTTGACCGAAAACGACCAAAACTCCTTAAGACTTTGACTCATGACCCCTGAAAATACCCTTGCACAATGGCTAGAAGACGAACAAAAACTACTGGCCAGTATGCCAAACGGGCGCCTGGTTGGGCTGCTAGACAAGTCAAAAACCGCAACAATGACGGGCATGGAAGTGATGCAAGCGGTGATGCATGGTGAACTGCCCAATGGCCCAATGGCTGCCACCTGCGGCTACATGCTTGTTGCACTCTCGCCAGGCGAAGCCACGCTGCAAGGAAATCCCACTGAAAGTGTCATGAACGTTCAGGGGTCGGTACATGGGGGCTGGTTTGCCAGTATTTTGGACGGTGCAGTCGGTAACGCCATCCACACCATGTTGCCCGTTGGCACCGGCTACACAACCTTGGACCTAAGCGTAAAAATGACGCGCCCCATTGTGCCTACGGCTGGCGCCCGAGTGCGCGCGATTGGCAAGATCATCCAGGTGGGTCGTCAAATCGCCACGGCAGAGGGGCGCATTGTGGGCCCAGATGGCAAACTTTATGCCCACGCCACAACAACCTGTCTGATCGTGACTCACGCTAAAAAGTAAGCAAGTCGCGCGATCCGCGACCCTTTTAGGGTCGGATCGCCTAACAAGCTGCCCCTAAGCGATTGCTACCCGTGCGTTTTGGAAGAACCTCATCCACGGGGTGTAGGTACCCTTTGTGTCGTTTGGCCCCCAGCTAGGCGGCGCCCAAGACATCATCACGTTGCGGGTCACGCGTTCGGGATGCGGCATCAACACGGTAAAACGTCCATCGGCTGTCGTCACTGACGTGAGGCCGGCAGGGCTGCCATTTGGATTAAACGGATAGGCCTCGGTAGCCTCCCCTTTGTGATCCACAAACCGCAGGGCTGCAAGCGCGGACTGAGCATTGCCTTGACGACTGAAATTTGCAAAGCCTTCGCCATGCGCGACGGCAACGGGGATCGTTGCACCAGCCATCCCCTTGAAAAACAAGGATGGTGATTCAAGCACTTCGACCAACGAAAAGCGTGCTTCGTATTTTTCAGACTGATTGCGGGTAAAGCGTGGCCAGTGTTCAGCACCTGGGATCATCGTGGCCAAGGCCGCCATCATCTGGCAACCATTGCACACACCCAAACCAAAGGTATCTGTACGCGCAAAGTATTGTGCAAACTGATCAGACAATTGCGCGTTGAACAAAATGCTGCGCGCCCAGCCCTCGCCCGCACCAAGCGTGTCGCCATAACTAAAACCGCCCACAGCCACTAGGCCTTTAAAACTAGATAAGTCTGCCGCGTCCGACTGAAGATCGGTCATGTGTACGTCAACCGCTTCGAAGCCAGCTTTATCAAAGGCCCAGGCCATTTCAACTTGGCTGTTGCATCCCTGCTCACGCAGGATGGCAACGCGTGGGCGTGCACCCATGCCAATATAAGGCGCCGCAACATCTTGCTGAGGATCAAACTGAACTTGCGGTGACATACCAGGATCCGCTGCGTCTGCCCACAGACCAAGTTCCGCTTTGGCGCAGGCTGGGTTATCACGCCGCATAGCGATGCGATAGCTGACATCGCTCCAGAGCGTGCCAAGGTCGGCACGAGGACGCGACCAGATGCGGTTGCCGTCGCGAAACACCTCGACTGTGTCGGTGGTGTTAGGCGAACCAATCACATGCGAATGCTTAGACAAGCCTGCAGCCCGCAGCACTTGCATCACCGCATCGCGCTCGGATGTGGGGACTTGAATCACTGCACCTGCCTCTTCTGAGAACAAGGCTTTGAGGGTCAATTCATTGCGCTGTACCGCAACTTGCGCGGCGCGAATATTGTAGGCATCCCAATCTTGCGCATTGTGATCAAAGCACAACATGTCGATGTTGAGCGACACGCCTGTGTGACCCGCAAAGGCCATCTCGGCGACCGTTGCCAACAGACCTCCGTCAGAGCGATCGTGATACGCCAACAAGATACCCGACTGTGCGAGCGCGCGAATGGTCACGAAGAATATGCGTAGGGCTTGCGCATCATCGATGTCAGGCGTTTGCTCACCGAGTTGATTACAGACTTGAGTTAGGATCGAGCCACCCATGCGCTGTTTACCACCGCCTAGATCAATCAAGATCAGGCTAGTCGGACCAACATCGGTGCGCAGTTGCGGCGTTAAAGTCGTGCGGACGTCTTGCACAGGGGAAAAGGCCGTCACGATTAACGAAACGGGTGCAATCACTTTACGAGCTTCGCCGTCTTGCGACCAACCCGTTTGCATCGATAACGAATCTTTACCGACCGGAATCGATAACCCAACGTCTTGACAGAGTTTGCTCACCGCGGCGACCGTATCGTACAGTGCGGCATCTTGCCCAGGAGCCCCACAAGCCGCCATCCAGTTGGCAGACAGCTTGATGTCTTCCAGACAAGCCACATCTGCTGCGGCCAAGTTTGTCAAGGCTTCCGCCACGGCCATGCGGCCGGAGGCAGGCGCATCAATCACGGCAAGCGGTGTGCGCTCGCCCATCGCCATTGCTTCGCCGCGTGTACCGTCGTGATCCGCTAGGGTCACGGCACAATCGGCAACCGGTACTTGCCAAGGGCCCACCATCTGATCACGGCTCGATAAGCCGCCTACGGTGCGATCGCCAATCGTAATTAAAAAGGTTTTGTTTGCAACTGTTGGGTGTTGCAAGACACGCGTGATGGCGTCATCAAGCGTAATTAATGTCAAATCTAGGGGCGCGCTTTGGCCAGGCAAACGCTTGACATCGCGTGTCATACGTGGGGGCTTGCCTAAAATCACATCGATTGGCACGTCAACGGGACGCAGGCCTCGTGCGGGTACGGGTTGATCTAAACCGGGCAAACCCTCGCCATACAATACCTTTAACTGGCGCGCCTCGGTTGCGATACCAATCACCGCAAACGGACAACGTTCACGCTCGGCGAGCGCTTTGAAGCGCTCGAGATCTTGTGGCATCACTGCCAACACATAACGTTCTTGCGACTCGTTGCTCCAGATTTCGGCGGGCGACATCCCTGATTCTTCGAGATGCACGCGTTTGAGTTCAAACGTGGCCCCACGACCTGCGTCGTTCACCAACTCTGGAAACGCATTCGATAAACCACCGGCGCCCACATCGTGAATCGCCACAATTGGATTATTCGCACCTTGTTGCCAGCAGCGATCAATCACCTCTTGGCAACGGCGCTCGAGCTCGGGGTTGCCACGCTGCACCGAATCAAAATCAAGTGCGGCTGTGTTGGAACCCACTGACATACTTGAAGCCGCACTGCCACCCATGCCGATACGCAAGCCGGGCCCGCCCAATTGAATCAATAAGGCACCGGGCTGGATCACATTTTTTTTAGTCAGGCCCGCATCAATACTGCCTAAGCCGCCCGCAATCATGATGGGCTTGTGATAACCCCAGCGAGTATCAGCGGTGGATTGCTCAAACGATCTGAAATAGCCAAGCAAATTCGGGCGACCAAACTCATTATTAAACGCGGCCGCACCCAAGGGGGCTTCGATCATGATCGATAGCGGGCTTGCGATACGGTCGGGGCTGCCATGATGATCGGCTTCGTAGACACGTGGCGCATCATCAAAGCGCAGATGTGAAACAGTGAACCCAGCCAACCCCGCCTTGGGCTTAGAGCCCCGACCGGTGGAACCCTCGTCACGAATCTCGCCACCTGCGCCGGTTGCCGCACCTTCAAACGGCGCAATGGCGGTTGGATGGTTATGGGTTTCGACTTTCATGACAGTGTGCACAAGTTGAGGCTTGGTGGCATAAACGCCGCCCCGTGGCCCACCCGGCAACGCCGCCTGAAAACGCAGCGCCTCAACACCCTGCATGATGGCTGAGTTGTCTGAATAAGCCACCACGGTGCCTAAAGGCTGCGCCGCATGGGTTTCTCGAATCATGCCAAACAAAGTTTTGTCAGTAGGCTTGCCATCAATGACCCACTGCGCATTAAAAATCTTGTGGCGACAATGCTCGCTGTTAGCTTGGGCAAACATCATCAGTTCGACATCGGTGGGATCGCGACCAAGCTCAGTGAACGATTGCGCCAGGTAATCGATCTCGTCCTCAGATAAAGCCAAGCCCAACGCGGTATTGGCCTCGAGTAAAGCCTGCTTGCCTTGCGCCATGACGTCAACGGTACGCATGGGCTTGCCCGGCAGCGAGGCAAACAGTGCTTGGGGATCAAAGCTTGCATCAACGACCGTCTCGGTCATGCGATCGTGCAAACAGTCAGCCGCCTGCGCAAGCATTGCCGCGTCAAGTTTTTGTGTTTTTAACCAATTGCGCTCAGGGGTCAAAACATAGTGGAGTCCGCGCTCGATGCGAAGCACGCTTGCAAAACCGCAGTTGTGGGCGATATCAGTGGCCTTGCTGGCCCAAGCAGACATCGTGCCTAAGCGCGGAATCACACGCAAAATCAAGGCAGAGGCGTGGGCCTCTGCTGCTGCCTGTGGGCCATAATCAAGCAACTGCGTCAGACGTTGCGTGGTGGCAGCATCAGGCGCCTGTTTACACCAAACAAAATGCTCGTACCGCGCCTCAACGCCAGCGATGGGCAAGCCCTGCGTCTTGAACTTAGCCAGCAAACGTTCTTGACGAAACTGAGATAACGCAGAAGAGCCGAGCACAAGCAGAATATGAGACACAGTCAGGACCAATTAGCGGTTAGTTTTAGACAAACAAATTCGATAAAGTTAGGGAAAACGTCTATTTTAGCGCTCATCGACACATAAGATACGGTTCCGCCTAGCATTGTGCTAATTGTTTTAGGATCAGTTGCTGGCGTATCGATCGCTGGTTGATTTCAAAGCGGCGTGGTGCAAAGCCTGTCGAGCTTTTTGACGACTTTGCCCGGCGGTGTTGCCGCCTTTATGGTGGTCACGATTTTAGTGTTCTTGATTCTTGGGTGTTTGCTTGAAGGCTTACCGGCGATTTTGATTCTGGCGCCGATTATGTTTCCGATTGCCAAAAAACTAGGGATTCACGACATTCATTACTCAGTGGTCGTGGTCTTGGCCATGAACATTGGCTTAATGATGCCCCCGATCGGCGTGGGCTTTTATGTGGCCTGCCGCATCGGCGACGCTTCACCAGATGAGGTCATGGGTGCGATCTGGACTTACATCGTTACCTTGTTGATAGGTTTGATTGCGATTGCAGCCGTGCCATGGTTTTCGACCGTGGCACTCTAGCGTTGCTTTATTTTTTAACCGGTGGCAAGTCTGTGCAGTGGCCCTCGGCGGCCTCGGCAGCTAACCCAACTGATTCACCTAGAGTTGGATGTGGGTGAATGGTTTTACCGATATCAACCATGTCTGCACCCATCTCAATTGCAAGTGCGACTTCACTAATCAAATCGCCAGCGTTGGTGCCCACGATGCCACCGCCGAGGATCTTATGGGTTGCAGCATCAAACAGCAGTTTTGTAAAACCTTCATCCCGACCGTTGGCAATCGCACGACCCGATGCCGCCCACGGAAACATCCCTTTGGTGATCGCAACGCCCTGCTGCTTGGCCTCGATTTCTGTGAGCCCTACCCACGCCACTTCAGGGTCTGTGTAAGCCACTGAGGGAATCACACGTGCATCAAAATAACTTTTTTGCCCAGCGGCCACTTCAGCTGCAACATGACCTTCGTGCACAGCTTTATGTGCCAGCATGGGCTGACCGATCAAATCGCCAATCGCAAAGATATTGGCCACGTTGGTACGCATTTGCCGGTCGACCTCGATAAAGCCACGGTCGCTCACCCACACACCCGCTTTATCAGCCCCGATTTTTTTACCATTCGGTGTGCGACCCACCGCTTGCAACACCAAATCGTAGCGTTGTGGTTCTTTTGGTGCGCTTGCACCTTCAAAGCTGACATAAATACCGTCTTTTTTAGCGACGGCACCGACCGTTTTTGTATTTAGCATTAAGTTATCAAAACGATGGGCGTTTTTCTTTTGCCAGACTTTGACTAAATCACGATCAGCGCCTTGCATCAGGCCGTCTTGCATTTCAACCACATCCAGACGTGAGCCTAGCGCTGAATACACGGTACCCATTTCAAGGCCGATGATGCCGCCACCCACAATCAACATTTTTTTTGGAATATTGCGCAACAACAGCGCGCCGGTAGAATCGACCACGCGCTCATCTTCAGGCATAAACGGCAACTTCACCGGCTGGCTGCCCGCTGCAATAATCGCCTGCGCAAATTCAATCGTTTGCACACCCGAGGCGGTTTGAACTGAAACGTGATTGGCAGTGACAAACGAACCTAAGCCTGTTACCACGGTCACTTTGCGGACCTTAGCCATGCCCGCCAGGCCACCCGTTAGCTTACCGATCACGCCGTCTTTAAAGACGCGTAATTTATCCAAATCAATCTTTGGCTTGCCAAACGAGATACCGTGCTCAGCTAAAGCCTGCGCTTCTTCAAGAACGGCTGCCGTGTGCAACAAGGCCTTTGAAGGAATACAACCCACGTTTAGGCACACACCACCCAACGTTGAGTAGCGTTCAACCAACACTACGTTCAAGCCAAGATCTGCGGCACGAAAGGCTGCTGAATAACCACCAGGGCCCGCGCCCAACACAAGCAGATCGCACTTGCTGTCGACCTTGCCGTTGTATTTGGCCATCGCAACGCTTGGGGCGTTATTTGCGAGCTTAGCGGCAGCCGGTACTACAGCCTGCGTTAATCCTAACGAGCTCGCAGCAGATCCTAACGCAGCGACACTACTCGAAGACGCTGAGGCCGCTGCGTCAACTGCAGCGCCCGCCTCTGCACTGGCCTCAAGCTGCAAGATCACCGAACCTTGCTTCACTTTGTCGCCGATCTTCACGAATACTGCCTTGACGACTCCGCCTTGATTTGAGGGGATCTCCATCGACGACTTGTCGGATTCGACGGTGATCAGGCTTTGCTCGGCCTTTACCGTATCGCCGACCGCCACCAACACTTCAATCACATCGACCGTATCAAAATCGCCGATATCAGGGATTGGAATATCAATCAGTTTGCTCATCTTGCCCCCTTACAGAACGATACGGCGAAAATCCGCCAACAGACCGCCGAGGTAAGCGTTAAAGCGTGCCCCGGAAGCACCATCAATCACACGGTGGTCGTACGATAACGATAACGGCAAAGTTAGTTGTGGCACAAACTGTTTACCATCCCAGACTGGTTTCATATACGACTTTGACACGCCCAAAATCGCGAGCTCTGGTGCGTTAATGATCGGTGTAAAGTGCGTGCCGCCGATGCCACCTAAAGACGAAATCGACATACAACCCCCCTGCATTTCAGCCGGGGCTAACTTACCATCACGAGCCTTTTTGGCCAGTTCACTGCTTTCAGCAGCCAGTTGCAAAATACCTTTTTTATCGGCATCACGAATCACTGGAACAACCAGCCCATTAGGGGTATCTGCCGCGAAACCGATATGAAAGTATTGTTTCAACACCAAGTTCTCGCCATCAAGCGAGGCGTTGAATTCAGGAAACTTCTTCAATGCAGCTACAACCGCTTTAATCAAGAACGCAAGCATCGTGACTTTGATGCCAGATTTTTCATTCTCTTTATTCAACGTCACGCGAAAGGCTTCAAGCTCTGTGATGTTCGCTTCGTCGTTGTTGGTCACATGCGGGATCATTACCCAGTTGCGGTGCAAATTAGCACCCGAAATCTTTTTAATACGCGATAGCGGTTTAGCTGTCGTTTCACCAAATTTCGTGAAATCAACTTTAGGCCAAGGCAAGAGGTCAAGTCCGCCACCCAACGAAGCGCCCTGCGCAAACCCTGACGCACTTACACCACCCGCTAACGCTTGCTTAACGAAGTTTTGAATATCTTCTTGAACGATGCGCTCTTTCGCACCCGAGCCTTTGACAAGACCAAGATCAACGCCAAGCTCTCGCGCAAACTTTCGCACCGAAGGCGAAGCGTGCGGCAGGCCAACCGTTGAGGTTGGAAGCTCGAGCTTGCCCGCCGGTGGCGCGGCAGGCGTGACAGCAGCAGCGACTGGCGCGCTCAGTGCTGCGACGGCAGACGCGGCAGGCGCAACACCAACAGACGGCGCCGCAGGCGCAGAAGCATTTGATGCGCTCGAAGTCACCGCAACGCTCGCGATTGCTGGGGCCGCAGCACTTAGTGCGGCAGCGCTCGGCTCAATGCTCAGCATCACACTGCCTTGTTTGATCTTATCGCCCACCTTCACCGCAATCGCTTTGACGATGCCGGCGATCGAGGTGGGAATTTCCATTGAGGCCTTATCAGACTCAACAGTGATCAGACTTTGTTCGGCTTTAACCGCATCGCCGACCTTAACCAAAATTTCAATCACTTCAACGGTGTCGAAATCCCCAATGTCTGGAACTTCAATAGCTGTGATGTTAGTCATAATGGATCTCTTTTATTAAGCGTATTGGGGGTTGGCTTTTTCGGGATCAATGCCGTATTTTTTTATTGCTATGGCCACTTGGCTAACTGGCACTGTGCCCTCGTCGGCGAGCGCACGCAAGGTCGCCAAGACCACAAAGTGCCGATCAACCTCAAAGTGTTCGCGTAGTTTTGAGCGAAAATCTGAACGGCCAAAACCATCGGTGCCCAGCACTTTATAAGCGCGACTCTTTGGCATAAACGGACGGATCTGATCAGCAAAAAGTTTCATGTAGTCAGTGGACGCAATGATAGGGCCTTCTGTTTTTTCTAACAGGCTGGTCACATAAGGCACCTTGGCTTTTGTCGTTGGGTGCAACATATTATGGCGCTCGCAATCTAAACCATCACGACGCAGCTCGGTAAAACTCGTGACGCTAAAGATGTCAGCCGATACGCCCCAATCTTTTTCAAGCAACTCGGCACCGGCCATCACTTCGCGCAAAATCGTGCCCGACCCTAGCAACTGAGCACGCAGCTTATGCTTACCGCCTTTTTTCAGCCGATACATCCCTCGAATGATACCGGCCTCGTCACCCTTGATCAGCCCAGGCTGTGGGTAGTTTTCGTTCATTAACGTCAAGTAGTAATAGACGTTTTCTTGCTCTTCGATCATGCGCTTCATGCCGTGTTGGATAATCACAGCCACTTCGTGCGCAAACGTTGGGTCATACGACACGCAATTTGGGATCGTCGACGAGAAGATATGGCTATGGCCGTCTTCGTGTTGCAAGCCCTCGCCGTTGAGCGTGGTGCGCCCGGCCGTGCCACCCAACAAGAAGCCACGCGCCTGCATATCACCCGCCGCCCAGGCCAGATCACCGATGCGCTGAAAGCCAAACATCGAGTAGTAGATATAGAACGGCACCATGATGCGGTTATTTGTCGAGTACGAGGTTGCTGCTGCAATCCAAGAACTGAACGCACCGGCCTCGTTAATCCCCTCTTGCAATAACTGACCATCCGCGGCTTCGCGGTAATACATCACCTGATCTTTATCAACGGGTATATATTTTTGACCTTCGGGGGCATAGATACCGATCTGTCTGAACAGGCCTTCCATACCAAAGGTGCGTGACTCATCGGCCAAGATTGGCACCACCCGCGGACCGATTTCTTTATCGCGTAACACCTGATTCAACACGCGAACAAACGCTTGTGTCGTTGAGATCTCGCGCCCTTCAGCCGTGGGTTCCAAGACAGGACGAAGCACTTCGAGCAAAGGCGCTTTCAAATTTTCGTCAGCACGTGTGCGCCGCTTAGGCAGGTAGCCACCCAACGCTTTGCGGCGCTCATGCAAGTACAAGGTTTCTGGCGAATCTTCAGCCGGCTTGTAATACGGTAATTCTTCAAGCTTGCTGTCGGGTACTGGGATGTTATAGCGATCGCGAAATTCGCGAATCGTATCAATGTCTAGTTTCTTTTGCTGATGCGACGGATTTTTAGCCTGGGCAATATGCCCTAAGCCATAACCCTTAATTGTTTTAGCCAAAATGACTGTGGGTTGACCCTTGTGCTCTGACGCTGCAGCAAACGCTGCATAGACTTTATGCGGATCGTGACCGCCACGATTTAAGCGCCAGACATCTTCATCACTCATGCGTGACACCATCTCGAGCAACTTAGGATGTTTGCCAAAGAAATGGTCGCGTACGAACTTGCCATCGTTGGCTTTGTAGGCTTGATATTCGCCGTCGACAGTGTCTTCCATGATCTTGCGCAAGATCCCTTCTTTATCGCTTGCAAGCAAGGGATCCCAATAGCCGCCCCAAATCATTTTGATCACGTTCCAACCGCTACCCCGAAAATCGCCCTCAAGCTCTTGAATGATTTTGCCGTTGCCGCGTACTGGGCCATCTAAGCGTTGCAAATTGCAATTAATCACGAAGATCAAGTTATCGAGTTTTTCGCGCGCAGCCAAGCTAATCGCGCCAAGTGACTCGGGCTCATCCATCTCACCATCGCCGCAAAATACCCAAACTTTACGCTGACTGGTATCGGCGATCCCGCGGGCATGCAAGTATTTTAAGAACCGCGCCTGATAGATCGCCATCAGAGGCCCCAGACCCATCGATACCGTTGGAAACTGCCAGAACTCTGGCATCAGTTTGGGATGCGGATATGACGACAAACCCTTGCCGCCGACTTCTTGTCTGAAATGATTCAGTTGATCTTCAGTTAAACGACCTTCAAGATAGGCACGACCATAGACGCCAGGCGATGAGTGCCCTTGAAAGTAAACCAAGTCGCCACCGCGCTCAGGTGTGTCGGCATGCCAGAAATGATTTTGACCGCAGCCAATCATCGTCGCAAGCGACGCAAACGAGGCGATGTGACCGCCTAGGTCTCCGCCGTCTGGAGGATTATGTTTGTTGGCCCGCACCACCATCGCCATCGCGTTCCAGCGAATGTAGTGACGAATGCGCGCCTCTAAGTCAAGGTTGCCTGGGTGTGGGGGCTCATGCCCAGCCGGAATGGTGTTGAGATATGCCGTGTTGGCCGAAAAAGGAATATGCGCACCCGAGCGGCGCGCTAAATCCGTTAAGCGTTCAAGCAAGTAGTGCGCGCGCTCTGGGCCTTCGCGATCGAGCACGGCCGCTAAAGCGTCTAGCCACTCTTGTGTTTCGAGCGAATCTTCATCGTTCAACGCGTTCAGTACGGCAGCTTGTGGTGCCATGGCAATCTCCGGGGTGATAGCCTGAGTGAGTAAAGAGGCTAACTGTTTTCTGGGTATTTACGGCATTCTAGGTACATCTCGCAATTGCGGCAACAAATATTCCATGTTGCGGTATAGATTTTCACATTATGAAATAAAAATGCATTTTGAGCTCAAAATAAGGATGTCAAGCCGAAACTGGGGATAACCCGACTAAACTGCCTATCCTATGGATTTAACACATGTCCAACCCAGCTAAATCAGTCCTCGCCGCTCCTTTTCTTGATCAGGCTCGCTTGCGCCGTCGCCGATGGTATTGGCTGACGCCCATGCTAGTGCTCGGTCTGTACGCGTGCGTCATGGGAGTCTTCTTCTGGTTGCAGCGCATTCATGACGGCAGCGTCATGTTCGTCACCATCGACCAAGAACTGCGTCAGCACCGTTTAATCTGGGTGGTCTTGGCCCTGTCTGTGGTGATCGTGATCGCCCTGCTGATACTTTGGCGCTACACCCGCTATCGCTCTGAGGCCGAAGCAGCGCTGATTGCCGAAACCGGTTTTAGACGTGCCATGGAAAACTCCATGTCGACGGGAATGCGGGTGGTCGATCTTGAGGGGCGCATCGCCTACGTGAATCCCGCTTTTTGCAGAATGATCGGCTGGAACGAGGCCGATTTGATTGGCCGGTTGCCGCCGTTTCCGTACTGGGTACCTGGCCGTTACGAATCGCATCAACAAACACTCGACAATCTGATGCTGGGTAAAGCACCGAGCTCTGGGATCGAGCTTGAAGCGCAGCGGCGCGACGGTTCTCGCTTTAGCGCTCGTATGTATGTTTCACCTTTGCTCGACCCTCAGGGCACGCAAGTGGGTTGGATGACCTCGATGACCGACATCACTGAGCCAAAGCGCATTCGTGAGGCACTCACGGCCGCTCACGAGCGCTTCATGACCGTGCTAGAAGGTCTCGATGACGCGATCTCGGTCACAGCCGATGCCGAAGAGGGCCTAGAGCTTTTGTTCGCGAACCGTACTTACCGACGCTTTTTTGGCGCACAAACTAGCGGCCACCATGAGCTGCTGGCGGGACGCCGAGGTCGTTACACCGAAGAGTCGGTTGAAATATTTTCAACCACCGTGCAGCGTTGGTTTGAGGTGCAGCACCGGATGCTGGATTGGACCGACGGTCGAAAAGTGCGCCTGCAAGTCGCTCGCGACATCACCGAGCGACGCCAGCACGAAGAAACCTCGAGAATCCAGCAAGAAAAAATTCAGATCACCAGCCGTCTGACAACGATGGGTGAGATGGCCTCATCATTAGCACACGAACTCAATCAACCCCTGACTGCGATTGCGAACTACAGTATGGGGGTCGTGGCGATGGTCAAGGCCGGAAACACGGATATGGCAACACTGATCCCGGCGCTTGAAAAAACCGCGGCGCAAGCGCAGCGCGCCGGAAAGATCATCAGCCGAATCCGCGAGTTTGTTAAACGCAGTGAACCGCGCCGTCAGGCAATTCAATTGCAAACCGTGATTGATAATGCTGTGAGCCTGGCCGAAATTCACGCGCGTAAGCATCGCGTCGCCATCGCCACCAAAATTCCAGATGACCTTCCTGACGTGTTGGCCGATCCGATCCTTATCGAACAGGTGCTGCTTAATTTGTTAAAAAATGGTCTTGAGGCAATGGATCAAAGTGCCGTCGATACGCTCGTCATCGCAGTGATCGTCGCCGATCGTCAAATTGAAATTTCCGTCACGGATCATGGTCACGGCCTGACTGACCCCGAGCGTCTGTTCGAGCCATTCTTCAGCACCAAGTCTGAAGGTCTGGGGATGGGTCTGAACATCTGCCGCACAATCATCGAATCGCATCACGGTCGCCTTTGGGCCACTAGCAATCCAGAAGGCGGTACTATCTTTCGCTTTACACTACCCTGCGTTGATCCTGACGCTATCCAGCTAGACAATAAGTCCGAGGAGTTATCTGTATGAATCTGCCCCAAATAGCCAGCACCGTTTACATTGTTGACGATGACGAGGCCGTACGCGACTCATTAAGATGGCTACTCGAGGCCAATAATTACCGAGTACGCGCCTATGCAAGTGCTGAAGCTTTTTTGGCTGAATACGACGAGCAACAGCCCGGCGTCTTAATTGTTGACGTGCGTATGCCTGGCATGAGCGGCCTTGAATTACAAGAGCAATTAATTGCGCGCAAATCCTCAATGCCAGTTGTGTTCATCACTGGTCATGGCGATATCCCCATGGCGATTTCGACCATGAAAAAAGGTGCGGTTGATTTTCTTGAAAAGCCCTTCGATGAAACCGCACTGCGCGAGATAGTGGGTCGCATGTTCGAGCAAGCCAACCAACGTCTGACGCAAGCGAAAGCCGTGCGCCAACACGAAGCCATGCTCGCGCGCTTAACTTCGCGCGAACAGCAGGTGCTTGAACGCATCGTTGCCGGACGTCTGAATAAACAGATTGCTGATGATCTAGGTATCAGCATCAAAACGGTTGAAGCACATCGTGCCAATATCATGGAAAAACTACAGGTCACTACGGTGGCAGACTTGATGAAAGTCGCGCTTGCCAAACCCGAGGTCAATGCATGACAGGTAGAATGATTGACGGTGTAGCCTTAGCAACAAAAATTCGCGAAGAGGTTGCCAAGCGCAGCGCAATCCTCATTGCCGCCGGTACCAAACCCGGCCTAGCGGTTGTTTTAGTCGGTAGTGACCCAGCGTCGCAGGTATACGTAAAAAATAAAGTTGCTGCTTGCCAAAAAGCGGGTCTGCACTCGGTGCTTGAGCAATATCCGTCAAGCATGACGCAAGCCGAACTCCTTGAACGCGTGCGGGTTCTGAACGCCGATCCAACCATTCATGGTATTTTGGTTCAATTACCTTTACCCAAGCACATTGATGCGCACTTAGTGGTTGAAACCATCGCATTACAAAAAGATGTTGATGGATTTCATATCAGTAACGCTGGGTTGCTCATGACGGGCAAGCCGTTGGTCAGGCCATGCACACCGTATGGCGTGATGAAAATGCTTGAGTCTGAAGGCGTGCAACTGCGTGGCGCGGTGGCGGTGGTAATTGGTGCAAGTAATATCGTTGGCAAACCGATGATGCTGTTACTACAAAGTGCTGGTGCAACTGTCACGATTTGCAATTCAAAGACCCCCGATCTTGGCTGGCACACCCGCCACGCGGACATTGTGGTGGTCGCCACCGGCAAGCCGCGCATGATCGATGGCAGCATGATCAAACCTGGCGCCGTCGTCGTTGATGTGGGCATTAACCGTGGCGCAGATGGAAAACTGTGTGGCGATGTTGATTTTGAAAGTGTGATTCAAGTTGCCAGCGCGGTCACTCCAGTACCCGGTGGAGTGGGCCCGATGACCATCGCCATGTTGTTAGTGAATACGCTAGAGGCCGCCGAGCGCGCTCAGCAAAACCGAGCTCAATAAATAAATGAACCCTTTGCTTGTTTCAATGGATACGTTGATCGATTATGCAGCGATCAAACCAGAGCATATCGCCCCCGCAATCGAACAATTACTTGGCACAGCGCGTCAGGCAGTCACTACAGCGGCAAACCCAGCACTTGACGTCAGTTGGGATGCCATCGTGACGCCACTCGATGATGCCTCAGAGCCTTTGTGGCGCGCCTGGTCGGTGGTAGGCCACTTAAACTCGGTTGTCAATACACCCGAACTACGCGGTGTGTATAACGTCGTACTTGGGCAAATCACTGAGTTCTCGACGTGGGTGGGTTTGCATGTTGGCTTGTATTCCCAATATCAACGCCTGCATCTCAGCCCTGGTTTTAATAGCTGGTCACCCGCACGCAAACGAGTGATTGAATTGGCGTTGCGCGATTTCAAACTAAGCGGGGTCGAGTTGCAAGGCGAAGCGCGTACGCGCTACGCTGAAGTGTCTGACCAGCAGTCGCAAGTCTCCCAAAAGTTTTCTGAAAACGTTTTAGATTCAACCGATGCCTGGTCTCTTGCGATTGAAGATAGCAAACGCCTAGACGGGGTACCAGAAGACGTCATTGCGTCACTAAAAAGTTCAGAGGCCGAGCGCTGGACGCTTAACCTGAAGATGCCCTGCTATTTGCCTGTGATGCAATATGCGCAAGATCGCGAGTTACGAAAAACGCTTTATCAAGCTTACGCGACACGCGCCTCTGAACAAGGTGCGAAAGAATTCGATAACTCAACGCTGATTGAGCAAGCGTTAGCCTTGCGCGCCGAAGAAGCCAAGCTGTTAGGCTTTCAGCATTTTGCCGAATTGCGCCTACAAACTCGGATGGCGAATAACGATCTAGAAGTGACAGACTTTTTGCGACAACTGGCGCAGCGCGCAAAACCATTTGCCGAACGCGACCTGGTTGAACTCAAAACGTATGCAAAAACTGAACTAGGCCTTGCCGGACTTGGGCCTTGGGATATTGCCTTTGCGTCTGAGTGTCTGCGCGAGGCACGCTATGCCTACTCTGACGATGAAGTCAAACAATACTTCACCGAACCCCGTGTACTCAGTGGTTTGTTTGCTGTCGTGCAAACACTATTTAACGTTGAGTTAAGAACTTGCGAAGTCAACGGCTGGCATCCTGAAGTCCGCGCCGCCTCAGTACACGACGCCAAAGGAAAAACACTTGGCTACCTATTAATGGATCTCTATGCCCGTCCTGCTAAGCAAGGCGGCGCCTGGGTAGACAGCGAGCGTAATCGGCGTAAGCAGCGCGACGGTGTGCAGACACCCGTTGTTTATCTGACGTGTAATTTTGCCCGCCCCCAAAGCGGGCGCCCTGCTTTGCTCACGCATGATGATGTCATCACCTTGTTTCATGAAAGTGGTCACGCCTTGCACGCCTTGTTATCTGAAGTCGACGAGCCGGGCGCTTCGGCGTTTTCAGCGGTCGAGTGGGATGCGATTGAGTTACCTTCGCAGTTTATGGAGAATTTTTGTTGGGAATGGTCGGTGTTAGAACGTTTAACTTCGCACGTCGATACCCAAGAATCGTTGCCTCGCGAGCTGTACGAGCGTATGACTGCGGCGCGTAATTTTCAAAGTGGCATGCAAACCGTACGACAAGTCGAGTTTTCACTCTTTGACATGTTGGTGCACAACCGCAGCCAAGGCCTTTCGATCGCCGAAGTTTTAACGCAGCTCGATCAGGTTCGTGACGAGGTTGCTGTTCTGCGGCCACCGTCTTGGCATCGGTTTCCGCACAGTTTCTCGCACTTATTTGCAGGTGGCTACGGCGCGGGCTATTACAGCTACAAGTGGGCCGAGGTGTTATCGGCGGATGCGTTCGCAGCGTTTGAAGAAGCCGCCGAACGCATGGCGAATCAAACGCTTGCTTCAGACCAGGTGCTTGCTACAGACCAAGCGCCTAAGACCTTAGGCGCCCTCGATGCGGCTACCGGCGAACGCTTTAAGCGCGAAGTGCTTGCCGTGGGAGGCGTGCGCTCTGCGGCTGACTCGTTTAAAGCGTTTAGAGGACGCGCTCCAACTATGGATGCATTATTGCGCCACAACGGGATGACAGACTCTGACAGGCCAGTGGCAGCCTGATGCAAGTCCCGAGCCTGGGGCTTGTCCCAAACAGCGTGATCCTCTAGAGCATTCAATGGCCGATTGTCTGAAGCGGATGTTACGTCTTTTTTGTCTGGTCGGTGCACTGGTGTTAACCGCGTGCTCAGAATCCGACTACAAGTGGTCGCTGTATGACGTAAGCGGTCACCTGCCCGATCTTGAGTTTTCGCTAAAAGGGGTCGGTAATCAAACGGTCACCGAAGCGAGTTTGAAAAACAAAACAGTCCTGGTCTTCTTTGGCTACGCAAGTTGCCCAGATATTTGTCCGACCACCATGGCTCAACTGACTGAAGTTCTGGCCAAACTTGGTGACGAAGCCAGGGATGTACGTATTGTTTTTATCAGTGTCGACCCACACCGCGATACACCCGATATTTTGCAAGCCTATGTCGACGCCTTTAATAAAGACGCGATTGGTCTAACAGGCAACGAAAAACAAGTCACCGCTTTGGCCAAACGTTATCGCGTCGCTTATCAAATTGAAAAGCCCAGGCTGGGTGACAACGCTGACATCTACGATGTAACGCATAGCCGCGGAGTATTCATATTTGATCGCTTTGGCAAAGCACGCTTAATAGCCTCTGATACCGAAGCAATCGAACTTGTCACGACCGACCTTCGCCGCTTGCTTCAAAGTACGCGTATAAAATAGTACTCTCGCAGGCGAGCCATTTGAATCAAACGCAGCATCGTTAATCACCAAGCAGTCGCTCAAACCCTACAAAAATACCATGGCTGCACTCGACGTCTGCGATTCCTCTCTTGAGCTCTCGATTCAGGGCATGACTTGTGCCTCATGTGTGCTGCGCGTTGAGAAAGCGCTTCGAGCCGTACCAGGTGTCACGGTTGCCCACGTTAACTTAGCGACAGAGCGGGCGCACATTGACTGGGATCCCGCATTTGCCCTAACAAAAGAGGCCAGTGTTAAAGTGCTCGCAGCGGTGCAAAAAGCGGGCTACGAGGCTTTGGTTCTTGAGCAGCATGCGGCTCCATCCTTGGCAGAGTCAGAGGCCCGCGAGCTTGAGACTGTGTCGTTGGTGCGTAGCTTGTGGCTTGCGCTTGCCCTCACCCTTCCAGTCTTTTTTGTTGAGATGGGTGCGCACCTGATGCCAGGGTTTCACCACTTCGTACACGAAACCATTGGCATGCAGCGTAGCTGGATCGCACAATCGGTGTTGACCACGCTGATATTACTAGGGCCTGGGCGCGTCTTTTTTTCCAAAGGGCTACCGGCTTTGTGGCACCTGGCGCCTGAGATGAACTCTTTAGTTGCCCTGGGTGCGGGCAGTGCCTACGCCTATTCAATGGTCGCGACCTATTTACCTCAGGTCCTGCCAGACGGCACGCGCTTTGTGTACTTCGAAGCAGCCGCTGTGATCGTGACGCTGATCTTATCGGGACGCGTACTCGAAGCACGTGCCAAAGGGCGCACGGGTGCTGCGATCAAGCATTTGATCGGTTTGCAGCCGCGTCAGGCGCGTGTCTTACTCAACGGCCAACCGAACGATATTGATATCGAACGGGTCAAGCCCGGCGATTTGATTCTGGTACGGCCCGGTGAAACAATCGCGACCGATGGTTTGATTACCGAAGGCCAGCCTTACGTTGACGAGGCCATGATCACAGGTGAACCGATCCCTGTCACCAAACGCATAGGTGACCGCGTGACTGGCGGCACTCTGAATACGACCAATAGCTTTACGTTTAAAGCCACTCATACGGGTGGCGATACCGTCTTAGCGCGCATCATTCGAATGGTTGAATCCGCGCAAGGGACGAAACTGCCGATTCAGGCCCTGGTGGATCGCGTCACCGCATGGTTTGTACCGGTCATCATCTTGTGCTCGCTGTCGACTTTTGTGGCTTGGGTGTGGCTAGGACCTGCTCCGAGCCTGACCCATGCCTTGATTCACGCTGTGGCGGTGATGATTATCGCGTGCCCTTGCGCGATGGGCTTAGCGACGCCTACCTCGATCATGGTGGGTTCGGGACGCGCAGCCGAACTCGGTGTCTTGTTTCGCCAGGGTGATGCCTTGCAACGCTTGCGCGATGTGCAGGTTGTGGCCTTTGACAAAACCGGCACGCTCACACTTGGCAAGCCGGCGCTTACTGATTTTGTAGTGCTCGAACCAACCTACGATCGCGCGCTTTTGTTGTCTTGGGCTGCTGCCATGCAGGCGCACTCCGAACATCCGATTGCGCACGCCATCGTGCAAGCGGCGCAGACTGAGCGTGTACCTGTCGCCACGGCACAAGACTTTAGCGCCATCCGTGGCGCCGGAGTTCGGGCCACCGTAAACGGGCACCTTGTCAGGTCAGGGACTCAGGCCTTTATGCGCACAGAGAATATTGACACCGCGCAAGCCGCGCAGTTCAGTGAACAGTGGGGACAACAGGGTAAAACGCCGATCTGCTTAGCTGTGGATGACAAACTTGTTGCGTTGCTGGCAGTCGCTGATCCACTTAAACCAAGCGCGCGCGGTGTCATCGACGCACTCAAGCAGCTTGGGCTTCGTACCGTCATGATTACCGGCGACAAYAAGCAYACCGCGCGCGCGGTGGCGCAACAGCTTGGCATAACTGAAGTACACGCTGAGGTTTTGCCAGAGGGTAAAGTGACAGTCTTGCAAGCCCTGCGGCGCTCAAGTGCAGTACTCGCCTTTGTCGGTGACGGCATCAACGACGCACCAGCGTTAGCGACAGCAGATGTCGGTATCGCTCTTGGTACCGGCACCGACGTTGCGATCGAATCGGCCTCGGTGGTGTTGATGTCTGATGATCTGTCGGGCGTAGTGACCGCGATTGGCTTATCGCGAGAAACGCTCACCAATATCCGACAAAATCTTTTTTGGGCCTTTGCTTATAATGCAGCGCTTGTGCCCGTTGCAGCCGGGGCACTATATCCTTCGTTTGGGATATCGCTATCACCCATGTTTGCTGCAGGTGCAATGGCGTTTTCTAGCGTCTTTGTTGTGGCCAATGCCTTGCGACTCAAGCGCTTTGAAATTAAGGTCTCCAGCGTGTCGTCAGCGCCATCGCGTCAGGGCGCTGCACGGGATTAGGAAGGGTAATGGGTGTGCCAACTGCTAAGAACCCCACAAAACGATAATCAAGCGCATCAAACCCCAAGGCTTCGGGGACCTCGTCGGTATAGGTGCCAAGACCTGTACTCCAATAGCTTGAAAAACCCATTAAGTGTGCCGCGTTTTGAATATTCATCACTGCGGCTCCCATCGAGAGGGTCTGTTCAATTTCTGGCACTTTTTCGTTGTCGTGCGAAATTTTGTAGGCAAGCCCAATTAACAACGGCACCGTTGATAACCACTTGCGTGTATTTTGCTCTTTTTGCGGCGTGACTTCGCGGCCCGAGCGACGTGTTGCGTCAATCGCTAAATCAGTAAACGCTGAGATTTCGGGTTGCATCACCAGCGCAAAGCGCCACGCACGTAATGCAGAATGATCAGGCGCGCAAACCGCAGCGGCAAGCATCTGTTGCAGCTGTTCAACATTGGGCCCTGGCGCCTGCACAAGCTTTTGCGAACGACGCGTTGTCAGTAGTTGGGCGTTTGTGAGTGAAGTCATTTGTGTGTAACCTTAAGCTGGAAGTGAATCTTCAAGAAAAAAACCCTGCATCACAGAAGCGATGCAGGGTTTGATTACAGACCACCCGCCTAAGCAGGTAGAGTCAGTAATGAATTACAGCACTTGAATGTTGGTTGCTGATGGGCCTTTAGCGCCCTGACCAATTTCAAAGCTAACTTTCTGATTTTCTTCGAGAGTTTTGTAACCACTCGAGCGAATTTCAGAATAGTGAGCGAACAGATCTTTGCCGCCGCCGTCAGGCATAATAAAACCATAACCTTTTTCAGCATTGAACCACTTCACGACACCAGTTGCCATTTCAACTTCCTTGATAGATAAAAAACGGGCAAAAACGCCCAACGTGCTAGATGGTCAAGGAAGGGATAGACACCACTGATTACCACTAAGGGCGACCGACTAGGGACAAAAACCGCGTCGCTTGAGAATCTTGCCCATCGAGTTTAGAGGCGAAGTGCCCTAGAGTCAAACACTTACGACAGTTTTTTTCTCTACAAACACTCAATTTGTGGTTTTCTCTACCTTTTGGGTATGAAAGCAACAAAAAAAGTGATTTCTTTAAGTAAACGCCTGAATTTCAAAAAAAAACACTAGATAACTATCCCTAAACTTTCAGTATTGGCTGAACAATTGRGATACCGTAATGAAAGTCATCGTTTTAGGTGCAGGCGTCATTGGCACAACCAGCGCGTACTACCTCGCACGCGCGGGTGCTGAGGTCATCGTCGTTGATCGACAGGGCTGCGTCGCCAACGAAACCAGCTTTGCCAATGCGGGGCAAATCTCACCAGGCTATTCAACGCCGTGGGCTGCACCAGGCATCCCCTTCAAAGCCTTTAAATGGATGTTCGCCAAGCACGCACCCTTAGCCATCAAGCTAGACGGCAGCCTTTGGCAGCTGCGCTGGATGGCAAACATGCTGCGCAATTGCACGGCCAGCCGCTATGAACTCAACAAAGAGCGCATGATGCGTGTTGCTGAGTACAGTCGCCATTGCCTGCACACCTTGCGTGCCGAAACAGGGATCCAATACGAACAACGGTGCGGGGGCACCTTACAGCTGTTCCGCACGCAAGCGCAGATGGATGCTGTGCAGCTGGATATCAAAGTACTCGCAGAATGCGGCGTGCCCTACGAGTTACTCGGTGCGGCGCAACTCACTTCGGTTGAGCCGGGTCTGCGACAGGCGCAAGGCCTGCTTGCCGGCGGGCTGCGTTTGCCCAACGACGAAACCGGCGACTGCCAGCTCTTTACCACCCGCTTAGCCACACTGGCGCAAGAGCTGGGTGTGCAATTTCGTTACAACACGCCTGTTGAGCAATTGCTGACTGAGGGCGGACAAATCACCGGCGCGCGCGTCGGGCACGACGTTTTGAAGGCTGACCGTTATGTCTTGGCGTTTGGCAGCTACACGCGTGATTTGCTCGCGCCTTTAAATATCGAGTTACCGGTATACCCAGTTAAGGGCTATTCGCTAACAGTGCCATTGGTTGATGAATCTCTTGCACCACAATCTACCGTTCTTGACGAAACCTACAAGGTTGCGATCACGCGCTTTGATAGTAGGATTCGAGTGGGCGGCATGGCCGAACTCAATAGCTTTGATTTAAGTTTGAAGCCACAACGACGCGCGACACTCGAAAAAGTTGTCACCGAACTCTTTCCGGGTGGCGACGTCAAGCGCGCAACGTTCTGGACTGGTCTGCGACCCATGACGCCAGACAGCACACCCATTATCGGTGCGACCACATTGCCTAATCTGTTTTTAAACACCGGGCACGGCACGTTGGGCTGGACGATGGCATGCGGTTCAGGCAAACTGATTGCAGACCTAGTGACGGGCCAGCGTCCTGAAATCAGTACCGACGGCTTGGCGATCAGTCGCTACCAAACAACGGTTCGCGGGCCCGTGCAGCGTCCTGCCTCAGTGCCTGCTTAGTTTTCAGAATATATTGCTGTATTGCCTCATGTTGTGATTTTAATGACTCGTCCCTCAAAAGCCGTAATTGACTTAGCCGCCCTGCGTTCAAACTACCTAACGGCCCGTAGCCTGCACGGCGGGCGGGCCCTAGCGGTGGTTAAAGCCAACGCCTACGGGCACGGCGCTGTCCCTTGCGCGAACGCCTTAGCCGAGATTGCTGATGGCTTTGCGGTCGCCTTTGCCGCTGAAGCCTTCGAGCTTCGCGAAGCTGGCATCACCAAGCCTATTCTGGTCCTTGAAGGCTGCTTTGATCCCGACGAACTGCTCGCAGCGCACAAGGCCAAGCTTTGGGTTGTCATCCATCAAGAGTCACAGTTACGTGCGCTTGAAACGGCTCCTATTGATGCCCACAGCATACGTGTGTGGCTCAAGGTAGATTCGGGCATGCATCGCGCCGGCTTTGCGCTAGAGGCTGTACAAACCGCCTACGCACGCCTTGAAGCCTGCCCCTCGGTCGCCTCTATTACGCTGATGACGCACTTTGCCCGCGCCGACGAGCCCGACAGCGATGCCACCGCCAAACAGATCACCGCCTTTCACGAGTCCACCGCTGGGTTGCCTGGCGATCGCAGCTTAAGCAACTCAGGCGGCATCCTTGCCTGGCCGAGCGCGCGCGGCGCTTGGGCGCGGCCCGGGATTTTGCTTTATGGGGCTGATCCGTTGCCACTCAAGGCAACGCCCGAGACACAAGCGCAGCCTAACCAACTCACACCAGTCATGTCCCTGATGAGCGAGGTCTTCGCAATCCGCACGCTCGAACCCGGCGAAGCCTTAGGCTATGGCGGCACCTTTGTCGCTACGACTCCAGTGCGTGTTGGCCTAGTCGCAATCGGCTATGCCGACGGCTACCCCAGAGTGGCCCCGACCGGCACGCCAATCGCCGTGGGTGGTGTACTCACCCGTACCATCGGCCGCGTATCGATGGACATGCTCACCGTCGATCTCACCGATCTGCCCCAAGCAAGCATCGGCAGCCCCGTCGAATGCTGGGGCAAACAAATCGACGTCAACCAAGTCGCCCAGCAAGCCGGCACCATCGCCTACGAACTGCTGTGCAACGTCAAGCGTGTGCCCAAAGTTTATACAGACTGACCCGCTTGGGGCTTGAACCGACTGCTCAGTTAAGCTGTGATAATGGGATAATGCGCCAAACTCACCAGACTTGATTATTTATGCCAATACTGCAACTTGCCACCTGGAACGTCAATTCGTTAAAAGTACGGCTGCAACAGGTATTAGCCTGGCTTGAGGCCAACCCAGTTGACGCTTTATGCCTGCAAGAGCTTAAGCTTGATCACGACAAGTTTCCGCTTGAGGCGTTTACGGCCATTGGTTATTACGCGGGCTGGGCCGGTCAAAAAACCTATAACGGCGTCGCGGTGCTGTCGCGCCAACCCGGTTCAGATATCACACGCAATATCCCTGGCTTTGAAGACCCTCAGCAACGCGTGTTAGCCACCACCCTGCCCTACGGCGACAGCACCATTCGCGTGATCAGTGCCTATTGCCCCAACGGGCAAGAGGTTGGCAGCGAAAAGTATCTTTACAAGCTTGCTTGGTTCAAGGCGTTTGAAGCTTGGCTGGTCACAGAAAAGCAGCAACATCCCAATATTGCTGTGTTAGGCGATTACAACATTGCMCCCGTTGATGCCGACGTTCACCATCCCGACAAATGGCTTGGGCAGATCTTGGTCTCAGAGCCCGAGCGTGCGGCGTTTCAATCTTTGCTGGCGCTTGGGTTTACCGATGCGTTTCGCTTATTCGAACAAGCGCCCAAATCCTTTAGTTGGTGGGATTACCGCATGAACGGCTTTAAGCGTAACGCCGGCATGCGCATTGATCATGTGTTGTTGTCAGAGCCATTAGTACCAAGCTGTACCGCCTGTGTCATCGACAAGGGGCCACGCGCTCTTGAGCAGCCCTCAGATCACACGCCCGTGATTGCCACACTCACCTTTGGGTAAGCGCAAATGACTAAAAAAAATATCCGTCCGTCTCGTGCCGCTGTTCGATCGCTTGCTCAAAACGCCTTGGCGCTGGATCATCTAGTGATTAACACGCATTTTGAAATGAATGCGGCACATACGATCTTTGAACAACTCGGCTTTACTTTGACGCCGCGCGGGCGCCATAGCCTCGGTTCAATCAATCACCTGATGGTGTTTGAGAATGACTACTTAGAACTGCTCGGTCTGCCAAGCGACGGTGGCCCGTTACGTGAAGAGGTCCTTTCAAGCCCTGTTGGGATTGACGGACTCGTATTTAAGACCACCAACGCTGCACACACACACCAGTCTTTACAGTCTGCAGGTTTTGCCGTGCAGCCTGTGCAGGCATTTTCGCGGCCTGTTGAGCTTGCTGGTGTCGTGTCTGACGCTCGCTTTGAAACGGTACGTTTTGAGCCTGGCCAGTTTAGTGCCGGTCGTTTGTATTACTGCCAACATTTCACCCCTGAATTAGTTTGGCGCAAAGAGTGGCAAACTCACCTTAATGGCGTGAATAACCTGGCGGGCTTACTCATTGTGTGTGAGTCGCCACAACAAGAAGCAAAACAATATGTCGCTGCCGCCGGTGGTCTTGCAGCGCTCGGTGCAAACGGCGAGTACCGTGTACGTGGCGCACAATACACCTTGGTTTTTGTGACTGCCGTGCAGTATGCAGAATGCTTTGGTGGTTTGACCTGCGTTGGGGGTAAGCGCTCAAGTTTTTTTGGTGCAATCGCACTGCAAACGGCATCGTTGGCGCCGCTGCGTCAGGCACTAGAGCGGCTGCAAAAAAATAGTTTGCACACGATCACCTGGCGTGAGCAACGCGGACGTATCGCTGTGCAAATTCCTGGCTTTAATACCTTGCTTGATTTCGTTGACGCCGACATCGCATAAGTTTTTTACTTATCGCCTGAGCGCGTTCTAAATTTCGAGTTTCAAGTTTCGCGTTTCAAATTTCAACGCTTTCTATCTTTTTTGAGGATCGTTTTCATGTTCAAAATTTGGGGTCGTATTACTTCGATCAATGTCCGCAAAGCGGTATACGCAGCGCAAGAGCTTAGTCTTGACTTTGAACGCATCGATGCGGGCGGCGTCTTTGGCATTGTCAAAACGCCAGAATATATTGCGTTGAATCCAAACTCGGTTGTCCCGACCTTGGTTGAAGGCGACTTCGTGCTGTGGGAGTCAAATGTCATCGTACGTTATTTGTGCGCCAAACACTCATTGGGCAAACTCTACCCAACCGACTTGCAAGAGCGTTTCAACGCCGAGCGCTGGATGGACTGGCAACAAACCACCTTTAGCCCCTCAGGGCGTGACGCGTTCTGGCAACTAATCCGTATGTCTGAAGCCGAACGCGATATGAAAAAAGTCGAAGCCTCGATTGCTTCAACCGAGGTTCTGCTTGATCGTCTTGAAAATCATCTCAGTCACAATGTCTTTGTCGCAGGCGCCAACATGACGATGGCTGATATCCCTCTTACCTGTGAAGTGCACCGCTGGTATGGCTTGCCGATCCCGCATAAACCACGCCCAATCATTGMRGCCTGGTACGCAAGAATGCTGGCTCGACCGGGTGCTAAAAATGTACTGACCTTGCCTTTGTCCTAGCCTCAGCGCTGCGCAATCGGGTCACGACGCTAAGCGCACACGTAGTGATCCCTTGGCTTAACCATGAGTCGCCGCAGGCACTTACTTCAGAGAGCCTTGTGCCAAGCGCTTAGGAGTCAAACTGACAAAGTCTTGCGCATAGCCGCCAAGTTTCTTTTTTAGGTAAATTTTTTGCTCTGGCGTCAAACTATTTAAAACGTCTGCCGTTGCCTGAGCCCAATCTTGTCTGAGTGGCGACTGTTGAGCGGCGAGTGTCGGTTCGCGATAGTTCTTCAGGCTACCTAAATACTCGCGCAAGGCGGCTTCAGCCTGCAGAGGGTCCTTACCTCGATACTGCGCTAACAGGTCTAGCAAGGCTTTTTGTCTAAGCGCACGCTCGTCGCCCCAGCCTGCAAATATTTTTGACCGTCTGTCAGACAACTCAGTGATCAGCTTTTCTTGACTCTTGGTGAGCACACCCAGCCAGTCTTCATAGCGTTTTAGCGCGCGTTTGTGTTGATTTTTGCGGGTCGCTTCACTATTTGGATTCTTGAGGAATTCATTAAAATAATCTTTGTTCTCGSYTTCGAACTCGGCCTTGAGCCGTAACTGTTGCTTCGGAGTCAAAGTGACGAGCAGACCGGCGAGTTGTGAAGCAGCGCGCTGCCCCAATACTTCAAGTGCTAGCTCAACCTGTTGTTGAATCGCTAGCACTTCGGTGACGGTAAAAGGTGTCGCCACCTCGACTCTTGCCTGCCAGGTTTCTAAGGTTCGCGTGTAGTCCGGTAAGGCGGTCTCGGCATGCCACGCAATAAAGGTCTGAAGCTCTTGATCAAGCGTCACCTTTTGCGCGTCATCCAGACTGAAATAACCATTCAGGCGATACGCCAGATAGTTAGGGGCATAGTTGTAACCGATCTGCAACGAACTGCAGCCAGACAACACAAGCACCACGCAGAGYACTTG
>NSIQ01000032.1 GCA_002737415.1 Alcaligenaceae bacterium | reverse complement strand
TACTTGTCTTCCATGCGTCAGACACCATCCCAGGCGCCTTCAGGGGGATGCTGCKGTAGCAGATGACAGCGCTCAATATAGATCTGCGACAGCGTATCTTGAGGATTGAAGCCAAGCGCCTGCTCAAAGGCCTTAATTGCCAAGTCAAACTCACCGCGCCGGTACTTGGCGAGGCCGTCCCTGAAATGACTCACCACATCCATTAAATTCGGAAACGTCTGTTCGGTGTGGTAATCGAGCACTTCAAACACCGCAACAGGTTGCGTTTTGCCTTTTACAACCACCAGATCAATCTCGCGCATACGATAGGTACCGCGCAATTTCTTTTGTGTAAACTCACTGATCAAAATCTTGGCGGCKTAATGCTTGCAAGCCRACTCAAGACGGGCGGTTAAGTTCACCCCGTCACCAATGATGGTGTAATCCATCCGTTTTTTGACACCGATGTTGCCTGACACCACCACATCCGTGTTGAAGCCAATCCCAAGATTAATTGGCTTCTTGCCTTCGCTCAAACGGATCACGTTCCAGTCGGCCAAGCGGATGATCATCGAGATCGACGTGCGTACTGCGCGATCTTCATCGTCATTGTGCGCCACCGGAATACCAAAGGCTGCCATGACTGCATCGCCGATAAACTTATCAAGCATGCCGTCTTCTTGGCGCAAGCAGTCGACCATGATTTCGAAATACTCGTTGAGCATGCTGACCGTCGCTTGGGGGCCAAGCTCTTCGGTGATTGTCGTAAAGCCTCTGATATCCGAAAATAAAACAGTCGCAGGCACACTCACGCCACCCATCGAATCCGCACCGGTTGCAAGCAACTGATCAGCGATCGACGCATCCATATAACGCGACAGGGTCGATTTCATACGCTTTTCGCTTGAGATGTCTTCAAGCATCACCATTGAACCCAGGCGCTTATGATCAGCGCCAGTCAAAGGGACAATCGTTAGGTTGACGGACAGCCTTCGTGCAGCAACCTCAATCTCTGCATCCACGGTGATGTCAGCCTCACCCGTTTGCATCACGCGCTTCACTTTTTCAAGTACCCACGAATTGGTGTCGTAAAAAAATTGAACGAAAGGCTTTTGTACGATTTCAGCGGGCGTGGTTTGTAAGACACGCAAGCCAGCCGCATTGCAGGTCACAATCTGCTCGTGCTCGTCAAGCGTAAGCACACCACTCGGCACTGGGCTCTAAGCTAATTAGACTTTCTTGCGCAGTAAATACACTGCCGGCAATGCCACTGCTGTTTAAAATGCGAATTTCATGGCGCAAATGGCCTTGAGCCACTCTTGAATACAACTCATTGGTCGTTGGATCGTTCAAAAATATGGTGCCGCGCTCGGCGTTCAACTCACGGGTCGCGATCTCGACAAAAGCGTTTAATACGTCATCAAGGTTACCAAAGGCCGACATCTGATTCGAAAGCTTCAGCAAGAAATCAAATAAGTGCAGGCGCTGCTCTAGTTTARTGAGGGTGGCCGAACTCGCGCT
>NSIQ01000031.1 GCA_002737415.1 Alcaligenaceae bacterium | reverse complement strand
GTCATGTGTACGTAAGACAACCGCTTGCACTGCAGCCTCTTTTTCTTGTCGCATGAGTTCAATCTGGTCACGCAAYTYAAAGATGGCCGCCTTTAAACTCGTTATTTCTTGGCTTGCGGCTAACACAGCGGCTTGCACTGCCTGCTCTCTTGGTCGACCCGTCTGCTCAAGCGTTTCACGCAAGGCGATTGCCGTATTTTTAAGCTGTGCGATTTCAGAGTCGGTTATAAGTAGCGCCCGAGACACCCGCCTAGCACTCACCGACTGCTCTTGTTCTAGCGCGTCTCGCAAAGCGGCAATCGTTGCCATCAGATCACGTACCTCGGCTTCGTAGCCTAAAACCGCTTCTCGCGAGGCTGTCGCACTAGGTGCACTGCTCACAGGATCAATCACAACGCCTTGGTGTTCTAATGGTCTGCGACCTTTAGAAAATTATCTCTTGAAAGTCACCCGCTCTTGCGTTTAAATGCTCCAATTGCAGTTCGATGAACAGACCTATGCACTAACTAGCGCCTCTTTGCGTGCTTTACATACACGCCCTCTCAACGATCCAACAAAGTGAATACCGACCCTATGAAACGAACACTTGTCGCAATGCTTCAGGTCACAATAATTGCGTTGGCGTCGACAGCAGGCTTGCTCAGTTCGCCGGCCCAGGCGCAAACCGCAGCCTATCCCAACAAACCGATCACCATCATTGTTCCGTTTGGGCCTGGCACACTGACTGATGTGCTGGCGCGTATCGTGGCCACGAAGCTGTCTGCGTCCTTGRGTCAACCAGTGGTTGCTGAAAACAAAGCAGGCGCAGATGGCAATATCGGTGCTAATTACGTTGCCACCGCCGCACCCGACGGATACACCCTGATGGTTGGGTCAACAAGCATCGGCTCGATTAACGTGACGCTGCACAAAAATATCAAATACGACCCTCAGCGCGACTTTATTGGTATTACCAACCTTGTGTCGGTACCAAACGTTTTGGTGATCGGCCCGCAAGTGCAGGCCAACAACGTGAAAGAGCTTCTTGCCTTGCAAAAAGCAAAAAGTTTTAGCTATGGCTCAAGTGGTGCAGGCGGCAGCATGCACTTATCGGGCGAAATTTTTAAGAAAATGGCTCAAGTTGAAATGGTACACATACCGTATAAAAGCAGCCCAGCCGTGATCAACGATATTCTCGGCGGCAGAGTTGAAATGATGTTCTGTAATTTGCCAATTTGTCTGTCGCTGATACAAGCGGGCAAACTTAAAGCACTTGGTGTGACGTCGGCAAAGCGCTCTGAACTGTTGCCTGACGTCCCCACGATCGCAGAGTCGGGGCTGAAAGGCTACGAAGTCAGTGGTTGGTTTGGGCTATATGCACCCAAGGCAACTCCGCCAGCAATTGTTGAAAAATTAAACCTTGAAACGGTAAAAATATTAAACGACCCTCAGATCAAAGCGCAATTACTTGCCCAAGGTGCGGTCACGATTGGTGACACCTCAGCACACTTTAATCAGTATGCTCAAGAAGAGCGGGTACGTTGGGCCAAAATTATTCAAGACGCTGGGATCGTGATTGACTGAGAAACAGGATCACAAATAAAAAAGACCGCTTCATTAAGCGGTCTTTTTTATTCAACAGGCAAGCATATTAATCGCCGTAAATCTTACCAAACAATCTCCAGGCTTTGCCATCAAAGCGCGCTAATTGCATACGTTCGATCGGGTAGAAATCATCCGGACCCGTTTGTACATTAATACCAGGCAGCAACAAGGGTAGTTTCAAATCTTTAATGTTTGCGGCCTGTTTCATCACATTTTCACGAGTCAGATCATTACCCGCTTGTTTGAGTACGTACTCAAGCGTCTGAGCGTTGGTGTAGCCTTGTATATAAAAACCGTCATTTTGATCTGCGGCTGGCATATATTTTTTAAACCAGGCTTGGTACTCTAAAAACGCTTTGTCGTCTTTCCACTGAGGATCGCTCGGGTCCTTAATAAACGACGTCGTAATTAACCCAACACTATTTTCGAGACCAGCGGGAATCAAGGTTGAACCGACCGAGCTAGAGACTTGATTTAAATAATGCGTCGGTTTCCAATTGAGTTCAGCCATTTTTTTAATGGCTTGTGCCGCAAACTTTGGAATAGTAATGTTCAAGAACACATCAGCACCCGAAGCACGAAGCTTAACGATCTGACTATCAATCGTCGGATCACTCACCTCATAGCTTTCACGCGCAACGATCATATTTTTTTTATCACCAAGTCCCTCTTCAATACCGGTGATGTAATCCTTACCATAATCGTCGTTTTGATACAAAATCGCTATTTTTCCCTTAGGCTGATTTTGCAAGATTGCCTGCGCGTAGATCTTACCTTCGCTGTGGTAATTGGGCTGCCAACCCATTGTCCATGGAAAGTTTTTAGGATCACCCCATTTTGAAGCGCCGGTCTGCACAAAGAGTTGTGGAACCTTTCTTTGATTCATATACTTGTGAATCGCAGAATTCGTGGGTGTGCCCAGCGGAGCGAAAATCAACAACACTTTATCTTGCTCGACCAGTCTGCGCGCTTGCTCTAGTGTTTTCGGGGGCTGATAATTGTCATCTAAAGAAATGAACTCAATCATGCGCCCGTTAATACCGCCTTCATCATTTACTTTTTTGAAGTAAGCAGCTTGCGATTTACCGTATGAGCTGTAAGACGATGCCGGGCCCGAGTACGGATTAATATTGCCAATCTTAATGACTTTGTCAGTCACGCCTGGCCCATAAGGCTGAGCGCAAGCGATCGTGCCTGCAAGTGCAAGACCGACAGTCATGAAGATCGCACTTAATTTACAAAGTTCTTTTTTCATAACAAATACTCCCATATAAAAACAAATTAAATTGAATCTAATCCCCGTACGTCTTACCAAACAACACCCACGCTTTTCCATCAAATCGAGCTAACTGCATACGCTCGATCGGATAGAAATCAGTCGCACTCGTCTGCACGTTAACACCGGGCAACAAAAGGGGCAATCTAAAGTCATTAATACTAGCGGCTTGCTTCATGATGTTTTCACGCGTCAAATTGTTGCCCGCCTGCTTTAGAACATGCTCAACCGTCTGAGCATTCATATAACCCTGAATGTAGAAGCTGTCTGTCGGATCAGCGCCAGGTAAATATTTTTTAAACCACGCTTCGTACTCTAAAATCGCTTTGTCGGTTTTCCACTGTGGATCGCTTGGATCTTTAGAAAAAGCTGAGGTAATCAGACCGACGGTATTTTCAATCCCCGCTGGCGTCAGAACAGCACCAATTGAGCTTGAAACCTGCCAGACATATTGCGTGGGTTTCCAACCTAACTCAGCAATTTTTTTCATTGATTGAGCGGCGAACTTTGGTCCGCTCCCATGAATAAATATATCTGCCCCAGACGCCTTGAGCTTCACAATCTGACTGTCGACGGTCGGATCGGTCCCCTCGTAGGTTTCTCGTGCCACGAGCATATCTTTTTTAGCACCTAATCCTTGCTCTAAGCCAATCAACAAGTCTTTGCCCGAATCATCGTTTTGATAAAGCAGCGCAATCTTGCCCTTTGGCTGATTATCTAAAATCGCTTGGGCAAACACCTTGCCCTCGCTGATGTAGTTAGGCTGCCAACCCATGGTCCAAGGATAATTTTTTGGATCACCCCATTTTGACGCACCGGTCTGCACGAAAAGCTGCGGCACCTTTTTTTGATTCATATACTTATGAATCGCAGTGTTAGGCGCGGTTCCTAAGGTTGCAAAAAAGAATAAGACTTTTTCTTGTTCGACTAATTTTCGGGCGTTCTCGAGTGTCTTGGGCGGGGCAAAACCATCATCCATTGAAATGAAATTGATTTTGCGACCATTAATCCCACCCTCGTCATTAATTTTTTTAAAGTAAGCGGCTTGCGCTTTGCCATAGGAGCCATAAGCCGAGAACGCTCCCGAATACGGATTGGTATTTCCAATTTTTATTTCTTTATCGGTCGCGCCCGGATCATAAGGCTGCGCGTTCAAGCCAAAACTGGCAAACGTTAACGCGACAACTGCAACTAGGTCTTTTATGTGATCTATTTTTTTCATTATGTTTGTCTCCCTTTTTTTATTTTTTGCAAAATCCCCATCACACCATTTGGCGCGGCGTAAGCCAACGCCAACAGTATGGCTCCGTACACTGCCCAGGGGGCAGATTTTGACATTTCATCAGCAACATTGGGTACAAACTGAATAAACAAAGCGCCAAAGATTGCGCCCGATATTGAGCCCAGGCCGCCGACGACGACCCCGACTAACAAACTGATCGATAAAAACGCCGGGAAGCTATCTGGCGCGATATAGGCAACAGCCAGTGCGCTCAGTGCACCCGCGATACCGGTGTAGGCAGCCGACAAGCCAAAGGTGGCAGTCTTAACGAACGTTAAATTAATGCCTAGGGCGGCCGCAGCAGTGGGCTGATCTCGAATCGCCACGATGGCGCGCCCAACTCGCCCAGACAGCAAATTATGAGCCAACAAAAATAAACCTAAAGCAATCGCCAAGATCACTAAATAAAGCCACCGATCCTCGCTGAGCTCATTGCCAAAGAGCGTGAGTTCAAAGGGGGGCGTAGGTTTATCAAGAATAATCCCCTGCACACCGCCCGTCCAATGCTCAATTCCTTTATATTTGAGTAACTGCGGTGTCGCAATTGCCAACGCGAAGGTTGCCAGGGCTAAGTAATGACCAGCGAGACGTAGCGCCGGAAACCCCATCAACACCCCCATTACCAGGCAAACTAYCCCGGCAATCGGTATGGTCAGATAAGCCGACATTCCTAGCTGCGAGATTAAGATCGCAGACGTGTAAGCGCCGACCGCATAAAACGCCCCATGCCCAAGAGAAATCTGACCACCATAGCCGGTCAAGATGTTCAAACCCAGAATCGCGATCGCGTAGATCAATACTAAATTTAGTTGGAAGACTCGAAAATCTTCAAGCACAAAGGGTAGCAAGACCGCAGCCAACAGAGCGACCGCTAAAATTATTTTTTTGAAAATGGCAGACATGTTGGCTCTCTTAGACGCGCGAGAAAATAGGTTTGCCAAAAAGGCCATAGGGACGGAAGATCAGAATCGTCACGATTAAGACCAACGCCATCGTAAGTTTTAGGTCGCTGCCGATGACATACGCGCCCAAGATGTTTTCAAGCACACCTAAAATTACGCCACCAACAACGGCACCCCACGGGTTATCTATCCCACCAAGCAAGGCTGCCGCAAAACCATAGAGCAAAATGCCGGCCATCATATTTGGATCAAGAAATACAATTGGTGCGATCATCATGCCGGCCACTGCTCCGATTAAGGCGGCCATCCCCCAACCAAGCGCCAACATCCAAGACACGCGAATCCCGACCAAGCGCGCCGACTCGGGATTAAATGCGGCCGCACGCATCGCCAGACCAAGCGGCGTAAAACGAAAGAAGCAGAACACCGAGAGCAGCACAACGAGTGTGACCGAAATTGACCCGATTTGGTGACCAGAAAAGTATTGAGCCAAGAACATACCCTCTAACGGAAACGGACTCGGAAACGATTTAATTGTGTGCTCAAAAATCCAACCTGCAAAGGCGTTAAAAATCACGAGCAAACCAACAAATACGATCACATTTGTTAGGATTGGCGCTTTTTCAACAGGCTTGAGAAAAATCCGTTGAATCAGTAAACCCGCAACAAACGACACGACCATCGTCGCGACAAACGCCACCCAGTAAGGCACGCCCGCCTGGATCATTGCCCAGGCGATGAAGGTCGAGAACGTCGCCATCTCGCCTTGCGCAAAATTAATGTGATGAGTCGCCTGGTGGATCATGACCAACGCTAGCCCGACCGCAGCATAAATACCACCGTTCGCTAACCCCGCAGTGACTTGCAATAAAAACGAATCCATTAAAACTCCACAACCTGATCGCTAGTTTAATAACCCAAGTACACGCGTCGAATCGACTCGTCAGCTTTGATATCAGCTGCAGGACCCGACAAAACAACCTTGCCTGTCTCGAGCAAATAAGCATGATCCGCCAAGTTCAATGCCAAGGATGCGTTCTGTTCGACGAGCAGCATACTGACCTGGTCCTCTTGATTAATTTGACGCATGATCTCGAAGATCTCTTTCACGATCAAAGGTGCCAAACCAAAAGAAGGCTCGTCTAAAAGCAGTAAGCGGGGGCGCAGCATGAGCGCACGACTGATGGCAAGCATTTGTTGTTCGCCACCTGACAAGGTACCCGCCTGCTGACGAAAGCGTTCTTTTAAGCGCGGAAACCTGCTGTACATGCGCTCGAGATCAACCTGTACCTCCTGGCGATCTTTACGCGTATAGGCGCCAAGCTTCAGGTTTTCTTCGACGGTCAGGGCCATGAAGGTACCGCGCCCATCAGGAACATGCGCGATCCCGACCCTGACGATATCTTCGGTCGCTTTGCCATCGATGCGCTTGTCTATAAAAGTGATCGAACCAGTTGTTTGAACAGCCTGACATACGGCGCGCAGGGTCGTCGTCTTTCCGGCGCCATTCGCACCCAGAATAGTCGTAATACCGCCCACCTTTAATTCAAAATTTAAATCAAACAGCACTTGGTTAGGGCCGTACCACGCATTCAAGTTGGTAACATCAAGCAGCTTCATTAGTTACCATCCCCTAAATACGCACGGATGACCTCGGGATTACGCTGGATCTCTTCAGGCGTGCCTTCGGCAATTTTTTTACCAAAGTTCAGCACGACGATCCAGTCCGAGACCTCCATCACCAAACTCATGTGATGTTCAACTAGCAAAACAGTGATGCCCATATCGTCGCGAACCGTACGAATAAAATTTGCTAAGTCGCCCAGCTCGGTGTGATTCAAGCCCGCCGCGGGCTCATCGAGTAAAAGCATCTTTGGCTTTGAGGCCAGAGCGCGCGCGAACTCAACGCGTTTTTGAGTGCCAAACGACAAATCACCGACTGCCCGATCGGCGAATTCTGCCAGCTTCAAATAAGACAACAATGCATCCGCGTCTTCGACCAACTGCTTTTCTTCAGCACGAACCGCTGGCGTTTTTAGCATCGTGCCGATAAAACCGCCTTCAGAGCGCGCGTGAGCTCCGACCATCACATTTTGCCGAACCGTCATCGTACGAAACATCGCCAAGTTTTGAAAGGTGCGGCCAATGCCGATCTTGGACATCGCATGTACGGGTGTTCGTGTGATGGATTCTCCATCAAACAAAAGATCGCCGGCCTGATATTGGTACAGCCGGCTCAAACAGTTAAAGAGCGTTGTTTTACCCGCACCGTTCGGGCCGATTAAACCACAGACTTTGTTACGGGGTACGTCAAAGCTGACAGAATCTAACGCGACGATGCCACCAAAGCGGACTGTAATATCTTTAACATTCAGCAGTGCTGACGCTGACTGATTCGACAAATCGGTTCTCCACGATTGAAGCAAAAATGCTTGTTTGTTATTTATTTCGCAAGTGAGAAAGTACGTTGGAATCGGCTATTGGTCAAATGGAATCACGCTTACGGGTTTTCTCTTAATCGTTTTCCCTGAGGGTTCAAGCAGCTATTTTTGAACTCACCTGCGAGGCCTGTACGGCCGTCGTGAGTAATTGAAGCAGCACATTTAAAGGCTGCTGATCAAGTGTAAAGCAAGTTCGCGCCAGTTCAGCAGCCGAAATTTTCAGTCCGCCAAAACGACAGCAATCAGCACCTTTGACAATTAACTCAGCGTCCGTGAGTGGATGCTCTTTACTACCGCGCAGTTTTTCAACACGACGCTTGAGCACCGTACCGTCTTTTAAATAGATAGTTAATTCTGCCCAGCGGGGGTACAGGGGCGGCGCACCTTCTGTGACGCTGACCTTGGGTAAAAAAGCTTGGATAGTCGCGCGCTGAACCGCCGCATCTTCAAAGGTTTTGAGCACCACCTCACCATCGTGCAGAGCCGCGGCGACGGCGTACTGCATACTGAATTTTCCCTCTAAACCATTTTGTGGCTGGCTATGAATCAAGGGCACCGTAGCACGATAGTTTGTTTGAATGTCAACGTGATCAAGCTGCTCGAACTTAAACGGCGTGTCGTTGAGCATATCAAGCAAACCATCAATCGTGCGATGTGTGGCATAGCACAAAGGGTATTTTTTAACTTCGATGCCGCTCCGCTCGATTTCAAGGGGCGAGCGACCGAGTTGATCCAGTTCGCCATGCAGATCCATCTTATCGGCATACAGTGTGGTGTAGCCCAGATCTCCATCAAGCGCCTTGGCTGAGGCATCAAACCCAAGCTTGGCCAGCATGACAGCACGCAGCGCCACCGCATTGGCTTGCCCTGCCTGAAAGGGCTTAGACATCGTGCCAAAGTTTTGACGAGTCCCAGCGATTTGCGACACCGTGATACCTAAGGCGTTCACAATCTGAGCGTGACTGAGTTTTAACAAATGTGCACACGCAACCGTTGCACCGAACGTCGCAATTGATGCCGTTGAATGCCAGCCCTTGGCGTATTGTTCATCCACAATCGCACGCGCCAAGCGTAAGGTCACCTCAAAACCGACGATGTACGCAGTGATGATGTCGCGCCCCTGCGCTTGCAGACTTTCACCTAACGCAATTACAGCAGGCAAAATCGCCACGGTTGGATGACCGCGCAGAGGTGATGACACGTCATCAAAATCCAAAGCATGACCCATCATGCCGTTTACCAGAGCAGCCATTTCTAGCGACAGCTTCTGGCCTGTTGCCCAAACTGTGGCCATATGCGGCCCGGTTTGGCCCTGCGCATATTGAAGCCCGAGTTGAGAGGCAGGCTCTTGCACGCCCGCCAAGGCACAAACGATGGTGTCGTACAAAGCCCGGGCTGCAATGTGTCGACTTGCCGGCGTAATAGTTGTTGGATCAAACTTCACAACAAAGGAAGCAATTTTTTCACTGGCGGTTTGAGCCATGGCGTTACCTTTTAAGGATTGTTGTCTCGCGTCTTTCGTGTCGCCTCACAACATTCACGAAGATGGAATTTTTTAGAATGAATTTGGCTTTAAGTGTAGTGTATTGAGGGGGTGTTAGCCACCTTAACGAGTGGGTGCTAGCTAGCTTGGTTTTTTTTAGGCATACTACCCCCATGCTGGTCCGATAACTGACGGGAATAAAGAGACATGTTTATAGAAACTAAAAGGCGCTCTATTTTTTTTATCCTAATATTTTTTATCGCAACGCTTGGCACCACTCTGTTCGCGCCCTCAGCGCAGGCGCAGCCCTACCCGAACCGCGACATCACTTTTATCGTGCCCTATGGCCCCGGCGGCTCTACCGACCCGATTTCGCGCCAATTTGCGAGTCAACTCGAACAAGCGCTCAAGGTCAGCGTTAACGTCGAAAACAAACCAGGGGGCTCAGCCACCATTGGCACAGCAGTGGTCATTCGGGCCAAACCTGATGGCTACACACTAGGCCTCACTTCAAACAGTGTTTTGGCCTACCAACCGCTTGTAAACAAAGCAATCGCTTGGAAAGGCCCAGAAGACTATCAGTCAATCGTCAAACTCGTTGACATACCGACCATTATCGCGGTGCGTACTGACTCACCTTGGCATACCTTTGAAGACTTTATGGATGCTGTGCGCAAAAATCCCGGAAAAATCCGTGCAGCGGTGTCCGGCTATCGAACGATCCCAGATTTAGCGATTCAAGAATTAAACAAGATCGCTCAAGTAAAGATTGCCACCATTCCGTTCACCGGCGGTGGCGGCGAAGCGCTTGTTGCGCTGCTTGGCGGTCGAGTAGAAGCGAGTACTGGATATGCCCCGACCATGTTGCCGCATGTGCAAGCCGGCAAAATCCGGGTAATTGCTAGCTTTACGAAAGACAAATATTTTGCGTTTCCACAAGCGACTTCAGTTGTGCAAGCTGGGTACAACGTCACCCTCCCCGCCTCGTATAGCGTCGTCGCACCCAAAGGGATGCCAAGCGAGATCAAAGACAAAATCGTTGCCACATCACTTGCCATTGGAAACAGCCCTGAGTTTGCGCAATTCGCTGAAAAGCATGGTCTGATCCTTGATGTCAAAGGCCCGAAACAGACGGACGAAGAAATGAATGAGTACACCAAAATTTTTCGCGAGCTGATTATATTTATGGACCAAAAGAAATAATTCTAAAAGAGCCCCTCATTTAAAAGAGCTACTCATGAAAATTCGTAAATTGACCGGTCATATTGGCGCTGAGTTGCTTGGGGTTGATCTGACCAAGGATTTAACGCCAACTCTAATCGCCGATATTCGTCAGGCCTTGCTCGACAACCTTGTTATTTTCTTTCGTGAGCAGACGTTAAGCCCAGAACAACAAATTCATTTTGCTGAATGCTTTGGCGAAATCAGCAAATCACCGGTCTATCGCACGCTTGAGGCCTATCCAAAGATCATGCCGGTCACAAAAGAAAGCACTGACAAAGACATCATTGGCGACACCTGGCACACCGACGAAACGTTTCAGGCTACCCCGCCACTCGGCTCGATTCTGTACGCTCGCGAGATTCCTCCGCTTGGAGGCGACACGCTCTTTGCAAATCTATACATGGCGTACGAGCGTCTGTCTGAAGAGCTCAAAAAACAGCTTTCAGGCATGCGCGCGATTCATTCGAACGATTTTTTGAGCACCAACGCTCAACTGCGTAACGCCACACGATCCACAAAATTACGCGAGGATATTGGAAAAATTAATACCTCGCATCCGGTGATACGCACGCACGAAGAAACCGATCGAAAACTTTTATTTATCAACCAACCTTTTACCTATTGTTTTGAAGGAATGACGCGCGAAGAAAGCTTGCCTCTGCTTCAGTACCTTTACCAACAAAGCTCAAAACCCGAGCTCACCTGCCGTTTTCGCTGGGGTGCTGGCTCGATGGCCTTCTGGGATAACCGCTGCACCATGCATTACGCCATCAACGACTACCCCGGCCATCGAAGAGAAATGCACCGCATCACCGTCCAAGGAAGCGTGCCGGTATGAAGAATCAACACAGGGCTGTATTCACCGTGATTTCCAAAGGTGTAAAGCACGTCTGCCTTTTTGTTGGCTTAGTGCTCGGGTTGCTGTCTTTGCAAGTCATGTCTCAGTCACAAACAGATTGGCCACGACAATCTTTTACCTTCGTGGTTGGCTATGCCCCCGGCGGAACGACAGATATCATCGCGCGCATCGTGGCTAAAGAGTTAACGACGCAAACAGGCCAAACCGTTATCGTTGAAAACAAAGCGGGTGCCAGCAGCAATATTGGTGCCGAATACGTTGCAAATGGCCCGACAATTGGCACACGGTTTTATGTTGGCACGACTGCCAACGCGATCAATAAGAGTTTATATAAAAAACTGAACTATGACATCGAGAAGGATTTATCCGCTGTGGCGCTTTTAGGCACTGTGCCTAACATGCTAGTTATTCATCCAGGCCTACCGATTCATACGGTGGCCGACTATATTACTTTTGCCCGTGCCAACCCAGGCAAATTGACCTGCGCGTCGTCGGGCGCCGGATCTGCGATTCACATGTCGTGCGAACTATTCAAAATACAAACGAATACAAATATCTTGCACGTTCCATACAAGGGTAGTAATCCCGCGTTAAGCGATTTGTTAGGCGGACAGGTCAATTCTATTTTTGACAATATGCCCTCAGTTCTTCAGCAAGTGCGCGCCGGAAAGCTGCGTGCGCTTGGCGTCACCACCACAAACCGCTCTTTGTTTGCCCCTGACATCCCCACACTCGCAGAGTCTGGACTACCCGAGTTCGCTGTGCAAGCCTGGTTCGGGTTGTTTGCCCCTTCAGGCACTGAACAATTCATCATGAAACAAGTCAATCAAGCCGTTGTTCAGGCCTTGAGCTCTGTGGCGACTAAAACCAGCTACGAACACGCAGGCATCGCCTCACCTCAACTTCCAAATTCTGTTGATAGCTTTACAGTTTTTGTGGGGCAAGAAGTAAAAAAATGGTCTGCTGTAGTGAAACAATCAGGAGTAGAAACTCAATGACGCCTGAGCCGATCTTTAAAAATACAGTCACGTTAATCACTGGTGCAAGCCGTGGAATTGGACTGGCCTGCGCGCGACGGATCGCGCTGCGTGGCGGACATGTCGTTGGCTTGGCACGTACCCCATTTGAAGGCGAGTTTCCGGGTGATTTCTATACGGCAGATTTAGCCGACGAACAAAGTACCGCTCAAGCGTTGAGCGCGATCACGCAAAAGTTTTCTGTTGATCATCTTGTTAACAATGCTGGTAAAAGTACAACGAGCTTGCTTGAAGAAACAAGCTCAAGCGAATTTAATGAAATCATCCAGATCAATATGCGTGCTCCGCTGCAATGCTTACAAGCTTGCGTGGTCTCAATGACCCAAAAGGGCTATGGGCGCGTGGTCAACCTCAGTAGCCGTGCAAGTCTAGGCATGCTTAGGCGTTCGGCTTACGCAGGGGCAAAGAGTGGTGTCATCGGCATGACAAAAACATGGGCGCTTGAACTCGGCTGCCGTGGCATTACAGTCAACGCCGTCGCGCCTGGCCCAATTCAGACCGAAATGTACAAAAAAAATAATCCTCTTACCCCGCAACAAATGGCAGATTTTCTGGCCCGAATTCCGGTCAGGCGCTTGGGCACCCCAGAAGATGTGGCCAACGCGGTCACTTTCTTGCTCTCCCCTGACTCCGGCTTTATGACGGGGCAAGTGCTTTACACCTGCGGCGGCCTGACCGTTGGGGCTGCCGCAGGCTAAATCCCGTGGCCGCTCGCTCGCGAACAAGCGCCTACAAGAAAAATCTGCGATGACCTGACAGCTTGGGCGCCAACGCGTTAAACTGCATGGTTACGCTTGAAACCCCCTCCTTCAGGACGCCATCAAACTGTCGCACTTTATCGAAAACGCACCCGCACTCACGCAGTTTGCGAAAGAACTGTCGCCCGAACAAGAAAACTTTAGTGAGCTTGTTAAGCATGCCGAACGGCTGACCCTCAAGATCAAAGGGTTACGTAAGCTGGTCGAGCAGCATCGTGCCGTGCATCAAACCACCCTAAAACCATTGCACCGGCGCCAAGAAACGCTGCGCAAGAGTATGGCCATCTGGTTGGATCAGCGCCTGGAAAAAGGCGGCCTGCCCACCCGTCATCAAATGCTGATGCGTCGGCAGATTTGCAGAATCGCCATAGACTTTGCCTTACAAGGTGATCACGACATGCGGGTGCTGCACGACGCGCACAGCGACCAAGCCTTGGCCGACATTGAACTCGCCCAAGCTCGCGAGGCGCAAGCCTATTTTGAACAAACCATGGGTCGCGCTCTCGAAGAAGACGAACCCTTCGAGACCGTTGACGACGTGCTGCATGCAAAGTTTGAACAGCTGCGTAAGCAAGCCGAACAGCGCGAGCGCCAAAAAGAAAAACGCAAAAATCAACGCACTAAGACTCCCAGTCAGTTGCAGGCCGAACAGCTACTCAATGATGCACAAGGCGCCCTGCGTAGCATCTATCGACAACTTGCCAGCGCCGTGCACCCCGATCGCGAAAGTGATCCACTTGAACGCGCCCGCAAAACTCAATTAATGAGCGATGCAAACACCGCCTACAGCCGCGGTGATCTGCTGACCCTGTTACATCTGCAGCTTGAGTCAAATCTGACCGAAACCCAAATTGCCAGCAATCTTGCTCATGACAAAATCGCAGCACTCACCGGCCTGATTACCCAACGCACACAGGGCATTCAACGCGAGTTGCGCGATGTTGAACTTGATGCCATCGGTGAATTTGGCATGTCACCGGCCGCCACTGTCAGTGAGGCCTCTTTAAGCCGCCACTTAGCCACCCTGCAGCGTCGTCTGCATTCTGAAATTACTGCGATCAAAAGCGACCTGCTCACCGTACGTGACGATCTGGGGCTCAAACGCTGGCTGAAAGAACAGGATGCTGACTAGCGCTCTTTTGCCGCGCGCGTCAGACGGCCTCGATTCCCTAAAGCTCGCTCGATGCGTTGCCGCGCCACAGTCGAGCGGGGCACTTTAAAGTCAAACCAGCTACGCACGTCTTCTTCTAAACCAAGACCGTGCATAAAGTTATAAATGGCTTTTCTGAGTCCCACACCCAGCGCAGCGTGATCGACTCCGGTAGGGTCCACAAACAACACATCGTTTTTTGCAAAGCTTACCGGTGGTAAGGGTTTGAGCGTCACGCCATACTCTTGCGGATTGAGTCCGACGGGTGAATGGACCGTGCACGTAAAGCGATGAAAGAAGCCACTTTGAATGCAACCATTGGCAAACAACTGTCTAACAAATTCAAGTGCGTCGACCGTGTCTTGCACGGTTTGAGTCGGAAAGCCATACATTAAATAGGCATGCACCAAAATACCGGAATCGGTAAACGCACGCGTCACCCGCGCCACTTGATCAACCGACACACCTTTTTTCATGAGGGTCAGTAATCGATCAGAGGCAACTTCTAGACCGCCAGACACCGCAATGCAACCACTCTGCGCGAGCAACTTGCATAATTCAGGTGTAAAGGTTTTTTCAAAGCGAATATTTCCCCACCATGATATTGCCGTGTCGCGTTTAATTAGTTCAGTTGCAAGCGCTTTGAGCGATTTGGGTGGAGCGGCTTCATCAACAAAATGAAAACCTGTTTGACGAGTCTCTTGAATAATCGACTCGATACGATCCACTAAAACTGTCGCAGAAGCGCTTTCGTAGCGACCGATGTAATCCAAACTCACGTCACAGAAACTGCATTTCTTCCAGTAACAGCCATGAGCCACGGTGAGCTTGTTCCAGCGACCATCGCTCCAGAGCCGATGCATCGGATTAAGCATGTCTAGTAACGACAGATACCGGTCTAACGGCAAGCCGTCCCACGTGGGCGTACCGACCTCTTCGAATGGCACGTCGGGCTCAACCAGATTGATATATTGCACCTGTTGCGACACTACATCGCGTAAGTAGGTTCGTACCAGTCGTTGCCGTGAACGCTGCCCCTGCAGATAAGCGAGTAACGAAAGCAAGGGGCGCTCACCTGAATCTAGCATCACGTAATCAAAATAATCAAAAACTCGCGGCTCGGTCAGTTCGCGCAATTCGGTATTGACAAAACCACCGCCTAATAAAGTAACAATTTTGGGGTTGTAGGCCTTGACCGTTTGGGCGATCCGAAAAGCCGCATAGACAGAGCCCGGAAACGGCACAGAAATTAGAACTACGGTCGGCTGGTGTGCGCCAAGAGCCTCTAAGGTCAGCCGCGCGAGCGTGGCGTCAATCATATTATCTGGCGCGGCCAAGGCTTCAGCCAAGGGTTCAAAGCTTGCCTGACTCGCTGCCAGCGACTCGGCATAACGCACAAATTCAAACCGCGGATCAATCGCATCGCGAAGCACGTCAGCCAGATCGTTCAAATAAAGCGTGGCTAAGTGCTTGGCTTTGTCATTCAGGCCAACCGCACCAAAGGCCCACGCCAGCGGATCACCACCTTCGTCATCCACAAAGACATCGAGGCTTGCAAAGCGCGGGCCTTCAGGCAAATACTGCCGACTGGCAATACGATGTGCCAAGGTTGAATCACGTCCCTGCAAAAACGCAATTACGGGCTCAACCGTTGCCAAATATTGCACACGCTGCGCGCTAAACGCCGCAATGGTTTGGGTGTGTTCGGCAACGGGCAAGCGCGCAATCACCTCGGCGACTTCAGCCAAGCCTTGACGCGAGAGTAGCCTTAGCACAAGCGCCAGTGCCAAATCCTCTTGCACCGCGCAAAAATCACGCGAACGCAAAAACCCCGTCAGATACGCCGTCGAAGGGTACGGCGTGTTGAGCTGTGTCATCGGAGGGATGAGGGACAGCACCCTGACTGAAAACGGTGCGGTAGCAGAAGTCAAAACGAAGAGCCCACATATGAGAATAAAGCCCGAAGGCGCTAGCAGAAGTATAGTCTTTGAAAAAACTGCCCTTGGCTAGGTTTTGAAGGCATTCTCAACGTGTTTGGTCATCGGACTCTTGGATTTTTTCAGCTAGACTCTGAAATATCTACAAAAACGACAATGTTTATGACTGAAGAGACCAAACTATCTCAAGCTGACGTGGATCAACTGCTTGGCTTTGTCAGCGATGATGACCAACCTATTCGCTATATGCAGCGCACCCGCGATTGGTATTTAGGTTTGGGCTACGGCAACCCGTACCGTTGGGCGCACTTTGCCGACGCGCCTTTTACGCCGTTGCGCAAGCCTCTTAAAGAAACTTGCGTCACGCTGATTACGACCGCTGCACCCTTTCAAGCCGATAAAGGCAATCAAGGCCCCGGATCAACCTACAACTCTGCTGCCAAGTTTTTTACCGTTTACTCTGGCGCCACAAACACTGAACACGACTTGCGTGTGTCGCATGTGGCAGTCGATCGCAAACACACCAGCATGCGAGACTCAAATACTTGGTTTGCTTTGCCCATGCTCCGTGAACTTGCGCGCGACAAAATCATTGGCAGCATTGCACCGTTCTTTTATGGTGCCCCCACTAACCGAAGCCAACGTCACACGATCGAAGTTGATGCGCCTGAGGTCTTAAAGCGTTGCCGCGCGGATGGCGTCGAGGCAGTGGTCTTGACCCCAAACTGCCCTGTCTGCCACCAAACCCTTAGCCTGATTGCCCGTCACCTTGAAGCTCATGGTATCCCCACGGTATTAATGGGCTGTGCAAAGGATATTGTTGAACACTGCGGCGTACCCAGATTTATGTTCAGCGACTTTCCGCTGGGTAACTCAGCCGGAAAACCCCATGATCTGGCATCGCAGCGGCAAACCTTAGTGCTGGCCTTCAAGGTTTTAGAAACCGCTGTAGTCGCCCGTACAACCGTACAGTCCCCTCAAAGGTGGGGCCAGTCGCACGAGTGGAAGCTCGACTATGCAAACATTGAACGCGTCAGCCCTGAAGAACTCACTAGGCTCAAACAAGAGTTTGATAAAGGTAAAGAGGTTGCCCAAAACCTGCGCGACAAACAGTTGGCGGTCGCTGAAAAAAAGTTGGTCGTTGCTCAGACACAGGTAGTCGTTGTTTTTAAAGACTTAGCAAATGATCATTCTGCGATTAAAAAAATCCTAAGCAACTTAAACCTTGCTAAAGAGGACGAAACCATTACGATCACAGCGCTAGCCGGTGGCGTGTCATCAAATATTTTTCAAATCACCACACAGCAAGCGCAGTACTGCCTCAAGCAAGCCTTACCACAACTTAAAGTGGCTAAGCAATGGTTGGCGCCCGTTGATCGTGTCTTTGCCGAAATTGCTTGGTTACAAACGGCTGCAAAAATCGCACCTAAAGCTGTGCCACAAGTGTTGGGCATCGATCAAGAAAGCAAAAGTTTTGTCATGCAATACCTTGGCGACGAATACCTAAACTGGAAGACAGAGCTTTTGGCCGGCAGGCTCGCAGCGAAGGTGGCAACCCAGCTTGGCCATATCGTTGGAAAAATCCATTCGCAAACAGCGCTCAAAGAAGACCTCGCCAAACAGTTCGCGAACGACGCAACGTTTTATGCGATTCGACTTGAACCTTATCTTGAAGAGGCCGGGCGTCAACATCCTGACCTAGGCTCACGATTAAAAGCGCTGATCGTGCGCACACAACACAATCTTAAAGTGTTGGTACACGGGGACGTCAGCCCCAAAAATATCTTGCTTGGGCCCGAGGGCCCGATTTTGTTGGATGCCGAATGTGCCTGGTACGGCGACCCAGCGTTTGATGTCGCGTTTTGCCTGAATCATTTTTTCTTAAAAGCAGCGCATTTGCCCCAAGCGCATGCGGGGCTTATGCAGAATGCTCAAGACTTTTTGAACGCTTATTTGCAAGAGATCACCTGGGAGCCTGTGGCAGCACTTGAATACAGAATCGCCTCTCTGCTGCCTGGCCTGATGCTCGCACGCATTGACGGCAAATCGCCCGCCGAATACTTAACCACTACGTCCGGCGCACGGGTACGCAAACTCGCGAGCGAATTTTTAAAGCAAGACGATATTTCTTTTTCAACCATCTATACGCGCTGGGCTCAGGAGTTTAGACAATGAGTCGCATTAAACAGGTTCACGCACGACGCATTTGGGATTCGCGTGGGCGCCCAACTGTTGAAGTTGACATCGTCACAGACTCTGGCGCACTGGGACGCGGCATGGCTCCAGCAGGCGCCTCGCGTGGCAGCCGTGAAGCGCTTGAACGACGAGATGGCGGCGAACGTTTTGGCGGGCTTGATGTCATGCAGGCTGTGGCGGGGATTCAAACTGAAATCGCCCCACTATTGCTGGGTCTTGATGTCACTGAACAAGAAAAAATTGATGGCTTACTGATTGCCTTAGACGGCACTGCCGACAAGTCTCGCTTAGGCGGCAACGCTTTGATCGCAACCTCGTTAGCGGTAATTCATGCCGCAGCCGTCGACGCTCAGTTACCACTTTGGCGTTATCTCTCTAAAGATGCTGTCGTTCAACTACCCTTACCACAGATTCAGATTTTTGGTGGCGGTGCGCATGCAGATCGCCGCGTAGATATTCAAGATTTTATGGTGATCGCGACTGGCGCTCGCAGCTTTGCGCAAGCCATGGAGATGACCGCCGAGGTATACCGACACGCTGGTCTTTTGATGAAGCAACGCGGTTCATCTCAGGGCATCGCCGATGAAGGCGGCTGGTGGCCTGCGTTCGCGCATAACGAAGAGGCACTTGATGTCTTGGTGATGTCAATTGAGGCCGCAGGCTTTGTACCAGGCCAAGACGTGAGCATTGCACTAGACATTGCTGCTTCAGAATTTGGCCATGGTGGACGCTACACCTTGGGTCTTGAGAAAAAAGAGCTTGATTCAGATGGTCTGATTGAAAAACTATTGAAATGGCTGGATAAATATCCAATCGCCTCGATTGAAGATCCTGTCGCTGAAGACGATCGTAGAGGCATGATTGCCTTCACCAACGCTGTTGCAGGTCGAGTACAGGTTGTGGGTGACGATTACTTAGTCACCAATGCCAACCTCGTGCAAGAGGCTGCACAACAAAAAGCCTGCAATGCAGTCTTGATTAAACCCAATCAAGCGGGCACGATCACAGAAACCTATGCTGCCCTCAAAGCCGCTCAACAAGCAGGCTATGCCACCATCGTATCGGCTCGTTCAGGCGAAACCGAAGATGTTGCCATCGTGCATCTGGCAACTGGCTGGAACGCTGGTCAGTTAAAGGTCGGCTCATTTGCGCGATCAGAGCGCATGGCAAAATGGAATGAAGGGCTGCGAATTGAAACGACCGAACCTCATCCCCGTGGCTTTTGTTGGCAAGCGCTCAAGCGAGGCTGACTCTGAAGAACGGTCTAGCCGCGACTCAGCGCAGAGGCCTAGCGCCTTTGCCACCACACCAACCCTGCCCCACTCAGGATGATGATAAACATCCCGACCATGGTGAGGTCGTCGGGCACATGGCCAAAAAATAAAAAGGCTACAAATGAAGAAAACACAATCTGCGAGTAGCTAAACGGCGCAAGCATCACGACTGAGCCATGGCGATAAGAATATGTCAATAGCAAATGACCAAGCGTGGCAATCGCCCCACCGATCAACATCAACATAAAGTCAGCGAGCGTTGGCGTTTGCCAGAAATACCACACCAGACAACTCATCACGCACGTACAAAACACGCCGGTCAAAAAATTAGTGGAAACGATATGATCGGTCACTAACAGGCGCCGCGTCAATAATTGAAAGATCGACATGCTGAACGCGCCGATTAAGGGCAACAGCATCGCAGGTGTAAATAAGGCGCTGCCGGGTCGCACGATCACCAACACGCCGAGCAGGCCGCTGCCGACCGCAAACCACTGCCCAAGCTTGATCTTTTCTTTTAAAAAATACCCCGCAAACCCGGTGAGTAATATGGGCGACAAGAACACGACCGCTGTCGCCTCGCCGATCGGCACATATAGCAACCCAATCACAAAGCTCACGCTTGCCGTCAACATGCACACACCGCGGGCAAGCTGAAGCTTGGGCTGCTTGGTGTGCAAAATCGAGACGCCCATGCGTGGCACAAACACCGCTGCCGTCAGAGCAACTTGGATGACAAACCGCATCCACACAACCAATATCGGTGAATAAAACAGCGTCAAGTACTTCGAGATTCCGTCTTGGCTCGAAAATAAAACACACGAGGTCAAAATCAGCAAAATACCGTATAGCGGGCGTTGTGGGGTGCTCAAAAGCGGCTTTTGCAAAGAATGTGCTGCTAAACCATTGATCTTGAATGGTTTGTAATTGCACGTTAACGACTATGTTAACCCTAAATCTGCCTGAAGTAAGGGCAAACCCTTGAAAACAACGCCACAGCTCTAAAAAGGGCATTGTTGGCCACCGCTTCGAGGCTTGTGATAGCCAAGGTGCTTGCCTAGCTTAGGTGACTCATCACTGCCTTTGTAATATCTGCCGTGTTGCTTTTGCCACCAAATTCAGCCGGTCTGACGCTGTTTATCGCAAACGAAATTTCAACCGCACGCTGAATCGCGAGTGCCCCGTCTTGCAAACGCGGGTCCCCATGACGATCACTGAGCCACTCAAGCATCATCGCTACCGACAAAATCATCGCTGTGGGGTTTGCGATACCCTTGCCGGCAATATCAGGCGCAGTGCCGTGGGCCGGTTGAAACAAACCGTGATGATCACCAATATCGCCTGAGGGCGCCATGCCCATTCCACCTACCAAACCAGCGATCAGGTCAGACAAAATATCGCCAAACATGTTTTCGGTCACTAAGACATCATAGGCCCAGGGCTTAAGCACCAGATTGAGTGCCATTGCATCAACATAAGCACTGTCTGTTGCAATCGCAGGATAACGCTTTGCACAGGTTTCAAAGATCGTGCGCCAAAAGGCCATTGACTGAAATACGTTGGCCTTATCGACACTCGTGACGTGACCAGGTCGACCGGTTTTTTTTCGTGACTCGGCTAACTTAAACGCAAAATCACACACGCGCGTCGTGCCAGTCCGAGTGATTTTCATGGTGTCGTAGACCGCTTCGTCACCTTCAGCCACGCCCCGACCGCGCGAATAGAAGAGACCTTCAGTGTTCTCTCGAATCAACACTAAATCGATTTTGCTCGCCAGCGGATTTGCCAACGGAACCGGCAAGCCAGGAAAGGTTCGAATCGGGCGAACACCCGCATACAAATCTAACGCGAACCGAATATCCAACTGCGGAATAATCTCTGTGCCATCTGCACCCCTGACGTGTGGCAACCCCATGGCGCCAAACAAAATCGCATCCGCTGCACGGCAGGCGGCGAGTGTTAACTCAGGCAAAGACTCACCTGAATCCAAATAGTGCTGGGCTCCGGCTGGATAGGAGCGGGTATCGAACTGCACACCAAGTTGCCTTTCAACGGTTTGTAGCACCGCTAAAGCCGCACCCATCACTTCACGACCGATGCCGTCACCAGGGAGCACCGCGATTTGATATATTTTTTTCATTGGTTATAAATAAAATCTGCTTGAAAAATTCAATGCTCAATGGCTTGCGAATCCGCTCAGTCAGGAATTCGATACACGCGTATAGCGTTCTCTGCAAAGAGTTTTTGTTGATCGGTTAAAGACAACTGCGCGACGGCACGCTTAAATTGAGTAAAAACATAATCCCAACTTCCCTTTAAACTATCGACCGGAAAATTCGAGGCAAACATACAGCGATCGACGCCAAACAACTCAATTACCTCTTTGATGATCGGACCATTTTCTTCTAATGTCCACGGGCGGTCTGCCACGCAAAGCCCCGAAATTTTACACGTGACGTTGGGCTGTTTTGCGAGCGCCCGCATGCCACGTCGCCAACCTGCCATTGATGCATCGTCGCGTTGCCAGGGATAACCCGTGTGATTGAGCACCATCGACAGTTCAGGCAGTCGTGCGGCCACCTCAGCGCCCTCTTCAAGATGCCACCACGGCAATCTCAAATCTAGGGAGAGCTTATATTTTTGTAACAGCTCTAACCCTTTGAGCCACTTTTGATCTTGCATGCTTCGAGGCTGACCGCGCACACTTTCATCTGGTTTGGCTGCAATGATTGGTTTGGTACGAATGCCGCGTACTAATTTAAACGCGGCTTGTTGCGCCAAGATCTCTTCTGCATTTGGAGTATCTACCCAAGCGTGCGCCACGATCACATTTGGTAAGCCGTAGGTGGCATTAACCTTGGTAAAGAATTCAGTTTCGGCCACCTGCTGACTACGATCACATTCGGCTTCAATCGCAACCGAACCAATCAGATTATGCATTGCGGTGCCGCGGATATATTCGGGCGCGAGGTATGAGCGCATAAAAGCCGAATAGTTACCAAGCCAATTGTGTTCAGCGTGCATCAACCAGTCGTACTTAATGGAGCCTGAAAGATCCCATAAGTGAAAATGTGCATCGATAATTTTTAATTGCGCCTGTTCGCATTCCAAATCACTATAGCGTTGGGCATTCGCAAAAGTATTAATAATTTTTAAGTCAGAGTGCATGGTTATTTATCGTATTTTTAAGACCATCAGTCCAATGCTACTGTTATAACGTAAAAACTCGTTGACTGACAATATTGATCGGATTTCTTGGAGCTAAACATGAAAACAAAAATCGGCTTTATCGGCCTCGGACGCATGGGTAAGCCCATGGCCTCGCATCTTCAGAAAAAAGGCTTTGAGCTCGTCGTGCTGGATCTTAATCAGCAGGCGGTCGCTGAACTCGTCTCATTGGGCGCGACAGCCGGTGAAAGCGTTGCCGCGATCGCGCGCGACTGTAGCCTCGTAGTCACTATGTTGCCCAGTTCGGTCGAAGTGGAAAAAATCTCTTATGGCGCCGATGGCATTTTTGCAAATGCAGCAAAAGGCACGATTCTGATGGACATGAGCACCATCGACCCCTTAGCGACGGATCGCTTAAGTGCTGAGGCGAACAAACATGGCTTAACCATGGTCGATGCGCCAGTTGGGCGTTTGGCCGAACACGCAGACCGGGCAGAATGCCTGTTTATGGTGGGTGCCTCAGACGCAGACTTTAAAACAATTACTCCCCTCTTGAATGCGATGGGTAATGCAACCTTTCACTGCGGTCCAGTTGGCACGGGCGGCAGAACCAAGCTGGTTAACAATTATGTTGCGATCACCCTGACGCAGGTCAATGGCGAGGCGCTCGCCTTATCGCAGCGCTTTGGTTTAGACATCACAAAAACACTCGCGGTCTTGCTGGGCACTTCAGCAAACAACGGGCAGTTACGGATGAATTTTCCGAACAAAGTGCTGGCTGGCGATACGACTCCGGGCTTTACTATTGATCTGGCGCACAAGGATCTATCGTTAGTGGTCAATGCGGCACACGCCGCTAAGGTTCCAATGCCCGTTGCCGCTGCGGTACACGAATCTTTCAGTCAGGCACGCGCAGCTGAGTTTGGTGCAATTGATTTTTCTGGAATCGCAGATGTCATCTGCGAAGTGTCAAAAATCAAAAAACCACGCGTGCCTAAAGGCTGGAAACCTAGCTAACCAGCCACCCGG
>NSIQ01000030.1 GCA_002737415.1 Alcaligenaceae bacterium | reverse complement strand
GTTGGCCGATACGACCGTTGGCATGACAGAGGCATCAATCACTCGCAGGCGTTCGACGCCACGCACGCGCAATTGAGCGTCAACCGGAGAGCGCCCATCATCACTCATCCGGCAGGTGCCGCTTGGGTGATAAACAGTGCCACCTCGTGTTTGCGCATAGGTCCACAGGTCGGTGTCGCCTGGCATCGTTTCAACATCCCACAAATCTCTAAATGCAGGCTGTGCATAGATCGCGCGCAGCATTTCAAGACCAGCCACAATCACTTTTCGATCGTGTTCTGCCGAGAAATAGCGAGGCTCAATTTTGGGCTGGTCAAAGGGGTCCGTTGACCGAATGGATAGGCGACCACGACTATCCGGACGACATTGACATACCGCAGCGCTAAAGCCTGAATAATCATGTAGGGGCTGCCCAGGCTTATCGACCGATAAGGGCATGATGATGAATTGCACGTCTGCGCGCTCATCACGCGCGTGCTTCGTACGAGCCAACCCACCCACCTGCCCTGCACCCACGGTTAGTGGGCCGCTATTGTTGAACAGCCACTGCAGCCCCATTTTGGCAAGCTCAAGGGGATTACGCACTTGGTCGTTAATCGACATTTTTTTCTTAAGCTTCACGATCACACGCGCTTGATAGTGATCTTGTAGGTTTTCACCCACTTCAGGTGAATCTGCCACGACAGCAATGCCGTGTTGTTGCAAGAGTGCAGTCGGGCCCACTCCCGACAACTGTAGTAATTGTGGTGACTGCAGCGCACCCGCACACATCAAGATCTCGCGCACAGCCTGGGCTTGTTTGATTTCTCCGTTTTCAAGCCATTGCACGCCACAGGCGACCTTATCGTTAAATAACACGCGCGAAACCTGTGCGTGGGTCACAATGGTCAAATTAGAATTGCTCATCACCGGACGTAAAAACGCCCGAGCGCCCGATGATCGCCAGCCATCTTTAATCGACAATTGATAAGCGCCTACGCCGTAGTCAGTTTGCCCGTTAAAGTCTTTATTCACGGGCAAGCCGAATTGCTGTGCCGCCTCGAGCCAAGCAGCGCAATAAGGATGATCGTTGCGTAAATCAGAGACACCTAGTTCACCCGAGGCACCGTGAAACGCGGTTTCACCACCCGCGTAATGTTCAGAGCGTTTAAAGTATGGCAGCACGTTGTCATAGTTCCAGCCTGTGGCACCAAGCTTGGCCCAATCGTTGTAATCGTCGTGCTGACCACGAATATAAATCAGACCATTGATCGAAGACGATCCGCCCAGCACTCTGCCCCGGGGCCAGGTGACATTTCGTCCTCCGGTACCTTCGCTAGGCTCGGTATCAAAGTGCCTTGAAAACCGAGGATCCATCATGGTTTTAAAGTAACCAATCGGGAGGTGAATCCAAAAGTTTTTATCCGGACCACCAGCCTCAAGCAACAAGACTGTGTGCCCAGCTTGAATCAAACGATTAGTCACCAGACAGCCGGCCGAACCTGCACCCACGACGATATAGTCAAAGGTTGATTTCATCCACTTCTCCGCAAACCCTCTGCTCACCGCCGATAGCAACGGGATATTAAGTTTTTATAGTCTCTAGATAAAGCTTTGTATCAAAATAAGTAGAGGCAGGTATCGCGTTTTGAATACCACCCGCCTTGATAAAAAAATCGGTCACTTGTTGCAACCATTTTGTGACAGTACCATCGGCATACATTTTTGACCAATCAGCTGCAGAAAAATATTTTGAAGCTTTGAATTGCTCTTTGAAATCCGCCAAAGGTACATTCTTGTATTTCGTCTCTTGCAAGGCTTGTACAGCTGTTGGATCGTTCAAGAGTGCATCATTAGCCTGCGCCCAGCCTTTAATCACACGCTGGCAAAGATCTTGGTTCTTCGCGTAATAGTCGTTACGAGCCGCCCAACCGCCAACAATCGCGGCTTGAGGATAAAACGCTGATGCGTCGACTAATTTTTTTGCACCCGGAACTTTACTTCGCACAGTAATATCAAAGGGCACCCATAACGCGACCGCTGGTACAGCACCCGAGATGAACGACGTAACCGCTTCAGCCATCCTCTGATTCACAATTTCTACTGAAGACGCATCAAGATTATTAGCTCGTAGGGCATTATCTAAAAATACATGGGCAGTCGTGCCCGTTGTTGTAGATATTTTTTTACCTTTTAAATCCGCGAAGCTTTTAATTCCCATGTCTTCGCGCACCCAAAGTTGAGCGGTGGCAAACTCAACGTTATTAATTAAAAAAACTTTACCCTGCCCACGCGCAGGAAAATTTGACACGACCGCACCCGTTGACAGCATGTCTAAACTGCCCCCTACCATCGCCTGAAACAACTCTAGGCCAGTCGTGAATTCGACAAATTCCATATCCAAGCCATTTTTAGAAAAGGTACCAAGGCGCTCGCCCGTCCAGATCTGACCGTCAACGGCAGGGGTATGCAAATAGCCCACCTTAATCTTGCTGCGGGCCTGTCCGATAACAGGAAAGCCAATGGTCGACAGACCAAGCAGAGCGCCACTGGTCTGAAGCAATCTTCTACGAATATTTTTCATGTTGATCCTCGCTGAGATGATATTTGAAAAGTCTGGGGCTAACGCACTGCTTCAACACTAACAACCTGCTTTTGCTGAACCGCATACTCTTGCATCACTAACGTCTGTATATGCGCGCGCAGTTCGACAAACTGAGGTGTACCCAGAAGACTGACTTTGCGTGGATATTCAAACGGCACAGTAATAACCTCTTTAATTCGACTTGGTCTGGCAGTGACGACAATAATCTTTGAAGAAAGATAGATCGCCTCATCGACCGAATGTGTGATTAACATCACCGTCTTTTGCTCGGCACTAAGCGCCGCGAGCAGTAAGTCTTGCATAGCAGAACGAGACTGCGCGTCCAGAGCGCCAAAGGGTTCGTCCATCAACAAAAACTGTGGCTTCACAGCATAGGCACGCGCCAGCGCGAGGCGCTGGCGCATACCTCCAGACAGGGTCTTTGGATAGGCGTTTGAAAAATCGCTCAACCCCATCAGTTGCATATAACGCTGACAAATATCGTCGCGTTCTTTTGCTGTGACAMGATTGGCTTTCAGCGTCAGACCAAAGCCGATATTTTCTTTGACAGTGAGCCACGGAAACACTCCGTATTCTTGAAAGATGACGCCTCGTTCGGGACCAGGGCCTTCGATGAGTTTACCGTCTAACAAGACTATACCGCTAGAGGGTTTAACAAAACCTGCGACGATATTCATCATGGTGGTCTTGCCACAGCCTGAAGGTCCAATAATTGAMACGAACTCACGATCGCCCACGTCAAAGCTCACTTGATCGACCACTTTGAGTTGCGCAAACGCGACCGACACCTCTTGGAATTGTATGCGTGGTGTCATTCGAGCCGATCCTGCCAGGCAACCAAGCCTCGGCTTAGGCGCCTAAGTAAGACATCCATGATTAATGCGACAAAGCCAATGCAAATAATGCCAACATAAATGATGTCCAGTTGAAAAAATGACGAAGCGTTTTGAATCATTGCGCCCAAGCCTTGCTGCGCGGCAATTAACTCGGACGCTACTAGCGTCGCCCAAGCCACCCCCAAAGCCACCCTTAAGGCGGTCAAAATATGAGGCACTGTCAGTGGGAAAATCACTTTTCTAAAGATTTCAGCATCTGTCGCGCCCAGCGTGCGCGAGACCTTGACAAAGATCGGACTGATTTGCGCTACCCCTTCGTACATCACAATCACACCTGCAAAAAAAGTCGCGTAAAACAGGATCGCTACCTTTGCACTCTCACCGATTCCAAAGTAGACGATCACTAAGGGTATCAAAGCAATCGGGGGCAAGGCGCGAAAAAAATTGATTAACGGATCGATAAAACGTCGGACGTCTTTGTACCAACCAAGCATAAAACCAACCGGCACGGCAGCTGAAATGCCAAGCGCCACGCCAAGCGCTACACGTTGCGTCGACATGCCGATATCGCGTAATAAACGCCCGTTGAACAATAAATCTTGAAATTGCAGCGCTACGGCATGAGGCGTGGGCACCAAGGCGGGATTCACGAAACCCGAGTAGGCGATCGCGTACCATAAAGCAATTAACAACGCCCAAGGAGCCAGAATCAAAGTGATGTTACGCAAAAACGAGCCTCCTTTTTAAACAAATGCTTCCATGCTGGCCCTRCTGGCATCTGCGTTTGTTGCCTATTGTCTACAGCTGTCTTTTACTTTGTATTTTTTTACGACCCACTGGCATCGAGGCGCTATTTTTTTCCTCTTTGCGTTAAATAGTACTATAAATAGAACCTTTAGAACAATATTTTCTTTGGATGCTTTTCTTACTTTGCGTGCTTTTTAATATCTTCAACGCAAATTTATTCGCTTGTGGGTAGCCATCCCTAATATGAAAAAAATTCATGATTTCAAGATTTAAAAATAGTCTTACCCCTCGCTACGCCCAACTTGCTGATCATTTTCGGCAACGTATTGTGCGTGGCTTGTGGCCTCTGGGGCACAAACTGCCGTCACTTGAAGCCTTAATGCTGGAGTTTGCGGTTGCGCGTGTGACCGTGCGGCAGGCGATTGATTTACTTGCACGAGGCGGCTTGCTTTCTGCACAGCGCGGACGCGGCACTTTCGTCACAGGAAACCCCGCAAAAGATCGCTGGCTGCGCCTTGAAACCACACTCAAAGATTTGGCTGACGTGTACCGCAATGACACTCCAAAACTTACCTTGATTGAAGAGGCGTCTGTTATGCCGGTTTTGCGCGACACCGATGGTACGCCCGCCCCACGTTATCGCTTTTTACGTCGTGTACATTCGCGGCAAGACGAAGCGTATTGCGTGATCTCGATTTACTTAGACGAGCGCGTCTTCAAGATGGCCCCTAGGCGCTTCAGACATGAAACCGTTATTCCAGTTTTGCTCGATTTACCTAAAATTAAAATTACTCGCGCCAAGCAAACAATGACAATAGCGACAGCAGATCTTGAGTTAGCCGAGCAACTTGACGTGCCACTTAACTCGCCGATTGCTGAGGTGCGACGTATCTGTTGCGATGCTGCGGGTACCATTTTGTATTTAGGCGAGGCCTCTTATCGAGGCGATTATGTTCACCTTGAAATGGATTTAAAGCCATGATTAAGCTTACAAAGGTGCAGGCATTTGTGTATCGTGCCCCCATTCAAACTCCAGTACAAACATCGTTTGGTCTGATGCGCGATCGTCCTGCTGTGTTTGTGCGTGTTGAAGACGCTGAAGGTGTTGCCGGCTGGGGTGAGGTCTGGTGCAATTTCCCGTCCTGTGGAGCCGAACATCGTGCCCGACTGATCGACACCTTGATTGCACCTTTAGTGCTACAGCGATCGTTTTCTTTGCCAGCCAAGGCCTTTGAATGGCTGACAGCGCAAACTTCGGTATTGGCGATTCAGACGGGTGAATATGGTCCTCTGGCCCAGTGCATTGCGGGGATGGATCTGGCACTTTGGGATTTATGTGCTCGAAAGGCTCAATTGCCGCTTTGGCGCTACCTTGGCGGTGAGCGCAACACCGTAAAAATCTACGCAAGTGGCTTGAATCCAACCGATCCTGAAAAACTAGCTACAGAACGCCTGGCTGAGGGGTATCAGGCTTTTAAGTTAAAAATAGGATTCGGCCAAGAGCGCGACTTAAACAACCTAAGGGCAATGCGCGAAGTGATTGGTGAGCGCGCCTTGATGGTCGATGCGAATCAAGGCTGGGATCTTGCGACTGCCTCAGTCATGCTTGGCAAACTCTCCGAGTTTAATATTGCCTGGCTTGAAGAACCCTTGCGAGCCGATTGCCAATGGTCAGAGTGGAAAGAACTGGCCAAGCATGGCGATACGCCGCTCGCAGCAGGCGAGAACATCACACAACTACAAGGGTTTGCTGCGGCGATTAGTTCGGGCATATTGAAAGTTATTCAACCTGATATCGCCAAATGGGGGGGCTTGAGTTTAGGTCTGCCAATTGCTAAAAACATTTTGAAAGCAGGCTTGAGATTTTGTCCGCACTACTTGGGCGCAGGCATTGGTTTATTAGCATCGGCACACCTTCTTGCTGCGACGAATGCAGACGATATTCTTGAGGTCGATGCCAATACAAACCCCTTGCGTTCGTTGACTTGCTTACCGCTAGCTAACATCGAACAAGGCATGATGACCTTGTCAGAAGAGCCTGGGCTTGGCGTTGTGCCCGACCTCGTCGCGTTGAAAGAGTTTTTAGTCTCGCACTGAGCAAAGAGGCGAGTCTGTTCGCGTTTGAACCACAAAAGATATTAAATAATTTCACTTCAAGTGAATGAGCCGGCGCAACGGTTTTGCCTACTTGCAGTCGCGGGCTTGGCGCTCGGATTGATTCAACCAGTTAGCGCGCRAGACTACCTACAGAAGTCAATTCGCCTGATCTTTTTATGGCCTGCGAATGATTTCGTTCACAACAATATTTTAGCCAGTCAAAAACGCAGGCTCTTTATTGCCAAACTTAACGAGACGTCTGAGCCCCCCGAGCCAAACTAGGCTTACCAACCCTACGTCGATGCGACCAAGCGGTATGTCAGAGGCTCGGACACCGCCAAGCCCGCAGGCAAGAAGGCGCAAACTAGATTCCCCTTTGTGCCACCGGTTTTAGCCGATAATAACGAGTAGTATCCGACTTTCAAAAGAGCTTTTAAATAACGCAGAGGCGCACCTTGATTAGAATCATTGGATTTCCGGGACGATATATACAGGGGCCAGGCGCGGTGCAGACTCTGCCTGCGCTGTTAACCGAGCTCGCGATCTCTCGGCCAGTCATACTCATGGACCAGGTTGTGAAAGACAGCGTGGGCGAACTGTTATTGGCGCCACTTGCAAGTGCGGGCTTCAAGGTCATAGAACTTCGATTTGATGGTGAATGCACAAGCGAAGCAATCGAACAGCTCGCCGCACAATTCGAACCAGGGCASGCGGACCTTGTCATCGGCTATGGCGGGGGTAAAACCATTGACGCAGCCAAAGGCATTGCCCGCGAACACAATCTGAGATTAATTATCGTGCCGACGATTGCATCAAACGACTCACCAACCAGCCGACTAATCGTACTATACGATGCGCAACACCGTGTCACACGAGTTGATCGCCTGACACGTAATCCAGACGTTGTGCTTGTCGATACCGCGATCATCGCGCGGGCGCCAGCGCGATACTTTGCCGCAGGTTTAGGTGACGCCCTCAGTAAAAAATTTGAAGCAACGCAGTGCTATCAGGCAGGGGGCTTGAATTTCTTTGGTACGCCCTCGCTAGCAACTGCCCGGTCGTTAGCTGAGCGCTGCTATGACACCATTATTGAATTCGGCTTACCGGCCTTGAAGCAAATTCAACGATACGGCATGCCTGATGATAATGTCGAGCGTGCAGTTGAAGCCTCGGTGTTATTAAGTGGCCTTGGCTTTGAAAGCGGCGGCTTATCGCTTTCGCACGCCTTAACACGAGGCTTCTCAGACCACCCTATCATGAGTACTTTTTTACATGGCGAGCTTGTTGCCTTTGGCTCGATTGTTCAATTAGTTGCCGAAAACCGTGCTGACGCTGAAGTTCAGGCTCATATCGCCTTTTGTCATTCGCTGGGCTTGCCAGTCACCCTTGCTCAATTGGGCGCGGGTAAAGCGACTGCAATTGAGATCTTACAAATGGCCACACTCACCGCCGCCGCACCCTATATCGGTAATCTCAGCCCCCCCGCCGATGCCGCGCGTATTGCGCACTGTATTTCAACGGCCGACGCTTTAGGTCGCGCAACGCTGTAATAGTCAGCTATGCTTAAGCAAAYAGGAGACTAAAAAATGAACTTTACAAACAAAGTCGCAATCGTGACAGGTGCAGGTGGTGGTTTAGGCTTAGCAATTATCGAGAAGTTTGCGCGAGGCGGGGCTACAATTGTGGCCTTGGATTATTCACAAAAAATGGCCGATGCCGCTGCCGAAAAAATTCGCTCGCTTACCAAACAAAAAGTATTAGCGCTGCAGTTTGATGTCGCCGACCATCGCTCAGTCGCAAAAGCGTTTAGCGCGATTGATCAAGAATTTAAACAAATCGATATTTTGGTCAACTGCGCGGGCGTGCGCGAAGTTCAAACAATCTATGACCTCGATCCCGAGGAGTGGCAACGAATCATCAATATCAACTTAAGCGGCCCGTTTTATTGCACCCGAGAAGCGGTCTTACGTATGCGTAAGACAGGAGGCGGTTCGATTGTCAATATCGCCTCTGTCGCCGGCATGATGGGCTTGACTCATCGCCCAGCCTACAACTCAAGCAAGCACGGCATCATTGGCTTGACCAGAAATCTTTCGCTAGACGTTGCCGCAGACGGCATTCGGGTTAACGCTGTTGCGCCTGGTTTAATTCGTACTCCACTGACAGAGGGCTATTACAAAGACCCTGAGTTTGTAAAAGGTCTAAATGAACTCGTGCCGATGGGTGCCCAAGGTGGTTCACCTGCAGACATCGCGGATGCGATCGCCTTTTTGTGTTCGAGCGAAGCTAAGTTTATAAACGGTGTGGTTTTGCCTGTTGATGGTGGCTGGGCCGCCAGTAAAGGCTACACAACTGGCAGCGGCTCAGCGCAATTTACATCCGCTAACAATCAAACATAAGCGGTGTCTGACCCAGCATCTTAGCTAATATGCAAGCCACCATTCACCTGCAGCGCCTCGCCCGTAATAAAGCTCGCGCCGCTGCTGCACAAAAAAGCGATCGCAGTGGCGACTTCATGCGGTTGACCTAAGCGTTTAAGTGACGATTGCTCGATGGAATCGGCTCCTCGTAGTTTAATCAACTCGGTTGTCATGGGTGTTTCAATAATGCCTGGTGACACGGCGTTGACACGAGTGCGCGGACCAAGCTCTCGGGCAAAACTGCGGGTCAAGGACAGAATCGCGCCTTTTGTCGCTGAGTAATGAGAGTTTGCAAAAGACCCGCGATGCCCCGCAACCGAAGCAATATTACAAATCGCGCTATTGTCGCGCAAGGCCTTGAGCGCGCGCTGGCAAATATAAAAGACGCCATCAAGATTGATCGAAATCACTTTGTGCCACTCGGTATCTGACAGCTCTTTTACGGGCCGAGTTAAATAAATCGCGGCGGCCGGAACTAAAAAATCAATACCGCCAAAGCGCTTAACGGCCAAGTCAACAGCCGCATCTGAATCTTTTGGGTCGCTTGCATCCATCTGCAGCGTTGCAATTCGTTTACCCTGGGGATCAAGTTCGTCAGCAAAACCTTTGAGCGCTTGATGATCAAGATCGGTCAAGACCAGCTGCGCACCGTGAGCATAAAACAGTTTGGCAACCTCACGTCCGATGCCACCGTTTGCGCCTGTCAACAGCAATACTCTGTTTTGAAAGTCGTACATAGCAATTTCCTTAATTCAATAATTCGAACGACCACCGCTAATATCGTAACAAGCACCTGTTACAAAACTCGCTTCGTCTGACAATAAAAAGCACACAACATTGGCAACCTCGTCGACCCGCACAAGTCGTTTCATGGGTATTTTTTTTGCTGCATCAGTGCTGATGTAATCGGGCATTTCGTTACGCATGCCAGTGGCTTCAACTAAGGCCGGAGACACGCAATTGACGCGTACTCCGTGAGGCACGAACTCTTTAGCCCACGACTTTGTCATTCCGATAACAGCCGCCTTAGAAGCCGCATAGATCGAAAGTTCTTGTGGCCCGTCCTTCCCGGCCACCGAGGCCAGCGAAACGATCGAACCCGACCCTTGTTGCATCATGTGTGCGACAACCAACCGCGTTAACGCAAAGATCGCGCGTACGTTAATCGCAAAGACTCTATCAACCTCAGCGTCTGTGGTCTCCCACATAGGCTTGATCGGGCCCAGAGTGCCCGCGTTGTTCACAAGATAATCAATACGGCCATATTTTTTAATCGCGGCGTCAACTAAGTGTTTTAGATCGACAGCCACAGTCACATCGGCCTGAACAGCTAAGGCTTGCCCACCGCTTGCCTGTAACTCGGCCTGAACACTAAGCGCAGCCGCCAGATCACGATCTGCAATGATAACCGCTACACCTTGGCTCGCTAGTTTGAAGGCGATTGCCCGCCCAATGCTCGCACCCGCTCCGGTCACGATTGCGATTTTGGTTTGCTTGGCTGCTGATTCTTGAGTGTTTTTCATTTTTGTTAAGCCCTTTTATCGGATTTGCGCGTAAAACCTCCTTTATTGCCTAAATGTTAGGCTAAGAAGTGTCTACAAAACTAGTAGCGATTCATATAGATCTTTGCGCTATTCACAAGATCACGTTACGCTACAACAAAAACACCGATGTCACAACAGCCGTTTTTGAGTAATCCTCAGGTCTAAACGCGCGGCGGTTTCAAATGCAAGATACACTGAGTCAATCATGAAAACTCTTGTCTCTTTGAAACACGCTCACGCGACCCTTGATGAGGTTGGCGTTGCAACCCTCAGCATTCGCGAAGCGGGTACGGTCAACATCTTATCAACGCCCGTGAGTCGCGATTTAACTGCTGCTTTAAACGAAATGGCAGATACCTCAGAGATCCGTGTCTTGATCTTCAGAGGGTCGGGCGATAAGGCCTTTGTCGCGGGCGCAAATATCAACGAAATGGCCACGCTTAATCGCAAGACGGCGGTCACCTTTATTTCGAACTTACGCGATTTATGCGAAGCAACAAGACTGTTCCCGGTGCCGGTCATTGCTCGGATTCCGGGTTGGTGTCTGGGCGCGGGCTTAGAGCTCGCCATGGCTTGCGATGTTCGCATCGCCGTGCAAGGCACCCAGCTTGGTATGCCCGAGGTCAAGGTTGGGATTCCTTCAGTGATTCATGCCACCCTGATGCCAAGGCTGATCGGTCACGCCCATGCTGCCTGGCTCTTGCTAAGTGGTGAAAATATCGGTACCGAGCAGGCCTTGCAGTGGGGTCTGGTCAACGAAGTTGTTACCTTGGCAGATCTAGATCAACGCGTGTTAACGATTGCGCAGAACTTCGCGGCGTTGGCGCCGGCAGCCCTGAGGCAGCAAAAGACCCTGCTCAGGCGTTGGGAACAATTGTCGTTACCCGATGCGATTGCAGACAGCGTCCAAGAATTTGGCAAAGCGTTTGACACAGGCGAACCTCAAAAATTCATGAATGAATTTTTAGCGCATAAAAAGATACGAAAAAATAATTCAACTAAATAACCAGCCGTACTGCCTCGCTTACTCGCGAGTCAACACTGCGATTCCATCTGCAGCCTTGACGCCCTGCCCTTGCGCTAAGACAAACAGTGGATTGATTTCGGCTTCAAGTAAACAATCGCCAAGCGTGGCAACCATATTTGAAAACGCAACTATCGCCCTCACCAAGGCAGCGACATCCGCCTTAGGTTTACCGCGATAGCCGTCAAGCAAGGGCCACGTTGTTAAAGACGTTACCATCTCGAGCGCAGTCTCTTCTGACAAGCCACCGCGCGCAGGCAATAGTCGTATTGTTGTGTCATTTAATAATTCGGCAGTGACGCCACCCATCCCTAAAAGAATTGCAACGCCCAGCACGTCGCGATGCATTCCAAGAATCATCTCAGTGCCAGCCGACACCATCTCTTGAACCAAAAACTTCTCTGGTGTCATACCCGACTTGCCTTTGACCTCTTGTGTCATTTGAAGCAAACGAGCGCCAATATGCGCAGCAGACAGATTGACCGCAACTCCGCCCATGTCACTTTTATGCAAAATTTCTGACGATAAAACCTTTAGGACCGAGCGCTCACCAAAGTCAACCGCCGCAGCCTGTGCCTGCTCTGGTGTCGTCACGACGGCCTCGCGCACAGCAGCAATACCAAAAGAAGTGAATAGCCGTTTTGCTTGCTCTTCGTCTAGGCTTGTTGGTATGAGCGCCTTGATAGAGTTTGACTCAGCGTCAACACGCTGTGCCGCGGCAGGCAAATAAACGTTAAGGACTTCTGCAAGCGAGTGCGTCGGCGCGAGGGCGYAGCCTGCAACCTCAGGCGCCTCCGACTGATATTGACTGGCGTGAAGCATCGCCACCAGAGCCGCACTACAACTCTCGGGGGCAGAAAACGCGGGTACCCCACCCCGCGTTAACAACGCGCCAATCTGTGGCGCATGCGGGCTAATATACGCGAGGATCGGCTTTTGGGATAACGACATGCAACTATTAATAGCATTTGACATCAGCTCTGGCATCGCAAGCGCCGAGGCGCCAACAATCACGACTAAGGCATCGTAGGTTGGACTCGAGAGCACCGCGCTGATCGCACCCTTTAGCAAAACAGGTTGCAACCCTGCCAAAGTGACGTCGATCGGATTACGGTCAAGGGCTGCATGATCGCCATTTTGAAGTGCTCTCAGCTTGGCGGCAGTTTCGGCATCGGGCGGTGGCGTCTCAAAATTTGCGACGCCCAGAGCGTCAGACACCAGCGTACCTGCGCCACCTGTCGAGGTCAAAATGGCGACACGCTTACCGCGTAACACTCGTCCCGTCGCGAGCGCAGCAGGCATATCGAGTAGCTCGTCAAAACGCTGGGCGCGAATAATACCGATTTGCTTAAATAGCGCATCGTACATGCGATCAGAGCCCGCGAGCGCACCGGTATGCGAAATCGCCGCCTTGGCACCCGCCTCAGAACGACCGATCTTAAAGGCTACGATCGGCTTACCCGCCCGCGCTGCGCGCAATGCCGCCGCACGAAATTTTTGCGTGTCGCGTACCGTTTCAACATAGAGCGCAATCACTTTGGTTGCCTCATCATCGACGAGCCACTCAATAAAATCCGCTAACTCTAAATCGACTTCGTTACTGGTAGAAATCAATTTAGCCAGACCGATTCCGCGTGCAGCCGCCCGCGACAACAGCGAACCCAAAATGCCGCCGCTTTGCGACACTAGGCTAATCACCCCAGACGGAAAATGCTCCATCTCGAGTGCACCAGAGGCAGACAACACAATGCCGTCGGTAATATTGACCAGGCCAATCGTATTGGGACCAAGAATACGCATCGAGCCAGCCGCTTGAAGCAGCGCGGCCTGTCGCGTGGCACCGTCTTCGCCGACTTCTGTATAGCCACTGGCCAATACAATCGCAGCCGCGCAACCTAAGTGCGAGAGCTCTTTAACGGCTTGCTGCGCGCGTTCGGCACCGAGCAGCACAATGGCGACATCAGGCACTGCAGGTAGCGAGGTAATATCGGGATAGCAAGGTAGGCCACAAATCTCTGTCGCCTTTGGATTGACGGGATACACGTCACCCGAAAACCCGTGTTTTAACAGGTAGGAAACTGGTCTGCCAGCCGTTTTAGTGATGTCAGCCGAGGCGCCGATTACAGCGACACGTTGCGGCCGCATTAAACGAGTAATAATATTCATTGGGGTTTAACAGTTATTGGCTTTGGATTTTATTTTCAAGAATGATTTGTTTCCAGCGCGCCTGTTCGGCTTGAACATATTGCTCTAGTTCGGCGGGCTTTCCAACGGCAATCGTTAAGCCCTCTTGCTCGATTTTTTTGATAAATTCAGGACTCTTAACTGCCTGACTGATCGCTCTGTTCAACACTTCTACCACTGGCACAGGCGTACCCGCTGGCGCATACACGCCGTACCAACTTTCTACCGCATAACCAGGCAAGGTTGCTGCAAGGGTAGGAATCGCGGCAAAAGCCACGGAAGGCATCGGACTTGTCACCGCAAGCGCGCGCAGCTTAGCGCTACCGATTAGCGGTGCCACGCCAGCCGCTGTGCCGATAAACAGATCAACCTGTCCACCTAACAGATCAGTCATGGCCAGGCTGGCTCCGCGATAAGGAATATGCGTGAACTCGATTTTTGCTAAATTTTGAAATAGCTCACCAGCCAAGTGGGCCGAGGTGCCGTTACCCTGAGACGCATAGGTGAGCGCGCCGGGTTTGGCGCGCGCTGCGGCAATGATCTCTTGAACTGACTGAAACGGGCTGTCAGCGCGTACGACCAAAACATTCGGCCCTCGGGCAATGAGCGCGATCGGCGTAAACGCCTTAGCAGAATCGTAGGGTAACTTTGCTTGTAACGTACTGTTTACTGCGTGCGCAAAAGTCGCCATGACCAGCGTGTAGCCATCAGGCGCACTTCTTGCCACGCTATCCATCCCAATGACCGTACCCGCTCCCGGCTTGTTTTCGATCACAACAGTTTGACCAAGCTCTTTAGCAAGCCCCGCTGCTAAAGCGCGCGAGGTTTGATCTGTGCCGCCACCCGGCGCAAAAGGCACAACCAAACGGATTAACTTGTCTGGATAGGCTGCGCGGGCGACGTTCACGCCGAACAACCCGACAGACAACGACAAGGTCAAGACGCCAGAAAGTAGCGAACGAAGTAAGCTCATTTGAACAACAGGCATTTGCAATAAGCGCATTTTTTCTCTTTATGTAGGTAAACGACAAACTAAACGTGCCTCATTTAAGCTCAGGGCTCAAAGGGTGCACCTAAATGAAACAAGCAATCTCCGCGCTCAGTGCGACACATCATACGTTTACATAAGACGACGCCAGCGCGCTTGAAAACGGCGACGCTCGGTTCACGCCAAGGCGTGTCGCAAAAATGAATGCGTCCGGCCTGCTGGCCTGATTGCACCATATCCCCAAGTTCAGCTGTGGGCTCAAACATTCCGCTGTCCGGTGCATAAACAAAGTAATCAGTGCCCCTGACTTGTAGGATTTGAGTTGGACTTGGCTCAGCGACTGAAACAGACGCATCCAAGACGCCTAGATATTTCAGTACTCGGCGCGTTCCCTCAACCGCCACGCGCAGCGCCGACGGAGTCAGCGCACCGCCACCACCAAGCTCAGCACCAAAATGAATCACATTCTGCCTCCCTGCCGCTGCAGCAAGCGTACAGGCATCGCTTGACTGTGAGTCTAAAACATACGCCGCGGGGGCACCGAATAAGCGCACAACCTCTAAAGCTTGTGCCATCCGCTGCGAATCCGCGCTACGTCGACAGCCTGCACTCGGGATGTACATCAATGAACTACCCCCAGAATGCAGATCAAATACATAATCAACCTGAGCAAGTAAGACATGCTCGATGTAGCAAGCAATTTGCTCTGTCACTGAACCATTCGGATCGCCCGGAAACACACGGTTCAAATTACCTTCATCGACAGGAGACGTGCGCAGGCCAGCCATCGCCGCCGGAAAATTTGCTGAAGGCAAAATAATGAGTTGTCCGTGAACCTCTTTTACACTCGTTTCGCGCAAAAGTGTGCTTAACCCGATTTGCCCCTCATATTCATCGCCATGATTACCAGCCATGAGTAGCACCTTCGGCCCTTCTCCATTTTTTATACTTGCTACTGGAATCGGAATCCAGCCATACGCTGAGCGATGAACCGAGTGGGGCAAGCGCAAGAACCCCTGATGCTTTCCGTCTTGATCAAAGGACACTTCAGAACTGATGCGACTGATTGGCCCTGTCATCAAAATCTCTTTTTTGTATGAATTCTTGAGTTCGCATATTGCTTACGCTCTCACGTCCCAGCCTGACACGAACAGGCAGGATGAACGAAAAACTAAAAAACTCAGTTATTGTATGAAGATTAAGGTCCTGCACCGAAAACATCACTTTTTCGAAGCGAAAGCGTCCCTCCAAAGTGCAAAATGCAACATCCTTTGGGCACTTTCTTAAGCGTATTGGCTAATTGTCCCCTCTTTATGCACCCAAGCACATCCTTTCAGTTTCTTCATACTCAAAACACGCAACCAACAGACCAACCGACCCGCGAGGCAATATTAGCGAACCCCGGCTTTGGGAGACACTATTCAGATCATATGGTCTCGATAGCTTGGGAGACCGACAAGGCGTGGCATGCGTGCGGTGTGAGCCCTTATGCGCCTCTCGTGCTTGACCCCGCCTCGCTCGTTTTACACTACGCCCAAGCTGTGTTTGAGGGGCTCAAGGCCTATCGTCACGCCGACGGCTCAATCTGGACGTTTCGGCCAAGGGTCAATGCACAGCGCTTTAGCCGCTCTGCCGAGCGCTTGGGCCTACCAGAACTGCCCGAAGATTTGTTTATACAATCTTTGCGAGAGCTTGTTCAGGCAGACCAGGCGTGGGTACCCAACGCGGCAGAAAGTAGTCTGTATCTGCGCCCTTTTATGATTGCCAACGAGAATTCGTTAAGTGTACGTGGCGCCGATAAAGTGGCGTATTACGTAATCGGCAGTCCGGCTGGTCCCTATTTTTCAAGCGGCGTAACACCTGTACCCATTTGGGTATCCACTGAGCGTACGCGTGCCGCACGCGGTGGCACGGGCTACGCAAAATGCGCAGGTAACTATGCAGGCTCGCTCGCCCCTTTAAAAGAGGCTCGTAAAAACGGCTGTCCACAAGTTTTATTTTTAGACTCTGAACACGGCGAGTATCTTGAAGAACTCGGCGGGATGAATATTTTTATCGTGCAAAAAGATGGGTCATTAATCACCCCGGCACTGTCAGACAGCATCTTGCCTGGTGTAACGCGCGCAAGCATCATCGAGCTTGCGCACGCAGAAGGTCGCGAGGTTCAAGAGCGCGCAATCGGACTCACCGAAGTGCGAGAGGGCCTGGCTTCAAAACAAATTACCGAGATCTTCGCCTGCGGAACAGCAGCGCTGATTTTTCCAATTAGTGTTTTGAAAAGTGAACACTTTGCGTATGGTAACGAAAGCAACTTCGCTGGACCCGTCACACTCGTCCTGCGCAAGCAATTAATTGATATCCAGTATGGGTTCGCCCCGGACGCTCACAACTGGATGGTCAGGTTGGTTTAGCTATCAACAATACAACGTTGCCGCTTGCTTGGCCTCATCTAGGCGCGTTGCTTGTAACGCTGCAGATTTAAGCGTCAAACTCTCAACAATTTTGACGTCTGCTGTGTCAGGGTGTCCACAATTAAAAGGTGGTGCAGGGTTGTATTCAATCATTAACTGAATCGTTTTGGCAGCGTCTTCGCCATTGACTTGGGCAGCGATTGCAAGCGCAAAATCGATACCCGCGGTAACCCCGCCACCAGTAACGCGATTACGATCGATCACAACTCGATCGGGCATTGCAGTTGCGCCGAATATTGGCAGCAGATTAAGAGACAACCAATGTGTTGTGGCACGGTAACCCTTTAATAACCCCGCAGCGCCCAAGACCAAAGCCCCGGTGCAAACTGACGTGACGTATCTTGAATTTTTTGCCTGATGACGAATATACTCTAATGCAACGCGATCTTTCATGAGTGCGCTGACGCCAGGCCCGCCAGGAATAAAAATCAAATCAAGTGCAGGTGACTCTTCAAAGGTCATGTCGGGTAAGAATTTGAGCCCTCCTCTGGCAACCACCGGTTGCATCGATTTGGCGATAACTTTAACCTCGCATCCGGTCATTTTTGAAAACACTTCATAGGGCCCAGTGAAGTCGAGTTGGGTCATATCCTGAAAAATTAACATCCCAATAATCACGGAAGAGCTCCTAGGTGAGGCGTTGACAAGCTTTGATGCACTATAATGAGGCAGAAATTCAAAGTCAAGAATTCAACATTGGGGACTCAAGCATGCGCACACGCCGGCTCACCGGTCTCATCCTTGCCACCATCGTCACACTAAGCGGTGCTATCCAGGCACAAGACTTCCCGAGCAAGCCGCTGCGAATGGTCATCCCGTTTCCTCCGGGCGGGGCTGGTGACATCACCACACGCATTCTTGCTGATACCATGTCGAAAGGCCTAGGCCAACCTGTCATTGTCGACAACAAACCCGGCGCAGGCGCAGTAACTGGCTATGAGTTCGTCGCGCGTGCACCCGCTGACGGCTACACGATTCTTGTGGTGTTTCCTAGCTTTGTGATAAACCCGGCGATCCGTACGGGGTTGTCGTACGACCCGGCCAAAAATTTTCAAGCCGTCGGCCAAGCCATGTGGCTGCCCATGGCTATTACAGTTGGTCTGGAGGTACCTGCCACAACGCTTAAAGAACTTATCGCCTTAGCGCGTGCAAAACCCGGCGAACTTGCCTACGGAACCCCAGGAGTCGGCACAACGCATCACGTCGTCGCCGAAATGTTCAGACTGGCCGTGGGCATTAATATTTTTCACGCACCCTACGCGGGTGGTGTGCCCGCGCTCACCGCAGCTGTCGGCGGTCATCTACCGGTCGCGGTTACCAACGTCACCGAGGCAGCGCCTTTCGCAAAAATCGGCAAAGTACGCGTCTTAGTAGTGACCTCAGCCGAACGTGCAGCGGCCCTGCCAGACGTACCCACCTTGCGCGAGCTTGGCTATCCCGAGCTCGAAGCCACCAACTGGAGCGGACTTGTCGTGCCAAAAGGCACACCTCCCGCCGTCATTACCCGCTTAAATGCTGAGCTAGTACACGCACTGAACAATGCCGCCGTACAGGAAAAATTTCAAGCGAACGGGATGTTTCCCTCGCCAGGTACGCCTGAGCAATTTGCTGCCAAGCTTGAGTCTGAAGCGACACGTTTCGCAAAAGTTGCAAAAGAAGCAGGCGTCAAAGCAGAATAAAACCTAAGATACAGGGGACCCGATTGGGCATAGCGATTTTAAGTAGGCGTCAACGATCCTCACCAGACATGCTTAGACTCAAACCCTTTGGCATGAATATTGCTTCAGTTTTTAGGACCAAGTGTACTGAATTCGGCGAAAACCCACGTTGTAGGTCCCAATGGCAAATCACACGTTAGACATAGAGTCGGTAACTCATCTGTTCGGATCTTTGACCGCGGTGGATAACGTGAGCCTGTCGGTCGGTGCAGGTGAAATTGTCGCCCTGCTCGGGCCATCGGGCTGCGGCAAGACGACGTTGTTACGCATTGTCGCTGGTTTTGTTGTTCAAAAATTTGGTGCTATTCGTATAGACGGAGTTCAAATTGATGATTTGCAACCCAATAATAGAAATATCGGAATAGTCTTTCAAAATTACGCGCTATTCCCGCACCTGACTGTGGGGGAAAATGTTGCGTACGGCTTACAAGCGCGTCGCGTTGATCGCTCTGCCGTCAAAAAGAAAGTCGCGCAATGTTTAGAAATTGTTCAGTTACCTCACATTGCAGAGCGTTTCCCTCGCCAGCTATCAGGAGGGCAGCAACAAAGGGTTGCTTTAGCGCGAGTCATTGCCACCGAGCCATCAATTCTTCTACTAGACGAGCCATTCGGCGCACTTGATAAAAACTTACGCTTAGACATGCAGCTTGAAATCAAGCGCTTACAACGTCAGCTAGGGCTGACGGCAATTATGGTGACGCATGATCAAGAGGAAGCGATGAGTATCGCTGATCGAATTGCTGTAATGAACTGTGGTCATGTCGAGCAACTGGGTACGCCAACCGAAGTTTACGACCAGCCCGCAACGCCTTTTGTGAATAGCTTTATCGGATCGACGAACTTATTACCAGGCGTCGTTCGAGGTTCTAATTCAGGAGTCAATGCGATTGAACTTGATGCCGGCGCAGAAATAAAAATTGTCACGAATACTCAATTTGAACTCGGAGCTAAGGTGATTGTCTCGGCTCGGCCAGAACATTTGATGCTCACTTCCGAACCAAGTCCCTGCGCCTGGCCTGTCGATATTGGATTAACTTTACCCTTAGGACCAACGCTCGTGATAGAAGCTTGGACCAAACACCGTAGTGCACTTAAGGTGACGATGCCACGATTAGGTCATCAGCCTCAAAAGGGTGCAGTTTGGTGCGCACTTCGTAAAGATGCACTTCCCTCAGTATTCCCGCAATACCCAACTTAAAACTTGCTAAGGAGTTGTTATGACTGACCGCAAAGCACGTCGTTATTTTTTACAGAATAGTGCAGCGATGGCTGGCGCTCTTACCTTCCCTAATCTTGCTTTTGCAAAGGGTTCGGTAAGTAGCGCAATCTACCCCGGCGCTTGGGATGAGGCCTATCGTAAAATCGTGGCGCCCGCATTGAAGAAAAATGCTGGCGTAGAGCTAGAGTTACAACCTTTATTCGCAGTGGATCAGATTGCAAAAGCCAAGGCTGCGCGCGGTCGTCCCGTGTTTGATACCTTTGTATTGGATCCTGGTCCACGCGCGACAGGCGTGGCGGACGGTTTATTTGAAAAATTTGACGCGAACAAAATGGCAAATACCTCGAGTTTGCTACCCGGTATGGCAGACGGTTTTGGCGTTCCAATCGCGGCCCAATTTGTTGGGATTGCTTACAATCCTAAAAAATTTAGCAAACCACCCACGCGTTGGGCAGACTTATTTACTGAACCCTATTTGTCACGTCTGGGATTGACTGGATTTCAAACCACCTTTGGCACAGTTGCTATTATCGAATTTGCTAAGGCCTTTGGTGGTTCGGTTACCAACGTTGATCCATTCTTTTCTGAGTTAAAAAAAGTTCTAAAAAAAGTAGCTGTCATCGGCGCACCCGCTGCGATGCCAGGTTTGTTTCAACAGGGCCAGTGTGACGTGATGTACACCAACACTCAAACCGTCGGCATCCTAAAGTCGCGTGGCGTTGATATTGAGTTCGTTGCGCCTGAGAGCGGTATTTCCACTTTCTTTACCACGATGCATATTGCGAAAGGATCGGAGGATATATCAAATGCGTATAAATATATCGACACCGTTCTAAGTACAGACGTCCAGTCCCAATTAATGAAGCCACCCTATTTTATGGCACCGGTTAATACAGCGGTAGCACTGGATTCTTCACTGCCGGTCAAGAATCTAAGCGAAATGAAGAAGATGATTCAACACGACTGGAGCCAGATCAATCCATTAAGGGCAGAATGGATCACACGGTTCAACAAGGAAGTTTCTTGATCGCTTCGCTTTCCATGCGACTTCAAGGATGGCATTTAACTCTGCCTCTAGCCTTTGTATTTCTTGCATTTTTTGTAACACCATTGCTTATACTTTTTGCAGTCAGCGGCTTTGCAGACGAAAAGATCACCCAGGTTGGCTTCAAAACCTGGGTGGGCTTTGTCAAGGATCCGTTCTACTGGATCGTGACAGGAAATACACTAAAGCTTGGTGTGTTAACCGTATGTGCGACGCTATTGATCGGTTATCCCCTTGCGGTCGTTTATACGAACGCAAGCGTCCGAACACAAAAAATTTTGATTATGCTAATTATTATGCCGATGTTACTTTCGGTAGTCGTACGCACTTTTGCTTGGATCGTAATTCTTGGAAAGGAGGGTGTAATTAATCAAACTTTGCTAAGCCTAGGACTAAGCACGACGCCTTTGAGACTGCTGCAGACCGAGGTTGGACTGATTATCTCGTTGACGCAAATTGAGCTACCTTTAATGGTGCTGCCACTAATCAGTGTAATGTCTCGCACAGATCAGAGCGTGCACGATGCATCGTCTGCGCTAGGCGCCTCCCGTTGGAGAACATTTTTTAAAGTGACAGTCCCCTTAAGTCTGCCAGGTTTGATCGCGGGGTGCACTTTAGTTTTTGCCAGCGCCACAACGGCGTTTATTTCTCAATCCGTTATTGGCGGTAACCGCTTAGTGTATTTACCGCTCATCGTTTGGCAGCAATCGTTGGTCGTCTACAACTGGCCGTTAGCCGCAGTTGCTGCCGTCACGTTGTTATTGTCAGTGATGAGTTGTATTGTTTTATTAAATTTGCTTGGCCGCAGAGGTATGAGGTATCTTAATGTCTAGACGGCACTCAGCGAGCGATATTTCGCACTGGTTTGTTATTTACGGGCTGGCTGGATTAGCTATTTTTATACTACTTGGACCAGTTATCGTTGTCCTAATCACCTCGCTAACAGACTCTCAGTCATTAAAATTTCCGCCACAGGGTCTATCGTTTATTTGGTACGAAAAACTCTTCGATCCAACTGAGTCAAGACAAATTCACAGAGCTGCGTCTAACACTCTAGAGGCGGCGTGTTGGGCTGCGGGTGCAGCAGCACTTTTTGGAACCTGCGCTGCCCTCGGTATAGCATCAACACGCTCTAACTGGTCAAGAGCGGCAGATGCACTGTTTATGTCTCCTTTAATTTTGCCCGGAATCGCTTTTGGTTTGGCCGCATTGATGTATTTCTCGTTGCTCGGTTTAAGACCCTCGTTGACTTTAATTATTATTGGCCACTCAATCATGGTGGTACCTTTTGTCTTACGAACAACCCTTGCGAGTTTGACCCAACTCGATCAATCGCTCATTGAGTGCTCGGCCAGCCTTGGCGCGACAAAGCTTTACACCTTTAGGCGCATCACTTTACCCGTTATTTTTCCTGGCATGGCGGCCGGTACGTTTATGGCCTTCATGGCATCAGTCGATAATGTGCCAGTTTCTCTGTTCTTATCAGGACCAAAGAGCGATATGTTACCGATTCGACTGTGGGGGATGATGGAATCAACGCTCGATGTTAGGGTCGCTGCGGTCTCAGGAGTTCTAATCGTTTCGGTACTGTTTCTTATGTTACTAATGGAACGCTTGACCGATTTAAGTCAACGAATTAAAGGCTAGCGCCACACATCTTTTAACAAACTTGGATCATTCTATGCAAACCATAAAAAGCAAACCGTTAAACGCTAAAGACTTTGCCCCATTTGGCGACGTCATTGAAATGCCAACGGCAGCAGGTAGGACTTATTTTCAAGATTCCTTAGCCAACTTACGACCTCAAGCAAGCGTTTCATTATCAACGATATTCAAAGAGCCAACCAACGACTTACCTATCGAGGTCAAGCTGCTAGAACGGCATGAGTTTTCATCGCAGTCTTTCCTGCCTGCGCACGTAAAATCTTGGCTAATTGTTGTGGCACCACACGCTAAAGACGGTAAACCAGACTTAAATCTTATACAGGCATTTCTAGCCAACGGTGATCAAGGTGTAACTTACAAGCCAAATACTTGGCATCACGGACTAACGGTGTTCGAAGAGCCTGCAAAATTTAATGTCTTAATGTGGCGTGATAACACCTCAGGTGATGAAGAGTTTGTACCTGTTGCGCCTTTTGTTGTTCACAAATTTTAATTCACATTAGACCGATACCCCTCCTCTCAGGAAACTTAAGATGAAATGGCAACCCTCTCGTGATTTGATTGGCTATGCAAACAATCCGCCCGACCCAAAGTGGCCGGATGGAGCGCGGCTTGCGGTGAACTTTGTAATGAATTATGAAGAAGGCTCCGAGCCCTCTATTCAAGATGGAGAAACATTTTCGGAGACCGGTTTAACGGAGGCCCACGGGCTAAACCAAGCCGGAGCAGGCCGTGACCTCGCAGCAGAGGGAATGTTTGAATACGGCAGCCGTGTTGGGTTTTGGCGTTTGGTAAAACTTTTTGAAGAGCGTAATCTACCCTTAACTATTTTCGGGTGTGCACTTGCCATCGAGCGAAACCCCTTGGCAGCAGAAAAAATTCGCCAAATGGGTTACGACGTCTGTTGTCACGGCTGGCGATGGATTAAGCACTATGAACTCACTGAAGAACAAGAGAGAGAACATATTAAATTAGCAATTGAGTCGTTGAAAAAAACAATTGGTGCAAGACCGCTGGGTTGGTACTGTCGATACGGCCCAAGTGTGAATACGCGCAGACTTATTGCCGAGGAGGGTGGTTTCTTATACGATTCTGACTCTTATGCTGACGAACTACCTTTTTGGCAAACAGTAGAGGGTAAGCCTCACCTTGTTATTCCTTATTCATTAACGAACAACGATGGTAAGTATGCTGGCACAGTTGGAACCGCTGACGACTGGTTTAACTTTGTTAAAGACGCTTTTGATACTCTTTACGAAGAGGGAAAAACTCAGCCCAAAATGATGTCTGTCGGGTTGCATATGCGACTGATTGGCCACCCCGCTCGGTCAGCTGGTTTAAAACGCTTACTTGACTACATCAGTACACGGAAAGATGTCTGGGTGACACGCAGAATAGATATCGCAAATCATTGGTTGAAAACCCACCCCTACTCTCGCTGACGCCAATGGGTAGGTGTAAGTTCGCAGGCATCTTGTTTCAGCCCTAATTTGGAGCCTCCACGACTGAAGACATATCGACTAAATGAGTGCACGCTAGGCGCCGCGCGACAAGGCCACAATGCGCTTCCAGCGTGCACTCTCGCGTACCATTTCTAGATGCAAATCTTTATTTCCCAACACTTCAACAGTCATGATTTTTTTATACAAAATTCTTTAAATTGTTCCGTGCGAGCGATCGCACTGATCTCGTTAGAGAACAGCTCTAAGACTTACGGCGGCGTATTTGTAGGCGCCATAAAATCCAATTGCGATGAAACCTAAAAATCCTTCAAGCCAGTTTCGGCCGCAGTAGGAATAGCTGGCATGGCTTCCCAGCGAGTTGAACCTGTGACAGCTAACACACGTAATTTCTTGGCGTACAGTAAAGGAAGGTGTGCGGTACTACCGATACCTAGCGAGGCGAGGTTAATAATCTTTAATACCGAGCTTTTCAAGGCCGTTTGTCGAACAGACCCTTGCGCGGTACCGCTGACACTTCTTTTAACCAGCCGACAACTGAGTGCGGTTGTGTCGCCACAGTCGTTTTTATTTCAATGTTTTTGAGCGTTGGGTCGCTTTTTACGCGCTCAAGCATATTCAAAATGGCTTGAGCAAAAAGCTCACCTTTGACCGCATAGCCGAGCCCGGTCAAGTGAATATGGTCTGGCCCTGTTAAACCATACGCCACCCAGGTCGCCATCGATGCGCGGCCTCCTGCAATTCGATACCAATCATAAAACAAACAATCATTTTCAAAGGCGAGTCGACGCGCAAGTATTGCAAAATCCCACGTCGCGGTGATGTTGCGCCTGCGGGACGTCATATCCTGCGCAGAGGTTAAAACAATCAGCGCTTTTGGATGCTGCGCCCGCACCTTTTTAATTGTTTGCACCATATTTTTTTCAAGCTCAGGAGGGATACTATTTTTAGAAAAAATATCGTTGGTTCCCCAGTCAAGAACAATCAGAGCAGGCGCAAGCTGGGCAGATTGTTCTTCAAAATAAGTTTGTCCAAGCAAGGCGCCATAGTTTGCGCTGCCGACCCCAAGGCTGTGGTACAGCACGCCTGGCGTTGTGTTTTCGATGCTGATGCCGTGCACTTCAAAGAATCTGCCGCTGTTTGACCCAAGGCTAGTCAGCTCAAAGCGCAAGGTGTCTGACATCTCAGGAAAACTCAACTCAAGCATTTGCGTACGCGGCAGTGCACCATCATTAGGCAGGTTAACTTGGTGCAAAAAATTAGCCGACTGAATACGCAACGTATAGCTTGCTGAATTTGTTGAATAAAACAATTTGACGCGTTTTTTACCGAGTTCGGGAGCAGTATAAAAATTCAAACTAAACGAAGCGCTGGTATCGCTCGTTCTGGCGGCAAAGCCCGAAACGCCGAGCGGTAAGCGTGGCGATGGTTGCGCGCTGTTAGCGCTTGTCCATTCTCCGGTAAAGGTCGATTGAAAATCGTTTTGCGAATAGATGTTAGCAAGCGAATACGGAAACGTCATGCCTCGGCCCGCACTACCACGTAAAGTTTGCAGTCGGCCTCGCGCCATCTCGGCCGCAAAGCCTCCGTGCACGAGCGAGTCACCAAAATGCGCGATCGCAAACCCTTCAGTTTTTGCCTTACCCCATTTATTTTCGAGCTCTTGGCCTAGTGCTGGATTCTTAAACTCTAGAATATTCGTCTCAGCAGTGACATAGCGAATTAACGATTGCGCCGGTGTGCCAAGCAGGTCAGCAGAGGTTCGTCTTGTGTAGGGTTTTGAAGCTTTGTTGCCAACGTAGGCGTCGACCTGTTGTGGCGTCAAGCCTTTATCTACCTGGCCTCGCGGCGCAAGCGTCGACGTTGTGCAAGAGGCAAGCAACGTCAAGGCACCGGCCAGTATCACGAACCGTAACAGGAGACCACGCATCAAAAATAAAATCATATTAATGACATTGAAAGTTATCTGTCATGCATCTTACTCAAGGGGCTTGAAACTGGGGTAAAAAAAGACAGGTCACAATTTACCAGACGAGACAAGAAATCCTTCAAAGCCCGAATGAACGATCTTTGACAAGCCTTGACGCTACGTTTTTTGTTGTGTTTCGCTTAACCGAAGGGGCTCTTTGACCGCCGCCTCTGAAGCCGTGGCAGTCTGAGTGTTGGTTGGCGTTAAGGTCGGTGCCTCAGCCTTTTTGACTATGCCCTGCTCGACTAACTTATTTAATACGCCAGACAGTTCGGTGTAGCTACGCAAGAGCGCCGGCACTGACATTGCTACCGAGCTCACCGCCTTGATCGTTCGCGTGTCTTTGTCAGTTCGCGTCATATTAATCAGATCAAAACGTACAACGCCCTCAAGCATAGTGATGTTAGCGATACCGTCAGCATAGATTGTGGTTTGCATCGATCAGAAATCCTTGGAATATTTGACAGGTCGGCATAAATAAAACGTAGTTTCGCCGTAAACGTGTTTAAGAGTACCCCATAGAAGTGACAAATCAGAATGCTTCGCCTTCGCTAGCTCAGCATCTGCAAAATGAGGCAATCTTTTGCGCTTTAGGCTGAAAATATTGCGCTGCAGCACTCGAGGATATCCCAACTGCATGGTGTCGCTCGCAAGCAATTAGGCTATAACTAGATCAAAATAAACAATTGGTATCCGCTAAGATCAATCGAGACACAAAAAATGAAACACTCCTACCGAATTTTAATTTCACTTGTAACGATCGCGAGCGCGCTTGCGTTTGGCAGCCCTGCCCTTGCTGATACCTACCCCTCGAGGGCGATTAAAATCATCGTGCCCTATGCTCCAGGTGGCGGAGCTGATTCCTTTGCACGTCTTTCTGCTCCAGAACTTGAGAAGATTTTGGGTGCGCAGTTGCTTATTGAAAATATGGCGGGTGCAAATTCGGCCATTGGGGCGCAGGCGATGGCAAGAGCCAAGCCTGACGGGTACACCTTACTGTTCACAACAGACTCTACTGCAGTCGCAAATCCTTTGCTCTACAAAAATCTAACCTATAAGGCCGAAGATCTTGTCTCAGTGGGTACGCTCAACGAGGTCGCACTTGGCATCGTTGTTGCCGATAGCCTGCCGGTTAAAACCTTCAAAGAACTCGTCGAATACACCACGACTCACAAGGGCAATCTTGCTTATGGGTCTTACGGGCTAGGCAGTCAAGCTCACATGATGGGCGAGGCTTACAACAAGTTGACCAACTCCTCGCTTGTGCACGTGCCTTACAAGGGTGCCGCGCCGGCAGTCACCGATGTCATGGCCGGACAAGTATTGTTTACGTTTCCGGCCTTAATCACTGTGCGTGGCAATATTCAGGCCCAAAAAATACGGATGCTTGCCGTCACGAGTAGCGCCCGCTTACCTAGCCTACCTGAGGTACCAACGTTTAAAGAGTTGGGCTACGAAAAGATGTCAGTCGGTGCCTGGTATGGATACTTTGCACCGAAAAATACCCCCACTGCAGTGATCATGAAATTCAATGCAGCCTTGGCAACCTTACTTCAAGACAAAGTTTTTGTGGATAAACTGATTGAGCGGGGCGCCATCCCCTTGATAAGCACACCTGAACAGATGCGTGCCTTGATAGAAAAAGAAAAAAAATTTACGGCTGAAGTTTTAACTTTGACTCAAATAAAAGTCGACGAATAAGCCGACTATGTCGGTGTTTGAACCCGGCTCGCGCCTCGTCAAGGGCTGGATGAATAAAAAGAACGGGGCTTTTCAAGCTCACCGTCGAAACAGATAAAAGTGGTGTCACTGGGAATCTGAGGCATTGAACTTTGTTTGGGTTCCATACGGATTAACTGGCGCAGCAAAATGTCTTTGCACTAGATTACGTCAAATGACACTCACGTATGCCACGTCTAACTTGGCAATTATTCCTCAGCAAGTAACCAAATGTTGGTTACTACGAGTTTTCCATGTACAGTGATCAGTTAGATACTATGAACTTGCCGCTTAGGCGCATGACCGCGGCACCGTAACTTGTGAGGCCGCAGCAGTAATAATTGCGAGAAGCAACTATGAGTCAGTATCTCGTTGATCGCTTTAATCTTTCCTTTAAAGCAGGCTTAATCAATCGGTTTGGGCGAATTCCGCCAGCAGAGAAATTTACGATTGAATTTAATTTTCGTAATACTCCGCTCGCGCCCATCAACCGCGAAACTGCGAGACAGTGGATTATTGGGGAGACGCTTCCAAACCCCATGCGCTTAAGATTATTAATTAATTGGCTTGAGCTCGACGCCAATTTTATTTTTGCCATGCACATACCCGATGACTCACCACCAATCACTCTTCATCAAAATGCTCAAGATACCCGTCATCTAGAATCCTATTTGCTTCAAAAGCAAGAAAGGTTAGGACAAGCTGCGATAAATTTCGTATCACCTCTGACTTGTATTCTAGATAAAGAGGGCGTTATTATTTTGGTGAATACTGCGTGGCGAGCCTCAGCCAAAAACGACCAAAAACTGAAGCACTGCGAATTAGCTTGCGAGGGAATCAATTATCTTGCAACGTGTGACAATGCAAAAAATTCTGACTCAGCGGTTAAGATCGCACAATTCATTCGTGCTGTCGTGCAAGACAATACGAAGAGCTTTGGCGCTAAATATCCTTGCTATACCGAAAAAGAAAAAAAATGGTTTGAGGTCAAGATATCGTCCTTTGAATTTCGAGGAGACGTCTGCTATGTCGTGACTCATATGCCGATCACTGAGCTTCTCTTTAATTTCGACAATATGAGTGTCAGATTGAACAGCTAATGTGAGTTGTTGACCCAGTTCTGCAGTCAATACCTTATATTTCCCAGCGTGATTGACCTCTACATCTACAAACGGAGCCTGTCCGTTCCTAGCCTAGCCTAGCACTCAGACAAGCAGAGCCTCATTGCATCGATTATCAAAGCACCTTACCAGACGCCTCGTCTATCAAATGCATATTCGTAAGATCTGCGACTAGGGTGATTGCTTGCCCCGCTTGGGCACCAGCAAGAGGGTTCACTCTGCCGCACACTTCAATACCTTGAAGCAGAAAATAAACCATGGTCTCCATCCCCATAGGCTCTGTGACCTCTAGCACGACTTCAAAGTTATGGTGCCCAGGCTCACGGTGCGGGCGTTGTTCCATGATGTGTTCAGGTCGCAGCCCAAACAGTAAAGACGTGCTGCTCAAATAGTCGCGATAGCGCGCTGCCTTCTCGTGAGGAACCGGAAAGGCAATATGATCGTTCAGCCGAACCGTCAACTCATCCGAGCGTTCTTCAAGCTGACAGGGTATGAAGTTCATCGAAGGCGAACCGATAAAACCTGCTACAAATTTAGTCGCTGGAAAATGATAAAGCTCTTGCGGAGTACCCACTTGCTCAATTCGTCCGGCATTCATGACCACGACTCTGTCGGCCAGCGTCATCGCCTCGACCTGATCATGCGTGACATACACCGTCGTCGTCTGAACTTTTTGATGCACGCGTTTAATCTCGGTGCGCATCTGCACCCGCAGTTTGGCGTCTAAATTCGATAAGGGTTCATCAAATAAAAAAACTTTGGGGTCTCTGACAATGGCTCGCCCCATCGCAACACGTTGACGTTGTCCACCAGAAAGTTGTTTGGGTTTGCGCTGTAATAGCTCAGAAATATCCAAAATCTTGGCTGCTGCGTTTACGCGCTCTGCTATCTGAGGCTTAGGTACTTTTTTTAGACGTAAGCCAAAAGACATATTCTCAAAGACTGTCATATGAGGGTATAGCGCATAGTTCTGAAAGACCATCGCAATGTCTCGATCTTTGGGCGGCACATCATTCACCACGTGATCGCCGATCAAAATGTCGCCACTCGTAATCTCCTCTAACCCAGCAATCATACGAAGGGTCGTACTTTTGCCGCAACCCGAGGGTCCGACTAAGACTAAAAACTCTTTATCGGCAATCTCTAAATCAATACCGCGAACCGCCGGCGTGTCGTCATAGTTTTTTACAAGCTGATGTAACTTGACCTGAGCCATTTGATTATCCTTTTGTAGCACCTGCCGTAAGCCCGGCAATGTAATAGTCCATCAGGAAAGCGTAGATCACCAAAGGCGGCGCAGCTCCTAACAAGGCACCCGCCATAATCTGCCCCCAGTTATACACATCGCCCTTAATCAGTGTGGTCACGATCCCCACCGGCAACACCAACTGGTCAGTTGACGTCGTGAACGCCAACGGATACAGGAATTGAGACCAAGCCACTGTGAAGGCAAAGATCATGGCAGCGATGATCCCCGGAATCGCAACCGGAATAAAGATCTTGGTCAGCATCTGGAAGTATCCGGCCCCATCAATCAAAGCTGCTTCGTCTAGCTCTTTGGGAATCGAAGCGAAATACGCAATCAAAATCCAGGTCGCAAAAGGTACGGTTAGCGTCGGATAAATAATGATCAATGCCCACCAGTGATTAATCAGTTCAATACCCATCGTTTGATTGAGAAAGGCAAAGATCTTAAACAACGGAATAAACAGCAGAGTGTCAGGCACGAGATAGGTCAGAAAGACGCCGGTGGCCAGCGTGGTCGAGCCCCAAAACTTCATCCTCGACAATGAGAACGCAGCCGGAATACTGATCAACATCGTCACGATCACGACAATCACAGCAATCACGCTCGAGTTTCTGAAAAAAGTCAGATAGTCACTTGAGCGAAACAGTGCCACGTAATTATCAAAAGTTGGGCGATTGACCCACCAGGGATTTGTCACTGCTGAAATTTCACCACTGTCTTTCAGTGAAGTAATCAGCATGTATATCGGAGGCATCAAAAAGAATATTGCGAAAAGGACGAGAAAAAAGTACGACCAGAGTAACGCCCAACGTCTACTGCGCTGCATGCTGCGCTGGACGGGTGCCACACTGCTCTTCGCTGCGTTTGAATGTTGTGACACGATCAGGCCTCGTTTCCACGCTTGTTAACACCACGCAAAATGAATATCGCAGCGATCCCTAATATTGGCAGCATAAACAGCGAGACACTCGCGCCTAGCGGGATGTCGTTACCTTGTATGCCAAGATTGAAGGCCCAAGTCGCAAAGACATGCGTTTGGTCTACTGGGCCGCCAGAGGTCAGAATCCGCACAATATCAAAATTAGAGAAAGTTACGATCAGAGAAAACAAGACCGTGATCGAAATAATATTTCTCATCATCGGTAGCGTGATGTACCAAATTTTTTGCCACCAGTTTGCGCCATCAATCGATGCGGCTTCAAACAATTGTTCGGGAACCGACTTCAGGGCCGCCAAATACATAATCAAAAAGAAAGGTGCACCATACCAAACATTGACCAGAATGACAGAAAACCGCGCCCAGAAAGGATCTCCAAGCCAATTCACTGGACCCATACCGATACGAACAAAAATCCAATTCAGTGCGCTGTAGGTTGGGTCGAACAACCAGAACCAGCCTAAAGTGCTCATGGCTGGCGGAATCACCCAGGGGATTAACAGCATGCCACGCCATTTGCGTTGGCCTTTGGCGGGAATCGTATGAACAAAATGTGCCAGCATAAAACCAATGGCCGCTTTGAAGATCACGGCCGTCACAGCAAAAAGACAAGACTGCTTGACGACCATCCAAAACGTATTACGGTTAAACAAAAATTCGAAATTTCCCAGACCAACAAATCGTTCCATCGATTTATTTAAAGTCGCCAAATACATAGAAAACAACGCTGGGTAAACCACAAGTGACGCGACCAGCACGATCAAGGGTAAGGCCAGGAAAAATGCCACCGTCGACTTGCGCCGTAGAAAAACCTTCACGGGCATAGGCCTTCTTGCTGCAGGACTCTGCAAACCCCTCACGTCATTTTCCATTGAAATTTTCCAGAATGACTCTCAGTCGGATTAGTGAAACATGGCGTGCGCATACAAGCGCACAACCATGTCCCAGCAATATGACACCTCGACTTAGAACTTAGGTTCGCATGAAACCTTCAAGTTCAGATGACGCCCAACCAATTGCCTTCGCCACCGAGTCACCACCTTGTGTGCACTTAGCAATCATCTTGGTCATGGTTGCCTGAGTATAAATTTGCTGTGCAATCGCGACAGGTGCTGGTGCCGCTGCAATAGAGACAATCTCTTCGCCACGTGGTGGATAGTTGTAGGAAACACCGACAGGAGGCCCGACTTCAGCCCAGGTTTTGAAGTCACGAAGATTAGAGTAACCAGGAATGTCATAGCCACCACTGCCAATCACCATTTTCTCGATGCTGGCTCTGTCAGACAAATGCGTGAGCAAGCTTTTCGCAGCAGAGATATTTTTCGACCACTTCCATGTCCCCCAAAAAAAAGGCAACCCAGGGGCAAAGCGACCCTTTGGTCCCTTGGGTGATGGAAACGTCCAGCACTGTTCTGCAACTTTTAAATTATCCCTAACAGCGACTGCCCAAGCGCTAGGCGGGTTCATGATCAGCGAGCCTTGTCCCGAAATCAGGTACTTATTATTCGAGGCATCATCCCAAGCAAAGACGTCAGCTGGAATCACTTTCACCAAGCGCTGCATATACCCGAGCACCTGCTTGGTTGCATCAGAGTTCACTGTGATGTTGCCTTTAGCATCGACCAAGGTTGCACCATAGGCCGCAAAGAGTGCGCCAACCCAATCCACCGAGTCCGTTGTCTGGCCAAGTCCCAAGCCAAAAGGATTACCACCTTTGTAACATTTTTCAGCGGCCGACAAGAAAGCGTCCCAGGTCCATTGATCTTGCAAGGCCTTGTCTGGTTTTCCATTGACCCCAGGATACATTTTGACAATATCTAGATTGGCATGTTTTAACAAAAGGTCCATGCGTCCGCAAGGCCCCTTGACTTGGCTACCATTGGTGGCGGGTACGCCAATCCAAGATCCATTGACCTTTCCAAGATACTCAACGACGTCAGTCGCTTTACCGTTCTTCTGCATTGCTGCATTCACAATGTCATCGACCGGCACTAGGTTTTTGGCCTGATTAGGTGCATCCCAACTTATAAATTGAAGAATGTCGTGTCCGGATTTGGCTTGTGCCTCTGCCACCGCTGTGAGTTGCAGTTTGCTACCCTGCGAGGTGATGTAATCAATTTTGACCTCCACCTTTTCTTTTTCTCCCCACTCCTTACAAAGCTTGGTGAGGGAATCATTAGCTCCCGGAACCCAATGATCCCAAAAGCCAATCGACAAGCTGCCAGCGGCGTGCGCAGTTCTGATAAAGGGTGAGGCAATCGACAGTGCTGACGCAGAAGCTGCTCCTGCTATAAGACGCCGACGAGAAAATTTTACGTTTGAAGCCATGAGTGTGTCTCCTGATAGTTGGAAAACGAACGAACCTTATGCCGTTACAACACTTCGCATAAATCCAAGCACATTGATTTAAATAGGTATGAGCCTGATTTACGATTGATCTGAATCAATAACCTAATCGTAATACCGAAGCTGATAATTGCTGATAGGGTTATCCATAATAAGCACGATAAAGGCTTAGACTACGTGATGTCGAGTTCGGCATAACCACCCGCTGCCACGGCATCACAGCGAGCGCGAAAGTCTGGGCCTGAGCCGCTGTAACGTGCGAGCACACGCACCGACTTGCCCTCGACGTTCTTATTCACACCGGTCATCCACGAGTCGACGTCATTAGCCAAGAGACCAACCGACGCGGCTTTGACGACGTCCATCCATGCCTCAACGCTTTCAGAACTAGCTTCTACGCGCGAGAGCTTTTTTGTTTGCATGTAAGCGAGTAGTTGCGAGACCCACTCGACGTTGTATTCGAGGATGCGGGGAATATTGCCCAAGGCACCCATTGGCCCCAGTATCATCAGCAAATTCGGAAACCCCGCGTTTTGAAAGCCGTGAAAGGTTTTGGCGCCGGCGGCCCATTGATCCTTAAGCGACTGGCCTCCTATGCCACGCAGGTCGATCTGATCGTAAGCGCCAGTCAGTGCATCGAAACCTGTCGCGTAGATGATCATGTCAAACTCAAAATCACGCTCTGTCGTTTTGATCCCAGCCGATGTGATTCGCTCGATTGGGGTCTCGCGCAGATCAACCAATTCAACATTGGGTTGGTTATAAGCCTCGAAATAGCCACTCTCCAGAGGCAGACGGCGCGTTCCGAAACCGTGGTTTTTAGGGATGAGTCTTTCGGCGGTGACAGGGTCTTTGACCCGCTGACGAATTTTGTCAGCAATGAACTCTGACATCCAGGCATTCGTTTGAGGATCCGTCAAAAGATCGCGAAAATTTCCAACTGAAACAGAAAAACCGCGTTCTTTGTAGAGTTTTTCCCAGAGCTCCTTGCGTTCTTGCTCTGGCACATCGACACCCCGACGTGGATCAGGGTTGTGGAGAAAGCCAGAAACATTTTCGTGACAACGTTTGAAGATATCCGGATAGGAAGCCTTAATCGTGGTTTGCTGCTCGGAGGTAATGAGACCGTTGTGTAGGGGCGCACTCCAGTTTGCTGTGCGTTGAAAAACGGTAAGCTGCCCGACCGTTTTGGCAACCTCTTGAATGGTTTGAATACCCGTCGCGCCGGTTCCTAACACCGCTACGCGTTTTCCTGCAAAGCTGACGGGTTCGTTCGGCCAGTTTGCTGTATGGCAAGCGATGCCGGTATAGTCTTCGATGCCTGCAATATTTGGCAAGGTCGGCACAGACAGCGGCCCAATCGCGGTGATGAGAAACTGCGCAACCAGTCGCTCACCGGTATTTAAGGTTAAATGCCAATCTCTTGATGCTTCGTTCCATTCGGCACGGACCAGTTTTCGATTAAAAAGAATGTCTTGGCGCAAGTTGAATTTGTCAGCAACAAAGCCGGCGTAGCGCAGAGTTTCGGGTTGCGGGGCGAAATGCTCAGTCCAGTCCCATTCTTGGAGCAATTCTTTCGAAAAAGAATAGCCGTAGCTATAGCTTTCAGAATCAAACCGCGCGCCGGGGTAACGATTCCAATACCAGGTGCCTCCCACATCGCTGCCAGCCTCAATCACGCGCACCGACATGCCAAGCTCTCGCACACGAAACAGTTGATACATGCCGCCTAGGCCGGCCCCGATAATGATCACGTCTAGTTTTTGGGCGGGTACGCTGCCATGGCTCTCTGTTTGGTTTGGATTCATTTTGGCTTGTTGTTATTGATATGATTGGAGAAAATTTACCACCATTACACCCAACTTTAGCGCTTCGTGCCAAAAACAGTAGCGATTCAGAGCGACTAAGGAGAATGAATAATGAATAGCCTCAAAGATGTTAAAGCTCACATATTGAAGAATGCCGAGGTCAGTGCCGAGTACTCCATGCAAGCACCTGAGTTTGCCATCGCGCGCGAACTGATTGCAGCGCGTGTGCGAGCGGGAATGACACAAGCCGGATTAGCGCAGCGCATGAGCACAACTCAATCGACCGTCGCAAGACTCGAGAGCGGCCGCATGATGCCCTCAATGCGCACGTTTTCTCGATATGCTCAGGCCACGAACAGCCATACCGTGGTGCGATGGGTAGCAAACGGCGACGACGTTTTACCGGCGCTCGGCTTCAATGTCACGCAGGCACCTGAACAGTCGGTGACGAATAAGCCTATTCTTCTGCAGGGGGCCTCCCTGCGCGGTCAGCTGCGCGATGGCTGCGACCTAAGTGGCGTAGCCAGACGCGCACGCAAGTCAATAATATAGTCGTGTCTACTGAGTGGCTAAACCGGCATTAAACACATTTTTGCCGTGAATATTTGAGCAGTCGGTTCTACCATTCATACACAACGCTGCTCGTTTGTTATAAAAGTACATCATCTGCTTGTTATAAAACAACTCAGTCCAACGGTTCATCAGTTCGACATCGACGCCGGGCGCAAAGCGTGGGATCCAAGCGCGCAAGCGGGTCGTACTCTCGTCGATCAGATGCCCACTATTTTTATAATTGCCATGTAAGCCCACGGTCGAATCGTCACCTTCAAGTTTTCGCGTGATGCCGCCGAGCCACATCCGAGAGCATGACGACAAGCAAAACCCTTCAATGCTTGTTGAAATTTTGTGTTTTCGAATGGTCTCACCAATGCAGTAACCGGTATTTGCGTTACCACCATTCGAGTTGCTCAGCACAACGAGATTGATTTGGCTCGTACCGATAATTTGCTTGAGCTTATCGCACTCACCCCCTACAACTGGCCCTGACATATAAACCGTTGTGCCCGTCACCGAGATCTCCATTGACGCAGCGTAAGGGAAAAATATCATCAGTAGCACACCGATCATTTTCTTTGTCGTTTTCGTAGTCATTTTTGTTCAAAGATGTCTGGTTAGAAAGTGATTGATATTCAACGCAAGCCTCGGGCAAAGTCACTCAATCATCGTTGTGTGATGGACATACTTTACACTAATTTTAATTTAATATTTGAAAGTTCTACGCAATCAAATCAAGATATCCCTTGGGTCGCGTAGTCCTTTAGTGTTTCACTTTATCCTTCTTGCGAAGAGCCTGGTGTAACCAAGTATCATTCGGTTCCTGCAACTGATTTTGAATATCATAAACTTGGTACGTACCATAGTAAGGTGCTGTTAATTACAGGTGGACTAGATACCCTCACACCGGTATCCAATTGTTCCGATTCCACTGTCAAGTCAGTAGACAAATGGTTGCATTGGGAAGATGCAACCCATTCGTTTAACCAATCAATTGGTGGTGCCTTCAAGCGAACTACAGATGGAGCTTGTCAAACCATGGTGAATGGATCAGCTTTTCTTGGAACTTTGAAATCGCATCAGTTTTGCTACAACGAAAAAAGAGTGAAGCAGATGCTGGACGAAATTAGAGTGTTTTCATCCATGTCCGCGCAGTAGCTTTTAAGTGTCGTGTTGCACGACATTATTAGTTGTTAAAAGAGTAACAATGTGCTAAAAATGATGACAAATTCCAATGAAAAGTAATGCGAAAAATTCTTGCTGTGTTGATTGTCGTGTTGTCAGCATTTAATGTTGCAGCTCAAGATTTCAAGCCAACGAATGAGGACTACGACATATCTGAAAGCATGATTAAGGCTTCAGTTACACGCACAAAGTACTTCATCAAAGATTCTTTCTTTAATTTCAGCATCAACAGCGAGGAGTTCTTAAAAGATGCCGACCGCAGCAAACCAACAGTAATCTATTTGCACGGATGCAATTATGAGCACCCACCCTCTGAAAGAGCACTATTGAAGTTTTATTTAGGACTGGGATTTAACTACGCTGCAACTGACTTTATCAAACGAGGTGATGCAAAGCCTGCATGCATTGAAGTAAATGGTGTGCTTGTCGTAAGAACAAATCTACGTAAAAGGCTTCCGGCTCGTGTACTCGAACTAAATGCACATATTGATTGGTTAAAAGAAAATGGTTTTAAAACTATCTACGTTGTTGGATTTAGCGAAGGTGGTATGGTCATACAAAGAATGCAAAAAGCAGTTGATGCAGTAGTGATCCACTCTATGACTTGTATTCCCTTGCCACCAAATGCAAAACCCCCTACAGATCAAAATAAGTACTTGCAATTGATTTCAACGAGAGATCCATTTTTAGACACGCAAGGTGCGGTACCTTGTGAAGGACGCAAAGGTTATGAGACTTTTTCATCTGTTGTGGGCAATGCACCAACGCACGATCCATTTTCTGATCCTTCTTGGGCAGGACGAGTTAAACAATTTTTAGGTGCCGACAAGTAAAAGCAGACTGATTCATTGCATCAATTCTTGTCTTTCCGGAACTTTTGAATAAAGTTTGGGGTCTTCAAGGATGTAGCCCATTTTTACCTACTGCGCAGAAATTGTTGAGTCAGGTTTGGTTTCGGCGGGTCTACCGTGCTCGTGGTTTGACGTGGTCATCCGGTGTCGTTTTACCCGACAGTTGGTGGTGTGAGTAGATCAGTTTTGAATCGGCGCCAACACCTTAGCTAGAGCAAACGGCAAAACGCCGATTTTTATTTTGGCGGGGAACGAACGGTGCACCCTACTTTTGGGGTTCATGCCCAAAGCGGGGACTGAGGCTGAAGCGCAGGCTAAACAACATTCGCTAAAAACTCAAGCATAAGCACCATCACCCAAACCATGTTTCATCAACACTCAAACGCACTATCGATTGAGTATTAGAGTCGATTTAGACCGAGCGCCCCTACACCACCCCTACATGAAAAATAAAAACAAAAAGCCCAACCTTGTGAGTTGGGCTAAGTCGTTGATTTTACTGGTGGCGCATCCCTGATTCGAACAGGGGACCTGCGGATTATGATTCCGTCGCTCTAACCGGCTGAGCTAATGCGCCATTTTTGGACAAATTCGCCAAAGACCGTGATTCTAACATTTTTTGTTTGACTTCGCAGTTTGGTTAGCCCCACTTGGCTAGCCCCGCCCTATGTCAAAATAGCCACAAACAAGCCAACGCCCCTCACAACAATCGAGACGCAATATGACTGAACCGATTTTGACCTTTTCACGCACCCCGTCTGACGCAAAAATCAAACTCCCGGCGGGTGCCACTGACTCGCATGTGCATATTTTTGGGCCAGCCAGCAAGTTTCCGTATGCCGAATCCCGCGGCTTTACGCCAGTGGATGCACCCAAAGAAACACTTTTTGCCTTGCACAAAAAACTAGGCATCGATCGTTGCGTCATTGTGAACACCCTTTTGCATGGTTACGACAACAGCGTGGTTGAAGACGCGATGCAGGCCGCCAAGGGGCGCTATCTGGGCATTGCGCTGATCAAAATCGATGTCACCGACGCCGAACTGAAGCGTTTGGCAAGCGTGGGTTTTAGAGGCCTGCGGTTTCACTTTATGCCAGGCTACAAGGTGCATGAAACGCCCGAGCAAATCATCGCGTTAACCAAACGTCTTGAGCCGCTAGGAATGCACTTGCAGCTTCAATTGCATGCGCAATATGCAAAAGACTTAAAGCCTTTGCTTAAGCAATCAGCGGTACCAGTGGTGATGGATCACATGGGTCGGGTGGATGCCAATCTGGGGATTGACCACCCGCATTTTCAAGACTTTTGCCGGTTGTTAGAGCTGCCGGGCTTTATGGTTAAGGTCAGCGGTATTGATCGCATTGACGCAAAGCCGCCCTATCAGCAGGGCATCCCGTTTGCCAACTATTTGGTGCGTAACTATACCGATCGTTGTGTCTGGGGTAGCGACTGGCCACATCCTAATCACACGCACGTGCCGGATGATGGCGAACTGGTGAGCTCGCTTGCTACGATTGCGCCCAAGCCTGATGTGCTGCATCAATTGATGGTCGACAACCCACAGCGTTTATATCGCTTTTCAGCCTAAGGATCAGAACATGTCAAACCGTCTTGAAGGAAAAATCGCCTTAATCATGGGCGCGGGCTCTGTGGGCCCAGGCTGGGGAAATGGTCGGGCGATTGCGACACGCTTTGCCGAAGAAGGCGCCAAGATTTATGGCGTGGATCGTGAACTCGAGCGCATGACCGAGACCATCGCTAACGTCAAAGCCGCACATAGTGAAATCGAAACGAGCTTTTGCGATGTGACCAAAACCGACAGCATCCTTGAAGCGGTTAACGCTTGCATCAAGCGCTTTGGGCGGATTGATATTTTGGTCAATAACGTCGGTGGTTCGGCTGCGGGTGGCCCGGTTGAAATGTCTGAAGAGGTTTGGGATTCGCAGGTGGATAGCAATCTGAAAAGCGTCTTTCTAACCTGCAAGCATGTGCTACCCCTCATGGAGGCACAGGGCTCGGGCGGCATTATCAATATCGCCTCAACCTCGGGTATTCGCTGGACAGGCTCGGCACAGGTCGCCTACGCCGCCACGAAAGCCGGCGTAATTCAGCTCTCGCGCGTGGTAGCCATGCAGTATGCCAAAAAAGGTATTCGGGTCAACACCATCATCCCGGGTCAGTTGCACACGCCGATGGTTGAGTTTCGCTTGGCCGGTCAGCGCGCAGGCGGCGACGTGAGTCAGTTGCTTGAACAGCGCCAATCGCGTATCCCCTTGCCTTTTATGGGTGATGGGCGCGATACTGCCAACGCGGCGGTGTACTTGGCGTCAGACGAGTCACGCTTTGTGACGGGCACGGAGATTTTGGTAGACGGCGGGATGTCGGCGCGATGCAGTTAGCGGTACACGTAACGTTTCAGTGAGCGTTGCAGTCAATCAGAAAAGGATCTTCATGACTTATCAAACATACAAACAACAACGCACTGCGTCTGTTATCTCAAAAAAAATCTGTCGTCTTCTTGGCGCTTTCGCAATTGCCCTCACGACGGTCAGCAGTGTTGCGCAAGCTCAGTCACTGCGCATGATCGTGGCATTTCCGCCGGGTGGCCCGGTTGATTTTGTTGCGCGTAGCATAAGCGAGCAATTAGGCAAAGAGCTTAATCAAACAGTCATCGTTGAAAACAAGCCTGGTGCAAACGGCATCATCGCCGCCGAATATGTCATCAAGTCACCGCCCGATGGCTCCGTTATTTGGTTTAGCAGCACCGGGGCAGTTGCGATCAATCCTGGTCTTTATCCAAAGCTGCCCTACAACACCGAACGCGATCTGGCACCCGTTTCGTTAGTCGCGCGTAATGACGAATTGCTAGTGGTCAGCCCAAAAAATCCTGCAACAGGCCCGAAAGACTTTATTGAAAATGCGATAAATACGCGCACAACCATGGCGAACTCGGGCATGGGTAGCGTGCCGCACCTTGCAGCTGCGTTGTTAGCTGCGGCTACCAAAGCAAACCTGGTGGATGTTCCGTATAAAGGCGCTGCACCAGCGATTACGGATGTGATGGCTGGCCACGTCGACGCGTTTTTTGGGGACGTACCTGGGTTGATTAATAATATTCGTGCCGGCAAACTCAAGCCGATTGCGATGGCTGCTGAAAATCGCCACCCTTTATTACCCGAGATCAAAACGTTCAAAGAAATTGGTGTCGAAGGCGTTGATTCAGACAATTGGTACGCCATCTTCACTAGTAAAGACACGCCACCAGCGACCATCGAGCGCCTGAGCGCTGCGATCAAACGCACGCTTGAAACTGAGTCAGTGAAACAACGCCTTTTAAACTCAGGCACCTTGCCTGCAAGTTCAACGCCGCAAGAACTTGCAGCATTATTGAAAAAAGACTCAGAAAAATGGGCACGCGTGATTCGTGAAAAAAACATCAAGCCTGACTAAGTCATGAGCGCTGGATATCTAACTCATCAAATCTAAACAGGTACGCGCAATCACTTTGGTTGCGCATCTGAGATCTTCAAGGTCTAGGCGCTCATCTGGTTGTTTAGCGCGACTCTCTTCAACTGTTCGTGGCCCTGCGCCATACAACACTACGGGTATACCGGCCTCGCAATAGAGTCGCGCATCGGCATACAAAGGTGTGCCGCAGGCCGGCACGTCTTCGTTAAAAATAGCCTTTGCGTGTTGTTGTAAGGCGCCTACTAGGGCGTCGCTACCAGCTAAAGGTTTGAGGGCACGTGCAAGCAAAATTCTGCGGGTCTGTACTGTGATGCCTGGCAGGGCTTGCCAAGTTTTTTCAATGGTGTCACGCAGGCTTTGTTCAACTTGCGCTGGATCTTCTTCGGGGATCATGCGGCGATCAAGCTTAAGCACCACTTTGCCAGGGATGACGTTGGTATTGGTACCGCCGTTGATTAAACCGATATTTAAATACGGGTGATTGATGCCAGGTACTTTGCTGGTGATCGACTTGTAGGTGTCGTTTAGCGCGTACAAGGCATTCATGATTTTGACTGCGGCTTGCAACGCATCGACCCCAGAGGTCGGTACCGCTGCATGGCCCATCTTGCCGTTTACGGTGACTTCAAGCTGCAGGCAACCGTTGTGAGCAGTGATGATTTGATAACTAAAGCCTGCAGCAATGGCGAGGTCAGGTTGCGTAAGCTTATTTTTGAGCAACCAACCGGGGCCGAGTTCGCCGCCAAATTCTTCGTCGTAGGTAAACTGAAGTTCAATGCGCCCTTTGAGCGGCACGCCTAGCGACTCAAGTGCCCGCACGGCAAACACATAAGTTGAAAAATCGCACTTGCTCACGGCGGCTGCACGTCCATAAATTTTGCCGTCGTGTATTTCACCCGCGTAAGGGGGGTATGTCCAACCGTCCCCGGGCGGCACCACATCGCCATGCGCATTCAACGCGAGCACGCGCCCGCCCTGCCCGTACTGACGCTTGACGATGAGGTTAGTAATAGATTCAAGCCCCGCGGCATGCACAATCTCTGCAGGCACCGCGTGCGCCTGCGCCTGCATGTCATATTTTTTAAGTAGCTCTGCCGTATGCAAGGCGTGCGGGGTGTTGTTACCAGGCGGCGTGTCGGTAGGCACTGAAAGTACCGACTGTAAAAAAGACACTTGTTCATCAAAGTGCGCGTCGATCCATTGATCAAGGCGGTTGTAGTTTGCAGTGGTCATGAGCGGTTCAGAGTTCAGAGGTCAGGATTAGATCAGGGACGCTCGACCAAATCATCGAGCAAGGCAATAAACGCTTGCACCGTCAGCTCGGCATCTTCAGCGGTAATGATTTCGAGTGGGTTGTGGCTAATTCCGCGATTACCACCGCGCACAAACAACATCGCTTGAGGCATGATGGTATGAAGCTTCATGGCATCATGCCCTGCGCCGCTATTAAGCTTGAATACAGGTTGGCCGACAGCGGCTACCGCGCGCTCCCAGCGTTGTTGCCAGGCAAGATCAGAAGGGGCGGCTGCCGCACGCATCACCTCGGTGTATTCAAACTTAACCTGACGACGTTCGGCGATTAACTTGGCTTGCTTGAGGATGTCACTCACTAGCGCATCGCGCTGTTGATCAGTCGGTGCGCGCATGTCTAGGGTAAATGAACACTCGCCGGGGATAACATTGATTGATCCGCCTGGCACCTGAAACTGACCAACGGTTGCTACCGAATCGGCGTCAGCTAAGGCGCGTTGCTCGGCCATCAAGCTGATTTCCGCCGCCGCAAGCATGGCGTCTTGTCGCATCAGCATGGGAGTTGTGCCAGCGTGGGCTGCCATACCAATCGTTTTGCAAGTGGCTCTGATCCCTGCGTTAATTGAGGTGACAACACCCAAAGGCAAAGCGCCTTCGCAAAGCACGGGGCCTTGCTCAATATGCACTTCAACAAACCCYAAATATTTAGTTGGGTCACGCTTAAGCGCGGCAATGGCCTCGAGCGTGCCCGGCAAACCAGCTCGCTGCATGGCCTGTTGCATCGTGACGCCGTCAGAATCGACTTGCGCAAGCCACGCTGGGTCAAACGTCCCTGTCAGCGCGCTGGCGGCCAAAAAGGTCGCACGATAGCGCTGGCCTTCTTCTTCGGCAAAGCCAATCACTTCGATTCCAAACGGCAAGCGCTGTTTGCGTTGCACTAAGTCGTGAACCGCCGCAATAGGCACCAAAATCCCTAAGCGACCATCATATTTGCCACCATTGCGCACGGTGTCGTAGTGCGAGCCTGTCAATAAGCGTGGCGCAGAGTGCGACTGACCGTGATAGACCGCCACGATATTACCCACAGCATCGGTTGACACCTCATCAAACCCTGCCTCAAGCATCAATGCACTCAGGGTATGACCGGTTGCTAGATGCGCCTCGGTTAGATAGGTGACCGTCAGCTGGCCCTTCTCGGCCCAGTGTGGCTCGCTAAACTGAGCCAGTTGCTCAGACCACTGCATGATGGTGTCGCCAAAGTGCATGTTTAGACTGATCGCCTCGGAAGTTCTAAGCCTTGCACTATAACCAAAAAGTCAAAAAGGCGACAGAAAGCCCTGTCGCCTTGGCATTGAGTTCAAACAAAACCAAGCCTTAATACGTCTTGTAAGGCAAGAACTTACCCGACAAGACCACCTTGACGCGATCACCCCTTGGATCGGGCTCGCGTTTGATGTCCATTGAGAAATCGATAGCTTCAACTTAACTCAGCTCAAGCAAGACCGGCTGATGGTCAGAGGCCTGGGTGACTTGATTGACTTCAAAGCGCTTGACGCGGTGGGAAAGCGAATCACTGACAAAAAAGAAGTCGCAGCCAACGGGCTCTGGGCCGTAGCTGCGGTCAAATAGCCTGAAGGTTGAGGGGTATGGTGTGCCAGGGTGCAAGACATCAAAGCTATTCACAAGATTGCACTCCGCGCCTCTTTGAATCATGCAGGCATACTCTTCGCTATGTGGCTCAAAGTTGAAGTCACCACAAATAATTGTGTCGGTTGTTAACGGCTTGGGCTGATAAGGCGTGCCTTGCTCTGTTTTAGAGGGTTGCGCCGCCAACGAACAGCCTTGTACATGCAAGTCGCGCAGCGCAAGCGTTTGTGCATGGCGCATGACTTGGTTGTAATACTCGAGGTGACTGGTGATCAGGCGCACCGGCCCCCAAGGCGCTTGTACGGTGCAAGTCAAGGCAATGCGCTGCATGCTGGGTGTAGGTTGCGCCACCGGTGGATTGGGATACGGTAAGGGCGTGTGCTGCACCTGCCTGACCGGCAAGCGGGTGGCGATCAAATTACCAAACTGCTGGCGCATCGTGCCGCAAGGCGAGAGCTCGTCAATCGCTGGGCTAAAAAAGACTTCAAACCCGGGCAGTAACTGTTTAACAAGCGCAGGTTGGTTTGGCTGCCTGGTACCCGTCAGGTTTAAGTAATTGACCGCAACTTCTTGCAGGCAAAGCGCATCAAAATCTGCCAACTCACGGGCAACATTAAGCACGCGAGCGATATCTACGACATTGTCTAGACCCTTAAACCACTGCACGTTATAGGTCACAATTTTCATTTAATACCCGCTCGCATAAAGGATTGAACAAATTGTCGTTGAAAAATTAAAAAGCCGATCAATAGTGGGCCAGAGGTTAACAAGGTCGCCGCCGTGATAATTGACCAGTCAATCCCCTGATCGGTAGACGAAAACACCTGCAAGCCAACCGTTAGGGGCCTAGAGCCGACCGAATTACTCACCACTAACGGCCACAAGAAGTTGTTCCAGTGGTAACTCACGGACACTAGCGCAAAGGCCAGATAGGTAGGCTTAGCCAAAGGAATATAGACATGGCGTAACACCTGCAAAGACGAGGCACCTTCCATTTCTGCGGCCTCAACAAGCTCTTTAGGAATCGTTCTAAACGTTTGCCGCAATAAAAATATCGCAAACGCCGACGCAAAATAAGGCAAGCCAATCCCGAACAATGTGTCAACCAACCCAAGCTTGGTTAAGGTTTGATAGTTTCTGACAATCAAAATCTCAGGCATGATCATGAGTTGAATCAGTACCAAAGAAAACAACAGGTTTTTGCCACAAAACTCGTAGCGTGCAAAGGCGTAAGCAGCTAGGGTACACAACAGTAACTGCATGACAAGAATGGTCGTCACTAACAAGCTTGTATTGAAAAAATAACGTGCAAACGGTGCCGCATCCCAGGCCAACGAAAAATTATTGAGCGTCAAGGGCGCTGTCAATACTAATTTTGTCGCGTATTCAGAAGGATGAAAGGCAGCCCAGCAGGCATAGAGCAAGGGCAGGATCCACAGCAACGCCAACAACCACGCCCCGAGAGTTGACAGCCAACCTGCGTGCGCGTCAGGCGCTCTCATCGGTAATGCGTGCGACGATCAAGCACAAAAAACTGCAATAACCCCACAAACGCTAAAAGCGCTAACAACACCGCAGTCAGGGCCGAGGCGTAACCCTGATCCCAAAACTTAAACCCGACTTCATACAAATAGAATAGCAACAGCGACGAGGCGTTGTCGGGGCCGCCTTTTGTCATCACGATAATATGATCGACCATTCTGAAGGCATTAATCAAGGCATTGACTAACACAAAAATGGTGGTGGGCATCAACAAAGGCCATTGAACTCGTCTAAAAAAATACCAACTGCTTGCACCTTCGAGCGCAGCCGCTTCTTTGTAACTTGGACTCAACCCTTGTAAAGCTGCCAAATAAAAAATCATAAAAAATCCGGCCTCTTTCCAGATGGCTACAACGGTCACCGAGCCCAAAACCAGTGTTGGATCACCCAGCCAGTTTTGACTAGCAAAACCAAATGCCTGCAGGACTTGATTAATCAGGCCGTAGCCCGGGGTATAAAAGAAAATCCAGATATTGGCCACCGCAATCATTGGCAACACCGTTGGTAAAAAAAACGACATGCGTAAAAACTGCCGGCCAGTCATTTTGTCGTTCACCCACAACGCCATTGTGATCGACAGCGCAATTGAGATCGGAATCGTCGCCAATGCAAACCAAAAATTGTTAACCAATGACTTCCAAAAGATTGGGTCTTCGATCATGCCTTGGTAGTTATCTAACCCAACAAACACCGCTGGTCTTGCACCGCGTGGCGTCGACATCAAACTGTCGAACAAGGTTGCAAGCGCAGGGTAATGGGTAAAGCCCACCAAAAAAATAAAGGCGGGCAATAACAACAAGTAGGCATAAATCTGAGGGCGCAACGTTTGCATAAGTTGTCTTGAACCCAGCGCAGCAGGCTTGTCAAACAGACAAGGCGTCAGACCCACGGTCTGGCGCCCTGCCCTGAGTGTTTACTTCTGAAACGGCCGCAGCAAACGCGTAGCTTCGGCTTGAGCATCTTTCATGGCTTGTTCGGGCGTTTTGGTGCCTGTCAAAGCAGCTTGCAAACCGTCATTCAACGCCTTCGTCACACGCTGATTGTCATGGGTTGAAAGTTCAGCCACAGCAAACGGCAGTTGATCACGCGCCACCAGAGCGGGCGGGAAGTCAGCCGCGTACTTTTTTAACGCGGGTGTCTCGTACGCGGTGGGTGACACGGCCACATAGCCCGTGTCGATGCTCCATTGGGCCGCACGCGCGGGCTGCGTTAACCACTTTGCAAACTTATACGCCCCCTCTTGCTCAGCCGAGGTGGCTTTTTTGAAGATAAAAAAGTTGCCGCCCCCAGTCGGCGAGCCTGCACGTGTACCAGCAGGCAACATCGCAACGCCGAAATCAAACTTAGCGTTCGCGCGAATATTGGTCAGGTTGCCGGTAGTGGTCCAGATCATTGCCGCTTTTTTCTCTAAAAAATCACGTGGCGTCGTGCCCCACTCAACGACACCAGGCGGGTGAATGCCATGTTTTCTAGACAACTCGACCCAGTAGGTCAACGCCTGAATCACTTTAGGATCGTCGTACTGAACCTTATTGCCTTCAGCATTGGCGAGGATCGCACCACTTTGAGTGCTGAATCCTTGAAACAACCAGTACGGAAAGCCACTTGAGGGGACTTGAATCCCCCACTGGGTGACGTTGCCACTCGCATCTTTTYTAGTAAGCTTTTGACCCATGCTGACGGTCTCAGCCCAAGTTTTTGGTGGTGTATTGGGATCAAGCCCCGCTTCTTTAAAAGCGTCTTTGTTCCAGTACAGCACAACAGTTGAGCGTTGAAACGGCACACCCCACGTTTTGTTGCCAAACTGACCGTTCAACATAAAAGCCGGAAAAAAACTTTTCAGCCATTCGCGATCAGCATCGGTTTTAACAAAGCTATCAATCGGCGAGATTGCGTCTTCATCTGCTAGCGTAAAGGTGTCGGTTGACAGCAAAATAGCTGCCGTCGGAGGTTTGCCCGACTTGTGCGCGGTCAGGACTTTAACGATGGTTTCTTGATAGGTGCCCGAATAGACGGGTACGACGTTGTAGTCTGCATTTTCTTTATTAAAGTCAGCCGCGTACTGGTCGATTGTTTTTGTGATGGGCCCGCCAACRGCCACCGGAAAATAAAAAGAAATATCTGTTTTAGCTAGCACCGCTGCGCTTGTGCACAGCCCTGCTGTCATTAGCGCGATACGACTCAAAATATGTTTCATGGTTCATCCTCTTTAGTTTAGATACGTAAGCCCTGTGCATCGAACCAATGCAAGTTCGATGGGTTCCAACTCAGTTGCACTTCACCTTGCACGCCTAAGGCGTGTTTACCTTCTGCACGGACGGCAAGAACCTGAGCGCCCACGCGCGCGTGCAGTAATAAATCCGCCCCCGTGAACTCTGTTTTTTCGACGACCAAGCGATGGCCGCTACCAAGTTCAACATCCTCAGGGCGCAAGCCCATATGCACAGCACCTTCGGGCGCCGTCACGGCGATGCGGGTGCCGGCCAGGCAACCCTGTTCAAGCTTCAGCACGTTCATGCGGGCGCTGCCAATAAACTGGGCAGCAAATAAAGTGGCTGGCTGTTGGTAGATCTCAAAGGGGGTGGCGACTTGCTCGACGCGACCGTCTTTTAACAGGACGACGCGATCGGCCATGCTCATCGCCTCAGTTTGATCGTGCGTGACGTACACCACTGACAAGCCGAGCTTGCGTTGCAAGGCGCGCAATTCGTGACGCATCTCTTGACGCAACTGAGCATCAAGATTTGAAAGCGGCTCATCCATCAAGCACAGCTGACTGTCGGCCACAAGCGCCCGCGCGAGCGCGACGCGTTGTTGCTGGCCACCCGAGAGCTGACCCGGTTTACGATCTTGGTAGGGTTCAAGGCTTAAAAGCTCAAGCACGTGCTTGAGTCGCTGCTGCAACTCAGGCTTAGCCACACGGCGCACGCGCAAGCCAAACACAATGTTTTCGGCCACCGATAAGTGCGGAAACAGCGCATAGTTTTGAAACACCATTGACACACCCCGCTGCGCGCAAGCAAGCCGCGTGACGTCGCGTTCGAAAATATGAATCTGCCCCGAGGTGGGGGTTTCAAGACCCGCGATCAAACGTAAGGTCGTGGTCTTGCCACAACCCGAGGGGCCGAGCAATACCGAAAACTCTCCTCGCGCTAACGCTAACGTCGTGGGCTGCAACGCCGTAGCGGTTTCCCATTTTTTACTGACCTCAGAGAAGATCACAGCAGACATGAGCAAATAGCTTTCTAGGTTGAAGGTGTAAGCAAAATTAACCTAACGTTCTTGATGGTAGCCTAAAGTAAATGACACATACACGACATATTTCACTGAAGTTGCAACCCAAAAGGATGTTGCAGCGCAAAACAAACTCGCTTGGCCAATCACTGCAGCAGCGCCTTGGACCGCACGTTCGGTTAACCTGCAAGGCTTGAGCCATGTGAACGCCTATTCATGCGTAAACTAGGGCGTAAACTCAGCCGTGCACCAATGCGTACCCCATTACCTACACCTCCGCCTGTGCCAACTGCCCTGCGAATTTGGGATCTACCCACTCGGCTGTTTCACGCTGCCCTCGCGCTTTGCCTGATCGGCGCAGTCATAACGGTCAAGCTTGGCGGTGCGTGGATGGACTGGCATGTACGACTGGGTATCGCCACATTGGGCTTGATTGTTTTCAGAATCATTTGGGGCTTTATCGGCCCGCGGTATGCACGGTTTTCGCAGTTCGTCGTGTCTCCCCGGCGCACGCTTGCCTATTTTCGGTCTCCCGATAAACGTGCCGGCCACAATCCGTTAGGCGCTTGGTCGGTACTTGGTTTGCTAGGCGTGGTTGGCTGGCAAGGATTCACGGGTCTTTTCGCCAACGACGACATCTTGACGCAAGGCCCCTTTGCCGCGCGTGTCAGTCAGGCGGTCTCTGAGCGTCTGACTGGCTTACATCAATTTAACGAGATCTTTTTATATGCCCTGGTCGGCTTACATCTGGCGGCGATTTTGTTTTATACGCTCAAGGGGCAAAAACTAGTGATGCCGATGGTTCACGGCGATGTCGCGCGCTATGCACTGCCTGTTGTTTGCCACCCCGCCCAAGATGACTGGCGGGTACGCGGCCTGGCGCTTGTCTTGGTGCTGCTACTGAGCACACTCGCGTGGTGGCTGATCGGCCTTGCCCTAAACGCGCCAGGTACGTTTAACTGAGCGCAGCACGGCACTCTTTGCTAATATCCTGCAATATTTATATTTTAGGAATGCCCCATGCCAGTTGTGACAAACGGATCCTGTCGTATCTATTGGCGCGCAGACGGCGACGCTGCGCTACCGGCTTTGATGTTGAGCAATTCGCTGGGGACAGATTTTTCGTTATGGGATCCTGTGCTTGGCGCTCTGATGCGCGATTTTTATATCGTACGTTACGACTCGCGGGGCCACGGCGGCTCTGATGCACCACAGGGCGATTACTCGTTAGGGCAACTGACCGACGACGCGCAGGCCGTGATTGCTGCCGCGCGTTTAACCTCTTATGACTTTTGGGGCATCTCTTTAGGTGGCATGGTCGCGATGGAACTCGCTGCGCGCAGGCCGATGGGCTTGCGTCACGTAGTGCTCAGTCACACGGCCGCAGAGTTCGACGCCACCATTTGGGATGCCCGCATGGCCGCGCTCAAACAAGGAGGTATGCCTGCCATCATCGACGGCGTAATCGGGCGCTTTTACACCCCAGACTTTGTCGCAAAGAACACCATCGAATTAAAACGCATACGAAACACAGCGTTATCGCTGGCCGCGCATGGCTATTCAGGCTGCTGTGCCGCGATTCGTGATTTGGATTTATACCCGCGCTTGGCTAATATTCAAGCGCCTACGCTTGTGGTGGTTGGTGAGTCAGATTTGTCAACGCCACTGGTGCGCGGCCAGGCACTGGTCGAGCGCATCAAGGGCGCTAAATTGACGCTGGTGCCCTCGGCGCACATCGCCCCCACCGAGATCCCAGAAAAATACCTCGATGCTGTCGTGCCCTTCTTGAAGAGCTGAGCGACACCAGGCAAAGTGCGCTGGACGCTGACAAACTGTGGGCGCTATTTTTTTGCGCGATACGAGTCATGGCATGCTTTGCAGCTAGCCGCGACATCGCCAAAGGCTGAGCGCAGTTTTTCAAGATCGCCGCTGCCCGATACTTCAGACAACTTTACAATAGCCCCTGCAAAATTTTGCTGCGCTTGCTTAAACCCAGCCGCGTCTGACCAGACTTCAGCCTTGGCGCTGCTGTTGACTTGGCTGCCTGTCGGGAAGGCGGCCCAGGGCAAGACTGAAAGCGTTTTCAAGATTTCGACGTTTGCTTTGATGGCAGCCGCATCGTAAGGCGTCGCGCCCTTAACCGTTGACTGCATACGACCAAAGTGCGAACTGATTAACGTTAACGCTGACTGCCGGTATTTCACGGCATCTTCTGGCTTGGCAAACTGCGCCTGCGCAGGCTGCATCAATAAGGCTGAAGCAACGGTACAGAACGATAAAAATACATGCAATCTTTTCATGGCGACTCGATCAAACTTAGGGTTAACAGTATCAAAAAACGTATTCGACGCAAACCGGCTTGGACGGCGGGCACAGTTCACCACAGTCAGCGACTCTTTGCCGGATTTTTACAGCAGCTAAGCCGTTTTAGCAAGCGTCTGAGCTAACCCGATGTAGTTTCTTGGCGTCATTGCCAGCAAGCGCTCTTTGACCTCAAGCGGCAGTGCCAAGCCAGAAATAAACTCTCGCAAGGCCTCTTGGGTAATACCTTTGCCTCGGGTCAGCGCTTTGAGTTGCTCGTAAGGCTGAGGCAACCCATAGCGACGCATGACGGTTTGAATAGGCTCGGCCAAGACCTCCCAGCAACGATCTAAATCGGCATCAATCGCCGCAGCGTTGACTTCGAGCTTACCCAGACCTCGCAGGCACGCGTCGTAGGCCACAAGGCAATAACCAAGTGCGACACCTAAGTTGCGCAACACCGTTGAGTCGGTCAGGTCACGCTGCCAACGCGAAACGGGCAGTTTTTCAGACAAATGTCGCAACAACGCGTTGGCTAGACCTAAATTGCCCTCTGCGTTTTCAAAATCGATCGGGTTGACCTTATGCGGCATGGTCGAAGACCCAACCTCGCCGTCTTTTAAGCGTTGCTTAAAAAAACCAAGGGCGATATAGCCCCAGATGTCRCGGTTTAAATCGATTAAGATCGTGTTGGTGCGAGCTACGGCGTCAAACAACGCGGCCATCCAGTCGTGCGGCTCGATCTGAATCGTATGCGCGTTTTGTTTAAGCCCGAGCCCACCTAGAACCTGCGCGCTAAAGACTTGCCAGTCAATTTCAGGATAAGCAGACAGGTGCGCGTTGTAATTGCCGGTCGCACCGTTGAGTTTGGCAAGAGGCACCACAGCCTCAATATTAGCGATCGCCGCACGCAAACGAGCGGCGACGTTTGCAAACTCTTTGCCCAGTGTGGTGGGTGTGGCGGGTTGACCATGGGTGCGCGCAAGCATTGGCTGCGCAGCCTGAGTGTGCGCAATGTGCTGCACGCTCGCCAACACTTGTTGCAACTGGGGCACAAGCACCTGGTTGCGTGCGCGCCCCAACATCAGGGCATGCGAGGTATTGTTGATATCTTCAGAGGTGCAGGCAAAATGAATAAACTCGCCTGCAACCTCAAGTTCTGCAAAGCCGGTAACTTGCTCTTTTAGCCAGTACTCAACGGCCTTGACGTCGTGGTTCGTGACGCGTTCGATCTGTTTGATACGCTCGGCGTCGGCCTCAGAGAAGTTTGTCACCAGTTGTTGCAGGCGACTACGTGCATCAACAGAAAAAGGCTTGAGCTCGGCCAACCCCGCCTCTGACAAGCCGATCAGCCAGGCAACCTCGACCTCGACACGGTGTGCCATAAAGCCGGCCTCTGACAACAGTGGACGCAAAAGCTCACAACGCGAGGCATAACGCCCATCAAGTGGCGACACGGCGTTCAAAGCACTCAACGCAAGGTTAGTTTTCATATGGGTCTAGGTGGTGGCATATTGCCAAAAAACGACAGTTTGCTGAAGTATCAGTTTATCACCTCGGTTTGTACGCCAATTAGCCAAGTATGCCTTACACTTCCGTAACATGCAGCATTGAGAAAACGTTGCGGGTTTATCTAGGTGTGTAACTGATTTAGACGGCGCCAAAGCGAAAAACCAGACTTTTTTACTAACAGTCCCGGCTGATTACCCTCAAACTCACTTTTCAGTATCACTTTTTACTCAAACCTGTTTCGCATCACCCTCTTTATGAAACTGCTTTCTTCGCCCACCAGCCCCTACGTTCGTAAAGTTCGCGTCGTCTTCATTGAAAAAAAGCTCGACTATCAGCCAGAAGACGGCAACGTTTGGGCTCCAGACACTCGGATTCAAGAGCACAACCCCCTAGGCAAGGTACCGTGCCTGGTCATGGACGATGGCAGCGCCCTCTTTGACTCGCGTGTCATTGTTGAGTACTTGGATACCTTATCGCCGGTTGGCAGCCTGATCCCTAAGAGCGGTAAAGAGCGCGCCGCAGTCAAATGCTGGGAAGCTCTCGCCGATGGCACACTGGATGCCAGCATCGCGATTGTGATGGAATTAAAACGCCCTGTTGCTCAGCAAAGTCCTGAAGCTATCGAGCGCCAGTACGGCAAAATAGACGCAGCCTTAATCGCCATGGAAACCGGCCTAGGCGAGCAAAGCTTTTGCATGGGCATAGGCTTCACGTTGGCCGATATCGCGGTTGGGTGTGTCTTGGGCTATTTGGATTTGCGCTTTGCCCACATCGACTGGCGCAGCGCCCACCCGAACTTAGCGCGCTTAGATAAAAAACTGAGTAGCCGTCAAAGTTTTCTTGAGACCAAACCGCCCGCAGCCTGAATGATTGTGGCGCGCGAGCCGCCCCCTCGCGCCTAATATTAATGCTGCTGAATGCCCAAAATCCCCTCCACCACCAAAGGGGTTGCGCAACATTGGGTTTAACGCGAACGCCTGCGTCAGGTTCCTGTGAGTCACGCTTTTTTAGCACGTGGCGCAACAGCTTGCCGTCAGAGAATAATACCGCCACCCAGGCAGATATCGCCATCGTATAAAACAGCAGACTGCCCTGGTGTTACCGCCCATTGCGGCTCGGCAAACGTCAACAAAAATCGAGCGGGGTCTGGATCTGCGCTGGCGGCGCCCGAGGGATGCACCACCGACGCAGCCACATCAACAGGCGGGGCAGTGAGCAAGCAGCTTGCATCGGCTTGTCGGTAACGGGTTTTTGCAGCATAGGCCCCACCCTGAGGCGCTTGCTCATCGACCCAGCTAACTTGGCCCGCTTGCAGCGCTTGTGAAAGCAACCAAGGGTGATCATGTCCCTGAACAACGTGCAGCGTGTTCGAGGCCATCTCTTTACGCGCCGTGTACCAAACCGGACCCGTACCGTCTGCCTGCTGCTGGCCCCTTACGCCACCGATTCCTAAACCCTTGCGCTGACCCAGCGTATAAAACGACAGCCCGCGATGGGTACCCACCCGCTCGCCAGTTGGCGTCACGATCGGCCCCGGGTCGGTTGGCAAATAGCGATTTAAAAATTCGCGAAACGGTCGTTCACCGATAAAGCAGATGCCGGTTGAATCTTTTTTAGCCGCGTTGGGTAGCCCGAGCGCATGTGCCAGTCGACGCACTTCATTTTTAGTCATTTCGCCAAGCGGAAACAAGGTGCGCGCTAACTGCGCTTGATTCAAACGATGCAAAAAATAGCTTTGATCTTTGGTGTGGTCAAGCGCCTTGAGCAACTGATAGCGCGTACCGCTTGGTCCTTGCACCACACGAACTCGGGCATAGTGGCCGGTGGCGATGTGATCAGCGCCCAACGTCATTGCATGATCTAAAAAGGCCTTAAATTTGATCTCTGCGTTGCATAAAACATCAGGATTAGGCGTGCGCCCGGCTGAATACTCACGCAAAAAATCGGCAAAAACTCGGTCTTTGTATTCGGCTGCAAAGTTTACGGCTTCGATATCGACCCCAACCAAATCGGCGACACTCGCGGCATCCAGCCAGTCTTGCCGAGTTGAGCAGTACTCTGAGTCGTCGTCGTCTTCCCAGTTTTTCATGAACAGGCCGATGACTTCATAGCCTTGTTCTTTAAGTAACCAGGCCGTGACTGACGAGTCGACTCCGCCAGACATGCCGACTACGACTCGCTTTTTTCTTGCTGTGGGGCGCGCAGAGACTAAAGAATTCATATTATCAAATTGTAGTCGCTTCGCTCGCCACTGCCTTGGCTGGCGACGGGGTCAGCCACAATTGCCCTTTTCTCAGAAACCGAGGGGTTTTCAGGCTTGATTCAACAAGCTGACGGGTCAAAACAGGTACACTCGCCACTCATGGATATTACCTTCGGAGAAGTCGATGCGCATTGGCATCCCGCGCGAAACCCGCGATCAAGAGACACGGGTTTCGGCAACGCCGGAAACGGTCAAAAAGTATGTGGCAGCAGGCCACCAAGTCTTCGTTGAACACGACGCTGGCCTGGCCGCGCATTTTAGCGATGAGGCCTACGCGCAAGCAGGTGCCATGCTCGCCGATGCGGCACAGGCCTTTGATGCCGAACTCATTCTCAAAGTGCGGGCACCTAGCGCTGCCGAGTTGCCTTCGATTAAAGCTGGCACCGCGTTAGCAGGCATGCTCGATCCCTTTGATGCCGAAGGTCTCGACGCCATGGCGCAGGCAGGCTTGACCGCCTTTTCACTTGAAGCCGCACCGCGCACCACCCGTGCGCAAAGCTTAGATGTGTTGTCATCGCAAGCCAACCTAGCCGGCTACAAAGCCGTGCTGCTTGGCGCGCATTACTACGGCCGCATGTTTCCAATGATGATGACCGCGGCCGGCACCATCAAAGCGGCTCGCGTTGTGATCCTTGGTACAGGCGTCGCAGGCTTGCAAGCGATTGCGACAGCCAAACGCTTAGGTGCCGTGGTTGAAGCCTCTGATGTGCGCCCCGCCGCCAAAGAGCAAGTCGAGTCGCTGGGTGCAAAGTTTATTGACGTTCCCTTTGAAACCGACGAAGAGCGAGAAATCGCAAAAGGTGTTGGTGGCTATGCCCGCCCCATGCCGGCAAGCTGGATGGCGCGTCAGGCCGTGTTGGTATCCGAGCGTTGCAAGCAAGCTGACCTGGTCATCGCCACCGCACTGATCCCGGGCCGCCCTGCCCCCACCCTGATCTCGGCCGACACCGTGCGCGCCATGAAACCCGGTTCAGTCATTATTGACTTAGCCGTTGAGCGGGGCGGCAACTGCCCCTTGTCACAAAAAGGCCTGGTCGTGCAAGAAAACGGTGTCACCTTGGTTGGCCTCACCAATCTACCTGGCATGATTGCCACAGATGCTTCAGCCCTCTATGCCCGTAATCTACTTGACTTCTTAAAGCTCATTATCGACAAAGAAGGCAAGCTCGCGATTGCACGTGATGACGATATTGTTCAAGCCTGTCTGGTCTGCGAAGGCGGCCAAAACCTACGGAATAAATAATGGATGCGCTCAGCCCCACCCTTGTCAACCTGATTATTTTTGTTCTGGCCATTTATGTGGGCTACCACGTGGTCTGGAACGTCACCCCTGCCTTACATACGCCCTTGATGGCCGTGACCAACGCGATTTCAGCGATTGTGATCGTGGGCGCCATGCTCGCGGCCGCGCTCACCGAGGGCGGCTTAGCGCGCGGCATGGGTGTGTTTGCTGTGGCACTCGCAGCGGTGAACGTGTTTGGCGGTTTTTTAGTCACACGCCGAATGCTTGAAATGTTTAAGAAAAAAGCGCCCAAGGCAAAAGAAGATCAAGCACGCGCAGTTGGGGGCAAAGCATGATTTCAATCAATGTTGTCACGCTGCTGTATTTGGTTGCTTCAGTCTGTTTTATTCAGGCACTTAAGGGCTTGTCTCACCCGACTACCTCACGCTTAGGTAACGCCTTTGGCATGATTGGTATGGTGATTGCGGTGTTGACGACTGCCGCCTTGATCGTCGGTTCAGTGAACGAAGCGCGCGCAGTCGCGGGCTTGGGTTGGGTCTTGTTAGGCTTGCTGATCGGCGGCACCGTTGGCACCGTCATGGCCAAACGTGTTGAAATGACAAAAATGCCTGAACTGGTTGCTTTCATGCATAGCATGATTGGTTTGGCTGCTGTTGCCATCGCAGTCGCTATCGTTGCTGAGCCAGAGGCGTTTAAGGTCGTGGCTGCAGCGGGGCAACCGATACCCGTCGGCAATCGCCTTGAGCTGTTTATTGGTACCTTTGTGGGCGCAATTACGTTTTCGGGCTCAGTGATTGCGTTTGGCAAATTGTCAGGCAAATATAAGTTCAGGCTGTTTCAAGGGGCACCGGTGTCGTTTCCGGGGCAACACTTGTTCAACTTGGCCTTAGCGCTTGTGATGCTAGGGTGCGGCGCCTGGTTTATGGCCACACAAAGCTGGACACCGTTTGTGATCATGACCCTGATCGCCTTTGTGTTGGGCGTGCTGATCATCATCCCGATTGGTGGTGCGGATATGCCGGTCGTGGTGTCGATGCTTAACAGCTACTCGGGCTGGGCTGCGGCAGGGATTGGCTTTTCGCTCAACAACCCGATGTTGATTATTGCTGGCTCGCTAGTGGGATCTTCAGGCGCGATCTTGTCTTACATCATGTGTAAGGCCATGAATCGGTCGTTCTTTAACGTGATTTTGGGTGGCTTTGGCGGCACGAGCGACGGCGTTGCGGCAACAGGTGGTCAAGAGCAGCGAAACGTGCGCTCAGGCAGCTCCGATGATGCCGCCTTTTTACTGACCAACGCCGAAACCGTCACGATCGTGCCTGGCTACGGCTTGGCGGTCGCGCGTGCGCAGCATGCCTTGAAAGAGTTGGCTGAAAAATTGACCGAACACGGTGTGATCGTGAAGTACGCGATTCACCCTGTTGCCGGTCGTATGCCTGGTCACATGAACGTGCTGCTGGCTGAGGCTGAAGTTCCCTATGATCAAGTGTTTGAAATGGAAGACATCAACAGCGAGTTTACGCAAACCGATGTGGTACTCGTGCTGGGTGCCAATGACGTGGTGAACCCTGCTGCGAAAAATGATCCCAAGTCAGTTATCGCAGGCATGCCAATCTTAGAAGCCTACAAAGCCAAAACGATTATCGTCAATAAGCGCTCAATGGCCTCTGGCTATGCTGGCTTAGACAACGAACTCTTCTACATGGACAAAACCATGATGGTGTTCGGTGATGCGAAGAAGGTGATTGAGGATATGGTCAAGGCGGTAGAGGCGAGTTAGAACGCTTTTTATTTCAATGCGTTAGACTGGTTTAGCTTGGTTGTGTCCAATTCCTGTCCAAATGGAGCAGGAAAATGGCATCAGTACGCAATCGCAATGGCGTCTGGCAGGCAAGAATCTTACGCAAAGGGCAACCGGCGGTCAGTAAGTCTTTTCAAACCCGCCATGACGCTGACCGTTGGGCAAGGCACATCGAAACTCAAATCGACAAGGGTTCGTACACCAGTGTTGCTTTAGCTGAGAACACCACGTTCACCGAAGTGGTCGAACGCTACATTGCAGAGGTCACCCCCACCACCAGAAGCTGTCGAGAAGACAGCTATCGCCTCAAAGCGCTTGCCCGCCATTGGATTGGCAAGCTCAACATGGTCGCCCTCACCCCAACTAAGCTTGCTGGATATCGCGACGAACGCCTAAAGCAGGTTTCCGCTGGCGCTGTGATTCGTGAACTGTCGTACTTTTCGTCAATCATTAATCACGCCCGACGGGAATGGGGAATCAATATTACAAACCCAGT
>NSIQ01000029.1 GCA_002737415.1 Alcaligenaceae bacterium | reverse complement strand
CTACTTGGGCGTGGGTATTCAACCTTGGAGTCTGCTATGAACATTGAACTTGATGAAGTTGCTGTACAGGATGTGTCTGACGACGCACTGGAGCTGGCTGCGGGTGGTGCGCAGGGGGGTATAGGGAGCTTTACACCATACCTGTGGTGTTAGCCATTGCTGACCGGTAACCCACACCCACTTGGGCGTGGGTATTCAACCTTGGAATCTGCTGTGAACATTGAACTTGATGAAGTTGTTGTGCTGGATGTCTCTGATGAGGCGCTCGAGCTGGCTGCGGGTGGTGGGCAGGGGGGACTCACACTTAACCCAACCAGATCGCTCGAGCTGGCTGCTTTTCAGTGCTGCATTGCTGGCTACAACGGGGGGGACTCAACGCACCAGCGTGCGCTGGTGTTAGCTATTGCTGACCGGTAACCCACACCCAAGTGGGTATTCAGCCTTGGAGTCTGCTATGAACATTGAACTTGATGAAGTTGTTGTGCTGGATGTCTCTGATGAGGCGCTCGAGCTGGCTGCCGGTGGTGCGCCGACTAAGCTGACATTTCCCTGCTACAAYATRTGCTCAGCATAACGACTCGTTAGCCATTTTCACGGGTCACCCAACTGGGTACTAGCCACCTTTGGGTGGCTTTTTAAAGGCCGTTTATGAAGGATGCGATAGACGTCTGTGTTAACGCTAAGACGTTGAGTCAAGGCGCGGTTAGGCACTTTTATGATGCCCTGGAACAAAGAGCCGTAAAAACGGATGTTCTGGCCGATGATGGTGAGAGTTTTGAGGGCGATGGGGTTGCCCTGATGTTGGGCGCAGAATTACGTGGCCTGTACACTTACAAGGCATTGGCAAGCCTTCAGGCTGGCACGACCTTGTATTACCCCTACGGCGGGATGTTGGTTGAAGATCGTTATACTAGCCGTCATCAAGCGTTGATCGAAGGTCTAGCAAATAAACTCAAAACCGATTCAAAAGTACAAATAATAATGTCTCTCGAACAGCAACCAGCCATGCGGCTGAGAGAGACTGCTGCAGATGAAGCGTTTTGGTTTGCACAGGGCTTTTCCCAATTAGATTTGCAGATTCACTATCAGGGTAAGATCAAGCATGACTATGCCCAAGAGAAATTGAATTTTTCAGTAACAGACTACGCTGGCGGTGATGAGGCTACCAACGCAGAGTTATGTCATTTGTATCGAGAAGCCTATAAAAAGAGAGCAGGCATTCCGGATATCACCCCCGAAGGTATCAACAAGCAATTGTCGATCCCCAGCCGTTCGTATTTGATTATGCGTCACAACAGCGAGTTAATAGGTCAATGCAGCCTGTTCATTTCTGACGAAGAATGCTACGTAGACAGCATATATGTCAGGCGAAGTTACTGGGGAACAGGCGCAGCGGACAAATTGACACAATCATTATTTGACTACGCAGAAAAAAAGGGATGCCAAACCGTATCGGGCACAGCCGCATCTAATAATCAGGCGAGCCGCGCTCTGATGGAGCGCTTTGGACTCGTCGCGCAGTATCAAGTTAAGCGTGTATTACTCAGCCTTTGATATTCTGTCTTAAAGTAAAAGATGCGGCTCGGTCTCGACTATCATCAGTCACCCTGGATAAATATAAATGACCCGTGATTTACAACGCATACTTACAAACGCAGCAACCATTGACGAGTTGCTCGGACCTAACTATGAGTCGCAGATCGGTCAGAAAGACAGCACGGATCGTGCGGCATTAAGACTTGCTGCGTGGTGTCGCTCTGCGTCAAGCGGAGATTGGGGTTTATTCTTTAAACGTCTTAGTCGTGACAAGCTTTCTATTGATCAGGTCTTATCTCGATTCGCTGATGTCAGACATTCGCCAGATGCACCGAAGCCCGCATGGTTTGTAGACGCTCAATGGACGTATCAAGCGTTAACTGGTGACTTTGGGAGAGGTCAACATTTTTTTGTTGATGGCGCAGAGCCTCGGCCATTTGAGAAGCTCTTTTATGCGTTGGTAGAGCGTGCAGAAATCAACGTGATCGACAAGACAGAGCCACAAGCACTCGCTCTGTTTAATGATTCGGCCAGATTGGATTTACGTATCGGGCTGTTAAAACTGCTCACAGACTTATATGCTCCGTTGTTGTACAGCAGGTTTGTGGAAATCTTAAAAAAACATAGCTCAACTGGCAAGTTACCCACTTCAACTGCCAAGGAAGGTACAGATCAAGTTGATCGGTTGGTTGAGGAGATGAGGGCTACTGAGCTGGCGGCGCTCTTTGCAGAAAAACCGGTTTTACTTCGCTTAACGGCCACGCTCGTCAGGCAGTGGATTGACACCACGGTTGAGCTGTGCACTCGTCTGTATTCTGATATTACAGAAGTTAGGGCGGTCATCACGCACTCTGTGCTCGATGTCAAAGTGCAGGCGGTTGGCGGCGATTTATCCGATCCGCACAACTTCGGTCATTCGGTGCAGATCATTACCTTTGAGGATCACACCAAGCTTGTCTATAAACCTAAAGATTTGCGCTTGGACGTTGCGTGGCATGATCTGATCGTAATCTTTAACGCTAGTTTGCCACCCATTGACCTCAAGCCCGTCAAGACCATTGCTTGTCACGAATATGGATGGACCGAGTTTATCGACCACACCTCGTGTGAATCCGCACAAGATATTGAGCTGTTTTATCGTCGCTCAGGTGCATGGTTGGCCGTGTTTCACTTGTTTGCTGGCAGCGATATGCATTATGAAAATATTCTAGCTCATGGAGCGCATCCAGTTCCGATTGATCTCGAAATGATTTTGCAAGCGTCTACCCCTGAGGCAGAGCAAGAGGTTCCTGAAACAGCGGCGCTAATTGAGGTAAGCCGTAGCGTAGTGAATTCAGTTTTGATGGTCGGTATGCTGCCGTCATACGCAAAAAGCCCCAACAATAAAATTTTTGATGCTGGGGGGCTAAACGCTGTTAAAAACAGTGCCCCAGTTGGCGTATGGAAAAATGCCAATACCGACGGTATGCGTTGGATGATAGTGCCCAACGATTCGGCACAGACGCCCAACATTCCTCACATCGACGGGCAATATGCGCAACTAGGTGATTACTTACCTGCCTTCATTGAAGGCTTCGAGCAGTACTCGCATTTCTTACTCAAGCAGCGTGATGCGATCGGTGTCACGACTATGCTTAAGCCAATTAAAAATCTTCCTGTACGCAAGGTGATTCGAAACACCCGTTTTTATTACATGCTGTTGCAAAGGCTCAAGGATCATCGCAACATGGGCGATGGGGTGACGTGGAGTGCACAAGCAGAGTTTTTATCTCGGCTCGCTGACTGGGACGCGAAAGATGACTTGCTTTGGCCGTTACAAGCGGCAGAACGGATAGCCTTATTAAATTTGAATGTGCCGCACTTTGTTTCACCCAGCGATGAGGATATGGTTAGCGCTATCACCGGCCATCAAACCCAAACAAACGCAACGCCAGGGCTTGAGCGAGCAATCGAGCGCTTCACCAAATGGTCGACGGCAGAGATTCAGCAACAAGTTGAAATTATCAAGGTCAGTACGAGCTTTGTTACAAAATCTAGCACTGCAGCAGACGACAAATATTTATTCAAGCGCAAGATTAAAAAATCGACCCAAAGTTTAGACGCGACGTCTTTGGCAGCAGAAGCGACACGAATTGCCGCAACCATCGCGCAACACGGCGCGATCAAAGATAAAAGTGCTGCTTGGGTTGGGCTTGATTGGTTAGSTGCTTCAGAGGTAGGACAGCTCGTCACGCTCGGCCCTGATCTCTATAACGGTGCTAGCGGCATTGCATTATTTCTAGCCGCCCACGCTCGTTATGCCAACGATACATTCGGTCGTGAACTTGCCGTTAAAGCTCTTGCGTCAACCAGACTACGGATTGCGCAACCCTCCGCAGCAAGATGGGCCAGAGGGCTAGGGATTGGAGGTGCAAGCGGACTGGGTTCAGTCGTCTACGCACTGACGGTTACGTCAGGGCTGCTTGCTGAGCCCTCTTTATTACAAGACGCTGTCAAGGTATCGAATTTATTCTCTAATGAATTGATCGCAGCTGATCGTTCACTAGATGTGATTGCCGGTAGTGCCGGAGGCATCCTTGGGCTCTTGGCGCTTTATCGAAAGACCCAGTCAAAAGAAGTATTGGCTAAAGCGATTGCTTGTGGTGAGCATTTGCTGCGACAACCTCGGCTAGGTGAAGCAGGTAAGCGTAGTTGGGCAGTACTTGGAATAAGTGAAGCTCCTTTAACGGGTTTCTCGCATGGTGCTGCTGGATTCGCTTATGCCTTATCAAGTTTGGCACAAGTCAGTGGGCGCGAGGAGTTTGAGGTAGCGGCACAAGAATGTGTTGCATATGAAGATAGTTGTTATAGCAAAGACCTATTTAATTGGCCTGATTTGCGTGCCGCCGATGCAACCATTTTCCCTAGCCAATGGTGTCATGGTGCAATAGGTATCGGACTAGCCCGCGTTGCGAGCGCTCGGTCTGGCAAGACTGGGTCAGACGCACTTGTGAGTGATATCAATCACGCAGTGCAAAATACGATCGCTAACTGGCCCCAGCATGTTGATACGCTGTGTTGTGGCACGCTCGGCACGATTGAGCTTCTGGGCGAGGCAGGTGAATTATTGAACCAACCCGCTCTTGGACACTTATCAGATCAGCGACTGGCACAAATTATTGCGAACCGCCACGAGCAAGGTGACTACGCTTGGAATGCAGGAGGTACGGCTTTTAATCTTGGTTTATTTCGTGGTCTGTCTGGGGTGGGCTACACCATATTGAGGAAATTGGATCCGCAGTTGCCAAATATTTTGATGTGGGAATAGCCCCGACGAAATTGACATCCTCCCCGCCCTCAGTCGATGACTGCCGCTTGCGCGGAAAGGACGGGGTAGGGTGTCACTGGGATCAAATAAGGGTGGCTAAGCGCGACCGGTCCGAGTACTACAAACAGTTAAGTGCCACACCTGGTGACCGACACCAACACAGCCACCAATCCACTGCTAAGTCAGCATCGCTTGATTGTGGATGCCTAAGTGACGTATGTGGGGAAAACTGTGGGGAAAAAACAAAAAGCACCCGAAGGCGCTTGATCTACTTGACTTCATGGCGGAGCGGACGGGACTCGAACCCGCGACCCCCGGCGTGACAGGCCGGTATTCTAACCAACTGAACTACCGCTCCGCAGCGATAAACTAATGAAAAACTGGCGTCCCCAAGGGGATTCGAACCCCTGTACTCACCGTGAAAGGGTGATGTCCTAGGCCTCTAGACGATGGGGACTAGATTTACTACGTTCTTCGCGTTGACTGGTGGAGGTAAGCGGGATCGAACCGCTGACCTCTTGCATGCCATGCAAGCGCTCTCCCAGCTGAGCTATACCCCCAAAAAACTAAAGCCAGAACATTTAACGGCTTGTACAACCAGCTATTTAACTGATCTGACTTCGTTCTTGGCACCGAGCAAAAAGCACCCAGTGTGTCTACAGCGAAGAAGCGAGATTATGCCTAAGTTTTGGCTCTTATGCAAGTCAGGTTGCCGACATGTTGGTGCAATGTGAGAGTGTCCGGTATCTGCTAAGTAGAAATGTCCGGTTCAATGGAGTGTTGCAGACCATGTGAACACTTAGGCGCTCAGTCGCCGACCTCAGCGCGAAACGGCGAATTCAGTCCTTGCATATACCGCTCGATGCCTGTGCGCTCTTGTTCTAAGAAGCGTTCGACGGCGTCGGCGAAGGCTGGGTGCGCCAGCCAGTGGGCCGATTGGGTCTGCACGGGTTCAAACCCGCGGGCGAGTTTGTGTTCGCCCTGTGCCCCACCTTCGATGACCGCGATATCGTTTTTGAGTGCCCAGTCAAGCGGCGTGTAGTAAGCCAACTCAAAGTGCAAGCAGTCAATGTGCTTCAAGGCGCCCCAGTAGCGTCCGTAAAGCCTGCGTTGGCCGTTGGTGGTGTCAAGCCATAGCAGCGAGGCGGCGATCGCTTGCTCGCCTTGGTAGGCCAGTGCGATCACACAGTGCTCAGAAAGTGTTGCGCCCACCGCTTCAAAGAAAGCGGGGCTCAGGTAGGGCGGGTTGCCGCGCTGGTGATAGGTGTTGGCATAGCAGCGATAGAAGATATCCCAATGCTCAGGGGTGAGGTCAGCGCCCGTAAAAACCTGTGTCGTGACGCCTGCATCTTTAACCTTGCGCCTCTCGGCGCGGATTTTTTTTCGTTTCGGTTGGGTGAGCGATGCGAGAAAAGTCTCAAAGTCTAACCACCCGCGGTTAAACCAGTGAAAYTGTGTGTGCTTGCGTGGCATGCAGCCCGCAGCACACAGTGCGGCCGTATCAGCCTCGTTGGTGTACAGCACATGCAACGATGACAACTTGCTTTCTTTAGCCCATTGCAACAAGGCTTGAGCAGCTGCCGGGCGATGTGCATCGCTGGTGAGCAGGCGCGGGCCTGGCACCGGGGTAAAGGGCACTGCCGCCAGCCATTTTGGGTAGTACTGCAGGCCGTGGCGCTGATACGCGTCTGCCCAGGCCCAGTCAAATACGAACTCACCGTATGAATGCCCCTTGGCATACAGGGGAACGGCGGCCACCAGCGTAGCCTGGCCTTGGGTAACGGTGGCGGCACCGTGGGTATCCCAGAGTAGCAAGTGCTGGGGATTCCAGCCAGTGTCGGCTGCGACGCTGCCAGACGATTCGAACGCTTTTAAAAATGCATGCTGACACAACACCGACCCACCACTTAAGGTGACAAGCGCGTTCCATACTGATGCTTCGATCTCATCGATATGGTCAATGATTTGCAGATGTAGCGGCTGCGGTGACGTCATTGGGTTGGGTGCTTGTTGCGACGGTAAAAGGCAATGAGCAAAATGAATCCCGCAATGAATAAAACAGGTAGGTTGCCCACTGAACTGTAAGGCGTGAGTCCACGTTGGCCTTGCACACTGATCTCTAATACTGCAGCACGATGGGGCGGCAAACTCGCGAGGGTGCGGCCTTGTGGGTYGATGACGCCGGTCATCCCCGTATTGGTGGCACGAAGCATGGGACGCGAGGTTTCAAGCGCGCGCATACGCGCCATCTGCCAGTGTTGCCTTAATGCCCACGACTCTCCAAACCAGCCTAAGTTGCTGAAGTTGGCCAAGATCGTGGCTCCTTGTTGTGGTGCGGCGAGGTTGCCCACGTCGAGCGCTGGTAAAAGCTCTTCGCCAAACACGTCTTCGTAACAAATGTTGGGTGCGATGTGTTGATCGCCCACGGCAAACGGGAGTTGCTGTGCCGACCCTCGGTTGAAATCGCCCATCGGGATGGCTAACAGATCGACGAACCAACGAAACCCCCAGGGCACAAATTCGCCGAACGGGACAAGGTGCTGCTTGTCGTATCGCAGCGCGGTGTGACCACTTGTCAGGGCCTCAAGTGGCGTCATGTGATCGATGCCAATGACGCTGTTGGTGTAAGTGCCCGCTGAGCGATCAAAGAGTGCTGCGCCCATCATAAGGGTGCTCTGTTGTTCGGTGGCTAAAGCACGCCAGGCGTTCCAGACGCTTGGGTTCAGTTGGTGTTGAAAAACTGCTAAAGCGGTTTCGGGTAACAGGACGAGCTCGGGCGAGGGTGCGTTTGGTGTTGAGACCGAGGCTGCAAGTCTGAGGTGTGTCTCAAGCGTGTGTTGAATATGGCTAGGCGTAAATTTGATGTCTTGTGCAATATTGCCCTGCACCAGTCGCACCAATAATGGTCGCCCGTTGTCGGTCGTCCAAGTGCGCTGCGTGAGGCCCCAGCCCGCGCCAGCAAGGCACAACGCGACAAGCGCTGCCAGTGCCTGCCTGGGTTGGTGAAGGGGCGTGCTTTGCGCCGCGCAAAGTAGGGCTGCAAGAGCGGCTGCGGCAAACGCGGAAAAAAAAGTCACTCCGTAAACGCCTAAAACGGGGGCCCAACCGGCAAACCAACTATCGATGTGGGCATAACCGCTCGTTAGCCAGCTAAAACCCGTAAACAAGGTGCCGCGCAACCACTCTGCAAGGGTCCAGATGGCCGCCCAGCTCGCAGAGGCCCATAAAAATTCGAGTGAGGGTTGTGCAACGCGACCCAGCGACCGAGTACTAAGTTTGTGAGCCACTGCGCTGGCAAGCGCAGCATAGAGCGCTAAAACGGCACTCAGTGCAACCAAGGCGATCAAGGCCAAAGGAAGCGGCATCAGTCCGTAGGTGTGCATGCTAATTGTGAGCCAATACAGCCCCACAACAAAATGTGCCAGCGCAAACAGCCAGGCGCGACGCGCTGCGATTAATGCCGTTGGTGCTCGCCAAGCGCAATGCACTAGCCAAGCCATCGTCATTAGTTCAAGCGGGCTCAAGGCCCACGCGGGAATTGGGTTTGGTGCAAAACTTAACGCATGCAGCCCACCACCCAGCAGCAGGCTAAGTGCTAAGCGCCATTTTAGCCACCAGCCCGCCACGATTTATTCGGCCTTTCGGTTGAGCGAGGCGTCAATCAAAATACGTCGCTTCACACGCAGCCAAAGTGCGCGTCGTGAATCGGCACGCATCACCTCAATACGTAGGTCATTGTGCAGGCAAAAATCGCCACGGTGGGGGATTCGTCCGATGACGTGGGCCAACCACCCCCCCACGGTATCGTAGTCGCCCTCTGGAATKTTGGTTGCCAAAGTATGATTGAAATCGGCGATTTCAGTGGTGGCCAAGACTCGCCACGCAAGGGCGCCATCCGAAAAAATTGTCTGTTCGCCCGCGATATCGTACTCGTCTTCGATTTCTCCGACGATTTGCTCAAGTACATCTTCAAGGGTGACAAGGCCCGTGATGCCGCCGTGCTCGTCAATCACGATTGCCAGATGATTACGTTTGCTGCGAAACTCTTGTAGCAATACGTTCAGTCGCTTTGTCTCTGGGATAAAAACGGCGGGGCGCACCAAATCGCGCAACGTGAGCGTGGGGTCAAGCATGTGCCGCAACAGGTCTTTGGTCATCACGACGCCCAGAATATTGTCACGTGACTCTTCATAAACCGGAAATCTGGAGTGCGCGGTTTCGATGATATCGGGTAGTAACTCGGCAATCGACGCACCGACCTCTAACAAATCCATTCTTGCGCGCGGCACCATGACATCCATCACGGTTTGTTCAGAAACCGCGAGGGCGCCCTTAAGCATCGAGTACGAATTCACGTCGATCAGATCGCGGGTGCGTGCGGCCTCGAGTACGGCCATAATGCCCTCGCGATCTTCAGGCTCGCGCCTGACAAGCGACAGCAGACGATCAAGGAGTCGGGGACGTGAGGTTTTGGCTGGGGGGGTTAACGGCTCAGCTGCAGGATAGGGATCTGACATCGTCCAAAGACAGAGTGAAGGGAGGTCTAGGATAACCTGAAAGCGCTGTCATACACGCACCATTTTGGCGCGACTTAACAGCTTAAGGAAGAAGATAGGGATCGTGAATACCCATTTGCGCCAAAATCTTTGTTTCTAAGGCTTCCATATGCTTGGCTTCGCGGGCTTTGAGGTGTTCGTAGCCTAGCGCGTGCAAGGTGCCATGAAGCGTCAGGTGAGCAGCGTGCGCTAAAAATTTTTTGTGTTGTTCTTTTGCTTCCCGTTTTAAGACGGGCACGCAAATCACGATATCGCCACTAAGAGAACCGTCAGCCTGTTCGCCATAAGTAAAAGTTAATACGTTGGTGGCGTAAGCTTTTTTTCGGTAGGCCTGGTTCAGGCCTTGCGCTTCGGGCAAGCCTACCAAGCGAATACTTAAGTGAGCACCACGAAAGGACTGTTGTTGATCTTCGTGCGCAGCGTAAAGCGCGCGTTGCACCCAAGCGCGCARGCGCCAGCGCGGCAGRCGCGGCTCTGCCTTGGCATATTGCACCGCGAAAGATAATTCAGGCTTTTGTTTGCTCGTCTTGTTCATAGGCGTCAACAATTCGGGCAACCAAGGGATGCCTGACGACATCGCGACTAGTGAAGTGTGTGACGGCAATACCTTTGACGTCTGTTAGCACTTTGACCGCGTGGGCCAGCCCGCTTTTATGACCCTTTGGCAGATCAACCTGAGAGGGGTCGCCGGTAATGACCGCCTTGCTACCAAACCCAATACGCGTCAGAAACATTTTCATTTGCTCGGGCGTGGTGTTTTGGGCTTCGTCCAAAATCACAAAGGCGTGGTTGAGTGTGCGACCGCGCATATAGGCCAAGGGTGCGATTTCGATTGTTAGTTTTTCAAACAGGCGTTGCACACGCTCGGCACCCATCAGGTCGTAGAGAGCGTCGTAAAGCGGGCGCAGGTAAGGATCAACTTTTTGCGCCAAATCGCCAGGCAAAAAGCCTAAGCGCTCGCCCGCTTCAACCGCCGGACGCGTGAGGATCAGGCGCTGAACGGTTTCGCGCTCAAGGGCGTCGACCGCACACGCGACGGCCAGCCAGGTTTTGCCGGTGCCCGCAGGGCCCACACCAAAGGTGATGTCGTGCTTCAGGATGTTGTTGAGATAATCGCGTTGACGGGGGGTGCGTGGCCGTAAATCACTCCGGCGAGTGCGCAAGGCAATGGCGCCGCTTTGGTCGTCAAGCGGTGGAAATTCGCTTGGATCAAACTCTTGCTTGGCCGTGCTTGGCGAGCGACCCACGCTAATTTCAACAAGACCTAATTGGATATCATCAACCGAGATCGGATGCTTGGCGGCGCGTTGGTGCAGCGCAAACAGCATCGTGCTCGCTGCCTCGGCCTGCGACCCGTACATGGTAATTTTGTTCGCCTGGCGTTTTAACTCAAGGTCTAAGCCGTCAGCAAGCTGGCGCAAGTTTTCGTCCAGCGGACCACACAAATTTGCAAGCTGTTGGTTGCTGCCCTCGAGGTTGAGTTTGACGGGATGCGGTCGCGCGCGCGAAGAGGTCTTGACCGTGGCGCGTGTCATGCCGAAGTACCATCGCTTGAGTGCTCGTGCGTCACCACGCGCCCTCTGAACGTGTTGGTCATGGCGTCAGTAATCAGCACATCAATCATTTTCCCAATCAGGCGCGGGTGCCCAGCAAAATTCACGATGCGATTATTTTCAGTGCGAGCGCTTAGTTCGGTGGCATCACGGGCTGAAGTGCCTTCAACCAACACGCGCTGGGTTGAGCCCACCATACTGCGGGCAATCGCATTTGCCTGTTCGTTAATCTTAGCTTGTAGGCGTTGCAGACGTTGTAACTTAATAGTTTGAGGTGTGTCGTCGATCAAATCAGACGCGGGCGTACCCGGGCGGCGCGAGTAGACAAACGAAAACGAAGTATCAAAGCCGACTTCGTCGATAAGCTTCATGGTTTTTTCGAAGTCTTCTTCGGTTTCGCCCGGAAACCCAACAATGAAGTCAGACGACAGGGTGAGGCCGGGGCGCGCAGCGCGTAATTTTCGTACCACCGATTTGAACTCAATTGCCGTGTAGCCACGCTTCATGGCTGCCAACACGCGATCGCTGCCTGCTTGAACCGGCAGGTGCAAAAACGATACCAGCTTTGGCAGCCGCGCATAGACTTCGGTCATGCGAGTGGTCATCTCTTTGGGGTGCGAGGTGGTGTAGCGGATACGCTCAATGCCCGGGATCTCGTGCACGTATTCAAGCAGGGTCGCAAAGTCGGCAATCTCTGCTGAGTGCGTGTGATCCAAACCATCAAGCGTTTTATTGCCGCCGGCACTTCCGGTGTGCCCGCCCATTTTGCCACGGTAGGCGTTGACGTTTTGCCCAAGCAGGGTCACTTCTTTGACGCCTTGGTCGGCAAGGTCGGCGACCTCGGTTAAGACGTCTTCAAAGGGGCGCGAGATCTCTTCTCCGCGTGTATAGGGCACCACACAGAAGCTGCAATACTTGCTGCAGCCTTCCATGATCGAGACAAAGGCTGAGGCGCCTTCGATCCTTGGGGGCGGCATGGCGTCAAATTTTTCGATTTCAGGAAAGCTGATATCGACTTGCGAACGCCCCTCGGCTTTGCGTCGCGCAATGAGTTCGGGCAAGCGGTGCAAAGTTTGCGGGCCAAACACAACATCGACGTAAGGTGCGCGGTCAATAATCGCCGAGCCCTCTTGGCTGGCGACACAGCCGCCTACTCCAATCACGAGGTTTGGATTCAGCGCTTTGAGGTGCTTGATACGGCCGAGATCTGAAAAGACTTTTTCTTGGGCTTTTTCGCGAACCGAGCAAGTATTAAACAAAATAATGTCGGCCTCATCGGCGCTTTTGGTGAGCACTGCGCCATGCTCTTGTCCGAGGACATCAAGCATCTTGGCAGAGTCGTACTCATTCATCTGGCAACCAAAGGTGCGGATGAAGACTTTTTTTGGTTGTGCGTCGGTGTCAGGCACCGCAGGTGTGTCGAGTTTTTGCATGAGGGTGCCGGTGCGGGTGTTGATCCCGTGGGCTAAGAAGATAAAACGATAGTGTAACGCCGATGCGCTGCAGAATAATCTCAGGCCGCTCTAAACTCGCGACGGGCAAAAGAATCGCCCCAGACCTACTCTTCGTAGATTTCGTCAGCCTGCTCAGCTTTTTTGACTGGTTTAATCAGGTCTTCGCGTTTGACGCCAAGCCACATCGCGATGGCGGCTGCCACGAACACCGATGAATAAATACCAAACCAGATACCGATCGTCAGTGCGAGGGCAAAGTAGTGCAGGGTCGGACCACCAAACAGCAGCATGGCCATCACCATCATTTGCGTACTGCCGTGAGTAATGATGGTGCGTGAAATAGTCTGCGTAATCGCGCCGTTGATAACGTCGGCCACCGACATCGTACGTTCTTTGCGAAAGTTTTCACGGATTCGATCCATGATCACCACCGACTCGTTGACCGAGTAACCCAGCACTGCCAACACGCCTGCCAGCACCGAGAGCGAAAACTCCCAGCCAAAAAAGGCAAAAAACCCCAAAATAATGACAACGTCGTGCAGGTTTGCCAGCACGCCTGCAACGGCGAACTTCCATTCAAAGCGGATAGCCAGATACAGGACAATGCCAATGATCACAAACAGCAACGCGAGCAAGCCATTTTCGACAAGTTCACGCCCTACCTGAGGGCCGACGAACTCAACGCGGCGCAAGTCAGCGGTGGCGTCGGCGGCCTTGAGCGCCTTCATGACCGTTTCGCTTTGTGTAGCCGAGCTTTGCCCTGGGGTAAGGGGTAAACGGATCATTAGATCGCGCGAGGTACCAAAATTTTGTACTTGAAAATCGGTATAGCCTAGGCCAGTGACGACCGTACGCACCTGTTCGATCGGCGCAGCCTGGGTGTAATTGACCTCCATCACGGTGCCGCCGGTGAATTCAATCGACAAATGAAAGCCGCGCGTCAAGATGAAGAACACCGCAAGAATGAACGTGATAAAGCTAATCGCATTCAAGACCAACGCGTGGCGCATGAAGGGGATGGTGCGAACGATTCTGAAAAATTCCATGATCTTTTAGGTACTAAGCAGTTGCCGGTAGCGCGGTTGCGCCCCCGAGCGTGAAGTTCAGTGTTGCATTCAGTCTTTGGGTTTCCAGATGGTGCCGATCGAAATCGCTTGCAGTTTCTTTTGGCGTCCGTACCAAAGATTTGCTAAGGCGCGCACACCCACCACCGAGGTAAACATTGAAGTCAAAATCCCCAGGCAATGCACCACAGCAAAACCGCGCACGGGGCCAGAGCCAAACACCAAGAGGGCAACACCCACGATCAGCGTGGTGAGGTTTGAGTCAAGAATTGTGCCCCAGGCACGGTCAAAGCCTAGGCTGATCGCTTGTTGAGGGGCTTCGCCATTGCGTAGCTCTTCGCGGATGCGCTCATTGATCAGCACGTTTGCATCAATCGCCATCCCAAGTGTTAGGGCGATCGCAGCGATACCTGGCAGGGTGAGTGTGGCCTGCAACATAGATAGAATCGCCAGCAGCATCAAGACGTTCAGCGCAAGGCCAACCGTTGAAAAGATGCCAAACAGGTGGTAGTAAAGCAGCATAAAAACTGCGATCGCAAGAAAACCATAGAGCGTTGAATTAAAGCCCTTAGAGATGTTTTCGGCACCCAGACTCGGGCCGATCGTGCGCTCTTCGATGATTTCCATTGGGGCGGCTAGCGAGCCTGCGCGCAGTAGCAAGGCAGTGTCAGCAGCTTCTTCGGCTGACATGCTGCCAGAGATTTGTACCTGACCGCCTGGGATTTCGCCGCGAATGACCGGGGCGGTGACGACTTCACCGCGACCTTTTTCAAACAACAAAATCGCCATGCGTTTACCGATGTTATCGCGCGTCACATCGCGAAAAATACGTGCGCCCTTGGAATCGAGTGTGAGATGCACGGCTGCTTGTTGCGATTGATTGTCGCGTCCGGCTTGAGCGTCTTGCAGGTTTTCACCCGTCAAAATCACTTGGCGACGCAATAACAGGGGCCGGCCATCGCGATCTTGATAGCGCTCAAGGCCGAAGGGCACTGTGCCCGCAGCTAAGGCGCTTTGAGCGGCCTGCGAATCGTCAACCATGCGAATTTCGAGCGTTGCAGTGCGCCCCAAAATAGCTTTGGCCTTGGCAACGTCTTGCACGCCTGGCAACTGCACCACGATACGATCGGTGCCTTGTTGCTGAATCACCGGTTCTGCGACACCTAGCTCATTGATACGGTTGTGTAGGGTAGTGATATTTTGTTTGAGTGCGTTGGCCTGGACAGCGGTCATCGCGGCCTGGCTAAGGGTGGCCACGATTTGCAGGCGGGTGCCGTCTGCGCGCTCAAGCATCTGGAGGTCGGGGTTGCGAGTACGCAGGCTGCTGATCGCGCGGTCACGACTTGCTGCACTTGAAAATGACAGCACGACAGACATCGCGCTACGCTCGATGCCGGTGTTTTCAATTTTTTGATCACGCAATGCCGCGCGCAGATCGGTGACAAGCGAGTCATAGCGCGCAGTCAGCGCGCCTTGCATATCGACTTGCAACAAAAAGTGCACGCCACCACGCAAGTCAAGCCCCAGATACATCGGGTGTGCGCCGATAGCACTGAGCCAACTGGGTGAGGCCGGTAGCAGATTTAACGCCACGGTGTAAGTAGGATCGGCGGCGTTTGGGTTGAGCGTTTTTTCAATGGTGTCGCGCGCCAGAATTTGTTGRTCTGTATTGGCGAAACGTACGCGAACCGTGCCCACTGGGCCGTTTTGTTCAAAAGTCGCGCCCGTGCTGGCAAGGCCAGCTTTTTTCACGATGTCTTGGGCGCGATCTAACATACCCGCCTCGAGCTTGACCGTGGACTTTGCGCTTGAAATCTGTACCGCGGGGGACTCGCCGTAAAGATTGGGCAGGGTATAGAGCAGGCCGATCACAACCGCGACCAGCACCGTCAGGTATTTCCAAATAGGGTAGCGGTTCATGGCCGACGGGAATTAGTAAGAGTGTAGCCCCGACGCAACATGCGACGGGGTCTTCAACCAAGGCTTTATAGCGCTTTGATCGTACCTTTTGGTAATACTGTTGCCACTGAGGCTTTTTGCATCGCGACCTCGATGGGCGTTGTGCCGTGCTCAGAGATTTGAACGGTGACATAGCTGTCACTCACTTTACTGACTGTGCCAAGCACGCCACCGGCGCAAATCACTTCATCGCCTTTTGCCAGCGCAGCCAACAGCGCCTTATGTTCTTTTTGGCGTTTCATTTGCGGACGAATCATCAAAAAGTAAAGCACGACAAACATCAAAACAATGGGGGCCATGCCCATTAACGAACTAGCAGTATCAGCGGCTTGGGCCAGCACAATGCTGGAAATTGCTTGAGCAGACATTAAGGTCTCCTTTGGATAAATGTGAAGCGCTGGCTATTGTACCGACTTGGTGGCGCGATCTCTTGCAAACTGGGCTTGCCAAGCCTGAAAGCTGCCATTCTCTATGGCTTCGCGCATTTCGGCCATGATTGTCAGATAAAAATGAAGGTTATGGACAGTATTTAGACGCGAACCGGTAATTTCGTTCGATTTTTGTAGGTGATGCAGGTAAGACAGTGAAAAATTTTTGCACGTGTGGCAACTGCAACTGGAGTCCAAGGGCAAGATGTTATCGCGATATTGGGTATTGCGGATCTTGACATCGCCAAAACGGGTGAACAGCCAGCCATTGCGGGCGTTACGGGTAGGCATCACGCAGTCAAACATATCGATGCCTTGAGCAACCCCTTGCACCAAGTCTTCGGGGGTGCCGACCCCCATCAAATAGCGCGGGGCGTTAGCCGGCAGGCGCGGTGCCACGTGGGCAAGAATTCGCATCATGTCTTCTTTGGGTTCACCAACTGACAGCCCCCCAATCGCATAGCCATGAAAGCCAATATCCTGTAGGCCCGCCAGTGATTCGTCGCGCAAGGTTTCGAACATTCCGCCCTGAACGATCCCAAACAACGCATTCGGGTTACTGAGCGCATCGAAGCTTTCACGTGACCGTCTGGCCCAGCGCAGCGACATGCGCATCGACACGGCGGCCTCTTCGGGTGAGGCGGGTCGGTCGTTGATCATATACGGGGTGCACTCATCAAACACCATCGCGATATCTGAATTGAGTTCGGTTTGAATGCGCATCGATTCTTCGGGGGTCAAAAACAACCGCGCCCCATCGATCGGTGAGGCAAACTTGACGCCTTCTTCGGTAATTTTGCGCATGCCTTGCAAGCTGAACACTTGAAAGCCACCAGAGTCCGTTAACAAAGGCTTATGCCACTGCATGAAACCATGCAAGCCGCCATGTTTAGCGATCACTTCAGTGCCAGGGCGCAGCCACAGGTGAAAGGTATTGCCCAGCACGATTTGCGAGCCCACCTCGACAAGTTCGTGCGGCATCATGGCTTTGACTGTGCCGTAGGTGCCCACGGGCATAAAGATAGGAGTCTCGACCACACCGTGATTGAGCGTCATGCGCCCGCGTCGCGCTAGGCCGTCGGTGGCGATTAGCTCGAAGCGCAGGCCAGCTGCAGGATGGTGGGGTTGCTCGTCAGTCTGGGTCATGGACGGGGTCGTTATAAGTTGGGATTGCGTTCAAGAAACATGGCGTCGCCGTAGCTGAAGAAACGGTAACGCTGTTCGATCGCGTGTTGATAGGCGAGGCGCATCTGATCCAGGCCGATGAAGGCCGATACCAGCATGAGCAAGGTCGATCGTGGCAGATGAAAATTTGTAATCATCACGTCGACGACTTGGTAGTCAAAGCCAGGCGTAATAAAGAGGCGAGTGTCGCCGGTTTGCGCGGACTTTGTAACATCTTCTGCGGGTGCCTGCACAAAAAGTTTTCTATTTAGATACTTGACGGCCAAGTTTGGATTGTCTTTCGCTGCAGCTTCAAGCGAACGTACGCTGGTCGTGCCGACTGCGATCACGCGGCCTCCGAGGGCGCGGGCACGAGCAATCGCTTCAAGAGTCTCAGACGGCACGGCATACCGCTCGGCGTGCATCAAGTGCTCGGTCAGGGTGTTGACACGTACCGGTTGAAAGGTGCCGGCACCCACGTGCAGTGTCACAAAGGCACGCTGGATGCCCGCGGCGTCGAGTTGCGCAAATAAGGCTTGATCAAAATGTAACCCCGCGGTGGGCGCAGCAACGGCCCCGGGCTCGCGAGCGTAGATGGTCTGGTAGCGCTGGTCATCGGCGTCATCAGGTTGATGCGTGATGTAAGAGGGTAGGGGTGTGGCGCCGAATTGCTCGAGCAACTCGAGTACGGGTCGTTCAAACGCTAAGATGAATAAATCGTTTTCACGACCAAGCACGCGTGCGTTGAACGCCTCGGCGAGACGAAGCAGACTACCCACCGTGGGGGATTTGCTCGAGCGAATATGCGCTAAGGCCGAGCCAAGGCCGGTGACCCGTTCGATCAGTACTTCAACCTTGCCACCTGTGGTCTTTTGACCAAATAAGCGGGCTTTGATCACTCGCGTGTCGTTCAATACCAATAAATCGTTGGGGCGCAACAGGCTCAGCAGCTCGGTGAATTGCCGGTCGTGCCGTTGGCCGCCTTGGTCGACATGCAGCAAACGACTTGCCGTGCGGGTGGCCGCGGGGGTTTGCGCGATCAGCTCGGGCGGTAGCGCGTAATCAAAGTCAGCAACGGTTAAGGAGGTGGTCACGTCTATAAAGTCAATCGAGTCTGTAGCGGTTTGAGGTGACTTGCGCTGATTTCGCAAACAAGCCAAGAAAGATCGGGCATTTTAAGCCCCGTGGCGTACTTTTTTTGTATGCTGTGGGTTCACATGAACAAACAGGCGGCGGTAATGACAGGTTTGCAGACAAAGACAGGCTCTTTATTGACACCGATTTGGACGCGAGCGACCACTCTTTGTTTGAAGCAAATGCTCTTCGGCGTAGCGCTTGGGTTGAGTGTGATGTTTGGTTCGACCAGCGCCTGTGCGCAGGCTGGCCTGCCGCCTGAGCTTGTTCGTGCCTGGGCGCAAACCAAACTCCCTGAATCCTCGCTCTCAGTGCTGGTGCAAGAAATCGGCGGCTCGCAGCTATTTGCCGTGTCGCCCGAGGTGCCGCGCAACCCGGCTTCGGTGATGAAACTGGTCACCACCTATGCGGCCGTATCGCGGTTGGGACCAACCTACACCTGGAACACGGATTTATTGATTGGAGCCGACGCCAAGGCTTCAGAGCAAGGTGTGTTGAGTGGCCCGCTGTACCTTCGCGCCGGTGGTGATCCCATCTTTTTATTGCAGGATCTTTGGCGCTTGCTGCGCGACCTGCGGTTGCGCGGCGTGCGCGAAATCCCTGAAATCGTGATCGACCGTTCAATTTTTGGTGATGTGACGATTGATCCCAGTACGTTTGATGGTTCTGCTTATAGCCCTTATAACGCGAGTCCTGATGCGTTTATGGTGGGCTTTGGTGCTGTGCGTTTAGTGTTTTCACCCGATCCGGGCACGCGCAGTTGGAAGTCTTTTGTCGATCCACCCATGGCTGGTGTACAGATTGACGGAAACGTACAGTGGGTGGACGGCGTGTGTCCAGGCTCGCCCAACATCAGTACTGACATCGCGATGACTGAAGGCACGGTTAAGTTTCGCGTCACCGGAAAAGCGGTGGGCTCCTGCGGCGAATTTGATATCTTTCGTCTCGCATTTTCGCAGCAAGAGTTCGGCGCGCGCGTGCTGCGCTCATTATGGCAAGAGTTAGGTGGGGTGATCACCGGTTCGATTCGCAGCGGYACGATTCCTGCAGGGGCGATCATCGTAGCTTCGCATCAGTCGCCGCCATTGTCCGAGGTGATCCGTTTAATTAATAAGCGCAGTAATAACGTGATGACGCGGGTGTTACTGCTGACGCTAGGTGCTGAAGCTGGGCGTCGCCCGGCAACGGTCGCTGGCAGCGTGCAAGTGGCGCAAGAGGTCTTGGCGCGTCAGGGCTTGCCAATGAAGGGCATGGTGCTTGATAACGGTTCGGGATTATCGCGTAACGGCGTGGTGTCGGCAGAAAGCTTGGCGCAGATGCTGCAAAAGGCCTGGGCCTCACCTGTGATGCCTGAGTATGTCGCCTCGCTGTCTATTCTTGGCTCGGACGGCACGACGCGTAATCGCCTGCGCGATCCTTCAACAAAATCTATGGCGCACCTTAAAACGGGTGCCTTACGCGACGTGCGCTCCGTCGCAGGTTATGTGTGGGGTGCTAGCGGCAAGCGCTACGTGGTGATCAGCATGGTGAATCACGAGCGAGCCCATGAAGCACGCGCGTTCGAAAACACACTGATCGCCTGGTTGACTGCGCGATGAGGCAATGCACTGGCTTGACCAAGTACATGATGCAGCGCTCTTGTAAAGTATGGATGCTCTTGGTGCTGCTGAGTGTTTGTACAAGCGCGCAGGCACAAATCTGCGAAGCTCGGTTTTTTCATAACGGCGGCGTGATTGAGATTGGTGGCTCGGGCATGTTGACTGTCTCGGCCAAGTTGACTTTTAGTCAGATTAAAAAAACTTCAAACACAGTGTGCCAGGCGCAGGTCAACGGCTTCGCCAAATATGCGCTGATGAGTTTTTTAAGTGGTGCGAACGACATCGACCATGTGTTGAGTGTGAGTGGCAACAAAACAAGCGTGGCAAACGCTCGCCCCGGCAAGGCGGCGGATAAGGCAACTTTTGATGTGCAATTGCTTGGGCTGTTTGGTTTTGGGGCGCCCATTCAGACCGCTGGACAAAAGTTCGCCGCGCAGTCTTACACTTTGGCGGTGGGTGATCCCAAACGCGGCCCAACCACACCTGTTGGCGTGCGGATGGGCGAAAAAACTGTAGGCGCACAGCAATCGATCCAGACCGCCGTCGGTAAGTTGCAATGCTGGCCGGTGCGCTATGCCCGCAGTACCGATGCGACAACCGCACAAGTGCAGGGCATGGTGCTACCGATCCCGTCGATTCCATCGCAAGTGACCGATTGGTTTTGCCCGTCAACCAATCTAGTGATGAAGCAAGAAATCGAGCACTCGGGGCAAAAATCAGTGATTGAGGTGAAGGCGCTGCGTTAGGATGTGTTAAGGCTGTGGCCCGTCGTAGCCCTCGATGATGATCATGTCGAGACTTGACACAGGTGCGCGTAGCTTGACGGCCGCTTGATATTCGGGCGAGTGATAGCAATCTAGCGCGGCTTGATACGAAGCAAATTCAATCAGAGCATTTCGACTGCAGCTTGACCCTTCGGGTGCTTCGAACTGACCGCCTCGCGCYAAAAACCGCCCGCCGTATTTTTTGAGTGGAGCTGCATTTGCAGCCACATACGCTTTGTATTGCTCGAGATCAGTGACCTCGCCGCGTACGATCCAATATCCTTTTTGCCATGTTGTTGCCCCATGATAAAGTTACGACGTTAAGAACGCTACAGCCCCAACTCACCCCAAATCGCATCCACACGCGCCTTGGTGGCGGCATCCATCGTAATCGGCGTGCCCCATTCGCGCTGGGTCTCGCCTGGCCATTTGTTGGTGGCGTCGAGGCCCATTTTTCCGCCGAGTCCTGAAACCGGTGAGGCAAAATCCAGATAATCGATCGGTGTGTTTTCAACGAGCAGTGTGTCGCGTACCGGATCCATGCGTGTGGTCATTGCCCAGACGACTTCTTTCCATTCGCGCGGGTTGATGTCTTGATCGACGACCACAATAAATTTTGTGTACATAAACTGACGCAAAATACTCCACAAGCCGAACATCACACGCTTGGCGTGACCCGGATATTGTTTGCGAATCGAGACCACGGCTAAGCGATAGCTGCAGCCTTCAGGTGGCAGATAAAAATCCACAATCTCTGGCAACTGTCGCCGCAAAATCGGCACAAAGACTTCATTGAGTGCGACGCCTAGTACCGCAGGTTCATCGGGCGGTTTGCCCGTGTAGGTCGTGTGATAAATCGGGTTGCGACGCATGGTGATGCGCTCGACCGTGAAGACGGGAAACCAGTCTTGCTCGTTGTAATAGCCGGTGTGATCGCCGTAAGGGCCTTCAAGCGCCAACTCGTAGTCAGACGCGGGCGGTGGGTTCACGCCTTGAGGGGTAACAGATTTGATTGCGCGTGGATCTGAGCTGGGTAACAAATGCCCCTCAAGCACAATCTCGGCGGTCGCTGGAACCGACAGTTCGCTGCCAATCGCCTTGGTGACTTCAGTGCGTGCGCCACGCAGCAAACCTGAGAATTGATACTCAGACAAACTATCAGGCACAGGCGTGACGGCACCCAACGTGGTAGCGGGGTCAGCACCCAGAGCCACCGCAATAGGGAAGGGGGTGCCAGGGTGTGCCAAAGCGTGGTCTCTGAAGTCAAGCGCACCACCACGATGCGACAACCAGCGCATGATGAGTTTATTGCGACCAATCATTTGCTGCCGATAAATGCCCAGATTTTGTCGACGAGCGTTGGGGCCGCGAGTAATCACCAGTCCCCAGGTCAGCAAGGGAGCGATATCGCCAGGCCAGCAGGTTTGGATAGGGAGTTTGGCAAGATCGACATCGTTGCCTTCCCAGACGATCTCTTGGCAAGGTGCACCACGAACCGTTTTGGGGTTCATATCCCACAACGCGGCTTTGAGCATCGATACCTTTGCCAGAGCGTCGCGAAAGCCTTTTGGGGCTTCGGGTTCGCGTAACGAGGCCAGTAACTCACCTATGTCGCGCAACGCACCGACGTTTTCGGCGCCCATGCCGCGTGCGACGCGAGTGGGTGTGCCAAACAAATTTGCCAAGACCGGCATCGGCGCGGGCTTGCCGTTGTGAAGCGCCCGCTCAAACAAAAGAGCCGGGCCTTCGGCCTTGAGTACGCGATCTGAAATCTCAGTCATCTCAAGCGAGGTCGATACCGTCTGAGTGATTCGCTTGAGTTCGTCCGTGCGTTCAAGCTGCGCAATAAAATCTCTTAAGTCTTTGTATTTCAAAGTCTTGATCCGCCAAAACGGTTACAGTTCTACGATGAATACAAGGTTAACACCCGTCGTGCTTGCTCCCGTAGGCGGGCCGTCTATGACCCCACGGCATCCGTGCGCTTTGCGCTGGGTGGTGTCGTGGTGACGCTAAGGCCGGCTTGGGGCGTGGCGCAACAGCTTGCTAGCGGACTCTATCGAAATCTGGCTGAGTTTGTGCGAACTTGCGCGGCCTATTTGGGCATTACCGTTTTGGTGGCCGGTACGATGGTGTTGACGATGCCAACTTTGCGTGATCAAGCCCTGCAAATTCATTCGGCACTGCTGGTTGCTTTGGTGCCCGATGCACTGTTGCCTCAGCTTGTCACGAACACCGGCGGCCCAGTCGGGCCTATCGTGGCGGCAATCGACCTAGAGCCTCTTCGCGGCGAAGCACTACCGCCGACAACAGGCGCAAACCCAAGCGCCTCTGCGCAACGGCCAGTTTCAAGGGCAGAGCTTGCGCAGCCTGGTCAAGCCCCGGTGCAGCAAGAGTTAGCTGCTGCAGCAGAGGCTTCGGCGGTCAGTCGAGGTTCAAGTGTTCAAGAGGTCGTGCAGCGTCAAGGGTTAGCGCAAAAGCAGCAAGACGCACTGATTCAGTACCTCTCTCGCAAATATCTTGTGGCCAACGAAGCGGCCAAGATGTTTGTCGAAACTGCTTATGTCGTTGGTGACGAGTTAAAAGTCGATCCTCTTTTAATTTTGGCGATTATCGCGACCGAATCACGCTTTAATCCTTATGCCGGCGGGCAGGTCGGCGGCCCGACCGGCTTGATGCAAGTGATGATCAGTGTCCATCGCGACAAATTCACGAAGCTCGGACGCGCGGAGTCACTGGCGTTTAATCCGGTCGCCAATATTCGTGTCGGGGCTTTTATTTTGGCGGATTGCATTCGCAGGCGAGGCGCGGTTGCCGAGGGCTTGCTGTGCTACTGCGGAGCCAGTGGCCCAACGACTGATGGTGGGTATACCGAAAAGGTGTTGTCAGAGCGCCGGCGCTTAGCCCTTGCCGGTTCGATCGCGCTGAAGGATTAGGCAAGCCTCAGCCTAAAAACACCTTCAGGCGATGAATGGCTTCTTGCAGACGTTCGAGCCCGGTGGTGTAGGCAAAGCGCATGGTGTTTGCGGCGTGGGCCGGCCCAAAATCCAAGCCTGCCACTGCCGCGACGCGCGCACCGTTGAGCAGAGCAGCCGAAAAAGCGCTGCTGTCTGGCGAATGTGCTGAGATGTCGCCGTAGACATAAAACGCACCGTCGGGCGTGACGGGTACGTCAATGTTTAAGGCCTTTAAGGCCGGCACCAGATAATCACGACGTTGCCTGAAGGCTTCGCGGCGTTGCTCGAAAATCGCTAAGGCTTCGGGGTCAAAACAAGCGATGGCGCCGTGTTGCGCGAGTGTTGGCGCGCAGATTGCTAGGCTCGCTGCCATTTTTTCGATCGGTTCAACCATATGGGTCGGCACAATCATCCAGCCCAAGCGCCAGCCCGTCATATTGAAATACTTTGAAAAGCTGTTCAGAATAATCAGGTTGTCATCGAGAGCAAGGGCAGACTGTCGCACACCATCGTAAGACAAGCTTAAATAAATTTCGTCCATCATCACAAAACCGTTGCGGGCATGGACTTGTTTAATCAGGCGGGCGAGTGCTTCGCGCGGAATCGAGGTGCCGGTAGGGTTGCTTGGCGAGGCGATCAAGACACCGCGGGTGGCGGGGCCCCAATGTTGCTCGATGTCGGTGTCTGATAATTGAAAGCGATTGGCGATGGTGGTGGGGATGAGTTTTGTGGTGCCGCCCGCCGCCCCGACAAAGTTACGATTTGGTGGGTAACAGGGGTCGGGCATTAAAACTTCGTCGCCAGGATTGACCAGTGCCATTGCGGCCAGCAGCAGAGCGCCGCTTGCGCCCGAGGTCACGATGACCCGGTGAGGGTCGACCTTGGCGCCAAGTTGTTTGGTATAAAACTCAGCAATTGCCTCTCGGAGTTCGGGCAGGCCAGCAGGGGGCGAATAGCCACTTTTGCCAGACTGTGCGGCGAGTTGCATCGCTTGGATCACTTGCGGGGCTGCGGTAAAGTCGGGTTCTCCGACGCCAAGGCTGATAATGTCAATGCCACGGCGTTGTAGCGCTGTCGCCTGTTTAAAAAGTTCGACCGCGTGAAAGGTCACGGTATCGGCGGTGCGTGCTGCAAGAACTCTCATGACCTAACTCTCCCTAAGAGGCTGAATTGTAGTGGCTACACCAACATCCAGACGCGCTTTTCTGATGGGGCGCCGCCCACCCGCCCCACCATGGGACTTGTTTTGCGCCCGACTCGTGCGCACTTGTTCAGGCAGCGTGCGTGTCGCTGCGCCGAGCAACGCCCAAGGAGCGGTGGCACAGGCCTGGCTTGAGCCGGTGCGTCACGCAGACGTGGCGCACGCGCGCGCCTTGTGTCAAGAGTATGGCGTGACCTTGGCTCTAGCCGGCTGCACGGGGTCGGCTTTGTGTGAACGGGCCACGCTTTGGGTGACACCCTTGACTTATGGCGCAACGTTTTCGCCCGTTATAGAGCAGGCGGGGTTATGGCGAGTCGACGCCGGGTGCACGATCGCTCAGGTGCAAGAAACTGGCGTCTTTGAGGGGTTGGCTTTGGCGCCCGAGCTGACGCTGGCGCAATGGTTTGCCGGGGTTTGCGCCCCGCATCAGCGGGTGTCGCTCGAGGCCGCTCGAATCGTTGAGCGCGCCGAGGTCTTGCTGGCCGATGGCACGCTTGAGGTGCTTGGACCTTTCGGTGCAAACGCGCAGACACCGCTTCGTAGCCTGGCGCTGCAAAGGCTGGTGCCCAAACTCTTTGAACTGGCGAGCTCAGAAGCCGCGCAGCGTTGCGCGCATGCGAGCTCCTGGCCCGCTTTGTTTAGGCTTGACGCGCTGTTTGCCTGCGCAACGCAAGAGCCAAACCTTGCGCAGTTGCTGTTTGGGCATCAAGGCCGACTTGGCTGGGTGCAAACGCTTTGGCTCAGGCGCCTCGATACGCTGCCGGCGCAGGGTCATACTGGGTGCGTGTTGCCTGACCTGCAGTTGTTGGCTTCACAACTTGACCAAGAACTCAAGCACCTCCTTGATCCGTTGGGGGTATTCGGTGTTGACGCTCACGCAAAGGGGCTAGAATCGGATTCTTAAATTGTTGACTAGCAGAGCAATATGGAAAAAACCTTTCGTCAGGCCGCACTCGAATATCACGAGCAAGGTCGCCCAGGCAAAATCTCGGTGATGCCGACCAAAAGCCTGTCAAACCAGCGCGACTTAGCCTTGGCGTACTCGCCCGGGGTTGCAGCGGCTTGTGAAGAAATTGTTGCAGATCCGGCTAATGCGTTCCGCTACACCGCACGCGGCAACTTGGTGGGCGTCATTACAAATGGTACAGCGGTTCTGGGCTTGGGCAATATTGGGCCACTGGCTTCGAAGCCTGTGATGGAAGGCAAGGCGGTATTGTTTAAGAAGTTCGCCGGTATTGATGTATTTGATATCGAGATCAATGAGCAAGATCCCGATAAACTCGTTGAAATCATCGCGGGCCTAGAGCCCACTTTTGGTGGCATCAATCTTGAGGACATCAAAGCACCCGAGTGTTTTATCGTTGAGCGTAAGCTGCGCGAGCGCATGCGTATTCCGGTGTTTCATGACGATCAGCACGGCACGGCGATTTGCGTGTCAGCCGCCTTTATTAACGGGCTAGAGGTCGTTGGTAAGGATATCAAGCAAGTTAAAGTGGTGGTGTCTGGTGCCGGGGCCGCCGCCCTGGCATGTCTGGATTTAATGGTGGATTTGGGCTTGCCGCTCAAGAACATTTGGGTGTCAGATATTGAGGGTGTGGTCTACGAAGGCCGCACCGTTTTGATGGATCCGGATAAAACGCGCTTTGCGCAAAAAACTGAGGCCCGCAAACTAGCGGACATCATTGCCGATGCGGATGTATTTTTAGGTTTGTCGGCCGGCGGGGTGCTCAAGCCAGAAATGGTGAAGGTGATGGCCAAGCGGCCTTTGATTTTGGCGTTAGCCAACCCAAATCCCGAGATCTTGCCCGCTGAAGCACATGCGGTACGCGACGATATTGTGATGGCAACAGGCCGTTCTGATTACCCCAATCAGGTCAATAATGTTTTGTGTTTCCCGTATATCTTTCGGGGCGCGCTCGATGTTGGCGCGACCACGATTACGCGCGAAATGGAAAAAGCTGCGGTCGTGGCAATCGCCCGACTCGCCCAAGAAGAGCAAAGCGAAGTCGTCGCTGCTGCCTACGGGCAGTACGACGTAGCCTTTGGCCCAAATTCTTTTATTCCTAAGCCTTTTGATCCGCGCTTGATTGTACGTATTGCCCCTGCCGTGGCGAAGGCCGCGATGGAGGGCGGTGTCGCGACGCGACCGATTGCCGACTTGGAGGCTTATGTCGAGCAACTCGAGCAATTTGTATACCGCTCGGGTGCTTTCATGAAGCCCTTGTTTGCAGGTGCAAAATCGCATGTTCGTTTGGGTGGCAAAGCGCGTATCGTTTTCACCGAAGGTGAAGACGAACGGGTATTGCGCGCAGTGCAAGTGATTGTTGACGAGAAGCTTGCTAAACCTATTTTGGTTGGACGACCTGAGGTTTTGAAAGCCAGAATCGAAAAATTTGGCTTGCGTTTACGTCTGGGTGAAGACGTCGAGGTCACCGATCCAGAATTTGACGAACGATTTCACCAGTACTGGACAGTCTATTGGGAAAAAATGTGTCGCCASGGCATTACCAAAGAGATGGCGCGGGTTGAAATGCGTCGCCGGTTAACGTTGATAGGCGCCACGATGGTCAAAATGGGTGACGCTGACGGGATGATTTGTGGCACGGTCAGTGGCTACGCCAATCATTTGCGTTATATCGATCAAATGATTGGCAAACAGCCCGGCACCTCGACGTATGCGGCGATGAATATTTTGCTGTTACCTGAGCAAACCTTGGCGCTAGTCGATACCCACGTCAATGATGAACCCTCGGCCGAACAAATCGCCGAGTTTACGATTGCGGCGGCCGCGCAGATGCGGCGTTTAAATTTGGTGCCGAAGGCGGCGTTGTTGTCGCGTTCGAATTTTGGTTCAGGAAGCTCAGCGTCGGGCCTGAAAATGCAACGGGCTTTGGCCATGATCCGGGAGTGGGCCCCTGAACTTGAAATCGATGGCGAGATGCATGGTGACTGCGCGCTCGACGAGACGTTACGCTTGAAAATTTTGCCCTCGTCAACCTTAAAAGGCTCGGCGAATTTATTGGTGTGTCCGAATGTTGATTCGGGCAATATCGCCTACAACTTGCTTAAAACGGTGTCGGGTGGCAACGTGGCAGTGGGGCCGTTCTTGTTAGGCGCCAATGCACCCGTGCATATCCTGACCACGAGCGCGACTGTGCGTCGAATTGTCAATATGACGGCTTTAACCGTCGTTGAGGCAAATGATCCGATGCTTGGGCGCCAGCAAGCGAAGCTGCTTTAAGTTGGGGGCAACTTTTTTGTTTGGATGCACGTTTTTAGGCCTAGTATGCGAATATTTTACAAAGAGCAAGACCTGCGTGACGGTCGTATGCTAAAACTACACGGCAAACTTGTGGTCTGGTTCAAGGAGCCCACTGAATGGGTAAGGCGGTTGATCCAAAATTAAAGCAGTTGTTGCGAAACGGTGGGGATTTCGATCCAGACACCGGAAGTGATCTGTTGTCTGGCGCGGCGACAGAGCAGGGCTTGGCTTGGTGCGTGGCACAGTGCGACAAGGCGCGTAGCCGCTCTGCCGTGTTTCGTGCCGTTGTCAAAGCGGTCGACTACCCTCAGTTCTTCGGTTCAAATTTCGACTCGTTTTTTGATTGTTTATGCGATAGCCTGCTCGATCAAAAGGAAGGCTTGGTGTTGGTATTTGACAAATTGCATTCGGCTGATCCGGCGATCGTGATGGACGGCGTACAGTTCTTGCAGGTGCTTAATGATGCCGTCGGTTTTGCGCGCAAGAACGGCCGAGTGTTCATTTTTGGTATCCAGCACGCCGGCAAGCATCCCGACGCCAAGCCAGGCGTCGTCAACAATTGGAGCGACGAGCCCGCTTAACGGCAAGGCCCTGTGAGCCCCGAACGCTTACGCACGTGATGAGGCCCCTACGCAGGCTACCAGCCCAAGAGGGCGGTCGTTGCAGAAACCAGTGCAATACCTGCGGTCTCGGTGCGCAATACTCTTAAACCAAATTTAATTTTTATTACCGAGTGCGTGGCGGCCAGAGCCTGCTCCTCCGGGCTCCAACCGCCCTCTGGGCCGATCAGCAGGCTCAAGGCCAAGGTCTGCGCTTGAGGTTTTTTTTGCACYTTGGCCGTTGCTGCAAGATGCGCGGCCAGTGTCTGCGGAGCCTCGGGGTCGCACAGCAAGTGTTGCCCGGGCGGCGCCAATGCAAGGGCTTGCGCCAGGCTTTGCGGCGCACTCAGCTGGAGCAAACGATTACGCCCACACTGCTCAGAGGCTGCGCGGATGATGGCTTGCCAGTGCTCAAGCCGCTTTTCTAGACGGGTGCCTGAAAGCTTGAGTACACTGCGTTGTGCGGCGACCGGAATGATTGTGTGCACGCCCAGTTCAACGGCTTTTTCGATAATCCAGTCCATTTTGTCACCCGCAGGCAGGGCTTGGAGCAGGGTGATCCGCCCGCCAAGTTCGGCTTCGTGGGGGCAGTGTTCACCCAGCAGAACAGAGGTTTTTTTGCCCTCAAAGCTCAGTGTGCCTGCAATCTCGCCCCCTCKGCCGTCAAACAGCACCACCGAGTCGCCAGTTTCGAGGCGTCTGACACGCACGTGATGCGCGAGCGCAGCGGGCAAATCGAGCTGTTGGTTGGCAAAAATCGGTGCCGAGCAGTAAAAGCGGGGGTTGGCCATCAGGGGGCTCAGTCAAGGTGTGAGGAGTCGTACGGGTGCTAAACTCCCACGTTTTGTAACCTATTTTGCTCGTGCTTGTGTAGGCGAGCCTTAGCCCATGACCCCAACGACCGCTGTCCCCGTTAAATTGGCCGATGCCATTCGCGCCCTCGCTATGGACGCAGTCCAGCAAGCGAACTCTGGACACCCGGGCGCGCCCATGGGAATGGCTGAAATGGCGCAAGCGCTGTTTACCCGCCACTTGCGGCACAATCCGGCCGATCCGGCTTGGGCGAATCGCGATCGTTTTGTGTTGTCAAACGGTCACGGCTCGATGTTGATTTACGCCTTGCTGCACCTGACAGGGTACGACCTGCCGATGGCAGAATTACAAAAATTCCGTCAGCTGCACTCGAAAACGCCGGGGCACCCCGAGGTTGGCATCACACCCGGCGTTGAAACAACTACTGGCCCCCTGGGACAGGGCTTGGCCAATGCTGTCGGGATGGCGCTTGCTGAAGCGCTGTTAGCCGCTGAATTTAATCACCCTGAACATACCTTGGTCGATCACCACACCTACGCGTTTGTTGGTGACGGTTGTTTGATGGAAGGGATTTCACACGAAGTGTGCTCGCTGGCTGGCACCTTGCGTCTGGGCAAACTGATTGTTTTGTATGACGACAATGGTATTTCAATCGACGGCAAAGTTGAAAACTGGTTTGCCGACGACACCACTAAGCGCTTTGAGGCCTACGGTTGGAACGTCTTACGCGTGGCCGATGGCCACGATGTCTCTGCAGTGGATCTGGCCATCAAGCAGGCTCGACTGGCGGGTACGCAACAAGCCCGTCCAATCTTAATCATCTGTCGCACAGTGATTGGCAAGGGTGCACCGACCGTTGCTGGCACAGACAAAGTTCATGGTGCCCCTTTGGGCGCAGCTGAAATCGCTGGCACTCGTGCCGCGATTGGCTGGCCGTATGCACCTTTCGAAATCCCAGAAACTGTTTATCGAGGGTGGGATCAGCGCGTTGTCGGGGCGCAGGCACAAGCCGCTTGGCAAAAAGGTTTTGATGCGTACGCGGCAAAGTTTCCGGCGCAGGCGCACGAGTTTACGCGTCGCATGCGTGGCGACTTACCCGCTGATTTTGCCAACGCTGCACAACAGCTTTTAAACGCCACCAACGACAAAGCTGAAACCGTGGCCTCACGCAAAGCCTCGCAGCAAGCCATCACGGCTTTGGTTGAATTATTACCCGAGATGCTGGGTGGTTCCGCTGACCTGACCGGCTCGAACTTTACCGACTGGAAAGGCGTGGCCCCAGTGCGTGCTGGCGCCACAGGCGTTCAGTTTGGCCGACATATTAATTACGGTGTACGCGAATTTGGTATGGCGGGCATCATGAATGGGTTGGCTTTGCATGGTGGCTATTTGCCCTTTGGTGGAACATTTTTGACGTTCTCTGATTATTCACGCAACGCGCTGCGCATGGCGGCGCTGATGAAGCAACGGGTCGTGCACGTGTTTACGCACGATTCAATTGGTTTAGGTGAAGATGGTCCAACCCATCAGTCGATTGAACATGCAAGCAGCCTGCGTTTAATTCCTAATTTATCTGTGTGGCGCCCGTGCGATACCGTCGAAACCACCGCAGCCTGGTTGGCCGCTGTGAGTCGCCCAAGCAGCATTGGGATGGCTGTTCACGCGGGCGGCCCGACTGCCTTGCTGTTATCTCGTCAAAACTTGCCGTTTGTCGCGCGCAGCGCTGAAACAGTAAAAAATGTGGCACGCGGTGGTTATGTTTTGCAAGAGGCCGCCAACGCAAAGGCCGCGATTATTGCGACCGGCTCAGAAGTTGCGATTGCCCTCGACGCACAGAAACTATTGGCCGCCGAGGGCATTGCGGTGCGTGTGGTGTCGATGCCATGCACAGATGTATTTGATCAGCAAGACGCCGCCTGGCGCGCTTCGGTTTTGCCTAGAGGGATGCCGCGCGTCGCGGTCGAGGCGGGCGTCACCGGTTTGTGGCATAAGTATGTAGGACTTGACGGTGCAGTGATTGGCATTGACACCTACGGTGAATCAGCACCCGCTGGGGCGCTGTTTAAGTATTTTGGCTTGACGACAGACAAAGTCGCGCAAGCCGTTAAAAATCTTTTGTAAATCTCAAATAATCAGGAGCTCGACACATCATGACGATTCGCATTGCCATTAACGGCTATGGCCGTATCGGCCGTAACATTTTGCGTGCCCATTACGAAGGTRGCAAAAAGCACGACATTCAAATCGTAGCCATTAATGATTTAGGCGATCCAAAAACCAATGCTCACTTAACCCAATATGACACCGCCCACGGTAAGTTTTCGGGCACAGTTGGTGTTGAGGGTGATTTCATGGTGGTCAATGGCGACAAAATTCGCGTCTTAGCCAATCGCAACCCAGCTGAGTTGCCTTGGGGCGAACTCAAGGTTGACGTCGTGCTCGAGTGCACGGGCTTTTTTACGACTAAAGAAAAAGCTTCGGCGCATATTAAAGGCGGCGCTAAAAAAGTCATTATTTCAGCCCCAGGTGGTAAAGACGTTGATGCAACGGTTGTTTACGGCGTCAATCATGGCGTGCTGAAAAGCTCAGACACCGTGATCTCAAACGCATCTTGCACCACTAACTGCCTGGCCCCCTTGGTGCAGCCTTTGCACGAAGCCCTGGGCGTGGTGACTGGTCTGATGACAACGATTCACTCTTACACCAACGATCAAGTGTTGACCGACGTTTATCACGAAGATTTGCGTCGTGCGCGCTCGGCCACCATGAGCATGATTCCCGCTAAAACGGGCGCTGCGGTGGCGGTGGGTTTGGTACTGCCTGAACTCAATGGCAAGCTCGATGGTTTTGCGATTCGCGTGCCCACCATCAATGTGTCGCTCGTTGACCTGTCGTTTATTGCTAAGCGCGACACCACTGTCGACGAAGTCAATGCCATTTTGAAAACCGCCTCGGAGGGCAAACTCAAAGGTATTTTGACGTATCAAACCGAGCAGCTTGTTTCGGTTGACTTCAATCACAATCCAGCCTCAAGCAACTTTGACGCCACACTGACCAAAGTGTCGGGTTCGTTGGTTAAAGTTTCGTCTTGGTATGACAACGAGTGGGGCTTTAGCAACCGCATGCTTGACACTACCGTTGCGTTGATGACGGCAAAATAAGCGTCGTGCACGAACAAGAGGCCCTTCGGGGCCTCTTTGCTTAAGGGGCACCTGAAACAAGTGCATATTGTCTAGTACGCTTTGCATGTTTCGTGACCGATATTTTTTGTTCTCTTTGTGTTGGACTTTATGACGACTGTTCAAACTCTCTCTGGGCTGGCTCAGGCCGGCAAGCTCGCCGGTAAGCGCGTGTTCATTCGCGCTGACCTGAATGTACCGTTTGATGATGCGGGTAGCATCACCGAAGACACGCGTATTCGTGCGTCTGTCCCAGGCATTCGTCTGGCGCTCGATGCAGGTGCCGCCGTGATGGTGACGTCTCATTTAGGGCGTCCGACCGAGGGCACGCTCAACCCTGAAGATTCACTCGCGCCAATTGCCAAGCGTTTGTCTGAGTTATTGGGGATGCCTGTGACCTTGGTGCAAAACTGGGTGGATGGGGTGACTGTGGCGCCGGGGCAAGTCGTGTTGCTTGAGAACTGTCGTGTCAACAAGGGCGAAAAACAGAACGCCCCCGTGTTGTCTAAAAAAATGGCTGCGTTATGTGACGTATATGTCAACGACGCGTTTGGTACCGCGCATCGCGCCGAGGCGACCACACACGGTATTGCACAGTTCGCGCCCATTGCCTGTGCGGGCCCCTTGCTGCAGGCCGAACTCGAAGCCTTGGGGCGTGCCTTGCTAGCACCTAAGCGTCCGTTGGTGGCGATTGTGGGTGGTTCTAAGGTATCAACTAAGTTATCGATTTTGCAGTCGCTAGCAGACAAGGTCGATCAGTTGATTGTGGGCGGCGGCATTGCCAACACCTTTATGTTGGCCGCTGGGCTGCCGATCGGCAAGTCGCTGGCCGAGCCTGACCAGTTGGATCAAGCCCGAGCCGTGATGAAAAAAATGCAAGAGCGTGGTGCGGCTGTGCCAATCCCCACAGACGTGGTGTGTGCCAAAGAGTTTTCGGTGCAGGCTCAGGCGACGACAAAGTCAGCTAAAGATGTATCGGCAGACGATTTAATTTTGGATATTGGGCCGCAGACCTCGGCGCAGTTAGCTGCGATCTTAAAGCAGGCAGGCACCATTGTTTGGAACGGCCCCTTGGGTGTGTTTGAGATTGACGCCTTTGCGAATGGCACCGAAGTTGTGTCGCACGCGATTGCTGATTCTGCAGGGTTTTCAATTGCGGGGGGCGGTGATACGCTGGCTGCGATTGCCAAGTTTGGGATCACAGAGAAGGTTGACTACATCTCGACTGGGGGCGGTGCTTTTTTAGAGTTCTTAGAGGGTAAGACTTTGCCGGCAGTTGAGATTCTGCAGCAGCGTGCGACTGGTTAAAGTGATTGAAGTCTCGGTCGATCAGTCAACAATAAAAAGCGTCGCTCCGGTGGCGGTGGATGACTGATGCGGTTCGGCATGATCCGCAACTTGATAGCTGGTACCGGGTGTCAAGTCAAAATGACGGCCGTCTTTAAGTTCAGTATGTAACGTGCCCGTCAGACATAACAAGATATGGCCTTTTTCGCACCAGTGGTCTGCCAGATACCCCGCACTGTACTCAACCATACGCACGCGAATCGCACCGAACTGGCGTGTGCGCCAAAAGGCTTTGCCGGTGGTGCCAGGATGTTCAGTGACTTCAACGCTTGACCAGTCCGTTGTGCCAAACGGAATATTGTTAATTTGCATAACATCCCTCGAGTTTTAATCGTTTTAGCCCGATTGTGAAAGGGTGTCCACACATTTGGTGAGACTTCGCAGGATGATAGCCGCAAGGCGACCCGCAAACTTTCGCGGCACCCGAGCGGTAATAAGTAAATCACTTATCAGTCGTTTGAGAAATATAGGCCGTATCTTAAACTTCCAGTCTTAACTCGCTAAGCGGGAGTAATCAAACTGGAAAAAAATGCTTGCCCCGATTACAAAACGGTCTGATTATGTTTTAGAAGCGACCGGCTTGGTTTTGCAGTATGGCCAGTCAGCGCCGCTGCTGCAGGGCCTTGATCTGACCGTGGCTGCTGGCGAAATCGTGGCGATTTTAGGCCCAAGTGGCGTCGGTAAATCCAGCTTGCTTCGCGTACTAGCGGGCTTACAGCGGCCCAGTCAAGGCGGTGTGCTGGTTGACGGCCAGCCCCTGGTCGCCACCCATCCACGAATCGCGATGGCCTTTCAGGATCCCAGCCTGCTGCCGTGGCTGTCGCTTGAAAAAAATGTCGGCTTTGGACTTGATTTTAAGCATCAGCCGCGCTTGACTGCTGACGAGAAAAAGCGTCGTATCGATGTCGCAATTCGTGAGGTCGGTTTAGAGCATGCGCGGTCGCTGATGCCCTCAGAGTTATCGGGTGGCATGGCGCAACGTACCGCACTTGCACGCTGCGTAGCCCGGCAGCCCGAGGTGATTTTGCTTGATGAACCGTTCGGTGCGCTCGATGAGGTCACTCGCGCCGCGATGCAAAAGCTGTTGTTGACCCTGCGTGAGGATCTTGGGACAGCCGCAGTGCTCATTACCCACGATATTGATGAGGCCCTGCAAGTGGCCGACCGCATCTTGCTCTTGGGTGGTACGCCTGCCCATTGCGTGGGTGAGTGGCGTCTGAATTATCCGCAGCCGCGAGATGAGTTGGTTGAAGAGTTGGGTCAACTACGCATTGAAATTTTACGAACGCTGCAACGTGCGTTACACCCAAAGCCCGCGGTAACGCGGGCGCCTCATGCCTTGAAGGAATTAGTCGATGTGTCTTGAACATGTCTCGCGCCGCGAGCTGCTTAAATTAGCAAGTTTGTTTACGTTAGCGGGTGCTGCGCCGTTGTTATCTGCCTTTAACGCTCAGGCACAACCTGCTGCCAATGGTCCGGTGCGAATTGGTTATCTGCCGATTACCGATGCGGCTCCGCTTTTAGTGGCGCATCACAATGGTTTCTTTAAAGATGCAGGCGTCGAGGTTGAAAAACCCACCATGCTGCGCAGTTGGGCGCAACTGGTCGAAGCCTTTATGGCGGGTCAGGTCAATGTCGTGCATTTGTTGTCGCCCATGACAGTCTGGGCGCGTTTCGGTAGCAAGGTGCCGGCCAAGGTCGTGGCCTGGAACCACGTCGGTGGTTCAGGTCTGACGGTGCTGCCAGAGATTCACGAGCTTAAAGCCTTAGGTGGCAAAACGGTTGCGATTCCCTTTTGGTATTCGATCCATAACGTGGTGTTGCAGGCCATGCTTCGCGACGCAGGCTTAGAGCCCGTGTCGCGTAAACAAGGGGGGCAGCCCGCAACTAACGAAGTTAACTTAGTGGTGTTGGCGCCGTCAGACATGCCGCCGGCGTTAGCGTCGCGCAATATTGCGGGCTATATCGTGGCTGAACCGTTCAATGCGTTGGCTGAAATCATGGGTATTGGCAAGGTGCTGCGCTTTACCGGTGATGTCTGGCGCAACCATGCCTGCTGCACGGTGTTCATGCACGAACGCGATCTTGAACAGCGCCCCGAGTGGTCGCAAAAAGTGGTCGAGGCGATTGTGCGCGCTCAACTGTGGATTCGTGACCATCGCGCCGAGACTGCGCAACTGTTATCCAAAGAGGGTACTAACCGTTACACGCCGCACGCGTTGCCGGTGCTGAAGAAGGTTCTGTCCCCTGCGCTAAGTGATCGCGAGGGCTATCTGTCTTCCAAGGCGATACGCCATGCTGACTGGCAAGACCAGCGGATTGATTTTCAGCCTTACCCTTATCCTAGCTATACCGAAGAGCTAGTTGTTCGCTTACAAAATACGGTGATTGAGGCAGACCGCAGTTTTTTGGCGACGCTAAATGGTAAGGCGGCCGCCTCGCAGTTAGTTGACGATCGCTTTGTGAAGCGCGCGATCGAGGCTGTGGGTGGCATGGCCAAGTTTGGTCAGGCTCCCGGTTACTTGCGTCACGAAGTGATCGAGGTCTAATGTCAGCGCAGCAAACAAAGTACGCTAGTCTGCGTGTGCTACAGGGTTTGGCTGGTATTTTTTTGTTGCTCGGGCTCTGGTGGTTATTGACCGTGCCGTTCTCGGCCTCGGGTTCGATGGCTCAGCGTTTTGCGCCCGTGCCCTCGCTGCTGACCCTCGCCCCTATGCTGCAAGGCGGCGAGATATGGTTTCATATCGCAGTCAGTTTGCAGCGCGTGGCGGTTGGGCTTGGGTTGGCGTTGCTGATTGGAGTGCCACTTGGCTTGCTGCTAGGAGCCTCTGCGGGTACAAATGCAACCCTATCGCCTGCGTTTCAGTTTCTACGGATGATCTCGCCCTTGTCATGGATGCCAATCGCTGTGATGGCGTTTGGCGTGGGCGACAGACCCGTTTATTTTTTACTAGCGTTTGCCGCCGTGTGGCCCATCATGCTCAACACGCTCGCTGGCGTGCGTCAGCTTGATCGACGTTGGCTGCAGTTGTCTCAAAGCTTATCCGCGACGGGTTGGGAAACTTTAAAAGGTGTCGTGATCCCCGGTGTTTTGGGGCCTGTGCTGACCGGGACTCGACTGGCGATCGGTATCGTATGGATTGTGCTGGTGCCCTGTGAAATGCTGGGGGTATCTGCTGGCTTAGGTTATTTTATTTTGGATACGCGTGATCGCCTGGCTTATCACGAGTTGATGGCGACGGTGGTGTTAATTGGCCTGTTAGGATTTTTGCTCGACACAGCCTTTCGAAAGCTGTACGAGTTCTGGAGTCAGAGTCGTTAGTCACTGCGGTCAAAGAAATAGTTTAGAGGCGGTCCAGAATAAACCGGCCGACAACAGCATCGAGGCCGGCAAGGTCAAAATCCAGGCTGTCAGTATCGTGCGCACGGTGCTCTGGTGTAGACCGCTTTTGTTGGCCACCATGGTGCCGGCCACGCCTGAAGATAAAACGTGGGTGGTAGAAACCGGCAGGCTATATAAGTTGGCAACGCCTATTGCGAACACAGCGGTGACCTGCGCACTCATGCCTTGGGCGTAAGTCATCCCCTGTTTGCCGATTTTTTCACCGACGGTTTTAACCACCCGCCGCCAGCCGATCATCGTGCCTAAACCCAGAGCAAGGGCGACCAGAAAAATCACCCAAAAAGGTGAGTATTCAGTGGTGGCAATCAGATCTTTACGTAGTTTTTGTAAGTCAGATTTTTCACGGACAGGCAGGCCAGGTAAAGCCGTCACTTTTCGGGCTGTGTCATCCAGACAGAGCAGATAGCGGCGAACTTCGATCCGTTTTTCGGCCGGGAGCGTCTCGTAGTCGCGTACCCCTTCCAAGGCCGCCCGCAAGGCGCTAATGGTGGCAACGGTCGTTGCGGGATCGCAGCGATACACTTTAGGCAAATCGTGCAAGCGATCGGCTTTGTCGAGCGCCAAAAATTTGCCCAGCGTTTGGGTATTGCGCTCGTAAAAATCACTCAGATGTAAGGCTGCGTCGTAAGACCGTTTAATTTCGTAGGCCGTGGCGTTGACGTCGAGTACGAACTTTGCMGGTACGATGCCAATCAAGACCAGCATAATCAGCCCGATTCCTTTTTGTCCGTCATTTGAGCCGTGCACAAAGCTCATCCCCATCGCCGACAAAATCAGTACGACGCGGTCCCAGAAGGGAGGGCGTTTTTTGTCAACCAGCTCTCGGCGTTGGCTGGGGGTGACGTGCATTTTTGAAAGTGGCAGCCAGTACTTTAGTAAGATTAAAAGCAGGCCAGCGATTAAAAAACCGGCCAGGGGTGAGGCAACGAGCGACATCCCGATCTCGATTGCTTTTCGCCAGTTCACGCCTTCACTGAGAGGGGCCTGCGTGACCCAGGCGTTTGCTAACCCCACGCCCAAGATTGAACCGATCAAGGTGTGCGAACTCGAGGCAGGAATCCCAAGATACCAGGTGCCGAAGTTCCAAGCGATGGCCGCGGTCAACATCGAAAACACCATCACTAAGCCGCGGCCCGTATCGACATCAAGCAAGAGCTCGACGGGCAGCAAATGCACAATGGCGTAAGCCACCCCAACGCCGCCGAGTAGTACGCCTAAAAAATTAAAAATGCCTGAAGAGACGACGGCCAGGTGCGCTGGCATCGCTTTGGTATAGATCACCGTGGCAACCGCGTTGGCCGTATCGTGAAAACCGTTGATAAATTCGAAGGCTAAGACAAAGGTCAGAGCGAGGAACAGACTGATTGTGACCCAGGGCGTGAGTCCGGCAAAGAGATCAAACATGAGGTAACCGATAGTGATAGTGTGCCTATATTACTTGTAATAATTTATTCATAAAGTCTGGCTGAGGGTGAAATGTCGATACCGTGCTGACGCACAGGGATTTTTGTAGAAGAGGGATAAAATAGAAGGTTATCTGAGCTTAGGAACGCGTAATGAGCCAAGCGGCAAGCGCAAGGGGTGGTCTGCAGAATGCATGGAGCCTCTGCAGGCAGCGATTTGAGGGTCTGGCTCGGGCACCACGCAACCGCGGGTTCGCACTGGGGTGCTGCGCGGTGCTGTTCAGTGCTGTCAGCTTGGCCCAAGGTGCTGCGGGTGCGCCGCCCGCTCTACCGGTGTCAGTGATTCAGGCCACGCCAACCACTTTGCCCAATATTCTCGAGATTACCGCGCAGGCCGAGGGTGCCAAAGAGACCGAAGTGCGCGCGCGCGTGGGTGGCATTTTAGTCAAACGCCTGTTTGAAGAAGGCCGATCGGTGGTGGCGGGTCAGCCACTGTTTCAACTCGATCCCGAGCCTTTTAAAAATGCATTAGATGAGTCGCAGGCCCGTGCTAAACAAACTGCTCGCGAGGCGGTACGGCTAAAAGGACTATTCAGTCAGCAGGCGGTAAGCCGTAAAGAATTTGACGATGCAACCTCTGCTAATGAAGTTGCGCAAGCTAACTTGAAAACCGCGCAGTTAAACCTGACCTGGGCAACAGTCACCGCTCCGGTGTCGGGTATTTCGGGGCGTGCACAGCGCTCGGAAGGCAGCTTAATTCAAACGACGCTTGAGGGCAGTCTGCTAACTGTCATTTATCAAATCAATCCAATTTGGGTACGGTTTGGTTTGTCAGCAAGCGACACGGCCCGTTTGCCTGGCGGGCGTCTGGATCCTGAGCAAAAGACCGACGTTACGCTGCTCTTGCCGGGCGGTCAGGTTTACGACCAGCCGGGTCAGTTAAATTTCTTATCTATGTTTATTGACCCAAAACTGGGCACGCAACAAATGCGCGCTGAGTTTCTTAACCCAACAAGTCAGATCTTGCCCGGGCAGTTCTTAAAAATTCGGCTGACAACCGGTCAGCAAGAGAACGTCTACTTGGTGCCGCAGGCGGCGGTGATTCAAAACGAACGTGGCTTTATGGTCTGGACCGTCGGCGCAGACAATAAGGTCGTCCCGACCCCTCTGAAGATGGGCGCCTGGTCGGGCAAAAACTGGATCGTCCTTTCGGGCCTGAAGCCTGGCGATCGCGTCTTGGTGGATCAGTTGATTAAGATTCGGCCCGGCGCAACCGTGGTACCTAACGTGATACCGCTTGAGCAACTCGCTCCTGCAGCGACTGCCAGAGACGGAAAATGAGCGTCTTTAGTTTTTTTATCAATCGTCCGATTTTTTCCACAGTCATTTCGATCACGATTGTCATCGCAGGCTTAATGGCCGCGCGCGGTTTGCCGATCGCCCAATACCCCGAGATCGCACCGCCCACGGTGGTTATCACTGCGAACTACCCAGGCGCTTCCGCTGAAACTCTGACCCGTACGGTGGCCGGGCCGATTGAAGAGCAACTCTCTGGTGTAGAGAATTTGCTTTATTTCAGTTCGACTGCTCAATCGAATGGGACGCTGACGATTACGGCAACGTTTGAAGTGGGTACCAATATTGATATTGCAACCGTAAACGTCAATAACAGAGTCAAGATCGCCGAGCCACGCCTGCCAGATATTGTGCGTCAGTATGGCGTCACTGCTCAAAAGCGTTCAAACGATATCTTGTTAGTTGCGGCACTGACAGCGCCCGATAACGAGTTTTCGGCGCTTTACTTGTCGAACTACGCCTTAATCAACGTGCTTGACGAACTCAAGCGTTTGCCGGGTGTTGGAGACGCGCAGATTTTAGGGGCAAAAGACTATTCAATGAGGATTTGGCTTGCGCCCGATCGGATGGCACAACTTGGTGTCACGACCACCGATATTGCCAATGCGGTATCGGCACAAAACAAACAGAACGTGGCCGGTAAGATCGGACAAGAGCCTGCGCCACAAGGACAACAACTGGTATACACCGTGACGGCAAAAGGGCGCTTAGTGACGCCCGAACAGTTTGGCGATATCGTGCTTCGCTCGAGCGGGCCGAGCGGGGTCTTGCGTTTAAAAGACGTCGCGCGAATTGAGTTAGAAGCGGCTAATTACGATGCCTTCACGACGCTGGTGGGCAAGCCTACTGCTGTTGTTGCGATCTTTTTACAGTCGGGTGCAAATGCGTTAAGCGTTGCCGAGCGCGTGCGTAAAACGATGGAGGAGGTCAAGAAGAAATTTCCGCCGGGTATCGATTATGTGATCCCCTTTGACACGACTAAGTTTGTCAACGCGTCGATCAAAGAAGTGGTCACCACACTTGTTGAAGCGATGTTGCTTGTCGCGCTGGTGGTTTACGTTTTTCTGCAAAATTGGCGCGCCACGGTGATTCCTTTGATTGCCGTACCGGTATCCTTGATTGGTACGTTTGCGGGTTTGTGGGCATTTGGCTTTTCAGTCAACACCTTGACCCTGTTTGCCATGGTGTTGTCGATCGGGATTGTGGTCGATGACGCGATTGTGGTGCTTGAAAACGTTGAGCGTCTGATGGCCGAGCGTCATATGGCGCCGAAAGAGGCGGCGCTTGAGGCGATGCGCGAGGTGTCTGGCGCCTTGGTGGCGATTGTGCTGGTGTTGTCGGCTGTCTTCATCCCTGTGGCGTTTTTGGGCGGAATCGCAGGCAAACTTTATCAGCAGTTCGCAGTGACAGTAGCGCTTTCAGTGGTGCTGTCGGGCGTGGTGGCGTTAACGTTAACACCTGCACTGTGCGGGGTATTGCTTAAACCCACCCACACCGAGCCCAAAGGTTTTAGATGGTTTAACCGAGCCTTTGGCGCGCTGACGAACAGTTACAGCAAACTTGTCGAGATGACGCTGCATCACCGTATCATTGGTGCCTCGGTGTTTGCTGCGGTGATTGTTGGCTCGATTGTTTTATTCAAAATGGTGCCGGGCGGGTTCGTGCCACCAGAAGATCAAGGGTATTTAATTAGCGCGTTAGTCTTGCCCGATGGCGCAAGTCTTCAGCGCACGCAAAAAGCGGGCGAGTCGTTTCAACAAAAGCTAGTGGCAGACCCGGCGGTTGCGCGTGTGTTTGTGATTGCGGGCAATGACATCATTGGCGGTGGCTTAAAAGCCAATGCAGGTACGATTTTTATTCCGCTCAAAGACTGGGATCAACGAGAAGCCAGTGCCGTGCAACTCGCCAAGAAGTTTACCGCGATGGGGATGGGCATGCCAGACGGGATGGCTCTGGTCTTTAATCCGCCACCCATTCGTGGCTTGGGCTCGGCGGGCGGGTTCGAGTTCTACGTGCAGTCTAAAGTGCAACCCTCGCCCCAGCAGTTGGCCCAGGTGGTCGCCTCTTTTACCGAGGCCTTGCGTCAAGAGCCTAAGCTCACCGGAATCAACACGTTCTTTCGGCCAACCGCACCCCAGTTGTTTGTCGAGGTAGACGAAGCGAAAGCATTGTCGCTTGGCATCCCGATCGCCGACGTCTATCTGAGTCTGCAAGCGACGATGGGCACGCTGTACGTGAATGACTTTAATCTGAGCGGGCGCACCTATCGGGTTCAGTTGCAGGCCGATTCGCAATATCGTGCGCAGCCGACAGATTTGGGTCAAATTTATGTTCGCGCAGACAGTGGCAGTATGGTTCCGGTCTCGGCGCTGATTCAGGTCACTCAAATTGTCGGTCCTGAGCAGCTTGAGCGCTTTAACGGCTTTTTAGCCGCCAAGGTGTTAGGCAACGCCATCCCAGGCGTGAGTTCAAGCGAGGTAATTGAGTTGGTACAAAATATCGCAAAGGCGGCGTTACCCCCAGGGTACGAGTTGGCTTGGGCGGGTCAGGCCTATCAACAAATTCGTACAGGCACGACTTCGGCTGTGGCGTTTGTGTTTGGGCTTTTAATGGTGTTTTTGATTCTCGCTGCGCAATACGAACGCTGGTCCTTGCCTTTGGCCGTCTTGTTAGCGGTGCCGTTCGCTTTTTTTGGCGCGCTTTTGGCGGTTTTTTTGCGTGGCATGCCCAACGATATCTATTTTCAAATTGGCTTGGTCGTGCTGGTGGGTCTTTCGGCCAAAAATGCGATTTTGATTGTTGAGTTTGCAGCACAAAAGCGCGCCCAAGGGCTTAGCAATATCGATGCCGCCTTGACCGCTGCACGGCAGCGCTTCAGGCCGATCGTGATGACCTCGCTCGCTTTTATTCTGGGGGTTTTCCCGTTGGTGATTTCGTCGGGTGCTGGCGCTGCGGCACGCCGTTCAATGGGTACGGGGGTGTTCGGAGGTATGTTGGCTTCGACCTTTATCGCGACGATTTTTGTTCCAATGTTTTTTTCTTGGCTATCGCGTCGTCAGGCAAAGCCGCTAACAACAGCCGCTGCTGCAGCTGAGCAGCCTGTAGATCCTAAAGCCGGCGGTCAGGCATGAGTGGCGTGCGTGGTTTGCGCGTAGGCTCACGACTTTTTGTTGCCCTGAGCCTACCGGTTTTTTTGTCTGGCTGTTTGTTGGGTCCCGATTATCAGAGTCCAGTGCTCGCCCTGCCGGCAAGCTACAACACGGTTGCTGCGCCAGGTGGTGTGTCGGTCGCTGCCACACAGCTAGCCGAGTCGGCACCCGTTCATGCTCAATGGTGGCTGCTTTTTGGTGATGCGACGCTCACTGACTTGATTCAGGCGGCCAGTCAAAATAATGCTGATATTCAGGTGGCGCTTGCGCGAATGGCTATGACGCAGTCGCTCGCGGTGCAGGCTGGTGCAGTGCTCTATCCAACGTTAAATCTCACTTCTAGCGCAACGCGTGCAAGCTCGGGACCCTCCGTCTCTGTTTCGGGCGTTAGCGTCCAAGCCAACACTTCGCAAGTGGGGTTGGTGACCTCTTACGAGCTCGATGTCTGGGGGCGTGTGCGGCGCAATATTGAGTCTGCTAGCTCGCTGGCCACTGCGAGTCGTTACGAAAAAGACAGCGTCAGCTTGACCGTTGCTGGGTTAGTGTCAAATTTGTATTTGCGCTTACGTTCGCTTGACGCGCAGCTGTTGGTGTTGAACGATTCTGTGCTGACGCGCACGCACGCTTTGAAGGTTGCGCAAGCGAAGTTACAAGGGGGTCTGGTGTCGCCCATCGATGTTAATCAAGGCAAGGCAGCGCTGGCTGCGTCTCAGGCGAACCTGTCTGAAGTGACACGGCAGCGGGCGATTGCCCAGAGTCAGTTGGGTGTTTTAACCGGAAGGCTTGATTTGGCGCTGAGCGCAGGCGATGTGCGTGCCTTGCCCGCACCACCGTTACCTCCCGAAGGCCTGCCCGCTAGCATCGTTGAAAACCGGCCCGATGTGCGCCGCGCTGAGCAAGAGTTACAGGCGGCGAATGCGCGGATCGGCGTGGCCACGGCGGGCTTGTTTCCGACTTTTTCGCTAGTGGGTGTATTCGGGGCACAAAGCGTCGCTTTTAGTTCGTTTTTGAGTGACCAAAGCACGGTGTGGTCTGCTGGTATTGGTTTGTTACAGCCTATTTTTTCGGGAGGGCTCTTGCAGGCGCGTCTTGAGTACGCGAAGGCGCAACAACAAGAGGTACTTGGTACTTACGTTAAAGTCGTCAGAGCCGCGTTTGCCGAAGTCAGCGAGGCGCTGACTTCAGTGCGTCAGACCTTACAAACCGAACAATACTTGACCGAGCAAGTGAAGGCGGCAACGCAGGCGCAAGAGCTTGCAACGCTGCGCTACGAGGCGGGGTATGTGGATTTTTTAAACGTACTTGAAGCTCAGCGTGTCGCGAACGAAGCGAGCTTGGCCTTTGTGACCAATCGGTCAGCGCGACTGCAAGCGAGCGTGGATTTATTTAAAGCGCTGGGTGGAGGCTGGGTTGCCAAGCCTTAAAGCGCCAGTTATTTAAAAACGTTGTTGTCGGTGAGTGGAATAAATTTGGTGCCGATACCGACTATTTTGACCGATGGTGGTAATTCGGGCTTAAAGAAACGAAGCATCGCCAAATCGACTGTGTACATCGAGAATAAATAGTAATTATCGCGTTGCGTCGCTTCAGAGGCTAGCTTTGAGACCAAGCCACCCACCAGTTGATTGGTAAATCGGTCGCCAGGCTGATTTTTGCTTGGCATATTGGCGCTGATCTGAGTGCTGACAAAGCCTTCAAACTCGATTTTTGTGGGGTTTGTTACAAGCAACACCACGCAAACGATGACTAAAATTATTTTACCCATGGTCTTCTGGTTAGATTAGTTTCGCCACAGCCCGCGCATGAATGACTTGCCCCTGCGCAAAGTGACCGTGATTCTCTTCTACTGCGCCAAGGTTGTATAAGTAATTTACCATCAAACCTGCCGACTCTTTCAGGCCTTTTTTGGATAAGTCGGCCGCCCAATTTAGGCGATAGAGCTCAGCACCGTTGCCCAGATGGAATTTGGCAACTGGGCTGCCTCCGCGTCGGGTAGAAAAAATCGTCAGGTAGAGTGCGCAGAGCGAGGTGAGCGCTTCGCGTTCTTTAGCGGAGCTTTTGTCGGGGGTCCAGCCCTCGCTTAAGTGTTGTGCCCAGGTTTTGTTTTTTAGCTGCAAGGTCTCAAGCGCGTGCTCAAAGCGGGTACGCGTGGCAAGGGGAACTTCGACTTCATTCAAGTTTGGGCTGCGGGTCAACCAGTCGATAAAGCCCGGTATGGGAGAAAGGGTGACGAAGGTGCTTAGGCTTGCAAACTCGGCTTTTAGGTGCTCTGCGACGCGTTTGATTAAAAAATTGCCCATCGAGACCCCTCGTAAGCCGGCCTCGCAGTTACTGATCGAGTAGAACACTGCGACTTTGAATTTTTGCGTCGCAGAAGGGAGTGACTTTTTGTCAACGAGGGGAGCGATGACAGAAGGGATCTCGGTTAACAGGGCGACCTCGACAAAAATCAACGGCTCATCGGGTAGTTGGGGATGAAAAAAAGCGAAACAGCGTCGATCAGGCTGTAGCCGCCTGCGCAAATCATCCCAGCCATCAATCGCGTGTACGGCTTCGTGTTGAATAATTTTTTCAAGAACGTGCGCGGGCGAGCGCCAGTCGACTTGATGCATTTTTAAAAAGCCAGGGTTAAACCAAGACGACAGTAAGTGGCGGATGTCGTAATCAAGCGCAGCCAAATCGGGGCGTTTGTCTAATAAGCGCAACAGTTCGCGACGCATCATCAGCGCTGCCTTGGTGCCGCCAGGCGCACGATTCATACGTCTAAAAAGCTCTTGTCTGGGGGCTTCGGCCGCTTTGGTCAGGGCAATCAGATTGAGCGCCGAGGGTTCTCTTGCATAGGCCTGCGCCGCTTTCACCACGCCGGCTGGGTCGGGGCTGAATTTTTCGGCCAAGGCCGTATAAAAAACATTACGCTGCTCTTCGTCGAGTAGTTGGTATTGACTAATCAACTCTTGCGCCATGCTTGAGCCATTGGCTTCGCCACGCTCAGACACCAAATTATGAGCCGCTGCTAACGCTTTTGTGAGTTGACGGGGACGCGTGAATTGATCTAACAGCTTCATGGGTGATTTTGAACCTAAATATTTGTCATTTTAGTGACAAATAAAGTATATTTATCGTTATTTAGCAGATTATATCGTCGAAATCTATTAAATCTAGCTAACTGAGTTTAAAACAATAATAAAATTCGCTACACGCGTGCAACAAACCTGCCGCGAACAGCCGAACAGTGATGGCAGGCAGGCAAGGTGATACTCTCTTGCCCATGAAAATGTCGCGTGCTTTTATCGAATTAATGTTTTATCGGGCTTGTCTGACCCTAAGTTATCAAGTCCTGGCAGTGACAGCTGGATGGCATATTTATGAACTCACCAAAGACCCGTTATCTCTGGGTCTGGTGGGCCTGGCTGAGGTAATTCCGTACTTTTGTAGTGCACTGTTTGCAGGTCATGCTGTGGATCGGCAACCCAAAAAGCGTATTGCTTTATTCGGCTGTTCGCTGCACGTCTTGATCGCCTTGCTCATGGTGCCCGTCGCCCTTGGGCACTTCAGCGGTCTGGGTGTGGGGATGTACGGGCTGATTTATGTCGCGGTTGGCCTGGCTGGCCTAGCGCGCGCCTTTATCCGGCCCACCTATCAAGTGCTTTTTGCTCAAGTGCTCAGGCGTGAAGATTTTGCGCAGGGCTCGGCGATTGGCACGGTTGTCTATCAAGCGGCTCAGGTCATTGGGCCGGTCGTGGGTGGTCTGCTGATCGCCTGGCCCGGCTTGGTGTCGGCCTACCTGGCGTCGGGCGTGTTTGCCTTACTCGCAATGATTGCCGTCGCGCTCTTGCGCACCAACCACGAGGTACTCACGCCTAGTGAGCTCTCGATGTGGGCCGGCATTGTTCAGGGGTTTCGGTTTGTTTTCTCGAGGCAAATTATGTTGGCCGCCATGGCGCTGGATATGTTTGCGGTGCTTTTTGGTGGCGCAGTGGCGATGCTGCCAGCCTTTATCGACGAGATTTTGCAAGGTAGCCCAGAATCGCTTGGGCTGTTGCGCGCCGCGCCAGCGATTGGTTCAGTGCTTGCTGGCACTTGGTTGGCGCGTCATCCCATTCAGCGGTATGGCGGGCGTTATTTGTTGATCGCGGTCGCAGGGTTTGGCGCGACGGTCATCGGTTTTGGCTGGTCAACGAGTTTTTGGCTGGCGGCTTTCTTTTTGTTTTGGACCGGTGTCTTTGACGGGATTTCAGTGGTGCTGCGTTCGACGATTTTGCAACTGATGACACCCGACCATATGCGAGGTCGGATCTCGGCGATTAATGGTATTTTTATTGGCTCGTCAAACGAGATCGGTGCACTTGAATCTGGCCTAGCAGCCAGTGCACTGGGTTTGAGCACGTCAATCGTGTTTGGGGGGGTGGTCACGCTATTCGTGGTGCTGGTGTGTTGGTTCGCGGCGCCTAAACTACGCAACCTTGAGCTCAGCGAACTGCCCGAGACTGCTAAAACTGGGCACTAAAAACTTTTACTCGGTACCTCGCGTGAGCCACGCCTGCTCGTTCGAACCCCTTGCCGTCTCTAGCTCAGGCGTCTTGAAACCTTCCCAGCCGCCGCCCAAGGCTTTGACTAAGGCAACATTGGCTAAAAACTGATTGCCACGCATCTGCCACTTGATGCGTTCAGCGGTCAACTGATTTTGTTGGAGTAGGGCAAGCGTTTGTGCGGTGTCGACACCCTCACGATAACGAATACTGCTGATTCTAATTGCACGATTCAGATTCGTGACGGCTTCGTCTTGCTTGAGCAGCGCTCTTGAGTACTGCTGGATATTGCTCATTGAATCTTGTGTTTCTTGAATCGCGACTAAAACTGACTGACGATAGTTCGCCAATGTTCCGGCGTAACCCGCTTGGGCGAAACGATAGTTGGCGCTCGTGCGCCCTGCGTCAAAAATCGTTTGGGTGGCGGTCAGGCCAATCGACCACAGCAGCGACGGTAAACTCAGCAAAGTCGTGATATTGTTTGAATCCCCGCCAATAAATGCTGGCGCGATTAGCAGTGACGGAAAAAACGCCGCCTTTGCGACACCGATCTGAGCGTTGGCTGCAGCCATCGCACGTTCGGCGGCGGCGACATCGGGGCGACGCTCAAGCAGGTTTGATGGCAGGCTGACCGGAAACGCAGGCAAGGTTTGCGGTAAAGAACCCGACGCCAGTTTAAAGTTGGCTGCAGGGGTCGCGGTTAGGGTCGCAAGTAAATTCTCTTGCAGGTTGCGAAGATTGTTAAGCAGCTCGAGTTGCGCACCGCTCGATTGCGTCAGTGCTTTTTGCTGCGACAACTCGGTTTGACCAGCAGCGCCCAAGTCATAACGCTTTTGGATCAGGCTAAGCATTTTATCTTGCAATCCGACAATCGTGGTCAAGACACGAATCTCTTCGTCGTATTGCCGTAACAAAAAATAAGAGTTAGCAACCTGTGCCGCCAAAAGAAGACGCACGTTCTCAGTGTCGGCAGCGGCTTGTTCAGCGGTGTTGCGCGAGGCTTCGACGTCGCGTCTGATCTTGCCTAGCCAGTCGATCTCGTAGGTCATTAATGCGAGCGGTCTGAAGTCGTTTTGTACCGTCGAGATATTGACACTGTCGTAAGTTGTCGTTGGGCGGTTGGCAGAGGTTAGTGTGCGCGAACCAATGCCTGCAGCGCTAAGCACCGGAAACTGGGCAGCACCGCGTGCCTGGCTTTGCGCGATCGCTTGGTCAAGCCTTGCTAGCGACGCCTGCAAAGTATTGTTGTTTTCAAGACAACGCTCAATGAGCTGGTTCAGCGTCTTGTCATTAAAGCTTGTCCACCACCTGTCTTTAGGAACGCCGTCTGACGGCTCGGCAGTTTTCCATAAGGCAGGGTTTGCACCGGGCAGCGTCTTCCAGTTGGCGGGTATCTCAAGTACTGGGCGCTCATAATCGGGTCCGATTGGTGAGCAACCCACACAGGCCAGCGCAAGCAAACAAAGAGAGAACGAGCGTTTCATGGGCGCTTTGGGGGTGTTTCGATTTTGACAGTTTGGCCATCCATGATCGAATCCAAGGGATTCAGGATGATGTCTTCTTCAGCAGTCAGACCAGAGCGAATCTCGACTTGTAAGCCGTAATCGACTCCGAGCGAGACTTTTTTCTTTAAGATTTTATTGTCTTTTACCGTCGCGACAAAGGGCCCCCCTGCGCCAAAAATCAACGAGTTCGTCGGGATGATCAGCGCACTGCCCAGTGCAATATTCAAGGCCACTTCAACGTATGCACCGGGTAGCAGAAGACGGTTTTCATTAGGCACTTCGACATCAACCTGTAGCGAACGGGTGCTGATGTCAATGGCCCCAGCGGTACGTGCAATACGCCCTCTTACTGGTTTATCGGGCGCACTGTTTTGCGTAATTAAGACCTCGTCACCGACTTTGATCTGGCCGGCACGGTCTTGAGGCAAATAGACATAGACATGCAACTTGTCGACATGCGCCATCGTGAAYAGAGCCTGGGCCATGCCAACATTACCCGCATTCACTAAGTCACCCATATTGACGTTACGTCGGGTAATCGTGCCATCAAAAGGCGCGATCACGGTGCCAAAGCTTTGGAGATCCCGTAGCCTTTTTAAGACCGCCTCGGTTTGTCTGAACAAGGCGGTTTTCTCGTCTAACTCTTGTTGAGACACCGCGTCTTCTGCGCGCAGGCGTTTCCAACGGTCGTAGGCAGTTTTGGCAAGTTGAAAGTTGGCAGTGGCTTCTTCGACTTGCTTGTTGACTTCAGGGATATCTAAGATGGCGAGTGTCTCGCCTTTTTTGGCGGTGTCGCCAATGTCTTTCAGCCATTGTTTGACGTAGCCGTTCACGCGCGAATAAATTTGCGCTTCGTTCATGCCAAGCAAGGTCCCCGGCAGCACCAGTCTAGTATTGGGACCGTTTTTGGCGGGTAAGGCCGGCTTGGTGACTAAGACGTGCATCAGTGTATTTTGTTCTGCGCGTTGGGCAAGCACGTCACCGTACGACCAGCGCGAAAATAAGGTCTTGGCCATCCCAAAGCCTAGCAATAATAAAATCACAACGGCAACGATTTTTGTTTTTCTTACCACTACTGCACGACTTAAATCGTGATCGGGCCCGTGCTTATGAAATTCAGGAATCCCCTGATGGGCGTGGCGTTCTTCGGTCATGTCAGAGCCCTTCGTTGTTCGTTGCGTAGCGCCAGCATGCGATGGAAAGAAGCAAAAAGTACCGGCACAAATAGCAGGGTTGAGACGGTGGCAAATAGTAAACCGCCAATGACAGCACGGCCTAGAGGAGCATTTTGCTCTGAGCCCTCGCCGATGCCAATCGCGATCGGAATCATGCCTAAAATCATTGCCAGAGCGGTCATCAATACTGGCCGCAAGCGTGTTGAGCCTGCTTCAAGCGCCGCCGACAGAGCGGGCAGACCGTCGGCGAGACGTTGCCGTGCGAACGAGATCACTAAAACACTATTGGCGGTGGCGACCCCCATCGTCATAATGGCCCCAGTTAGTGCCGGTACGCTCAAGTTTGTCGCGGTCAGAATGAGCATCCAGGCGATGCCAGCCAAAGCCGCGATCAACGCAGCAATCACGATAAACGGATCTAACCAGGATTGAAAGTTCACTACGATCAGCAGATAGACTAAGACGATGGCGCCTAGTATGCCAATGCCTAAGCCGACATAAGAGTTTTTCATGGTTTCAACCTGACCGCGCATGACCATCTGGCTACCCCTTGGAAGCTCTGCCCGAGCCTCGTCTAGAATCTTTTGAATATCAGTTGCAACACCCGCAAGATCGCGACCACGGACATTGGCATAGATATCAATCGAGGGTTGAATGTTGTAGCGCGTCAATATTGCAAACTCAGTGGTTGGACTAACCGTGACTAAATTGCCCAGCAATTGTGGCCCCCGACCGCCGATTGAGTTGGCGGCAGCCGAGACGCTTGAGGCGGCCGCGTTAGAGGGCCCGACAGGTAAGCGCAGTAAATCATCAAGCGAGTTAATTTTTGCCTGAGGCGCTTGGACCTGTATCGAATAATTAATATTGTTGAGGGGGTTGAGCCAAAATGACGGYGAGGTTTGTGCGCTACCTGAAAGCGGTAGTAAAACGTTTTGTGCCAGGTCAGTCGGTGTGAGGTTCAGGCCCTGCATGCGCGTGCGGTCCATTTTGAGCGCAATTACGGGTTTATCCAAACGTTGATGCACATGAACGTCGGCCGCACCCTTAACGCCCGCAATGCGTGTGACGAGTTTGCTGGCGAGTTGTTGATTGGCTGTGTAATTCGCCCCGACGATTTGCACGTCAATAGCTGCAGGAATACCAAAATTTAGAATTTGGGTCACGATATCGGCGGGCTGAAAAAAGAACTCTACGTCTGGAAAATTTTTGCGCAGTTCGGGGAGCAAGGCTTCCATGTACTCTTCGCTCGGGCGATGGCCTGGTTTGAGCGTGATCATAATGTCGGCATCGAACGCGCCAATGGTGCCAGAGCTGCTGTAAGACAGGTTGATACCGCTATTGGGAAGACCCACGTTATCCAGAATGCCCGCTAAATCTTTTTCAGGAATCACTTTGCGGATCACGGTCTGCACTTCGTCGGCAATGATTGCGGTGCGCTCAACGCGGGTGCCGCTTGGCGCGCGCAGGTGAAGCTTGATTTGGCCGGTGTCGACCAGCGGGAAAAGATCCCGCCCGAGCAGCGCAAAGATGCCACAGGACGCAACGCAAAAAAATAGAAAACCAAAAATGAATTGCTTGCGATGAGTGAGTAGGTGGCTGAGCAATAAGACGTAAGCGGTACGAAATTTTTCAAAGCGATCGTTAAAGCGTACGTGCACCGCATAGAGTGCCTCACCAAGGCGTCCACGCTTACTGGCGTGGCCAAGCAGCAGGTAGGCCATGGTCGGCACGAGTGTGCGAGACAAGATGTAAGAGGCCAGCATTGCAAAGATTACGGCTTCGGCTAGCGGTACAAAAAGATATTTTGCAACACCGCCTAAAAAGAACATCGGTACGAACACAATGCAAATGCAAAGGGTCGAAACAAAGGCAGGTACGGCGATTTCGCCTGCGCCCTCCATGATGGCCTCGTAAAGCCCCTTGCCCATATGCAGGTGCCGTTCGATGTTCTCGAGGGTCACCGTAGCGTCATCAACCAAAATACCTACCGCCAGTGCAAGCCCCCCAAGCGTCATGATGTTGATGGTTTCGCCTAGTAAATACAGCACGATCAGCGAGGTAAAAATCGACAATGGGATCGAAATCGCAATAATGACGGTTGCACGCCAGTTACCTAAAAACAGCAAGAGCATGATGGCGGTCAATACAGCGGCGATTAGCGCCTCGTGAATGACGCCTGCAATAGCCTCTTTGACAAAAATAGACTGGTCGGCCAAAAGCCTGACTTCAACGCCTTCAGGAAGCAAAGGCAACAAAGACGGTAATTTGGCTTTTAAGGCGTTGACCACGTCAAGCGTTGAGGCGCCACCATTTTTAAGAGCGGTCAGCAACAGACCTCGTTGCCCATCTTGTCGAACGATATTAATTTGCGGCGAAAAACCATCTCGCACGTGGGCGACTTCGCGTAAAAAAGTGGTGGATCCATTGACGGTTCGCACTGGAATATTATTGAGTTCAGCAATGCTTGGCGGCGAGGCATTGAGCGACACGTTGAACTCGATGTCGCCAATTTTTGATGTACCCGCAGGTAAGGTTAAGTTTTGCGTCGTGATGGCGTTGATGATATCGGAGGAGGTCATCCCTTTAGCGAGCAAGGCTTGGGGGTCGATATCGACGGATATGGCGCGTACTTTACCGCCATATGGGAAGGGCATTGCAATGCCCGGAATAGTAACTAACTGTGGACGCAGCGTGTTCAGTGCGAGGTCGAATAATTCTTTTTCTGCAAGTACGGTGCTTGATATGCCCAGTTGAATAACCGGAATCGCAGACGCAGTGTATTTAATGATCAAAGGTGGAGTAATACCGGGCGGCATCTGCCGGAGTACAGATTGCGAGACTGCGACGACTTGCGAGAGCGCGGTCTGAATATTGACGTTTGGTTGAAAAAATATTTTGATGATTGCGATGCCGCCTAGCGACTGAGACTCGATGTGTTCGATGTCGTTGACCGTAGTCGTGAGGATGCGTTCATGCGCTTGCGTGACCCGGTTGCCCATCTGCTGGGCAGACAGACCGTTATAGCTCCAGATGACACTGATCACCGGTATATTGATCTCGGGCATCACATCGACTGGGGTTCGCATCACAGCCAACGGCGTAGACAACAGGATGAGAATCGCCATCACGATAAACGTGTAAGGCTTCTCTAGCGCGGTTCTAACTATCCACATCCTGATATACCTAGACTAAATATTTTTAAAGAAAAATAAAAAGGCACAGCAAAAGCCGATCAGGTGAAAAATAGGTGGTTTCCACTAGTCCGCTAAAGCGGTGAAGTATAGAGTACGCCCGCACCTGCCGAAAGTTGTAATTTTGGGGCTGTTGACTGACAGAAGTTTCAGGTGGTTTCACTTCAGCGCCGGGGGCCCTGCGAAATATAAAAGTCGTCAATTACTTAACTAAGCATTGCTTACTATACTGAAGTAAAACCAGCCGAGCCTGGCGAAGYGACARGCAGATCGGTCGCACGCGAGGCTTCAGGAGGGTCAGAAGCGACGTCAGCGACTTACACTAGAACCTAAACGTGTTGTCTTGCGCTTTCGTTGTTTTAATTTTTTCGTCAGTCTTGGCCATGAACAATCAAAAATTACTAACCTTTGTGCAAGAACTCAGCGTCTTGGTTGCTCAAGAAAGCGCAGAACCCGTCTTACTGGAACAAGCCGCGGGCTATTTGAAAGCGTTGGTCGCGCAAGATGACTGGTTACCCGAACTATTTACCGTACCGCATCCTGAGTTCTATCGACAATATCTGCTTTATGCCGACCCGCTCGAACGYTTTTCGATGGTGAGCTTTGTGTGGGGTGCGGGGCAAAAGTCGCCTGTTCATGACCACATGACTTGGGGGCTGATCGGTATGCTGCGCGGGCAAGAGATCGATACCCCTTACTTTAAACAAGCTGGGGGGGGCTATTTGCGAGGTGAAAGCCACGTTTTGGCGCGAGGCAGCGTGTGTAGCGTCTCGCCGGCCACCCACGACGTGCACGAAGTTGCTAATTTTTATCCTGACAAAACTTCAATTAGCATTCACGTATATGGCGGCAATATCGGGCGCATCAGTCGCCACGTCTTTGACCCTGTCACCGGCGCCGAAAAAACCTTTATCTCTGGATATCACAATGCCGTTGTGCCCAACCTCTGGAATGAATAATCGTGTTTGAACCTAGTCCGAGCGACTCCGTACAGTTGTGTCGCTATGAAGATGTTCGCGCAGCCTTGCTTGAAAAACGAGAAATTGCTTTTTTAGATGTGCGCGAAGAAGACCCGCACGCCCAGGCCCATCCCTTGTTCGCTGCAAATTTTCCGCTGTCACGTGTTGAGCTTGATGCCTATTCAAAGTTGCCTCGTCGCGACGTGCAGATAGTGACGCTCGATGAAGGCGATGTCGATGTAGTAGAGTCTGACGCAATGCTCGCGGCCCGCCGTTTAGTGGTGTTGGGTTTTAGTCGCGTCGCGGTGTTTGCAGGTGGAGTGCGCGCTTGGCAAGCGGCCGGTGGCGAGTTGTTTCGCGATGTGAATGTACCCAGCAAGTCTTTTGGCGAGTTGGTAGAGGCCAAGAGACATACGCCTTCGCTCTCGGCGCCTGAAGTGAATGCGTTGATTGAGCAACACGCAGATGTTGTGATTGTCGATGCACGTCGCTACGATGAATACAATACGATGAGCATTCCAACTGCCACCAGTTGCCCAGGTGCAGAATTAGTACTGCGCATCGCCGAGTTGGCACCGCGACCAGAAACCCAAGTCATCGTCAATTGCGCCGGCCGCACGCGTAGCATCATTGGTACTCAGTCTTTGATTAATGCTGGCATCCCTAATAAAGTGTCGGCCTTGCGTAACGGTACGATTGGATGGACGCTCGCGGGCCAAGTGCTAGACAAAGGCGAAACCCGAAAGTTTAAAGACGTCTCTGAGCACACGAGACTGACTGCAGCGGCACGTGCGCGCAGTGTTGCAGAGCGTGCGGGGGTCAAAGCCGTAACGTGGTCAGAGGCACAAACTTGGCAAGCGCAAGCAGAGCGTACGACGTATTTTTTTGATACTCGTACGCCCGAAGAATATGCTGCGGGCCATATTGCGGGCTTTCGCTCGACGCCGGGAGGTCAGTTAGTGCAAGAGACAGAAATGGTAGCCCCGGTGCGCGGCGCACGAATCGTTTTGGTCGACACAGACGGCGTACGTGCCAATATGACCGCCTCGTGGCTTGCTCAGATGGCGTGGGATGTTTATGTGTTGGCCGCCCTGCCCGCGCAGATATTTGCCGAAACGGGCCCTTGGGTCGCTGAGTGGGCAAAGCCGTCCGTTGTCTCGACGATTGCAGTCGCTGAGTTAGCGGTCGCGTTAGTACATGATTTAGCCGCTAAAAAAATTGTTGTCGTTGATTTGAGCAGTCACGTTCAGTATGTGCAAGGTCACATACCCGGCGCGCAATATGTGTTGCGTTCGCAATTTAAGCAGGCGCTTAGTCGACTGCCAAAGGCTTCGGCTTATGTATTGGTGTGCCCAGATGGTTTGCTTTCAACTTACGCGCATGCTGAGATTGCTGCACTGCTAAAGGTGCCCGTCTCGGTCTTGACCGGAGGGACGCAAGCTTGGAAAGCTGCAGGGCAGTCTATTAAAAAAGGTGCCATCGCGTTACTGTCAGATCCGATTGATCGCTATAAGCGTCCTTACGAGGGTACTGACGCACCGCACGAGGCCATGCAAGCCTATCTTGACTGGGAGTTCGGTTTAGTCGCGCAGCTAGGTATCGACGGGACTCACCATTTTGCAGTGTTGTAAACACGCGTTTGAGGCCAAGGTAGCGAAGCAAAATAACGGACTGTGGCTTGTTTTGGAATGGGTATCGTTTGGGCCGTTGAGCGAAGCGATAAATTAATTTCGCCTCAGAGTATCTCGTTTAATTTTTCAATAAACAGGCTTTCGCCATGGCGAACTTTTTGTTGCCAGTCTTGGCCCGACTCTTCGTTAGTGTGGTCTGTGACATATTTAAAGGAGCGCCACGCGATATTGTGATCGTGGGCAACGGCGGCGATTGCAAAAAGCTCCATGTCCACTACATCGACGTTGTTTGCTGCAAACCAAGGGTCTTTTGCCATCACAAAGCTGTCACCCGTGCCGCAGCTGAATCGCCCCGAGCCTGAAAAGTACTCATAAGGCCGGCTGCAAAAGGGGACTTGGCCTCGAGGAGCCAAGGGTTCAGCAATCATGTCGCGCTGCACCACGCGCTGAATTTCGATGAGCCCACTGGCGTGTGGCGCAACCGCACCAACCGTACCAAAGTTCAAAATACGCGCTGGGCGGATTTGTGCGATTGCCTGAAAGGTGGCGATGGCAGCGTTCAGTTTGCCGATGCCCGAATAAAAAATCTGCACATGCCTAGGCACCAAGCTCTGGTTCAGTTCGCTGCTCAGTGCGGTTATGATGATTGTTTTGCTTTGCATATTCAAAAAGATAAATCAGTTAACCTCCATCATATCCTGAGGGAATGCTATGAATGCATGGCTTGTCGCATTAACGGAGGTGTCCTGGTCAATCGTCGTGCCCGCCTTTTGTGCAGGTTTATTGGTGATCGCCACGCACGTACCCTTAGGGATGCAGGTATTGCAGCGCGGTATCATATTTATTGACCTGGCAATCGCTCAGGTAGCGGGGCTCGGTGCGTATCTGGTGATTAGGCTGTATGGCGAGGCTGCCTCTGTGCTCTGGGTGCAAGCGGGCGCAGTCGGACTCGCGTTGGTGGCAGCTTGGTTGCTAGTCGCCACCGAGCGCATCACTGGGCGCTACCAAGAACCCGTGATCGGAATCGTGTTTGTTTTAGCGGCAACGGCCGTCGTATTGTTGCTGGCAAATGATCCGCACGGTGGGCAACATTTGGCTGATTTATTGGCAGGACAAATCCTCTGGATTGGCTGGGAGCAGATTTTTTATTCTGCGCTCGCAACCGYTGTGTTGCTTTGTGCAATGTTTTTGTTTCAAGGCAAGCGCCTTGGTTTTTATAGCCTGTTCGCATTGGCGATTACCGTCTCGGTGCAACTAGCGGGTGTGTATCTGGTTTTTGCGACGCTCATTATCCCAGCGCTGGCCACCACAAAGCTGCAGGCCAGACGCGTGAGGTTGTGGGCGACTTATCTGGTGGCTGTGGTGGGCTACGTATTGGGCCTCGCTGGTTCGGCCTTATTTGATCTGCCGACGGGGCCTTTGATTGTCTGGTCGTTAGCACTCGTGGGCGTTGCGACTTTGCTTATATTGCGCCGCAAGCGACACTCGCAGTTTTAGTCTTGGGTGCAAGCCCTAAGCCTGAGCGCTTTCTTTGGGCCACAAGATCATTTGCGTGCAACGAAATAAAGCAATTTTTTTGCCGGTCGCTTGATCGCTAACGGTGGCATCCCAAACCTGAGTATTGCCGCCTAGGTGCTGCGCCGTTGCGGTGCACAAAATCACCTCGCCCTCGCCACGCACGGTTCCCAAGTGATTGCTTTTGAGTTCAATTGTGGTGAACGAAAGCGCGCCTGTAGGTARATGCGCCATGGTCGCGTAGCCGCAAGTCGTGTCGGCAAGCGCGATCACGCTTGCCGCGTGTAAGTACCCATTTGGTGCGAAATGGACCTTGCGCAACACCATCCGACTTTTTATTGTGTTTTCTGAGACTTCAAGCGCTTCAACCCCCATTAGTCCTGGTAAGTTTTCACCACTGCGCCTGTTTAGTGCAGTGACGGTCATTTCTGGAAGAAACTTAGACATCTTGAGAATCTCTTGTTGAAAGTTAACGAAAGCGTGTACCTTTAGGTCCTAGGTCTGGAGACCTTGCGTTTGTCGACCTCGCGCGAAGAAAAGCGCTGGGCGGCGACTCCGTAATTATGCATGATGCCTTGAAGGATTAAAAAGTGAACGCGTCTTTACCTAAAAAAATACCGGCTCCGACCATGATTGCCTCTGAGCGTTTATTCCAAGGCTTTTCTAGTGCCCGCCTCGATCGTTTAAACGAGATGATGCAAACACAAGTGCAAGCCGGGATGTTTCCGGGCGCGGTGACGGCGATTGTGCATCGTCAAGAGCTTGTGCACTTCGAGGCACACGGTTTTCTAGACGCGGCGCGTAGCCAGCCGATGACAAAAGACGCCCTGTTTCGGCTGGCTTCAATGACAAAACCGATAGTGACGACGGTTGCGATGATGATGGTCGAGCAAGGTATGATGAGCTTGCAAGATCCCATCACGAAGTGGCTACCCGAGCTCAAAGATATAAAGGTTGAGACTTTAGACGGCGATGTACCGCTGGCGCGTCCGATCTGGGTACAGGATTTGATGCGACATACTTCGGGTTTTGTGTACTCGGGGATGACGCATTCGCCACGCATTAAAGCCTTATACGAGCAACACAACATTGAATCGCGTATTGATGACATCAGCGCCGATGAGATGTTGCGCAACTTAGGAAAAATCCCCTTAGCGCACCAACCTGGCACGTTTTGGGAGTATTCGATTTCGGTGGATGTCTTGGGGCTCTTGCTTGAGCGGGTATTGAATCAGCCGCTAGACGTCATCGTGGCGCAAGCATTACTTGAGCCGCTTGGCATGAAAGATACGCGGTGGTGGCTGACACCTGCGCAAGAAAAAAAGCTGGCACAGACCCTTGATGATGATCCGCTAAAAATTGGTATGCTCAAGTCATATCGGCAGCATTACAACCCGGCGGGTAAAAGTTATTTCAAAGGTGGGGCCGGCTTAATCGGTTCAACGAGTGATTATTTGCGTTATATGCAAATGATGCTGAATCAGGGTGAGTTTGAGGGTAAGCGCTACCTTTCACGCAAGTCGGTTGAACTCATGCTTTCGCACCACACGGTTGGAATGGGCGGCACAACCATCGCAAACACGGGACCAGGTTACGGCTTTGGTCTTGGCTTTGCGATCCGGCAAGGTCAGGGCATGGGCTGGGCGCCTGGCTCGGTCAACGATGCAATGTGGGCTGGCGTTTGGGGAACAAGTTTTTGGCTTGATCCTATAGAGCAACTTGCGGCAGTCATCATGGCGCAAGGGCCCACGCACAAAACACATACACGCATGCTTTATAAAAATCTCGTCTATGGCGCGCTAGTTAAATAGTATGTTGGACACCACGTCACAGCAAGACACCCCTTCGCGTCTTGAGCCGGCTCGCTTGCAGCAGCTCGCGGCAGAGGTGTATCAAAGTGTCGGTGTGCCAGCGCAAGACGCACAGTTGGCTGCTGACACATTGGTGCAGGCTGACCTTTGGGGGCATCAGTCGCACGGATTATTGCGCTTAGGTTGGTATGTCGCGCGACTGAAGTCGGGTGCCATGAAGGCTGTGACACAAACTTCGTTAGAGGTCGATGCCGGTGCGATTTGTGTGATGGATGGTCATGACGGTATTGGACAAGTGATTACGCGCCAAGCCGTCGATCAGGCGGTGACGCGCGCCAAGTTGCATGGCGTGGGTGTGGTGTCGATTCGTAACTCAAATCATTTTGGTACTTGTATGTATTACACGCGGATCGCCGCCGAGCAAGGCTGCGTGATGCTGTTGATGAGTAATGCGGGGCCAAATATGGCGCCGTGGGGCGGGTTGAAAAAGAAGATTGGCACGAACCCTTGGTCGATTGCGGTGCCCGGCGGCGACTACGGCCCCATCGTCATGGATATGGCGAATTCAGGCGTGGCGCGCGGTAAGATTTATTTAGCGAATAACCGCAACGAAGAGATTCCGCCACACTGGGCTGTGGATGCTGCTGGGCGCCCAACCACTGACCCGAAAGCGGCCCTTGAAGGGTTCATCTTGCCGATGGCAGGGCACAAAGGTTATGTGATGGGTGTCATGGTTGATATCTTGTCGGGTGTCTTGTCGGGCAGTCAATTTCTTGACAAGGTGCACGGCCCCTATGACCCCGTCAATCGTAGCGGCGCTGGTCATTTGATGGTGGCGCTTAATGTGGCAGCGTTTCAACCCTTGTCTGACTTTCATCAAAAGATCGACCAGTATGTTCGATCGTTAAAAGACGTGCCGTTGGCCGCTGGTCACGAGCAGGTGTTTTATCCGGGCGAGCTTGAAAAGCAAGCCGACACCGATAACCGCGCCCGAGGCCTCGCGCTGCCGGCCGATACGGTGGCCGATGTCGTGCGCATTGCACGCGAAGCTGGGGTGAATAGCAACTTGGCACAATAATTGATAATTTGTTTTTGTCCCGAGATAAGGTCTGTCGTTAAACAAGCCTGAATGCATAACCTTATGCATATCTAATTGTTTGCTCTCGGATTCGTATCAGCTAACCTACCTATCTTGTTTAAATGATGGAGCTTTTCAATGAGTGACGCTAGCGCCGCTTCGACTGTTACCGCCTACTTGCGCCCGATCGATCGAGAGGGTCTGCTTGGTTTCGCTGAAAAAGGCCGGGTAGACCCAACCCGCAAAGGCACGAATAAGGTGCATACGGTGTGCGAAGGCCAGTATCGAACGCTAAGCTATGTGGGCAATCACGCTCCGGTTGTCGTGGATGAGCCCCCACACTTATTTGGTCAGGATACAGCCCCGGCTCCTGGTGAAGTGGTGCTTTCGGCTTTGGGAGGCTGTCTGGCCGTGGGGATCACGGCGGTGGCGACCTGGAAGCAAGTCAAAATCTCTAAGCTGGAGTTGTTCTTAGAGGGTGACATTGGTAATCCGGCGGCCTGGGGGGCGGGGGGCGCCGAAATGGTGCCCTCGCAAATGGGTTTTCAGGCTGTGCGCGTCAAAGTGGTGCTTGAGGGCGATGCCTCGCGTGAACAGCTCGATGAAATCGTGCGTCACGCCAATATGTATTCACCCGTCGCAAATTCAATGCGTAATCCGATTGGTTTCGAGATCGGTCTGGTTTGAGCGTGCGCCATGAATCCAACAGACGTTAGCCCAGCTATTTTGACCACGCCTTCGCACGAACTACTTGCAAATGTAAAGCAAATCACCACGGGCGTGCTCGCGAGTGCCGCCTATCAGATTGACCACGAGGGGTTCTATCCGACAGACATCCTGCGCGCGCTTGGGCAAGCGGGGGCGTTCGGCGCGCACCTTGACCGCAACGGCCAAAAAACTGGCTTAGCAATCGATGCTATGCGAGAAATCGCTCGCAACTGCGGCTCGACCGGGTTCTTGGCTTGGTGCCATGATGTTTGCGGGTTGTATCTCGAACAGTCTGGTAATCCCGCCTTGACAGGGGCGACGCTTGACGCACATGCCTGCGCGAATACGCTGGGTGGTACGGCCTTATCCAATCCGATGAAAACATTCGCCGGTATTGAAAAAATGCTGTTGCGCGCCAAGCGCGTGCAGGGCGGCTATCGGGTGAGTGGCGCGCTGCCTTGGGTAAGTCACATTGGACGCGGACAATATTGCGGAGCGATCGCGGGCGTCTACCTTGACGACGGCAGCACCTCGCACGAGATCATGTTTTTATTACGCTGTACGGACGACGTCGTACTCAGACCCTGTCCAGAATTTTCGGGTATGGAGGGCACGAGTACTTGGGGACTTCGCTTAGACGACTATTTTGTCGGCGAAGACGCGTTGATCGCAGATCCGGCTAAACCGTTTATCACACGCGTGCGCGCAGCCTTCATCTTGTTGCAAACGGGGTGGGCGCTTGGGGTGACACAAGGCAGTATCGAGTCCATGCTTGAAGTCGAACCTCTGCTTGGGCATGTCAACAAATTTTTAAATGATCGACCCGATGACATGCAGGCTGAACTCGATGATCTCAGCCAGCGGATTCAGACGCTTGCCCTGACGCCCTTTGATGGCAGTACTGATTATGTGCTCAGCGTGCTCGACGCGCGCGCGCAAAGTGCTGAGTTGTCTTTGCGCGCTTCACAGTCGGCGTTGTTGCATCAGGGGGCACGGGGCTACATGATGAACACGGCGCCGCAGCGTCGTATTCGTGAGGCGCATTTTGTGGCAATCGTGACGCCAGCGATTAAACACTTGCGTTGGGAGATGGCGCGTTTGTCTAAGCAGGTGTTACCTGCATGACGCAAGAGCAGGCCTGGAAGCAGTTCATTTGTCGCGCTTGCGGTCTGATTTATGATGAAAAGCTTGGCGACCCGGATAGCGATATCGCGCCGGGTACACGTTTTGCAGACATCCCCGAAGACTGGGTGTGCCCTCTGTGTGGCGTGGTCAAGGCCGACTTTGAACCTTACGAAGCGCTGGTGCTTGCCCCTTCGGCAGTTCGTGCGCAAGCAGCGCATCGGCGTGGCTTGGGCGTTGTCATTGTAGGGGCAGGGCACGCCGGTTGGGCCGCTGCAGAGGCGCTGCGGTCTCAGGACACCGAGGTGCCAATTACGATCGTGACGGCTTGCGCGGGTGACCGCTATTTGAAACCCGAACTTTCGTTGGCGCTGCGCCGCGGCTCGAGTCGCGAATCGTTAACGCGTGAGACAGGGCTTGCAAGCGCCGCGCGATTAAGGGTACGACTGCTGGCAGAAACCTTTGCGGTCGGCTTGTCGCCGGCGCTGCATCAACTACGCACCACGCGTGGCACGATGCATTACACCGCGTTGATCTTGGCGCAGGGTGCGCAGCCTGCGCTATCGGCAGCGTTGCCGGCACACTTATGTTGGCGAGTGAACGATCTTGACGCCTGGGCGCGGCTCAAAGCCAAAATCGGTGACGGACGCAAGCAGATTGTGATCGTTGGCGCGGGTATGGTTGGCTGTGAGCTTGCAGATGATTTCACTGCGGCCGGACATCAGGTCACACTCCTTGATGTGCAGCAGGCGCCGCTGGCAGCGTTGTTACCCGCGCAAGCCTCTGAACGCTTACGGGCGGCACTTGAGTGCGCAGGCGTGACCTTTGTGGGTAGCGCGCAAGTTTTAGAGGTGGTGCAGAACACGAGCGGCAAAAAAACGGTGACAACCGCGTGTGGCTTGAGTCTTGAGTGCGACGAGGTCGTTGCAGCCACTGGCCTGATCACCGATACGCGTCTGGCCGCTGCAGCTAAACTCGTGCTTGAGCGCGGCATCGTGGTCGATCCGATGACCTTACAGACGAATGCAACCGACGTCTATGCCCTCGGAGATTGTGTCAGTATCGATGGGATGCCTTGCCGTTTCATCGAGCCCATTGCTAAGCAGGCGCAGGCGATCGCTGCTGCGCTAGGGGGACAGCGCGAGACGCCGTATCGCCATACTCCGCCAGTGATTCGTTTAAAGACCCATTGCTTGCCCGTGGTGATGCATGGAGCCCCTGCGGCGCAGGGGCAGTGGCGCGTGGTCTCCGAGACGGCCAAACAGCTAAAAATGGCGCAASAGCTAGCAGGCGCTGATTGCTGCACGCTTGAGCTTGGGTAACATTGCTGCGGTGTGGTGCGATATACGACGCTGCGTGCGACGCGTTGTAACAGACGGTTTGCAAGAAACGGCTTTGCGAAAGCTCTGAAATTGAGTATCGTAGTGAACAAAGGTCGAGCGTCTGCTGAGCAACGACTGCTCACTCAGACGAGAGTCTTTCTTGTCGTTAAAAAAATAGTCGGAGACATGCTATGAGATTCAGTATTCAGCACGCGAAAGACAAACCCTTTTCCCATGATGGCTTACGCGAGTATTTCGATTATCGCGATGTAGGCATTTATGACTCGACCGATAAAAGGGTAGTAGCTCATGTGATTCGCGCCAGCAAAGGCAGTAACGCGCACGGCGACTGGCATTGTCATGAGGTCGAGTTTCAGTTTGTCTTTGTCTTGAAGGGGTGGGCAATTTTTGAGTATGACGGCCATGGCACCCATAAGCTTGAGGCGGGTACCTGTGTGCATCAGGCCCCCGGAATTCGACATCGCGAAATCGAACACTCCGAAGATTTTGAAGTACTCGAACTGATCTTGCCCGGCGACTTCAAAACGATACAGTTGCCTTGATATTATCCCCTTGAATGGGGAGGATTTTCGGGCTCTTCGTTCAGCCTCGGTTTGAGTCACCTGAGTCTGAGCCTACACGGTTGCCGGGTTCGCCTAGGGCTGTCGGGCTTGTTGCCGAATCAGTGCATACAAGCGTGCGCTGATTAATCGTAAGCCTGCTGGCGTGAAGTGAATGCCATCTTCAGCGCGAAGCATGATTTGCCCTCTGCCGGGCTCGTCACTATATTTTTTGAAGGGTTCGTCTAGCGCCCCTAAAAAGTCCTCTGTCGAGAGGTAGTCAAAATCAAAGTGTTTAGCCTGTTCGCGAAAGATGCGATTTTGTATGATCGCACCGCGTTTGACGCGCTCTTCTTTCATGTTCGGCAAGCCAATCCAAATCACGTGTACCCCTTGGTCTTTGGCAAATTGCATGACCTCGATGACGCGCTCGCGGTACTTGTCTTCCCATTCGGTTGAACCAAACGCATAGCGCTTTGTGCCCTCATAAATATCCCAAGGATCGTTTGGCCCTAAAAAAATTGCGATCACTTCAAAGCCGCGGGTAAGGGTCTCGTCTTTGATTTTTGTCGGCCAGTCAAAATAACGGCGCACGGTCAGTCCGGTGCTTTGGGCGCTTAAGTCGATAAACGTACCGCTTTGGTTGTCTTTACGAAGCTGGTTAATCACTAAGGGCGCGACGCCTTGCATCATCGAATCGCCAGCGAACAGGACTTTAGGCAGCAGCCCTACACCCGCACTAGAGGACGACGAAACGCGTGCGACCGCCGGTGTCACCAGCGTTGATGCAGGCACAGGCACAGGCACAGGCACAGGCACAGGCACAGGCACAG
>NSIQ01000028.1 GCA_002737415.1 Alcaligenaceae bacterium | reverse complement strand
AGGTGCAGGTGCAGGTGCAACAGGTGTAACTGTCAGAGTTTCTTGGGGAGAGCCCTGCGCCTGCTGGACAGGAGGCGCAGCGCGCACGGGCGTGGCTCTGAGCGCCCGCTGCGCGCGTGCGAGCAATGCCTCGATGTCGCGCGAGATGACAAAAACTTCGTCAGGCAGTATCACGCTAAGCATCACGTAGTAGCGCGAGCTTAAATAACGGTCAAACGAGTCAAGCCAAAGCAGCGTGTTCAAGGACACCACGGTCAATAAAAAAAGATAAAACGAGCGCCGACTCTGACCCATATCAAAAGCGATAATAAATAAAGCTGGGCACGCCGCTTGGGCCCAGTAAGATCGTCATAAAAGTAAGGCTGCTAACCAACAACGTGAGTGGCATCCATTTCAGCTCAGTGAGCTGTTGCAGACACGCCTGCTCGATACGTTCGGCTCGCGCGCTTAAAAAAAAGAAGCTCAGTATAAAAACTGCGAGCAGACCGTGTTGCGTGTCAAGGTTGCCAACGCTTCGCGTGAGCCCCGTTAAAAGATCCAAAGCGGCTTCGTTGGTGTCGGCTCGAAAAAATACCCAAGCTAGGCCCACATAGGCCAGAGTTAAAAGTCGTGAGATTGCTGCGGGCATATCCTTGCCAAAGGCCTTGCCATACAGATTGACGACCACGACGCCTAGGCCGTGCAAGGTGCCCCAGATAATAAAAGTCGAGTTGGCGCCATGCCAAAGCCCGCTGATTACCATGGCAAGCAAAATATTGACTTGAGTTTGTAAAAAACCGTGGCGATTACCACCCAAAGGGATATAGACGTAATCGCGAATGAAGGTCGACAAAGATATGTGCCAACGTCGCCAAAAACTCTGAAGATTACGTGCCAGATAAGGTTGCCTGAAATTGACCGGCAGACTAAAGCCTAACAGTAGCGCCAGACCAGTCACAATCAAGGTGTAGCCGGCAAAATCTAAAAATATTTGCAAAGAGTAGCCAACGATGGCTGAAAACGACGAGATCAGCGTTTGGGCTTTAGGGTATTTAAACGCCTCGTCGACAAACGTACTGGCCAGCCACGAAGCCAACACCATTTTTTGAAATAAACCCAGCAAAAGGTAATACACCGCACGAGGGGTTTGGCTCGGTAAGCCAACCTGCGTACCGCTGAGTTGCGCGAAAAAATCGCGAGCTCGCATGATTGGTCCCGCAAACAAGGTCGGCCAGAACGACAAAAATAAAAGTAAATGAATAAACGAGGCTCGAGGTGCTTTACTTTCGTACTGCCAGACCAGATAGGTGACGGCCTGGAAGGTAAAAAACGAAATTCCAGCCGGTGCAACCAGGTCGATGACAGGTAAAAAAACTTGCAATCCGATATTAAGCATCAAGTCAGTGAGCAACTGCCTGACAAATTCGTAGTACTTGCTGGCCAGCAACAGCACCAAACTTACCCAAATACTCACCACGAACCAGAGTTTGCGCGGGCGGTGCGTAGTCGATGCATGCAGCCACCGACCCGCCAGCCAGACATAGGCGCTAAAGATAAGCAAAATACAGGCGAACTGGACCGACCACGTGGCGTATAAGGCGTAGCCCGAGACGGTTAAAAACCCAAGTTGAAGCGCGCGGTGACGGTGAAGCGCCCAATACATAGGAAAAAAAATCAGTGCGAGCAGTGCGAACTCTGGCGAGACGAAGCTCATGGCAGCAGCGTGGTGTGATGCTGTACAAACGTGTAGGCGGGCATGCAGAAACGGTGAGTGAGTGGGTGTGAAAGGCCGAGACGCTGTACGCGCTAGCAACGGCAGACAAAGTTTAACCGAATGCGCGGAAATCCTCCCCGTTCCTCCCGCGTCAGCGGCGTCCGTCAGGACGAGGGCGGGGAGGATGTCAACAAAAATGGCCGCTACCACTCACCCTAATCCACCCCCCGCCCTTAAGATTTTGGTGAAACCGCTTCAATTGTTACTATAGAAGGGGACGTAAGCGGTTTGCGACGCTTGCGCTTTTTAGTACGGCTACCTGGTGTGTCTATGCTCAAGAAACGGTCCTTTAGCGGGTTGCGCAGGCAAACGCTTGCGGCGCTTACGCTCTTTGGCTTGGGCGCCAAGCCTGGTTTGGCGCTCAACGCCCCCGAGACTTTGCAGGTGCTCGACCCGACAACCAAACGTGTGCTCAAACTTAAGCTTCGCCTGCCAGTACAAAAGACCCCAACCGCTTTACTTTTGTATTCGCCGGGGCTGGGTAGCGGTGTCTCGAACGGCGCGGCCTGGTGTGAGGCGTGGCGTGAGGCAGGCTATCTGGTTGTGACCCTTGCGCACCCCGTTACCGATGACAGCATCTGGAAAACCAATCAAAAAAAGTCGCTAAAGAGCACGATTGCTGAGGCGATCGCCGCTCCGCAGTACGCCTTAAGGGTCAAAGATTGCAGTTTTGCGCTCGATTATTTGCTTGAACTGTCTTTGTTGAAGCCTTATCTTGACGCCACCCGTATCGGAATTGCAGGTCATTCTTATGGCGCACTGACGGTGCAGTCGATCACGGGCCAGGGAGGCGCGGGGTTGCTAGATCGTCGGATCAAAGCAGCCATTGCTTTTTCTCCGAGTGCGATGTCACAAGAGCGTGCCGCAGCGATGGGGCAAGTCAAAATCCCCTTTTTTTGTATCACAGGCGAACTCGATGGTCAGGTGACGTTTAAAGACGGCACCGGCGCGGTACGTTTGGGGGTACCAGTCAGCCAGCGTCAATGGGTATACGACTACTTGCCTGTCGCACAACGACAAGAGCTGCTGGTTGCCCAAGCCGATCACATGAGCTTTGCGGGCGAGCCGATTGATGCCTCGCACTTTAGTCGAGAGGCGCCAGAGTCTGAGCAAAACAATGTCCACACGTGGCAACGAGTCAGTGCGTTGACAACAGAGTTTTGGAATTTCTATTTGGGTACTCAGGTCAAGCCCACTAACCAGAGCCGCGAGGCGTATCACAAGCGCTTGCAGGCCGCCGCAGGCCCGCAAGATCGGTTAAGGTTCGATTGAGCTTAAAAAACTGAACTAGAGACTAAAAAAATGAAAATTATTGTGCTCCCAGGAGATGGTATTGGTGCTGAAACCGTCGCGGTTGCAGTTGACGCGCTAGAGCTCGTTTCTAAGCGCTATCAATTAGACTTAAATTTGCAGCATGATATTGCTGGGCATGCGAGTCTAAAAAAATACGGTACGACGATCCGCGAGGGCTTAATGGAATCGGTCAAAAAAGCCGATGGGCTGATCTTGGGACCAATGGCGACCTATGATTTTAAAGACGAGTCAAAAGGCGAAATCAATCCTTCAAAGTTTTTTAGAAAAGGACTCGACCTGTTTGCAAATATTCGGCCGGCGAAAACGTACGCTGGCAGTGGCACCACGTATAAGCCTCTTGACTTGGTGGTGGTACGCGAAAACACCGAGGGTTTTTATGCCGATCGTAATGTCGAGTCGGGTGGTAGTGAAATGCTAATTACACCGGATGTGGTGGTGTCGTTGCGCCGTATCACGCGTCAGTGCTGCGAGCGGATCGCGCGCTCGGCTTTTGAGCTTGCGCTGACACGTAAAAAACACGTGACGATCGTGCACAAGGCAAACGTACTGCGCATCGGCGATGGAATGTTTATCGACGCCTGCCTCGCCGTCGCGAAAGAGTTCCCGACGGTACAAGTTGATGATGTGATCGTCGACGCGATGATGGCGCATGTGGTGCGCGCTCCTGAACGCTATGACGTGATCGTCACGACCAATATGTTCGGTGACATTTTGTCTGATTTGACGGCCGAACTTGCAGGCAGCCTAGGCATGGCGGCGTCAATTAATGCCGGCACAACTTATGCGATGGCGCAGGCCGCACACGGCTCGGCCCCTGACATCGCCGGGCAAAATATCGCCAATCCGTTTTCGCAAATTTGTTCGGCGGCAATGCTGCTGACTTGGTACGGACAGCGCAAAGGTCGACCTGAGTTTGTTCAAGCCAGTCAGGCACTTGAGCAGGCAGTGACACAAGCGATTGCCGCAAAAGAGTCAACGCGTGATATGGGCGGCAAGCTTGGTACCAAAGAAACTGGTCAGGCGCTGCTCAAGCGGCTCGCGCCTACTGATTAATCACAATGTTGGCAGCTTTGCCAATCGCTTTTGATGTTGCAAAATCTTTTGCCACGGATTGTGTAAACGCAGCGCGGTCAAGGCTCATGATAGCGACGCCTAAGCTTTTGAAGCGCTCTTTCACGACTGTTGTCGCGAGCGCTTGTTTCAGTGCAGCTGTGAGTTTGTCAGTCACTGCCGCAGGCATCCCCACTGGGCCAAACAAGCCGGTGAACGTCAAAATATCAACGTCCTTTGCACCGAGCTCTTGAAACGTTGGCACCTCGGGCAAGAGTGCTGAGCGCGTATTACCACTTTGCGCGATCGCGATGAGTGTGCCACCTTTGATATGGCCGATTGAGGCGATCACTTGATCGAGGATACTGTCGATTTGACCGCCCACAGCATCATTGAGCGCTGGGCCGCTGCCCTTGTAGGGGATATGGGTCAGTTTGAGTTGCATCTTTAACGCTAATAATTCAAGGGCAAGGTGTTGGCTTGAGCCATTGCCAGCCGAACCGATCGAGACCGCTGAATTGGCAGCTTTGGCTTTAGCGGTGAAATCAGCAAAGTTTTTAATCTGGCCCTTGGCTGAAACACTTAAGACCATCGGTGCTTCGTGAATCGGGCCGATGGCCGTTAAATCTTTGGTGGGGTCGTAAGGTGCCTTTGGATCGAGCGCGGGCCCGACGGCGATCGAACCGCTCGAGCCAAGCAACAAGGTGTAGCCGTCGGGCGCGGCCCGCACAACGCCTAAGGTGCCGATAAAGCCGCCGGCACCAGGCTTGTTTTCGACTACGACTTGCTGTCCTAAGATCTCGGATAATGCAGGGGCAATGGTGCGGGCAGTGATGTCAACGTTGCCCCCGGGTGCCCAAGGCACAACGATTTTGATGGGTTGGCGCGGATAGTCTTGCGCCTGGGCCGAAAAACCCAGGGTGCCGAAATAAAAAGCGGTTAAGCATCCAAAAATAGAAAGTATTTTGCTCATTTTTTTTGCGGTCYCTGGGCCGTTGCTCGCTAAACGCAAGCACTCATGTTGTCAATGGCTTAGACTAATGATTGTATGTGGTTGTGACAAGCGGGTAACCCCCAAGCCTACCAAAGATAAGGAAGCATTTTGAACACACTCAACGAGACGGCCCAAGGGGTATATCTGATTACAGTCACACCGTTTAAAGACAACGGTGAGCTCGATTTACCGAGCACCGATCGAATGGTCGATTTTTGTCTAGAGCGCGGTGTCACCGGCTTGACTATTTTGGGGATTATGGGTGAAGCCACCAAGCTGACGGCCGAAGAATCGCGCTTGTTCGTGCGTCAGGTGCTCAATCGGGTTCAGGGTAAGGTGCCCGTCGTGGTGGGTGCCTCGGCCCCGGGCTTTGCGCCAATGGGCGAACTGACCAAAAGCGTAATGGATATGGGCGCGGCGGGCGTCATGGTAGCGCCGCCTGCGACCGTGCGCACTGACGATCAGATTAGCAGCTACTTTGAGATGGTCAACGAAACCCTTGGCGCTGACGTGCCTTGGGTGCTGCAAGATCATCCGGTTTCAACGACGGTGCAGATGTCGACGGCCGTCGTCCTTAAAATTCTAAAAAATTCACCGCGCTGTGTCATGCTTAAGCACGAAGACTGGCCAGGCCTGGCCAAGCTCAGTGCGATATGCACCGCCATGCAAAAAGGCGAGTTGCGTAAGATCTCGATATTGACGGGTAATGGTGGTGGGCTGTTCTTGCCCGAAGAGCTGGTGCGTGGTGCCAATGGCGCGATGACTGGTTTTGCTTACCCTGAAATGATGGTGGATGTTTGCGCTGCTCATGCGGCTGGCAAGGTTGAGCGTGCCTTTGATATTTTTGATGCTTACCTGCCGTTGGCCAAGTACGAACAACAGGGCGGTATTGGTTTGGCGGTGCGCAAACATATCTTGGCTGAGCGCGGCGCGATTGCCTCGGCCGCGATTCGCAAGCCTGGCCCAAAACTGTCGGCGCTTGATATCGCTGACATCAAACGTTTAACTGCTCGGCAAGAGAAAAACTTAGAGAGGATTTCATCATGATCAACATGCAGCTTGACTCAAAAGTCATTGAAATTTTGTCAAACATCTCGACCGCAACGCTTACGACTATTTTGCTTAAAAAAGGTTTGCGCAATGTCTGGATGCGTGGCACGAAGCCGATTTGTGCGGGGCAGCCGCGCTTAGTGGCGCGCGCGTTTACCCTGCGTTTTGTTCCTGCGCGCGAAGATCTGGCGACACCCGAATCGTGGTCGTCGCCGATGTCAACCCGTGGTGCGATCGAGGACATGCCCGAGGGCTGTATTGCGGTGGTCGATTCGATGGGTGTGACCGATGCCGGTATTTTTGGTGATATTTTGTGTGCCCGTATGGCCAAGAAAAAAGTCGCAGCCTTGGTCACAGATGGCGTTGTACGCGATCTGTCTGGGGTGCTGGGTACGGGCTTGCCGGTTTGGTGCTCGGGCGCAGCAGCCCCCCCGTCGGTGGCGGGTTTAACGTTTGTTGGCTGGCAGCAGCCCATCGGCTGTGGCGGTGTGGCTGTGTTTCCGGGCGACGTGGTGGTCGTTGACGATGATGGCGCGGTGCTGATACCGGCTGCGCTGCTAGACGATGTCTTGGTCAGCGCTCAAGCCCAAGAGAACCTCGAAAACTGGATTATGGAACAAGTCCAAAAAGGTCAGGCCTTGCCAGGCTTATATCCGCCCAACGCAGAAAACCTTGCACGGTACAAAGCTGAAACGGGTCAAAAGTAAACTTGACTCAGGTCTCTTTGCGAGGCCTGAGTGTTTGCCTGACAAACCATGTCAGACCAAGCGCTGCCACAGCAGCTGCCAAATACTGAAAGGGCCGTGTCTCGTCAAAATCCAGACGCTCAGTCAAAAGGATATAAATACAAAGCGCGGCTCCCGCACTCGCCGCACGCAGTGGCCAGGCCTGAGCCGCCAATAAGTTAACCGGAATGCGCCGCGCGAGGGTGGCACCCAGCATGCCGCTGAAAAGACCAATCGATGCCCCGGCCAAGACATCCGCGGGCCAGTGCGCACCCACCGCCACGCGAGCCAAACCCGAGAGCGTGGCCAGGACAAATAGCCACGCGGCATACCGACGCTTGGAGGGCGACACACTGAAAAACAGCGCGGTCGCAAGCGCAAAAGCGGTGAGCGTATGACCAGAGGGCATGGCCAGTGAGGTGAGTGGATTGCCAACGATATGAAAACTAGCCGGGTCAAGGATCGAGGCTGGACGCGGAAACTGCAAGCTGAGCTTGAGCGTGCGCGAGAAGACTCCGGCAAAGGCGCCGGCGCAAAGCGTCGCCATTAAAGCGCGAGGCGCCAAGACTAAAAGCGGACACAGTAAAGCAAAGACGCCCCAGCCGTTGCCCAGCATATTAAAAAACGCCCAAACGGAATCGGGTAAGAGCCTTGCGGTCGTGTTGAGCTGCCTAAAGAGCGTGATCGGTTCGCTGCTGAGTTCGACCAGACCCCAAATGACTAAAGGCAGCAAGCACCACAGCCATGCAGTGCGTTTCACCAGTGGCTGGGTCACGACGTGTTTGAGTGCGTCAGACGACGGCACTTCACGCATTGGCGCGCGCCGCGGCAAATTGAAGCGTCATTTTTTCAAGAACTTGTTCAACGCTAATCGCACGCATGCAGACGTTATCCGCGCAGGGTGTTTTACGGTGGTTGGCCGCGCTCACGCAGGGCGAGCAGGCAAGCTGCGCAGTGATTGGGATTGATTTGCCCAATGAGCCATAGAGCGCAGGAGTTTCTGGACCAAACAGCACGACGGTGTGCAAACCCGTGACCGAAGAAAAATGCCCTGGGCCGGAATCGTTGGTCACCATGACGTCGGCTAGCGTATACAGCGCGGGTAGTTCGGCAAASGAGACCTGACCCGCAAAATTCAAGGCGTGAGGCACACTGGCCCCGAGGCGAACGTTTTCAACATAGGCGTGTTCGGCCGGCGAGCCGGTAATCAAAATCAGGCAGTCGGGCCATTTGTTTTGACACGCGATGATCAAGGCCGAAAAACGTTCGGGCGCCCAACGCCGCTGCACTAATAACTCACTGGCATTCGGGTTCACTAACAGCAAAGGTTGATGGCCAAGCGTAAAAGGGCGCTGGGCCTCGCGCGCTAAACGCTCGATACGCTCAAGAACCGCTTGTTTGTCGTCAGGTTTAATCACCGCCTGCGCGATTTGAATCGAGGCGTCGGTGATATGAATTTTGCTAAACGGTTGCTCGGTCTGGGTTGAGAACGCAGCGTGTATCAAGGACAGAAAGTTTTTAGCGATATGGATATGCGGGTTGTAATGCACCTTGTGGGTCAGCATCTCGCCGCGCCAAAGGCCTTCGCCATGAAAAATGTGATAACCCACGCGTCGTCGTGCACCGCATAAACCCGTTAACAACGCGGTAAAGCGAGAGAATAATTCAAGGTCGATGACGGTATCGATGTTTTTGGCACGGGCCTGAAACAAAAACTTGACAGTGTCGGACACCAGACTCACGAGTGACGAGGCGTCGATCGTAAAGACGTTGGCCGCGGGGACCGTATTGAGCAAGCTCAGGCTTGCCTGGTTACTTTTAAAAATTAGAAAAAATATTTCAGCACCCCGCGCTTGCGCGGCGCGCATTGCGGGGTCAACTAAAATCGCACTGCCCATTTCAGACAGCTCAATGAACAACAGCTTGCGTGGAGCGCTAACGGACCCGAGTAACAGTGTCTTGAGCCAATCAAAGAGCACGACAAAAGGAGTGGCAAGCGCACAGAGCGGCACGCCGATCCGGTGATCAATCGTACGCATGGTGTCAACGCTTAGACTCATAAGCTTGGCTCTGAACGTGAAGCAGCAGACGTGGCTGCGGTGTTTGCGTTCGGCGCGTCTTGGGTGCGTTTGCTGGCGGTCGCACTCGAGGCGTCAGAGCGGCGACGCCGCAGCAGCGAGAGCGCGCCCGGCAAATAGGTCGCGAGGGTCACAATCCCAAAACTCACCGAGGCTAAAACGGTGACGCCGCTATCAACATCCCACAACACCAGTGCCGCCGAAAGCGTGGCCTCGCGCAGGCCCCAGCCCGAGATGCTGATGGGTAACATCATCAAGAGCCCCAGAGCGGGCAGCCCGACCATCAAAGCGGCGAAAGGGGCAAAGACGCCAAAGGCTCGCAGGCAACACCAGAAGGCGCACAGCGCCAGCGTATGGGTTAAAACAGAAATCGTCAGCTGCACGACGACCTGTGGCCAACCCAGAGCAGTGTCAACGCCTTTTAGGGCCTGACTCATGCCAAGTTTGGCAAGCAGCGCCGCAAGCATGCTGCGGGTGCGTGGCAGCTTCAGCAACAAACAACCGACTGCCGCGCCGCCCAGCATGACACCAAGCACCCAGGCGCCTAAGACAGGCGCCCACGGTGCGATCAGAGTGCCGCTTAAAAGCAAGCCTAGTGCCCCAAGAATATTGTTGCCCACCAGACCTAAGCCCCGATCAAACGCGACGCTTAAAAAGCCCAGACGCAGGCGCGGCGGGGCCTGTTGTAAATCGACCGGTGAGTGAAGCTCTTGCGAGAGCGAGGGCTCAGGGGTCGTCGCAGCGCCCGGCCTGGCAAGCCTGCTGGCCTCGACGGCGCGATAGCTGTCACCCCCAATCGTGCTGGGCAAGCCCTGATTGATGAGCCCACCAGCGAAATAAAGCGTGATGTATTCAGAGACGGGGCGATAAAGCCCAAGGCTGCGCAACAACCAGCCCCAACGCACGACCGCTAAGAGGTTTGCACACACCAGCAGGGCGAGCGAAAGTACGAACCACAGCGGCTGGATCTCGATCTTTGTCGAGCGCAGGGCTTGCCAGTCGATGTTGCGCGCGGCTAGCCATAACAGCAAAAGCGACAGCACCACCCGCAGGTAAGGCCACAATAATTTGAAGGTATTTTTCAATTCGGTTTACCTGAGCGAGTGGGCGCTTGCGCTCCCCCCCAGTTACGGCAGTGATAAAAGCTAAAGTCTGAAATTAACCTACCCAGCCGTTCGATATTCAGTTGCTCAACCCGCGTGCAAGACTCAAAACCGCCCGCTTGCATGGGTAAATCAAAGGACATTTGTGACCAGTTTACAAAAATACTGTCCTGTCCTGTTGAAAGTTGCCCAAACCATAAGTCGAATTGGTCAAAGCGGGTGTCCAGTACCATCACGTCAACTGGGCGGGCATACCAGGCCAGACGACTGGCGAGCGTCCAGTTTTTAACTGAAAGCGCCTGAATATTAAGAGTTTGCGCCAAGTCGCGTGCTCGGGCGCCTGCGCGGTCCCAGCCCCACAGGTCGGCTAGTGGGTTCTTTTTGCCCCAGGCATGCTGCTGACTGACGCCTGGAATCCCGACAAAAAATAGCGCGCTAAAAGCAAGCAAACAAATAACGGCTTGGGTGCGTACGAAAGCGAGAATCCATTGACGTTTGCCTGAACGCCAGCAGGCGGCCAGCGCATTGGCGGCAAAGGGAATCAAGGCAAGCCAGGCGGGGGCTGTCCAGTGCGGCAGACTGCCGCCGCCTGCCAGCGCGGCGGTGACTAAAAAAGGAAGCAGAAAAAAACTCAGTAAGCCAAGCGCTTGCCAGTTGCGTCCGCCGGTTAACTGGCGGACCACCAGATAGCCGCCTAAGAATAAAAGAGGGCCATAGGCAACAAGTTGCAAGCCAACAAACCCCAGCAGTCTACGCGCTTGCCATTGACCGCCGCTGCCATGCTTGAGCTGATAGACAAACGACACCCACTCGTGCTGCGCGTTCCAGACAAACACCGGGGCGACCAGACAACAGGCGAGCGCGAGTGCTAACCAGGGGCCAGAGGTGCGTAGCCAGCGCAAGCCTTGCGTGCTGCACAACGTGAGGATGACAGCAGCCGCGGGAAGAATGGCGGTGTATTTTGACAGGCCTGCCAGCCCGAGTAAGCCGCCCAGGGCCAGCCACCAGCGACGTTGAGCGCTTGCGCCGCCCGTTGCGGGCTGAAGCGTGCTGAGCTTAAGCGTGACCTGCATGAGCAAAAGCGTGAGCACCATCAGCAAGCTGTCGGGCAGCAGGCCAACACCCAAGACATGTAGCAGGGGGGCTAGCACAACAAGCGCGACCGCCCAAAGGCCTGCGATCTCTTTGTGACGGGGGTCGCTTGACCAGCTTGGTACCACCGCAGGAAGTGTGCGTGCGATGTTGCGAGCAAGCAGGCAGGCGCACAACCACAGTATTTGTGGGATCAAACGCAGCACGCCATCGGGCGCGCCTAGCGCGACGAGTGGCCACTGCAGCCAGCCCACTAAAGGAGGGTGATCAAAATAACTCAGTGCAAGCTTGTCTGCGTAGAGGGCGTAATGCGCTTCGTCGACCGACAGCGTGAGTAAGTTGCCAAAGACCACATGAAACAGCAAACCAAGCCCAACAAGCCCGCACAGGCGTTGCGTCAGGGTTGACGCTCGAAGCCTTGCGGCGGCAGAGGACATTAAATGCAAATCAGCACCTTAGAAGTGCCCGCAGTATAAACGGCTAGCCTTTGACGGGTATCGCTGAGCAACCCAGACGTTGCGCCCCCGTATGCTGAGCAGCCAGCGCAACGGGGCGGACTGCCCTTGTTCAGTTCAAGTGAAAGCGCTTATTTGGCGGTGAGCGCAAACACCCGCCAGGTGATCTGGCGCTTGCCGTCAAGATCAAACAGTCTGACATTGACGCGGCGTGCGATAAAACCAGGTGGCAAATTGGCCTCACCTGTGATGTCCAGATAATGTCCAAACGCCACCTGGCTGCGCGCCAGTGTGACGGTTTCGGCACGGCCGTCGGCGAAGACGCCTTCAAAGCTGAGTTCAAGCAGCCCCTTGAACTCAGTGCGCTCGGGTTTTTCTCGCAGCAACCATAAAAGATAAGTGAGTTTGGCGCTGCCCTTTTCTTGAACAAAGGTGGCTGTGCTGACCCCGACCGGGCCAAAACGCGCATCAAAGGGAAGCGTTCGCACAAATAAAGCGAGTTGAGTTTTAAGGGGTGTCAAAAGTGCCTGTGCGCTTGCGAGGTCGTCTTTGAGTGTTCGGTTCAGCGCCTCGCTTTGTTCGCGCGCACCCTCAAGTACACGAGCTTGCTCGTCGAGTTTTGTTTGCAGGCGTTGGCGTTCAAGCGTTGCGCTGTTGAGCTCTTCTGTTAGCTTTTGCGCTTCAGTTGTTGTGAGTTGCTTGGGGCCATAGCTCGTTTGTAAAACCAGCATGCCACTGCCCCCGGCAAGCACGCCCAATAACAATAAAATCAGCCAGCTGGGAAGCCGACGCGCGCGCCGGTGGGTGTCGTAGGGTGCGGGTTTAAAAAGGGCCCGCTTAGGTTGAACACGAATAACCATACAATCCTTGAAACAGTACTATTTTTTTGCAAGTAACTGCGCTAGTTTACCTTCGAGTCTTGCTAAGCGTTCGGGGGTGCCGACATCGATCCATTCTGTTGAGTGCAATCTGCCCTGTACACGTTCAGCAGCTATCGCTTGGCGCAGCAGTGGCGCGAGTTTTGCGGGTTGGCGCGCTGGAGTTTGCGCAAACAGTGTGGGCTGATAAACGCCGATGCCCGAAAAAGTGTGGCGCAACGCCTGGGGTGCGCGAGCAGCTTCGTCATGCACGCGCCCGTCGGGCGTCAAAAAAAAGTCGCCGGCTGGATGTTGTACCGGATTTGGCACCATCAGCAGCCACGCCAAATCTTGCTGCATCACAAGTTGACGCGCCACGGCGTGCGCCTGAGTTGGGTCCCAGTCGCACCAAATATCGCTGTTGAGCACCAGAAACGGCTCTTCGCCCAAGAGCGGTAAGGCGGTTGCGATTCCTCCGGCTGTCTCGAGTGCGGTGGCCTCGGCCGAATAGCGAAGGCGCAAACCGAGCGCGTGACCATCTCCGAGTGCTTGCTCAAGTAACTCGCCTAACCAAGCGTGATTGATCACAACGTCGCAAATCCCCGCGCGCGCGAGTTTTTCGAGGTGCCACTGGATTAAAGGCTTACCCGCCACGGGTATCAAGGGCTTGGGCAGGTGATCGGTGAGCGGTCGCATGCGTTCGCCGCGCCCTGCGGCCAAAATCATGGCTCGCATCAGAAGGTGTAGCCCACTTTAGTCTGCACCTGATCGAGTTGATCCAGTACCCGTAGCAGAGGCTTAAAGGTGAGGTACCGGCCGGCGACCTGACGCACGTATTGATTGACGCGCGGCAGATGCGCCAAATAGCTAGCCTTACCGTCACGCTGATTGAGTCGCGCGAAGACACCCAGAATACGCAAATTGCGTTGTAGACCCATCCACTCGTAATCACGATGAAAGTCGGCAAAATCTGGCGCAACGGGCAAGCCTTGCTTGCGCGCAAGTTCCCAATAGCGAATCGCCCAGTCGAGTTGTTGGGGCTCCTCCCACGTTGTGCGTGCGTCAAAGACGAGCGAGGCCAGATCGTAGGTAATCGGTCCGGCAACCGCGTCTTGAAAATCAAGCACACCGGGGTTGACGCCGTGCACGGGGTCTTCGCACAGCATTAAATTAGGCGAATGAAAATCACGGTGCACGCATACGACGGGTTGAGCGGCGTTGTGAGCCACCAACGCGTCAAAGACCTGTTCTAACTGTTGCAAGACGGCGGGTTCAAGACTGGTTTTGCAGTGCTTGGTGACGTACCACTCAATAAAAAGACCCAACTCGTCTTTTAAACGCTTGGCGTCATAACGTGGCAGGCCCTGATGGTCAGCGGTTTGCAGCTGCACTAAAGCGCTCAGGGCGTCGCGATACAGGCGTTGACACTCGGTGTCGGCTAGCTCCTGCTGAATTTTGGCGTAGTACGTTGTCCGGCCCAGGTCAGAGAGCAGTAAAAAGCCTTGCGCTAAGTCTTGCGCCAGTATCTTTGGCACATTCAGTTTGACCGCGGCTAGTCGACCCGCTACCTCGACAAAGGGGTGGCAGTCTTCTTGGGGGGGTGGGGCATCCATCACGATCAGGGTGCCGGCACGCGCCCGAACTCTAAAATAACGTCTGAAACTCGCATCACTCGAGGCAGGTACCAACGAGTCGCTTTGCAAACCAAGATCCGCACTGAGCGTAGCTAACCACTTGAGCAATAAAGACATTCTTGGATCTGTTGGGTGTGTCGGCTGGGTCATGAGCGAGTCAGTGGTTCGAGAAAGGGGAGGATTAGCTGTAAAGCTCGCGCAAACCTGCGGCAAATACGCTCCTCTTCTCTATAATACTGGCTGTTAGTGCCTTTTTGAGCAAAGGGCGCTGGGGCACGCTTGCCATTTGCTATGTCGATTCAGGTGATTCTCTCAAACGTGCGTATCATTTATTGGTTGTTGCTGCTGTTGTTGTTGGGTGTCGCGAGCGCGCAGACGCCTGGCGTGTCTGTGCCAAGCCCCCAAACCGCAGCAAACGCTGAAAACCTCTTGGTACCGGGCCTGAGGGTGTCGCCGCGCCTCGGTCGCGCGACGGCCTCAGACAAAACGATGCCGATGTTTATCGAAGCCGCGCAGCTGCAGGGTGACGGYCAAAATAACCTCCAAATGCAGGGCAACGCTGCGGTCAGRCGGCAAGATGGCGTCTTGAAGGCCAGCATTATTGACTACAACAAGGGCACGGGCGTGATGGATGCCCAAATTAACGCGCGGCTGATTCGCGACGGCAACGTGATTGCGGGCACGGGCATTTTGTATAAGTCCGACGACGGCACCGCGACAGTGGACCAACCTAATTTTTGGATTGAAAATAGTGGCGCTGGCGTGGGCTCGTGGGCGGATGTCTACAACAAAAATCAGATGAGTCTGACCGATGTGACCTATAGCGGTTGCCCTTGCCCGCAGCCCTCGTGGTACATCGAAACCGAGAAGCTCGATCTGGATTTTGCCGCCAATGAGGGCGTGGCGCGCAACGGCGTTTTGTATTTTAAAAATGTGCCGATTTTGGCGTCTCCGTATTTGTCGTTTCCGCTCAAGAAAGAACGTAAATCAGGCTTTCTGTTGCCTACGTTTGGCGCAACCAGCAACACCGGTATCGATTATTCACAGCCCTATTATTTTAATCTTGCGCCCAATATGGATATGACCGCACAGCTGCGTGCGATGTCAAAACATGGCTTGCAATTGGGCAACGAGTTTCGCTATATGGGCGAAAACTACGGCGGCTTAATGGCGGGCACCTACTTAAAAAACGATATCCAAACTGGAACCGATCGCTGGCTGTACACCGCTAATCACATTCAGCGACTGGGGGGTGGCTTCTTTGCGGGCTACAACGTCAGTGGCGTCTCTGACGATAATTACTTTAACGACTTTGCAACGATGGCGACCAATCAGTCAACCACTACGTATTTGCCGCGTCAGGCGGGTGCGGGTTGGGCCAGCGAGTTCTGGCAAACCAGTGTGCAAGTCCAAACTTATCAAACGCTGCGTCCAACCGGTACGTCTGCTGCGCCCATCTATAACAAAGTGCCCGAACTCACAGTGAATGGCGCACGCTTTGACTTGGGCGGCTTTGATGTTCAAACCGTAAATACGATCACACGTTTTGAGATGCCAAACGATCAGCGGTTTCCATACGGGCCAGGCGGCTCGTTACGTTATAAACCCGATGGTTCGCGCGCCTCGTCATACTCTTCAATCTCATATCCCATCGTGCGGCCTGGCTGGTACTTTACGCCAAAAATCGCGCTCAGTGCGACCCAGTATCAAACCGACTGGCACGGTCTTGAAAACTGGTATGGCTATGGGCAAGCGTCAAACTCGCGCGTCTTGCCGATTATGTCTCTCGATTCGGGCATGACTTTTGATCGCGAAACCACGTTCTTTGGCAAGCCCGCGATGCAAACACTCGAGCCGCGTGCGTATTATTTGAAGGTGCCTTACCGCGATCAGTCGCAGTTTCCGGTGTACGACACCACGCTGGCCGACTTTAACTTCTCTCAGGCGTTTCAAGAGAATATCTATGCGGGTGGTTGGGATCGTATCGCCAACGCCAATCAGACCACGTTGGCGCTTACCACGCGTTGGTTAGACCAAGACACGGGCTTTGAACGCTTTAGCTTTAGCGTTGCACAGCGCTATTATTTTGAAGATCAAATGGTCACCTTGCCCTTTGAGGTGCCCCGCACCAATACAAAATCCGAATTCTTAATCGGTACCAGCGCCGCGCTGACCGACAAACTCAGCACGACTGCGGTATTTCAATACGATCCATACCAAAACCAGTGGGATCGCGCACAGGTGGTTGCCCGTTGGCGGCCACAGCGCCTGGCGATGATGGCGCTGTCGTATCGGTATCAGATCAACCCACCTTCGCTGGCGCTGTATCAGCCGCAGGGCCAAAACCAGATCAGCGGTTCTTTTCAGTGGCCGTTGGCAAAAAAATGGTACACCGTGGGCCGCGTCGACTATACCTTTAACCGCGTTAACGCACAAAGCATTCTCGATCCGAGCGTCACGGTATCCATGCCTAAAGTGACACAAGGCGTGCTGGGGGTCGAGTACAAAGGCGATTGTTGCTGGTCAGGACGCGTCGTTTTTCAACGTTATGTCGTCAGCGCAGATCAAACCAATTCGGCTGTATTTTTTCAGCTTGAGCTCGGTGGCATTGGTAACTTAGGGCAAAACCCGATGGCCATTATTGGCAGAGCGATTCCGGGTTACGAGGCAGTCACCCCTGCGGTGCCCAACGTCAGTAAATTTGAAAGGTACGAATAATGTCAGGCGTCATTTTCTATCGTAAGTCCCTCGCTTTAGTGCTCTGCGGTTTTTTTTATGTTGGGCCGCTGACCGCGCAAGCCCAGATTAATAATCTAGGCAGCGCGCGCCCGAACGCGGCCAGCTCGCAGGGTGCAACACCAGCATCCGGCGTACAAGAGGTCGATGGCATTGTCGCGGTTGTGAACAAAGACGTGATCACGCGCGGTGAGCTTGACGCCCGCGTCAGACAGGTGAAGGCCGACCTTGCGCGTCAGCGGACTCAGGGTCCGCCCGATGAGTTACTGCAATCTCAGTTGTTGCAACGTTTGATCACCGAGCGCCTGCTAGCGCAAGAGGCCATGCGTTTTAAGGTTGAACTCACCGAGCCGCTTTTGCAGGCAGCGATTGAAGACATTGCACGGCGCAATAAGGTAAGCGTGGCCCAAATGCGTCAGCAAGTTGAGGGGTCTGGCGTCACCTGGGCCGACTATTCAACCTTGATTCGGCAAGAGGTCTTGGTTGATCGTCTTCGTCAACGCGTGGTCGACAGTACGATTTTGGTCACCGATGCCGAAGTCGACGCGTTTTTGCGCGAACAAAAAGCCCGCCAAACAGGCGGATTGCTGTCAAGCGCACCAACTGCGATGACAGCGCCTCCACCCCCACCGCCACCTAAGCCTCGGGCCATGCCCGTTCAACCCGCCGTCATGGGTTTGGCGCAGATTCTAGTGCGCGTGCCTGAAGACTCAACCGAAACAGAGATCAAAGCCCTGCGTAACAAGGCCCAAACTTTGTTAGCGCGTTTGCGCAAAGGAGAAAGCTTCGAAGCGCTGGCTCAAGCAAGCTCTGAGGGCCCAGAGGCCAGTCGTGGCGGCGATATGGGTGGTCGTCTGGTAAAAGATTGGCCCGACTTGTTTTTGAAGGCCGTGGCTGGTGTGCCCGATGGCCAAATGAGTAACATTTTTCAAAGTGGTAATGGCTTTCATATCCTGAAGGTGCTTGGCCGTGCCGGCGGTGCGCCTGCGCCCGAACCCGTTGCGCAGGCAGCACCCTCGCCAGCACAAGGTACCGGCATTGCAGCGCCGACTGGGCCGATGATGGTTGAGCAAACGCGTGCCCGGCATATCCTGATCAAGACGACAGCCGTGATGTCGTCGGAGTTGGCCAAGCAAAGACTCGATCAGGTCAGAGAACGCATCAGTAGTGGGCAAGACTCTTTTTCTGATCTGGCAAAACGTTTTTCAAACGACTCCTCAGCGCCCCAAGGCGGTGCTCTCGGTTGGTTGAACCCTGGCGAAACCGTTCCGCACTTTGAAAATACGATGAAAGCGCTCAAGATCGGCGAAGTCAGCCAACCTGTGCAAACGGTCTTTGGCTGGCACTTGATTGTGGTTGACGAGCGTCGTACTCAGGACATGGCAGAGCAATATCAGCGTAACCAAGTTCGGCAGCGCCTGTTTGCACAACGGTCAGCGGCCGCGTTCGAGACTTGGCTGCAGCAGGTGCGCAACCAGTCTTACATCGACAATCGCCTTGAAAAGAGTCAACGTCAGGTGAAGGACTAGCACGTGCGTGCGCATCAGGCGCGTAAGCGCTTTGGGCAGAATTTTTTAGTTGACTTAGGGGTGATTGAGGCAATCATACGGGCGATTAATCCCGCCCCCGATGATCGGATGCTTGAGATCGGTCCTGGTTTAGCTGCCCTCACGGCGCCTTTGCTTGAAAAGCTCAACGCCTTAACCGTGATTGAGCTCGATCGAGATTTAGCGTCACGATTGCGCCAGCGTTTTCCTGAGTCGCAACTGTCGATTGTGCAGGCCGATGTGTTGACGGTTGACTTGACGCAGTTTGGACACAACTTACGCCTTATCGGTAACTTGCCTTACAACATTTCAAGTCCGTTACTGTTTACCTTGGTCGAGTATGCAGACCAAATCATCGATCAACACTTTATGCTACAGCGTGAGGTGGTCGACCGGATGGTCGCTCAACCCGGGTCCGGCGATTACAGTCGTTTGTCGGTGATGCTGCAGTATCGTTACGCGATCGAAAAAATCTTTGAAGTGGCGCCAGAGGCGTTTGACCCTGCGCCTCGGGTCACGTCCTCAATCGTTCGCATGGTGCCGTTGGGCCAGGCGCGGATTCGGGCAGTCGATGAAAGCTTGTTCGCAGCCGTGGTCATGCGTGCGTTTTCGCAGCGCCGCAAGATGTTGCGCGGAGTGCTGGGGGCTTGGACAGYACTGATTCCGTGGCAAGCGCTTCAGATAGAGCCCACGTGGCGTGCCGAGCAGGTATCTGTTTTGAAATTTATTGAGTTGACTGACGCGCTGCACGCCGCTGGTGTGCGGGCTTAGCGCAACGCCTTGGCTGAGTACGACACCTTGGTTTAGTGCAGCGCCCTTAACGACGAGATTCTTTCGCAGCAAGCCATAATCTGAGCACGTCTTCTGCGCGGTCTTCAAGCAAACTCGCAACATTGGTGCAAGCTTCACTGAGCGTCATCGGCCCTGAGACCACGCTAAAGGCGGCGTGAATGCCGGCACGATAAAGTTCTTGATAGCCGGGCCCTAGCGAACCCGCAATGGCAATCGTGGGTACGCCCGCACGTTGTGCGAGCTGTGCGACCCCCATAGGCGTCTTGCCAAGCAAAGTTTGCGAATCCATTCTTCCTTCGCCCGTCAGAACCAGCGAGGCACCTTGTATGGCCCGTTCGAGTCCACCGATTTCGGCGATTACGGCAGCGCCCGGTCTGAAGGTGGCTTGCATCCAAGCGTGAGCGGCAAAGCCCACACCACCTGCCGCGCCAGCGCCAGGCAAAGCGCGACAGTCGTATCCGAGGTGTTGGGCGCACAGGTCGGCAAAATGACTCAAGGCCAGGTCAAGGCTTTGCACTTGTTCGGGGCTTGCACCCTTTTGCGGTCCAAAAATCGCCGAGGCACCGCGCGGGCCGCACAAGGGGTTATTCACATCTGAAGCAATCGTGATTTTTGTCTGTTTCAGGCGAGGATCAAGTCGGCTTGARTCAATGCGCGCAAGCGTCGCTAAGGCGGCACCGCCTGCGGCAAGAGGCAGGTGGTTTGCGTCGAGCAAGACCAACCCTAACGCGCTGAGCATGCCCGCGCCTGCGTCGTTCGTTGCCGAACCACCCAAACCTAAAACGATGTGACGCGACCCACTGTCAAGCGCGTGCTGAATCAGCTCGCCCACGCCATAGGTTGTCGCGCGTAACGCGTCGCGTTGAGCCGGCGCAATATGTTCAAGACCGGCTGCGCAAGCCATTTCGATGACGACGGTCTGATCAGGCAGTAAGGCCCACTGCGCCTCGATCGGTTGCCCCAGAGCGTTCTGTACCCAGTTACTGCGACGTTCGCTTTGCGTGGCACCGAGCACCGCTTGCACAGTGCCTTCGCCGCCATCAGCCATCGGCACGCAGATCACTTGCGCAGCGGGCGCTGCGCGTTTGACACCGCGCGCCAGCGCTGCAGCAACCTCGGGTGCAGAAAGGCTTTCTTTAAACGAATCTGGCGCGATGACGATTTTCAAAGGGGTTGCCTGCTTGCGCACTTAAGCAGTCTTTTTTTGGACGAACTCGATTTTGTAGCCATCAGGGTCTTCAACAAAGGCGATCACAGTGGTGCCATGCTTCATGGGGCCGGCTTCGCGGGTGACTTTGCCGCCAAGGGTGCGCACTTTGTCACAGACCTCGTAGGCGTTGTCGACCTCAAGCGCGATATGACCGTAGCCGGTGCCCAAGTCGTAGGCACTGGTGTCCCAGTTGTAGGTCAGCTCAAGTACTGGGCCGTCGCGCTCGTCTTGATAGCCGACAAAGGCATTGGTGAAGCGTCCGGTGGGGTATTCGGTGTTGCGCAACAGACGCATACCCAAGACCTTTGTGTAAAACTCGATCGAGCGCTCAAGATTGCCAACGCGCACCATGGTGTGAAGAATTCGCATGCTTACTCCTAAAAAAGAATGGCTAAAGGCGGTTAAATTTCGGGAATACCTTCGGGCGTGTGTCGTTGCAGCATCTGCTTGGCAGTGTGGTAGTCGGGATAAAGCTGTTGCACCTCAGCCCAAAAGTCGTGACTATGATTCATTTCGCGTAAGTGCGCGAGCTCATGGGCGATCACATAATCGATTACTCCGGGCGAAAAATGAATCAAACGCCAGTTCAGCATGATGTTGCCATCGCTCGTGCAAGAGCCCCAGCGGGTCGCGGCCGAGGACAAGCGCCAGCGGCGAATCGTTAAACCCGTTTTATCTAAAAAGTATTTCAGACGGTGTCCAAACCAAACCGTTGCGCGGCTTTGCAGCCACGCTTGTGTCATATCGCGCATGCGATGGGTATCTGCGTCGTTGGGCAGCGGCAGCCATAGGCTTTGCCCAGCCTCGGGTGCGTCAGAGTTGCCGTCAAAGTGCGCGCGGCCATGGGGCACATGCGGGCCGGGCACGCCAAGTTGCAAGGTAATCTGGCAGCCAAGATAAGGGAGCTTTCCACCCGATCTCCAACGGGTATGGGCCATGGCGAGCTGCGCCTTTCGCGCTTGCCAGTCTTGTAACTTTGCTAAGATCCAAGGCATTTTTTCGATGACGGCTTCGTCGATTTGCCCCAGAGTCACCCAGTTGGGTGCCGTGACCCGCAAGCCCTCGTCAATAATCATAAAGCCAATGCTGCGACGGCGTGAACGAAGCAAAACGAAACCAACGGCCTGATCACCGTGCCGCACCACGCGCCACTTGCCTCCGAGTACCAGCGTTTCAGGGGCAACCAGCCAGCTCGGCACGGGGGTGCTTGTGTCTGAAAGCACGAGCTCAAGTTGATTCATCAGCTTTGCGCATAACGCTCTGGGTTTAGACGACGCATTTCTGCATCGATCCAGGAAAATACTTTCTCGTTTAACTGTTCGGGAGTTAAGCCAAGCGACGGGATCGCCGGACCGATTGATACCGTCACCAGGCCCGGCTTTTTAATGAAGGCATTGCGTGGCCAGAGTTCGCCTGCATTATGCGCAATGGGAATGACAGGCGCGCCCGTGCGTGTCGCAAGGATGGCACCGCCCATTTTGAAGCGTCCCATTTTGCCGGGCGCGATGCGCGTGCCCTCAGGAAACAACAACGGCCAGCGACCTTCGTCTAAGCGTTGCTGTCCCACCTTGACGACTTGTTCAAACGCATCGCGCCCCTTTTTGCGATCAATCGGGATCATGCCAAGCAGTGCAATGCCCCAGCCAAAAAAGGGCACACGATGCAACTCTTGTTTGTAGACAAAGCAGATTTGCCTAGGCAGATGTGAAGGTAAAAACAGAGTTTCCCAAGCGGACTGGTGCTTAGACAGCACAATCGCGGGCCCGTCAGGTARGTGTTCAGCTCCCTGAATTTGCCAGCGAATCCCGCAAATGACTTGAGCCCCCCAAGCCGCAAGCTGCGGCCAGCCCATTGTCAGTTTGTAGCGCCAGTGCAGGGGCAGCGGAGCCCACAACAGACAGGCGAAGGCGTAAGGGATCACGGTGAGTAGCAAGAACAAAGCATAAAGCGTGGCACGCAGTATTAACATTGCATCAGACCGTTTTCGCAAGGATTTGCTCAGCCGCGTCAGACAGGTCGACGGCTTGCCGTGTGCCTGCCGGCAAGCCTCCCTGCTTCAGGGTCTTCGCGCCGTTACCTGTTTGTACTAACCAAGGCGTACAGCCTGCGGCGGCGCTGGCCTGTAAGTCGCGTATAGAATCACCGATTGCCGCAACCCCAGTCAGCTCAGTATCGTAGCGCCGCGCAATATCTTCAAACAGGCCAGGTAGTGGTTTACGGCAAAGGCAATGTTCATCAGGACCATGCGGACATATAAAAAACGCATCGATCGCACCAGCAAGCTGCGCTAATTCTTTACGAAGCTTTTGATGAATCGCAGTGAGCGCAGTGATATCAAACAAGCCGCGGGCCAGACCAGACTGATTTGAGGCGACGGCGACGGTATAGCCAGCCTGATACAGCCTAGCGATCGCGTGCAGGCTGCCRGGTATGGCAACCCACTCGTCTGGATGCTTAATGTAGTCGGGGCTGTCGTGATTGATCACCCCGTCGCGATCTAAAATAATGAGCTTCATGCCGCGAGCCTTGAAATGTCAGCGACTTGATTCATCAAACCGTGTAATTGAGCAAGTAAGGCCAAACGATTGTTTCGTACCGCGAGGTCGTCGGCCATCACCATAATATCTTGAAAAAAAGCATCTACCGGCGCGCGGGCCTGAGCAAGCGTCGCCAACGCAGCTTGATAGTCGCCGGTTGCAACACACTTTTGTGCCAGAGGTTGCAAGTGAGCAATCGTGCTGGCCAGAGCCTGCTCGGCAGGCTCGCTGAGAAGGCTCTGGTTCAACGGTTGCAAGTTGCCTTCGACTTTTTTTAGCAAATTACCGATCCGCTTGTTGGCAGCAGCCAAACTTGCAGCATCGGGGCCTTGCGCAAAGGTGACTGCGGCCTGCACGCGTGCCAGCACTTGATGAAGCGGTGGCGAGATCGCAAGTACCGCTTCAACGGCGTTACGGTCAAACTGCGTGATTAATTGGTTGCGTAGGCGCTCGAGGATGAACGCCTGAACCTGGGCGACGGTCGTATCGGCTAAGGCCGCGGGYTCGAAGGTGTTTGCCGCAGCCAGTAACAGGCTGTCAAGGGTGAGCGGCCCCTTTTGCTGAATAGGCAAGAACCCGCCTGCCGTGAGTTGCTCAAAGGCGCTTAGCAGGCCTAAGGCGGCGCGGCGCAAGCCAAACGGATCACGTTCGCCAGTGGGGGCCAGGCCGATGCCCCAGATGCCGATTAGGGTCTCTGCGCGCTCTGCCATGAACAAGATGGTAGCCGTCATGTTTGCAGAGGTGACCGGTTGCTCAAGACGAATTTTGTATTGCTCGGCCAGTGCCTGTACAACCGGTTCGGGCTCTTGATCTGCTTTGGCGTAATACGAAGCCATAATGCCTTGCAGCTCAGGAAACTCGCCCACCATATTGGTATTCAAGTCGGCCTTTGCGAGCAGCGCCGCACGCTCGGCGAGCGCCACATCGGCGTCTAAGCTCTGGGCCAGCTTGGCGGCAATTTTTTGTACGCGCGTCGTACGCTGTAATTGTGTGCCTAATTTGTTGTGATAAACAATCGAGGCGAGCTGTGGCACGCGTTGGTGCAAAGGCGTTCGGCGATCGGTATCGAAAAAGAACTGCGCGTCGGCCAAGCGCGGGCGCACCACGCGTTCGTTGCCTTCGATGATGACGGCTGGGTGCTCGGTGGGCATATTGCTGACGATTAAAAATTGATTCGTCAACGCACCAGTGGTTAGCCTGAAAAGTGGAAAATACTTTTGGTTCAGGCGCATGGTCAAAATCAGGCACTCTTGCGGCACCTGCAAAAAGCGCTCTTCGAAGGTGCCAACGTACACCGCGGGCGCCTCGACCAGAGCGGTAACCTCGTCAAGCAAGGTGTGCACGGCAGGGTCCTGTCCCAACGTCGCGTTTAAGGCTTGCGCCTGTGTGGCGAGCAAAGCTTGGATTTTTTCGCGTCTTGCGGCAAACGACGCGATGACCTGACCGGTTTGCGCGAGCTGTCGCTCGTAGCTGTTGGCATCCTCGATGTCGATCGCCGCTGGATRCAGAAAACGATGTCCATAGGTGGTGCGCCCGGCTTGTAAACCCAGAATCGTGGCGGGGATCACCTGAGCGCCAAACAGCGTGACCAGTGCATGTGCAGGACGCACGAATTTGACCGTGGTGACACCGTCGGCCAATTGATATTTCATGACCTTCGGAATCGGCAGCGCCGCAAGCGAGGTTTCAATTGCGGCTTGCAATACCTCGGTTAATGCTAGGCCAGGCGCTGTGCCACGCGCGACTAAATGCTCTTGTTTGCCATCGGATTCGCGCTCGAGTGCGCTGAGCGGCAGGTCGGCCCAACCCTTGGCAGCTAGTTTCTTTTGCAGCGCGGGTGTGGCCTGACCTTGGGCATCGAGCCCCACATTGACAGGCATGAGTTTTTCGGCGAAGGGTTGTTCGGGGGCCAGTGCCAACACCTGAGATAGGCGCACAGCCAAACGCCGCGGCGAAGCGAAGGCGGTTACGGTGTTGGCCGTCGCCAGTAAACCTCGCGCTTGCAACGCATCGCAGACGCCTTGTGCGAAGGCCTGCCCAAGCTTAGGCAAGGCTTTTGGGGGCAATTCTTCAGTGAACAGTTCAATGAGCAGTGGGTGGCTGGTTTGCGTCATACTTGCGCCCCGTCACCGTCTGGGGTCTGTGCAACGCTGTCACCACCCATCATCGGAAAGCCCAGCTGTTCGCGCGCGTCGTAATAGGCTTGTGCCACCGCACGCGAGAGATTCCGAATGCGGCCAATATAAGCGGCACGCTCGGTGACGCTGATCGCACCGCGGGCATCAAGCATGTTGAAAGTGTGCGCGGCCTTAAGCGTCGCTTCGTAGGCGGGCAGAGCAAGAGGAATCTCAATTAAGCGCTTAGCATTGGTTTCGTGATCGGTAAAGTGCCTGAACAACATCTCAGCGTCAGAATGTTCAAAGTTATAGGTGGATTGTTCAACTTCGTTTTGATGAAACACATCGCGATACAGCACCGTGCCCTTCGGGCCGCTTGTCCAGAYCAGATCGTAGACGCTTTCAACGCCTTGCAAATACATGGCTAAACGTTCTAAACCATAAGTGATTTCGCCGGTTGTGGGCGTGCAGTCTAAGCCGCCTACCTGTTGAAAATAAGTGAATTGCGTGACTTCCATGCCGTTGAGCCAGACTTCCCAGCCCAGACCCCAGGCGCCGAGCGTGGGGTTTTCCCAGTCATCTTCAACAAAACGAATGTCGTGCTCTGTGGGATCAATCCCCAGGGCTTTTAGCGAGCCAATGTACAAATCCAAAATATCGGGTGGTGCTGGTTTGAGTACGACTTGATACTGATAATAATGTTGCAGACGATTGGGGTTTTCGCCGTAGCGCCCGTCTTTTGGCCGTCGGGAAGGTTGCACATAGGCTGCGCGCCACGGCTCGGGGCCGATCGCACGAAGAAAGGTCGCCGTGTGAGAGGTACCCGCGCCGACCTCCATATCGTAGGGTTGGAGCAGGGCGCAGCCCTGCTGATCCCAGTACTCTTGCAGACGCAGAATGATTTGCTGGAAAGTGAGCATGAAGGTTTGAACGCGATAAAGGCTGTTTAATTAGGCAGTTTACCGTGGGGCAGGCTGTGTGGGTGGCTTGCGACTGGTACGCAGCCTCTTGGGTTCAAGATTCGGTGTTCTTGCCAGCTCGCTGCGCCAATCGCCTATCATTCATGGTTGGTTTGTTGACGTTCAGGGTGATCGCCCAAAAGGGGCGCCGCCGTGCACGGGCCACTGTTCAAGGAGTTTGTATGTCAGCACTGGTAAGCGTCGAGTATCTTGACGCGATTCAGCTTATTACGATTAACCGTCCTGAGGCGCGTAATGCGATCAGTCTTGAGACCGCACACCAGCTATCGGCCGCCTTCGACACCCTAGACGCGCGCGACGACATCCGGATCGCGATTCTTACGGGGGCGGGCGGCACCTTTAGTTCTGGGATGGATCTGAAAGATTTTGCGCAGACGCGCAAACGCGCGCTGGTCGAGGGAAAGGGATTTGGTGGTTTAAACGAGGCTCCTCCTAAAAAACCCTTGATTGCCGCAGTGGAAGGCTACGCTGTGGCGGGCGGTTTTGAAATGGTGCTGGCGTGTGACCTGGTGGTGGCTGCTAACAACGCCATGTTCGGACTGCCAGAAGTCAAGCGGGGCCTAGTGGCGGGCTCGGGGGGCTTGCTACGCCTGCCACGTCAGCTTCCCCACCACATCGCCATGGAGATCATTTTAACGGGCGACATGCTGCCGGCTTTGCGGGCGCATCAGTATGGCTTGATTAATGTGCTGACCGAACCCGGGCAGGCGCTGGCCGAGGCCATCAAGCTTGCCCAAAGAATCTGCGAAAATGGGCCTTTGGCGGTGCAAACTAGTAAAAGTGTCGTGAACCAAGGAGCCGACTTTTCGGCAGACGAAATGTTTGATCTGCAGCGGCCCCTGATTCACCATATTTTTTTGTCAGACGATGCCAAAGAGGGCGCCACCGCTTTTGCACAAAAGCGTCAGCCGGTGTGGCGCGGAAAATAAATTTTGTGTTGACGCTCGCTTGAGCTGACCGGATCAGTACGCTCGTTGCCCCACGCATTTTTTTGTATTTGAAAGCTTTTGCTGTTCCATTCAATTTTTGATTCGCTCCTTTTTATAGCAGGTGCCCCTATGTCGGTCATTATTCAAGAAGAAGATTTCATTTCGTCGATTGCTGACGCTATTCAGTTCATCAGCTATTACCATCCGGCGGATTACATCAAACATCTGGCGCGTGCGTACGAGCGCGAAGAAAGCCCCGCAGCAAAAGACGCGATGGCGCAAATTTTGACAAACTCGCGCATGAGCGCCGAGGGTCATCGGCCGATCTGCCAAGACACGGGTATCGTCAATGTGTTTTTAAAAATAGGGATGGACGTCCGCTTCAATACCAAAAAAAATATTCAAGAGTTGTGTGACGAGGGCGTGCGCCGAGGCTATCTCAATCCAGAAAATCCTTTGCGGGCKTCGATTTTGGACGACCCAATTTTTTTGCGTAAAAATACCAAAGACAATACGCCCTGCATCGTAAACGTCGAGCTCGTTCAGGGCGCTAAAGTCGACGTGCAAATCGCGTCTAAGGGCGGCGGCTCTGAAAATAAATCCAAGCTTGCCATGCTCAATCCAAATGATTCAATCCTTGACTGGGTATTAAAAACGGTACCGACGATGGGTGCGGGCTGGTGTCCGCCGGGTATGCTGGGCATTGGCGTTGGCGGCACGGCTGAAAAGGCCGTGTTGATGGCCAAGCAAGCGTTAATGGAAGACCTCGACATGTACGAACTGCTTGAGCGTGGACCAAGCAATAAAATTGAAGAATTGCGTATTGAGTTGTATCAAAAGGTCAATGCTCTGGGGATTGGTGCGCAGGGCTTAGGTGGTTTGACAACCGTACTCGATGTCAAAATCAAAACGTTTGCGACACACGCGGCATCGTTTCCAGTTGCGATGATCCCAAACTGTGCGGCGACACGTCATGCGCACTTTGAGTTAGACGGTTCGGGCCCTGCACACTTGCATCGCCCGTCACTCTCTGACTGGCCTGATGTCAACTGGGCACCAAATTACAAATCGTCGCGGCAGGTTGATTTAAACAAACTGACGCCTGCAGAAGTTGCGAGTTGGAAGCCGGGTCAGACCTTGCTGCTGAGCGGCAAAATGCTGACGGGTCGAGACGCAGCGCACAAGCGTATTCAAGACATGCTGGCTAAAGGTGAAAAAGTACCGGTCGATTTCCACGGCAAAGCGATTTATTACGTGGGCCCGGTTGACCCAGTCGGTGATGAGGTCGTGGGCCCTGCAGGCCCAACCACCGCGACACGCATGGATAAGTTCACTGACATGATGCTTGAGCAAACGGGTTTGCTTGTGATGATTGGTAAGTCAGAACGTGGCGCTGAAACGATCGAATCGATTCGTAAGCACAAGTCTGCTTATTTGATGGCGGTGGGTGGTGCTGCGTATCTGGTGTCTAAAGCGATCAAGGCTGCTAAGGTGGTTGGCTTTGCGGATTTGGGGATGGAGGCCATTTATGAGTTTGATGTGGTGGATATGCCTGTGACGGTGGCGGTAGATTCGAATGGTATTTCGGTGCACACCACGGGGCCAAAAGAGTGGTCATCGCGTATTGCTGGGATTCCTGTTGTCGTTCAGTAAGACCCTGCAGTTAATCAACATGCCCCTGCCCGCCACCAGAAAAGTCATGGCACAGCCAACACCCTAAACGCAAGCCCCAAGAAAGCGATCGCTTAAAAAACAGGCGCGACAAATCACGACAACCCGGTGATCTGTCCGGCATCGTTCACGTCAATCCCGTTTGCTGCTGGCACGGCAGGTAGCCCCGGCATGGTCATGATGTCGCCACATACCATCACCACAAAGCCAGCACCCGCCGATAGCCTGACTTCGCGAATCGTCAGCACATGGCCACTGGGTGCACCCCGCAATTTGGCATCGGTCGAAAACGAGTATTGCGTCTTAGCGATGCAAACCGGTAACTYACCATAGCCATCGCTCTGTAACTGCGCAATTTGTGCACGCACTTTTGCATCGGCCGTGATACTTGCTGCACCGTAGGTTTTCGTTGCAATGGCTTGAACTTTGTCCCATAACGAGTCTGAGTCTTGGTACAAAAATTTAAAGTGATTCGGCTGCTCGCAGAGCTTGACCACAGTATGCGCTAAATCAGCTGCGCCTGCGCCACCCTGTGCCCAGTGTCTGGCGAGTACGACGTCAACACCCATTGCGGCCGTGCTGGCTTGCAACAAGGCAATCTCAGCGGCAGTGTCTTCTGTCCGATGATTGATCGCCACCACGCAAGGCAGCCCAAAATTATATTTGATGTTGTGAATGTGACGCTCAAGGTTGACGAGCCCGGCGCGCAGTGCCTCAAGGTTTTCGACACCCACGTCTTTGACTTCGACCCCGCCGTGATACTTGAGCGCCCGTACGGTCGCCACTAACACTACGGCCGAGGGTGTGAGACCGGCTTTRCGGCATTTGATGTCAAAGAATTTTTCGGCACCTAAGTCTGCGCCAAAGCCCGCTTCGGTGACGACGTAATCGGCCAACTTTAGGGCGGTGGCTGTGGCCAGGACTGTGTTGCAACCATGCGCGATATTGGCGAAGGGACCGCCATGCACGATTGCCGGATTATTTTCAAGTGTTTGCACAAGGTTTGGTGCCAGCGCTTCTTTTAAGAGTGCAGTCATCGCGCCTTGTGCTTGCAGATCGCGTGCCAAAATTGGTTTGCCAGCGAGCGAATAGCCAATCACGATATTGGCGATGCGTTCTTTGAGCTCTTTTAGATTTTTGACCAGGCAAAAGATTGCCATGATTTCTGAAGCCACAACGATATCGAAATGATCTTCACGCGCAAACCCGTTAGCGGTTCCGCCTAAGCCCACCACGATGTTTCGCAGCGCGCGGTCATTTAAGTCAACGACGCGTCGCCAGTTCACACGTCGCACGTCGATGCCTAGCTTATTGCCGTGATGGATATGATTATCGATCAGCGCGGCCAGTAGGTTGTTGGCGAGGGCGATCGCATTGAAGTCGCCCGTGAAGTGTAAATTGATGTCTTCCATCGGCACAATTTGCGCCATGCCACCGCCCGCGGCGCCGCCCTTCATGCCAAACACGGGACCCAAAGACGGTTCGCGCAAACACATGATGGCGCGCTTGCCAATGTGGTTCAGCGCATCGCCTAAACCAACGGTGGTTGTGGTTTTACCCTCACCTGCCGGGGTCGGAGAAATCGCAGTGACGAGTATCAGTTTCCCGTTGGGGCGGGCAGCCAATGAGTCGATGTATTGAAGCGAGAGTTTGGCCTTGAAGCGACCATAAGGCTCGAGCTGTTCGACAGGAATCGCGAGGCGCTCTGTCGCAAGCTTAAGAATGGGTTGTTTGTTTGCCGCCTGAGCGATTTCCAGATCACTGCGCATGTCGAAATTATCCAACTCTAGGTGTACGTTATACAGGGCACGATTTTACTTGTGATGGGAGGAGTCAGGCTAAAAAATTCGCAAAAACAATAGGCGGTTTGGTGGTTTTACCAGCTGAGGCCAGAACGGTTGCGATGCAATCAGCCGAAATTTTTTCACAATATGGGATAAGATGGTTGGTGCAGCGCGGCAAGTTCGCCCAAACAAACATCTTCTGACTTTACGTTTTTTCTCAAAGCTATGCTTCGTCATGTTTCATCAGAGGCCCTGGCGGGCGCTCAACCAAATTCTGTTACCACAGCGATGGCGATTCAGGTGCTGGGCCGCGCTACGCAATTGCTCGATGCGCTGGCGCTACAGCCGGATCCAGTTGCCCTAAAGGACTTGGCAAAAACGACGGGTCTGCATACTTCAACGGCACATCGTATTTTGAGTGATCTGGTGATTGGGCGCTATGTTGACCGGGTCGATAATGGTCTGTATCAACTCGGAATGCGTTTGCTTGAGTTGGGCTCGTTGGTGAAAGGGCGCTTGAACGTACGCGAGGCGGCACACGACCCGATGCACGCTTTGCACCGACTCACCGGGCAAACGGTTAATTTGTCCGTGCAGCAGGGCGACGAAATTATCTATATCGATCGCGCCTGGAGCGAGCGCTCGGGAATGCAGGTTGTTCGCGCGATTGGTGGGCGAGCCCCCTTGCACTTAACCTCAAATGGCAAGTTGTTTTTGTCTGCTGCCGATGGCAGGCAAGTACGCACTTACGCCACCCGTACGGGCCTAGCAGCCAGCACCTTAAACAGCATCACGACCCTTGATAAACTCGAACAAGAGCTGGTTGCCGTGCGCAAGCTTGGCTACGCGCGCGACAACGAAGAGCTTGAAATGGGCGTGCGCTGTATTGCCGCCGGTATTTACGACGACACTGGCAAACTGGTTGCCGGTTTGTCGATCTCGGCACCTTCTAGCCGTTTACAAGACGCGTGGATTCCTCAGCTGGTCTCAACCGCTGGCAGTATCTCAGAAGCCTTAGGCTACGAGGCTGGTGGCGTCTGAGGCAAGCTGGCACCCGTGTGCGGCTGCGCCGTGGCAGCTTTGCGACTGAGGTGCTTGGCTGCGGTGCTTGACCGCGGCGGTTGACCTCAGCGCTCGCCTTGGGCTTCTTACTTTAAAGTGATTCCGCGCGCTTTAACGAGTTCGCCCCAGCGTTTAACTTCTGCCTCGATCAGCTGACTAAACTCTTCAGGCGAGTCTTTTGCAGGAGTCAAGCCGTCGGTGGCCAGCTGCTCTGCCGTTGCCGGATCGCTAAGCGCCTCGAGCGTGACTTTATTTAACTTGGCGACAATATCCTTCGGGATGCCTTTGGGACCAATCAAGCCATGCCATACCGCGACATCAAAGCCTGGGTAGCCCGACTCGATGACAGTGGGTAACGCGGGCAGGGCGTTGAGTCGGTCTTTGGTGGTAACAGCCAGACCAACAAGCTTGCCCCCCTTAACATGGGGTACGGTTGAGGCGACCGTGCCAAACATAAATTGCACGGTGCCAGAAATCGTATCGGTTAAAGCGGGTGAGGTGCCCTTGTAAGGGATATGAAGCGCCTCGACACCGGCGACACTTAAAAAGTATTCTGTTGCGATATGCGTGATGCTGCCACTACCCGACGAGGCATAGGTCAACTTGCCAGGCTCTTTTTTTGCTTGTTCAACCAGTTCTTTCAGGCTCTTAATTTGTGTGCCCGGGTTGGTGGCGATCACGAAGGGGCCACTAGCCAGACGTGCGACCGCTGTGATGTCTTTGACAGGGTCGAAAGGTAAGCTATACAAATTGGCGTTCACGGTGTAACTGGTGGCGGCTAAAAACAGAGTGTAGCCATCGCCCGCTGACTTTAGTGCGACCTCAGCGCCTAAATTGCCGCCGGCGCCCGCGCGGTTTTCAACATAGACCGTTTGGCCTAGTTTGCCGGTTAGCTTTTGCGCCACAATGCGGGCAATAAAGTCTGAGCCGCCCCCTGGGGCAAAACCAACCACAATTTTGATAGGCTTGGTTGGGTATTGCTCGGCGGTTTGAGCGGTTTGTGCGCTGGCCGAGCCTAGCGTACCCAGTTGCGCGCTCGCTAAGACGCCCGCGCAAAGCAGACGCCGCGTTGAGACCGCGTGCAAAAAATGAGTAAAGTGAGAGTTCATACAGAATCCTTGGGTGTTAGGCACCTGATTTTGGGCACCTTATCTAGGTGACAGAAGAACAGTCTAGGTGACAAAAGCACGAAAGTCGATTTCTTTGTGGTTTTTTGGTGCGTTGCAACAAAATAATTGTTGACTTGTAAAAATCTGACCTTAAAATAGAACTTGTGCAGTGCAGCATTAACTATTTATTTAAAGAAGTCTGATTTAACGAAGCATTTGATCCTAACCCCAGGAGTTTTCCATGTCAGCGATTCCCCAGCAAGTATTAAACAGCCAAAAGGCTGCCATCGACACGTTTGTCGCCGTACAAACCAGCATGTTCACCGGTTTCGAAAAATTCGTAGACCTGAACCTGAAAGTGATGAAAGCAACCTTAGAAGAAGTGTCACAAAAGTCGCAACAAGTTGCCAGCCTGAAAGACGCGCAAGAAGCTGTTGCCATGTCTTCGACGCTTGCACAGCCTGCCGCCGAAAAAGCAATGGCTTACAGCAAGCATGTCTATGACATCGTCTCTGGTGTTCAGGCCGATCTGTCTAAATTGGGCGAAACCCACGCAGCCGAAGGACAGAAGCACGTAAACGACGCAATCGAGCAGTTCAGCAAGCACGCGCCTGCCGGTTCAGAAAGCGCCGTGGCAATGATCAAAAGCGGTTTGGCACAAGCGACAACCGCCTACGATGCCATGACCAAAGCCGCCAAGGAAGCCGCGCAAACAGCTGAAAGCAACTTGAGCGCAGCCGCAACCGCAGCGTTCAAAGCCGCCGGTGACGCAGCAGAAACAGTCAAGGCCTCTACCCGTGGCCGTAAAACAGTCTAAGTTAGTGCTGCCAGAGGGACGCTTATCAGGCAATTGATTGCTGCTAAGTGCTCCTAATAAGCACCTCGTTCCTATGGGGCGTTGCTTGAGAACCCTACCGTGCATCGCACAAACAGATTCTCTTGCAGCGCTTTTTTGAGCGAGGTGTTTTTTTTCGTTGTTTGTTTAGACTGCGCGGGCTTTAGCCTCGGGAAGCAGCCATGGCGCGTACGCAGTCACCCACTAGTGCAGGGCCGCGATAGATCAGACCGGTATACACTTGCACAGCATCGGCCCCCGCAGCAATTTTTTCAGCGGCGTGCTGGCCTGTGACGATTCCTCCGACACCAATAATCGCMAGTTCACTTCCTACGCACTGTCGTAAGCGAGCGATCACTTCAAGCGAACGCGCATGCARGGGCGCACCCGAGAGTCCGCCCGCTTGGTCTGCGTGAGTCAGGCCCTGCACGGCGCTGCGCTCAAGGGTGGTGTTGGTGGCGATGACACCGTCAATACCGTGCTGGGGCAGCACCTGGGCAATCATATCGATCTGATCTAGCGTTAAGTCAGGCGCGATCTTGACCGCCATCGGTACGCGTCGCCCGTGTTGCTCAGCGAGTTCGACTCGTCGCTGCTGCAACTGGGATAACAGCTGACCGAGTTCGTGTTCACCTTGCAACGCGCGCAAGTTTTTGGTGTTGGGCGAAGAGATATTGACCGTAATGTAATCCGCATGCGGATACACCCCCGTTAAACCAAGCAGATAATCGCTGGCGGCCTGTTCAATCGGGGTGTCGGCGTTTTTACCGATATTGAGCCCAAGAATGCCTCCCTTATTGCGCCACGTGCTGCGTGTCACRTTCGCTAAAAAGGTCTCGAGCCCCAGATTATTAAAGCCAAGGCGATTGATCAGTGCCTGCGCCTGTGGGATTCTGAACATACGCGGCTTYGGATTACCCGGTTGCGCTCTTGGCGTGACGGTACCAACCTCAATGAAGCCAAAGCCAAGGTTGCCCATCGCATCGATATGCGCACCATTTTTATCAAGCCCCGCCGCCAGTCCCACGCGATTGAGCAAAGGTAAGCCCATCAGCATGGCCGGATCCGAGACCCTGTCGTGCATCAAACCCCGGGTCAGAAAGCAGTCGTACGCCTTTTGTAGCGCGTGTAAAGTCGCTTCGTGAGCGGCTTCGGCATCCAGCGCAAAAAGTGCCTGGCGAGCAAGGGGATAGGCTTGAAAAAGAAACGACATAAGTGACCAGGTAATGTTAACGAAGATAACCGAACGCTCAGCGCGCGGCCCCTTTAAACGCCTCGCATTTTAGAGCAGGAGGCTGTCGCAGTTGCGACAACAGCAAACAGTCAAAAGGCCTCAGTGGATGGGGGCGGTTGCTGATGCCAGGCCCCCCGAAAACGATATTCAGCAGGTTTGAACTTTGACTTATAGGCCATTTTGACACTTTTTTCGATCCAGTAACCTAAGTAAAGCCACTGAAGCTTTAACTGGCGGCACTGCTGAATTTGCCACAAGATTCCGTAGGTACCCAAACTACCCGCGAGCTCGGGTTCATAGAAGGTGTACACCGAGGATAAGCCCTGCTCAAGCACATCGATAATCGACACCATGCAAAGCCTGCCGTCTTCATCACGAAACTCAACTAAGCGYGTGTTGACCCGACTGGCCAATAAAAATTGCCCATACTGCGCCTGATTGTCTTCATCCATCCCGCCGCCTGCATGGCGTGCTGCCTGATAGCGCGTATACAGGGCGTAGTGCTCTTGAGACCATGCTAGCTTAGCCACTAACGGACGCAGGTTTTGGTGGCGCTTGAGTATGCGCTTGTGCGTGCGGGTTGGCTCAAACGCGTTTGCAGCGACTCGTACCGGAATGCATGCCTGACAGTCATCGCAGTGTGGTCGGTAAGTAAACAGCCCGCTGCGCCGAAAACCCTCGTCGACTAACTGCGAATACGTATCAGCGTTAATCAGATGCCCAGGTGCCGCCACTTGCGAGCGCGCCTGACGCTCTGGCAAATAGCTGCACGCATAGGGTGCCGTCGCATAAAACTGCAGCGCCGCGAAGGGAAGCTCTTTGACTTGACTCATCACAAAAGACCTAAGAAACGTCTTGTCATTGGACCGCGTGGCAGGGTTCACCGCTTGCTCAGCAAGGCGCGGCAGCGAGATCCTTTATTACAATGGTACAGACCTTTTCAGTCAAACACTTTCAAAACCACGCTATTGCCCTTGGTGTAAAACGCCCTTCGCATCGAGCCAACCTCGTGCCCAGTCGATATCGGGCTGGGCAGTGCGTTGTTGGACATGGGCCAAAAATTGCGCGCGCGGGATTGGGCAAGCGCCCAGGCTGGCTAAATGGGAGGTCTGCATTTGGCAGTCAAGCCAGTCTACCTGTTGCTGTTGCAAAAACCACACTAAGTGCACCAGCGCGATTTTTGAGGCATCGGTGACTTGACTAAACATCGATTCACCAAAAAACATTTTACCGATACTGACTCCATACAGACCGCCCACCAACTGCCCGTTCACCCAGGTTTCGATACTGTGTGCCTGGCCTACAAGATGCCAGGCCTGATAGGCCAGTTGCATTTCTTCGGTGATCCAGGTGCCGGGCTGGCCGCCTTGCGCTGAGCGCGCGCACCCTCTCATCACGGCAGAAAAAGCAGTGTCGACTTTGACGACAAGCTCGAAGTGACCAGCTTGTTGGGCGCGTTCAATTTGGCGCAAGCGCTTGCGCAGCGAGTGCGATAAATGCAGTGCCTCGGTTTTTAAAACCATGCGCGGGTCAGGCGACCACCACAGGGGCGGCTCGTCTTGCGAGAACCACGGAAAGATACCTTGAGTGTAGGCCGAGCGTAAGCGCGCAATCGACAAATCTGCGCCCGCAGCTAACAAACCCGCGGGTTCAGTCAGCGCGCGACTCGGGTCTGGAAACGCTGAGTGACTCTCTAGCCAGGTGAGTTGCAAAGAAGCCACGTCTGCGAGATGTTTTAGCGCTTAGTCAAGCCAAGCGAGTAGTGATGCGTCTGAAACTGACCGGTTTCACGTTCGCGCAGATAATGTTTGAGTGTGGTGGAGACCGATTTGAAGGCGAGGTTATCCCAGGGGATTTCATTCAGGTCATACCAGCGCGCCTCAAGGGTTTCAGGACCGGGATCGAGCTCAGGGCCTAAGGCTTTAGCTAAAAAATACACGTGAACCTGATCCACGTGCGGAATGTTGATCAYGGTGTACAACGGGCCTAGTTCGATGCGTACGCCGGCCTCTTCTTGAGTTTCGCGCTCGGCGCCTTCGTTCATGGCCTCACCGAGTTCCATAAAGCCAGCAGGCAACGTCCAGGTGTTTGCGCGGGGTTCGATCGCGCGCAAACATAACAACACTTTGTCTTCTAAGATTGGAAGCGTGCCGACGACTAAGCGCGGATTTTGATAGTGCACAGCACCACAGGCCTCGCACAGATCTCTTTCTCGGTTGTCGCCTTCGAGAAGTTTGCGAATATTAGGCGCGCCACACTGACTGCAAAATTTTTGCTGCCGGGGTGCCGGAAAGTAAAACTCGTTTGGATGGCTCATAGGCCATTATTTTAAAGGTAAAGGCGCTCAATGGGTGAGTGGCATCGAGGGATTTGCAACGAAATGTAAAGTCTTAGGCAGGTCTTGTTGTGCAGCCACCCGAAGCGGGGCCGCTTTTTTGAGCGCACTAAAGACTTGCTTGGGATCGTAAAGGCTTAAGTCCAGTTGCGAGAACAAAAGGGGTTCAGTCTGCTCAAGTACGGTCAGCAGGTTACGCGAGTCGAGCGTGCTGAGGGTGTTGGCCAACACGCTGAGGTCACGATCATCGACACGGGCAGCACCCAGCTCGGTTTGGGCATAGAGCTGACCGTTGTCACTGAGCCACCATGCTGTGACCTCGTGAATGGTCAGCCCATTGTGCGTGCTCAGGGCGCCAAGAGTCGGGTCAGCCCGCAAGACAAACGGGGCAGCATCGAGGCGAACATACACACGTTGCGGGCCGTTTTGAAAAAACCAGGTTCCTGAGGGCTCTGCCGAGTAGTTTCGGCCGATAAAACTGAGGATTTGAATATTGCTAATGCCCTGGCCGGCTGCGCCTTGCTGCGCATCGCCCATAGGGTGCAGGCGCCACTCACCTCGGGCAGACAACGAGAGCCAGCCATAAGCGGCGGGAACATCGGGCCAGCGAATCTGCGCCTCAAGTACGGACTGATCCATGGGGGGCCTTTATCCAAAACCAAAGCAAACTACACCACTGTAAGGCCGCCAGGCAAAGCAAAGCGTAGGTCAGGGCCTTTGTGCGGTCATAACCGCTTGCCGTGAACCCGTCGGCAATCAGACCTAAGCCCCACTGCACGACGAAGGTACCGGCAAAAATCATCAGATTCAGAGTGGTTAAGACTCGACCCGCGATCTGACTTGGAAACTCTAACGCCGTTTGTGTTTGCAACAGAAACATCGCCGGCACCGCGAGGGCAAGAAGTGGCCAGAGCAACCAGGCAAGCCCAGTTTGCCAAAGCGGGACCGCGGTGAAGCATAGCGTTAGCCAAAGGAGTGCAAGCGACGATTGCCTGGCGAGTGAGGTTCCTTTTTTGACTAGCCAAGGGCTTAACAGCCCCATGACGAGGTATGAGGCCAGGATCGTGGCGTTTAAGTAAAGCAGAATTTGGCTTGCTTGCTCTGCGGTCAGCTCGAGTGCCTGCGTGAGCCAGGGCCCGACCCATAAGGTTTGAAGCGCCACGAAGCCTCCGATGATCAAAATACAGGGTGGGATCGCACGTAACATGGTGGGGTGCAGGCACAGCGAGACAAAGCTCGTTGCCTGCCGTTCGGTCGCTGTCTGGAGGTTTGACTGCCTGTCGTAATCGCCCGTTAAAAAGAACACCAGACCGGCCGAGAGCAACAACAAAAGAGTCGCCAGACTAAAGACCTGTCGCCAGCCAAGCGCCTGTGCAAGTAAAAGAGCCGGTTGGGCTGCCATGAGGGCACCCGCCGTGCCTGCAACCAACATGCACATCACAAGGCTTGCCTGCTGCTCGGGCCGGTAGCAGCGCCTGAAATAAGAATAAGCAGCCATCAGACAAGGCGACACGCCAATGCCGATCAGAATACGCCCTAAAAAAAGCATCCAAAGCTCTTGGCCAAAGGCGATCAAGAGCGACCCCAGTGCGGCGACCAGTAAAAGGGCTGACTCTGTGCGGCGCGCGCCGTAGCGATCGAGCCAGATCCCAACTGGAATTTGCATGGCCCCGAAGGCTAAGAAATAGGCTGACGAGAACCAGCCTAGCGCGCTGTGTGACAGAGTGAGGTCGCTGGCCAACAGGGGGGCAAGTGCGGCGTTGACCGAGCGCAGCGCATAAGAAATAAAGTAGCCCGAAGCGAAAGCTAAAAATATCCTCACACCCAGCAGACCGGTGAGGTAACTTTGTGACGCAGGTGTAGGCTGAGGAGTCGCTGTAGTTGTCATGATTGGAGCTCGACAGGGTGTACAGCTTGCTGGAGGCGCAACCCGGAATCGAACCGAGCTTGACGGATTTGCAATCCGCTACATAACCACTCTGCCATTGCGCCGTAAATACTGAAGATGCCGGAGCGCGATCATACTACAAAAGGCGCCTTTCCTTTATTTATCCCAAGCCTGTACAGCAGAGGGGTTACAGTTTAGGATAGGATACTCACGTTTGCACAATAATGATGATCTTTACCTCATAAGGGCGACACGTCTGGGTGTGCTGCCCTAAAGCGGCGAGCAGGTGCAATTTGATATTTTTCTAAGCGCAACATAAAAAACATTGAGGCAATTAACATCATGAACACACGCAGAGCACTTTTGCAGGCGGGCGCAGGGGCTTTGGCTTTGAAGGCCTTGCCAGTTTGGGCGCAAGCCGACTGGCCCTCAAGAGCTGTGGTGGTGATTGTGCCTTTTCCGGCGGGCGGCGGCACCGACGCTTTTGCGCGCCCGATTTCTGCTGTGCTGTCAAAGTCGATGGGCAAGCAACTGGTGATCGACAGTCGGGGTGGCGCCGGTGGAAACCTGGGCGCGGCGCTGGCTGCGCGAGCGGCACCCGATGGCTATAACTGGTTTATGGGCGCGGTGCATCACGCCATCGCGCCTTCGATGTATCCAAATCTTGAATACAGCCTCGAAAAAGACTTCATTCCAATCGCCATGGTGGCACGCGTGCCACAAGTGCTTGTGGTCAATCCTAAAAAGGTGCCGGGCGATTTCAAGGCGTTTCTTGAAATGGTGCGAGCCAATCCAGGCAAGCTAAATTACGGTTCTGCAGGCAGTGGCACGTCTCATCACCTTGCGGGCGAGTTGTTCAAAATTCAGTCAAAGACCAACATCACTCACATTCCCTACAAAGGTGCTGGGCCTGCCTTGCAAGGCTTGCTTGCGGGTGATGTCGACATGATGTTTGACGGCTTGGGCTCTTCTGCGCAACACATCAAAAGTGGTCGCTTAAACGCCTTGATGGTGGCTGGCAAGGTTCGTAATCCTGCGATTCCAGAGGTGCCTTCTGCGGCCGAGTTGGGGTTTGCGGATTACAACGTGACGACCTGGTACGGCATCTGGGCCCCTAAAGGGACGCCACCCGAGGCACAGGCACGCATGCTTGCTGAAATCAAAAAACTGCCCCTCGACGCGTTGATCAAAGACGGCTGGGCGGCCAACGGCGCAGAGTTCCCAGCGTTGACGGGCTCTGATTTTGGTACGTTTGTGAACGGTGAGATCAAGCGTTGGGCCGAGGTGGTTAAGGTGTCTGGCGCCAAGCTCGATTAACCTAAGGTCTCTGGCACGTGCGGTCTTAAGCACGTGCTCACTGATAAGCGGTTAGTCTTTCGCGCAGGCGGCTTTTAGTAGCGCCTGGGCGAGTGTCACTTTATAGATCGCCTGAGCCACTGTGGCGGGCTCAAGAGGCACCCAAGTCGTGTCGTTCGAGCTGCCAACCTGGGGCCCCGTCGCTTTAGGACCCGCGTAGAAGTTTCTGCGTAAAGACATCTGAGTGCCGGCACTGCAGTCAACTTGATATTCGTGTACCGAAGATAAAAAAGCCTTGTCGTTGAAAAACTCGGGCATCGTTTGATCGTACATTGCGGCAATCAAGACGAATTTTTTAGATTTTTTTTGCTGGCGACGTCAAGGTAAAGTGTCTTATTGACCGTTGCGTTTGAAGCGATTTCAAGCCACTCTGCTTGAGCGGTCGAACAGGGGGGGCAGAAGGATTGCACCGATGAGCAAATGTTTGATTGCGGATCGCATCATAGGAGTTGTAAAAAAAACCTCAACTCTGTCACCTCGTTTTTATGCAGTCAACATCCCACTGCAAAAATACTTTTTTGAACTAAATCCAGAAAAAATCTGGAGCGGGAGAAGAGTCTCGAACTCTCGACCTCAACCTTGGCAAGGTTGCGCTCTACCAACTGAGCTACTCCCGCTCGAGTACTGCGGTATCATTCACAACGACCAAGAATATAGCATACATACACCCCAATATGTCAAATCGATTGCAGCAGAAGGGGACGCAGACGCTGGTGCCCGGCCCAAGCGATTTGACGTCTTTTAATACCTTAGGCCTCGCCTGTCAGGCCGACCAAGTCGTGGTGTTGCAGGCACATGAACAGTTGCCTGAACTTGGCCGTCAACTTTTGCAAAACACCGATTTTTTTATTTTGGGCGCAGGCAGTAATGTCGTGTTGCCCAGCCAACTTGCCCCCTTAGTTGTTCGGGTGGCTCTCAAGGGTATCGACTTAATTGAAGAACACTCTGAGCACGTGCTCGTTGCTGTAGCGGCAGGCGAAAACTGGCATGACTGGGTGGCAAGCGCGACAGCGCGAGGCTGGTTTGGCCTTGAAAACCTAGGTCTGATTCCTGGCACAGTCGGGGCTGCCCCCGTGCAAAATATAGGTGCGTATGGTGTAGAACTCTGTGAGCGACTTCACTCGGTCAGGGCGTGGCAAGTGGCCGAGCAAAAATTTGTGACGCTGTCGCGCGAACAATGCGGCTTCGGTTATCGCGACAGTGTGTTTAAGCGTGCCGAACGTGGCCAATGGTTGATCGTTTCGGTGCAGTTTGCCTTACCTAAAGCGTGGCAACCCGTGCTCACGTATCCCGAGCTTAAAAAACATGCTGCGTTCGCCAAGCTTGCAGCGCATGAGGTGAGCGCACAAATAGTGTTAGACGCCGTGTGCGACATCCGTCGTCGCAAACTTCCGGATCCGTCGGTGCTCGGTAACGCCGGAAGTTTTTTTAAAAACCCACTGGTGTCGTCGGCGCAATATCAAGCGCTTCGCGCACGCTTCGCAGAGCTTGTGGCCTATCCACAGGCCGATGGCGGCGTCAAGCTGGCAGCGGGCTGGCTCATCGAGCATTGCGGGTTTAAAGGCTATCGGGCAGGCGCTGTTGGCGTGCACGCCCAGCAGGCCTTGGTGTTGGTAAATTATGGCGGCGCACAGGCAACTGAGTTGCTGGCGCTGGCCGAAAAAATCGCTCAGACCGTCGAACAAACTTTTGGCGTCCGGCTTGAGATCGAGCCGGTGGTGGTTGCGTCGGGTTAAAGCCCAAGAACGGTTTGCATGTCGAACAAACCCGTCTGTTTACCTTGCAGAAACTGTGCCGCGCGCAGGCTGCCTTGGGCATAGCCAGCCCGGCTGCTCGAGCGGTGAGTGATTTCGAGGCGCTCGCCCAGGCCGCAGAAATAAACCGTGTGGTCACCGACGATATCTCCGCCACGCACGACCGAAAAGCCGATCGTACCTGCCTCGCGCGGCCCGGTGTGACCGTGGCGCGTCCAGGTGGCAATCTCGTCGAGTGGTTTACCCCAAGCCTGCGCAATGGTTTCGCCCATTTTGAGCGCCGTTCCTGAGGGGGCATCGACTTTGTGGTGATGGTGCGCTTCAAAGACTTCGACGTCGTAGCCCGAGTTTAAAATTCGCGCGGCCGTCTCTAGCAATTTTAGGGTGGCATTGACGCCAACGCTCATGTTGGGCGCAAAGACGATGGCAATTTTTTTGGCAGCTTGGGCGATGGCAGCTTTGCCGGCTTCGTCAAAACCGGTTGTGCCCAACACCAAATTGACGCCGAACTCAGTGCAAGCGGTCAGGTGCAGCAGCGAACCTTCGGGGCGCGTGAAGTCGATCAGGCACTCAGCGCCTTTAAGCGCAGAAAGCTGGTCGGTAATCAGTACGCCAGTTGGTTTACCCAAAAAGGCACAGGCGTCTTGACCTAGCATGGGTGAGCCCGTGACGTCCAGCGCAGCGGCCAGGCTTAAATCGGCAGACTGAGACACCAACTCAATGAGTGTGCGGCCCATGCGGCCACTGGCACCAGCAATTGCAATTCGCATCATTTAGAACTCACCAAATTATTTTAGTTAGCGCAGTTGCACCGGTGCGTCGTTTGGCGCGCCCGGCAAAGCCTGCGGATCGCTTAGTGGCGGCGCGTTAGACTGTTGCAGCTGGTCGACATTCACGCCGGGTAGTAAGCGAAGCGGGTTGTCGCCGTCGTTCAGGCTGCGCTCGCGGTTAAGCTCGTGTTGGGCGCTCTCTCGCACCGAAGTGCGCAGTTCTTCGCGGGCAATTTGAAACGGTTGCATTTCGGGTTGTTCGTCGCCGCGCCAGTTTTCGAGTTGCGAACCATTAAAGAAAACGGTCAAGGTGCGTTCTTCGATTTTGCCGTCGCCACCGCGGTAATAGTAGGGGTAATCCCAGCGATTGCTGTGCAAGGCACTGGTCAGCATCGGTGTGCCTAGTGCGAAACGCACTTGTTCACGCGTCATGCCCGGGCGCAAGAGCGTGACCTGGTCTTTGGTGATCCAGTTGCCCTGTTGCATGCTGACCTTGTAAGGAAACCCCCAGCGACTAGAACTGCAACCGGCCGCGGCGGCCACTAACAGCGTCAGCGCCAGGCTGGTACGCAGGTGCAAAGCGAAAGTACGAAACGTAATCACTGCGAACCTCTATCTAGTTAACGACTAAAGACGCTATCATAAAGGTTTACGCGGTCAAACGTTGGTCTATCCCCCGATTTGGCGAGTTATTTTGGTGCGAGAGCGTCGCGCTGATCCTGCCTGATTAAGGGGGACACGCACTCGAACTCAAATCAGTGCGCGCTGAGGGCTAAAACAAGGAACTCACCATGTACACCGATAACGACCCAAACGACCTTAAAAATGTTGGGCTCAAGGCGACTTTTCCGCGCTTGAAGATTCTGGATGTTTTTCGCAAATCGGGCTCTCGACATCTCAGTGCCGAAGACGTCTATCGCGCACTCATTGGCGAAAGCATCGATATTGGCTTAGCAACGGTGTACAGAGTTTTGACACAGTTCGAGCAGGCCGGAATTTTGGCGCGCAGTCAGTTTGATGGGGGTAAAGCAATCTTTGAACTCAACGATGGCGATCACCATGATCATTTGATTTGCACCCACTGTGGCAAGGTGGCTGAATTTACCGACACCGATATCGAAAAACGCCAACATAAAGTCGCGCGTGACAACGGATTTATTTTAGAAAGTCACGCGATGGTGTTGTATGGCGTCTGTACGACCTGTCACGCGGCGCAGGGTTAAGACAGCACGGCTTAGGTTTGCAATAGTTCTTTTGCGTGTTCACGGGTGGTACTCGTAATTTTGATACCCCCCAGCATTCTGGCGATTTCTTCCACACGCTCGGGTGCTTTTAGCAGGGCGATGCTGGATTGGGTTTTGCCTTTAATGTTTTGCTTACTCACCTGAAAATGCTGTTGACCGCGCGCAGCCACCTGAGGCAAGTGGGTGACGCACAAGACCTGGTGCCGGGCGCCAAGTTCGCGCAACAGATTGCCCACGACTTCGGCAACCGCTCCGCCAATTCCGCTATCGACTTCGTCAAAAATCAAGGTGGGTACGCGTGCCGCACGATTGGCGATCACAGATAAGGCCAGTGAAATGCGAGCGAGTTCTCCGCCTGAGGCGACCTTGGCTAAGGGACGCGGGGTCGTGCCCGCGTGGCCCGCCACTAAAAATTCAACCAAGTCTTGACCGTGGCTTGCAGCCTGAGCCGAATGCAGAAAAATACTGAATTGGCCGCCCTCCATGGCCAGCGTTTGCATCGCCTTGCTCACGAGTTTGCTTAAATCGAGCGCGGCCTTGGTGCGCGCTGCCGAAAGTGCCTGGGCGGCGACGTCATAGGCGGCGCGTTGCGCCAGCACTTGTGCCCGCAAGCCTTCGATGTCGCTTGAGGCTTGTAAGGCGGCAAGCTCGCTTTGCAGCGTCCGCTCAAACTGGAACAGGTCTTCGGGTTCAGTTTTAAATTTGCGCGCGAGTTCAAAGACGACGCGTAACCGGTTGTCTAGCACCGAAAGGCGTGCCGGATCGAGCTCAGCGCGCGAGACATAATCGTTTAAGTCAGATACGGCTTCGCTCACAGCAATACGGGCAGAGTCGAGGGCGTCGTGCACAGTCTGCAGATTCGCATCGTGGCGCAAAAGCTGACTGATCCGCTGCACTGCCATTGCTAATTGATGGTGCACGGCAGCGTCGCCTTCATCGAGCGCGTTTAGCGTGTGCGCAGCGCCATCTAACAGAGACTGGCCGTTGGCGAGTCGGGTGTGCTCAGCCGAGATCTCAGCCCATTCCGTGGGCCCGAGTGCGAGTCTGGCGAGTTCGCCGATTTTCCAGTCGAGTTGTTCGCGCGCTTGCGCCACGGTGTTTGCATCTTGCTCTGCCAGAGTTAATTGTTTTTCAGTTGCGCGCCAGGCCTTGAACGCCAGTGTGGTGCTTTGGCGCAGCGCCTGATGATTGCCGTGTGCATCGAGCAGTTCGCGCTGATTGTCAGCGCGCAGTAAACTTTGGTGTGCGTGTTGGCCGTGAATATCAATCAGATATTCGCCGATCTCGCGCAACTGCGTCAGGGTCACAGCCGAGCCGTTCACGTAGGCGCGACTGCGGCCTTGGGCGTCGATGACCCGGCGCAACACCAGTTCGTGCTCGGCGTGCAAGTCGTGTTCGGTTAGCCAGCGTATGAGCGCTTCAGGGGCCTCGAACACTGCGCTGATCTCGGCTCGGGTGGCACCTTCGCGCAGTACAGAGGAGTCGGCACGCTCGCCCAAGGTGAGCGCCAGTGCATCAATCAGGATGGATTTTCCAGCGCCAGTTTCACCCGAAAAAACAGTGAAGCCCGCATCAAAGGTAATGTCGGCTTCAGTCACGATGACAAAGTCGCGAATGTGTAGCGCGCGTAGCATGGATTACTCGGACTCGGCGCCGGCGCGAGGCATGCGATTCCAGTCGAGCTTGCTGCGCAGCGTCGAAAAAAAACTGTAGCCTTCGGGGTGCAAAAAGCGGATGTGATGCGGCGAACGCTGCACCACAATCCGGTCACCCGGCACCAGGTCTGACCAGGTTTGCATATCACAGTGCACGCTTGCGCCGCCCTCCCTGCGCCCCATCGCGGTAAGCGTCATGTTCAAGACCCCGTCGGCCGGAATCACGATTGGTCGGTTTGATAAGGTTTGCGGGGCGACTGGCACCAAAACCATCGCGCTGACTTCGGGGTGCAAGATTGGGCCTGCTGAAGACAACGCGTAAGCGGTCGAGCCCGTGGGGGTTGCAACAATCAGGCCATCAGCCCGTTGGGTGTACATGAAAGCGCCATTGATCTCGACCCGTACTTCGATCATCCCACCGCGCCCGGCGCGGTTTAAGACCACGTCATTGAGGGCGGTGGCCGTAAACATTTGCTCGGTGTCACGCCACACGATGGCGCTGAGCAGCATGCGGGTTTCAGTTTTGTAGCGACCTTGCAGCAAATTAGTCAGCGCTTCGGTTGCTTTTTGCAGAGGGATATCAGTAATGAACCCCAAGCGGCCGTGGTTGATGCCAACCACGGGCACATCAAAGGGCGCCAGATGGCGCGCCGCACCAAGCATCGTGCCATCGCCGCCCATGACAATGGCTAAGCTGGCTTGTTCGCCGATTTGGGTAAAACTGGCGCTCGGGTATTCTGTGACGCCGGTATGGCGGGCGGTATCGGCTTCGATCAGGACCTGCGAGCCTTCTTGTATCAAGAGCTTAGCGAGCATGCGCAGGGGGGCGTGCAGGTCTGAGTCCTGATAACGGCCAATTAAAGCAATAATAGGAAAATGCATAGGCTTAACAGTTAGAGAAAAACTAACCGATTATAGGGTCGACAAAGGTAAAATAGGGCAATGATGGATGATCGTGCGCGTGCGCTGCTGAAAGCGCTTATTGAACGTTACATTGACGATGGCCAGCCGGTCGGCTCGCGCACGCTCTCAAAAATGTTCGAATTATCGCCAGCCACGATTCGCAATGTCATGTCCGATCTTGAAGAGCTTGGTCTGATTCACAGCCCACACACTTCGGCGGGTCGCATCCCCACCCCACGGGGCTACCGGGTCTTTGTTGACACTATGCTCACGGCTCAGCCGGTTGAGTTGTACCCCGTTTCTACGGTGCGTGATTTGCAAACTGGCTCCGATCCGGGGCGGGCGGTTCAAGCTGCGGCCGCCATGCTGTCAAGCCTGAGTCAGTTTGCTGGGGTGGTGTTGTCGCCTCGCAGGGCACAAGTGTTTCATCAAATCGAATTCATTCGCCTCTCTGAAAAACGTATTTTGCTGATCATTGTGACGCCCGACGGTGATGTACAAAACCGTATCTTGCTGACGCCGCGCGACTACACCGCCACCGCTTTGCTTGAGGCGGCTAACTTTTTTAATCATAATTTTGCGGGTAAGTCGTTTGCGGCAGTTCGTCAAAACTTAGCGCGTGACTTAGCCCGCCTTCAAGAAGATATGTCTGGGCTCATGCAGGCGGCGGTTGAAGCCGGCGCGCAGGCGGCCGACGAAGTCGAAACCGTCGTGATCTCGGGCGAACGTAAGTTACTTGATGTTAACGAACTCGCCTCTGACATGGATCGCCTGCGTAAAACCTTCTCCATGTTCGAGAAAAAAACTGATCTGTTACAACTGCTCGAGGTCTCGAGCCAAGCGCAAGGTGTGCAGATTTATATCGGTGGCGATTCGCAGCTCGTTCCGACTGAAGATTTATCTGTCGTGATAGCCCCTTACAATATCGACGGGCATGTCATCGGTACTCTGGGCGTCATCGGCCCCACCCGCATGGCCTATGAGCGGGTCATTCCAATTGTCGACATTACCGCGCGTTTATTATCAAGCGCACTTAGCCACTATCCTCACGAGCGTCTATAGCAATGCGTTTCTGGCCTGAACCCAAACGCGATCCTGATCGCACTTCTCGCTTTGTGCCTTGGCCAAAGCCCTTTAAAACCGGCGGTGTCGGTGTGGTGTTAGTCAATCTTGGCACCCCTGACGAACCGACTGCACCCGCAATTCGGCGTTATTTGCGCGAGTTTTTATCTGATCCGCGCGTGATCGAAATCCCTAAGCTGTTGTGGTGGCCCATTTTGAATGGTCCGATTTTGTTGGCACGCCCGCGCAAGTTGGTGCCGCGCTATCAAAGCGTTTGGATGGAAGGTGGGTCGCCCTTGATGGTGTACACCCAGCGCCAGACCGAAGGCTTGCAAAAAATCTTCGCCCAGCGGGGGTTGGCGATCGAAGTCGAAACCGGCATGCGCTATGGTGAGCCCTCAATCAAAARCGCTATGCTGCGCCTGCGCGAGCGTGGCTGCGAACACCTGCTTGTGGTGCCGCTTTATCCACAATATGCCTCAAGCACAACGGCCACGGTAGTCGATGAGGTGGCCCGTGTGGCAAGCCACCTGCGCAACCAACCAGCCCTGCGATTTATTAAACGGTTTCATACGGCCCCTGAGTTTATTCGTCCGTTGGGCGATAAGATCGCGGCCTATTGGCAGCAGTACGGTAAGCCTCAAAAGCTTGTCATGAGTTTTCATGGTTTGCCCAAACAGTGCGTCGAGCAGGGCGATCCTTATTGTCGCGATTGCTACGAAACCGCGCGCGCGCTGGCCGCTTACCTAGGGTTGGCTGACGACGCCTATCTGGTGACGTTTCAAAGCCGTTTTGGCCCCGCCAAGTGGCTTGAGCCCTATACCGAGCCCACACTAAAAAAACTGGCGCAGCAAGGGGTCACTGAGATCGATGTGGTGTGTCCGGGTTTTTTGGCCGACTGTCTTGAAACCCTCGAAGAAATTCAGGTTGAAGTGTGCGAAGCCTTTATGCATGCGGGTGGCAAGCGGTTTAGATATATTTCAGCCCTCAACGACGATCCGGCTTGGATCGCCTCGTTGGCCGATATGGTGCTTGGGCAATTACAAGGCTGGCCGCTCGAACCCTAGCCGCGCCTCGGGCGCGACTCAGGATGGCTTGGCCTCAGCCGCCCAAAGCGTGCGGCGATCATCTTATATTTTTCGTGGTTAACCCTTGAATTTTTGGGTTAAGCCCCAATTGCTTACACTCAACATGCATTTTTCTGGAGACGTAAATGGCAGACCCAAAAGACTCGACGCCAGGCAACAAAGAGCTCGATCCGGCTTTGGCTGCTGAGCCCGCACAG
>NSIQ01000027.1 GCA_002737415.1 Alcaligenaceae bacterium | reverse complement strand
TACAGGCTGAGCTTGCCGCCACGCAGGTACAAGTCGCCGAACAGCGCGATCAAGCTTTGCGTGCCCATGCCGAGATGGAGAACGTGCGCCGTCGTGCCCAAGAAGAAGTCTCAAAAGCTCGCAAATTCGGGATTGAATCCTTTGCCGAAGGCTTGGTACCTGTTAAAGATAGCTTAGAGGCCGCTTTAGCTCAAGCCGAACAAACGGCCGAAACAATGCGCACCGGTATTGAGGTCACCCTCAAGCAGTTGGTGAGCGCGTTTGAACGCAACCATCTTAAAGAAATTGCTCCTGAAGCAGGTGCTAAGTTTGATCCGCATCAACATCAGGCGATCGCAACGATTCCGGCCGAACAAGAGGCAAATACGATCGTGCAAACGTTGCAAAAGGGGTACCTGATTGCCGATCGAGTCCTGCGGCCTGCCTTAGTCACCGTGGCGGCATAGTTTGGTTTGGGTCCTGGCGCACAAGCCAAAAGCAAGGGCGTCAAACATTTTTACGGTTTGGGGCATTAAAAGCTGGATTTAGCCTTGAAATCGCTTAATCCTCCCCCAATTAATACGCATCAAAGCAATTCATTCTTATTCTGATTTTTTAAAAGGTAGTTTGACCATGAGCAAGATTATCGGTATCGACCTTGGCACCACCAATAGCTGCGTGGCGGTCATGGATGGCGGGAAAGTCAAGATTCTTGAAAATGCCGAAGGCACACGCACGACGCCTTCGATCGTCGCGTACATGGAAGATGGCGAGACGCTGGTAGGCGCACCCGCCAAGCGTCAGGCTGTTACCAATCCAACCAACACGCTGTACGCAGTGAAGCGGTTGATTGGTCGTAAGTTCACCGAAAATGCGGTGCAAAAAGACATTCATCTGATGCCCTACAAAATTGTCAAAGCTGACAATGGCGATGCTTGGGTTGAGGCGCAAGGCAAAAAGCTTGCCCCCTCGCAAGTTGCGGCCGATGTATTGCGCAAGATGAAGAAAACTGCAGAAGACTTTTTAGGTGAAAGCGTTACCGAAGCCGTCATTACTGTGCCCGCTTACTTTAATGATAGTCAGCGCCAGGCCACCAAAGACGCTGGCCGGATCGCTGGTCTTGATGTCAAGCGCATTATCAATGAGCCAACCGCCGCAGCGCTGGCTTTTGGTTTAGACAAGTCTGAAAAAGGCGATCGCAAGATTGCTGTCTTTGACTTGGGCGGCGGTACCTTCGATATCTCGATCATCGAAATTGCTGACGTCGATGGCGAAAAACAATTTGAAGTGCTGTCTACCAACGGTGACACCTTTTTGGGCGGCGAGGATTTTGACCAACGCATCATCGAATACGTCATTGCCGAGTTCAAGAAAGAGCAAGGCGTTGATCTGTCAAAAGACGTGTTGGCCCTACAGCGTTTAAAAGAAGCTGCTGAAAAAGCCAAGATCGAATTGTCGTCGACTCAGCAAACTGAGATCAACTTGCCCTACATCACTGCAGATGCCTCAGGTCCTAAGCATTTGAACCTCAAGATGACTCGGGCCAAGCTCGAGTCGCTGGTGGAAGAACTGATTTCTCGCACGATGGATCCTTGCAAAATTGCGATCAAAGATGCTGGCGTCAAGCTCAGCGAAATTAATGATGTGATTTTGGTTGGCGGTATGACCCGCATGCCTAAAGTGCAAGAAAAAGTCAAAGAGCTGTTCGGCCGCGAGCCGCGCAAAGACGTCAACCCTGACGAGGCGGTTGCTGCCGGTGCTGCAATTCAGGGTTCGGTGTTGTCGGGCGATCGTAAAGACGTGTTGTTACTTGACGTCACGCCTTTGTCTTTGGGGATTGAGACCCTTGGTGGCGTGATGACCAAGATGATCACCAAGAACACGACGATTCCGACGCGCCATTCGCAAGTGTTTTCAACCGCCGACGACAATCAGCCAGCGGTGACGATTAAGGTATTTCAGGGCGAGCGCGAAATCGCAGCGGGCAATAAAACCTTGGGCGAGTTCAATCTTGAGGGGATTCCACCCGCCTCGCGTGGCACGCCTCAAATTGAGGTGACCTTTGATATTGACGCGAACGGTATTGTGCATGTGTCCGCTAAGGACAAAGGTACGGGTAAAGAAAACAAGATCACCATTCAGGCGAACTCTGGTCTGACCGAAGAAGAAATTCAACGGATGGTGAAAGACGCCGAGGCCAATGCCGATGAAGATCATCGCATGGCAGAGCTTGCCCTGGCTCGCAATAGCGCCGATGGCTTGGTGCATTCAACGCGCAAGTCGATGATTGAGTATGGTGATAAGCTCGAAGAGGCAGATAAAACGGCGATTGAAGCCGCCTTGAAAGACGTCGAAGACGCCTTAAAAGATAACGCCGACAAAGCTGCCATCGATGCAAAAGTCGAAGTCTTGGGTACGGTGTCGCAAAAGCTCGGCGAGAAGATGTACGCTGAGGCGCAAGCAGCACAGGCTGCGGCAGGTGCCGCGGGTGAAGGCGCTGGCTCAGGCGCGGCAGGTGGCAGTAAGCCGGCTGATGACAATGTGGTCGATGCTGACTTCAAAGAAGTTAAGCGCGACGCAAAGTGATCGCCTTGCTGTTGCAGTAAATCGGCTACGCCCGGAACGCTTTTTAGCCTTCCGGGCGCGTTGTTTAGTTTCACTTATTGAGCTCAAAGCATGGCAAAGCGCGACTTTTACGAAACCCTTGGTGTTGCTAAAAATGCGTCAGACGACGAGCTGAAAAAGGCTTATCGCAAACTTGCGATGAAATATCATCCCGATCGCAACCCAGACAGCAAAGAAGCCGAAGAAAAATTCAAGCAGGCCAAAGAGGCTTACGAGATTCTGTCGGATGACAGCAAACGCGCGGCCTACGATCGCTACGGCCATGCCGGCGTCGATCCAAACGCGGCGGGCGCGGCGGGCGCTGCGGGTACTGCGGGCTTTGGCGATGCGTTTGGTGACATCTTTGGTGAAATTTTTGGCGGGGCCAGACGTGGCGGCGGCGGGGGTGGTCCTCAGGTGTATCGCGGTGCCGACTTAAAGTACGCGATGGACATTACGCTAGAGCAAGCGGCAAACGGGTTTGATACTGAAATTCGCGTGCCAAGCTGGGAAAACTGCGAAGTGTGTAAAGGTTCGGGCGCGAAGGTAGGCACGAAGCCTAAAACGTGCCACACCTGCGGCGGTGCTGGTGCGGTACGCATGCAGCAGGGTTTTTTTAGCGTGCAGCAAACATGTCCGACTTGCCATGGCAATGGCAAAGAAATCAGTGATCCGTGCGTATCGTGTGATGGCGTGGGGCGTACTCGTCGAAATAAAACGCTGCAGGTCAAGATTCCTGCAGGCATCGATGACAGCATGCGAATTCGTTCGTCAGGCAACGGTGAACCTGGTATCAACGGTGGACCGTCAGGCGATTTGTTCGTAGAAATTCACATCAAAGAGCACAAGATTTTTCAGCGCGATAACGACGATCTGCATTGCGAACTTACGATTCCGTTTACCAGCGCGGCACTAGGGGGTGATATTCAAGTGCCAACCTTGAACGGTAAAGCTGAGATTTTGATCCCAGAGGGCACGCAGTCTGGTAAAACCTTTAGGTTGCGCGGCAAAGGAATTAAGGGCGTGCGGGCGTCGTATCCGGGTGATTTGTATTGTCACGTCGTGGTAGAAACTCCGGTGCGCTTAACCGAAGAGCAAAAAACGCTGTTGCGTCAGTTTGAGGCTTCGCTTCGCGACGGGGATGACAAGCACTCGCCCCAAAGTAAATCGTGGACGGATCGGGTGAAAGACTTCTTTTCTTGAGCAGACTTTGTCGATAAGAAAACAGCCCCGGTCGGGGCTTTTTTTTGCCTCAGAGTCGTACGCGTGTCAACAGGCCGCACAMGATGCTGAGGGATCACTTCTTCTTTTCAAAATCGCCTGCTGCCACGCTACTGAACTGAGCGGGTTGCAGGTACTGACGCACGGCAGCATTGAGTTGCTCGGGGGTCAGTGCGGCGATTTTTTTATCTAAGTCGGCGGCCCAGGCAAAGCTGCGGCCAGTCTCCATATAACTGACCCAAGCTGAGGCAAGACTTCCCTGCTGTGCCCGCGAGAGTTTGCGGTAGTTCAGCAGCGCTGTGATGCCGTCTTTGACTTCGGTTGCCTCAAAACCATCTTTGATCAAACGTTCGAGTTCTTGGCGGATAGCGTCTTGTACCTTATTGCGGTTTTCGGGAGCAAAAATCGCATAGACCCCCCACGAAGCCGACGCTTCAAAGGAAGACACCGACAAGCGACTGCGAACGTTATAAGACAGACCTTCTTTTTCGCGAACACGCATCCACAGCCGCGACGTCTCAGAGGAGCCCAACAGAAAATTTGCCAGGTACAGGGCAGGGTAGTCTGGGTGGGTGTCTTGTAGCTTTAAAGGTAAGTTCGCCGTATAAAAGGCGTTGGCTTTGTCGGGGGTTAAAGCCTGCATTTGTTCGGGCTTGACGTTGCGGTACGGGTTGCTTAGGCGTGCGAACGGTGCGCCCGGTGCCCAAGTGCTGAAGGCCTTAGCGACGGTTTGCTCAAAACTTGTTGGGTTAAAGTAGCCCACGATAGCGATTGAGACCGCGCTCGAACCATAAAAGGTTTTGTGAAAGCCCACCAGGTCAGCGCGCTTGAGCGTTGCCACAGAGGTTAGCGACTCTTCGAAGCTTGGCATGTAGCGGATATCGTCTTTCGCCCAAGGGTTGTCGTGGCGCGTGAGCATGCGCGAGGCAATCGCAGTTGGCTCTGTCATTGAGCTTTTTAGACTGGTCGTCAGTTTGCTTGTGTATTCGTTCACTTGCTCTTGCGCAAAACTTGCGTGTTGCACGACCTCAAGAACAAAGGCAACGAGCGCGTCGATATTGGCGTGCGTGGTTGACAAGCCGATAGTGAGGTCTGAACCTGAGCCCGAGATACCAACTTCGCTACCCAGCGCATCAATGCGGTCGTTGATCTGCTCGCGGGTGTATTTGTCGGTGCCTTTTAGTAACAGATCCGCCGTCACAATCGCGTTTAGACGCTGCCCTTTTAAGGCCTCAAGACTGCCAAATTGCAGCGTAATCGTCGCGTTGACACGATCGCCACGCGCCTCCTTGGGCAACATCGCTAATTTGATTGAACCGTTAGGTACCTTGAGCATTTTGCGTTGCGTCAGGGCGTCGATATTGGCGGGATCAGGGTCAAACGCCTCGGCTTGCTTAAGCTGCGCGTTACCGGCGTATCCTGCCAAGTCTTTTTGTAGGTCAGGAATCGCAGCTAAGGGTGCGCGCACCGGCTTATCCGTGGGAATGTATTGGCCCTGGGTGCGATTGGCTTGGGTCAGATAGTCCTGTCCGACCTGTTGCGCCTGCGCAAGCGATACCGCGCGAATACGATCGCGCGAGACGAACAGCATCCGCCAGTCACCGACGGCGATGGCCTCAGACAATCCGGCGCTAATTTTTTGGGCATCACTAAACATCAGATCCCAGCTCTTGAGCCACTGATTGCGCACGCGTTCGAGCTCTTCGGTCGAGAAAGGCTGTTTGGCCAGGCCTTCAATCGTGCTTGTCAGCGTGCCCAGCGCCGTGGCCTGATCCATACCCGGTTCAAGCGTGGCGCCAAACATCACAATGCCTGGTGCGAACTCATCCATCGTAAAACCTAACACGCTCGCGGCTTGTTTGGCAGGAACCATCGCTTTATAGAGGCGACCAGACGGCGTATCGGCAATCATCATGCTTGCCAGATCGAGCGCGGCAAAATCTTTGTGCGTAGCAGGGGGCACGTGGTACATCGCAGCGACCAGCGGCGAGCCACCGGTACGGCGCAGCGTGAGCGCGCGTTCGCCGTCTTGTACGGGTTCGACGGTGTACTCGGGTGGCAACTTACGCGTTGGTTTTGGAATGTTTCCAAAGGCGCCGAGCACGTCGGCAAGTGCTGCTTGCGGTGCGAATTTTCCGGCAATAATCAAGACGGCGTTGTCGGGCTGATAATACGCACGATAAAAGGCTCGCAGCTGCGCGATATCGACGTTCTCGACATCAGAGCGCGCACCGATCGGTGTTTTTCCGTAGCTGTGCCATTGAAACGCCAGGCCCAGCATCTTTTGCCAGAGCATCTGAAAAGGATTGTTTTCGCCGCTTTCCATTTCGTTGCGCACGACGGTCATTTCGGTGTCAAGGTCTTCGCGCTTAATCGTCGAGTTGATCATCGCGTCGGCCTGCCAGCCGACGTACCACTTTAGGGTTTCGGGATTGGCGGCAAAGCTGGCGTAATAATTGGTGCGGTCTGTTGAAGTCGAACCGTTGGCCTGCAGCCCACGTTTTGAAAATTCGCCCAACGCATTTGGCGTGTTTGGCGTGCCTTTAAACAGCATGTGTTCAAGCAAGTGCGCCATGCCGGTCTCGCCATAGTTTTCGTGGCGAGAGCCGACCAAATAGGTCATGTTAACGGTCGTGGTCGGTTTAGAGTCGTCTGGCGCGAGCAAAATACGCAAGCCATTGGCGTCAAGTCGATACTCGGTGATCCCTTCGACAGAGGTCACTTGCGAAATACCAGAGGGAAGAGTGAAAGCCATACTGTGGGTTGCCGCCAAAAAAAACATAGAACCCAGCAAGAAGCGCTTGAGCGCACGAGTCAACAGCCACATGGGAGGAATCCAAAAGATGTGAATGAAATAGTTTGAGCGCAATTACTCAGAATGGTTCATTCCTGGAGCGATTATTTAACAAGCTGACGCCGCGCGCAGGCGTGACGACTTGTTATTTAGAAAGTAGACGCATCGCCTGTTCGATCCCCGAAACCGTCACCGGAAACATCTTATTTTGTACGATGTTTCGGATCAGGGCGATCGACTGTCGATATTGCCAGGAAGCCTGGGGTTCAGGGTTGAGCCATACCGCCTTGGGCCAGGTCGTGATCATGCGCTGCAGCCACTCTGCACCTGGCTCTTTGTTGTAGTGTTCGACCGAGCCGCCCGGCTGTAAGATTTCGTAGGGGCTCATGGTGGCATCACCAACAAAAATCAGACGCCAGTCGCCATTGAATTTACGCAAGACATCGCGTGTTTCAAAGCGTTCCATTTGACGACGCCGATTTGATTTCCAAAGATGTTCGTACGGACAGTTATGAAAATAATAGACCTCAAGGTGCTTGAATTCGCTGCTGGCAGCTGAAAACAACTCTTCGACCCGAGCAATGTGATCATCCATGCTGCCGCCAACGTCAAGCAACATCAAGACTTTGACATTGTTGTGGCGTTCGGGCACCATTTTGATGTCAAGAAAACCTGCGTTGCGCGCGGTGCTCGTAATCGTGTCATCAAGATCAAGCTCAAAATCCGAACCCTCGCGGGCAAAACGCCGTAAGCGCCTGAGCGCCACTTTAAAGTTGCGCGTACCCAGCTCAATCGAGTCGTCGTAATCCCTGAAGTTGCGTTCATCCCAGACTTTGACTGCAGTGCGGTTTCCTCCCGAGGCACCGCCAACCCGAATCCCCTCTGGGTGGAAGCCACCGTTGCCAAACGGCGAGGTGCCCCCCGTCCCAATCCATTTGCTACCGCCTTCGTGGCGCTCTTGCTGCTCTTCTAGACGCTCTTTGAACATTTCTAAAAGTTTGTCGAGCCCATGCTTTTCGAGTTCGGCTTTTTGTTCAGGTGTCAGGTGTTTTTGCAACTCTTTGACCAGCCAGTCAAGCGGAATTTTTTTGCCGGGCGGCAGAATCTGCTCAAGGCTGCGGTAATAGCCTGCAAAAGCGCGGTCAAAGCGATCAAAGAGGGTTTCGTCTTTTACCAAGGTCGTGCGCGCTAAAAAATAAAAATCCTCTAGCGTTGGCGGCATGAGCGGCGTCGAAAGCGCCTCAAGAAGCGTGAGGTACTCTTTCACCGAGACCTTGAGTTTTTGGGTGCGCAGATGATAAAAGAAATCAACAAGCATGGCGTTTGAGCTGATAGGTAAGGTGATCGCGAACTTCGGGCCATTCGCCCGCTATGACGCTGTACATGACGGTGTCGCGCACGGTGCCGTCGCGGCGTAAGGCGTGGTGGCGCAGCGCGCCGTCGCGTTTGGCGCCCAGGCGTTCGATCGCTCGTTGCGAGGCATGGTTAAAGTTATCGGTGCGCCAGCCGACAACCGCGGCGCCCAATACGTCAAAGGCGTGGGTCAGCAGTAAGAGTTTGCAGGCACTGTTGACATGCGTGCGCTGTTGACTTTTTGCATACCAGGTGTAGCCGATTTCGAGGCGGGCAACCGCTGGGAGAATATCGTGATAGCGGGAGGTTCCCAGAATTTTTTCTGAGGTATCTTCCACGACCACGAAGGGCAGCATGTGCCCAACTGCTAAGCCCTCAAGGGCGCTTTGAATATAGGCTGTGGTTTGCTCGGGTTCGGGCACTGACGTCACGCGCAGGTTCCAGAGCTCGCCGTCGCGTGCTGCGCGGGTTAAGCCTTCGGCGTGCGCCTGCGATAAGGGCGCAAGGCGCACGCCCCAGCCCCGCAGCGTACAGGGTGCAGGCGCCTGCTTGAAGCCTTGCGGATTAACCATGGCTCGGGCCTGCAGGACGACGGGTGCTGCTGCGAGTGACAGCAGCCAGGCGCTCAAGCAGTTGCAAGTCTTGTTCGTTTTTTAGCAGGGCGCCAGCCAGCATCGGAACCGAAGTGGCTGCGTGCGCATCGATTTCGGCGGGGCTCACATCTTCAGCAATCAGCAGGCGCAACCAGTCAAGAAACTCTGAGGTTGAAGGTTTTTTCTTAAGTCCTGGCGCCTCGCGTAAGGCGAAGAAGGTATCGAGCGCGGCGCGTAACACTTCGGCGTGCAGGTTTGGAAAATGCACGTCAACGATGCTGCGCAGCGTGTCGCGGTCTGGAAAACGGATGTAATGAAAAAAGCAGCGGCGCAGAAACGCGTCGGGCAGGTCTTTTTCGTTGTTTGAGGTGATGATCACGAGAGGGCGGTGAATCGCGCTGATAGTTTCGCGGGTTTCATACACGTGAAACTGCATTTGATCGAGTTCGCGCAATAAATCGTTTGGAAACTCGATATCGGCCTTGTCGATTTCGTCAATCAGCAGCACAACGGGCGCGGGCGCCGAAAACGCCTGCCACAGGACACCCTGCATGATGTAGTTGCGAATATCTTTAACTTTTTCTTCGCCCAGTTGCGAGTCACGCAAACGCGAAACAGCGTCGTATTCGTAAAGGCCTTGGTGCGCTTTGGTGGTGGATTTGATGTGCCACTGCAAGAGTGGGCGTCCGAGCGCGGCCGCGACCTCTTCGGCCAGCATGGTTTTGCCGGTGCCGGGTTCGCCCTTGATCAAAAGTGGGCGCTGCAGGGTCAGGGCCGCGTTCACCGCTAGCTTGAGGTCGTCAGTGGCAACGTAGCGTTCGGTGCCGTCAAAGCGATTGGTTTGGGTTGGGGTGGGTGTCGGTGAGGTCATGAGGAGCCGGGGTGTTAGGGTTCAAAGGTAAGCGTAGCTGAGTCTAATTTTAATTTCTTCAATTATCGTACAATCTTAACGTTTTGCGGCCGAGGCTATTCTCGGGTTGTTATTCTGGCCTGGCCAGACCTCTTTTGATGAAATTGTTCAAAGCCATGTTTTTAAATCAGATGCGTAATGGTAGTAAAGACAGTAACGGCAGTAAGGGTAACAAAGGCAGTCAAGACCACGCGCCGACAGTCCGCCGGCTGATCCAAGCCTCTGCCAGCCTGGCTTTAGCGGTCTCCTGTGCATTGAGCTCTTTGGCAAGCGCTGCAGATGCTCCAACCGGCAACCTTGAAGCGGCCAAATCAAAGGTCTCGATGTGCATTGGGTGTCACGGCATTTCAGGCTACCGCGCCAGTTTTCCTGAGGTGTATTCGGTGCCGATGATTGCGGGCCAAAACGAGGCCTACCTTCAGGCAGCGCTGCGTGCCTATGCTTCAGGCGAGCGTACGCACCCCACGATGAACGCCACGGCAAAAAGTTTGTCAGATCAAGATATTGCTGATCTGGCCGCGTACTACTCTAAACGTAAATAACCGGAGGCAACCATGAAACATCTTAAGATTGTCCTCTGTGGCGCGGCATTATTTCTGTCTGCTAGCGTGACCCAGGCGAGTGACTTGGCTGCCGGCAAAGCGGTCTGGACAAAGCTAAACTGCGCTTCTTGCCACGGCGCTGATGCTAAATCTCCTATTTTGCCGGCTTACCCCATTTTGGCTGGTCAGCATGCTGACTTCTTGGCGCACGCCTTAAAAGCGTATCAACGTGGTGCAGCGGGTGCACCCTCCTCGGCCAACGTGCGTAAAAATGCGGTGATGGGTGCGTTTGCAACGCAGCTGTCTAAGCAAGACGTTGCGAACGTGTCAGCCTGGCTCGCCTCGCAACCAGGCCCGCTGGCCGTACGTAGATAGTCTGTTGCGTCGCCCGAGGCGCTAGTCTTAGTCTCGGCTGGCGCGCTGTCTGATCAGTTCTATGTAAGCATCGCTATCCAAAGCGGTGCCTAGACGCTGAGACTCCCACACCACTTGTCCAAGACACTCCATAATTTGGTGCGCGGCTTCGTGTCYGTTTGCGCGTGAGGCCATCGTCTCAAAAGCTTGTTTGATGCCGCGCGGGTGATCAATCGAGAGCTGTTCGGCAATCGCTAAGTGCATGGAGAGGTGTAAAAAAGGGTTGCTGCGACCCTCTTCGACCTTGAACTCTTGGGTGAGCGCCTCTGAGCTTTCAAGCGCCGCGTGATGCTCGGGATGTTGCTCGATCCAGCCAAGCGCCATTGCCTCTAGCGGCGTCAAGAGTTCGAGCGCGCGGTGTTTGCGCCAAGTGTGAATAAAAAACTCTCGAACCTGATCGCGCGAGGGATTAAACATGAGACTCCATGACAAAAAATCGAGTGGGTCGCTGTCAGATGAGACGCACAGCGGTAAAGCTGTCCATATAGTGAAACAACTGCTAAGAATAGCCCAAACATAGGGCATACCCCAATGCTGCAAGAGCCACGCTGGTGCAGAATAAGTTCATGCAGGTGAGGGGACAAAGCTCTGCATGAGCAAGCTGGCAGCATCGGCTTCATAACAAAAATAAGCACGACTCTAAAAACAAGAAAATGCACAACGGCTGGCACTTTAGTGTCGGCCGTTGTCGCTTAAAAGTGCCAAGCTGTATATTCTATGGCATCATGCGCCCCTCTCCCGCCCCTGCGCGAACTCGTTATTGGCGTCAAAACTTAGTTTTGATCGCCGCTCTGTCATGTCTATGGTGGCTGATGACCTTCGTGCCCGCCTATTTTGCGCTTGATCTCAGCCAGATTTTTATCTTTGGTTGGCCTCTGAGCTTTTGGTTGGCCGCTTTCGGTGCCCCCTTGTTTTTTTTACTGATTATTGGGGTGTATGCCTGGCAGATGGCACGCCAGGATCAAAAGGTCAGGCGCAGCGCTCAGGGTGATAACTAAGTGGCATCCAAGCACTCTGCCCCCAAAGCCTTTGGCAACCAATTATTTCGCGGCTACGCCGTTTATACCTTGGGATTTTGCCTGTTGGTGCTGTTGCTTGCCCTGTTCGAGCTGATGGGGTTGGCGCGGCAATGGATTGGCTACGTTTTTTTATTGGTCACAGTCGCGCTCTATGCTGGTATTGGCATCATGTGTCGAACCTCGGATCCGATTGAATATTATGTGGCGGGGCGTCGAGTACCCGCAATCTATAACGGAATGGCGACTGCAGCTGACTGGATGTCGGTCGCTTCGTTTATTGGCGTAGCCGGGACGCTTTATCTCACGGGTTATAACGGGCTCGCCTATATTTTGGGCTGGACCGGCGGGTACGTTTTGGTGGCGCTGTTTTTGGCACCCTATTTACGGAAGTTCGGGCGCTATACCATCCCTGATTTTCTGGGCGCGCGCTTTGGCGGGAATGCTCCGAGACTGCTGGGTGTGCTTTGCGCTGTCCTGTGCTCGTTTACCTATCTGGTTGCGCAAATTTACGGCGTGGGGCTGATTACGACGCGCATGACGGGGATCTCGTTTGAACTTGGTATTTTTATCGCGCTTGGCGGCGTCTTAGTCTGCTCATTTTTGGGCGGTATGCGAGCGGTCACCTGGACGCAAGTTGGGCAGTACATCATTTTGCTGATCGCGTATCTGGTGCCCGTGATCTGGCTGGCGGTCAAGCAAACCGGCGATCCGGTCCCGCAGTGGGCTGCCGGCGCTGTGCTGCAACAAGTGACTGAACGCGAACGTGAACTGAACGTTGATGAAAGCGAACTTGCGGTAAGAGCGCTTTGGCAAGCGCGTGCCGAAAACAGACAAGTTCTGTTGGCGGGTCTACCCGAAAGTCTCGAAGCCGAACAACAAAAACTTCAATTGCAGTTATTGCGGGCGCGCGCCAATGACGCCTCAATGGGCGACGTACGTGCGCTTGAGCGTGAGTTGGCCGCACATCCAAAAACGGTCGAACAGGCCTTAATGAGTTGGTCTAAGGCGCGCGATGAATACGCTTTGCGGGCGACGGCGCCTCAGCCCCATGCGACGCCGTTTGCCAGCCGCACGAACGAGTCCGCAGATGCGCTTAGAAATAATTTTCTTGCGATTGTGTTGTGTCTCATGATGGGTACTGCCGGTTTGCCGCATATCTTGATGCGATCGTTCACGACGCCTTCAGTCGACGCTGCGCGTAAATCGGTTTTTTGGTCTTTATTTTTTATTCTGCTGCTTTACTTGATGGCGCCGGCGCTGGCGATCTTGGTTAAGTTTGAAATTTATGCAAACTTGGTGGGGTCACAATTTACAGAGTTGCCCAGCTGGGTACATGCGTGGTCGGCGGTCGATCGCTCACTACTAAGTATTGTGGATTTAAATAAGGACAACATTGTGCAGCTGGCTGAAATACAGCTCGGTGCCGATGTGGTGGTGTTGGCGGGCCCTGAAATCGGTGGCTTACCGTATGTGGTCTCTGGCCTGGTAGCGGCGGGGGCGCTAGCGGCGGCGCTTTCGACCGCTGACGGTTTACTCTTGACCCTGTCAAGCGCCTTATCGCATGACACGCTCTTTAGGGTCTTGTCACCCAAAATGGGTCCTGGGCGGCGCGTGCTGTTATCCAAAGTCTTGTTGCTAGTCGTCGCCTTCGCTGCAGCCTGGGCGGCCACCGGAACCCCTGCCGATATCCTGTTTTTGGTGGGTGCGGCGTTTTCTTTTGCCGCAGCGACCTTTTTTCCGGTGCTGGTGCTCGGTATTTTCTGGAAAGGCGCGAATAAGTGGGGCGCTTGTTGCGGAATGCTGACCGGCCTGATCATCACGACGGCCTACCTTGTGCAAGCGCAGCCGTGGCTCCGCTATTGGGTGTTTGGTATCTCGACCAGCGAACCCGTCACGTTGTGGTGGGATATTCAGCCGATCGCCGCTGGTGTGTTTGGTGCACCCGCCGCGTTTGTGGCGATCGTTCTTGTCTCTGCACTGACCCGCCAGACAAACGTCGCGACAAATGCCTTAGTTGACGAGCTCAGGCGACCAGATTAAGGCGACCGGATTAAGGCGAGTAAGGCACCTGCGCCGCCATGCGCCGGAGGCGCCTGGGCAAACGCGCTAACTGCCGCAAGTTGCTTGAGCCATTGTCTGACGCGCACTGGCAAAACGGCTCGTCCGTTTGCAGAGCCGTAGCCCACCCCGTGGATAATACAGACGCAGCGAGTACGATGGTTTTGACTATTCTCGATAAAGGCAAGCAAACACGCGCGCGCTTGATCGCTGTTTAAACCATGCAAGTCTAGTCGAGCGCCCACTGGCCAAAAAGCGCGCCTGAGTTGACGCAGCACAGCAGGACCAATGCCTGGGGCCGCCCAGGCGAGTTCGGGCTCGTCGTCAACTGCCAGCCCCGCACCGTCGGATACGCGCTCTAACCGAGCCATTTTTTCGCCGACAGCGCGTTGACGTCGTTCGGTGAGCTGCGTGATTTCAGAACGCGTCACAGACGGCTTGTGCAACAGTCGTGGTTGAGCGCGACCGAGCGGCTGCACCGCTCGGGTAGCCTGAGCAAAGAGTTTCTCGTCAGCCGCAGCCAGAGGCTCTGGCTGCGAGGGTTGCGACTGTGTTTTTGCAAGCGCCTGATCACGCGCGCGGGTGCGAGCGGCCGCCTCGCTCAGGCGTTTCAGGTCGGTTAGCCCAGCTCTAGGGCTGCGCATTCTCGAGCCAGCGCTGCGCGTCTAGGGCAGCCATACAACCCGTGCCTGCGCTGGTAATGGCCTGACGGTAGACGTGATCTTGTACGTCACCTGCAGCGAAAACTCCCGGCACAGAGGTCATGGTGGCCAACCCCGACAAACCGCTTTTTGTCACAATGTAGCCATTCGACATCGCGAGCTTGTCTTTAAAGATGCCGGTGTTGGGTTCGTGACCAATCGCGATAAAGACGCCTGTCACAGCAAGCTCTTCGGTTTTTTCTGAAGCTGTTGCGCGCAAGCGCACACCCGTCACGCCCGAAGCGTCACCCAAGACCTCRTCGAGTTCGCGAAAAGCGGCAATCTTCATGTTGCCATTGGCGACCTTATCCATCATTTTGTCGATCAGGATGGGTTCTGCCCTGAATTTGTCGCGCCGGTGCACCACGGTGACGTTGCGGCAAATATTGGACAGATATAAGGCCTCTTCGACAGCGGTGTTGCCACCGCCTACGACTACGACATCTTGATTTTTATAAAAGAAGCCGTCGCAAGTGGCGCAGCCTGAAACACCGCGTCCCATAAAGGCTTGCTCTGAGGGTAAGCCCAAATATTTTGCGGATGCACCGGTCGAGATAATTAACGCATCACAGGTGTAAAGGTTGCCGCCATCACCGGTTAAACGAAACGGCCGTGATGAAAGATCGACGTTTGCGATATGATCAAATACCATTTCAGTGTTAAATCGTTCTGCGTGCTGAGCAAAGCGCTGCATCAGTTCAGGGCCTTGAACCCCCATGGCGTCGGCGGGCCAGTTATCGACATCCGTGGTGGTCATCAGTTGACCGCCTTGCGCATGACCTGTGATCATAACGGGATTAAGATTGGCACGAGCTGCATAAACGGCTGCGGTGTAGCCGGCTGGGCCCGTTCCTAGAATTAGAACTTTGGCGTGTTTTGGCGTTGTCATCAGGATTACCCTATAGTTTAAGCAGCAAATTATAATGTGCTCTATGCCTAGACTTTCTCCTGCGACTGTAAGCGCACCGCGCGCCACCCGAAACACCCGAAACGGGCCCTCAGCGTTTCAGTCAAAACTGTTCTCGCTGCTTAGAGAAGCGCGCTGGATTTTGTTCGCTGTGCTCGCGGCGTGGCTGGCCTTGGTGCTTGCCACCTGGAGCCTGACAGACCCCGCGTGGTCGCATTCGGTCGGCCCCGAGACCGAGGGCTTGCATAACCGTGGTGGTTGGGTGGGCGCCTATACGGCCGACATTTTGCTGTATCTGTTCGGCTATTGCGCTTGGTGGTGGGTGATTTTATTGTTGCATCGTGTGCACGCGGGGTACTTGCGCCTGGCCACTCAAATCCGAGCCCGTGGCGAGCCCGAGGCCTTGGCACGCGTGCGCTGGGAACAAGGAATCGGTTTTTTTATGGCTTTACTGGGTTCGATCGGTCTTGAGGCTTATCGCTTAAGCTCCTGGGGCATGCAGTTACCCGGGCGAACAGACCTCACGAGCGGAGCCGGCGGCGTCATTGGCAGTACGTGGTCCGAGTTTTTGTCGCAGGCTGTGGGCTTTTCGGGCAGTACGATTATTTTGATCGCACTGATCGCCCTAGGTAGCAGTTTGTTCTTTGGGTTTTCGTGGCTGACAGTGGCCGAAAAAATCGGGACAGCTTTTGACTGGCTGTTGTTCAAAGTCAAAAACGTGCAAACGGCTAGGCTTGACCGTCGTGCGGGGCAGGTCGCCCAGGCTGTACGTCACGAACAAGTCGAGGCCAAACAGGATAAGACCCCACATGAGTACGCGATTCGGATCGAACCAGCGATTATTTCGGTGCCTAAATCCGAGCGCTTGCAAAAAGAGAAGCAACATTCTTTGTTTACAGAGCCTTCAGCCGTGGGCGATTTGCCCGCACTGAGCTTGCTTGATCCGGCGCCAGAAGCCTTTGAAACTGTCTCTGACGAGACGATCGAATTCACCTCGCGGTTAATCGAAAAAAAGCTGGCTGACTTTGGTGTAGAAGTCCATGTCGTGGCTGCGCAGGCTGGCCCCGTGATTACGCGCTACGAGATTGAGCCCGCAATCGGGGTCAAAGGTAGCCAGATCGTGAATCTGGCTAAAGATTTAGCTCGCGCACTTAGCCTGGTCAGTATTCGGGTGGTCGAAACCATTCCGGGTAAAAATCTGATGGGCTTTGAGCTACCCAATCCGCGCCGGCAAATGGTCAAGCTTTCTGAAATTTTAGGTTCTCAAACCTATCATGCCAGTCACTCTGTCGTGACGATGGCGCTTGGAAAAGATATCGCCGGCAATCCAGTCGTGGCCGACTTAGCCAAGATGCCCCACCTGTTGGTTGCGGGTACAACCGGTTCGGGTAAGTCGGTCGGCATCAATGCCATGATCTTATCCTTGCTCTATAAGGCCGATGCTTCGCAAACCCGGCTGATATTGATCGACCCCAAGATGCTTGAGATGAGCGTGTATGAGGGCATCCCTCATCTGCTCGCGCCCGTGGTGACGGATATGCGCCAGGCGGCCAACGCGCTGAACTGGTGCGTCGGCGAGATGGAAAAACGCTACCGCCTGATGAGCAAGCTTGGGGTGCGTAACCTGACGGGCTACAACACCAAAGTACGCGATGCGCTTAAACGCGAAGAGCCGATTCTAAATCCGTTTTCGCTGACGCCCGATGCACCCGAGCCGCTCAAAGAGTTGCCTACCATCGTCGTGGTGATTGATGARCTTGCTGATTTGATGATGGTTGTGGGAAAAAAAATCGAAGAACTGATCGCGCGCTTGGCTCAAAAGGCACGGGCGGCAGGAATCCACCTGATTCTGGCAACACAACGTCCAAGTGTCGATGTGATTACCGGTTTGATTAAGGCCAATATTCCTACGCGGATTTCGTTTCAGGTGTCTTCAAAAATTGATTCGCGAACGATTTTGGATCAGATGGGTGCCGAGGCGCTGCTCGGTCAAGGTGATATGTTGTACATGCCTTCAGGGACGGGGTTGCCGATACGCGTGCACGGCGCTTTTGTGTCCGACGATGAGGTACACCGCGTCGTCGAGTCCTTGAAGGCCCAGGGCGAGCCCGATTACGTCGATGGTCTGCTTGAGGGCGGCGTTGAAGGCGAAACGGGTGACGGTGTTGGAAGCGTAACGGGCTTTGCCGACGCCGAAACCGACCCGATGTACGATCAGGCAGTTGAGATCGTGCTTAAACACAAACGCGCTTCGATTTCGCTAGTCCAGCGTCATCTACGGATTGGCTATAACCGCGCGGCGCGCCTGCTTGAACAGATGCAAAACAGTGGCCTGGTCTCGACGATGCAGTCCAACGGTAACCGCGAAATTCTGGTGCCCACCACGAACCAAGAGGATTCGCACTAATGTCTCGCACCACCTGGTTCACGCGGTTTTTTGGTCTGGTGTTTTTTGGGCTTTATTTGCTTTGCACCCCTGTTTGGGCGAATCCTGCACAACAACAGCTTGAAAGTTTTGTGGCGCAGGTCCAGGCGGCAACAGGAGGCTTTTCGCAATATACGGTGGGGGCGCAAGGTCAAACCAAACCGGCGCAAAGTGGCCAGTTCGCTTTTCAGCGTCCGGGGCGGTTTAAGTGGGATGTGCAAAAACCCTATGCACAGCAAATTATCTCTGATGGTCTGCAATTATTTCAGTTCGATCCCGATTTAAATCAAGTGACCGTGCGCAAAGTCGACCAGGCGATCGGGACTTCTCCTGCTGCGATTCTTTTTGGCTCGGGTTCGCTTGAGCAATCGTTCACGGTGACCGCTTTGCCGGATAAAGACGGTTTGGTGTGGTTACGCGCCAAGCCTCGCGACGGCCAGGCAGGCTTTGTGCATGTTGACCTTGGGTTTCGCGAGGGCTCGCCTGCGCGCATTATTTTGTTAGATGCCTTTGGGCAAAACACGCACATTGATTTTTCTGGCCTAGTGCGTAACCCGTCTATGCCCGATCAGGTTTTTAAGTTTGTCCCCCCTCAGGGCGCCGATGTCGTGCGCATGCAGTGAGCGTGCTGCATGACTGACCTGTTTAAAACGGCGCCACTGCCGCCCCTTGCCGAGGCCTTGCGCCCGGCCACGCTTGACGAGGTGATCGGTCAGCGTCACCTGCTCGGGCCTGGCAAGCCACTGCGAGTGGCCTTTGAATCGGGGCGGCCGCATTCGATGATTTTATGGGGGCCACCGGGCGTGGGTAAAACAACCCTCGCTCGCTTGACCGCCAACGCGTTTGATTGTGCCTTCATTGCACTCTCTGCCGTGTTTGCGGGCGTCAAAGAGATTCGTGCTGCAATGGAAGCCGCACAGTTGACACTTGATCAACATCAGCAGCGCACGTTGCTGTTTGTGGATGAGATTCATCGGTTTAATAAGTCGCAGCAAGACGCCTTGTTGCCCTTTGTTGAATCAGGCTTGGTGACCTTCATCGGGGCAACCACAGAAAATCCGTCTTTTGAAGTGAACTCGGCCTTGCTGTCTCGCGCACAAGTTTATGTGCTCGAATCGCTAAATGACTCTGAGTTGCGTGAACTGCTGGCCCGTGCGCAACTGACAGTATTTCAAACGTTGAGCTTTGAAGCGCTCGCAGTTGATACCTTGGTAGGTTACGCCGACGGCGATGCACGGCGGTTTTTAAATTTGCTTGAGCAGGCGGCAAGTGCGGCCCAACATGCAGGGACGACCCACGTAGACAAAACCTTGGTCGAAAATACCTTGAGTCTGAACGCACGCCGCTTTGATAAAGGTGGTGATAATTTTTATGATCAAATCTCGGCGTTGCATAAATCGGTGCGCGGTTCAAGTCCAGATGCGGCGCTGTATTGGCTGACTCGTATGTTAGACGGCGGAGCTGATCCTAAGTATTTAGCCCGTCGGATCGTGCGCATGGCGTGGGAAGACATCGGTTTGGCCGACCCGCGCGCCATGCAAATTGCGAACGACGCGGCGCAAACCTTCGAGCGCCTCGGATCGCCCGAAGGTGAGTTAGCACTGGCGCAAGCTGTACTTTATTTAGCGGTAGCAGCAAAAAGTAATGCGGGTTATAACGCTCATAATCGAGCTATGGCTTTTGTCAAACAAGACCAGTCGCGTCCGGTGCCTGTGCACTTGCGCAACGCGCCAACCAAGCTCATGAAAGAGCTTGGGTTTGGTCATGCTTATCGCTATGCGCACGATGAACCCGAGGCCTACGCTGCAGGTGAAACCTATTTGCCAGACGGCCTCAACGAACCTGGCTGGTATCAGCCGGTTGCGCGCGGTCTCGAAACCAAGATTGCAGAAAAACTCGCGCACTTGCGTGAGCTTGATCGAAAGGCCCAAAAGAAATTAAAGGATTGAAGTCATTGATTGGCTAGATGCACACACATTGGCGCGAATTCAGTTTGCGTTTACGGTGAGTTTTCATATTATTTTTCCAGCGTTTTCGATCGGCCTTGCCAGCTACCTAGCGTTGCTCAATGGTTTGCATTTAATAACGGGGCGTACCGTTTACCTTGAGCTGTTTAACTACTGGAAAAAAATATTCGCACTGGCCTTTGGCATGGGGGTGGTGTCTGGCTTAGTCATGAGCTATGAGTTTGGCACCAACTGGAGCGTCTTTGCTGACAAAACGGGCCCGGTGCTCGGTCCATTGATGGCCTACGAGGTCATGTCGGCATTTTTTCTTGAAGCTGGCTTTTTGGGCGTCATGCTATTTGGGCGGTCTCGCGTGGGTCCGCGCTTGCATTGCTTTGCCACTGCGATGGTCGCGCTTGGTACCTTCATGTCGGCCTTCTGGATTTTGTCGGTCAATAGTTGGATGCAAACCCCCGCAGGCTTTAGTCAAAACTCGGTGGGCCAGTTTGTGGTCGAAAATTGGTTTGACGTCATTTTTAATCCGTCCTTTCCTTATCGTTTAGTGCATATGTTGCTGGCGGCCTATCTGACGACAGCGTTTGTGGTCGGCGGCGTGGCGGCCTACCACTTGTTAAAAATGCGTCTGCAAAAGGTTGCGCCTGCCACACCCGAGCGATTTGCCTTCCAACTTGCGGTGCGTACGATGTTTTCGATGGCGATGTGGATGGCGGCTATTGTTGCTCCGTTACAAATGTTGGCGGGTGATCAGCATGGTTTAAATACTGTTAAGCATCAACCCCGAAAAATCGYGGCTATCGAAGGGCATTATGAGACGCAGGCGCGCGCACCGCTGATTCTGTTTGGCATCCCAAACAGCAAAGAAGAGCGGGTGGAGTACGTGATTGAAATTCCCTATTTAGGTAGCCTGCTTTTGACCCATACCTTAGATGGTGTGATTCAGGGGATGAAAGAGTGGCCACCGTCAGAGCGGCCGCCGATGGGAATCGTGTTTTACGCGTTTCGAGTGATGGTAGGTATCGGTATGCTCATGCTTGGCTTAGGCCTCTGGAGCCTCTGGCTGCGCTACCGCGGCAGGCTGTATGAGACGGTGTGGATGCACCGTGCCGCTTTGTGGATGGGCCCCTCGGGCTTTGTGGCGGTGTTGGCAGGCTGGGTTGTCACTGAGGTCGGTCGCCAGCCCTACACGGTATAAAACCTCTTGCGCACTAGCGAGTCGGCCTCGYCGATCGACGCAGCAGCCGTGGCAGGGTCATTGCTTGGGTTTGTTGTCGTGTATTTTGCGCTCTTTGGTGCTGGGGTGGTTTACATCTTGCGTTTGATGCGCGAGCCTCCCAACAATTCGCAGGTTGAGCTCTGGGCGCACGCACCCGCGCGTGCGGTTGGCATTGTGCCTGCGGCTGTCTTGACGGGATTCACCAATGCTGACGACCCAAAGGCGAAAGCATGAYAATCGACTATGCATTGATTTGGGCTGCCTTGATTGCTTTTGTCGTGTTGGCGTACATCGTGCTCGATGGCTTTGACTTAGGAGTGGGTATTTTGTTTCCGTGGGTCAAAGGACAAGCATATCGCGATCAAATGATGAACTCAGTTGCCCCGGTGTGGGACGGTAACGAAACCTGGCTGGTGCTAGGAGGGGGTGGTTTGTTTGCGGTGTTTCCGCTAGCCTATTCAATCATTATGCCGGCACTGTACGCCCCATTTATTATCATGCCGTTAGCCCTCGTATTTAGGGGCGTGGCTTTTRAATTCCGCTTTAAAAGCCGCCGTCATCAATGGTTTTGGGATGCTGCCTTTGCGGGTGGCTCAACGGTCGCAGCCTTTGCTCAAGGGGTCGCGATGGGGGCCTTAGTGCAAGGCATACCGGTTGCTGGTCGCGCTTACGCAGGCGGGTGGTGGGATTGGCTGTCGCCGTTCAGTCTGCTCACGGGTGCAGCGTTAGTGGTTGGCTATGCCTTGCTTGGGGCGACTTGGTTAATGCTAAAAACCGAGGGACACGTTGCTAAGCTAGCATTACGGGCTGCGCGTAGCCTTGGCGTGGCGCTGTTGCTTTTAATTTTGGTGGTGAGTGTGTGGACGCCGTTTTTGCATGAACACTTTTTGCAAAAGTGGCTGGCTTGGCCCGATCGACTGCTAGTGCTTCCGGTGCCTGTCTTGGTGTTGCTATGCGCAGCGCTATTTTTCAAAGGCTTGTCGCAACAGCGGCCCCTCATGGCATTTTTGTCGGTGCAAGGCCTGTTTGTGTTGTCTTACATGGGTTTATTGGTTAGTTTTTTTCCATATATTGTTCCCTCAGCGGTCACACTTTGGCAGGCGGCAGCGCCCGATAATAGTTTGAAGTTTTTATTGGTTGGGGCAGTTGTATTGCTGCCAATGATTTTGTTTTACACAGCCTACGCGTATTGGGTGTTTCGCGGTAAAGTGGGCCCAACGCATCAGTATCACTCATAGATAAGATGTCTGAATTCAAGCGCTGGGCGGCTCGCAAGCTGCAGTGCGACAGAGAGAAAAATTGAAACGCTGGGGCTGGCTGGTGCTGATATGGTTGTTAAGCGTAGGCGCGCTAGGCGCGGTCGCGTGGTTGCTGCGGCGTTTACAATACGTGCTTCACTAGTTTTTAAAGCCTAAAGCCCATGCTTGACCCAGCTCTGTTGCGTAAAGATCTTGACGCTGTTGTGCGTCGCCTGGCCAGTCGCGGTTTTGCTTTTGCACTCGAGTCGTTTAATGCGCTAGAGGCACGTCGCAAAGCGGTGCAAACCGAAACCGAAACTTTGCAGGCACAGCGTAATGCGTTGGCCAAGCAGATCGGCGCGCTGAAGTCGCGCGGCGAAGACGCTTCAGCCGTAATGGCGCAATCGCAGGCGCTCCCGCTGCGACTCAAAGCCCTCGAGCAAGAATTAACCGACATTCAACAGCAACTAAACGACGTGTTACTCGCGGTGCCAAACTTGCCTCATGACTCAGTGCCCGTGGGCACCGACAGCGAGGGCAATCTTGAAGTACGTCGCTGGGTACCAGTACCCGACACCGTATCAGGCGATCCTAAACATTTGGGCTTTACGCCGCGCGATCATGTCTCGCTGGGCGAGACCCTTGGTTTGGATTTTGATGTGGCAGGCAAACTATCAGGCGCTCGCTTTAGCTTTATGCGCGGGCCACTTGCGCGTTTGCACCGCGCGTTGGCGCAGTTCATGCTTGATCTGCAAACTGARCAGCATGGCTACACCGAGTGCTATACACCTTACATCGTGAACGCCTCAACGCTGATGGGTACCGGTCAGCTGCCCAAGTTCAAAAATGATATGTTTTGGGTGACACGAGGCGGCGACGAACCCACGCTGGATGAACAAGGCAACGCGATCGTGCGCGAAGAACAATACTTAATTTCAACCTCCGAAATCACCTTAACGAGCAGCGTGCGCGACAGCATCATACCGGCTGCCGACTTGCCGCTTCGCTTAACCGCACACACCCCATGCTTTCGCTCTGAGGCAGGTAGTGGCGGGCGTGACACTCGCGGCCTGATCCGCCAGCATCAGTTCGATAAAGTCGAAATGGTGCAGATCGTAGCGGCTGAGACGTCATACCAGGCCCTCGAAGAGATGGCCGGCCATGCTGAAAAAGTGTTACAGCTGCTCGGTTTGCCTTATCGTGTCCTGTTGCTGTGCACGGGCGACATGGGGTTTGGTGCGACAAAAACCTACGACCTTGAAGTCTGGTTGCCGGCTCAAAATACGTGGCGCGAGATTTCTTCTGTTTCAAACTGTGAAGCCTTTCAGGCACGACGGATGCAGGCACGCACGCGTAACGAGGCGGGTAAGACTGAGTTTATTCATACATTGAATGGCTCGGGTCTCGCCGTCGGGCGCGCGCTAGTTGCCGTACTAGAAAACTATCAGCAAGAAGACGGCAGCGTGGCTGTACCCGAGGTGTTGCGCGGATATATGGGTGGCCTCACGGTGCTCAAGGGTTAGCTGCATGAGCACCGTATTGAGCCCCTCCACCCTGTTGTTTTTAGTGTTGCCGCCCCTGCTGTGGGCGAGTAACGCCATCGTAGGCCGTCTGGCTGCTGGTGCGATTCCACCGATTACGTTAAATTTTTTGCGCTGGGGGGTCGCGATTTTGGTGCTGTTACCCTTTGTTTGGCGTCGTCTATGGCAGGATTGGCCCTTGGCTCGCAAAGCCTGGGTGGTGTTGGCAGCAACGGGGTTTTTAAGTACGACCACCTACAACGCCTTGCAGTATTTTGCGCTCACGACCTCAAGCCCCATTAACGTGGCACTGATTACCGCCTCGGGTCCGATCTTCACGTTACTGATGGGTTGGTTGTTTTTTCAGGCAACGATTAGCAGGGCGGCCACACTCGGTGCGGTGGTCTCGCTCGTAGGCGTCGCTTGGGTGCTACTGCGAGGTGAGTTGCTCAATGCCACGCGCATCGACTTTGTCTCTGGTGATTTGTTTATGCTGCTGGCGATTGCCCTCTGGAGCCTATATACCTGGCTGCTGCGCGCTCGACCCGCTGAAATGTCGGGCTACAGCGTGCTCACCATGCAGATGGCGTGGGGATTGCTGTTTGCCGTGCCTATGGTTTTGGCCGAATGGTTTTGGGGTGGTTATTCAGCCATCGCGTGGTCGCCAAAGATCTACAGCATGATTTTGTTCGTGGCGCTTGGCCCGGCTTTGTTGGCTTACTTGTGCTATCAACAGGCGGTCTTGCGCACGGGTTCGCAGTTGCCGATGTTTTTCTTAAACCTGACCCCGGTGTTTGCGGCGCTGATGGCGGTTGTCTTGCTAGGAGAGTTTCCTGAGCTTTATCATGTGGTGGGCTTGGTTTTGATTGTGGCTGGGATTGTGTTGGCCAACCCTACTAAAAAATCAGTCTAATTTCGCACGAAGTTTTTTATTTTAAGGCGTTTGATAATGGTTTTGTCTACTTTCTCGCTTAAATGTGCTGGCGTAAGGCTGCTGCTCAGTTGCGCTTGCCTGTTCGCCGTGGGCCCCGTCGTTGCAAACGATGCGCAGGGTAAATATCTTTCGACAAGCGCGCAACCGAGCTCCGGCTTGCCGTTTTTACAGGGGGCGAACCTGACGCAAGCGGACGGTGCGTGGCAGTTTTATCAACAAAACATGGGTCAACCGATGTCGACCTGGGCGCACACTGAGATTCATCAACCGGCCGGTGGAACGGTTTTTTATCCCTTTTCAGGCCCAGACTTTGTGACGGCAGCACAGTTGTTTCCGCAGGCGAGTCGCTTTGTGATGGTTGCGATGCAGGCTGCTGGAGAGCCAGCTTCGCTTAGCGATATGTCTAGTACGCGTGCGCAAAATTTTCAGGCAAAATTTTTGCGTGAATGGATGAAGTTCAGTCGACTGGCTTTTTTTCGGACAGATGATTTGAACGAAGACCTGCGTGATAAGCATGCTCAGATCGGTGTCACCACAATTTTGATCACGTTCGCGCTGTACATGGGCTATGACGTGAAAGAGGTTTATCCGATTGCGCTTGACCCGACAAATGGGCAGTTTATACAAACGACCGGTGACTGGAAATCCGTAAGGCTGGTCTTGAGCAAAGCGGGCAAACCGGTGATGCTTGATTATGTCAGCCTCGATTTGTCAGATGCCCATCTCAGTCAGGTCGAGTCCACTCGCGCTTGGCTCGAGCGTGAGTCACGCAACCCGGTGTTGCTTAAGGCCGCCTCGCACTTATTACAGGAAAGCTATTTTTCGATTTTGCGTGATATTTTGGTGGCAAACGCAAAAATGGTGATTCAAGACGAGACCGGTTTGAATTACTCGCACTTATCGCAGATCGGACCCGTTGATTTGTACGGCGGTTTTTTGTATCCGCATGAATTATTCAACCGAAAAAAACAAGAGTCGTTAGCTCAGGCATATAAAGAATCTAAAAATATCAAACCCTTGCCGTTTGCCTTTAGTTACAACAAAACGACAGAACGACGCAGCGTTCAGATTGTGCGACGTGCCGAGTAAGTTCGCTTTTTAAGCAAAACGGTTAGTTCAACTGCGCGTGCAGGCCCTTAGAGTCCCGTCTTGCGTGCAAAGGCCGTGTTACTAAAGCTGCGGGTCGCGTCATTAAACGTTTGCGGATCGTCTACAAATAACGCGTGCCCCGCCCCTGGCAAAATCTTTATCGTGATTAAATCGGCTGGGCGTTTTGCGAGCAAGGCGTCGGCCTGCTCTTTGAGCCAGGGTCGAGCGATATACAGCACGGGTACGCTTTGCTTCTCAAGGGTTTTGCGCCAATATTCGCGTGGGTAGGGCTGATTCATCAATTGRATCGCGATGTTTGGCGGCGCCCGCAGAGCCGAGTCCAGCACCGCTTGAGCCAACAGGGGTGGTGGGGGCTCGCGATAGATATCTTTGCAAAATGCACGCAAATAGGCCTCGCGTTTTTTGGGGTCGTTCATGGTCTGTTGAAAAGTCGACGAACGCCCGGCAGGTGGGCGTCCTTCGCCTACTGAATTGTCAATCAGAATCAGTCCGCGCAGCCCTTTTGGGCGATAGTTTGCCAAGTAGTCTAACGCTTCAAGCACGCCAAGAGACCAACCCGCCAACACAAAGGTTTTAACCTTTGCAGCTTTTAAAAATTCGTCCATATCTTGCAGGCGTCTTTTTGGAGCGTGCGACAGCGTAGTGAGCTCAGAGAGCCCCTGCGAACGCGGGTCAAAGGCCAAGACCCTGAAGTGAGCCGCCAGCCCAAGCAACTGTTGTTCAAACACCGCTGCCGGCATGACCCAGCCCGGTATGAATACCAGTGTTTGTTCGCCCTTGCCCGCTTCTAGATAATGCAAGCGTACGCCATCTGAAGTTTTGAAGTAATGATGTTTAATGGGGTTGGCTTGCGCGCAACTGGTCGCGAGCAGGCTCAGAGTGAAGTAAAAAATTCTTAAGGACGACTGAAGACGCGCCATGGCTTTTGGCCTTTGTTGAGTCAAGCGGTAGGCAAAACAGTAAACTGAATGATAGTGTAGGGTGAGTTAGACTGAGTAGGGTGTTGAGCGCCCGCTAAAAAATAGAAGAGAAGCGTATGGCAGACGTTAGTGGCAAGACCAAACTCTATGGCATCGTGGCCGATCCGATCGGGCAGGTTAAAGCACCTGAAATGATGCGAACGGTGTTTGAGCAGCGCGGAATCGACGGTGTGCTGATGCCAATGCACGTGGCACCTAAAGATTTACCGGCGTTTACGCAAGCGCTTCGTGGGATGCAGAACTTTGGTGGCATGGTGGTGACGGTGCCACATAAAACTACCATCGGTGCGTTGTGTGATGAAATCACGCCCGCGGCGCGCACAGTTGGCGCTGTCAATATTGTGCGCCGCGAGGCCGACGGGCGTTTAGTGGGTGATATTCTGGATGGAAGCGGCTTTGTAGCGGGTCTGCGGCTTCATGGCATTGAGCCTAGCGCCAAAAAAATATTGTTAGTGGGCGCAGGTGGTGCAGCCAATGCGATTGCCTTTGCCCTCGTCGAGGCGGGTGCCGCGCAACTGGCGGTTTATAACCGCTCGTCGGATAAAGTACGAGCCATGTTTGCACGGCTCAGCGCACTCTACCCAAAAGTTGAACTCGTACTGGGCACACGCGATCCGCAAGGGTACGACCTGGTCATAAACGCGACCTCGCTGGGGATGGCAAGCGCCGATCCGTTACCACTTGAGGCAAGTTTGCTCAAGCCCGAGCAAATCGTCGTCGACATCATCATGGCGCCTGCGCTGACCCCCTTGCTTGCCGCGGCACAGGCGAAGGGCTGTCGTCTTCAGTATGGCGCGCCCATGCTGGCGTGTCAGATCGAGTTGATGGCTGACTTTATGGGGGCAAAATAATGCAGACGTACGATTATGTCATCGTGGGCGGCGGTACCGCCGCCTGTATTTTGGCCAATCGTTTGACCGCAGATGGCCGTCATAGTGTGCTGCTGCTTGAAGCCGGTGGCGAGCCCAAAAGTATGTGGATCAATATCCCCGCCGGCTTTACTAAACTACTGAATGATCCCGCCTATAACTGGCGCTTTGAGACGCAGCCTGAAGACAACACCTTTGGTCGCAGCATTGCGATCCCGCGCGGTAAGGGCTTGGGGGGCTCGAGCTTGATCAATGGCATGATCTATGTGCATGGCCAGCGTGAAGATTACGACCGCTGGGCAGACTTGGGGGCGACCGGTTGGTCTGCTAAAGAGCTGATGCCTTACTTTGCCAAGCTTGAAACTTATGTGAAAGGCGAGGCGCCACGAGGCAAACGTGGCCCGATGCACATTCACCAAGTCACTGAGCGCTATCCCTTGGTCGATGCGTTGCTCAAGGCCGCAGTGCAAGATGGCCAACCCCTGAACGAAGATTACAACGGTAAAGGCCAAGAAGGCTTTGGCTATTATCAGGTCGAGCAAAAAAATGGCCGGCGCTGGAGCGCGTTTGATGGCTATTTGAAACCCGTTCGACATCGAAAAAACTTAACGGTGTACACGCGTGCCCATGTCATCCGCGTCAATGTCGAGGCGGGGGTTTGCACCGGTGTGACGTATCAACAAAAAGACGAGCTCTTCACGGTGCGCGCCGCACGCGAAGTCATCTTGTCGGCTGGTGCGGTGCAGACTCCGCAGCTGCTTGAATTGTCTGGCATTGGTGACCCTGCGCTGTTGCAGCGCTTTGAGATCCCAGTGGTGCATGCGGCTAAGCGCGTGGGTGAAAACTATATCGATCATTACGCGACACGCATGAACTGGCGCGTTAAAAATACGCAGACGCTCAACGAGTTGGCGCAAGGTTGGCGTGTTGGCCTGGCTGTATTGCAATATTTTGCAACACGGAAAGGGATTTTGTCTCTGGGCACGGGCCTGGCGCACGGTTTCGTCAAAACACGCGCCGAATTGTTAACGCCCGATGTCCAATATTTTTTCATGCATGCGACCTACGCCAATGCGGCCATTCGTAAGTTGGATAATTTTCCGGGCATGACGATGGCGGTGTCGGGCCTACGCCCAACTTCACAAGGCAGTATCCATATTCAGTCTAGGGACCCGTTGGTTGGGCCTGCGATTCGGCCAAATTTTTTAGCAAATCATGAAGACCAACAGGCGTTGATCGAGGGCATGAAAATTGCACGGCGTATTATTGAGCGCCCTGCATTGTCACCTTACATCGAGTCAGAAATGAGCCCGGGTGCTGACGTGCTTACTGACGAACAGTGGTTGCATTTCGCACGCGACAATGGCCAAACAACCTATCACCCTATTGCCACTTGTCGCATGGGGTCTGATGCCGATGCAGTCGTTGATACCCGTCTGCGCTTGAACGGTTTGCGCGGCTTGCGGGTGGTGGATGCCTCAGTCTTCAGGGCAATGGTGTCGGGCAATACCCAAGCGGCCGTGATGATGGTGGCCGAGCGCGGTGCGGATTTAATACTCGAAGATGCAGCAAAGAGCTAGGGCAGCAAAGCGCTCACAGCAACGCTACGCGGGCAAATTGAGATAATGCAAGGCTAAGGTTTTAAAGGCCTCGACGCCTGGCTCCTTGTTCGGTAATTCTTGTACGATGATGKCGCCTACGCTGTCGGCGAGCGAGTGGGCAAGTTTGGCATCCAAAAATAATAAACGTGAGCGTCTGGCAAGTACGTCTTCGACTGAGCGGGCGTACTCGTGACGTACGGCAAAGCGCACCATGGCCTCGGTCAGACCGCCACCTAGGTGACGTTCCGCGCCGGGTAATTGAGCGACAGCATCTGCCTCGTCACCGTAAGCTTTTAAGCCAGGTGCCTCGTACATGGGATGATCGACCTTGCGACCCGTTTGCGCACCCACTAAAGGTAGGCTGGCTGTGACGCAGGCTTGGCGTTCGGGTAAAAGCTTGGCGTCAACACAGTGCCTTAAAACGTCTTGTGCCATGGCACGATAGGTGGTCCATTTTCCGCCGGTCACTGTCACCATCTTGCTTTGACTGATCAGTACCGTGTGCTCGCGGCTAATGGCCTTGGTGTTGCCGTGTTCGTCTTTTGGTGGTTTGACTAGAGGCCGCAGCCCGACCCAGATACTTTTAATATCTGCACGCGTGGGCGCGCGCGTCAGATAGCGGGCGGATTCGCGCAAAATAAATTCAAGTTCCTCATGATAAGGATCGGGCTCACGGCTTAAATCGTGGCGTGGGGTATCTGTGGTGCCGATAATGACCTTGCCCAACCACGGCACGGCAAAAAGTACCCGTCCGTCTGAGGTGCGCGGCACGATGATGGCATGCTCACCGGCTAAAAATTCGCGATCCACCACCACATGTACACCCTGACTCGGGGCGACCATCGCAACACTTTTGCTACCCGCCGCGGTATCATCTTTTTCTCGCAGTGCATCGACCCAAACCCCAGCGGCATTGACGACGCAGTTGGCTTGAATTGGATAGGTTTGCTGAGTCTCTTGATCTTGTGCAAGCAAGCCCGTGATTTGGCCATGGCGGTACGTCAGTTCGACTGCGCTGCAATGGTTCAGCAGCAGCGCGCCGCGCTGCGCCGCGGTTCGCGCTAAGGCCAGAGCCAGGCGCGCATCATCAAACTGACCATCCCAGTATTTGACCGAACCTTTCAAGCCCTTGGTGTGAAGATTAGGCACGTGCTTGAGCGTTTCTTGTGCACCCCAAAAGCGGGTGCGCCCTAAGCTGCGTTTGCCTGAGAGTGCGTCATACAAAATTAAACCGGCGCCGTAGAACGGGAGTTCCCAAAACTTATAGCAAGGCAAAACAAAGGCCAGTGGTTGCGCTAAGTGTGCGGCATTATGTAATAAGGTTGTGCGTTCGTGTAATGCTTCGTAGACGAGCGAGACGTTGCCTTGAGCAAGATAACGCACACCGCCGTGTACAAGCTTGGTTGAACGCGACGATGTGCCTTTTGCAAAATCGGTCGTGTCAAGCAGTACAACTGAATAACCACGCGAGGCCGCATCGAGCGCTAAGCCCAGGCCCGTAGCGCCCCCTCCAATAATCGCAAGATCGTAGGTTGTGTCTTCGGCCAGACGTGCAAGCAACTGTGCGCGATCGGTGCGAAGTGGTGTTTGTGGAGCTTGCGAGGTCTGTGTTGCCTGCGGTGCCATTAATTTGCCCAACCTTTTGCGCGTTCGAGTGCCTGATGCCATCTTGCCATTTTCGCCTTACGGTCGGCGCGCGCCATGCCAGGCTCAAATCTCTGGTCGACCGACCATTGCGTGGCAATATCTTTGGTGCTTGACCACAAGCCAACCGCAAGGCCAGCCAGGTAGGCCGCGCCAAGTGCTGTGGTTTCGGTGACCTTGGGCCGCACAACCGGCACGCCCAGAAAGTCTGCTTGTATTTGCATCAACAAATTGTTGTTCGACGCGCCGCCGTCTACGCGCAATTCGGCCAGTGCAATCCCCGAGTCTTTTGCCATGGCGGCAAACACATCGGCCACCTGCAAGGCAATCGCTTCAAGCGCTGCGCGTGCGAGATGAGCCTTGGTCGTACCTCGTGTCATGCCGACCAGCGTGCCGCGGGCATTGCCATCCCAAATGGGTGCGCCCAAGCCGGTAAAGGCAGGCACCAGATAGGTGTCGGCGACGTCGGGCACGCTTGCAGCCAAGGCCTCGACTTCCGCAGCTGACGAAATAATGTTTAAACCGTCGCGCAACCATTGAATGGTGGCGCCACCCATAAACACCGAGGCCTCAAGGCAGTAGGTGGTGGCGGGCGGTTGAGCAGAAGCTTCAGGGCGTTGCCAGCCCACCGTCGTAAGCAGTCGATTTTGACTAGCCACAGGTTGATGCCCGGTATTGAGCAGCATGAAGCAGCCGGTACCATAGGTGTTCTTCGCCATACCCGGTTCAAAGCAGGCCTGACCGAAGGTTGCGGCCTGTTGATCGCCAATCAATGAGGCGATCGGGATGGCGCGGCCAAACAGGCTTGGCTCGGTGTGCGCCACGATGCCCGAACTCGGCACGACCTTTGGTAAGAGCGCACGCGGGATCTTGAGCAAGGTCAGCAGTTCGTCATCCCAGGCAAGGGTGTGCAAATTGAACAGCAGTGTGCGTGAGGCATTACTCGGGTCGGTGATATGCGCCTGGCCCTTGGTCAGGTTCCAGACCAGCCAGCTGTCGATGGTACCAAAGGCTAATTCGCCACGTTCGGCGCGCGCGCGTGCGCCGGGGATATTGTCGAGCAACCAAGCGAGTTTGGTGCCCGAAAAATAAGCGTCTAAGACTAATCCGGTTTTTTCTTGGATCAATGCCTGATGGCCTTGTTGCCTTAAAGCATCGCAATGTTCAACGGTGCGACGGTCTTGCCAGACGATGGCGTTGGCCAAAGGTTCACCGGTTTTACGATCCCATAGCACCGTGGTTTCGCGCTGATTGGTGATGGCAATTGCCGCAATCGCTTGCTCAGGGCTGGTATCGACCAGCACTTGCTTGATCACCTGCAGTTGCGTCTGCCAGATCTCGAGCGCGTCATGYTCAACCCAGCCAGGCTGTGGAAATATCTGCTTAAATTCGCGCTGCGCACGATGCACCGCGCTTCCTTGCGCGTTGAACAAAATGGCGCGAGAGCTGGTGGTGCCTTGGTCGAGCGCGAGGATGTGGGTCATGTTCAGCACTCTAAGGGCTAAATATTATTTATATTAATAGTCGCTCGGTCGCGAGATATCTCATCATAAGCGCGCCACGCGCGGTTAACATAAACTGTCACAATAAAAAGCTAAACTCAAAATTGGATCAATCATTAGATGAGGGCTGAAATGAAATTGAAATTTGCTATCGCAACGGCTTCGACCGTTTTCGCACTAAGTGYGTCAGCCTTCACTCCGGCGCAAGCTCAAACCGAGATTCAATGGTGGCACGCCATGAGTGGTGCCTTGGGCGAATGGGTCAACGATCTGGCTAAAGACTTTAACGACAGCCAAAAAGACTACAAAGTCATGCCTGTTTTTAAAGGCACCTATGACGAAGCCATGACGGCGGCAGTGGCAGCTTTTCGCGCCGGCAACGCCCCGCATATTTTGCAAGTGTTTGAAGTGGGCACCGCCACGATGATGGCCAGTAAAGGCGCGATCRTGCCGGTCACTGAGGTGATGAACAAAGCCGGCATCAAGTTTGATCCTGCGGCCTACGTACCGGCCGTGGCCGGTTACTACACCGCGCCCAATGGTCAGATGCTGAGTTTTCCGTTTAACAGCTCAACAACCGTATTTTGGTATAACAAAGACGCGTTTAAAGCGGCTGGCCTTGATCCCGAAAAGCCACCACTGACGTGGCCTGAAGTCACTGCGGCGGCAAAAAAATTAAAAGACTCTGGGCACAAGTGTCCGCTTACGACCAGTTGGGTCAGTTGGACGCAGCTCGAAAGTTTTAGCGCCTGGCACAATACCGAATTTGCCACGCAAGGTAATGGCATGAAGGGCAATGACGCACGCCTGACTGTCAATGGCCCTTTGCAGACGCGTCATATTCAAAATTTGGCAGACATGGCTAAAGACGGCTTGTTTGTTTATAAAGGTCGGGCCAACGCGGCTGACCCCACGTTTGTTGCGGGTGAGTGCGCGATGACAACGGGCTCTTCGGCGCTGTATGGCAACGTCAAACGTAATGCGAAGTTTGCGTTCGGGACTTCGACCTTACCGTATTACGCTGACGTGCAAGGCGCGCCGCAAAATACCGTGATCGGGGGTGCGAGCCTGTGGGTGATGGCGGGCCGTAAAGCGGATGAATACAAAGGTGTCGCGCAGTTCTTTGATTTCTTGTCGCGTCCAGAAGAAGCAGCTAAAAGTCATCAGCGTACCGGCTATCTGCCGTTGACGCTCGCTTCGTTTGAGCTTACTGAAAAATCGGGCTTTTATAAGGCGAACCCAGGCACCGATATTTCGGTGACGCAGATGATTCGCAAAACAACCGACAATTCGCGTGGGATTCGGCTGGGTAACTTTTTGCAAATTCGAACTGCGGTCGATGAAGAACTCGAACAGGTGTGGGCTGGCAAGAAACCTGTCAAGGATGCGCTCGACTCAATCGTCAAGCGCGGCAACGAGTTGCTTGAGCGTTTTGAAAAAGCCAACCGTTAAGAGCACAAGCGGCTTGCAGTGATAGAAAAAAAAGTACGCTTCAAGTCGCGTTGGTTGCCTTGGGTGCTGCTTGCACCCCAGTTGGCGATCGTGTTGGTTTTTTTCTTTTGGCCGGCAGGTCAGGCGCTGTATCAAAGCGTGCTCGAAGAAGATGCCTTTGGTATGTCGCGCGAATTTGTAGGCATGCAAAATTTCGCGCGACTCTTTAACGACCCCCTTTATTTAGAGTCGTTTCAAACTACGGCCTTATTTTCAGTGCTGGTAGCGGTTTGTGGCTTGACCTTGGCGCTGTTGCTTGCCGTGATGGCCGATCGGGTGTGGCGGGCGGCCAGTGTGTATAAGACTCTGCTCATCTGGCCCTACGCGGTTGCGCCCGCCGTGGCCGGCGTGTTGTGGCTGTTTTTATTTGCCTCGCCGATGGGGGTCATTGCTTTTGCCCTGCGCTGGCTCGGTGTGGATTGGAATCATCTTTTGGATAGCCGTGATGCGATGACGCTCATCGTGGTGGCCGCAGTCTGGAAGCAAATTTCTTATAACTTTTTATTTTTTCTAGCTGGTTTGCAGTCGATTCCAAAGTCATTGCTTGAAGCGGCAGCGATTGACGGCGCAACCCCCTGGCACCGCTTTCGTACGATCGTATTTCCGCTGTTGTCACCCACCACGTTTTTTTTACTGGTGATTAACGTGGTGTATGCCTTTTTTGACACCTTTGCCATCATCGATGCTACTACGCATGGTGGCCCGGGCAAAGCCACGTCAATCTTGGTTTACAAGGTGTATTACGATGGCTTTAAAGCGCTGGATATGGGAAGTTCAGCTGCGCAGTCTGTGATCTTGATGGCCATCGTGGTGTGTTTGACCATTGTGCAGTTTCGGTTCATCGAGCGCAGAGTGCAATACGCATGAGTACAATAAAAAATCATCATGATTGAAAGGCGCCCTGGCCTGACCGTCTTGTCTCATCTGGTATTGCTACTAGGTGTCTTGATTGTGGCGTTTCCGGTGTATGTGACGATCGTCGCGTCAACCCAAACAACTGCACAAATTACGCAAGCGATTCCGATGTCTTTGGTGCCCGGCGAGCATATGCTCGACACCTATCGCGTCGCGTTGTTTGGCGGCAGCACTGAGTCGGGTGGGCGTATTTCACCGGCTTGGCCGATGATGTGGGTCAGCCTGGTCACCGCGCTTTTAATTAGCCTCGGAAAAATCACCATCTCGATGCTCTCGGCCTTTGCCATTGTCTATTTCAGGTTTCCGTTTCGGGGGCTTGTTTTTTGGCTGATTTTTATTACCCTGATGCTGCCGGTTGAGGTGCGCATAGGGCCTACCTACGAGGTGGTGTCCAATCTTGGCATGCTGAACTCGTACGCGGGGCTGACGGTACCCTTGATGGCGTCTGCCACCGCGACTTTTTTGTTCAGGCAGTTTTTTCTGATAGTGCCTGACGAATTGGTTGAGGCTGCCCGCATGGATGGCGCGGGCCCGCTGCGGTTTTTTAAGGATGTGTTATTTCCGCTGTCACGAACAAGTATCGCGGCGCTGTTTGTGATTCAATTTATTTATGGCTGGAACCAGTACCTGTGGCCTTTGCTGGTGACCACGAACGAAAATATGTATCCCGTGGTGATGGGGATCAGGCGCTTGATTTCGGGTGATGCCTACACTGAATGGAACGTCGTGATGGCGACCGCGATGTTGGCGATGCTGCCCCCAGCCCTCGTTGTTGTGCTAATGCAAAAGTGGTTTGTGAAAGGGCTAGTAGATTCTGAAAAATGAAGCGAACATTGAGTGAGCTCAAGCTCAACAATGCCCAAACAAACAATCTCCCATRAAACAAACCCTCAAGCGATAAGAGATATGGCCGCAATTTCTTTAAAAAATATCGTGAAGCAGTATGGCACAGGCAAAGCCGCGGTGCAGGTGATTCATGATGTCTCGGCCGAGATTGGTGATGGTGAATTTGTTGTCATTGTCGGGCCTTCGGGCTGTGGCAAGTCGACCTTGCTTCGTATGGTGGCAGGCCTTGAAGAGATCACCGCGGGCACGATTTCAATCGGCACGCGCGTGGTCAATGACCTTGAACCTGCCGAGCGCGACATTGCGATGGTGTTTCAAAACTATGCACTTTATCCGCACATGAGTGTGTTTGACAACATGGCCTATGGTTTAAAGATCGCCCGAGTGCCCACGGCCGAGATCCGAATCCGTGTCGAGAAAGCAGCGGGTATTCTTGAGCTCATGCCGTACTTGGATCGCAAGCCGCGCGCACTGTCGGGTGGGCAACGCCAGCGCGTGGCAATGGGGCGAGCGATTGTGCGTCAGCCTCAGGTGTTTTTATTCGACGAACCCTTGTCAAATTTAGATGCAAAACTGCGCGCGCAGACCCGACTTGAAATTCAAAAGCTGCACCGTGAGTTGGGGATCACGTCGTTGTTTGTGACCCATGATCAAGTCGAGGCGATGACCTTGGCGCAACGCATGTTGGTCATGAATAGTGGAGTGATGGAACAGTTTGGCACCCCGGAAGAGGTTTATAACCGGCCAGCAAGCACGTTTGTGGCCAGTTTTATCGGTTCACCACCCATGAATTTACTGAAAGCAGCACCGGGTGTGGCTGCGGGCTCGATTTTGGGAATCCGACCCGAGCATCTTGAAATGGGTACCGAAGGTTGGGCCTTGACGGTTGACGGCATCGAGTTGCTTGGCGCAGAGCGCCTGCTTTATTGCCGCTTGCAAGACGAATCGCTGATTGTGCGTATTCACGAAGAGCAACAGGCACCGAAAGTCGGTGCGACGATTTATGCTAAACCGCGCGCAGATCGTTTGCATCTGTTTGACGCGCGCACCGGGTTGCATCTGTAAGGGTTTTCGCTAGGGCCTGTATGACTCGCGCGTCACGCGCACAGCGGCTGAACGTGCCTGTCCCAGGCCATACCCACGAATGCCTAGCTACGGAAGGCCCCACTGTGATATCGTGCCGACATCAAAGACGGTGCTTAGTTTTTATTGTCCCGAAACAAGAGACGGGGCTTTCTGCTTAAACAGTCCAGCGCACTGAGACAAAGCTAGCTTTATGCAAACCACTTCTTATTTGCCTTTTGATCCAAAAGTCGTGCTGCGGCAAAAATTGCCTGCAGGCACGGTCGATTGCCATTTTCATGTCTTTGAAGAGACCGCTAAATATCCGTACACCGCGAATCGTTCGTACACGCCAAGTTTGGCTCCTTGGGCCGCGTTTGAAGCGATGAACAATGCAATTGGCGCGGATCGTGCGGTGCTCGTTCATCCCTCGGTCTATGGCCATGATCATGCCACGTTGGTTGACACGCTACGCGCTCACCCCGATCGCTTACGGGCAGTCGGTGTCTTGCCGCTGGGTGTATCTGACAAAGACATTGAAAAATTACATCAGGCAGGTACTCGCGGGACGAGGCTGAATATTTTATTTGCCGGCGGTGGTCAATTGAGTGACGCTGAGAGCTTAGCGAAGCGCTTGCAGCCCTTTGGCTGGCATATTCAGTTTTTAGTAGACGTCGCTGCGCAGCCCGAGATCCCCGCCTGGGCCGCTAAGTTGGGTGTGCCTGTCGTCTTTGATCATTTCGGCCATCCTTCAAAGCCTGAGGTCAATGATGCGGGGTTTAAGAATATGTGCGCCTTGGTAAAAGAGGGCATCGCTTGGGTGAAATTGTCGGGTGCTTATCGGGTGGTTAAACCCGCGAGTAAGTGGGCAGCGATTCAGCCGTTTGTGGATGCCTTGTTAGCGACACGCACAGACCGCTTGGTTTGGGGCACAGATTGGCCGCACCCAAATATCGCTGCACCTATGCCAAATGATGGTGATATTGCCGATGCGGTGTTTAAATGGTTGCCCGAGGCAGTGCTACGGCACCAGATTCTTGTAAAAAACCCAGAAGTTTTGTATGACTTCGCTCCCTTTATTCACAACACTTTTAAAAACGTTCTACCATCAAAATCGGAGATTCTATGAAACGTCGTCACTTATTTGCGCTGTCGGCCTTGGTTGCCGCAACCTTCGCGTTGGGCGCACCCACCCAAGCGTTAGCTCAAAAGACCATTTTGAAATTCGGCTGGACTACCGTCGATAGCCCGACTGATCCTTACACCGTGGGTGCAAAGGCTTTTAAGAAGGCTGTCGAGGCCAATTCTAAAGGCTCGATCGAGGTTCAGCTTTATCCTAACCGCCAACTCGGCGAAGAAAAGCAAGTGATGGAGGCCGTACGTTTTGGCACCGTCGATATGACGATTATGACGAACGCCGTGCTTGCTCAAATCGAGCCCGCCTATCAAGTCAACGATCTGCCCTTTTTATACTCGAGCGAAGAACAAGCACGCAAGGCATTAGATGGCAAGCTTGGAAATGATTTGTCGGCGCTGTTGGCCAAGAAAAATATGCTTGTATTGGGATATATGGAAGGTGGCTTTCGCCAGATGATCAACAACAAAAAGCCCGTTGGTGTACCAGCCGATGTCACCGGCGTTAAATATCGTGTGATGCAAAACCCGATGTATATCGACATGTTCACCTCGTTGGGTGGCGCAGCCGTGCCGATGGCTTGGGGTGAGGTCTTCACTGCCGTTCAGCAGGGCACGATTGACGGTCTTGAGATTCCGGTCGCTGTGATCGATAGCTCGAAAATGTACGAAGTGACAAAGTTCTTGTCGATGACAAATCATACTTACTCGGCGATTGCTTTGTTGATTTCGAAACGCACCATGGACAAGCTCACGCCAGAGCAAAAAACGGCAGTGCTCGAAGCAGGCAAGACTGCAACGGCCGAGCAGCGTGCTGCAGCCTTGGTCAACGAGAAGGTCCTGTTGGCCAGTCTTGCACAAAAAGGTATGATCATCAATAAGGTGGCTGACGTTGCGCTTTTTCGCAAATCGGTTCAACCGATTTATGATAAGTCGCGCGCCGCTGTCGGTGACGCTTTGATTAATCAAGCACTCGATGCGGTCAAGTAAGTTGGTCTAAGAGGGCGCTCGGTTGTGGGCGCTCTTTTTTTAAAGTATTTTCGGATTGGAACAGTGCGATGCGGCAGTTTTTTGACAGGCTCGAAAGCGTTTTGAAGATGACCGCGGTCGTGATTGTGCTGCTAATGCTCTTCACGCTAAGCGCGCAAGTTTTTTTGCGTTATGTGTTTGGTAAAGCCTTGTCCTGGAGCGAAGAGCTTTCCTTGCTTGGCTTTGCCTGGGTCGTGGTTATTTCGACGGTGATTGGTATTCGTCGAATGTCTCACGCGCGCATGGATTTGGTCATTGGCTTGTTACCCAAGTCCTTGCATCGCAGAGCAGAGGCCCTGGTGGCGCTCTTAATGATTGCCTTGGGCATTTTTATTGCCTACGCGGGCTGGAACTATCTTCTCGAAACACGCGGTGCAACCTCGGCAGCGATTGGTTTTCCGATTGAGTTTTTGTACGCAGCAGCACCCACCTTTGGGGTGTTAATTGCCTTGTTTTCTTTTGAACGTCTACTGCCTTGGGCGGAGTCTTTAAATGAGTAGCACCGCTTGGTTGTTGTCGGCGGGATTTGGCGTTTTGATGTTGCTGGGGGTGCCGTTTGCTTTTGCGATCGGTATCGTCGTGGCGCTGTCTTTATTGGTCTCAGGCATTGAACCTATGCTGTTGCCGCAGACGGTTGTGGCTAGCACGCAATCTTTTTCGTTGTTGGCGATCCCATTTTTTATGCTGGCGGGTGAGTTGATGTCTGCGGGCGGGCTGTCGCAACGCTTAATTAAAGTGGCTGAAGTGTTTGTGCGCCATCTGACAGGTGGGTTGGGACTTGTCACGGTATTAGCCGCCGCTATTTTTGCCGCAATTTCCGGCTCTGCGCCTGCGACAACCGCGGCAATTGGCGCGATTATGATCCCGGCCATGGCCGAGCGCGGCTATAGCAAACCTTTTGCGACCGCTGTTGCGGTGAGCGCGGGTATTTTGGCGCCTTTGATTCCACCTTCGATTGCGTTTGTGATCTGGGGAGTGATTGCCGAGCAGTCAATTTCGCGTTTGTTTAGCGCGGGGATTTTGCCTGGCTTGTTAATGGCTGCGGGGTTGATGGTGGTGTGCTGGTGGCATGCCAAAAAGCACAAGATCCCCACACAACCACGCGCAAAGATGCCAGAAATACGCGCCGCCTTGCGCGATGGTATTTGGGCGCTGCTCGCGCCCGCCATTGTTTTAGGTGGCATTTATGGTGGTGTCTTTACCCCGACCGAAGCGGCAGTTGTCAGTTGTGTGTATGCCCTCTTTGTGGGTACGGTCGTTGAAAAGCGTTTGAAATGGAGCGAGCTGCCCGACATCGTGTGGCGCTCAACCAAAGTCACAGCCATTGTGATGTCGATTATTGTGTTCTCGGCTGGCTTTGGTATTTTGGTTGCACAAGAGCAACTTGCCCCCAAGGCCGCAACTTGGCTCGCCGCAAACATTCAAGAAAAATGGATGATGCTGCTGGTGTTGAATTTGGTGTTCTTTTTAGTGGCAGCGGTGATGGATGAGATCGCCATCATGGTGGTGTTTGGACCGCTGCTGATTGCGATTGCCAATAGTTTTGCAATTAGCCCAATTCACTTTGGTGCGATTATCGTCACGAACGTGGCGATCGGCATGGCCGCACCACCGATTGGCTATTGTCTGTTTGTCGGGATGGCGATTAGTGGTTTAAAACTCACAGATGTATCTCGCGTGATGCTACCGTTTGTGGGGGTAATGCTGATTGTGCTGATGTTAGTGACGTATGTGCCGGGTTTTGCGTTAGCGTTGCAGTAGCTGAAAACACGTCACGCGCTTAGTGCGCCGAAGCACAGAACGGGCACACAGTTGTGCCCGTTCTTATTCAGGCGGCTTATCACGCAAACTTGCCGTCTAACGGATCTTTGATCCCCACCTGCGCAAACCCCTTGGCCCGCAGCAAGCACGAGTCACACTGCTTGCAGGGCGCGCCAGTGGGCGCCGGGTCGTAGCAGCTAGTCGTTTCTGAAAAATCGACCCCCAGCTCTAACCCTTTACGAATAATATCGGCCTTACTCATGCTGATGAGTGGTGCACGAATCTTGAGTCGTTGTGCACCTTCGACACCTGCCTTGGTGGCAAGGTTGCCTAAGTGTTCAAAGGCCTCAATGAACTCTGGGCGACAATCGGGGTAGCCGCTGTAATCCATCGCATTGACACCTACAAAAATATCTTGCGCACCCAGCACCTCGGCCCAGCCCAACGCAAAACTTAAAAATATCGTGTTGCGTGCGGGTACATAGGTGATCGGGATTCCCGCGCTGATGTCAACCACAGAGTGACCTTTTGGCACGTCGATATCGGCGGTTAACGCCGAGCCGCCAAAGCTGCGTAAATCGATATCTAGAATAGCGTGGCGCGCCACGCCTCGTAACTTAGCAAAGGCGGCGGCACGTTCAAGCTCAATCGAATGGCGTTGCCCATAACGAAAACTCAGCGCGTAGACTTCATAGCCTTCGTGCTGAGCCATCGCCACCACGGTGGTTGAATCTAAACCACCACTTAATAAACAGACTGCTTTCTTAGACATAAGACATGTGACCTTTTACTTCGCGGTCGGCATCACAAATTCAGCGCCCTTGTCGATTGTTTCGGGCCAGCGCTGCATGATTGATTTTTGTTTGGTATAGAAACGCACGCCTTCTTCGCCGTAAGCATGCATATCGCCAAACAGGCTCTTCTTCCAACCGCCAAAACCATGCCAGGCCATGGGCACCGGAATTGGCACATTGATCCCGACCATGCCGACTTGGATGCGACGGCTAAATTCGCGTGCCACATTGCCGTCGCGCGTGTAGCAAGACACGCCATTGCCAAATTCGTGGGCATTGATCAGATCAACTGCCTGACCAAAGTCTTTGACGCGTACGCAACTGAGCACTGGACCAAAAATTTCTTCTTTATAAATACGCATTGACGGGGTGACGTGATCAAACAAGCTACCGCCGGTAAAAAACCCTTGCTCGTGTCCGGCAACTTTAATCCCACGCCCGTCGACCACAAGTTTGGCGCCTTCGTTGACGCCAACTTCGATATAGCCTTCGATGCGTTCAAGTGCCTGACGTGTGACGATGGGGCCCATTTCGGCGTCGAGTTCAAGGCCATTTTTGATTTTAAGTGTTTTGGCACGTGCGGCGAGCAAGGGTACGACTTTGTCTGCGACATCGCCCACCAGTACGGCYACTGAAATTGCCATGCAGCGTTCGCCTGCCGAGCCATACGCTGCGCCAATCAGGCCATCAACTGCCTGATCGATATCGGCATCAGGCATGACCACCATATGATTTTTAGCGCCGCCCAAGGCTTGTACGCGTTTGCCTAAATCGGCACCACGTTGATAGATGTATTGCGCGATAGGTGTTGAGCCGACAAAGCTGATGGCTTTGACGTCAGGGTGCTCGAGCAGTGCATCAACCGCGACCTTATCGCCTTGCACGACGTTAAAGACGCCGTCGGGCAGGCCAGCTTCTTTAAAGAGCTGAGCCATAAAGATTGAGGCAGAAGGATCGCGCTCGCTTGGCTTCAAAATAAAGCAGTTGCCCGCTGCGATCGCAACCGGAAACATCCAACACGGCACCATACATGGAAAATTAAATGGCGTGATCCCTGCAACGACGCCCAATGGTTGGCGCAGTGTCCAGTTATCAATGCCGGTCGAGACTTGGTCGGTAAAATCGCCTTTCAATAACTGTGGCATGCCACACGCGAATTCAACGATRTCGATGCCGCGCATGACTTCACCCTGTGCGTCGGTGAAGACTTTGCCGTGCTCCTGGGTGATGATCGAGGCGAGTTCGTCTTTGCGTTCATTGAGCAAGGCCAAAAAGTTATTCATGATGCGGGCCCGACGAATCGGCGGGGTGTCAGACCAGGCAGCAAAGGCCTTTTGTGCGCTTTCAACGGCAGACTTGACGGTCTCTAGGCTTGCGAGCTCTACCTTGCGTGCGACTTGCCCGGTGGCTGGGTTAAAGACGTCTTGCGCACGCGCATCGACGGTGGTGACGGCCTGATTGTGAATCCAATGTGAGACCACACTGGGGATAACGGGCATCGGAGGCTGCTTAGACATACAAAATCCTTTAATTGTCGATCATGCTAAAAATAGGGGGTTAAAGCCATTGTAAGATGGTTGTCTGGGTGTTCGCACTTCTTGTTAAACTTTGTCCTTTTCTTGTTCGATTGACCGGAGTCATCCCACCACCATGAGTCAGCCTCTACTTGGCAAAGTTGCCCTTGTGACCGGTGCTGCCCGCGGGATCGGCCGCGCCTGTGCCTTAAAACTGGCCGCGGCTGGTTGCGACATCATCGCCAATTACTACAACAGTTCTGACGAGGCCGAGGCTGTTTGCGCTGAGATACACGCCATGGGTCGTCGAGCGATTGCGGTACAGGCCAGCGTCGGGGTGCCCGACAGCGTGGTTGAGATGTTTGAGCTCATTACAAAAGAATTTGGTCAATTAGATATTGTGATCAGTAATGCCGCCTCGGGGGTGCTCAAGCCCGCAATGGAAATGAGCCTGAAGCATTTTCGCTGGTGCCTTGAAACCAATGCGTTCGCAGTCAATTTGTTGGCGCAACAGGCCTTGCCGCTCATGAAAAATGGTGGTCGAATTGTCGCGATGTCAAGCTTGGGTGCTCAGCGCGCCATGCCGCATTATGGGTTTATTGGCGCGTCAAAGGCCGCTCTTGAGGCGTTGGTACGCACCTTGGCGCAAGAGCTTGGCCCCCAAGGCATTCGGGTCAATACGGTTTCGGCTGGCGTGGTCGATACCGATGCGCTGAGTCACTTTCCAAATCGCGATCAGGTCTTGTCTGAGTTTGCCGCGCGCACGCCAGCCGGCCCAAGTTTGCTTCCAACGAATGTTGCCGATGCCGTTTACTTGCTTTGCTTGCCAGAGGCGGCGTGGATCAATGGCCACACCTTGGTGGTGGATGGCGGCTTTTCAATTTCAGGTTGAACACCATGAGCTTTGAATCAGGTTTGGCGGGTAAGGTCGCAATTGTGACTGGTGGCTCGCGCGGGATTGGGCGCGCCATTGTCGAACTACTTGCCGCACAAGGCGCAGACGTCAATTTTTTTTATCGCGGTAATGAGGCTGCAGCGCTTGACGTGGTCGCGAGCGTCACCGCCGCAGGTGGTAAAGCYACAGCCATGCAGGTCGATGTCAGTGATTCTGCGGCCTGCATTGAGGCCGTYAACGCGGTAGCCGATCGCTGCGAGCGCATTGATATCCTGGTGAATAACGCCGGGATCGTGCGCGATAATCTTCTGGCCGTCATGGAAGACGCTGAGATTTCGGACGTGCTTGGCACCAACATTGGCGGGGTCTTTAATGTGACCCGCCCGGTCATCCCGTTCATGATGTCTCAGCGTGCGGGGCGTATCGTCAACTTGTCGTCTGTGGCTGGCAATAAGGCAGGGCGTGGGCAGGCGAACTACGCTGCCAGCAAGGGGGCGGTCGATGCCGTCACCCGAGCCTTAGCTGTTGAATTGGCACCCCGTAAAATCCTGGTGAATGCTGTGGCACCGGGGGTGATCGATACTGAAATGTCGCAACAAGTCCGTGATTTGGCCGATGATGAGGTAAAAGCCAAAATATTGCTTAAGCGTTACGGTCAGGCTCAAGAAGTTGCCAGCGCAGTCGCCTTTTTGGTATCAGATATGGCCAGTTACGTCACCGGACAGATTCTGTATGTGGATGGCGGCTTTAAGATGGCCTGAGTTTTTGACTACCTGAGTCGGTAGTTTGACGGCTGGCTAAGGGGGGATTTCCCTATACTTGAGTTAAAATGACGCGCGCTTATCTCATACTCGGAGTCAATTATGGCTGAAGCAGTCATCTCGAAAGAAGAAATCATGGCGGTGTTCCCAACCGTCCAAAAAACGATGGCAGATGCCCTCGGTTGTGATGTAGATGACATCAAACTCGATGTATCCCTTATCGAGGGCCTTGACGCCGAATCGATCGATTTTCTTGATATGGTCTTTCGCCTTGAACGCGCCTTTAAAATCAAAGTGCCACGCGGCAAAATCATTGAAGACGTTCGCGGCGATATGCCTGTAGCCGAGTTCGAGCAAAGCGGTGTCCTGACCGACAAAGGTGTGGCACGCTTGCGTGAGTATTTGTCTGAAATCGACGAAGCACGCTTTAAATTGCCGATGCGCGTAGATCACATCGCGCGGTTGTATACGCCCGAAACCTTCTGCAAGCTCGTGATTCGTGCGCAGCGCGCTTCACAAGCCGCTGGCTGATGGTCTTGAGTACGGCGCGGGCGAATGCCCCCGCGCCAACCGGTCGCTTTGCTGCCTTCTCCTTTGTTGATCAGATCACTCAAGTCCAAGGGGTCACACGTGTGTGCGGCCTCTACACAATCCCTGCCAATATTGAACATTTCCCAGCCAGTTTGGTGGCTGAGGCGCTGGGGCAACTGGCCGCTTGGGCCGGTATGTTTGCGCTCGGTTTCAGCCACCGTCCGGTGGCAGCCTTGGCGGGCGATACAAAGATTTTTGCGCTGCCTAAGCCCGGCGACACCCTCGAACTCATCGTTGACATCGAATCCTGCGACGCCGAGTCGATTTTGTATCGCGGCCATGCCTTGGTAAGCGGTCGTGTGGTGCTTGAACTGGCCGATACTGTGGGCTCGATGCTAGACATTAGTGAGTTCGACGATCCGGCCGCACTCGCGGCTGACTTTGCTCAGCTCAGCACCACGGGTCGAGCCGTGGGCGCGTTCAAGGGCGTGGCTCAGGCCGCTTTAACGGATTTGCCAGCGTCGACCCCCGAGCACCTTCAGGCGCAGCTGGTGGTGCCTGAGCAGGCTGTTTTTTTTGAAGATCATTTTCCACGCCGACCGGTGTTTCCTGCTACCTTATTGCTTGATGCGCTGTTGCAGTTAGCCCTGCGCGTGGGCGCCCAAGCCGCAGACGGCGCATTGCTGCGCCTCACGCGTATTACCAATGTCAAGGTGCGTGCGTTTACTGCGCCCGGTGCCACCTTGGTGCTGTCGGCTCAGTTGGCAGCGCCTGGCTCAGACGACCTCGAACCTTACATGGTCAAGCTGACTGCTCAGGCCGAGGGTAAAACAATTGCGGGTGCCAAGATGTATTTTGCGCCTGCCGGAGAAACTGCATGACCACACGACGTCGCGTTGCGATTACAGGTATCGGACTGGTGACCCCAGCCGGCCTTGACGTTGCCTCAACCTGGGCGCGTATTCAAACGGCTCGCAGCTGTGCCGGGCCCATCACGATTTTTGATGCGTCAGGGTTTTCAACCCGTATCGCCGCTGAGGTCAAAGGCTTTGACGATTTGCCACTGATTGACGATCGCAAGCTACTTAAGTACGCGAGCCGAGCGCATCGTTTTGCCTTGGCTGCTGCAGATCAGGCGATCGCAGATGCTGGCGTGCGTCCCACCTTGCAAGATGCGACACGTTGGGGTTGCGTCGTGGGGGCGGGCATGATGACCGTGGCGCATCAAGAAATTGCAGCCGTACAAAGTGCTGCCGCGCCTGAGGGCGAGTTTGTCGCCAGTGCGTTGCTCGGTGAGCCGATTGCCAATGACGTCATGGCCTTTAGCCGTAGTTTGTCAACCGCGGGGATTGCTTTGTTGTTGCGCCGGTTTGGCATTCGAGGTTACGCCTCGACAGTGCATACCGCCTGCGCCTCGGGTGGTCAGGCAATCGGTACGGCCATGCGATTGATCCGACGTGGGTTAGCCGATCGGGTGTTAACGGGTGGTTTTGATTCAATGATTTCGCCCGTTGGTTTGTCTGGTTTTTGTCTGTTGTCGGCGGTGTCTCCTGACAATGATCATCCCGAGCGCGCCAGCCGCCCGTTTGACCTGACCCGAAACGGTTTTCTGTTGGGTGAGGGCGCGGGCTTTTTAGTGCTTGAAGAATGGAACTCAGCCGTGCAGCGCGGCGCGACCATTTACGCTGAGCTTGCCGGCGACGGTAACTCGCTGTCGTCGTATCGCATCACAGATTCTCATCCCTCTGGCGACGGACCGATTCAATCGATGCGTCGGGCGATTGCCGACGCAGGCGCAGAAATCGCTGATATCGATTATTTGAATGCGCACGGTACGTCTACCCCCATGAATGATCGTAGCGAATGCGCCGCAGTCAAGGCGGTTTTTGGCGCTCGCGTCAACGACGTTGGGGTGAGCTCAACGAAAAGCGTGACGGGGCATCTGATTGCTGCCGCGGGTGCGGTCGAGGCCGGGCTTTGCGCGTTGGCGATTCGCGACGGCTTGATGCCACCTAACGCTAATCTGCAGCAGATCGACCCCGACTGCGACGTCAATATTGTGCGTGACGGACCACGCACGCAGCGTATCGGGATGGCAATTTCAAATTCCTTAGGATTTGGGGGCAGTAATAGTTGCCTGGCCTTGCGGCATCCCGAAGACACGACGGCGCTTGTCGCCTCAGGACGGTGAGCGCTATGAGTCGCATCGTAATTACAGGCAATGGCGCGATCTGCGGTGCGGGGACTGATCCTGGCAGTATCGTTGAAGCCTTGTTGGCTGGGCGCTCTGCCATCGCCCCCATCACTAGCTTTGATGCCGAACTATTTCAAGGCCGTCTGGCCGCCGAAGTGCCTGATTACAACGGCGGCAAGTTGCTCGGTGATCGCAAGTTGCTCAAGCTGGTGCGTCGTTCGGATGTGTTTGGTATCTACGCTGGTGGTCAGGCGATCGAGCAAGCAGGCTTGCCGGCCTGGCGCGAAGCGCTTGATGAGAGCGCTGCCGCGCAATATGCGGATCAAACCGGTTGTTATGTGGGCTCGGGCGGTGGTGCCTTTGAAGTCAATTACGACTTTTTCCCGTTGATGGCCGAAACTAAAAATGATTTGAAGGGCTTTGGTGGCGAATTATCGAATATGGTCAACCCGATGTGGTTGCTCAAGTCGTTGCCCAATAACGTGTTGTGTCATATCAGTATCCGCCATCAGCTTAAAGGGCCAAATGGCTGCATTACCAATCACACTTCAAGCGGGATTTTATCGGTGATTGAAAGCGCCTGGGCACTGCGTGAGGGCGATGCACAACGCGTTGTGGCGGTCGGTCACGATGCCCCGATTGAGCCGCAAAACTTGTTGTATCTTGACCGGGTCGGCTTGATTGGTAAAGATCTTTTACGACCCTTTGATCAGCGGCATGATGGTTGTTTGCTTGGCGAAGGGGCAGCAGCTCTGGTGCTTGAAACTGAAGCCTCAGCGCTTGCGCGCGGCGCGACTGTCTTGGGCGAATACCTGGGGGGTGGTGATGCCTCTGAAGGCGAAGGTTTGTTTTGTATTCGTGCGGATGGAGATGGGCTGAGCCGTGCGATTGAATTAGCCTTGGCCGATGCGCAGCTGACCCCCGCAGAAGTCGGTATGGTTGTGGCGCATGGCAACGGCACGCAAGAATCCGATGCCTCAGAAACAGCGGCATTGTTGCGGGTGTTTGGCACCGATATGCCGCCTGTGACAGGTTTTAAATGGTCGGTCGGGCATCTGTTTGCAGCCTCAGGTTTACTAGATGTTGCAGTAGGTCTTGAGGCGTGCCGGCGCAAGGTGGTGCCAGGGATTGCCACGCTTGAACAGCTTGCTGATTCGTGTCAGGGACTGAACGTGTCTAAGCAAACGCGCGCGCCGCGCAGTGATGTGGTGTTGGTGTTATGCCGTGGGTTTGCGGGCACCAACGGCGCGTTGTTATTACGCGCGATTCAATAGAGTGGTTGCGTCGACTGTTCAGCCTGATGCGTTGCCCGATGGCTGCGCAGTCGATACGGTCGAAATCGCTCGCATTGCCCGCTTGGTCGAGGCCTTGCCCGGTGATCTAGAAAAACTGTTTTCGGCACAAGAGCTCGCCGATGCAGGTGAGGGCGCCGGGCGGATTGCTAGTCTTGCCGCGCGCTTTGCCGCGAAAGAGGCGTGTTTAAAACTGTTTCCGCGTGAGACCGCCCTCAATACCATCACAGCAATGGATTTCTCGGTGGTGCGCGATGCTTATGGCGCGCCGCAGGTGGTTGCCAGTCAGACGGCTCAAATTGTGCTGGGTCTGCATTTGGTGGCCGAAATCAAGTTGTCTTTGACGCACACGCCCGTGTCGGCGACTGCAGTGGCGCTGCGCGTGCCCAGAATCATCGAGCCAAGTCGAGGAGGTCAGTTTGCCTATCGTTGGCTGCCTTATCGCCGTCAGGTGATCTTAGAGAATTTAAATCGTGTCTACGGTGCGCAGGTGAGTCAGCAGCAGATCAAATTGCTCGCGCAAGCGCATTACGGGCACTTACTCAAGTTGCTCAAAGAATTATTACAATTTAGATTTTTGTCGGCGCAGCAAAAGAAAGAGATTGTGAAAGTCGAAGGTGTACCCGAGATGATTCAGGCTTTCGAGGCCGGCAAGGGTGTGCTGATTTTGACTGGGCATTTTGGTAATTTTGAGGTCTCGACCGTTGCCGGAATCGAACATTTTCCGCAGATCAAGGGCCGCATTCATTTTTTGCGTCGTCCCATTAAACCCATATGGCTAAGCGACTTACTGACGAATCGTTTTAAAAAAGCCGGTTTTGGCGTAGTGGGCCGTCGAGGTTCTCTTGAAGAGATTATTGAGACACTTGAGCGTGGTGATGCCATCGTGTTTCCGCTCGACCAATATGCCAGGCGACCCGAGGGCATTGAGGTAGAGTTTTTTGGTTATGCCGCGGGCACTTACAAAAGCATGGCGCTGATTGCCTTGGCAACGGGTGCACCGGTGCTGCCGGCCGCCTCATGGCGGGAACCCGATGGCACGCACGTTTTGCGATTTTTACCCCCACTCGCACCCATCAAAGATGACGACGTAGGTGCAGAAATCAGGCGCAACACGCGCGCCTTTAATCAGGCGCTTGAGTTAGCCATTGTGAGGCACCCAGAGCAGTGGTGGTGGGTGCACCGTCGCTGGAAAAATCAAGCTAAGGTCAATTCACTTCGTTAGACTTTGGTTGCTGATGCTTGTCGTACACATACGTGCCGATGGCACCTGCGGCCGCGCCAATCGCACCTGCCGAGAGGGTGCGTTGTTGCGTGTTGTTCATGTTAGAGCAACCGCCCAGCGTGAGTGCAGCGCAAACGGGTAAAGCTAATAGAATTTTTTTCATCATCAATCCTTAAATGTAACCATGTCAGACATCGTGCCAAAAACCCAAAAGGTTTTTAGCGTTTGCAAGGAAACGTCTCGCCCAAATAGCGCAAAATCGTATCTGATGCGGAGGCCTGCTTGAACTGTGGATGCGCGGCTGACCATTTGATAAAGTTATCAATATGTTGTTGGCGTGTCAGGGTAGCGGTTTGCGCGCAAATAAAGTCAGGGGCGTTTTTAGGATGGCGCGTAACGAGATAGGTTTCGTAGACACCTTGGCCGTAGCCATGACAAAAGTTTTGAGCCGCCACGTTTGCTGTGTTGGCACACGTCGTGACAAATTTCTCGGTGGTGGTGGCCGCCGGTGCTTGTTGCGCCGAAACAGTTGCGCTGGCGAGGGCCTGGCAGAGCAGTGTGATATGTTTTTTCATCATACGTATTCGTGAAGCATCGCCGCGTTGGGCGAAGAAATAAGGGGCCGAGTGCACCGCAATCGTGGTCTTTTGGCTGAGCAAATCCCGACCATTGCGTTGCTGAATTACTGTGAAAAATCAAAACTTGGAAGTACACTCTGCAAACTGTTAACGTTGTTTTTAACGAATGTTCGTGCGGTTTTTTTACAACTCGAAGTCGCTTATTTTATAAAAACGCTCGTTTTCTAGAGATTTGTGCATTTTCTCAAGTCTTGTATCCACTTTTGTTCTGTCAATTTCCCGAATTTTTTTCCCTTCAACCGAGACCCCTTATGTTTAAAAGATTCGTCGCAGTTACAGTCACCGTTCTTTTCACGCTAGGTTTGACCGCTTGTGCGCCTACGACGCCTAGCGTGCCGCTCGAAATTCGTTCGGGTGTTATCCAACAAATCAGCGCAACGCAAATTGCGAATAATCACGAGACCGGCGTTGGGGCTGTGATTGGCGCACTAGGTGGTTTGGGTGTGGGCGCGCTGATCGGTTCGGGCACAGGCAAGGCTGTGGCGATGGTGCTTGGTGCGGTGGGCGGCGTTGTTGGTGGCAACGAAATCCAAAAACATTACGAAAAGCCAATTGCTGGCCAACAAATTTTTGTTCGTACCAGCAGCGGTGTGTTAGTCACCGTGACGCAACCGACAGGTAACTTTCATGTCGGCCAAAAGGTTTACATCGAAGGTGCAGGCACCGACGCGCGCGTGGTGGCTCAATAAAGAGTCCATCGTAGGATTGCATTGCGCAGACTGATACGAGATTCAGCGTATTGAGTTGACGCAGCGCTGTGACGAATCGGTTTGTTCAGGCCGAGTCATTCCTGTAAGAACCNAAAAAAAAACCGCTGCAGCGCAGCGGTTTTTCTGTCAATGTGTACTTACGCCTTTTTGACGTAAACGTTACACCAACCGGCGGCAGCAACAAGCTTGCCTGGCAAGACCGCACAGCCGCCAGCTTCTGGTGATTTCACTTGATAAAGTGTGCAGTTTGCGCAGATCTGACCATCAGCGTATTTGGGAAATTTAGCCTTGTCTACGGCGGTGGCTAATGCTTTGTATCCTAAGGCAACGGCTTGCGGTTCGGTCTCTGCAATCAGCGCTTGAGCCTGAGCTTGTTGTGCAAGCGATAGTGTTGCCAGCCCACTTGCTGAATAAATCATAAATTGGCGACGTGTAGTTTTCATAGCGGTATCCTAAAAATAAAAAAACGATTTGAGCAAAGCAACTTTGAGCCTGTCTAGCGACTATTTTATCGCCTTGACGGCTTAGATGTTGCGCAGGCAGTGTGGTCAATTTTGGTTTTGATCGGGTCTAGTCGGCGTGACGCTTGTCAAACTCCCAAACATCTTCAAARCCCATTAGCTTGGTCAGGTCAGTAAAGTCGTAGAGCTCGATGGCGTTGCCCGTAGAGGAACCCGTACTTTTAAAATGTTGATAAACCTGCGTCATGGCGTGGACACCTGCCAAGAGGGCTGTAACCGGAAATATCGCCAATTTAAAACCGAGTGCTTCAAGATCGGCCTTGCTCAAGACCGGGGTGCGACCTTTTTCGACCATATTCGCCAACAACGGCAAATCAAACGACGCGCCAATCTTGCGCATTTCTTCTTCGGTTTCAGGGGATTCCACAAACAAAATGTCTGCACCAGCTTTGGCATAGGCCTCCGCGCGTCGCAGAGCCTCATCCAAGCCCAGCGTGGTGCGTGAATCGGTACGCGCAATAATTAAAAAGTCTTTTGATTGACGAGCTTCGGCGGCGACTTTGATTTTTTTGACCATATCTGCCATCGGGATGACTCGGCGACCCGGCGTGTGACCGCATTTTTTAGGAAATTCTTGATCTTCGAGTTGAATCGCCGAAGCCCCTGCTAGTTCGTAGCCTTGCACGGTGTGCCGCACGTTTAATAAACCACCGTAGCCGGTATCGCCGTCTGCAATCAAGGGAGTGCGCGCCATTTTGGCCATCGCGCCAACCCGACCGACCATGTCGCTATAGGTTGCCAGACCTGCATCAGGTAAGCCCAAATGCGAGGCGACTGCACCGAAGCCCGTCATATACAGGGCGTCAAAACCAAAACTGTCGGCTAGTCGTAATGACACCATGTCGTAGACGCCGGGAGCGGTCACCAACCCGGGTTGTTTCAGGCGTTCGTGGAGCTTCGCAGGTTTAGAATTTGCCATGGTTCGGTCTCTGAAAAAAATTGAGTGCTTATCGTAGCAGGTCGACGTGGGCTAGAGCGTCATTCAGACCTATTTCGGGCGCCTGACGTCCTAGCTCGCAGCCGTCACTAAATACTTGACTCCGAACTACTAGCAAGCCACACTCAAGACCTCGCTGCATATTCAGACAAACGGGGCACTACGGCTGTTTTAAGTGTGTCTCCTTTGCGTAGTTTGATCGATGTTGCGAGTGATTCTTATTTACCAAAAGGTGCGCGGATGAACGACCTGAGTATTCCAAAAGCGGTGAGTCAAGCGGCACTGTCTGCACAAGCCGTTAACCCCGGCCATCAAGCCCGGTTACGTAGCCGCAGCGGTGAGGCACGCGGTCATACGGCAGGTGTCGCCCCAGGTAACGTGCAAGGCAACTTGATGGTCTTACCCAAAGACTTGGCGAGCGATTTTTTGTTGTTTTGTCAGCGTAATCCGCGACCCTGTCCAATCTTGGCGGTTTCTGAGCCAGGCAACCCAATGTTGCCCAGCCTTGGCGAAGATGTTGATATTCGTTATGACATCCCCCGCTATCGTGTCTACAAAGACGGCTTGTTGGTGGATGAACCCTACGATATCGCCAGCCAATGGCGCGACGATCTGGTGAGCTTTGTCTTGGGATGCTCTTTTTCGTTCGAGCAGGCGTTGATTGAAGCCGGAATTCCTTTACGGCATATCCAAGAGCAGYGCACTGTCCCCATGTATCGCACCAATATTGCAACCACGCCGGCGGGTGTGTTTCACGGCCCGATGGTGGTGTCGATGCGCCCGATGCGCCCGGCTGATATTGTGCGTGCCGTGCAGGTCACTTCGCGGTTTCCGAGTGTGCACGGTGCGCCGGTGCATATCGGCATGCCGCACTTGATTGGTATCCAAGATATCAACAAACCTGATTTTGGTGAGTCGGTCACCATCCATGATGATGAGATGCCCGTGTTTTGGGCCTGTGGCGTGACGCCGCAATCGGTCGCAATGGCGATGAAGCCTACCTTTTGTTTGACGCACGCACCAGGTTCAATGCTCGTGACTGATTTAAGCAACAGTAGTTTGGCAAGTTTTTAACCATTTCTCTCTTATCGTTGTGTCATATTTTTAGGAGCTTATAGATGAACGTGTTAAATCGATCAATGATAGTCACAGCCCTGTGCGCTGCAATGCAGCTATCGAGCGTGTCGGCCCAAACGGCTGCAACTGGGCCCAAGATTGCAGTGCAAGCCATCACTCAGGTTTCGCCCACTCTCCCGCAGTACACCCAGGTGGATCAACCTATGTTGCGCGATGGGCTCAAAGCTGCCACCAACGGCCGCGTTGAGATCACTTTATCTTCTTGGCCAGAGCGCAACGTCAATGGCCCTGAAGTCTTGAGGCTGGTGCGTTCGGGTCAAGTTGATATCGCAGCGGGCCCGCTCACCACGGTATCGGGCGATGTGCCCATGCTTGACGGCCTTGATTTGGCGGGCTTGAATCCAAGTATCAAGCAAGCGCGCAGAGTTGCTGATGCCATGATGCCGGTTGCGAATAAAGAGCTCGAAAAGCTTGGGATCAAACTGGTTGCAACCTACCCGTTTTCAGGCCAGATGTTGTTCTGCCGAAAGCCAATTGCCTCGTTAGCCGATCTGAAAGGCCTGAAAGTTCGCATTAACGGGCCTTCTGCGGGTGACCTGATCAAAGCGCTGGGCGGACAACCTGTATCGCTGGCCTTTGGCGAGGTCTACACAGCGCTCGAGCGCGGTACGGTCGATTGCGGTATTACTGGCTCGGGTTCGGGTAATGGCGTGAAGTGGCCCGAGGTCACAACACATCTTTACACCTTATCTTTATCATGGTCGACCGCTGGTTACTTTGTGAACTTAGCCTGGTGGAACAAACTTGAACCGTCAATTCGTGCTGAGTTCGAAAAGACCTTTGCCGCAATTGAAAATGCCCAGTGGAAACTTGGCGAAGATGCAACTGAGGACGGGGTGGCGTGTAACGTTGGCCGTGCAGCAGGTTGCTCGGGCAAATTGGCCACGCTGGTCAAAAAGCCCATGGCTGAAGTCAAGGCACAGTCAAATGAGGCCGGCATGATTCAGACCAGTCTGGCTGAAGCAGTCTTACCAGCCTGGGTCAAGCGTTGCGGCGACCGTTGCGGTGTGGTGTACAACGAGGTGATTGCACCCATCACAGGTGTCAAGTACATCGCTGGTAAGTAGTCATGTATCGAGGTCTTGAATGGCTCAGTCGCCGTGCGATGTGGGTAGCGGGTTTTTGCTATCTACTGATCACGGTGCTGATCTGTTTTGATATTTTTGCCCGAAAGTTTCTGGGCTTTTCAACCGAATCCACCATCGAACTGACGGGTTATCTGATGGCCGTTGGTATGAGTTGGGGGTTGGCTGGCACATTGTTTGAAAGGGGTCATGTGCGCATCGATGTATTGGTGCAGCGAATGCCCTTGCGTGTGCGCGTGTGGTTGCATTTTGCCTCACTGCTCGCCTTAGTTCTGTCAACCGCGTTCTATGTGTACGGTGCGGCTTCAATTGCCAAAGATTCGTTTGCGTTTAATGCAACCGACCTCACTACCTTGCGCACGCCCTTAGCGCTTCCACAAGGGGTGTGGGCAGCAGGCTTTATATTGTTATTGCTCGCAGCGGTTGCACTGGCTTTGCGCTCGGTTGCACAACTACTGCGTGGTGATCTTGTTACGATGGATCGCGCCTTGATGGCGCGTACCTACGAAGATGAAGCCGCCGAAACCCTCGAGGCAGTTGCCGAGGCTCAGGCACATATGCAGACGCCTGGCTTTTCATCTACCCACAAACTAGGCAGCAAATGATTGCAATCGTATTCATTGTGATCATGGCACTCGTGATTGGTGGTGCCAGCTTGTTTGGCGGTGCCGATAGCGCCGCGGCATTATCGGCAACGACCGTGCCTTGGTGGGCGCTGCTGGCGGTGTTGGCGGCGTTCGCCGGTTTTTTTGCAGGTGGTATTTATGTTGGGGCCGCACTATCCTCGCTTGCGTTGTTGGCGGGTTTTTCCCTTTCAGACCGTCCGTTTTGGAATTTTCTGGGTGAGATGATTTGGGCGCCCTCGACCAATTTTGTGTTGGTGTCGGTGCCGCTGTTTTTATTGATGGGCGAGATCATGCTGCGCGCCGGTTTGTCTGAGCGTTTGTATCGTGGCTTGAATGTCTGGATGGGACGTTTGCCCGGCGGTTTGTTGCACACCAATATTTTGGCCTGCGGGGTGTTTTCTGCGGTGGCGGGTTCAAGCGTGGCAACGGCAGCAACAATGGGCTCGGTGGCCTTGCCGTATTTTGAAAAAAGTCACTACCCACAAAAATTGGTATTAGGTTCGCTCGCTGCGGGCGGAGCTTTGGGCAATCTGATTCCACCTGGTATTACGTTCATTATTTATGGTTTGATTACTGAGACCTCGGTGGGAGCCCTATACATCGCGGCGATAGGACCTAGTATTTTGGTCGTTTTCTTATTTATTTCGGTAATTTTTTACTACAGCTACAAGCTCAAGTTACGGGCTGACCCAAGCGCGATGGGCATCACCTGGCGGCATAAGGTCGCGAGTTTGTCAGACTTATTGCCAACGACCTTGTTAATCGGGCTCGTGTTGGGCACCATTTATGCGGGTTTGGCTACCCCGACTGAATCCGCAGCGCTTGGCGTTGCAGGTAGTTTGATCCTGGCGCTGGTTGATCGCAAACTCAACTGGAAAATGATCTCAGAGTCGCTGCATGCGACAGCACGCACCACCTCGATGATCGCGTTGATTTTGTTTGGCGCCTACGTGTTGAATTACATTTTGTCGGCTTTGGGCGTGCCACAAATGTTGGCAAAGTTTTTAACCGGGCTACCTTTACCGGGTTGGGCAATCATGTTGGTCATCATTGGCTTTTACCTGGCCTTGGGCACTTTCATGGAAGGCCTCTCGATGGTCATCTGTACCGTACCCTTGCTGTTTCCGGTGGTCAAGGCGTTGGGGTACGATCCAATTTGGTTTGGTGTGGTGATTACGATGCTGGTCGAGATCGCGATGATTAGCCCGCCTGATGGCACGGTGCTTTACGTCTTGCAAGGCATGCGACGACAGTCGGGGCCCATCACCGATGTTTTTTCTGGTGTGATGCCGTTTATGTTCGTATATATGTTGGCTATTGTTATTTTGATGGTGTTTCCGTCGATCGCTCTGTGGTTACCTGCGGTCTTATCTTAAGATTTTTAATGCTCTTATTTTTCGAGTCGTCATGATTAAACCTCACCTGTATTTTTCGTGCGAAGCTGTGGGTGCCGATGGCACGATTACGACAACGCTGGCCGCGGTTTCCCCAAGGCATTATGTGATTGCCGGCTGGACAGGGCGTGATGCGGCGGCGATCGAGCACCACATTCATGAGCTTGGTTTAATTGGTGTGCCGGCGCCCTCGACGGTGCCGCTCTATTACCGTGGTAGTGCGTTGCTGCTCACGCAAGCCGAAACGATCGAAGTGGTGGGCCCCGATAGTTCAGGCGAGGTTGAGCCGGTGTTGTTTTACGCAGAGAGCGAATGGTGGCTGACTGTTGGCTCCGATCACACCGACCGTCGTGTTGAAACCTATTCGATTGCTGTGTCTAAACAGTTGTGCCCTAAGCCGACGGGTGCTGCGGCGTGGCGCTGGTCGGACGTCTCGGCCTACCAAGACGAACTCGAACTGATCTCGCGTATTTTTGAAGATGGCAAGTGGGTTGACTATCAGAAGGGCATATTCGGCTCGATTCGACCGCTTGAATCGTTGCGTGATGGCTGCTTCGTGGGCCCCCACATTGACGAAGGTAGTTTTGTTTCATGCGGCACACTGGGTGCAATCCCAAACGCAAAGGGCGAGGGGATACGGGCTGCTGCTCAAATGGAGCTTGAAATCCGTGACCCACGGCGCAAGCGCAGCATCAAACATCGTTACTCGGTTGATGTGCTGCCGCTGGTAGCTTAATTAATTTCTCTAACTTTTTCCTCATCCATCATGACCCAAATCACGCAAACCATCGATCAACTCAACGTCCGTCTTGCTCGCGGTGAAACCACTCGCGAAGCGCTGGTCGCGCAGGCTTTAGAGAACGCTCAGCACACTTCGGCTAAAAGTGTCTTCACCAAGCTGTATCCAGAGGCGGCGCTTGCGGTGGCGCGTCAAGCCGATGCGGCGCAGGCTGCAGGGCTTGAGCAACCCGCCTTGGCCGGTTTGCCTGTTTCGATCAAAGACCTTTATGGTGTGGCAGGCGAAACCACGATGTCAGGTTCAATCGTGTGCAAAGGCGAACCGGTGCAAACGCATGATGCCCCGGTGATTGCGCGACTGCGTGCTGCCGGCTCGGCCATTATTGGCAAAACAAATATGACCGAATTTGCTTTTTCAGGGATCGGCATCAACCCCCACTACGGTACCCCCGTCAATCCTACTGATACTCGGGTTGCACGTGTGCCAGGCGGCTCGTCTTCGGGTGCGGCGGTCTCAGTGGCACTGGGGTTGGCCGTGGCAGGCCTTGGGTCGGATACGGGTGGCTCGATTCGTGTGCCTGCAGCGCTGTGTGGCATCGTCGGTTTTAAAAGTTCTCAGTTTCGTGTGCCGCTGACGGGGGCGCTCGAGCTTGCCCGTTCGTTAGACACCGCGTGCGCCATGACGCGCAGTGTGCAAGATTGCCTGATCGTCGACGGTGTGCTCTCGGGGGCACTGTTGAAGGTTAAACGCCGGCCCTTGTCTGGTATGCGTTTTGCGCTGCCGCAAACGACCTTGCTAGATGGCTTGGATGACACCGTGGCAAAGGCCTTTGCACGTAGCGTCTCGGCACTGTCGGCTGCAGGTGCGCAGATCATTGAGATCCCGTTGGCTGAGTTGGCTGAAATTCCTAAGCTCAATGCCCCAGGTGGGCTATCACCGATTGAGGCTTATGCCGTGCATCACGCGCGGCTGACCAAGTCCAAAGAAGGCATTGATCACCGCGTGGCAGCCCGTATTGCGTTGGGCGCGCCGGTGACCGCGCAGCAGTATCTTGCCATGCTCGATAACCGCTTGGGTTGGATTGCAAGAGTTGAACGTGCGCTCGAAGGGTTTGATGCGGTGCTTTGCCCAACCACCCCAATTATTGCGCCAGAGATCGCGAAGCTTGAAGCCTCGGACGAAGCTTTTTTTAAGGCGAATGGCCAGATGTTGCGCAACACGTTTGCTTTCAACTTTTTGGACGGCTGCTCGTTTAGCTTGCCTTGCCACCATGCTGGCGAGCAGGCAGTCGGTTTGATGTTGTCGTCGGTGAGGGGTGACGATGCGGCATTGGCGGCAGTGGCGCTGGCGGTCGAGGCGGCACTGGCGACCCGGTAGAGCGGTCAAGAACAGGCTGAAAGCACCTGAAATCGATCGAAACAAGTAGTCTTGCCCTTGCCCCTTACGCTGGGCATCTAACGGCTCTACGCTACTCCTCAGTTTCACTCAACAGAGGAGTACAACATGAGAGTCTTGCGCGGTATGGTTGTTGGGGTGTTGTTGTTGCTGACAGGTTGTGTGGCCTATGGCCCTCAGGAGGCGGCGCATGGTTACGGGTATGGTTCAGGGTACGCGTACAGACCTGCGTATCCCGTGTACGCGGCCCCCTACCCAACCGTAGTCGTGCCGGCCGTCAGGTATCCGCGCCACCACCGCCACCACCGCCACCACGACTACCGCCGTTGGCGCCACTAGGGCGCATGGCCGAGACGGGGCTTTTCGCTCAATCAGGTAAAGTATAGGTACTTGCCTCGCCTGGAGCCCTACAGACGGTCTCCTTTTTTCCTAAGAGGCAAGCTTTTACGGAGTAGTCATTGAAAGTTCCGCAACGCCTTGCGCCCTTGGTAGAAGAAGGCCTAGTCGACGAAGTGCTCAGTCAACTCATGAGCGGAAAAGAGGCCACGGTCTACGTGGTGCGTTGTGGCGACTCTGTGCGTTGTGCCAAGGTGTACAAAGACGCCAAGCAACGCAGCTTCAAAAACGCGGTGTCCTACACCGAAGGGCGCAAAGTCAAAAATAGTCGTCAGGCGCGCGCCATGGAAAAAGGCACACGCTACGGCAGACAAATGCAAGAAGAAGCTTGGCAAAACGCTGAGGTCGATGCGTTGTTTCGCTTGGCAAACGCTGGGGTGAGGGTCCCACAGCCCTATATTTGCACGGATGGTGTCCTGTTAATGGAGCTCGTCACAGATGCTGATGGTCAAGTGGCACCCCGCCTGAACGACGTTGAACTGACCGCAGAGTCGGCGCTTGAGCACCACGCGTATCTGATTCAGCAGGTCGTCCGTATGCTGTGCGCCGGGGTGATCCATGGCGATCTGTCTGAATATAATATTTTGATGGCGGCCAACGGGCCAGTGATTATTGATTTGCCGCAGGCAGTGGATGCGGCGGGTAATAACGAAGCCGCTGCAATGCTGTCGCGCGACGTTCAAAATCTGGCCGTTTACTTCGGTCAGTTTGCCCCTCAGTTGCTGACAACGGCTTATGCCAAAGAAATCTGGCAACAGTATGTGGCTGGTACCTTGACGCCTGAGACCCCCCTAACGGGCTTTGTGGCGGCCGACACGACACCCGTTGATATGGTCGGCTTAATGCAAGAAATCGAAGACACCCGCCGCGAAGAGCAAGAGCGCAGGTTGCGTTTGCAAGAGCGCGATTAAGGTAATTGTCAGTCTCATGGCTATAATCAAGTGAACAGATATCCAATCACTTGAACCTTGCCATGACCGCACAATCTCCTCTTGCTTTTCAATCGACCAAGTCTTCGCAGCCCACCCCTCAGGCCGAACGAGAAGCGATCGTCGCGAACCCCGGGTTTGGTAGGTACTTTACCGATCACATGGTATCGATTGACTGGATCTTAGAGCGAGGTTGGCATGATGCCGCGCTTAAGCCTTACGGCCCCTTAATGCTTGATCCGGCTTCGTCGGTCTTGCATTACGCCCAAGAGATCTTTGAAGGCCTGAAAGCCTATCGTCACCCCGACGATTCAATCTGGACGTTCCGACCTGAAAAAAACGCTGCGCGGATGCAACGCTCGGCAAAGCGTCTGGCCTTGCCGCCGCTACCGACAGATTTATTTCTTGAGTCGATCAAGCAACTCGTTAACGCAGACGCCAGCTGGGTGCCAGGTGCGGGCGAAATGAGCTTGTATCTTCGGCCTTTCATGATTGCTAATGAAAGTTTTTTAGGTGTGCGTTCGGCGCACCGTGCGGCCTACTATGTGATCGCGAGCCCTGCAGGCCCTTACTTTGCCAAGGGCGTTGCACCTGTGATGATTTGGTTAGCTGAAGATCACTCTCGTGCGGCCTATGGTGGTACAGGTGCAGCCAAGTGTGGGGGTAACTACGCAGCCTCGCTTTTGCCTCAGCAAGAAGCTTACGAAAACGGCTGTCCACAGGTTTTGTTTTTAGATTCGCAAGAAGGTAAGTACATCGAAGAGCTTGGTGGGATGAATGTATTTTTGGTGCTCAAAGATGGCACGCTCGTGACGCCCGAATTGACCGGAAGCATTCTTGAAGGCGTGACACGCATGAGCATTATCCAACTTGCGCGCGACCGCGGCCATAAAGTTCAAGAGCGCAAAATCACCATTGATGAGTGGCGCGACGGTGTGACCTCGGGTGAAGTCACAGAGGCGTTTGCCTGTGGCACGGCTGCGGTGGTAACGCCGATTGCTGCACTCAAGGGTCGAGGCTTTATTGCGGGTGACGAAAACGCACCCGCCGGAAAGCTCACCATGTCTCTGCGGCAAGAGCTCACCGATATTCAGTCGGGGCGCTTGCCTGATCGTCATGGTTGGATGCTGCGTTTGGTTTAAGGCTTTGGCTTCAGTGCCAACGACAGCATCAGTTGGTATTGTGCGGCGTCAAGATAGGGCTGCTTATTCATTAAATCCATTAACAGCTGATCGGCCAAAATGACCTGGCCCGCGGGCAGCTCTTTCATGACCGCTGAATACACCGCAAAGCGCCCGCCGTTTGCCCAGCTTTGAATCGCTTGCTCATGCGCCTGAGTGTGTTGCAGCTTTTGTTGAGTGCGCTTCAGGCGTTGTCGGTCGGCCTCGACGTTGCCGTAAGGGGTTCGTGCTAAGGTTTGCCCCGAACCCCTCAGCACCCTGAGACGCGCCGCCGTGCGAATGGTCAGGTAATCGGCCTGCGTGACGAGGCGTGCAYGTTCAAGCAATTGGATTTGCGCCAACAGCAACTCAGGTTGGGCATCGACTTGCGCGGCGAGTTTTTTTAAGCTTACGGGCACGCGGTGCCCACGTTGCTCGAGCAAGCTTTGGTAGCGTTGCGCAGTGAACTGCGTTTGGCCCGCAGGGATTGAGCGTGGGAGCGGCATCTGTAGATTACCTCAAGGCAGCATAGTATATCTTAGCGATTCAAATTAGTACATCTTAAGTGATTTATACGCTACATCCAGATGGGATAGCAATATTTAACCGATTGAAAATGTTGATGAATTCAAAATATATCCAGATTTGTTGTGTAGTGGTCGGCGGTCTGTTTTTACTATGGCCAGCCATCTATAACGGCTATCCGCTGGCCTACAGCGACTCGCATGTGTTCATCTCGCAGCCCGTGGCCGGTTTTATGAATTGGGATAAGCCCTTTGTCTATGGGCCTTTAATCCTTTTGTTTCATGCCTGGCAAACGCTTTGGCTAGTGGTTGTCGCTCAGGCCCTGCTGGTCTCGCACCTACTTTGGCTAGTCGTTGTTGCTCTGATGCCTGAGCACAGGCTCGTTGACGCGACTGACTCGCGCCCATCGACAGCACCGACAGCAGGCTGGTCCGTGGGCAAGCGTCATCTGTTGACGTGCGGTGCACTTGCGCTATTTAGTACAGCACCGTGGTTCGTGAGCTTTCTGATGCCCGATATTTTTGCGGCAATGGCAGTGTTATGTATCTTTTTATTGGGGTTTTCGACGCGCTTGACGCGCGTTGAGAGTGCTTGGCTGGTGCTGCTGGGTGCCTTGGCGATCGCGGTTCACCTCTCGCATCTTGTGATTGCCGCCGCGTGTGTGTTTGGCGTGCTGTGTCTGAGTTGGCGTCGTTTAAGCGTCGCAGCCTTGCCCTTGGTTGGTGCTATCGTGATTTTGCTTGGCACCAATCTTTATGCCTTTCAAAAAGCCACAATCTCGCCGCATGGATCGGTCTTTATGCTTGCGCGCCTGTCGGGCGATGGCAACACCAAAGAGATTCTTGAAAAATATTGCGCGCAAAAAAACTGGTATCTCTGCGCTTGGGTCGATCGTTTACCCACAGATAGCGATGATTTTTTATGGAACGGTCAGGGGCCTGTTTGGAGCCACCCAGGCGGGCCGATCGGTCTGGCGCCAGAGGCCTCAGAGATTGTGTCCTATGTATTACGTACCAGGCCATGGCCGGTCTTGCTGTCTGGCCTGAAAAACATGGCCGAGCAGTTGTGGATGATTCAGTTGGGCGACACCTTGCATCCTGATCACTTAGATGTGACGGTTGCTCAAAGTGTTCGCCAGCATTTTTCTGCTGCAGAGTTTGAGCGCTTGAATGAATCACGGCAAATGAAAGATACGCTTGCTGCAGATGCGGTTTGGTTTAGTCGTGTGAATGTGTGGGTGTTTTATTTTTCTGTGATGTTTGGATTTTATTTACTGTTCAATGCCTGGCGCAAGCGCAACGCACGCCTGAGCGGTCGGCAAACGAAGGCAGCAATAGACCGTGAGCCACCGAACGCCCAGCTTGATCGTCAGCACACTAAATCAGTGGTCAGTTTTATTCTGATGCTTTGGCTCGGTGTCGCGGCCAACGCGTTTGCGACCGGTGCGCTATCAAAGCCGCATCATCGTTATCAGGCTCGGATCGCTTGGTTACTGGTGTTGCCACCACTGCTGCTATGGCGCGATCCAGTGCGGTCTGCACCGGCGAAGCCGACTTAGCGGGTGTCGCTCAAGGGGCTAGCCGGGGGCAGAGATCTCGCTAGCAATGCCTATTCGCGCTGAATATTGCTGGCCTTCATGACAGTGGCCCATTTGGCGATTTCGCCATCCACAAAGGCAGCGAGTGCTTGAGGGGTGCTGCCTGCAACCTCAATGGCCTGCTGTGCTAACTTGGCTTTGAGTTCAGGGTCAACCAGAACCGCGTTGATCTCGCGATTTAAGCGCTCGATGATTGCAGGTGGCGTACCCGTTGGCGCAAAGAAGCCGTAGCTTGCAACCGATTCAAAACCTGGATAGCCCGATTCGGCAATCGTGGGCAAGTCAGGCATCAGGGCCGAGCGTTTAGCCGTGGTGATAGCAAGCGCACGCACTTTACCGTCTTTGAGCATCGGCAAATAAGGTGGCAAGGTATCAAGCGCCATCGTGACCCGACCCGAAATAAGATCAGGCATTAAAAGCGACGTGCCCTTGTAGGGGATATGTAAGACGTCAATGCCCGCCGCGACTTTGAACATCTCGCAGGTTAAGTGGATCAAGCCACCCGTGCCCGAGGATCCGCAGGTGAGTTTGCCCGGCTCTTTTTTGGCCAGCGCGACCAGTTCGGCTAAACTTTTGACTGGCAACTCATTGCTCACCACAACGATATTACTCAAGGTGCCGGCAGTCGAGATCGCGGTCAAATCCCTTTTGAATTGATAACCAGGGTCCTTGTAATAACTCACTGCGATCGAGTGCGAGCCAATTGAACCCATCAGGATGGTGTAACCGTCTGGAGCCGCCTTGGCAACGTAGGCCGCACCGATATTGGCGCCTGCGCCTGGCTTGTTTTCGATGACCACCGACTGCCCAAGCTTCGCGGCAAGTTTCTCTGTAATTGCGCGCGTCAAGATATCAGTGGCGCCGCCGGCCGGAAACGGCACGACGACTTTAAGGGGCTTGGATGGGTACGAGTCTTGTGCCAGCGCGGGTGCAGAAACGCCCATGCCAAGAGCCAAGATCGCCAGCAAGGAATTTAAGTAACGATTCAAGCGCATGAGGTTTTATCCTGAAAGGTGAAGAGACATCATAAGCTTCTCGCAAACAGTGTGCCGGATAGCCTGCGACCTAGCCTCATCATAGGCTTTTCGACCGCGTAATAAATGAGGGCTGAGAGCGCAATCGTGCCCAGGACAGAAAGTAGTAAATACACTGCGAGGTGGGCATCGGCAAGCCAAGGTAAGTGACGATCGCGCAGCGGCACAAAGAGCGTGTAAAACACAACGGGATGGAACAGATACATGGAATAGCTGATTTCGCCTAACCAGGTGCTGATACGATGATTGAGCTTTAGTTTTGTCGACAGCAGGATAAACAAGCCTAGCCCTAGAGATACCGGCGGCACAAATACTGATAATTTTGATGCCAAAGCGCTTGGTAAGTACGCGTAAAATATCCAAGTGAGTGGGGGCGCGGCACAGATACCTAGCGCAAACAAAATAAAGACGACTAGAACCATCCGAGAGAAGTGCTGAGTGCCGTCAGCTAGTGCGCGATCGTGCCAGCAAAAAAAAGAGTCCCCCAAAACGTCTGGCGTACCGAATACGCTCTGAATCATTGTCAAATTTAACAACATAGTCTGAAGCGAGAAGGGCGTCATCAAGAACAGCCCAAGCAGGGCTGCAGCCACGACCGACACCCAATAGGCTGGATACAGCCTGAAGACTCTGCGGATAAAAAAGACTCGCAGCAAGTCTGAGGCCGTTTGATTGCCAACTGCTCGCAAACTCGAGGGGATCACAAAGCCGCTGATGGCAAAAAACAGTATCACCCCAATGCGCCCGGTATCGACTGCCGCTGAAATTTTTAGAGCAGACCACCTGTCGGTGGCGTAGGCAATTGCATAAAAGCGTCTGTCGCGTGCACTCAAATCACCAACAAGGCTGCAAGCCCGCGCTGCGCGTCGATATAAGCGGAGCGTTGAGCCGGCGTTATGGTCATTCGCCTTAATCCGCCTTAATGTTGTTATCTTTAATCAGCTTGCCATACAAGGCATATTGCTTTTGTGTGGCCTGGCCAAACTCAGCGGCGCTGGTACCGCGGATCGTTACGCCTAAGGCAATCAGGCGCTCACGTGTCTGCGGATCGGTGAGTGCTTTTTGCATCTCGGCGTTCAGCTTGTCGATGATAGGTTTGGGCGTACCTGCAGGCGCAATCATCGCGAACCAAGAGTTAAAGAAAAAGTCGCTGATGCCCGCTTGCACCACGGTTGGTACCGCTGGATACTGTGCAAGACGCTCGGGAGTCGAGACGGCCAGCAGGCGTAATTTGCCGCCCTGGATCAGCGAGGTGACTGTGCCCAAGCCTTGGTAAGTGACCTCAACTTGCCCTGCAGCCGCCGCGATGGCAGCAGGCGTGGCGCCTTTGTAAGGCACATGCACCAGATCGATGCCAGTGCGTTGCGCAAACAGTGCCATGGCGATGTGTTGCGGGCTGCCGCTGCCGCCTGAGCCATAGTTAAGTTTGCCTGGGTTCGCTTTGGCCGCCGCAATAAACTCATTTAGGGTTTTATAAGGCGACTGGTCTGCCACCACGATGCCCCACTCGATCGTCGCCACCAGTGAAATCGGCTCAAAGTCTTTGAGTGCGTTCCAGGGGATGTTTGAATAAATGTGCGGCAGCATCGTCAAGACGCTGTCATTGACGCCACCAATCGTGTAGCCATCGGGCGCCGCTTTGGCGATACGGTCTGCCCCAATCAGCCCAGAGGACCCCGTTATATTTTCAATCACGATGGGTTGCCCCATGTTCTGCGCCATCTTGGCCGTTAACAGGCGCGCCGCGCCATCGACAGCGCTGCCTGCGGCCAGGGGCACAATCATGCGGATGGGTTTATTTGGGTAGCTGTCTTGCGCTTGCACGACACCAAAAAAGGCGAAAGCTAGCAATGCAAGCGCTAGACCTTTTAACCAGCGTGTTGAGAAAGCGTCGCCTTTTAACGAACAGGCTGATAAGGGGCTTAGGTTCATAAGATATCCAAAAGTTAAACAGTGAGTGCGGCGACACCAAGCTCAGTCGCCAATGTATTTAAATCTGCAACCAGAATAGGCGCAAGCGGTATCCCTTGCGTGGCGTAGGCTAAGCGTTTTGCATGGCTTTGCTCGCCAGGCAACCATACCCGCTCGACCCCTGGCAGGCGTTCGCTGGCGCGAAGATCTTTTACCAGTTGATCGACGGCAGCTTTAAAGAAACCAGGTTCGCCAAAGGCTTTTAAATCGATTACCAAAATTGCTTGGCCGGTATTGGTGGGGGTGACGTGGTCTTTATTGAAGTCCACCACCTCTTTACCCATCGAGGCGCCTTGCAAGGTGCCTGCCAAGAGCCCAACGATCAAGGCTAAGCCATACCCCTTATGCCCACCGATCGGCAATAAGAACCCTTCATCCGCACGGTTAGGATCGGTGAGGGGACGGCCCTGGCGATCGATCATCCAGCCCTCTGGCATGGTTTCGCCACGCTTGGCTTTGGCCTTGACTTTGCCATAAGCCGCGACGGTTGTGGCCATGTCCAGTACGACCGCAGGTTCACTCCCTGCTGGGATCCCGGCTGCGATTGGATTGGTCGACAACAACATATCCATCCCGCCCCAAGGCGGTAAATGATTGGCATTGCCCACAGCAAAATACAAACCGATCATGTCGTGCTCGAGGGGCATACGCGCATAGAGCGAGGCGGGGCCCGCATGATTGCTGTTGCGCGTGCCCACCCAAGCGACGCCAGCATCCGCAGCTTTTTTAATCGCGAGTTCAACCGCATGCGAGACCACCAGATGCCCCATCCCGTTATCGCCATCGACTACGGCCATCGCGGCCTTGTCTTGCACAACTTTAATTTGCGGATTGACGTTGATCCCACCCGCACGAATACGCTTGACGTATTGCGGCAGGCGAATCACGCCGTGACCGTCTGAACCTTGCAGATCGGCCTGTGCCATCAGTGAGGCAACTTTGTTTGCGTGCTCAGGCGACAACCCGTTAGCTTGTAAGGCACGCGAAATAAAGTCTTTGAGTGCATCGAACTGGACGATGATTGAGGGATTGGTTTGAGGCATATTGACTTGTGGTTAGTTGGATTTTCCGGCATCTGTCCAGGCCGGTACGCGTCCGAGTTGCTCGGCCTCGTACCAGGCAAAGTTAAGCTCTACCTTAATGCCGTTAATCGGTTCGCGCATAAACAATTGATACAAATTTGAGTTATGCGCTTTACGTTCGCTAAATTCGATGCCATTGTTAGACAAGCGTTCGATAAACTTGGCCAGCCCGTCGCAGTTCAGGCATAAGTGATCAATGCGCCCCGAACCTAACGCGCCCGCAGCCGAGTAATCAATGTCCTTTTGATCGGTCGGGGTTTGCAGATAAGTATTCTGATGCGCTGAATGCCTGGCCTTGCCAATGTGCAAGACATCTTGCTCGCCGATATATAGCCAGTAAACCGGAAACCCAAACTCTGGATGAAAGCCATCAGTGAAGCCCAGGTTTTTGCAAAACCAGTCGCGTGTGCCCTCAGGGTCGTGCGTGAGGATCAGTATGTGCTCTAAAAATCGTAAACCCATTTTATGCCCTAGCTAAAAATCGCTTCTGTTGAGGTCGAGGATATCGCTTAGCTCTCAAGCGCGCCAAGGTAGTGTTGCACAACTAATTTAGATAGTTTTTGACGCTCGCGCTCGACAATATATACCGTGGCGCGCTGCATCTGTGTCAGATCTAGCTGCGAACCTGAAACAATCTGCGAACCGCGCGTTAAGAGGCTTGTTTGCAGCGCGGTATCTTGTTGTGCTGCCAACGTCCGTTGTTGTGCTGTGGCTCGTGTGGCGGCTTCTTGCAGTGCTTGTTGTTGCGACGTTGATAACGAGGCAAACCAAGGTTGATTGCACACTAGCAAGAGCACTCCAAATACGTGACCTGTCAAGCTCAGGTAAGGGTGATGCTCATAAATTCTAAAGTTGCTGTAATTGGTGAGTGGGTTTTCTTGTGCCTGAACTTCGCCCGAGCGAATCACACGCATTAGCTCGCTGACATCGGTGGTGATTGCCTGAAAGCCCAACGCGTTTAGCGATTCGCGATAGATCGCACTATCCAGTGTGCGAATCTTTAAGCCTTCACAATCTGCAATTCGATGCAAGGGGCGTACGGCGTTTGAAATATGCCGAAAGCCATTATCCCAAAAGCCTAGCACCTGATAATTTGAATGCTGTTCGAGCGCTCGGCTTAAGAGCTGTCCTGCGGTCTGGTCGAGCGCTGCTAGGGCGCGTGTGCGCGCTGTGACGGTAAAGGGGAGATCTAGTACGGCTAAGTCAGGGGCGAGCCCGGTTAAATAGCCAGACGCCACGTAACAAAGTTGACGTGCGCCGCCATTGACACTTTGAAACAATTGTGCGGCTGATTCACCGTGCGCAGTGACGTCGAGGGTTGTGTTGATCGGCCCAAAAAACTGGGTGGCTTCAAGTGACTCAGCAAGTGACAACAGAGCAGAACTTAAAATCGATCCCGCCCCTTGATAGCCAGCGACGTGCACCGTAAACTGTGTTGACATCGGTTCAGGTGCTTTGAATATTTGCATCCTTGATAATTTTTTGCCACTTTGTGTAGTCGGCTTGCATGACTTTACTGAGCTGTTCGGGTGTTTTAGGCCAAGGATCTAAGCCTGCTTTCACCATTTTTTCTTGTATGACCGAATCGTTCACGACGGCTGCTGTTTGTTTGCGAAGTTCAGTCAAGGCGGCTGCTGGAATCCCTTTTTGCGCGAATAAAGCGATCCATGACGAGTAGTCGTAACTTTTGACTCCTTGTTCGATGAGCGTCGCAATTGCAGGATATTGCGGATGACGTTCGCTGCCGCAATAGCCGATCAGGCGAATGCGCTTATCGGCCAGAAAAGGTTTTGCTAAAGACAGCGCCATCGGCATAACTTGAACTTCGCTCGAAGCCACGGCCAATGTGGCCTGACTTGCACCTCGATAAGGCACATGAATCAGTTTGACGTTGGCATATGCGTTGAACATCTCGCCGGCAAGGTGTTGCGGGCTGCCGATGCCACCAGAGGCGTAATGAATTCGGTCTGGTTCTTTACGCGTTTGAACAATTAAGTCGTTAATCGTCTTGATCGAAGAAGTACTTGGCACAGCAAAAAAGGTCGGAATATTCGCAATGCCAGCAATCGGCTCAAACTCTGTCAGCGTATTGACTTTAACGTTTTGCGGTTGCAGGTGAGGCAAGATCGTTAAAATGCTGTTGTTCAATGCCGCGAGAGTTTGACCATCGGGTTTTGCCCGCGCCATCCGGTCTAAGCCAACGATGCCACCTGCGCCAGTGATATTTTCAACGACAAAACTGATCTCCATGCGCTCAGCCAAGGCAGCGGTGACATAACGCACAGCGATGTCAGAGGCGCTACCTGCTTGCAGAGGTAACCCTACGGTGATTGGCGTGCCAAAGGCGTGCTTTTGGGCGCTTGCAAGGCTGGGCCAAAGGGCGTACGCCCAGACAGCGGCGCTAGCTTGTAACAAGGTTCTTTTAAACATGAGGTCTCAGGTCCTCTTCGCGAGTATTGAAAAGGTTTAAGCTGCGTCTTTAGAATTTACTCTGTTTTTTGTAAAAAGGGTACGAAATGACTGCAAACGCCTTGAACGTGTTGGGGACTGAGTTGGTGTCCTGTTCTTATGATCCTTTAACCGGCTATTACCGCGATGGCTGTTGCAATACCGACCTGCAGGATTTGGGCAGTCACGTTATTTGCACCAAAGTTACCCAAGAGTTTTTAGAGTTCTCGGCGAGTCGCGGCAACGACCTGTCCACTCCTCGGCTCGAATATCGTTTTGTCGGTTTGCAAGACGGCGATCGCTGGTGCTTGTGCGCCTTGCGTTGGAAAGAAGCACTGCACGCGGGTGTGGCGCCATTCGTGATTCTTGAAAGCACCCACGCCAAAGCTCTTGACTACGTCACGATCGAGCAGTTGCAAGAATATGCGCTTTTAGCCGAGTAGGTGAGTCAAACAATTTAGGCAGCAACACGCTTATTCATCTTGAGCAATCGGTAACCGCAATGTCGTGCCTCACGCAGGGTGGRTTGTTTGCGAAAGCAAACTGTCACAGTGCGATTCCCTCGTGTGCGGCGATCAATTCAAGGGCGTGTTCGAAAAGCGCGCGTGCCTGACCCGAGACTTCTGTCAAATGTTCATGTAATTGTTGGTCGACAGAATTTTTGTTTACACACTCTTGACTATATTGCTCAAAACTTGACAGTTGTGTAAGAAGCTCGGCGACATGACGTGGGCATTCGCACAACACGGCAGTTGAGATATTTGCGACCCGGGCGAGTGTTTCGTCAGAATATTTTTTTGGTGTTGCCTTGCGACCTGCAAGCGGTGCGGCCGCTGCACGCAACGCCTGTTCAAGGCTGACATTACGTACCCAGTCGCTGAGCTCTACATCTGAGATCGAATCCTTGTGTACCGTCAGACCAGCATCGCGCAGCGCTTGTAGGTTGCTACTAGCGCCATACACATACAACACCAGGGTGTGTGCGGCTTGAGTGGCTTGCACGAGTTCAATCAACTCTGCGACGGTGCTTTCTTGAATGGTATTGAGCCGAATCAACAGCAGATCGGCGGGCGAGTGTTCGGCCGTGGCCCGCGCGCCCGCCAGATCAGAGAAAACCTCGACGCGCTCGCTGTGTTCTGCAAAGAGTCCGAGCTTGTGGCGTGTTGAGCCTAAACGTTGTGCCAAGCCTGTGCCGACAACTCGCGCCCGCAGCAACGTTGTTTGCGTGGCGATCTGCCGCAACGTGGTGGCTGATAAGCCTTGCGTGTGTAGCTGCCGTAGTTGCGTGCTGTCTAATGCGGCAATACTGCTGACGCTGTGCCCTTGCTCGCTGAGTTGTTTGAGCAGCGTGGCGCGCAAGACGTCGTCTTGCCCATACAGACGGTGCTGCCCAAGCGTTTTAGAGGGCGTAAAAGCCTGATAGCGGGTCTCCCAGATCCTGAGGGTGGTGACGGGCACGCTCGCTAATTTAGAAACAGCGCCAATTCGGTAGAGCGGGGTAGTGTCGTGAGGAGTCATATTAATAAGAAAAAGTTTAGTTGAATAGTATTTGAGTAGATTATAAGCGATATATTTATTAATATTTTCTAATAAACTACTCATTTGTTGATTTATCTTGAATAAATCACGATAAATATGTTAATTTTCTACTCAGCTAAACACATTGAGGTCTTACCATGTTGTCAAACAGAGCTTTAAGTGCCTTGAACGCTACCGTTTTCATCGCGGCAAAAGGGCACCAACACCCACCAACCACCCGTGAACTGTCTGCAGCACTCGGGCTATCGGTATCTTCGCTACACGGCATGCTCAAGTTACTTGACGATCACGGCATCGTGCGCTCGTTCAGGGGTGCCGAAAAACGCTACGAGATCAAGGCAGATCCCGCCACGATGACGGCTTGGGATGTGGTGCAGATCTTTGAAGATCCACATCCACCCGTTGCCCAAAACGCGAAAGAAAAAGAGACAGCGTCTTACGAATATGAAAATACCTATTGCGAAATACTTAAAGATTTTTTGGCTTCGCAAAAAATTAGCGATCAAATCGTCGGTTTAGGTCTGGGTGCGAGTTCAGGTGCGTCAACGGGCGCGAGCGCAGTTGCGTGGGGCTGAGCACGCCACTCACCGAGTCAGAGCGATCGCGGCTTATCGAGATGGCGTGGGAAGACCGTACGCCCTTCGAGATGATTCGCTTGCAGTATGGCCTGACTGAAGCCTCCGTGATTGACTTTATGCGTAGCAACATGAAAAAAAGTTCGTTTAAGATGTGGCGAAAAAGAATGAAGGGACGTCTGACTAAACATCTTGCCCTTCAGAGTTGTTTAGCCATCTCGGGTGAGGCCCTGAGCCAACAGACTTTGACGAAGTAAAGTACGACAACGATAATACGGACATTGAAATGAGCGAAGATCTTAGATGTTGTGGTTCGGGGACCTGCATTATCAACACAGAAGGACAGTGCTGGTGCGGCCAGCAGTGGGATGGTCAAAAGATGTGTCACCAGCCGATTGCTTCACCCTTAAAATCCACAAAATGCGCAGCAGGYTTAGGTTCTAACGCATCGAGTGCCTTGAGTAACCCCTCGACCGATTCGCCTACGGGCGTGCAATGATCGGGTGTGGCAAACGGTTTTGATAGTGCTGACGCAACCGTGCCCGGTTGAAGTGCTGCCAAAATTGCTTGTGGGTTTTTTCGAGCAAACTCAATCGCTGCTGTTTGTAAAAACATGTTCACTGCGGCTTTCGAAGCGCGGTAGCCGTACCAGCCACCTTTTGAGTTATCGCTAATGCTGCCCACCCGAGCTGACAGTTTGGCGTAAATTGCTCGGTCGCGCGCGAGCAGAGGCAAAAAATACTTGAGTAACAAGGCGGGCCCAATCGCATTGATCTGAAAGCTACGCAACAATCGTGTTGCGTTTAGTGCGCCTAAGTGTTTTTCCGGACCGTTTCCCTCAATGGTGAGGGCTCCTGTGGCATCCACGATCAGCCCAAAGGGCCCCGACGCTGCACATTGGGTCGCCGCTGCTGCAAGGCTTGTCTCGTCTTCCAGAGAAAATCCTGGCGTGTCGCGCCTTGACACCTCAACAACGAGTGAGCAGTTGGAGTCTTGCTTGAGCGCAGCAACAAAACCCGCGCCGATCGTACCGGTCGAACCAATGACAAGCGCGCGATAAGTTGAACCCAAAGAATGCATTACGAAAAACGCCATTAACGGTATGATAGTTTGGAGCGTACAAGAGTTGAACTCAAGTCGAGTGAAAGCCCCTAGAGAGATTGTTAGCGCGCTGTGATTTAAGCGAGCTGCGATTTAAGAGAGCTGCGGCGCTAAGGGCCGGGATTTTCCGGCGGCTTAGCCTTGAGGCCTTTGTTGAACCTGCTCCTGCCCTCTAACCAGACCTTTAAAAACATGAAACAACATATTCAAGCTAACAACATTTCAATGGCCTATCGCCTTGATGGCCCCGCGGGGGCTCCTGTGGTCGTGTTGAGTAACAGCCTGATGTCTAGCTTAGACATGTGGGAGCGCAACATGGCTGCACTGACTGATCGCTATCAAGTGCTGCGCTACGACACGCGTGGTCACGGCGCGACGACCGTGACTCCTGGGCCGTATAGCATTGCCTTGCTCGCGACGGATCTTGTTGCTTTGCTTGATGCGTTGAAAATTTCAAAAGCCCACCTGGTTGGCTTGTCGATGGGCGGCATGATCTGCCAGTATGTCGGCGCTCATTTTCCCGAAAGAGTCTTGTCGCTGGGGCTTTGCGATACGGCCAGCGAAATGCCTCCGAGAAGCTTGTGGGAAGAGCGCTTCGCGATCGCGCACGAGAAAGGCGTACCCGGTTTGGTGGATGGCACGATCAAACGCTGGTTCGTCGGTACATTTGTCGCGCGTGAGCCTGAGCAGATTGAATACGTGCGCAAGATGATTCTTGAAACCACGACAGAGGGGTATCTTGCCTGTGCCAGCGCTGTGCGTGATATGGCGCAGTCAACAATGCTTTTAAAAATCAAAGCACCGACGCTTGTGTTGGTGGGCAAAGAGGATCCGGCCTGTACCGTCGATCAAGCGATGGTGTTACATCGTATGATTCAGCATTCTGTGATGAAAGTCATTGATGACGCCGCGCACTTGTCGAATATCGAAAAACCAGAAGAATTTAATTCGCTGTTAAGGGCGTTTTTAGATTCGGTTGCCTAGGCAACCGAAGCGGGTATTGAACCCCAGTAGATTACTCGGCCTTGATTTCGGCTCGCTTGATCAGGGCGCCGTACATAGTCAACTCGCGCTTAATGAGGTCGGCAAAGGCAGCCGACGAGTTTCCGACCAGATCATTGCCGCCTTTTGTCTGCAAAGCCTCGATGACTTCAGGGTCTTGCAGCGCTTGAACGGTTACGGCATTGAGCCGCTGGATCATTGCGGGCTCAGTGCCAGCTGGGGCTAACAAGCCAACGAATTGCGTAATGTCAAAATCCTTAAAGCCCGCCTCTTGCATGGTGGGTATATTGGGTAAAGAACGTGCGCGTTGAGGGCCAGAAACCGCAAAGGCTCTTAGACGTTTATCTTGAATTAAAGGCGATGCTGTTAACACCGTGTCGAAAGTAAACGCGAGCTGGCCACCCAGCAGGTCGACCAACGCTGGTGCACTGCCCTTGTAAGGCACATGATTAAACTGCGAACCGCTTAGCATCGAAAACATTTCACCGGCTAGGTGGCCGCCTCCGCCAATTCCCGTCGAACCATAACTGAGTTTGCCCGGTTGAGCCTTGCCTTGTTGAACGATCTCTTTAAGCGAGTTAAGCGCTGAGCTTGAGGGCACGACTAAGACATATTGAAAAGACAGCACCTGGCTAATCGGCAGCAAGTCTTTGACAGGATCGTAGGGTACCTTGGCGTAAAGCACCGGGTTAATGACAATCGGCCCACTTGCAGCCATCAGCAGGGTGTAGCCATCGGCTGCGGCCTTGACCACGGCGTCGGTGCCGATCATGCCATTGGCACCACTGCGATTTTCGACTATGACCGGAACGTTGAGTAGCGCTCCCATCTTTTTGGCGATCACCCGACCCGTGATGTCGGCATTGCCACCGGCGGGGTACGGCACCACCATTTTGATGGGACGGCTAGGGTAAGGCTGACTCTGCGCTTGGGCTGACCCGACTGCAAGAGCCCCCAGCGCAAAAGTTAACTGCCAACATAACGTACGAAAAAGGGGCATATTCATGGCTTGTTAGTCGAGTTTGAGCGAGTTCGATTAAACTTCATCGCCACTTTAGCCCAATATCGCAGCTGTCGTTTAAATTTACTCAAAGAAAATTATGCGTATATTTCAAAAATTCACCTCTCTGCTCGCCGCCGCACTCTTATTTGTGTGTGTCGGTTGCGCCCAGACGACCGAGCCGCTGGTTAGCCCCGCTGTGGGGGCGCAGACAACTGAGCCGCCGCGTAGCACCGCGACTGAGGTGCAGTCGACCGAGCCGCTGCTTAGCCCAGCCACGGTCGTACAGTCCTACGTATCGTCTGAGAGCCCAGCCTCAGTGGTACCGTCAGTCGAGCCGATACTCAGCCCAGCCCCGGTCGTGCAGCCCGTCGAGGTACCGAGCGGCTCGGGTGCGGTCACGATGGCTGCTGCGATTAAATACGACGCCGCCGCTTTACGCACTGCGGCGATCTTGCTAGCGGGCCAGCAACCCGTAACCGGGCTGCCGCCGGCAATTGCGCAAAGCCCTCGCTGGGCCACCTTTGCCAAAGAGGTCTCTGAAAACTGGACGCTCTATAGCCAAAAAATTGCCGACCCGATGTCGCGGTGGGCGTTAGCCGAGTTACCTGTTGCGCCCGAAACCGTGTTTTATCCTTTTTCTGGCCCTGATTTTGTGACCGTGCATCAGCTGTTTCCGACCGCCCAGCGCTATGTCATGATGGCCATGCAAAACGCTGAAAGGCCGTTAGATTTGGCCAATATTTCCCCCGAGCTTCTCGAGCCAAGTCTTGGCGTGTTGACTTCAGCCTGGAAGCACTTTGGAGATCATGGTTTTTATGTGACCGAATATCTTGAAAAGTATTTGTATTCGACCCGTGCGAACATTGGCGCCAGCACCTTCATTGTGAGCTTTTTAAGTTTGCAGGGTTTTGAAATCGAGCGCGTTGTGCCGATTCAAGTGGCAGCGGATGGCACGCTACAAGAGCTTTCGCCAGACACACCACGCTGGCGCTCGGTGCGGATACAAGCTAGCAAACAGGGGAAGCTGATTACTGTTGATTATCTGAAAATTGATCTGTCAAACGAAGGCCTTCAAGCCGCACCACAAAATCTGATGCTGATCAATACCCTGACAACGAACCCCGTGCTATTTAAGGCAGCCTCACATCTGCCACAAAATGTTGGCTTTAGCATGATCGCTAACCAGATTCTCGAGCGTTCACCCTTGATCGTTCAAGACGAAACTGGCATCAAGTACACCAATCTGACTCAGTCGTACCAAGTTGCCTTGTTTGGCAAATTCGTTGCCGCACACCATGCGTTTTCGAGTTATCACGTCGACCTTGCAAAAGCCTTTGCTCAACGAGATGACACTAAACCGTTGAATTTTAGATTTGGCTATTTTAAAGACGGCAACTACGCGCTGATGATTGCTACAAGAAAATAGTCGTTTACAACATGCCTGTACACATCCCCCAAAAGAGACCAATATGATTCAGACACGCCATATCTTTCAGATCGTTTTAACCGTCCCCAATATCGTTGATCTAGGTCAGACCCCTGTGGGCGGCCGTAAGATCGCCAATGTCACAGGCGGCACGTTCGAGGGCGACCGCATTCGGGGAACAGTCAAGGCTGCTCCCGGGGGCGACTGGTTGTTGATGCGCCCAGACGATGTGTTGACCTTAGATGTGCGTCTGATCCTCGAGACCGATGACAATCAGTTGATTTACATGAGTTATCGCGGCTTGCGTCATGGCCCCAAAGACGTGATGGCCCGTTTGAATAAGGGCGAGAAGGTTGATCCGGCTGAGTATTACTTTCGCACCACACCGGTGCTTGAAACCAGCTCAGAAAAGTACAGTTGGTTGAATAAAATCATCTGCGTGGCAACCGGTCGTCGCGAAGCGGCAGGGCCGATTTATGACGTCTACGAGGTGTTGTAGGCGTCGTTCAGTCAGTCTGGGCGCCTGCGTTGCGCCCAGAGCCCTTAAAGGGTAATGTTGAGCCAATGAAGAGCCCTGATTCCGTATGGCCTACGTCGAGTGAAACTGATCGATCTGACTAAATATAAACAAAGAGAAAAAAATGAATTTTTTGTTCAGCGCTGAAGAAGAAAAACTGCGTTCAACCGTCCGTGAATTTTTAGCCGAGCATTTCACTGACGAAGTGCGTGCCGAAAATACCGCAGGTAGACGTGGCGAAGGTTGGGGGCCGGCAATTCGTGCCTTTTTTGATACCGTCAATGAAAAGCGCTGGTTCGCCTGGAGCTGGCCGACCGAATTCGGTGGTGGCGGTGGTGATCGTACCGCCCAGTTTGTGATCGAAGAAGAATTTTATCGGGCGACCGGTATTACCTTAGGTGGTGGCACGGGTGCCCCTGCGATCTTATCGTTTGGTACCGCCGCACAAAAACAAGAATTTGTGCCTGGCGCCATTAAGCGTGAAATCATTTTTTGCCAGGGCTACAGTGAGCCTGGCTGCGGCACTGACCTAGCCGGTATTCGCTGCCGCGCAAAACGTGTTGGTGACAAATACATTATTACTGGCCAAAAAATTTACACGACTAACGCTCAAAATTCAACGCACATCTTTTTGATGTGTCGTACAGATCCTGATTCTGTCCGTCACCGCGGCTTATCCATTTTGCTCGTGCCGATGGACATGCCTGGTTTAACCGTACGCCCACTCTGGACCGTACAAAACGACCCACCCGCACCGTTCGGCACCACCTACGGTGAAGAGCGCACCAACGAAGTATTCTTTGACGATGTTGAAGTGCCTGCCTCGTGCTTGCTGGGCGACGAAGGCGGCGGCTGGGAAGTCGCGCGGCGTGGTTTGAACTTGGATCGCGTTGGTGCCTGGCGCTATTTGATTTCTGTCATGCGTGACGAAGATATTGTGAACTGGTTACATGGCGAGGGCGAGTTGCAAGACTCGTTGCGCGAAGACACGCAAGTGCGTGACAAAGTCGCTGAGATGTGGACCGAAGCCGAAGTCTGTCGGTTAATGACGATGCGTAGTATCAGCATTGAGCAAAGTGGCGGAAAGTTCACCTACGAAGGTTCAGCCGAAAAAGTCTTTGCACCTGAGCACAGCGTGCGCACGACCGAAGCCATTAGCCAAATTCTGGGGCCGTTTGCGCAGCTGATGCAGGGCTCTCCTGCTGCCATCGAGAAAGGTGTCTTTGCTCACAATATTTTGGGCGCCTACCAGTCAACGATTAACCACGGTAGCGTTCAGGTGATGCGCGATCAAGTGGCGCGTATTGGCTTGGGCCTGCCGCGCGCGGCAAAATAAGAGTAAAGGTAAATTGAATCATGGATATTTTGCTTGACGGTCAAGAAGTACAAATCCGAGAAGCGGCGTCAGAGTTTTTGGCTGGTGAATGCACGTCTGCGTTGGTGCGTAAGATCGAAACGGATCCCCTCCAATACTCACCCGCATTATGGGAAAAGTTCGCTGAAAACGGTTGGCTGCAACTTTGCCTGTCCGATAAAAACGGCGGTCAAGAGTTGCCCTTAACCTATCTTGCCTTGCTGTTTGAATTGGCGGGCTATCACATTGCGCCAATCCCGTTGCATTCGACCATGGTACCGGCCATGATTATTGATCGGCATGGCAACGCCGAGCAGCAGCAACTATTGCAGCAAGTGCTCAGTGGTGATCTGATCTTGAGCCACGCAGTCGCCGAGGCCAATGGTCGCTGGACCCCCGAGTCTATTAAGCTCGAAGGCCGGGTCGAGGGCAACGCACTTGTGCTGAATGGCACAAAAAGCTTTGTGGGTAGCTATCGCGCCTCGAAGCAATGTTTGGTTGTGTATCGCGAAGCGGCAACACCCCACCACTTGGGTGTTGTGCTGGTGCCGACTGACGCAGCGGGCTTAAGCAGCGACGCCTTAGTATCGATGGCAAAAGATGGCGAAGCCAACGTACAGTTCAATAACGTTAAGGTGCCCTTGAATGCTCGCGTGGGTTCGACAGCACAAGGCAATGCAATCGCGCTTGAAGTCATGGATTTTTCTGCCGTGTTGTACGCCTCAATGATGGCGGGCGCGGGTCGCAGAACCCTTGATATGGCTGTTGCACATGCCAAGCAGCGCGAAGCGTTCGGTCAGCCAATCGGGGCGTTTCAAGCCATCCAGCACTTGTGTGCAAACATGGTCAATGCGATTGATGGCACCACCATGCTTGCTCGCGAGGCTTGGTGGCGGATCGATCAAAAATTACCCCATCGCGTCAACGTCGCCCAAGCCAAATCGTTCGGTAACGAACAGTGCATGATGGTGGTGCGTTCGGCACAGCAAATTCACGGCGGCATGGGGTTTATTCGTGACTTTGACCTGAACCTTTGGTATCGCCGAGTGGGTTCCTGGAGCTTGCGTGGCGGCACGGCGGCAGAGCATCGCCGTACGATTGCTGCTGCGTTGTTGGATCAGCCAGCGAAGGTTCGGATTGGGGATATCCCAACCGCTTGAGCCTCACGTACATCGCTTTATTGATCAAAAAATGCCGCTAAACCCCACTGTTTTACTTCAAGCCGAAGGCCTGTCAAAGCGGGTTTCTTCTGAGCGCTGGTTGTTTCGAAATTTAAATGTTGCAGTTGCGTCAGGCGAACAACTTGCGCTTCGAGGCGCTTCGGGTGTGGGTAAATCGACGCTGCTCAACCTGATGGCTGGGCTGGATCTTCCACAAGAGGGGCGTGTGCTCTTAAATGGTAAAGATTTGGCTGCCATGACCAAGGATGAGCAGCTTTCCTTGCGTCGGTCTACCTTTGGGTTTGTGTTTCAGGCGTTTCACTTAATGCCTCATCTCAGTGCCTTACAAAATGTCATGGTGCCTTGTTTGTTGGCGGGCTTAGCTTTCGCGCAGGCGCGAGCGCGCGCTGAGCGTTTACTCGAAGCACTTGAGCTGATGGGTGTCGCGCACTCCTTTCCTTCTGTTTTATCCGGCGGCGAGCAGCAGCGCGTTGCGCTCGCCCGAGCGCTCGTCCATCAGCCAGCGATTATTTTAGCCGATGAGCCAACCGGCAATCTTGATCCTGAAACTGCACACAAAGCACTCAGCCTTCTGTGTCGTACCTGTCGCGAGCAAGGTGCGGCGCTGCTGATGGTCACGCATTCAGCTGAGTCAGCCGCCAGGCTTGATCGCACTTTTGTGTTAACCGGTTGATGTTGTTCTTTTGGCTTTTGACTTCGGCTTTTCGGGCGCAACCGGGTCGTTGGCTCATCGCTGGGCTGACCGTCGCGCTGGGTATTGGCTTAGCTGTGGCGATTCATACGGTCAATCGGTCTGCCTTAAGCGAGTTTGGTCGTGCGCTGGATACGGTCAATGGTCAGGCCTCGGCGCAACTCGTCGCGACTTCGGGGGATTTCTCAGACGCTTTGCTGGATGAGGTGGTGTCCCGTCAAAAGCAGTTAGGCATACGCGCGGTGAGCCCCGTACTTGAGCGCGCAACGCAACCCGTGCGGGTATTTGGACTAGATATTTTTCAAGCGAGTCGTGTGGCCTCCGCTTTGCTTCCGGCAGTTTCTGAAAATCAGCGGCTGCGGRTGTTTGATCAGGATGCGATCTTTCTGTCRGCAACGGCGTTAAAGGAGTTGGCGGTCGCTGTAGGGGACGACCTGAACCTTTCGCTTGGCGGTAAAAAGCAAGCGTTTAAGGTCGCGGGACTCGTACCGGGTGTCGCAGGTCAGAGCCTGGCGGTGATGGATTTGGGTGTCGCGCAGTGGCGTCTGGGAGGGCTTGGCCAGCTCAGTCGCTTGGACATCCAACTGGTCGATGGCGGTAGTGCAAAAGATTTGGCAGTGGCGCTTAAAAATTTAAACTTGGGTCTGACTCTAGTCACTGCGGATGATCGCGATCGCCGGATGTCTAATTTATCGCGTGCCTAYCGTGTGAATTTGAGCGTACTCGCCTTGGTGGCTTTATTCACAGGTGCGTTTCTGGTGTTTACAACGATTAGTTTTTCTGTGTTGCGCCAGCAGTCTGAGCTCGCGCTGCTAAGCGTGCTCGGTGCAGGGCGCACTTGGTTATTTGGTTTAGTCCTGACGCAGGCACTTCTCGTTGCCGCGGTGGGTGGTTTGCTGGGCCTTGGTTTGGGCTTGGGCGCTGCCTCGGTCTTATTGCATGTGATGGGTGGCGATCTAGGGGCAGGTTATTTTTCAACAACCGTACCGCCTCTGGATATTGATGTTTCGATGTTGCTAGGATTCTGGTTACTGTCGTTAGTCGTTGGTGCTGTGGCAGGATATTTTCCTGCCCGTGCGGCCACTGCAGGCTCGCCYGTGTCGCAGCTGCGTGCGGGCGCGACAGAGCGTACGCTTAAGCCGGTCTTGAACGCTCGAATCGCTGCTGTGCTTGCGTTAACGAGTGTGGTGTTGACACTGATACCGCCCATAGATGGTTTGCCCCTTGCGGCTTATTTGTCGATTGCGTTTCTATTGTTTTCCGGCTTAGCGTTAATGCCCTCGTTGGTCAATCGGATCTTTTCATGGCTGGCTAGGCTCACACCGAACAGCGGTGCACGACCTATTTCATCGTCACTGACCCTCGCGGTGTGGCGTCTTGCGCAAGCGCCTGCAAGCGCAGCAGGGCTGATTGCTGGCGTGGTGGCTGCATTGGCCCTAACGGTTGCGATGGTGGTGATGGTGGCGAGTTTTCGCGACTCTGTCACGCAGTGGCTAGACAAAGTCTTGCCTGCCGATCTGTATGCAAGTTTGACGCGCGCTGAGTTAAACGAACCCTTGGGGCAGGATCCCGCCTCGCTTCAGGCCATTGCTGCGATACCTGGGATTGCGCGTGTGGAATTGACTTTGCAACAGAAGATTCTGTTTCGCCCTGAGCAACCAGAGGTCATGTTGATTGCTCGGCCGGTTCCTCCAAATCGTGCAGCCCAAGTGCTACCTGTGACGGGTGAGCTGTCTATTCAACCAAAGGGTGCAAAGGATCCGTTACCAGAGGTATTCGTGTCTGAGGCGATGCTGGATTTATATGGCTGGAAACCCGGTGATATTCAGGCCTTACCCGTGAAGGTAAGCACCGGCGAGTATCTCTCGGTGTGGGTGGCGGGCGTATTTCGCGATTACGGCCGTCAGCACGGCTCGGTGGTTATGGATATCTCGATGTATCAAGCGCTGACGCATGATAGACGCCGTACAGATATTGCCCTGTGGCTGACGCCTGATACCAGTCCTGCCCTAGTGCTAGAACGTTTACGGACGCAGTTTCCGACATTTAAGTCGCTTGAGTTTCGAAGCTCTACGGAGTTGAGAGCGTTATCGCTGACGATTTTTGATCGAAGTTTTGCGATGACCTATGCGCTAGAGGTCGCAGCCTTGCTTGTTGCATTGTTTACGGTAGCAGCAGGTTTTGCAGGACAGGCGCTCTTGCGGCAAAAGGAGTTTGCACTCGTGCAGCAATTGGGCCAATCCTCGTTACAGCTCACGCAATGGCTTAGCCTTGAGTCAGGTCTATTGCTTGCGCTAGCTGCCTGCTGGGGAACCGTATTGGGATTGCTGATGAGCCAGGTGCTGATTCATCGCGTGAACCCCCAATCTTTTCACTGGACCATGGAGACAAGCCTGCCTGCGGTCGCAATCGTTGTACTCATTTTTGTCACGATATTGTTAGGGATGGCTGCGGCGGTTTGGGCGGCGAAAAGAAACTTGAAGGCTGAGGGCTTAGCCTTGTCATTGCGTGAGGACTGGTAATGCGACGCACGGCAGAAATACCAGCACAATTACCCGCACAATTACCCGCACAAAGTTCTTTGCGCAGAACGTGGCTTAAACGGTTTCTGTTGTTAGCCTCAGCGCCTTCTTTGCAATTTTGGTTTTCGCAAGCGAGGTCTGCTTCAACGGCCGTGTCTGCTTCATCAGGTGCACAAGCTTCACCCGCACTCACAGCTTCTGCTAATGGCGCCTCTTACCCCGCAGTTTTTCCACGATCCTTGGTTTTTCCACAGGACTTTGGTGCGCATCCAGATTATCGTACCGAGTGGTGGTATATGACTGGATGGTTAGGTGAGGCTGCCGACAAACTAGGGTTTCAAGTTACATTTTTTAGAAGCCGTACGCTACATCCTGAGAGCAATCCGAGTCGGTTTGCACCGCGCCAACTGTTGTTTGCGCATGCCGCTTTGGCGTTACCGAGCTTAAGGCAGTTAAGCCACGCGGAGGTCGCTGGTCGAGCAGGTTCGGCGGGTGCTTCATTTCGTACAGCAGATACTGCGCTTGCACTTTCTGGCTGGAGCCTTCAACGCACGGCTGACGATCATTACAAGGTTACGATTCCTGCTGAACACTTTACGCTTGAGTTAGAGGGGTTCACTTCGCTTGCTCCCRTCTTAAGAGGTGACGACGGGTATTCTGCGAAAGGTCCGACATCACAATTTGCAAGTTATTACTATAGTCGTCCGCAGTTGAGCGTCTCAGCGAGGGTCACGCTAAAAAACTCTTCAGGTGGTCGTCGCAAAGCAGAGCAGCTGTTGACGCTATCCGGGTCAGCTTGGTTTGATCATGAGTGGTCAAGTAGTTTGTTGATGGTGGGTGCGGTCGGTTGGGATTGGATCGGTATCAACCTTTTAGATGGCAGTAGTCTGATGGCGTTTCGGATGCGTGACGCCGCAAAAAACACCCTGTTCAGTGAGTGGGACTGGCGCGACGCAAAGGGGCAAGAGATCGAGAAGCGACAGGATGTGAACTGGCAACCGCTGGGTCAATGGCGCTCGCCTCGCTCGTTATTTACGTATCCCGAGTGGTTTCAGTTGCGAGTGGCAGGGCGCACGTTGACCTTGCAGCCTTTAATGCTAGACCAAGAGGTTAATGCGCAGGCGAGTACAGGCGGCTTTTACTATGAAGGTGCTGTCGAACTCACAGAGGACGGTAAGTTACTGGGAAGGGGTTACCTAGAGCTGACGGGCTACGGGGCGCCTGTGGCCTTATAGTATTTCGCACCGTACCAGTTCATATTGCAGTAGTCCTGCCAGTACACTCTTTCCTTTCAGACTGATTCCTTATGGCAACAAATCTTAGTAGTCTCCTTGGTTGGTTGCGAGAATATCAAGTTCTCTCTCGGTACAAAAAACAATGGTCTCTGGCGGCGCTATTTTTGGTCTTGGCAGCAGCTGCAACACTCACCGTGCCGCTCGCTTTTCGTGGGTTGGTCGACGCAGGGATCACCAGTGAGGCCAGTGACCTTAAATTTATCTACTTGTTGGTATTGGCGATCGTCTTAGCTGTCGTGACGGCCAGTCGGTTTTATATGATGTCTTGGCTCGGTGAGCGGGTTGTCGCGGATATCCGCCAGCGCGTCTTTAAAAACGTTTTACGCCAGAGCCCAGTTTATTTCGAAACGCTACAGACTGGTGAGGTGTTGTCCAGACTCACAAGCGATACGACGGTGATTCAAACCTTGGTGGGGTCAAGTATCTCGATTGCACTGCGCAGCGCGCTGATGTTACTTGGCGGGATGGCGATGATGCTGGTGACAAGCGCTTGGCTGGCAAGTGTCATGATCGTGCTGCTGCTTTTGATTGTGCTTCCACTTTGGGCGATGGGGCGACGCGTACGAAAAATGTCGCGGGCCAGTCAGGATAAAGTCGCAGATACGAGCGCGTTGGCCGGAGAGGTGTTGAACGCAGTGACGACTGTTCAGGCTTTTGTACGTGAAGCGTATGAGCAAAAGCGTTTTGATGCGGCCGTAGAAACTGCTTTTAGCGAAGCTAAAAAGCGTATCACCGCGCGAGCATTACTTACTGCACTTACGATTACGATGGCCTTTGCTGTGATCGTGTTTGTCTTGTGGATGGGTGCCCGGCAAGTGACTGCGGGCGCAATGTCAATTGGTGAACTGACGCAGTTCGTTCTCTATGCTGTGTTCATTGCAGGATCGATCGGGGCCTTATCTGAAACATTTGGTGATTTGCAACGTGCTGCAGGAGCAATGGAGCGCTTGGTAGAGTTGATGCAGGAAGCACCTTTGTCAGCGGGTGGAGCGCAGTCTCAGCAGCCTGTTTTTTTTAATTCTAAAGATGCGATAGTGTTGAAAGAGGTCACTTTTACTTATCCCTCGCGGCCTGACTTTTTGGCTATGCATGGGGTTTCATTTGTTGTCCCTCAGGGTGCACGCTATGCGCTGGTCGGAACCTCAGGCGCGGGTAAAAGCACGCTGTTTTCGCTCTTGTTGCGCTTTTACGAACCCCGCTCAGGACAGATCGAAATTTTTGCTCGAGATGCCAGTGAATGGCCGGTGGACGACTTGCGCAACAGCATCGGTATCGTTTCGCAAGAGCCCGTGATTTTTGCGACAAGTGCGCTAGAAAATATCCGCTACGGCAGACTCGACGCCAGCGACGACGAGGTGATTGCTGCTGCGCAGACTGCACACGCCCACGGGTTTATCTCAGCTTTACCCAAAGGGTACGATAGTTTTTTAGGCGAGCGTGGCGTGCGTTTGTCTGGTGGTCAAAAACAACGGATTTCAATCGCACGCGCCATTTTGAAAAACCCGCCCATCCTACTCCTCGATGAAGCAACCAGTGCGCTAGACGCAGAGTCTGAGCGCGAAGTGCAAATGGCATTGGATACTGTGCTGCCCGGTAGAACCTCGTTAACGATTGCCCACCGCCTTTCTACAGTGATGCGTGCCGATCACATTATCGTACTCGGGGATGGTGCGGTAGTTGAACAAGGTACGCATGAGACGTTACTCACGCAAGGCGGGCTCTACGCAAGACTCGCTAAACTTCAGTTCACCTAAGCGTTGCACCAAAAATGCGGGCTCCCACTCCAGTCGTAACCTAAATAGCGCATGAAAAAAAGTTCCAGCCCTTATCCGACGCTCGCCTTCGTTGATATCGAAACGACCGGGTCTCATTTTGAACGCGATCGCATCACCGAAATCGGCATCAAAACGCTTAGCGATGGTCATCAGAGTATCTGGGAAAGCCTGATCAACCCAGACGCGTTTATCCCACTGAATATCCAAAGACTAACTGGTATCTCGCCGCAGATGGTGGCCGGGCAACCGACGTTTGAAGACCTGGCGTTCACGATCAAAAAAGAGCTTGAAGACAAAATTTTTGTCGCACACAACGCGCGCTTTGATTATGGATTTATCAAGGCTTCTTTTAAGAGGCTAGGCATCGATTTCAGGCCAAAGGTGCTGTGTACCGTCAAGCTTTCTAGGTTACTGTTTCCAGAGCAGCCTAGGCACAACTTAGATACGATCATCAGCGCCCACTGCCTCTGCGTGAGCGCAAGGCATCGGGCGTTAGGAGATGCAGATTTATTAGTTCAGTTTTGGCGTATATGTGAACAGACCGTTGGCCCTGTGCGTTTGCTCGCAGCGCTCAACCAATTAATTGGTCAGGCGAGCCTACCCCCTCACATCGATCAGAGCGTGATTGACGCGATACCTGATGCACCCGGCTGTTACATCATGTATGGTGAAAATAGGGTGCCGCTTTATATTGGGAAAAGTATCGCCTTGCGTACGCGTGTCAATGGGCATTTTCAAGCAGCGCTGACCAACCGAAAAGAAATGAAACTTTCGCTGCAAGTGCGTGAGGTCGACTGGATCGAGACAAGTGGCGAGTTAGGCGCACTCATTCTCGAGTCCAAGCTCATCAAAGAGCGTATGCCCAGCATGAATATCAAACTGCGCCGCTCAAAGGATTTGTGCGCATGGCAGTTGGCGCATGATGCAGTCGGTGTTTTACGGCCTGCACTTGTCGGTCATCACGATTTGATTCCTGGGCTGCAAGATAATCTCTACGGGTTGTTTTATAGCAAAAGAGAGGCGCATGCTTACCTCGGCGCAGTCTCTAAAAAATATCGACTCTGTACAGCTTTGCTAGGGCTAGAAAAAGCAGACGAAGGAAAATCCTGCTTTGCCTACCAGGTCAAGCAGTGTGCAGGCGCCTGTATTGGTGCGTCGTCTATTGAGCTGCATAATTTACAAGTTCAAACTGCGCTGAATTTTTACAAAGTTCAGGCTTGGCCCTATCAGGGTGCGATCGCGATCAAAGAGGGAGACGAAATGATCGTGCTGAACAACTGGTGTTATTTGGGTACCGCCATCAATGAAGAAGAGCTCTACGAATTGGCAGACACTGAGCAAGTCGAGTTTGATCTGGATATCTACAAGCTGCTGAAAAAGGCTCTCGCAGGGCCGTTCAAGCAGTTGGTGATTAAACTGAGGACTGCRGTCTGATTGTTGACGCCGATCGAAAATTGACCAGTTGGGGGTGCGGCGGAAAAGTTGGACTACTTGGAGGTAGTTCATGTACTCATACGAAGACCGAATTCGAGCAGTTAAGCTTTATATCAAGCTGGATAAACGCATCGCGGCGACCATTATTCAGTTGGGTTATCCGACAAAGAACGCACTCAAGACTTGGTATCGAGAATATGAGCAGCGACAAGATGTGTCGATGGGTTATGCACGATCTAGGCTGAAGTATTCGGAGGAACAAAAGCAGTTGGCAGTTGATCATTACTTAGATCATGACCGCTGCATTGCTGGCACCGTCAAAGCTTTAGGATATCCGTGTCGAGGTACGCTCACTGGGTGGATCAGTGAGTTATTCCCCGATACTAGAAAGCCTCTAGCTAGCAAGGGAATCCGGACGTTGCACCCCGAAGCCTTCAAAAATGCTGCTGTCATTGATCTGTGCATGCGACCGATAAGCGCTCAAGCATCTGCTAATAAGTTAGGCGTTGACAGGACAACGCTGTATAACTGGAAGAATAAGCTACTCGGCCCAGAGGCACCTGCATCCATGAAAAACCCAGATGATCTACAACCGTTGCCTGATCGAGCGGAGTTAGAAAGAACCGTCGAGTCGCTTAAGCGTGATATTCATAAGTTACGGCTTGAGCACGATCTTTTAAAGATGGCGGCTGAACTGTTAAAAAAAGGCCTGGGCATCAACCTCACTCTCCTAAGCAATCGGGAGAAGACACTGATGATTGATGCCCTCAGACAAACGTATGCGGTGCCAGAACTCCTTGTCGCACTGGGCCTTGCTCG
>NSIQ01000026.1 GCA_002737415.1 Alcaligenaceae bacterium | reverse complement strand
GTTGACGAAAGGCGGTCTTGATCCTAATTTTATGAATCAAAAACAACTGACCGATTTTGTACGCTCTGAAAATATCCGAGTGGGAAATGTCGTTAAGAATGCGAAAATTTCCATAGACTAACTCAAACCGGGGTGCGGCCGAAAAGTTGGACTACTTGGAGGTAGTTCACGTACTCATACGACGACCGAATGCGGGCATCACGCAAAAATAATTTTAAAAAGAAGCCTATCGGAGGAGCTATGTTGATAAAAACAAGAGTTTCAGTGGTAGCGTCCCTATTATGGGTCGGGCTTGTAGGTACGATGGCAATAACGTCGGCTGTGGCTCAAAATGCCTACCCGTCCAAGTCGATCAGAATCGTCGTGCCATTCTCTGCTGGGGGAGGAACAGATGTGCTGGGACGGGAGCTCGGGCAGAAGATGGCCAAAAGCCTCGGTGTGCCCGTAGTCGTAGAAAACCTCGCGGGAGCTAGCACAGTAATCGGTGCCGATAAGGTAGCAAAGTCCCCACCAGACGGATACACGATCCTGATAACAACGACCACTACGTTTGCGACAAATCCGCACACGCTTAAGTCCATGCCTTTCTCGATCGACGATTTTGAAGGGGTGTCGTTGTTGGCGCAAAACCCACTGGTCCTGGCCGCTCCGGCCTCGGCGCCATACAACACACCAAAAGATTTGGTTGAGTATGCAAGAGTGAACCCCGGTAAGTTGTCATACGGCACCCAGGGCAGGGGCGCGACCGCTCATTTCGTAGGCGAAATGATTGCATCCGCACTCGGCATCAAGATGACGGATATTTCCTACAAGGGATCAACTCCGGGTTTGGTGGATCTGTCAGGTGGGCAAATACCGCTTCTCGTGGACGGAACGGTGGCGTCTTTGCCTCTGGTTAAGGCTGGGCGCATAAAGTTGATTGGTGTGACTTCGTCTGAGCGCCTGTCGGCTGCTCCAAATGTGCCCACCTTTGTTGAGTCTGGCTATCCAGAAATGGTCGCTGACTTCAAGACTGCTATGTTCGTTCCAAAGGGAACGCCTCAGCCCATCATCGACAAGCTCAACACATCTGTGAAAGACGCGTTATCGGACAAGGCTTTGGTAGATCGGTATGGACAGAGCGGTACGATGCTGTGGGGTAGCGATTCCCGAGAGACTGTACAGATTTTTAAGCGCGATTGCGATATGTACGGGCGACTGATCGAACGGATCGGACTGAAGTTCGATTAAAAACGGCTTAATACTTCATGGTGTGAAGCCTTTGGGGTCAACTCGGCCGCATGCCTTAAAGTCTGGCTTTGCGCCGATGGTTAAGATTGATATTTATTCTCGAAGTCAGTAAAGGGCATTTTTCAATCTTGAAAGGCGCATGGAAACCCTAGATCAGACATGGTAGGTTGCAGAATCCAGGTGATAAATATTGGATCGGCGCCAACACATCACATCTTGGCAACAGTTTGCGTGCGAGTTGCCAGAGGCCTGACTCCTTGATTCACGACAGTGCCCGATAGCAAAGACGAGGATATTCATGCAATCCAGCAGTGCCGCTCTACCCCATGAACAATCCGTACTGCGCTATGCACTGGAACGCCATGCGCTTGAGCGGCCGGACGCGGTGTATGCGGCGTTCGAGGATGAAGCTGACTGGACGTTCCGCTGCACACTGGACAAGGTGCGCAGCACCGCCAATGGCCTGGCCGCGCTCAACGTAGGCCGCGGCGACACGGTGCTGCTGATGCTGGGCAACAGCGGGTTTGCGTTGCGGGTAATGTTTGCACTGCACTACCTTGGCGCCATCGCGGTGCCGGTCAACACTGCCTACCTGGGCAGCCTGTTGCGGCATGTTGTGGACAATGCCGGCGCCCGGCTGGCGGTGGTCGAGCCGGAACTGCTGCCGCGGCTGGAAGAGGCCGCCGGCCCGACACTGGCGACCATCGTGGTGAACGGGACCGATGTGCAGGCACAGACGGTGGCACAAACAGCGGCACAGTCGTCGAGCCGGGCAATACATCCGGCCAGCGTGCTGACCGCGCCGGCGGCGACGCCGCTGCCCGACCCCCTGCTGGCGCCGTGGGACACCCAGTTCATCATCTACACCTCGGGCACCACCGGAGCCTCAAAGGGGGTGCTGGCTTCCTATCGCCACAGCTACACCGCGGTCGGCCCGGTTGGCTGGCCATGCGTGCTGCAACAGGATCGCCAGCTGCTGCACCTGCCGATATTCCATATCGGCGGCGCCTTCATCGCCTCGGCTGCACTATGCCGTGGCGGCTCGATCGGCGTCACCGCCAACTTTTCCACCGAGCGCTTCTGGGATTCGATACGGCGGCTGCAGGTGACATCCGTATTCCTGCTCGGCGTGATGGCTAGCTTTCTGCTCAAGCAAGCGCCGCGGCCGGGTGACCGCTCTCATCCTCTGCGCATGGTGTTCATCGTGCCGCTGGGAGCAATCGGCTCCGAATTCGCCGCGCGCTTCGGGGTCGAAGTCCACACGCTGTTCAACATGACCGAGATCAGCACGCCGCTGATCTGTGGCCCAAATCCGTCCAAGCCGCATGTATGCGGCCGTCCGCGTCTTGGTGTGCAATTGCGGCTGGTAGACGAGAACGATATCGAGGTGCCGCCAGGCGCAACCGGTGAGTTGGTGATCCGCACCGACCAGCCGTGGGCCATGAACCATGGCTATCACCGCGACGATGCCGCCACTGCCCGCGCCTGGCGCAACGGCTGGTTCCATACCGGCGACTGTTTCACAATCGATGCAGACGGCGACTATCTGTTCAAGGACCGGATCAAGGACTGCATCCGTCGACGCGGCGAGAATATTTCTTCGCATGAAGTCGAGGCCGAGGTGCTGGCCTTCCCTGCAGTACGCGAAGTCGCCGCAATCCCGGCGCCGTCCGAATTCGGCGAAGACGAGGTGATGCTGGTGGTGGCAACTACCGAGGGCCAACCACTCGACTCGGCAGCGCTGTTCGCTCACATGCAAGCGCGACTGCCCCACTTCATGCTGCCACGCTACCTGCGGGTGTTGCCCGCCCTACCCAAGACGCCGACTGCGAAAGTGCAAAAGCATTTGCTGCGTGAGCAGGGAGTCACGCCCGACACTCTGGACTTGTATCAACTCGGCCTGCGCGCCAGGCGTCCCTCCAGCTGACGCCAACAGATGCAAACCGATCGCAACCCTTACCAACCTGTAGCAAGCGACACCACCGACAAGAGAACGTATGCAAAAGAAAATCCCGGTACGCGTCTACACCGACTACAAGAGTCCGTATGCCTTCGTCGCCAAGGATCGCACTTATGCGCTGGCCGAGGAATACCAGCTGGAGCTGGACTGGTATCCGTACACACTACGGATACAGGACTATCTCGGTACACTGGAAACCCGCAACGCCCATCAGTGGCGGCGGGTGCGCTACAGCTACATGGATGCGCGTCGCCTGGCCAACGTACAGGGCCTAGTACTGAAAGGCCCGGAGCGGGTCTACAACGGCTACTACGCCAATGCCGGTTTGTTGTTCGCCAAGCAGAACGGCCTGTTCCGCATCTACAACGACACCGTGTTCGTGCGCTTCTGGAAGCGCGAGCTGGACATCGATTCGCTGGCGGCGATGAAGGGGCTGATTGCCGACATTGGCGGCGATCCTTCCGCCTTTGAAGCCTGGGCCGAAGGGCCAGGCCGTAACGAGCATGAACGCGTGATCGACGAAGCCGAGGCGATGGGCGTATTCGGCGTGCCAATGTTCGTGCTCGACGGCGAGTTGTTCTGGGGTGGCGACCGCATCGACATGCTGATCGAAAGACTCAGCAAGCGCCGTGCTGGGCAAGAGCGGATGACGTGATGCAAAACCATGTATTACTAAGCCGACCCGCTGCAACGCTTACAGATTTAAGGTGTGTTGGCCCGTAATATGTCATCGGCCTGCAAACGCGTTACCCACGCTTTTTCGACAAAACTGTCAGTTACCCCATAAACTCCGTGGCTTACCCGCATGAGTAAGTTGGCTGAGGTCATCAAATTAATGACGCCTTGAACATCTCCGGCGGTCACTTCTCAGCCAATTTGCGCAGAAAACTCCCTCAATGTTGGCGCAACAAAACTGCCATGGCTGTTTCGTCAGCTAGGCCGGTGCGATGAAACTTCATTGTTTATGAAATTTTATGCAATTGACATAATTATGTCTAATGCATAATTTGGTTTACATTGGAATTGGAATAGTTTTCGACAGCGGCGCCATTGGTAACGTGTCACGACTACTGGGAACAAACCGTATTTATTTGGGGTAAGCGCGTTGTTATCAATGATTTTTTACYTTAGGACATCATGCCTTTCACCAACATTGTCACGCCAGAATGGTTATCTGAGCACCTGACCGATCCTGCGATCAAAATCCTAGATTGCACCACTTACATGCTTGCCCAGCCCGTTGGGCCTTCAAAAATTGAGAGCGGTCGTGCTCAATATTTGAAGGGGCATATTCCTGGTGCACAGCACGTGTGTATGGAGCAAGATTTTTCTGAGCCTGCTGCGCGCTTTGCCTTTACCGTACCCAGCCCAGACACCTTTAATCGTTTGATGCAACGCATTGGTGTTCATAATGATGATCACGTGGTGCTGTACGGACATCAGCAAATGTCTGTGGTGACGCGGATTTGGTTTGTGCTGCACGCGATGGGGCATCAAAAAATTTCGATTCTGAATGGTGGGCTGGCTCTATGGGTGAAGTCTGGTATGGCGTTAAGCACTCAACTACCAACGGTCACGGCGAGTCATTACAAAGCCGAACCTAAAGTCGAACGCGTAGCAGAAATAAACAAGGTCACTGAGGCGATCAATGATCCTCAAAAAGTGCTCTTGAACGCACTGAAAAAAGAACAGTTCTTAGGGACAGGCGGTGCCCACTATGGTCGGCCTGGGCGCATACCAAACAGCCTCAGTTGGCCTGCTACCGACCTTTACGACCCACAGACAGGCGAGTTCAAGGGCTTGGAAGAATTAACTGCACTGCTTAGGGAACTTGACCTGCAACCCGGGCAGCAGGTCATCAATTACTGCGGAGGTGGTATCGCCGCCACAACAACAGCTTTTATTCTCGAGACGCTAGGTTTTACAAACTGGTCTGTGTATGACAACTCGATGAACGAATGGGCCAATACACCAGACAAAGCACTACAAACTGGCTAATAGTTTGACGAGTGCTAAAAAAGTGATTTGATTCGATCACTTTTTGACGTTCTTTGATAGAAACCAATCGGTTTATTTTTAACCCAGCTCACAAATCTTTGCATGGCAGGGCGTGTCTTCAAAGACTCGGCGGTATTGAGCGATTTTGCTAGCTCAGTTTCGTTAAACAAAGCGTGTATCTGACGGTGGCAGATACGGTGGAGGTATTCTGTTGCTCTACCTCCCTTAGACTTTGGGATAAGGTGATGAGCGTCCTTTTGTGAGCTTGGAATCGCTCTGTCGCAAATGGGGCAAATCAGTGATTCGGCTTCTTTTGCAGGCTCGATACCCCTTGCAATCAGTTTTTTACGGATTCTGCCGAGCATAATCCCTATTGACCACCCTTGCCACCCACCAACCGAAGCGCCATCGGACCGATGAGTTTAGAAATGCGATGGCGATGTTTAGCAAAAAGACGATAGGCTAGCGCAAGCAGTGGGGCGAGGGTCTTGCGAGACATCACCCAAGCTAACCGAGGCAACCCTGCGCGCCGATACGCCTCACCAAATACTGTAGGTCCTTTTATGACCAAGCCGCTTTCGAACTGCCCAACCATCTCGGCGAGCGCTTGCGCACAGCTTACGCCCACAGCGCGTTCATCGTAGAGATCAGAGTTGATGTCAACAAACGCAAGCAAGCCTGCTTGGTTTCGACGTGACAAGAACATGATCTCTGCCTGACATAAGGGGCACTTGCCATCAAAAAACAACGTGAGTTTTGGCAAATCAGCGGTTTTCAAAAACGGTCCTTCATCAATCAGGCGGTTATTTCATTTTAATCGACTCTCGCGCCTGACTGCTTGATAATCGCAGGCCACTTGGCGATGTCATCTTTAATGAACTTTGCTCAGGCGGAGGCAGATTACACCGAGGCGACGTCAAAGCCCTGTGCCGCGAAAGATAGAGTTTCATATTGACACCAGATTGAAATGTTATATATTGATATATAGTATGCCGTTACGCCATGCGGATAGCTGTTTAATTGCACCCGCATCAGGTCCTGGCACAGAACCTCTCTAGCATCTTTTATGAACTCAGAAAAATTTGACGGCGCAATGCGTACAGACAAGCGAGTTGGCTTCATCGGTCTAGGCCTCATGGGTGGGGGCATGGCGATGAATATTCTAAAAAAGCATGGCCAACTCAATGTTTGTGATCCCGACGAGGTCGCAGTCGCGCGCCTGGTCGCACTCGGCGCGACACGCATGGCCTCAGCCCGAGAACTCGCGGCGGCGTGCGATATCGTGCTGCTGTCTTTACCTGATCCTTCAATCTCTCTCGCTATTGCCTTAGGCCCCGACGGTCTGGCCGAGCATCTTGCACCCAAATCAGTCGTCATCGGGATGTCGACCGATGGCATTGACGCCGTCCGTCAGTTGCATGCTGCCTTTCAAGCGCGTGGAATCAGCTTCATCGATTGCCCGGTTGGCAAAGGGCCACCAGCCGCTGCGGCCGGTGATCTGCGTCTGTTCGCGTCCGGTGACCAGGCGACCTGCACTTCGCTGAATTGGCTTTTATCAATGATGGGTAGCACGATCGATTACTGTGGCCCAGTGGGTTCCGGTCAAGCGATCAAGCTCGCCAACAATTTGCTGTCTTGCGGCTACGGCGCTTTAATTTCTGAAGCCTATGCCATGGTTAAACAGGCGGGTGCAGATCTGAATATTTTCTGCGATGCGCTACCGCAAACTGCAGCAAACAGTTGGCCGCTGCAAAACGTCTTCATTGCCAAAGCGTTTCAGGGTGACTTTACCCCTTACTTTCGGCTATCGGCTGCCCACAAAGACTACAAGCTTGCCATCGCGATGGCCGACGCGCTAGGAACTCCGAGTCGAACAGCAAAGACCGTACTTGAGTACTACACTCTGGCGACGCAGGCGGGTCACGGTGCCCGCGATTTTGGTGCCTTGGCACTTGTTAATAACCCAGAGCTGCTGCGTGAGTAAGACAGACTCTGCGCCGGCCCGCAAGCGCCCGACCACAAAGCGCAACCCGCCAAGCCCGGATGCGGATGCTGTCATGAGCTTGCAGCGAAGCAGCCCTGTTGCCATGCACCGTCAGTTGGCTCAACACTTGCGCGACGCGATCACCACCGGCGTTTACAAACAGGGCGACCGCATCGCCACCGAGCAAGAGCTCTCTCAGAAATATGCCGTCTCGCGCATCACAGCTAGACAAGCTGTGATTCAACTTGTATCTGAAAGCCTGCTCGTTCGTCGCCAAGGAAAAGGAACCTTCGTCACTGCACGTCCTGTTAAGCATGATCTCGTCGAACTGCACGGTTTCTTTGATGAGTTAGTCGCTAGGGGTGTGAATCCTGAAATACAACTGATTGAGTTCAGCAAACTAGTAGCACCGGCACGCGTTTCTGAAAAACTAGCGTCCGACAACAAACAAGTCACCTACTGGAAAAGACTATATTGCCGCGACGGCGAGCCGTTTGCTGTTGCGTGGGTTTATCTGGCACCACAGGTCGTCGGTGTGACGCGCGCCTTAGCTGAACAGCACACGTCGTACCACATCATCGAGTCGCTTCGTCAGTTAAAGATCGCTCACGCCGATATTTCAATTCGAGCACAACTGTCGGACGCCAAAACGCGTAAGCTGTTGCGTATGCCACCTGGCACCCCGTTGATCGCGCTCGAAAGAGTTTCGTATTTGGCGGACAACACCCCTATTGAATACGCGCTGTATTGCGCCCATGCAGATTCGTATGAATACACGTTTCGCGTGAACAGCAAAATCAACGCGGCAGGTGCCTTAACACGAAGATCCGCTGACCACTCAGAACTCTTTGCCTGAAACAACGACTCCTTAAATTAAATTTGTAAGCTAGCTAACAAACGAAGATCCCAAGATGTCACAAACCAATTATCTTTCTGAGCGCATGGGTAGTGCGACCGTCTCACCTTCTGGGTCTTTCGAAGCTGGCAGTTTTCAGTCCTTCACGCTGGTCTATACGGCAGGCTACTTCGGCGTGGATGACACGGGTTCACTCAAGATTGTGCACCGCTTCGCAAGCGATATGGGTCGGCCTCAATGGAGCGACCCTACTGCAGCAAACTACACCACAGTCGTTGCCTCAAACGGTGCAATCCTTGAAGTGCAGTATGACGGCAAGCGCAATGTCAGACCTTGGGACAAAACCTTATTCATTCGGGTCGTTCGCGGTTTTCTTCGCGAGGGCGATCAAATCATTGTGTGCTTTGGCGACCGCTCAAAAGGCTCACCTGGCATGCGGATTCAAACGTTTGCAGAACCCACTTTTGAATTTCGTGTCTTAGTCGACCCGTTTGCCACCTATCGTTATTCAGGCCTGCCTGAACAGCCTTGCATCGCCGTTGTAGCGGGCCCGCCGGTGACATGGAAAGCCATTCTGCCCACCCTAAGAAACTGCGGGCAAACATTCAGCCTTGGGTTCAAAGGTGAGGACAAATGGGGCAATCCGAGCGATCAGGTGCAAGGCGTCTTTACGCTGCGTGCAAGTCAACCTATCACAGGGCTACCTGAACACATCGCGATGCAGCGAGGCCAATACGCCCTCAGGCTCGATAACCTGACAATCGCGACGCCATCTGATGTCACCATCGMGGTCTATGACGCAACAGAAAAATTACTGTGTGTGAGCAATCCCTTGCGTATCGTTTCAAACGCCCCACTCTTGCATTACTGGGCGGATCTGCACGGACAATCTGAAGAAACGATTGGCACCAACTCAGCACGCGAACTGGTTGAATTTGCTCGCGACAGAGCGTTTCTGGATGCAATGAGCCATCAAGGCAATGACTTTCAGATTACGACGCCCTTCTGGAATCATCTGAACGAGCTGACGGCTGAGTTCAACGAAAATGGTCGCTTTATCATCTACCCCGGTTATGAGTGGTCGGGCAATACCGGCTTAGGCGGTGATCGTAACGTCATGTTCATGCATGAAGGTCGTCAAATTCATCGGTCCTCACACGCCTTGGTCGACGATCTGACCGACGTTGACAGTGATGCGAATAGTGCGAATGATTTATTCGATGCCTTAAAAAACGAAGATACCGTTGTCTTCGCCCATATCGGTGGTCGCTACGCTGACATCACGATCGCGCACGATTTACGTATAGAAAAATCAGTCGAGGTTCATTCAGACTGGGGAACCTTTGAATGGTTGATTCACGACGCCTTCGAGCAGGGATATCGAGTGGGCATTCTCGCTAACTCTGACGGTCACAAAGGCCGTCATGGCGCGAGCCATCCTGGTGCGTCGCTCTTTGGTGCCTATGGTGGTTTGTCTTGCTTGCTCGCCCGTGACCTCACTCGCGAAGCCTTGTTCGAAGCATTACGCAAGCGCCATCACTACGCCACGACTGGCTGCAGAGTGCTGCTCGATGTTAGAGCAAACTTCGATCACGATGCCAAACTGTTTGCGGATGACCCCAACATGGGTGCAACAAATAGTTCTTTAGTGAAAACAGCCATCATGGGCGACATTCTCGAATCTCAAGACGCCTACGTTGAACTTAAGATGGAGGCAATCGGTTCTACGGCAATCGAACGTGTTGAAATTCGCAATCGGCTTGAAGTGCTGGAAACCTATCGTCCCTACGCGCCCAACGAACTCGGCCGGCGTATCCGCGTGATCTGGGAAGGCTCAGAATACCGTGGACGCGGAAGACAGACGGTCTGGGATGGCCACTGCGCGATCGAGGGCAATCGGGTCGAACGTATGTCTCAATTCAATATGTGGAACCTGGATAAGCAAGTTGTCTTTAAGGGTCCGCAACAAATCGAGTGGTCTGCGTTAACCACGGGCGGCTTTGGCGGCTTTGATATCTGGTTAGACGACCCTCAAGCCGGTACACTGAGTATTGATACTGCGTTGGTCAAGTGCAAGATCGCCATCTCCGACATTGGCATCGAGGATATGGTTTTTGAGGCCGGCGGGATTAAGCGCCAGCTTCGTATCTTTAGATTGCCCGACGAGAATCACCATCATGCAGTTGATATTTCGCGGCGTATCAAACTCAACGATCACGTTGACAACGCTTTGTATGTTTGTCTCACTCAAGAAAACGGGCATCTAATATGGTCAAGTCCAATTTACGTGACGCGCTAAAAGACATGCGAGTTCTCAACAACACCTCACGGTGGCTTAGCGTTTGCATCGCCATCTTTATAGGCGCGGCCTTTAACTTACCCGCGAGCGCGCAAGACTATCCTGACAAACCGATACGACTCGTCATCCCCTGGCCAGCGGGCGGGCTGGTGGATATTGCAGGTCGCACCACTGCGAAAATGCTTCAGCCCTCGCTGAAGCAAGCAATCGTCGTCGAGAACAAACTCGGGGCCGGTGGCATTGTGGGTGCTGATTCGGTTGCTAAAGCCCCCCCCGATGGCTACACGCTCTTGTTAACCACATCGGCCCTCAGCATCAATGCCGTGCTGCGCACGAAGATGCCGTTTGACATGTCTGCTGATTTGGCACCCATCGCGCTGATCGCTTGGGCACCTTCGGTGCTCGTGGCAAGCCCTCTTCTCAAGGTGACGAGCGTACAAGACCTGATCGCTCTTGCAAAAACCAAGCCCGGTAAACTCACCTACGCGTCGGCAGGAGTTGGCTCGCCGGCCCACCTTTCAGCAGAACTGTTTAAGACGTTGGCCGGAATTGACTTATTACATGTCCCGTACAAAGGCGCACCTCAGGCGATGACGGATGTCATTGCGGGTGAGGTAGATTTATTGTTTGCCAATGCGACCGTCGCCATCCCGCAAATCAAAGCGAATAAAATTCGTGCGTTGGCGGTCACAAGCGCAAAGCCTTATGCTGGCTTACCAGACTTGCCGACCATGGCGCAAGCAGGCGTTTTGCAGTTTGAGGCAGACCAATGGTTAGGTATCTTCGCGYCCTCAGGTACGCCAGAAGCGATCTTGACGCTGCTACATCGCGAAATTGGCAAGGTACTTGTTAACGGCGAAGTGCGCACTACGCTAGAACAAAATGGAATGACCACCGCCGTTTTGGCTAGCCGGATCGATTTCAAAAACTTTCTGGTGCACGATAAAGAGAAATGGGCTGGTGTGGTCAGTAAAGCAAATATTCCTAAAGAATAGAAAGCGCGACTATGCCCAAAGATCATGCAAGCTCACTAATCTGGCCAACGTTCAATGGTCGCATTGGCAAAACCCTTGCTGAGTCGACCCCCCACTGGAACACCCCAAGCCGGGCGCCGGCAGGTGCGCCAAACGTGATCGTGATCCTCATGGATGACATGGGGTATTCAGATCTCGGTTGCTTTGGTGGCGAAATTGATACCCCAAACATCGATGCGTTGGCGGCAAATGGGCTTCGCTTTACGAACTACACAACCGTGCCGATGTGTACGCCCGCTCGCGCCGCCTTACTGACTGGCAAAAACCCCCACAGCGTTGGTTGTGGTTGGCTCTCACACAACGACCCTGGATTTCCTGGCTACAAGGGCGAGATCGCCCCCGACGCACCCACCATCGCAGAGGTCATGCGCCAGCATCACTATGCGACGATGGCAGCWGGAAARTGGCACAACACTTACGACCGAAATAATTTTCCAGGCGCTGACAATAGCTCTTGGCCTGTTCAACGAGGCTTTGATCAGTTTTATGGCTTCATGGCGCCTGAAACCAGCTACTTTCAGCCCGACAACATGATGGAGGGCAATCAGTTAGCCAGCGCGCTACGCTATCCAGACGGATACTTCGCACCGGACGACTACACCGGGCGTGCAATCGACTGGATCGCACAACAAAAAAGCTGTGCCCCAGAAACACCCTTTTTTCTCTATCTGGCTTTTCAAACGCCACATGGCCCTCTGCAAGCAAAACCTGACGACTTGGCACGGTATCGTGGGCGCTACGACTTGGGTTGGGACGCGATGCGCGAGCAACGCTTTGAGCGCCAACGCGCAAATGACCTGATCGAACCTGCCGCAGGCTTCGCCCCTCGTAACCCCGGGGTGCCAGCATGGGCAGACATGAACCCAGACGAGCAGGCGTTATTTGCACGTTATATGGAAGTCTATGCAGCATTAGTCGACAACGCCGACCAAAACGTTGGACGCCTTGTTCAATGCCTAAAACAAACCGGGCAACTCGACAACACAATCATCATGATCACTTCGGATAACGGCGCGAACTCTGTCGCTGGCCCCAAAGGTGTCATGAACTTAATTGGCCGCCGAGTGGGCGCAGTCGAGAACATGGCTTTAAACCTGCAACTTCTCAAAGAAGGTCAGGTAGGCGCAGAGCACACCTACATTTGCTATCCAAGCGGTTGGACGCAAGTCAGCAACACACCCTATCGCTTTTTCAAACGCACCCCAATGGCAGGTGGTATTCGCGTGCCGCTTGTCGTGCACTGGCCAGCCGGAATTTCTGATCGTGGCGCCCTRCGTCGCCAGTGGACCCATGTTACCGATATCTTGCCAACCTTAATGGATGTCACCGGTGCCGCTCGACCCGAACACTTCAAGGGCTATCAAACTCGAGGGCTTGATGGGGTCAGCTTTGCGAGCGCCTTGAAAGATTCGAAGGCGCCTGCCAGACGTGAACGTCAATACTACGAACTACAAGGCAACCGTGCCTACATCTCTGGTCAATGGAAAATCGTTTCACTACAAACCCCAGACAAGGCGATCGACCTCGATAATTGGTTGTTGTTTGATTTGGAGCAGGATCCAGCTGAGTTGACCGATCTGGCCAGCACCCACGCTGAGATCGTAGCTAAGCTGATTGCTGAGTTTGACGCAGAGGCGGGCACAAACTACGTCTACCCGATCGACACTCGCAATGAAAGTCGCAACACAACCTTTCCACCGTACGAGCAAAATCGGATTTTGGTCGAACGTGATTTTTTCCGGACTGCGCATTCGATACCTGGGCTGCTTTTAACGCCCATGGTGGGGGATCGCAGCTATGTCATGCGTGCGACCTTCGAATGGCATGCAGGCGATGAAGGCGTCATTTTTGCGCTGGGCGATAGATTCTGCGGGTTGACCTTATTTGTTGAGCAAGGCGCGTTACATTTTGTGTATCAATGGTGGCATAGCCCAAAAACCATCACACCAATCACCTTAACGATCGGGGCGCAAGTCTTCGAGTTCAGTTATCACGCAACGGGTGGCCGCAAAGGCAGTGCCGACATCGCGCTCAATGGCGTGCAACACGTTCACAAAGTTGATTTGTCGCCAAGCTTGCTMCGCGTTCCCAGTTGCGGGCTGAGTATTGGCATCTCAAGGCGAACAGCCGTCAGCGAGCGCTACGAACATAAAGGCTCCTTTGAGTACACCAGCAACATTGATCGTCTGCGGATAACGCCTGGTGCCTTAGCGCCAGCAAGCCTAGAAGAGCCTAGCGAAGAAATTTATCAAAACAAGCTGCGTGACATGATAAAACAGTGAAGTGGTTTGATTGCAGGTTAAACCTTGGGCTTGCGCCCTGAACAGGAGATTAAAAATGGACACACGGGATTCAAAAAAACAACAACAGCAGCGAGAGCGTCGTCGATTTTTAGGGCAAACGGCCGCTTTAAGTTTGACTGGTCTGGGTACGACTCAATGGTTAAATTCTGCTCACGCCCAGCCCTCAGAGCTCGCTGCCTACACCACCGCCAAGATCAACTGGCGCCAGGCCGAGGGCGAAGCGATTAGTGTCGCGGTCATCCCTGCGAGCTACTTCGATAATCTGATCGGTTTATTGCCTCAATTTGAAGCACTCACTGGGATTAAAGTCAGGGCAGAAAAAGTACCGCCTGGCCAGATTCGCCAAAAGGCAATGCTCGATCTGTCTTCAAAAACTGCTACGTTTGCCACGCATGCGGCAGACCCCATGTACTACCCACTTTATGTTGCCAATAAATGGGTCGAGCCACTCGATAAATATCTAAACGACGCCTCGCTGACTGATCCTGCCTGGTTTAACTACAACGATATTTTAAAATCTTGGCGTGACGCAGATTCTATTGATGGCAAGCCCTACGGTATCCCCTACGATGGCGAAGTCACCGTTCAGGTCTATCGAAAAGATTTGTATGCCGCCAAGGGGCTCAAGCCTGCACAGACCTACGACGAATTACTGTCAAACGCCAAGGCACTCAATGATCCCAACAACCGTTCTTATGGCCTCGCCTTGAGGGGGTTTGCTGGTGCAGGTCAAAACATGTACATCTATCCGTCCTTGTTTCGTGGCTTTGGTGGACAATGGTTTGACGGCAAAAATCTTGTCGTCAATAGCCCAATCGCGGTCGCAGCGCTTGAGTGGTATGTCAATGCGCTGACCAACTACGCACCACCTGCCGTCCGTAACTGGAACTGGCCCGATATCGCTGACGCCTTCTCTCAGGGCACACTCGCTTGTTATGTCGATGCGCACTCGTCTGCAGCTGTCATCAATAACCCTGAAAAATCCAAAGTGGTTGGGAAGATTGCCTATGCACGGTGGCCCAAAGGTCCTGCGGGCAAACGCGTGACCTCCATTTGGAATTGGGGCTTCCCCATCAATGCTGCACTCAGCGAGCGTGCAAAAAAGGCAACCTGGCTCTTTATTACCTGGGCCACCAGTGCTGAAACACAAGCGCGCACTTCGTGGAAGTTTGCGGGCCCCGCCAAACGCTCAGGGCTCAATCGCTTATCGCTGTGGCAATCTACAGAGTTCGCAAACGCCATGAAGGATGCGGGTGATAACTTCATCCCCGCAGCGCTAGAATCCCTCGAGCAAGATACGGACGTTGAATGGCGCCCTCGTTTACCTCAATGGCCCGCGATCGGTGACACCATGGGCACCGCCATACAGGTGGCGTTAGTCGGGCAGAAGAAGCCGAAAGACGCCCTAGACGAAGCGCAAGCACGTATTACTCAAATCATGCGCGGGTAATCGACAGTCGCAACACTGGCGGACTGTCAATGCTTGGTCAAGACAACACTCAGGCTCAACAAGAGCGGCGCTTCGCGCTGCTCTTGTTTCTGCCTGCGCTGTTGTTGTTACTGTTGATCACAACCACTCCCCTGATATTTCTTGCCTGGAACAGTCTGCAACAGTTGAATATGAGTATGCCGTGGCTGACTGGCTTTGCCGGTGCAGACAATTATCTAAATATGAATAGCGACCCGCGTTTCTGGAGCTCGCTACTACTTACCTTTATCTACACAGCCTCTACCGTTGTGCTGCAAGTGCTCTTGGGGCTATCACTTGCCTTGGTCGTATTGCAAATTCCTCGGGGCCAAGGCCTGCTTCGTATTGCCGCTATCTTGCCTATCGTCTTGGCCCCTGTAGTGGTCGGCCTATTTTGGCGAACCTTGGTTTTAGCCCCAGACTTCGGTCTGGTAGATGTCGTCACAAAAAGTCTAAATCTTGGCAGTCACAACTGGTTGGGGGATCCTCAACTTGCACTCATCTCAGTGATCGCGATCCACACCTGGCAATGGACACCCTTCGCCTTTTTGGTGCTCTTGGCAAGCCTGGCCTCCTTACCCCCAGAGATCTATGAAGCGGCACGGCTCGATCGTGCGAGTGCATGGCAAAGATTTCGGTACATTACCCTGCCCTTGATCCGCCCTGCCATTGTGATGGTGGTGATCCTCAGAACCATGACTGCACTCTCTGCGTTCGCAGCAATCTTCGCGGCGACCGGTGGGGGCCCAGGGACGGCAACAGAAATACTGAATCTGTACGCGTATCGCACCTCCTTTACAGAACTCAATATTGGTTATGGTTCTGCCTTAGCCATGGTTTTATTAACGCTAACCGTTTTCGTATCGTGGGTGTTGTTTAGACGACGCAGGGCGGTCTCATGAAAAAGATGACTCGCCTGACCTTGCTGTACTTGGCGGCTGGATTGCTGGTATCGGTATGGGTGTTCCCCGTACTCTGGGCATTTCTGACCTCTTTCAAAACAGAACGCGATGTGTTGGCTTATCCGCCCGTGTTTTTTTTCACTCCAACGTTCGCAAACTACCATGAGGTTCTCTTTGGCAACGCTTCCATCTTGCCCAATTTGTGGTCAAGTCTGGTCGTTACCTGTGCGACGGTGGTGCTGACACTTTGTATCGCTGTGCCCGCAGCCTATGCGCTGGCTCGTTTACGCTACCCCTTCAAGCGAACGAGCGGCTTTTATATTCTTGTCACTCAAATGTTGCCTCCAGTGGGCTTGGTAATCCCCTATTATCTGGCTTTGCAGCGCCTTGGCTGGCTCGACACCTACACCGGTCTGATCATTATTTATCTGACGTTCTCCCTGCCCTTTGCCATCTGGCTGCTAGTGTCATACTTCGAAGATATCCCTTTTGAAATGGAAGAGGCCGCTCTGCTTGATCGGGCTGGCAGATGGGGCGCCTTCTGGCACATTGTTTTGCCTCAAGTTCGTGGCGGGATTGCTGTCACCACGGTATTCGTGTTTCTTAACGCCTGGAACGAATTCATGTTCGCTGTGCTGTTAGGCGGTAATCGAGTGCGGCCGATCACCGTTGCCATGTTCAACTTTATTTCGGTCGAGCAAACTCAGTGGGCCAGGCTTGCGGCTGGGGCGATGGTGGCAATGGCCCCAGTCATTGTGCTTGGCATACTTGCTCAAAGACACATCGTCAAAGGCCTGACGGTTGGCGCGGTCAAAGGAGGTGGTAGACGATGAAAACCAATGGCAACGTTCGGCTACAGCAAGTCGTGAAACGACACGGCGAAACCACCGTCCTGCACGGCATAGATTTAGAGATTAGAACTGGCGAATTTTTTATCTTGCTTGGTCCGTCTGGCTCTGGCAAGACCACCACCTTGCGCATTCTTGCCGGCTTAGAAGAAGTCAGCGGAGGCGAGGTCTGGTTCGCCGGGCAAAACATCACGCATACTGACCCGGGAGAACGTGACGTTGCAATGGTGTTTCAAAGCTATGCGCTTTATCCTCACATGACGGTCGAAAAAAATATTGGCTTTCCTTTAAAAATGATTGGCGCGTCAGTCGCGGATATCAAACGCTTAGTTGAGGATGCTGCACAACGCGTCGGCATCAAGCACCTGCTGGGCCGTCGCCCGGGGCAACTGTCTGGCGGGCAACAACAACGAGTCGCTTTGGCCCGCGCAATCGTGCGTGAACCAAAATTATTTCTGTTGGATGAGCCACTTTCCAATTTGGATGCCAAGCTGCGGCTTGAAACTCGGTTGGAGCTAAAACAACTGCAGCGCGACTTGGACGTGACGACTGTCTATGTCACGCATGATCAAGAAGAGGCCATGACGCTTGCGGACCGCATCGCGGTTTTTATGGATGGGCGTATTGTGCAAGTGGGAACCCCGAGAGAAATCTTTGGTCAACCGGCGCAGGTATCAGTTGCTGGTTTTATTGGCACGCCCCCCATGAACCTGATCCCTGCCGTTTGGCACCAACAACACGTAACATTCTTAGGTGAAAAATTTGAGGTCCCTGCGAACAGCGCTGAAGTGCGCGAGGTGACGCTGGGCATTCGGCCAACCGATTTGCGCCTCACAAATATAGGCTTAACGGCTCGGGTGCAATACATCGAAGATCTGGGCGACTATTCCGTATTGAACTTGAAGGTTCAGGGTCAGTCGCTAAAGGCCAAGGCGCAAGGGCTCACGGCATTACATGAAGGTGATACTGTGCAACTCGGCTTTGCCCCAGACGCAGCCCACTTGTTTGATCGCAGCACGGGGCTGCGGTTGACCTAAGCAAATTATTTTCTAACGAGGTATCTATGACAAAACGTCCCAATATCTTGCTCATCCTCAATGATGACATGGGCTATTCTGATATCGGCTGCTACGGTGGCGAGATTCAAACGCCCAATCTGGATCGTCTGGCGCAAGGTGGTTTGCGCTTCACGCAGTTCTATAACACCGCAAGGTGCAGCCCTTCGCGAGCCTCTTTACTGACCGGCTTGCATCCGCATCAGACAGGCATTGGCATCCTGACTTACGACTCGGGCCCAGAGGGCTATGCCGGCAACTTGAACCAGCGTTGCGCCACGATCGCAGAGGTGTTGAAGCCAGCGGGCTATCGAACCTATCTGAGTGGTAAGTGGCACGTCTCAAGCAACTTGACTCAGCCCACCGATTCTTGGCCAATACAACGCGGCTTTGATGAATTTTTTGGCACGATCATCGGAGCGGGCAGCTTTTATGATCCCAACACGCTGACTCGCGGCAACACCAATGCTGAGGCCGAGGCACGTCAGCCGGGCTTCTTTTATACCGATGCCATCAGCGACGAGGCAGTCAAGTTTCTGCAAACACATCACTCCGAACATAAAGACAAGCCATTCTTTGAGTATGTGGCCTACACAGCACCCCATTGGCCGCTACACGCCCATGATGAAGATATTGCCAAATACAAAGGTCGCTTTGACTCAGGTTGGGATACGCTGCGCGAAGAGCGGCTAGAGCGTTTAGTTCGCTGGGGCCTGCTTGACCCCAAATGGAAACTCACCGGTCGCGACCCGTCTCAACCGGCTTGGTCTGAGGCACAGAATCAGGCCTGGTTACTACGTTGCATGGAAGTCTATGCAGCGCAAGTCGATCGCATGGATCAAGGCATTGGCAGAATACTGGCTGAACTAGAAAGACAAGGCGAGCTCGACAGCACACTGGTGATCTTTCTTGCCGATAATGGCGCTTGCGCCGAAGCAATCCCAGAGGATGTCGGCGTCGACGAGTTGGTCAACAAATTGATGATTGCCCGGTCACATACCCGCGATGGCGCGGTGGTTCATTTTGGTAATAACCCTGAGCTCATGCCTGGGCCAGAAAACACCTACCAAAGTTACGGCACTGCCTGGGCAAATCTTTCAAATGCGCCGTTTCGCTTTTACAAGCATTGGGCGCATGAGGGCGGTATTTCTACCCCTTTGATTATGCATTGGCCGCAAGGCATTAGCGACCGCGGTGATCTTCGCCATACACCAGGCTATTTGCCTGAYATCATGGCGACCATTCTGGATGTGACCAAGACCGCTTATCCCTCAACGCTGGCGGGTCGAGGGATTCTGCCGCTGGAGGGCCATTCTTTACAGCAGGCCTTCAAGGCTGATTTGGCAAGCCGTCCACCAATGTTCTGGGAGCATGAAGGCAACGCTGCCGTRCGCATTGGCCACTGGAAACTCGTGCGAGACTACCCCAACGCTTGGGAACTCTACAACATGGAAGAAGACCGCAGCGAACTGCACAATCTGGCAACGCAAGAGCCTGAGCGTGTCGCTGCGATGAGCCTTGAGTACGAAGCCTGGGCCAAGCGCTGTGGTGTGCTGCCTCGCGAAGGGGTCGTTGCGCTGATGCGCAGTCAAGGCGTCACGCGGGCGTTCTGGGAAGACGAGTGAAACCCTGTTGTACGCCTTCAGTGCGCACACCAAGCGTGTCTGCACCTTTGGCGTCAGCAGCATCCGCACAAACACCCCAAGCGGAGGCACCCGCAACTGCAAGCACGGCGAACACCTCCGCCTCGGTGTTCGTCAATGTGCAAGGCGGCTCGTTTGTGATGGGAACGGACTCACACGTTGGATTCGCTGAAGATGGCGAGGGGCCCGCACGAGCAGTGCAAGTCAGTGGCTTCAGTCTTGCAGAGGCAACTGTCACTAACTTTGAGTTTCGCGAGTTTGTGCGAGCGACTCGCTATATTACCGAAGCTGAACAACTTGGCTCGTCCTTTGTGTTCTATCTGCAGGTGCCTGCACTGCAAAGGGCAACGCAACGCCCAGCTTCCCAAGAGCTAATCTGGTGGCTGGATGTTGAAGGGGCTTGCTGGCAGCGTCCCACCGGCCCCGGTAGCAATATTTTGAATTTACTGCAGCATCCTGTCGTGCATGTGACCTGGAACGATGCCGCAAGTTATTGCGCTTGGGCTGGCGTACGTCTGCCAACCGAAGCAGAGTGGGAATACGCCGCTGGTGCGGGGCAGTCATCGCCACGCTACCCTTGGGGCGATGAGTTAACGCCTGAAGGTGAAAAAGTTTGCAACATTTGGCAAGGCGAATTCCCGGGCCGTCCGAGTGAAAACTGGGCGCCCGAGCCGCTACCCGCCAAGTCCTTTAAGCCAAATGCCTGGGGCTTCTATCAACAAGCTGGCAATGTGTGGGAATGGGTTGCTGACTCTTTTCACGCCGGTTATCACACTGCAACCAGCAACACAGATCCCCTAGACCTACGACCCTCCACGAAACGCTCGATGCGTGGAGGCTCTTTTTTATGCCATGAGTCGTACTGCAATCGCTATCGACTTGCTGCGCGGGGGTCTAACACCCCAAACACCTCTGCTAGCAATATAGGCTTTAGGGTCGCGAAGTAACGCGTTTGCTTAAGTAGGCACACAGCCAAAAATAGTTAGACACTACCGCACAAAAGATCCATACTGAAATTGTGCAGTGCGCCGACACAGGAGAACACTTTGCCAACTACCGCAAGATGCCCTTTCGCAGGCGATACCCGGCCCAATCATGTCTCAGGTGGCCCAACAAATGCTCAGTGGTGGCCACAGCAACTCAACCTCAAGCCTTTGCGCCCGCTCTCTGCCAACGCGAACCCTCTGGGCGAAAACTTTGACTATGCGCAGGCCTTTAAAAGCCTGAACCTTGAGGAAGTGGTTGCGGACCTGCACGCCTTAATGACTGACTCGCAAGACTGGTGGCCCGCCGATTATGGCCACTATGGGCCCTTTTTTGTACGAATGGCCTGGCATAGCGCTGGCACCTACAGAGTCGCGGATGGTCGTGGCGGCGCGGGTTCGGGCGCGCAGCGCTTTGCACCACTGAACAGTTGGCCAGACAATGACAACCTGGATAAAGCGCGACGTTTACTTTGGCCAATCAAGCAAAAATATGGTCACAAACTTTCGTGGGCAGACTTATTCATCTTGACAGGCAACGTCGCTATAGAGTCGATGGGCTTAAAAACGGTGGGCTTTGGGGGTGGTCGCGCAGACTCTTGGAGTGCCGATCAAGAAATTTATTGGGCTCGGAAGTCAAATGGCTAGCCGACGAACGCTACAGCGGCGATCGCGAGCTTGCCAACCCCTTGGCTGCCGTGCAAATGGGTCTGATCTACGTCAACCCTGAAGGCCCGAACGGCAAGCCAGACCCCTTGGCTGCCGCGCGCGACATTCGTGAGACCTTTGCTCGCATGGCTATGAACGACGAAGAAACCGTTGCCTTGATTGCAGGTGGCCACGCCTTCGGTAAAGCGCACGGTGCCGCCAACCCAGGTAACTATGTAGGCCCTGAGCCAGAAGCCGCTCCGATCGAAGAACAGGGCTTGGGCTGGAAAAACAGCTTTGGCACAGGCAAAGGCGCAGATGCCATCACTAGCGGGTTAGAAGGCGCGTGGACCACCAACCCAATCAAATGGGATAACAATTATCTTGAAAATTTGTTCAGCTATGAGTGGGTACTCACAAAAAGCCCAGCCGGTGCCCACCAATGGACGCCCAAAGACGCGTCAGGTGCCAACACCGTGCCAGATGCGCACGACCCCTCAAAGCGTCACGCGCCCATGATGTTGACCACCGATCTGTCTTTACGTATGGATCCGGCGTATGAAAAGATTTCACGGCGCTTTCTTGAACACCCTCACGAGCTCGCTGAAGCCTTTGCCCACGCTTGGTTCAAGCTAACGCACCGAGACATGGGCCCGCTCGTCCGCTATCTAGGCCCGCTTGTACCCGCCAAACCTTTACTTTGGCAAGATCCGATTCCGGCTGTGAACCACCCGCTGATTCAAGCGCCAGAGATCATCTCATTAAAAGTCATGATTCTGGCCTCTGGCTTGACGACATCCCAGTTAGTCAGCACCGCTTGGGCCTCTGCCGCCACCTTTCGCGGCAGTGACAAACGCGGGGGTACAAATGGCGGACGGCTTGCTCTAGCCCCACAAAAAGACTGGTCCGTCAACCAACCCACCGAACTGGCAAAAGTGTTGGTAGCGTTAAAGACAGTGCAAACGGCCTTTAATGGTTCGCAGACCGACGGCAAACGTGTATCACTTGCCGACTTGATCGTGCTGGGTGGCTGCTCAGCCATTGAGCAGGCTGCAGGCAAAGCGGGCCTTTTGATTGAGGTCCCGTTTACACCAGGCCGTATGGATGCCACGCAAGACCAAACCGACATCGAGTCGTTCGCGGTACTTGAGCCAACTTCGGATGGTTTTCGAAATTATCTACACCCCGAGTACGGCGAGTTTGCAGCAGAGTTGTTGGTCGATCGCGCAAATCTGCTGACCCTGACCGCACCTGAAATGACGGTGCTGATTGGCGGCTTGCGTACCTTGGGGACAAATTTTAGTCACACCACCCTAGGGGTCCTCACTGAAAAATCTGCAACCCTCAGCACAGATTTCTTTGTGAATCTTCTGGATATGCGCACAAGCTGGCAAAAGTCTGCTAACGACGCAACGGTGTTAGAAGGGCGTGACAGAACTAGCAATAAGCTTAAATGGACTGCGACCGTCGTTGACCTTGTGCTTGGCTCGAATGCAGAACTCAGGGCGATCGCCGAGGTCTATGCTAGCGCCGATGCGCACGCAACTTTCGTGCGTGACTTTGTTGCAGCCTGGACCAAGGTGATGAACTTAGGGCGCTATACGCTGAACTGATCCTCGTAGTCTCGAGGCGCTCGTGATGAACGCCTCAAGGTTGAGAAAGGTTAAGCGCAAACGCGGTGGTGCTTTTGAACTGCCGGCTGAAGATTTGAGCGCTAATGCGTCAAGCGCAGAAAATTTCAGCGCCCAAACGTTTAACCTTTTTGCACCTTTCTTGCAGCCTTTTTATCCATAAAGTCTTTGATAATGACCGCATGTTCGGGCGTTTTATGCGCAATGGCCTGATAAGCCGCTGAGAGCTCAAGCAGGTTTGAGAGTGAAGACGTCTGACCCTCGCGCAACAGGCGTTTAGTCATCCGCATCACTGAAGGTGAGTTCACCGCCATCTTGCGCGCAAGCGTATGCGCTGTGCTCAGCAAATCGGCCGCCGGCACCACGCGCGACACAAGCCCCCAGCTCAACGCCGTCTGGGCGTCAATGGGCTCGCCGGTAAACGACATTTCAGCTGCGCGTGCCATGCCGATTACGCGCGGCAAAAACCAAGCACCACCGTCACCGGCCACGATTCCAACTTTGACAAAGCTTTCAGCAAAGGTCGCGGTATCCGTGGCGATGCGCAGATCGCACATGCAGGTTAAGTCAAAGCCCGCGCCAATGGCCGGACCATTGACCGCAGCGATGGTTGGGACTTCAAGCTGATGAATCGCCAAAGGCAAGCGTTGAATGCCATGCCGATACTCTTGGCGCAACACCTCGCTACCAAACTCTGGGCCGATCTGGCGTTGCATTTCGTCGATTTTGCCGCCCGACGAAAAAATGGTGCCCGTGGCTGTGATCACCACCGCACGCACTGACGGATCACACTCAATGCGATGACAGGCTTCGAGCATCGCTTCAACGATGCCCGTGCCTGTTAAAGCGTTGCGCGTTTCAGGGTGATTGAGCGTCAGTGTGACCACGCCCAAATCGTCTTGTTCGTATATTAAAACTGAAGACATCGCGCTTATCTCCCAGCCGCTTTTGCCGTGCGGCCACCAGCCACACCCACATCAGTTGTCGGAAGATCAAACAAGACCGAGCGTACGTTTTGACTCGACACACCGATTGCGGCTTCAACCGCGTTGGCCATGGCAGCAATCAGCGCAGACTTCAGTTCATCGGTGCGTCCGTGAATCAAACCCACGGTAATCATGACCATTTCGTGACCGATTTCGCCAGCCACAATCACATTTTCAGGCGCGATCTCCTGAAGTACCACGCGCACGGACGACAAGGGTGCGCTAACGCTGTCGACGACAGACTGGGTCAGTTTTTTTAATAAATCTGTTTTTTGTGCTGGGTTGTAACCCTGCATAATTTGTACATTGAGCATTGGCATGGTGTGCTATCTTCCTTTTAGCTTTGTGGGGATGTTTCTGCCCCATACGATAAACCAAGTTTGAGAACATGGCGCCACATCCTTCGCCCTACAAGAGCATCGGCGGCTTCAAGCGAGTCGCCAACGCGATGCGTTATTCAATGCAGGGGTTAGTTGCTGCACTGCGCTTTGAGTCTGCCTTCAGGCAAGAACTCTTGCTTGCTGCAGTCTTGACGCCCGCGGCGTTCTGGGTCGGGCAAAACGCGGGCCAAATCCTGCTGCTCGTTGGTTCACTCGTTTTGGTGCTGATCGTTGAGCTCTTAAACTCGGCCATTGAGGCGGTGGCCGACGCCGTATCGCTTCAAACCAATCAGCTGATTGGTCGCGCCAAAGACTTAGGTAGCGCAGCGGTGTTTTTAAGCCTGCTGCTCTGCGCGATGGTTTGGTTGGTGCTGTTTGCAAACCGTTGGCTTGCCTTTATCTGACACAATAGCGGTATTCGATCTCTTTACTTGCCTTTACAGACATGTCTTTCATTCAAAAACTCAATGCCGCCTGGGCCTCGTCTCAATCGCTTTTGATGGTGGGACTTGACCCCGACTTGCCGCGTTTGCCAGCAGAATTGCAGGCTAAACCGACCGCAATTTTTGAGTTTTGCCGCCAAATCGTGGATGCGACCGCACCCTTTGCCTGTGGTTTTAAGCCTCAGATTGCTTATTTTGCGGCTGCGCGCGCCGAGGGGCAACTTGAAGACCTGTGCGCTTATATTCGCGAGCAATACCCTCATCTACCCTTGGTGCTTGACGCCAAGCGTGGCGACATCGGTGCCACCGCCACGCAATACGCCAAAGAGGTCTTTGGGCGTTATCAGGCCGATGCGGTCACGGTGAGCCCCTACTTAGGGGCCGATTCAGTTGAACCCTATCTTGAATGGGAAGATCGCGGCGTGATCGTGTTGTGCCGCACCTCAAACCTAGGCGGTTCTGACCTTCAGTTTTTAGTCACTGACGGCGTGCCGCTGTATTTGCGTGTGGCTGATTTGGTGGCAAACAAATGGAACAAAACAGGCCAGTGCGGCTTAGTCGTTGGGGCGACGTTTCCGAATGAGTTGGCGGCGGTGCGCAAGGCAGTTGGCGACAGTGTGCCGTTGTTGGTTCCTGGGATTGGGGCGCAAGGGGGTGACATTGCGGCAACCTGTACGGCGGGCTGCAATGCGCAAAAAACTGGGATGATGATTAATTCGTCACGCGCGATTTTGTACGCAACAGGCGAAGGCCACTGGACCGAAGCCGCTGCGGCGGTGGCGCGTCAAACGCGTGATGACATCAACGCCCATCGCTGAGGCGGCTTAAGCCCCCAATCACTCAGGTTTCTTTTAAAAGCATCTGGCCCGACATCAACGAGAAGGCCACCGAGGCCTCACGTACGGCTTTACGATCACCTTCAAATATTTTAGAAATCGCATGCACCATCACGCCAGAGGGCCGGCGCTGTGCAAAACCAAACCACACCAACCCGACGGGTTTGCCGGGTGAACCGCCACCGGGGCCGGCGATGCCCGTAGTGGTTAAGGCTAGCGTGGCGCGAGGCGCCATCGTAAGCACGCCAGCCGCCATCTGACGCGCAACCTCTTCACTCACTGCGCCAAATTGCAACAAGGCTTGTGGCGTGACCCCTAATTGAGTCTGCTTAGCCGCGTTGCTATACGTGACCCAACCCTGGTCAAACCAAGCGCTTGAACCTGCAATCGCCGTCGCGGCACCAGACAGCAAGCCGCCCGTGCAGGACTCGGCCGTCGCGAGTAGACCCTTGTGTTTTAAAAGAAGCTCGCCGAGCTCGGTTGCGAGTTGCTCGATTTGTGTTGACATATTTTTGCCTGTGAACGCGTAAACACCGCAAGGAAATTAAAGAACGACACCAAAACGAATGACAAGCGCCATCACTAAAAGCGTGTAACCCGCAGCCAGCAAATCATCGAGCATCACACCAACGCCACCTTTAAAACGCGCATCGGCTTGCCGGATGGGTGGGGGCTTGACGACATCAAAAAATCTAAACAACACGAAGGCGAGTGCTTGAGCGGGCAGGCTTTGGGGCACGAGCCACAGCACCAGCCAAAACGCCACAAACTCATCCCAGACGATTCCTACGTGGTCTGGCACGCCAAGCTGCTTAGCCACACGCTCAGACGCCCAGCAACCGTACAGAAAACAAACCAGCAAAAAAATGCCGACGTAGAGGTCGTTGACGCCAGGCGAGGCGACACTCCAGAGTAACCAGGCCAGTAGTGTTGCCCACGTGCCAGAGCCAGGACGCAACAAACCAGAGCCCATACCGAACATCAACATTCGGCCCGGATCAGAAAACACCCATGCCGCCTTGGGCCAGCTTGTACGGTGTCTTTTTGAAACGTCTGTCATCGTGGGTCAAATCCTAAAGTGATCAAAGCCGCTCGGCAATTCAGAGATCGCAGTGCCGACCCGATCATAAACGACGAGTCCTGACTCTTTACGAACCGTGCCTATACAAGTCAGTGCAACACCAAGCGTTTGGCCGATTTTTTCAAGCCGTGCACGCTGAGTGGGTGCCGCAGTAAAACAAAGCTCATAGACGTCACCACCGGCAAGCACAGCACATCGCAGCACCTCAGGCGATAGCGTTTGCTTCGACAACGCCGTTAAAGCAGGGTGCAAGGGCAAGCGCGGCTCGTGCAGCTCTGCACCTACACCGCTAGCGGCTAGGATATGCCCAAGATCTTGCAGCAAACCATCTGACACATCAATCGCCGCATGGGCATGCGTGCACAACTGTTGGCCCAATGCAACTCGGGGCGTCGGCCACTCAAGCGCGCGGCGCGTCGCTTGTAAGAGCGCGGCGTCGAGCGGGATTTCACCTGCGAGCATCCGACAGGCGATATCGGCTGCACCCAGGACACCCGATACCCAAATCTCATCGCCCGCCTGCGCGGCATTACGTCGGAGCGCCAAGTTTGGTTCAACTTCGCCAAACACCGTCACGCTTAGCGTGATGCCTTGCTGGCTTCGGGTGGTGTCGCCACCAATCAATTCGCAGCCATGCTGCTCGGCGAGCGCGTAAAAGCCCTCGGCAAACTGCTCAACCCACGTCTCGTCGATCGCGGGCAAGCCTAGTCCAAGCAGGCAACCCAGCGGGCGCGCGCCAATGGCCGCCAAATCTGAGAGATTGACTGCAAGGGCTTTGTGCCCTAGCGACTGCGGGTCAACGTTTGAAAAAAAATGACGCCCTTCAAGAAGAAGGTCTTTGCTAGTCGCTACCTGCAAACCGGGAGTGACACCAAACAAAGCACAATCATCGCCGCCCCCTAACAACCCTGCAGAGACAGGTCTGCTGAAGAACCGTTTGATCAAGTCAAATTCGGTTGCCACACGCGGGCTCAGCGACGAACAGGTGCTCGCGCTTCGGCTGCGCGTGTTTCAGCGGCTAACTTATCAAGCACACCATTGACGAACTTAAAGCCATCAGTGCCGCCAAATGATTTAGCAAGTTCAACCGCCTCGTTGATCGCGACGCGGTACGGTACTTCAATGTGATGAATCAGCTCGAAGCTGCCGATCAGCAAAATGCCGTGTTCGATCGGAGAAAGCTCAACCAAAGGCCGATCAACAAACGGCGCAAATTTTTCGCGTAGTGCAGGCGCTTCTTTCATTGAACCGTGCAACAAAGTTTTAAACCAAGCCTCGTCGGCAAGCTCAAACTCTTCTTCTTCGTGCAAGTGGGCCTCGATCTCGCCGGCGTCTTGCAAACTATCGGTACCACTGACCAACCAGGCGTACAAACCTTGTAACGCTAGCTCGCGCGCACGCCTGCGCGCACTGCGCACAGGTTGTACACCGGCCGAATTAGCGTCGTGTGTCTGCTTGTTCAAGATCTTCGCCCTCTTCGTCTTCGTCGGGTTCGGGTTCAAGCGCTGCGACCAAGTTAGCCATCTCAACCGCACACTGGGCGCAATCACGACCTTTGTCGGCAGCGCGGGCCTCAGCCTGCTCGTCGTTCTCAGTCGTTAGCACGCCGTTGGCGACCGGAATACCGGTTTCGAGCGCAACGCGCGCAATCGCCGAAGCACTTTCGTTACTGACGATTTCAAAGTGATAGGTTTCGCCTCGAATCACTGCGCCCAGGGCAATCAGCGCGTCAAATTCAAAGGTTTCAGCCATGCGAGCGAGCGTGACGCCGAGTTCGAGTGCACCTGGCACGGTCACGACCATAATGTCGCGCTCGTCAACACCAAGGGCCTCAAGCTCTTGCAAGCAAGTGTCGAGTTCGATTAAACCGATGTCTTCGTTAAAGCGGGCACGCACAATACCGATGTGCAGGCCTTCTCCGTTCATGTCTGGCTCCAGGGTAAAAGGGCTCATGATGTGCTTCCTATGCGTTGCGAGTGGGGGGGTGATGGTCATAGCCTGTAATATCCAGACCAAAACCAGGCATGATGCTCGGCATTTTGCGTGGGCGCGCCATCAATCTCATTTGGCCGACTTTTAGATCGCGCAAGATCTGTGCGCCCATTCCATAGGTGCGCAAGTCCATACGACCTGAGTCACGTTTAACAGCCGCTGTTTCTTGGCCAGGCCAAGCACTGACTTGACCAAACAAATGTTCGGCAGAACCCTGGCAATTCAAAAACACCATCACGCCTGCGGGCGCAGCTTTGATCGCTTGTAAAGCTTCGGCCACACCCCAGGTGTGCCCCGCGCTGTGCACATCAAGCATATCGAGCATTGAGGTCGGCTCGTGCACACGCACCAGCGTTTCAGTGAGCGGGTCGACTTGACCCGAGATCAGCGCGATGTGAGGGTTACCCGCCACTGTGTCGCGGTAAGCCACCATCTGAAACGTGCCCCAGGGGGTTTGAATTTCGCGCGCACCGACTCGCTCGACGACGGATTCGTGTTCACTGCGGTAATGAATCAGGTCAGCAATCGTGCCAATTTTTAACTTGTGGGTACGACCGTATTCGATCAGATCAGTCAGGCGCGCCATTGTGCCGTCGGCTTTAAGGATTTCGCAGATCACAGCGGCTGGCGTTAAGCCTGCCATACGCGTGAGATCGCAACCGGCTTCGGTGTGCCCCGCACGCACCAAAACGCCCCCCGCCACAGCTTTAAGTGGAAAGATGTGCCCGGGTTGTACAAGATCCGCTGCTTTGGCGTCGCGCGCGACGGCCACTTGCACGGTGCGCGCCCGATCGGCCACAGAAATGCCGGTTTCGACACCCTCTGCAGCCTCGATCGAGACCGTGAAGTTGGTGCCATAAGCCGTGCCATTGCGCGCCGACATTAACGGCAGTTCGAGTTGATCGCAACGCTCTTCGGTGAGCGTCAAACAGACTAGGCCACGCCCGTGGGTCACCATGAAATTAATGGCCTCGGGGGTGACAAATTCGGCAGCCATCACCAGATCACCTTCGTTTTCGCGATCTTCTTCGTCAACCAAAATCACCATCCGTCCGGCACGAAGCTCGCCGATGATCTCTGAAACAGGCGAAATCGCCGAGGCCGGTACGGGGTCAGAAGAGCTTGCGAGCGAAATTTTGGCAGACATAGGGTTCAAATATTCAGTCCTGAGGAGACACCTATTATAGAATTGTTCAGCAGGTTTCCTGCGATGCCCACCAAAACCCTTGAAAAACCCCATGCAAGCACTYCAAACAATGGCTTTAAGCGTGGCGAAACAGATCCGCTTTGTCTTGACGGATATTGACGACACCGTCACAACCGACGGCAGACTGACGGCAGATGCCTACACAGCGCTTGAACGCTTATCCGCCGCAGGGATCACTGTGATCCCGATTACGGGACGCCCTGCAGGGTGGTGTGATCACATCGCCAGAATGTGGCCAGTTTTTGCCGTAGTCGGTGAAAACGGCGCTTTTTATATGCGCTACGACCGTGTCGCACGTAGGATGACAACGCATCAGTGGGCCAGCGAGGCTCATTTGCAAGAAAACCGGCAAAAACTTGACCGCTTGGCCCTAGAAATACTGAATAAGGTTCCGGGCGCAGCGCTTGCCAGCGATCAAAAGTATCGCTTAGCAGACCTGGCCGTTGACTTTTGCGAAGACGTCGCCCCCTTGCCCGAAAACGCGGTCAAGCTCATCGTGTCTATATTTCAGGCTGCTGGCGCGCAGGCTAAGGTTAGTTCGATTCATGTCAACGGCTGGTTTGGCGACTATGACAAACTATCCATGACCCAAACGCTGTTTGCTCGCGAATTCGGTATCTCTTTACAAAACAACACCGCGCAAATGCTATTTGTTGGGGATTCGCCTAACGACGAGCCCATGTTTGAGTTCTTTAAGTATTCGTTAGGCGTGGCGAATATTCAAAAACAATTACACCGCTTAACGCATCGGCCAAAGTTTGTCACCACCTCTGAGGGCGGCGCAGGCTTTGTTGAGATAGCAGACTGGCTGCTGCATGCTCGCGACGTTTAGCCGCGATGATTTCAAAACCACCCACACTCACTGCGCTGACACTGGTCTCAAGGGTTGCGGCTTTGTCCGTTAGAGCAATGTCACTAAGCAATAGGGCAGAACGATTCAGCGGCCGTGGTTGAGTTCAACGATCGTGTGTTTACAAATTTATGACGTGTCATTCTTTTTGACTGTGCCAGCCCGTACAATCATTTGCTTGATTATTTTTTATAAATAAACGATGGTAGAGCAAGAACTGAAGCTACATGTATCAAAAGAGGCATACGCAGGTGTTGAAAAAGACCTATTGCGCGGGCGGGTCTCGCGTATCCGTTTGCAGGCTTTTTATTTTGATACGCCTGCCCGCGATCTGATACGCGCCAAAATTGCGTTGCGCTTGCGGCGCGAAGGTGAGCAGTGGGTGCAGACCCTCAAAATGCCGGGTGAAAACTCACTGTCCCGAATCGAGTTTAACCACGAGCGCCCGACACCCGACTTAGACCTCAGTGTGTACGCTGGAACCTCTGTTGCTGCGGTTCTTGAAAAACATGCCGACTCTTTGACGATTTGTTACGAAACTGACGTTCAACGTGTTTTCAGAGAGACACGCTCTGGGCAAGGCCTAGTCGAAATCGCGCTCGATACCGGGGTACTGCGGGCCGACTCAATTGAACTACCAATTTCTGAAATTGAGTTCGAACTCAAACGTGGCCAACTCGCTGCGGTATTTACGCTTGGAAAAAAATGGCAGCAGACCCATGGCCTGATCTTGGACGTTCGCAGTAAGTCTGAGCGGGGCGACCGCTTGGCGTCACTCAGCGCTGAATTGAAAGCCATCGACGAACAGACCTCCGAGCACCAAGAGCCGGCACGGCGACAAGTCATTGCAAAGTTTTGGTCCGCGCGTGCGGCAGAAGGCATTGTTCTCCATCCAAAAATTCAGGGGCACGCTGCGATCGCAGCGGTGAGCGCCGAGTGTCTGGATCAAATCATTCGCAATGCTGCCATTCTGGCTGAAGTCGACACCGCAGGTGTCTATCAGGCTGGTGCAGCGGAACACGTCCATCAGCTGCGCGTTGGCATTCGGCGCTTACGCTCGGCTTGGTCGTTTTTTAATGGGATTGCGGCGCTACCTCCAGAAGATCTGCGCGCAGAAATCAAGCTACATTTTGCCAAGCTCGGGGGCACGCGTGACGATGATGTGCTCAAAGAAACCTTACTACCGGTTTTGAGTGCTGCCGGACAACCCCCACTCACGCTCGACAACGGCCCCATCGCACCAGAGACTGAGAATGTCGCGCTCAGTCGTGCGTTTCAAAGCTGGCTACTCGATATGCTGGCTTGGGTGGTGCTTCCGGCTGCACCCGTCACGCTGCCCGCGACGCTTGCGACACCACGCGAGCGCGCAGCGCTGGCCGTGGCCGCAGCAAAAGAGACCCCTGTCGCCGGGTTGAGCACCACACGCTCGCGAGCGATGCAGGCACGTGATGCCTTGCGCGCCTCGAAGGCACTGCCATCACCTGAAACCCCAACGCCCGCCGTTGTTGCTGCACTAGAGCCCAGTTCACCCACAGGAGCGCCTGCCGGACGGGCGCTGGCAACAATGATCAAAATTCAAAAACCCTTGGTACTTAAAGACGCACTGGTTAAAAAGCTAAAAAAATGGCATAACCGTATTTTAGAAGACGGGTTGCAATTTGATCGACTCAGCGTCGAAGCGCGCCACGAGTTAAGAAAACTCGGCAAAAAGTTACGTTACGCCCTTTATTTCACTGAGTCATTTTTGCCAAGCGCAAGGCTAAAGACCTATCGCAAGCAATTGGCCAGCGTTCAAAATATTTTAGGTGAGATGAATGACTTGGCGGTCGCGCGCGATCGGTTCATTGGTTTATGCGACACCCAACCAAGCGCTTGGTTTGCCTGCGGTTGGATCACTTCAAGGCTTGACGCATTGACCCTCGAGGCCTGCGCAGCGTTTAAACGGCTGTCTCGCACCGAGACGTTTTGGCGTTAGCTTATTGACCCACGACCGCCGCAGCAAATTCGGCTGCCACAAACGGTTGGAGGTCTTCAATCCGCTCGCCGACACCGATCCAATACACCGGAATCGGCCGCACGCCTTGCGCGCCCGCAGCCACTGCTGCGAGTGTGCCGCCTTTCGCAGTGCCATCGAGCTTAGTCACGATCAGCCCTGTTAAACCAACCGCCGCATCAAACGCACGAATCTGAGAGAGTACGTTTTGGCCTTGATTGCCGTCGACGACCAATAAAACTTCATGCGGCGCCGTAGGATCGGCTTTGGCAATGACGCGACGGATTTTTTTTAACTCGTCCATCAAGTGCAGCTGGGTGGGCAAGCGCCCTGCCGTATCCACCATCACCACATCCATGCCACGTGCCCGACCAGCGTTCACCGCATCAAAGGCCACCGCTGCAGGGTCGCCGCCGTCTTGGGCAATCACATCGACGTTGTTGCGCGAACCCCATTCGACGAGCTGCTGACGTGCTGCTGCTCTGAAGGTATCGCCTGCGGCAAGCAGCACACGCGCGCCTTCTTTTTGTAAACAAAAGGCTAGTTTGCCGATTGACGTGGTCTTGCCCGCACCATTCACACCCGTCATCATCACAACCAAAGGTTTGACGCGACCCACTTCAAAGGGTTTTTCGAGCACGCGGAGGTGCTCTGCCAAGACGTCGCGCAAGGCTTGCTTGACCCCAGGCGCATCTTCGATGCGCTCTTGCCTGACCTTTGCTCTTAACGCCAATAGCAACCGCTCGGTTGCCTCAACGCCTGTATCCGCCATGATCAGGGCGGTTTCGAGCTCTTCGAACAGGGCTTCGTCAACGCGCACACCAACAAAAATCCCACCAATGCTTTTGCCAGTTTTGGCTAAGCCGCCACGCAGCTTGGCCAGCCACGATGATTTTTGTTCTGCTTCTTCTTCCCCCTGTTTTGACTCTTCTGTCTGCTCTTCCAGAGGATCGTTGACCCAAGCGTCGCCTATGAGGTCATCCCCCTCTGCAGCCACGGAGGCTGTCGCCACCGCCTCGTCATCCGCTGAGTTCTCTGGCTTTGGCTCGACGTCACCACCACTTGGGGGCGGCTCTGGGTTACGCTTGAACCATCGGTTCAATAGCCCCACACGTGGAGCCTCTGTCGCCTCGTCCTCGACTGCAGAGGGGGCCTCGTCAGCGCTCTGAAGGCCTTCATCGGCAAGTTTTGGATCGGCGCTCGTCACCTTCACGTGATTGATCCCCGCGCCTTGGTCGGCCTTGAGAGCCTCAGGCGCAGGCTGACCCGCCTCGGGATCAGGTTGCTGATCAGCGGCACTTGGGCCGGGTTGGTCGGGTTTTTTCTTAAAGAAGCGAAACATAGTGAAGAAGTATATTCGGATCGTCGCAGGTCAGTATCGTCGCACACCAATCGAGGTCATCGAGGCCGAAGGTTTGCGGCCCACCCCTGACCGAGTTCGTGAAACATTGTTCAATTGGCTAAACTATTTTTGGGGTGGCGAATTTTCGGATAAATGCGTCTTAGACCTGTTTGCGGGCACCGGTGCGCTGGGTTTTGAGGCTGCGTCACGGGGTGTGGCACACGTGCAGATGGTCGAACAAGAGCCCAAAGCGCTTGCGGCTCTGCGGGCCTTGCGTGACAAAATCGGGGCCGATATGGTGCGTATTCATGCCGGCGATGTAAAGTTAGTGTTAGACCGCCTAGAGGCAGCTCGTTTTGACTTAATCTTTCTTGACCCCCCTTTTGGTCAAAATTGGCTCGATTTCTTGGGCCCCAAGCTAGGCGATTTGTTAGAACCCCACGGACTTGTATATATTGAGGCTGAAAAACCAATAATAATGCCCTCGGAGTACAGCTTATTGCGCCAAGACCGCGCGGGGGCCGTACACTATCACCTCTTTCAAATTGCTGCATCGCAAAAATGATCACTGCTATCTACCCTGGTACCTTCGACCCTTTGACCCGCGGTCACGAAGATTTAGTGCGTCGCGCGGCTAGTTTATTTGACCGCGTGGTGGTTGGTGTGGCCCATAGCCGCAACAAAAAACCCTTCTTCTCGGTTGACGAGCGTGTTGAGATTGCACGCGAAGTCTTGGGGCACTATCCCAACGTTAAGGTGGCTAGCTTTGCCGGCTTATTAAAAGACTTTGTGCGCGAACAAGAAGGTCGCGTCATTGTGCGCGGTTTGCGTGCAGTGTCTGACTTTGAGTACGAGTTTCAAATGGCCGGCATGAATCGCCATTTGTTGCCTGAAGTCGAAACGCTATTTATGACGCCCTCCGACCAATACCAGTTCATCTCAGGCACTATCGTGCGCGAAATCGCCGAGCTTGGGGGGGACGTCAGCAAGTTTGTGTTTCCGTCGGTCGACCGCTGGCTGCAAGCCAAAGCCAAAGAACGCCGCGAACTGGGCGTTACGCCCCCACTGGGCAGCTAAGCGTCATGGCTCTGCGCATCACCGACGAATGTATCAATTGCGACGTGTGCGAACCACAATGTCCCAATGACGCCATCTCGATGGGCGCAGAGATTTACCTGATCAATCCAAGTTCATGTACCGAGTGCGTCGGGCACCACGATGAACCTCAGTGCAAGGTCGTCTGCCCAGTTGACTGCATTGAAGTACACCCTGAGTTTGAAGAAAGCGCCGAGGCGCTACTCACAAAATATCACGTACTCACGCGCTTGCCTGTCTAAGCGTTGCCCGGCCACAGCACCAGCTTTGCCTCGGGGTGTACCTTCACCAACCGACTCGGTTGACCCGTCACATGGCTGAACCAGGTTGCAGCCACTTCACCCTCGTCAATCACATCCACCGTTTGGTCGGCGACCTGGGTCGTTTTACGCACGCTGTCATCGTCTTCGATCACATCCATTGGGATGTCCATGCGCAACATACCGGGCGCGCGCAAAACCAAATACCCCATACGAATATCGGTGCTGACGGCAGCAAGCCCTGGGCATTGAACCGCGCTGAGCCAGCTGCCGTGGGCATCGACCACGAACCAGCGCTGGTGATATTGTGCTGCCTCGCGATGATCTGAGCCGGCACAGCCGACTAACGGGAAAGACATTTCTTTTGACATGAATAGCGCCCCAGCTTGGTTTAATCTAGCGCTTAGTCTAGCCCAATCCAAACCCTTCTCGCTGAGACCTGAAACATTATGAAAATCGATCACCTGGATCATCTAGTTTTAACCGTGGCCAGCCTCGAGCGCACCTGCGACTTTTATAGCCGTATTTTGGGCTTTGAGGTCATCACCTTTTTAGGCGACCGCAAAGCCCTGGGGTTTGGGCAGCAAAAAATCAATTTGCACCAGATTGACAAGATGTTTGACCCGAAAGCCAAGACCCCGACCGCGGGGTCGGGCGACCTGTGCTTTATCGCGGTGACCCCTGTGGATGACATCGTTAAAGAACTCAACGCTGCGGGTGTGCCCATTGAGCTTGGACCGGTCGATCGCACCGGGGCTATGGGCAAGATCCGATCGGTCTACCTCCGCGACCCCGATCAAAATCTGCTTGAACTGTCGAACTATAGTTAGTGGCCCGGGCACATCCCACCCAGTATCCTGATTTGCCCTAATATCGCAATGGCTCGACTTGCTTTACAGTCGGGATCTACTTTTTTAAAAAACCAGGGGATAACATGAGCACTTCGACTAAAACGACCTCCGTAAAGGCCTCACGCCGCAAATTACTGCAAGGCGCCGCTGGGCTAGCCGCCATGGGCTTGCCTGCGATTTCGCTGGCGCAAAACAAACCGATCAAAATCGGCATGCCCACTATTTTGTCAGGTCGTGTGGCGATGTTGGGCCTTTCATCACGAAACGGCGCGATGTTTGAAATTGAAAAATTCAATGCTGCAGGCGGCCTAGGTGGTCGCATGCTTGAATTGGTTGTGCGCGATTCAAAAGGCCAGCCTCAAGAAGCGGCCCGTGTTGCCCGCGAACTCGTGACCAGCGACGGCTGTGAGTTACTGTGGGATGCTGAGGCCTCGTCTGGCGCTTTTGCAGTACACGAAGTCGCCAAAGACTTGGGCGTTTTTGTGATGCACACCAACTCAGAAACCTCTTCACTGACCGCCGATCCAAAACTACGTGTGCCGACTGCGTTTCGCTGCGCGCGCCAGGGCATTCATGATGCCATTGCAGGTGGCTCTTACGGTGCACAAGTTGCTAAAGAGCTCAAACTTAGGCGTTGGATGAGTATTTCGCCCGACTACGCCTACGGCCGCGACACAACAACTGAATACTTTGAATATCTGAAACACTTCAATAAAGACATCGAAGTGGTTGGCGAAGTTTGGCCAAAGTTGTTTCAGGCAGACTACACCGAAAACATTACACGCCTCGTGCAAGGTAAACCACAAGCGATTTATTCGTGCTTGTGGGGTGGCGATATGACGTCGTTTGTTGATCAGGCAGGCATTTATGCATTGTTTAAAGATAAACAATTTTTCTCGCCAAACATTGCTGAATACGCGGTACTGAAAGCACTTAAAAATGTACCGCCAAACCTGCACTCTGGTAACCGGTACCTAAAGACCTTTCCGAACACGCCGGCCAACGCCGCCTGGGCAGAGGGCTATATTGCCAAGTTTAAAGAGGATCCACTGAACTGGTCATGGGAAAACGCGGTCGGAATGAGCTTTTTAACCGCCGCCATGAAAAAAGCCAACAGCTCAGACGGCAAAAAAATTGCCGAAGCAATGCGCGGGATGAAAATCGACTCGCCCTTTGGTGCCGATGGCACAATTACGATGCGCGCTGAAGACAATACCATTATCAACTACGCCATCGGTTACGGCCCCTTGATCAGTAAAGAGCCCTTCGTCACCAAGCAAACCGTAGGTGACTGGAAGCAGATCCTCGAACTCGAACTCGAGTGGAAGAAACGCAAAGGCTGGGCATAACACTCAGAGAGTATTGCACTGAGGTCTAAAGGCCTTTGCCTGAACGTTCAAGCAGAGGCCTTTCTCTTGCCCTAACCGCACTAGTCTGTATGAACTAGTCTTTTGCGGTTGTATCAACCGTACCCCCCTCTCGGAGACCCTCGTGGATCCCATTGCCTTATATGAGTGCGTGACCTCAATGTCATGCATCGTCACGCAAACCAGCGCTGGTTTGATTGTTGGCTCGCTACTCTTTTTAGTCGCGGCTGGCCTGACCCTAATCTTTGGGGTGCTGGGCGTGATTAATTTTGCGCACGGCTCGCTGTATATGTTGGGCGCCTACATGGCTTTGTCAGCCTACCGCATCACAGACAGTTACGTGCTCTCTGCCGTGATTGCTGGCGCAGGCGTCGGTTTGTTCAGCTTGATTTTTGAACGCTTTTTTATGCGACGCGTGTATCAAGCCGAGGTCTTGCTGCAACTGCTGGTGTGCTACGCCTTGATTCTTATCATGGACGATGCCGTCAAAATTATTTGGGGCGCAGAGTTTCAATCAATGGGCATGCCGGCGGCCTTTCAAGCGCCGCCCCTGTTTATCTTTGACGGCATCGTGCCGGTCTTTTATGTCTTCATGATTTCTGCCTCAGCGGTGATCGCCTTAGTGATGTGGTATTTGCTGACACGCACTCGCCTCGGCAAAGTGGTGCGCGCAGCGGCACACAACCCGACGATGACTTCGGTGCTTGGGTTAAACACCGCTTGGATCTACGCCGGTGTGTTTGCCTTTGGCGGCGCGCTGGCGGGCTTAGCGGGTGCGCTTGCCGCGCCGGTACGTTCGATGTCACCCGGCATGGGCTTTTCGATTTTGATCGAGTCCTTCATTGTGACGGTCATTGGTGGGATGGGCTCGGTGAGCGGCGCGTTAGTGGGCGCCCTAGTGATCGGCCTGGTGCGCTCGTTTGGCTCGATCGGGTTTCCGCTCTTCGTTGAAGGCATTATGTTTTTGGCGATGGCGTTGATTTTGATTCTCAAGCCGAGCGGCCTCTTGGGTAAGGAGCCACGTTAATGAACCACGCTTTCAAAAAAGAATTGCTCTTTGGGCTCGTTGTACTCGCTCTGCTAACGGCGCTGCCCCTGCTATCACCCGGTCGCGTCACGCTTGACTTTGTGATCCGCCTGGCTGCCTTAGGCGTGTTCGCCACCTCACTAAACATTTTGGTGGGCTACGGCGGCATGGTGTCGTTTGGCCACGCCATGTTTTTTGGCGGTGGCGCTTATACCTTTGGCCTGTTAATGCAACGCACCGAAGTCTCGATACCCGTCGCGCTGTTGGGCGCAATTGTTTTTTGCTCATTGCTCGCGTGGGTGATCGGGATGATTTGCGTCAAGCTCAAAGAGATTTATTTCTCGTTCTTGACTCTCGCGTTTCAGATGTTGATTCACAGCGTGATTATCACGTGGACCTCGTTGACAGGCGGCGATCAAGGGCTGATGGGTGGTATCCCTCGCAGACCTTTCTGGGGTGGCATTAATGTGGCCGACCCCAATACGCTGTACTGGTTTTGTGTTGTCATTGGCGTGGTCAGCCTACTCATTATGCGCTACGTGTTGCAATCACCGTTTGGCTACACCCTGCGCATGGTGCGCGACAACGCAGACCGCGCGCGCTTCTTAGGCATTGATGTGTGGCGCATTCGTCTGTATGCCTTTATTTTGGCGGGTGCCTTTGCCGGTATTGGTGGCTCGCTGATGGCGTTATTTGTCTCGGGGGCATACCCAGAGTTTAGTTATTGGACCATGTCGGGCGAAGCCGTATTTATGATCATGATGGGTGGCATCAATGTTTTCTTGGGCCCGATCATCGGCGCAGGTTTATTGAACATCTTTAACGACATCATCACACGCACAACCGAGTATCACGGTTTGGCGTTAGGCGTGATCGTGCTGATCTTTGCCCTTGGCTTTAAACGCGGCATCACAGATTTTGTGGGGCAATTATTTAACACCATCACTAAAAAGCGCGTGCAATCATGACTCAAAAATATCTCAGTGTGGTCACCGGCGGCTCAAGTGGTATTGGGGCGGCTTGCGTMAGGCATTTAGCCAAGCGCGGCGACTTAGTGATTGCGCTCGACTTGCCTGGCACTTGGTCTGAAGCAAAAATGAAAGAACTCGGTGTACACGCCTATGCCTGCGATGTGACTGACGAGCAAGCGGTGCGCGACACGGCCGCAATGATCGAGGCCAAGCACGGTCAAATCTCGGCGCTGGTCAACAGCGCTGGGATTTTGCAACGCCGCTTAACGCCCGACAAGCTCACCATGACCGAATGGGATCGTGTGGTGGCGGTGGATCAGCGCGGCACCTACCTCGCCTGCGCAGTGTTTGGCTCGCGCATGGCCGAGCTAGGCGCGGGATCCATCGTCAATATCGCCTCGGTTACCTCGATGCGGTCGGTGCCCTTGCATGCCTATGCCCCTGCAAAGGCCGCTGTGGCGTCAATGACTGCCTGCCTGGCCGCTGAGTGGGGCCGCGCCGGCGTACGCGTCAATGCGATTTCGCCCGGCTACACACTCACCGAGGCGTTGCAAGCCGCGATTGACCGGGGCGATCGAAATCCCGAAGAGCTCACGTCGCAAGCTGCTTTGGGCCGCATGGTCACCCCAGACGAAATTGCRGACTCGGTTGGGTTCTTGTTATCGCCTGCCGCCAAGGCAATCACTGGGATCAATTTGCCGGTTGACGCAGGTTGGCTAGCCGGATCTACCTGGCAAACCTATGGAGGCGTACCACCCGCTCAAACCAACACCTCAGGAGGCCACTGATGCTTAAGATCGAAAACCTCTACAAGGCCTTTGGTGGGGTCGTCGCAACCTCCGATGTCTCGATTCACTTCAAGACTGAATCACTCACTGCCGTCATTGGCCCCAATGGCGCTGGCAAAACAACGTTCTTTAATCTAATTTCGGGCGCGCTCAAACCCGACTCTGGTCGCATTTTGTTAGATGGCGAAGACATCGTTGGCATGACTAGCAGCGCGATCGTACACAAAGGAATCGGCCGCGCGTTTCAAGTGGCCAAACTCTTTAAGACCCTCACCGTTGAAGAGTCGCTACGCGGTGCGTTGATGTCGCCGCTGGGGCGTTCTGCGCAAATGCACGGGCGGTTTCCGCTGGCACAGACGCGCGACCGAGCCTTTGAAGTGATGGAGCAACTTGGCTTGCAGGCCAAAGCGCATTTGATTAGCGGCAATTTGTCGCACGGCGATCAAAAGCTATTAGATATGGCCTTGGCACTGGTGTTAAGACCCAAAGTGCTTTTGCTGGACGAACCCGTTGCTGGCATGGGCCCCGAAGAACGCGAGCAGATGATCGAGACCGTTTACGGCCTCTGGAAAAAAGGTGGCTTAACTGTGGTGCTGATCGAGCATGACATGGAGATCGTCTTCAGAGTCTCGCAACACATCCACGTTTTATCTTATGGCAAGCTCTTGGCTGAGGGTAGCCCAGAGCAAATCCGCAACAACCCGGCTGTCATTGAGGCCTATTTGGGTAAACCCCGCGAGGAGCACGCATGAGCGACCACGTGCTAAAGGTGCAAGACATTGATGTCTTTTATGGCACCAGTCAGGCATTGTTTAAATTATCGTTTGAAGTCAACCGGGGCGAGACCTTGGCCTTGCTCGGGCGAAACGGCGCTGGCAAAAGCACCACCATGAAGACCATCGCTGGCGTGAATCCCACAAAAAAAGGTAGCGTAGAGTTGTACGGCAAGCTCATCACTGGGCGCTCTGCACATTTGATTGCCCGAGCAGGCATTGGCTACGTACCAGAAGACCGTCAGATCTTTCCAGATCTCAGCGTCGACGACAACCTCACCATCGCAATCAAAAAAGGTGCGAAGGGTGAAGACGACTGGAGCCTCGAGCGCGTGTATGACACCCTGCCGCTGTTGGCCCCCCTGAAAGACCGAATGGGCGGACAATTATCTGGGGGCGAACAACAAATGCTGACCGTCGGCCGCGCCTTGATGGGAAACCCTGATGTCTTGCTGCTTGACGAGCCCAGCGAGGGCTTAGCCCCTCTCATGGTGCAAAAGATTGGTGATTTGATCGCCACCTTGCACAAGCTAGGCAAAACGATTGTCTTGGCCGAGCAAAATCTGCACTTTTGCCTGGGGCTAGCCGACCGGGCGGTGGTGATCGACAAAGGCACGGATGTCTTTTGCGGCACGATTCACGAACTCAACAATAACGCCGATATCAAACAACGTTATCTGTCCGTTTAACATCCTCCCCGTCCTGTAGTGCGGGGCGGACGTCAACCACTTAGGGGACTGCTGTGCATCTTTCAAAAATTAACGCCTCACAGGCTTTTGACATGACCGGTACCCACTTGTGGATTACGGGGGCTGCTGGTGGCATCGGTAGCGCGACCGCTCGGCTATGCAGTCAGCTGGGTGCGTCACTCGTCTTGACCGATATCGGTCCTGTCGCAAAGCTCGAAGCGCTTGCACACACGCTCAAAGGATCGGTCGCTGTCGAATCCTGCGACGTCACGCAACGCGACGCGGTTGAAAGTTTAGTGCGTCGACACAAACCGTTTACCGCGTTGGCTGACACCGCAGGCATCTGCCCTTTCGGCGACGATTGGTTGGCGCCAGACTGGAACGAAACCGCTTTTATGCGCGTAATGCAGGTCAACGTGTTGGGGCCGATTAATCTTGTGCGCGCGGTGTTGCCCGGCATGATCGAGCGCAAGCACGGGCGTATCGCGCTCTGTGGCTCAATTGCAGGCTGGACCGGCGGGTTACGGGCCGGCCCGCATTACAGCGCCTCCAAGGGTAGCGTTCACGCCTTGGTACGTTGGTTTGCGCAACGTGCGGCACCACACCATGTYTGCATTAATGCCGTCGCGCCTGGGCCTATTGATACGGGCATGACCACCGGTCAAGGTTATAACGGCAGCGAATACCCCATGCACCGCTTAGGCGAGCCCGAAGAGATTGCAGGCATGCTGACCTACCTGTGCTCGCCCGCGGCAAGTTTTGTGTCGGGTGCGATTATGGATGTCAACGGCGGCACACAGATGCGCTAAGTCTGACTCAAGTGTTATTTTGCCCTTGCATAAATAGCGGATTTAAATTARCATCGAAATGTAGCAAACGCTACATTTTTTGTTTAATTGCCTTCATCCACCGCTTGCGAGGTCACCCGATATGTATGACGTTTTTCAAACTGATCGTTTAATCGATCTTTGGCTGACCGAGGATATTGGCTCGTGTGATCTGACCGCGCAACTCATGATCGATGAAGACGCTGTTGGCACGTTTCATATGAATGCCCGCGAGCCGATGTACATCGCCGGTATCGATGTGGCCGCCCGACTTTTTAGCCGCTACGATGCCGCGCTAAGCGTCACTAAACTCGCCAAAGACGGCGACAAGGTTGAAAAAGGCGCTAGGATTTTGACTGTGTCAGGCCCAGCTCGCAGCATTTTGACCGCAGAGCGCCCCGCGCTGAACATTTTGCAGCGCCTGTGTGGCATCGCCACTGAAACGGCGCGCTACAACGCTGAACTCACCGGCACGGGCGCACGCCTAATCGACACTCGCAAAACCACACCGGGCCTACGTATGCTTGAAAAACACGCCGTCGCCTGTGGGGGTGGCCTGAATCATCGCCTAGGGCTCGACAATGGCGTCATGCTCAAAGACAACCACATTGCGGTGGCCGGCAGTATCGGCAAAGCGGTGGCGCGAGCCAAGCTCAAGCTGCCGGTTCTGACAAAGATTGAAGTCGAATGCGACCGCTTTGAGCAGGTCGAAGAATCTTTAGCCGCAGGTGCTGATGTCATCATGCTGGATAACATGTCGATTGCTGACATGACCACGGCTGTGAAATATGTTGCGGGTCGGGCAAAAATTGAAGCCTCGGGCGGGATCAGCATTGCAACGATTCGCAATGTGGCGCTGACTGGGGTGGATTACATCTCAACCAGCAAAATCACTCAGGCTGCACCCGCGGTCGATATCGGCCTAGACGAATAAGCAGGCCTTAGGTGGCAAGCGGCAGCTTCTTTTTTGTGGTTGGCCCCAGCGGGGCTGGCAAAGACAGCCTGATCGACGGGGCGCGGCAGCAGCTCGACCCCGCTCAATTCATGTTTGCCAAACGTGCTATCACGCGCCCGGCTGACTCGGGGGGTGAAGCCCACCAGGCATGCACCGAAGCTGAGTTCATATTGCTTGAACAGCAGGGTAAATTTTTAATCACCTGGCAAGCACATCACTTATCGTACGGGCTGCCAAGCACCTTGCTTGATGCTCTGAGCGTTGGACAACACGTCATTGCCAACGGCTCGCGCGCGATGGTGGCGCAGTTAAGCGCGCGCGTCCCAAATTTGGTCGTGGTTGAAATCGGCGCACCTCCTGAAATCCTGGCGCAGCGCCTCTCAAAACGAGGTCGAGAATCTGCAACCGATGTCGCTAAGCGCCTGGCGCGCAGAACTGAGCACTACCCTGAGGGCACGCATGTGTTACGCGTGACCAATGATCAAACGCCTGCCATCGGTATTAGCCGCTTTCTGGCCGCGCTCTATACGCAGCTTGGGCAAGTGCCTGCGCGTCTGGCCTTGTTATACAAAAAAATTGCGGGCTTTTCGCTGACTGAGGCCGAATATCGGCCTTTGCTCGCTGCGATTCATCAAAGGAAATATTCTGGTGCTGAGCTCGAAGCTTTTCTAATCGCTTGCACACAGCACTTGTCAGACGATGARCTTATCGCGGTCGCACGCTGTCGCAGCGAACTGATGTCGCGGATTTCATGGGGCCGTGATATGGTGGTGGATAAGCACTCGCTTGGCGGCATCCCAGGCAGTCGCGTCACCATGATCGTGATTCCGATTGTTGCCGCACACGGCCTGATGATACCCAAAACGTCGTCTCGCGCCATCACGTCTGCTGCGGGTACCGCCGATGCGATGGAAATTTTAGCAAAGGTTGATTTGACACCAGAGCAACTTAAACAGTGCGTGGCTCAGACAAACGCTTGCATTGCATGGAATGGCAAGCTCAACCACTCAGTGATCGATGACGTGATGAATGCGCTCACCCGCCCGTTAGCGCTTGATACGCGTCGCTGGTCTGTCGCGTCGATTTTGTCAAAAAAATACTCGGCTGGTGCCACTCACGTTGTGATTGATATTCCGTATTCAAGTGTTGGCAAGGTCAAAACGCAACCCGCTGCAGAAGAGCTCGCTCGACTCTTTGAAATGGTCGGTGCGGCCTTAGGGCTCGTCGTCAAGGCCTTTGCCACAGATGGCCAAGCACCTATAGGGCGCGGTATTGGCCCTGCACTCGAAGCGCGCGATGTGTTGCAAGTGCTTGAGCGCGACCCACTGGCGCCCATCGATTTATTAGAGAAGTCACTATTCTTTGCCAGCCAGATTTTGGCGCTTGACCCAGCAGTGGGCAGCGCAACCAAAGGGCACGCTCGCGCACTCGAATTGCTAAACAGTGGCGCAGCAAGCGACACCATGCAAAAAATCATTGCAGCTCAAGGTGCGCAGCCATCACTCACGTGGGCAGGCGTACTGAAGCACGAAGTGCGTGCTCAGCACAGTGGTCGCGTGCAGAGCATTGATGGCTTTGTCATTTCAGGGCTGGGGCGTTGCGCCGGCGCACCCGCAGATCAACGCGCCGGCGTTGATCTAGCTTGTGGTTTAGGTGCAGAAGTCAATGTGGGCGATTTGCTCTATGTCTTGCAAGCGAGTGCTCCAGCAAAACTCGCGCAAGCCGCCGCACTCGCGCAAAGCGACTGCGGCTACCGCTTCATCTAAAACGAAAACGGCTTATTCGCCAAACGCTGACCCGGCTGGCTTATTCTCCGAAGCCCTTGGCAACAATAACTTCAACCAGATTAGGCACGCCACTGGCCATCGCAGCCTTCAACACCGCCGATAACTGCGTTGGATCGGTCACGGTTTGCGACGACATCCCCATGTTTTTAGCCAGGCCCGCAAAATCAATCGGTGGATCATTCATATCCATCGCAACGAAAGCATCGGTACCGCGCATCGCAAGCAACCGCTCTTTAATAATGCGATAGCTGCGGTTATTGACGATGACATAAGTGATCGGCAGCCGCAGATGCGCGGCGGTCCAGAGCGACTGGATGCTGTACATGGCACTACCATCACCGATTGTGGCCACGATTGGGCGTCCGGGTTGCGCCAGGCTCACGCCGACTGCACCTGCCATGCCAAACCCCAACCCACCGCTGGCGAGGCCGTAATACGCTTTGGGATTATCCATCGGTAACATCGCCGCAATCGCTGGCGAAGCCGTCAGGGTTTCATCCACCACGATTGCATCTTTAGGTAAGACATCCACCAACTGACTCACCAAATAGCGCTGATCAATGGGATGAGAGGTTGCTGCGGCTGAAAATTCTGCACGGGTTTTGTCGCGCTTGGCTGACCAATTGTTAGCACTCAGCGCTTGAATGCGTGCGCTTGCTACCTTCGCGTATTCAGCACTGCGGGCCGCACGCAACAGGGGCAACAACGCCAAGAGCGTTTCTTTAACATCCGCACGCACCGCAGTTTCAGTTGAATAGTTTTTGCCGAGTTCCCACTCGCGCTCTGTGATGTGCATCACAGGCATTTCAGGTGGCAAGGGCTCAACCGTGCTCATCGGCGACATGCGCAGCAAATCGGCACCTAGGCAAAGCAAGAAATCGTACTGCTCAAGAATCGAACGCACTTTTTTCTGGTTGCGTGACAAATCGCCCATACAGGTTGGGTGCGAGGTCGGGTAGCGTGCGTTATAGCCAACGGACTCTTGGTACACAGCAGCGCCTAACAACTCGGCTAACTCGCAAGCCTCGTTAAAAATACCAGCGTTTGCAATTTCACGACCCGCCACGATGACGGGATTTTTTGCGGCCAACAGACGCTGCGCCAAGGCGTTTAACGAGACATCGCCGGGGCGAACCGCAGCATCGATTACCGTTGGAAAACCAAATTCAATTTCGGCTTCTTCATCAAGCACCGAGCCTGGCAAACTAATAAAGACTGGGCCCATCGGTGGCGTGCGAGCGATCTTTGCGGCACGGCGCACGATACGCGGCAAGTCTTCAAGCCGGGTCACTTCAAAGGCCCACTTCACCAAAGGCGCCACCATCGGCACCAAGGGCTCGTACAACAAAGGCTCTTGCAAGCCATAGCCCACTTCGTACTGACCCGCCGTAATAATGATCGGCGAGCCCGAGAACTTGGCCGAATAAATCGCCCCCATCGCATGCCCTAGGCCAGGCGCGCAATGCAAGTTACAGGCGACAAGTTTGTTCGACGCGCGCGCAAACCCATCAGCCATCCCAACCACAATCGACTCTTGCAGCCCCAACACATACTTCAACTCAGGAAACTGCGGCACCGCCTCCATGATGGCAAGCTCGGTTGTGCCGGGGTTACCAAACATGTGAGTGACGCCCTCATCGAGCAACAATTTGATGAAGGCCTGGCGGCCAGTAATTTTTTGCATTGCCATGAATCAATCTCTGTATGTGTCGGGTAAAAACTTAACTGCGGCGGGTGCTGGGTACTGAATGAACTTATGGCTTTAAACGACCCGTTTTGATATAAAAATCGCGCTCTTTCATCGCAGCAGCCTGAATGTCCGCCGCGATGTTCGTCGACTTGGCTAAAGCAGTATCCGAATACGCTCCTAAGCGTCTGAACTCAGCGATCAGCTCAGGATTTTGCAAGGCCGTTTGAATCATGGCGGACAAGTAGGCCTTGCGGTCGGCGGGAGTGCCTTTAGGGACCACCGCAAAACGCATAATATTCCAGACAAACTGCTTCGCACCAAAGATTTCGTTGAAAGTCGGAACGTCTTTCATATTAAAGACACGCTCCGCGCTTGCAACTGCGATAGGTACCAATTGCTTAGCCTGCAAGAAGCTTTCAAATTCGCCGTAAAAACCTTGCGCAACATCAACATTGCCGCCAATCAACGCAACAATACCGGGCTTACCGCCCTGAAATGGTACGCGTAAAAATTTTGCCCCTGTCTGCGCTTCGAGCTGATCCAAGAGATATTCCCACATCGACCCAGGTACCACCGCCGCGCGCACAGTCCCAGGTTTATCTTTTGCAGCCTGAAGGATTTCTTTGGCAGTCTTTCCTTTAAAAGGCCCCTCTGTAGCAGCCACCCAAGCTAGAGCGTCGCTATTAATGTACGCAATTGACTCAACGTCGGCGAGCGACCATTTGCCGGGTGCACGCAAGATAGCATCTCCCCAGAAATTGCTCGCTAAGATCCCAATCGTATATCCGTCAGGCTTGGCCTGCGTAGCCAGATACGCATGCCCCACCATGCCAGCACCACCCGCACGGTTGTTGACCAAGACTTTATCGCCACTCGCTTTTTCAACAAACTTTGCCAAAATACGCGCAGTCAAATCCATACCCCCGCCAGCCGGATACACAACGGTGTATTCGATGGGCTGATCAGGAAATCCTTTGGGCTTGAGCTTTGCCAGCGCAGGATCAGTTTGGGCGAAGGCAGCAAAGCTGAGCGCTGCCAATAAGCTTGCGAGAACTGTTGAGATTGCTTTCATTTATAAGTCTCCAGTGGGTTGTATCGACTTGCGTTTGAAAAATACCAAGGCTGCCAAAGTTAAGCTGCCGACAAGCAAGGCCGCGGCAATTGGCCGTTGCCCAAAAATCATGAGCCCATCTGGCGACATTACCATTGACTGTCGTAACGATTGCTCGAGCATTGGCGCCAGTACAAAAGCGATCAAAAATGGCGAAAACTCGTATTGCAACTTACGCAATATATAGCCTGTAACGCCAAAGCCAATCATCACCCATAAATCAAAAATGTTTTTATTCGCACTATAGGTACCTACAATCGACAACAACAGTATCAGCGGAAACAGTACCCGATAGGGGATGCGCAAACACTGTACCCATAAACCTACCAGCGGTAAGTTCAACAATAATAAGAACACATTACCCACGTACATGCTAGCGACCACGCCCCAAAACAAGTCAGGGCGCTGGGTAATAAACATCGGGCCTGGCTGCACGCCTTGCATGACCAATGCGCCTAGTAATAAGGCTGTGACGGCATTGCCGGGGATGCCAAGCGTGAACAAGGGAATCATGCCGCCCGACACGGCAGCGTTGTTGGCGGCTTCGGGGCCCGCCACGCCTTCGATCGCCCCTTTACCAAAGCGCTCTGGGTCTTTGGCCACACGGCGCTCAAGCGTGTATGACACAAATGAGGCCGTCACAGGCCCACCGCCTGGCACGAGCCCCAGAAAAAACCCCAAGAAGCTACCACGCATCATGGGCTTCCACGAGGCCTTCCAGTCGGCAAAAGTGGGCCAGAGCCCTTTAATTTTTTCAGCGAGCACCTGGTTTTTTACGATCGTTTCGCAGTTCATCAGGATTTCAGACACGCCGTATAAACCAATCACGACCGATAAAATCTCAATGCCTGCAGACAGATTGACGGTGCCCAAGGTAAAGCGATCTTGCCCATTGACAATATCGATGCCAACAATCGCGGCCAAAAACCCTAGCGCGATCATCAGCACGCCTTTGATCGTTGAGCCGCCAATCATATAAAGCGTACACACCAAGCCCAACACCATCAGCGCAAAATTTTCAGGTGGACCAAATTTAAGTGCGAAGGATGCCAGCAAAGGCGAAAAAAATGTCAGTGCGACCAACGATAAGGTTCCGGCCACAAAGGAGCTAATCGCGGCCATCCCCAGCGCCGCCCCCGCACGACCTTGCTTAGCCATGGCGTGCCCGTCTAACGCCGTCACGACCGACGCCGCCTCGCCGGGGATGTTCACCAGAATCGAGGTGGTCGAGCCACCGTACATGGCACCATAAAAAATGGCGGCAAGCATGCCAAGCCCTGCCACGGCAGACAGCTGAAACGTCACGGGCAGCAAAAGAGCCAAGGCCGCAAGCGGGCCAATCCCTGGCAAGACACCGACGAGCGTACCTACAATACTGCCCAGCAAACAGAAATAAAGATTTTCGGCGGTGAACAACACCGAAAATCCCATCAGTAAACCATTAATCGCGTCCATCACCACCCCCAGGGGCCGCGCGGCAAATTCATGCCTAGCAAGCGCCCAAATACCAGCATGACCACCACCACCGAAACCACGGTAATGATCAAAGACTCGATCAGACGCGAGCGCTCGACAGTTTGTAATAAGACAAAGGTGGTTAAAGAGCTTGCCACGGCAAACCCCAAATAAGGCAAGGTGGTCGCCATGGCGATCAAGCCTGCGACAACGCCCAGAATGCGACCCAAGGCTGCAGCGCGCGGCCAAGCGGGGTTGGGCGCCGCCTCTTTTGAGCCTTTAAAGATCAGACCCACGCCACAGGCGGTGATGATGGCGCCACAAATAAGCGGAAACAAACCGCTCTCGGGCCCAAACTTACCCGTCAAACCCATCGACCACGCGTTCACCATGGTCGCCAGACCAAGCAGGCACCAAAGCACATTTAAGATGCGTTCAAACATCAGCGGCACCATCGAACATCTTGTCCCCACGTTTTTTGCGAGGCCAGCTTTTTTTTGCGCTGGCTTGTATGACGCAAACAGTGCCTGTCCCTCCCCGCTAACAACTAGCAATGTCGGTTTACAGACCCGCCAACTTCTGAAACGTTGCACCATCGAGCCCGAGTTTACTGCAAGCGGCAATCATTTCTTGCCACGTATTATCATCCACCGGCACACCGTTAACCAAGCGCTCAGCGCGTGTCAGACGCTCGGGTTCGCCAGCCACCCGCACGCCTTCGGTGCCAGCCTGCGCGGGCGAGGCCTTGACCCATTCAATAAAGGCTTTCATTTCGTGCTCAAACACTGAGCCATCTGACAGTTTTTTAGGGTCAAAAATAATCGTCAACATACCATTGAGCGCGCGGCGCCTGCCGTCACCTTGCGCGTGGGTCGTCATCCCACCAGCAAGCGCGCCACCAAGCAACTCGCAAATGAGTGCCAAACCAAAACCTTTGTGTTCGCCAAAAGTACGCAAAGCACCTGAAGGAGGTTTGACCACATAGACCGGATCGGTGGTCGGATTACCTTGATCATCAATCAACATACCAGCGGGCAACTGCTCACCTTTGTTGTAGGCCACACGCGCCTTACCCTGCGCAATCACGCTGGTCGCAAAGTCAAGCAGCACAGGGGGTTGGCCCGCAACCGGGATCCCAACACAAAAAGGGTTAGTCCCGAAGCGTGCATCGGCGCCATTCCAAGGCGCGACTTTAGGAGGCGAAATCACATTCACAAAGTGAATTGAGATCAGATTTTCGGCAACGGCCATCTCAGCCCAAGCACCAATACGGCACAAATGATGCGAATTGCCCAAGGCCACAATACAGCTGCCATGTTGTTTGGCGCGCGTAATGCCCAGTTCCATCGCTTCGTGGCCAATAACCTGACCAAAACCAGCTTGCCCGTCTATGCTCACCATCGCGCCACCGTCCATCTGGGTCACGATGTGCGCGTTAGGTTTTAAGCTCCCCTCAAGATACGACTCAGCGTAGCGCGGCAACATGCCAACGCCGTGCGAGTCGTGGCCCGTTAGGTTTGCTTGCACCAGATTTTCGGTCACCATTTCGATTTCTTTGGGTTCGCTGCCGAAACCCTTTACTAAATACCGCACGGCCTCGCGCAGACGGTCAACGGGGATAAGATGGATTTGGATCATGATGGTTTCCTTTGGTGTGAAGTCGCGGTTGGAGCGATTGTTATTCAATGGAGCGCCTGAGACGCTCAGGTTCTGCTTGGCTCAATCATACCGAAATCTTTGAAGAGTACCGAGGCGGGTTTGGGCTGACTTTCTCGGGCAAAGGAATCGAGATAATGCCTTTTACAGTCAAAGAGTCGGTATTTTGCGTCAACCCTTTGCCAACACCAAACTGAACGAACATTATTGAACCCAGTTTCGTTTTGCTACTTCAGCATCTCGGGTGAAACGAGGCGTGGTAAGAACAGCACGATATCCGGAAAGAGAATAATCGCAAGCAACACCACTAACATCGGAATCAACATAATCATGGTGTCTTTAAGAGCAAAACTCAATGGCACCTTGGCGACCGCGCATGAGATCATTAAACACATCCCATAAGGCGGCGTGATTAAGCCAAAAGCCAGTGATACGATCCCGACAATCGCAAAATGAACCGGGTGCATCCCGACCGACTCAGCAAGTGGCTGCAGCGTCGTACCCACAATAATAATGGCTGGGATCGCATCCAAAAAACAACCCACAATCAAAAATGCGACGGCGATCAACAAGCCCACACCAATGACCCCCAGGCCCCACGTTTGTACATTCGAGAGCAAGGCCTTAGGGATTTGGTAATAGGCTAACARCCAACCAAAAACCGAGGCAGTCCCCACACAGAACAGGGCGACTGAGCTCAGCTTGCCCGTGTCGATCAGCGCTGCGATAAAGGTTTTCCAGTTCATCTCGCGATAAAACAGCATAGATAAAACCGCTGCATACAACACCGCGACGGCAGCCGATTCAGTCGCGGTAAACAAGCCCATTAAAATTCCGCCAACGATGATGACCGGCGTGAGCATCGCAGGAATAGATAACAAGGCAGCTTTATAAATTTCAGTAAAGTTCGAGCGTGGATACACGGGATAGTTGCGCTTTTTAGCATAGGCATGAACGGTCGCCATTTGCGCTAACCCAATCAGCAGGCCAGGTACGATCCCGGCTAAATACATCGCACCAATTGAGGTTGAGATGACTCCGCCCCAAACGACCATCAAGATCGAAGGCGGGATAATCACCGCCAACACAGCGGACACCGCCGTAATCGCAATCGAGAACGACAGGTCGTAGCCTTCTTTGACTTGCGCTTCGATAAAGAGCTTGCCCTGGCTGGCGGCATCAGCTGTCGACGAGCCCGAAATGCCTGCAAAAAATACCGACAAAATCACATTGATTTGCGCCAGACCCCCAGGGAAATGCCCCACCAACGCGCGAGACAAACGCATCAACCGCTCTGTGATTCCACCACTATTCATCAGGTTGGCGGTCAACAGAAAAAAGGGCACCGCCAATAAAATGAACGAGTTATAGGACTTGAACATTTCGTTGAACAAGACCATGGGCGACAAACGCGGCTCAAAGATCAACACTGGCAAGCACGCAAGACCTAAAGAGAAGGCGACAGGTATGCGAATGGCCAGCAATAAAAAGAAACTTCCAAACAAAACAAGGGCAGCCATCGAGGGCGTGAGCAACGAAGAGGTCATATCACGGACCCTTGGTTGGCACTTTCGCTAACGTCGCTTGAGCTCAGCATATGATCAACGATGAACACTATCCACAGAAAGCCGCAAATCGGCCAGGCGATAAAAATCCACCACATTGGCATATCTGCCAGCTCAGAGGTCTGATTCCAGCCAAACTGGGTGAATTCGATTCCCCAATAAACGACCACACCCGAGAAAATCAACATCGCAGTTTGACTGAGTCGCAACAGGATATGGGTAGCACGGGCTGATAATTTAGGCAAAAAATCAACGTCAAAGTGAAGTCTTTCACGCACGCCTAAAGTCGCTCCAAGCATGACGAGCCAGATAAAAAAGAAACGACTCATTTCCTCTGTCCACATATAACGTGGGATGACCTCGGTAAAACGCGAAAAAATTTGTAAGCTCACCGGCACGATCAAAAGCAGCAGCGTTGCGCCCAATAAAAAATGGAGCAAACGGTCGATTAAGCTAAGGATTTTTTGCATGAAACACTCGAAGATTAAAAAAAGCGGGCTGCACCGGGCGGCCCGCTTTAGTAAGAACTGATTTATTTCAAACCATTTATTTCAAACTATTAATCTTGGCGTAAATCGCATCAGCGCCCACTTCTTTAGCATAGGCTGCCATAACAGGGTCAACGAGCTTTTGCATCTCGGCACGTTGGGCAAAAGGCACTTGCTTGAGCTTGCCTTCTTTGGCGTATTTGTCAAGCTTTCCTTGATCTTCTGAGGACTCAATTTCGCGGCCGTAGGCGCCTGCCTCTTTACCCGCTTTGATAATCGCAGCTTGTAAATCTGGTGGAAGCTTTTTGAGCGTCTTGACCGAGAAACATAAAGGCCGAATCGTGATCGCGTGACGCGTCATCAAGATATTGGGGGCGACCTCATAGAACTTCATGGCTTCGACACCGGCGGCTTCGTTTTCGCCCGCATTAATCACGCCATTCTGGATGGCGTTGTACACCTCGTTATAGGCGATCACCGTGGGTGTCATACCCACAGCGGTAAAGGTACGACTCCAGATTGGGGCGCCCTGCACACGCACTTTCAAATTTTTGAGGTCAGCTAAATTACCTGCGGACTTATTAGAAAAAATGTTTCGAACCCCACCGCCTGCATAACCAATCAGACGAACCTCGGCTTTTTGCTCGACTTCGTCGGCAATTGGCTTGAGTATGTCTTGATCGAGCACTTTATTCCAATGCGCCAGATCGCTAAACAAAAACGGCGCGTCGATAAAAGGAGCGGCTTTAGAGAAAGTAGACATGTGGGCGGGCGACACAATCGCGTAGTCAACCGCCTTTCCTTGGTTCATATACGCAAAGTAGTCTTTCTCAAGTCCGAGTTCGCTGTTTTTATGCAGCACAAAATTAATCGGTTTGCCGTAGTATTTTTTGATAAGTTCTTCGAAACGCACCATCGTTTTAGTAAACGCATGGTCATCCCCAAATTGAGACGCACCGTGCAGCGTAATCGGCGCTTGTTGCGCCTGAGCCGTTAAACCGAGTAGTAAAGTAAAGATGACACCGAGCAAGGGCTTCCAGACTTTCATGTACGTCTCCGGTAATTAGGCTAGAAAAATAAACGACTCCGTTGGTCATTAGCTTAATGCTAACTGGGCTTTAAAATGCACAGGGTTAACCATTAGTGGTAGCAACTAGTTTGATCTGTAATATTCAGGTGTCATCGTTAGCGCGTCGTTTGCGTTTTTTCGCTTCTCCTTTATTTCTTCTCGTACAAGCTAGTTGAGTATTGTCCTCAAAGAAAAAACAACATAACAAGAATGTCTTTGAGTCTCTAGTCGCTTTAGAGCTTGCGTGTGAATTGAACCTCTGAAGGGCCACCGTTGAAACTTAACCCGCTCTTATCCTTATTAAATTTTTTTACCCTTTTTATTTTTAATTGCCCTTCTTCAAGCGCAGACGACGGTTCAAATGCGAGCCCTGTCAATAATCCCTTAGAACCCGTACCTGCGGTTTCGACACAAAAAAATCAGAATTTTGGTAATGTTTATAAGGGGCCCACCTTTGGTAGCGCCGGACGCTTAGGCGGTGTATATCAAGCCGATTTAGAGGGCCCTGGAAGTCGAGATCAAATTATTATTGGTCGACAGAGTGTTGGCGATAAATCTGGCACGCAAATTAGTATTCTGAGTTGGGATCGCGGTAATTTGGTCAATAACACCGCAAAGTGGATGCCCGGTGGAATTAATCGCATCGTTGGCTCAGAACCAAGCGTGCAGTTTGCTGATTTTTTTAAAACTGGGCGAACTGACATGTTTGTAGCAGCTGGCTTTGATGCTCCAGGGCCGGGCAGCAGTCAACTCTACAAAAACGTTGGTGGCACTTTTCAACGCATTACGGTCGAGTCAAAAGCGTGGGGGCACGGCAGCGACGTCTACGATCTTAACGGGGATGGCTTCAAAGATATCATCATCGCTGACTACGGTCCTAATACAACTTTTGCCATTAACAATGGCACCAGTGGTTTTACCAGCTTGGTACAAAGAAATTCGAATAGCGGTATTTTTACCGCCTCGAGCATTGCTGCGGGTGACTTCTTAGGCAACGGCGGAGTGTCCCTAGTTGCAACTGACATGGGCGTGAATTGGGGCCGAAATACATTACACAGCTTTAGCATGACCGCAGGCGGCGTCGATGCGCCGCTGGTTAGCGTTTTACCCACACCTCGATTTCAGTTAGCTAGGTGGGCGTCTGCAGGCTTTGGCGAAGATCTACCTGCAGGGCGACGCGTGAGTCACGACGTGCGAGCCCTTAATTTTGACTTTAATAGCGATGGTCGACCAGATATTGTTGTCATGAGCCGGCCTTGGAAGACCAACGGGCAATGGCCCCAATATAGCGAAATTCAATTACTAAAAAATAATGGTGGCGGTAATTTCACTGATGTGACTGACAGTACGGTAGTAGGCTACAACACAAGCCTTCCCGTGAGCTACAACCCAAGATTCGTTGATCTAAACGGCGATGGCTTACTAGATATTTTGTTACCCCAACAGCAATTTGGAAATCCAAATGGCACGCAGCTTTTGTTACGTACGCCGGGCGGCCAATACGTTGCCGCTTTTACTCAAGTTTTTAACGAGTTTGGCGCGGCCGCTGCTGCTGCAGGCACCACGGGAGCCAATGGTAACGTCATAACAATGGTCAATGCCCCCAACGGCAAAACATATTTACTTAGCGTTAACCTAAGCGGCGTTGCATACTTAAGCGAAGTCGGATCAACAGGCACCATTAGTGCCGCCGGGATCGAGTCCTTGATCAAAGGTACGTGGCCTTGGATGTCATCACAACAAATCGCCGCAACGATACAAAAAACTTCAACTAGCTATAACGGCCTGATTGTCCTTGATTCAGACGCAGTCATGAGGCCCTTTGGTGACTTAGGAATCCCGTACGCGGGTAAATCTTCGTTGCCAATTCGCGGAGGCATTTCTGGCGTCAACACTGGAGACCTCGCTATTATCGGCGTGGATACCTTAGGTCGAACCTTTAACGTTGATTTACAACCCATGCGTCAAATTGGTTTAAATTCGTTTCAGCTCAATACTGAACACATTGACCAACATCAACTGACGTCTCATGCAGAATATTTGGTCAATGGCGCAGTCAACACCGCTGGCAACTTGCGGGCAGGCTCTGATAGCCTCGCCACGAGTTCCTTTTTTGGAGATAGCGGCGGTGCCGGTTACTTGACACCTCTACAACAAGCCCCCAAGCAATTTACGACGGGGATCCCAAGTGTCTACCAACGAGGCAACTGGAATTTCGGAACACAGTTTACCAACCTGAACAGAAATCCCTTTTTAAGCATGAGCGGCGCGTTTGGCTATGTCAATAGCGCTAGCATTTTGGATAACGTGATCAGCTACCGACATCCTAGTGGTTTCTCTGCAACCGCCAGCCTCATGCACGTCACTACGAACTTTACGCCGGGCATTGTGACAAACGTAGGCAACATGTTGGCCACTTGGGGCGAAATCGGTTATCGACAGACCAATTTGGGAAAATTTGGCGACATAGGCCTATATGTCGGAATTAAACCTTACATATTGTCAGGAAGCCTCTCTGCAACGTTGCCCACGGCCGTTGATAATCTGGGCAACGTCATCTACTCTAAGCGCAACATGCCGATTGAAAATACTACGACGACCTATGCAAGACTCATGTACAGCACCATGTTGTCCGAAAAAGTTACGTACCGAGCCTCTGGAATTTATATGGATAACGGTCAATACCGTGTTATGCAAGAGTTGAGATTTCAGTTTAATTAAGAAAGACCATTGTGTGGTTCATCGTCTGTCCACTACCGTACCCTTCGGCGTGGACTAACCTGTTGCCTTGATCTTGTCTTGCGTCTTGGTGTCAAAGTCGCTGGCATCATGGCGCTCTCGCAGCTGCTCTGAAGGTTCGCCCTGCATACGGTTGACCATGCGACCACGCCTGACAGCGGGCCGGGCGTAAATGGTCTCGGCCCAGCGCTGAACATGCTTGTAATCTTGCACGCTCAAAAACTCGGCCGCTGTGCCATACAGCCAACCCTTCACCAAACCACCGTACCAAGGAAACACCGCGATATCGGCGATCGTGTATTGGTCGCCACCAAGGTATTCGCTGACGGCCAGACGCCGCTCAAGCACGTCAAGCTGGCGCTTGGTTTCCATCGCGAAACGATCAATGGCGTACTCAAACTTAGCGGGTGCGTAGGCGTAAAAGTGACCAAACCCGCCGCCCAAATACGGTGCACTGCCCATTTGCCAGAACAGCCAGTTCAAGGCCTCGGTGCGGGCAGCACCCTCTTCAGGCAGAAAGGCTTTAAATTTATCGGCCAAGTACAGCAAGATCGCGCCAGATTCAAAGACACGCACAGGCTGTGCGCCACTGCGGTCAAACAACGCTGGGATTTTTGAGTTTGGATTGACATCAACAAAACCTGAACCGAACTGGTCGCCGTCGCGGATGTTAATCAGCCAAGCATCATATTCAGCGCCCTTGTGTCCAAGTGCAAGAAGCTCTTCAAGCAAGATCGTGACCTTGACGCCGTTGGGTGTGCCTAACGAATAGAGTTGCAAGGGGTGTTTGCCAATCGGCAGTGTTTTATCGTGCGTAGGCCCGGCGATCGGACGGTTGATGCTCGCAAACGCGCCGCCACTAGGTTGATCCCAAGTCCAGACTTTTGGGGGTACGTAATCTTTAGAATCCGTCATGGTGTTTGTCTCTTGTTTTGTGGATGGTGCACATTGCTGTGGCGGTGATTTAAAAAAGATAGGTTAACCCGTAATTCGAGCTTGAGTGCCCATACGCTTTGCTATTTGCGCTTAAGACAATCTCGCTTGCTTTCGAGCAGCAAGAATCTCATCAAGTATTGCAAACTCTTCGCGACTGAGCGTATCTACCTCAGCCTTCACAGCCGGATTCTTGAGCATCTTTTTGACCATCTGCTCATGCATCAATGTTTGGGTCGCTTTCGTTGTCATTGCTTTAGTCACTCAAACCCTAGAAAAAGCAAGGGCCTCCGAAGAGGCCCTGCGCCTGACAGTCGAAACCGGCAGGGAAGTAGTATTATTTAAGTCCTTAGACGTTAAACAAAAAGTTCATCACATCCCCATCTTGCACGACATACTCTTTACCCTCGGCGCGCATCTTGCCGGCTTCTTTGGCGCCTTGCTCGCCTTTGAAGGTAATGAAATCTTCATAGGCAATCGTTTGTGCACGAATAAAGCCGCGTTCAAAATCTGTGTGAATCACACCGGCGGCTTGTGGGCCAGTGGCACCGATGGGCACTGTCCAGGCGCGCACTTCTTTCACGCCTGCGGTGAAATACGTTTGCAAACCTAACAAAGTAAAGGCGCCGCGAATCAAGCGGTTTAAGCCTGGCTCATGCATGCCCATATCTTCAAGAAAGACAGCCTTATCTTCATCGGGTAGTTCTGCGATTTCGGATTCGATCGATGCGCAAATCGCCACGACTGGCGCCTTGCGGGCAGTGGCGTATTCGGTCAGGCGATCGAGCATCGGGTTCTCTTTAAAGCCATGATCACTCACGTTGCCCACATACATGGCGGGCTTGGCAGTGATAAAGCACAGGGGCGCAATCAAGGCCATGTCTTCGTCTGACAAACCCAGTGCACGAATCGGCTGAGCATCGTCCAATTGCTTGATCACAACTTCAAGAATCGCGACCACTTTTTGCGCGTCTTTATCGCCCGAGCGTGCGGTTTTTTGATAGCGATGCAGAGCTTTTTCGGCGGTTTGCATATCGGCCAAGGCAAGCTCGGTTTCAATCACTTGAATGTCAGAGATTGGATCGACACGGCCCGCAACGTGGATGACGTTGTCGTCTTCAAAGCAGCGCACCACATTGATGATGGCGTTGGTTTCGCGGATGTGTGACAAGAACTGGTTGCCCAGGCCTTCGCCTTGGCTGGCGCCAGCCACCAGGCCTGCGATATCGACAAATTCAACCGTGGCATGCAAGATGCGCTCGGGGTTGACAATGTCGGCGAGCTTGCCCAAACGCGCATCGGGTACCTCGACCACGCCCACGTTGGGTTCGATCGTGCAAAACGGATAGTTTTCGGCGGCGATACCGGCCTTGGTGAGGGCATTAAAAAGGGTTGATTTGCCGACGTTGGGCAAACCAACGATGCCACATTGCAGAGCCATGAGAATCCCGAAAATCTAGTAAGTGAAGACTGCTTATAGAATGAGAGTTTAACCGCTCTATTTATAGGTGTTGGCGGCATAGCCACGTCAGTCATGTTTACCCCTGCCAAAGTCCCGCCTCAACGGATTCTTTCGCTTGTTTACCCGTGACTTAAGCTTGCCTGCCGTCGACCGTCGCTCTCTCACCCATGAAATTAGCTGACCTTTTAGCCCAGCCGAACGGCTCGCTGCCCGACTGTCTTAGCGCCGTGGCGCAACTGCGCCCCGAGCACCCGGCGCTGATTCTTAACGGGGTCACGCTGAGCTATCGCGACTTTGACCACTTGGTGTCACGCGCGGCAGCTAGCCTGCAGCGTGACGGTGTGCAGCCTGGGGATGTAATTGCAGCCTGTGCAGGCACCTCGCTTGAATACGTTGCCTTGTACTTTGGCGTGCTGCGTGCGGGTGGCGTCATGACGCCCCTGCCGCCTTCGGCAACCGTTCAAAACCTGACAGGGATGCTAGCAAACTCAGAGGCGCGTTGGTTGTTTTTGGATCAGCCTGTTGCCAAGTCGTGGGATCTCGAGGGCTTTATGCCTGCGGTCAACGCCAGCCAAACTCCCGTTGCGCTCAAAAAAATCTGGTTTGATCTGACAGCAGGCGCCAACAGTTGGACGCAGTGGTTGAGCACGCCAGCCAACCCCGCGCCTGTCGCCAACGAGCCTGATCGGGCCTTCAATCTGATCTATTCGTCTGGTACGACGGGCGTGCCCAAAGGCATCGTTCAACCTTGTTCGATGCGTTGGTCGCAAACCCAGCGCGCTGCAGCCAGTGGCATCGGCTTTAAATCGGTTTTACTGCTATCAACCCCACTTTACTCAAACACAACGCTTGTGCCCCTGTTGCCGGGCCTGGCACTGGGTGCCACGGCTGTTCTGATGAGCAAGTTCGACACGCGTCAATATCTTGCCCTGGCCACGCGCCACCTAGCCACGCACACCGTGATGGTGCCGGTGCAGTATCAGCGCTTGATGGACGACCCGACGTTTGATGAGCATGATTTGTCTTCACTACGCATCAAAGGCTCAACTAGCGCCTCCTTTAGTGCGGCGCTTAAGGCCGAGGTCTTGCGACGTTGGCCGGGCGAGCTCAACGATGTGTATGGCATGACCGAAGGCGGTGTGCGCTGCGAACTCAAAGCACACCTGCACCCTAACAAACTACACACCATCGGCCAGCCTTCAGCAGGGCATGATCTTCGACTGATTGATGACAACGGGGTCGAAGTGCCCGCAGGCCACACGGGTGAGATCGTCGGTAGCGCGTCCGCCATGATGAAGGGCTATCACGGCTTGCCTGAAAAAACTCGTGAGATTGAATGGTTTGACGCGACCGGCAAACGCTTTATCCGCACCGGTGATATCGGCCGCTTTGATGAAGACGGCTTTGTGATTTTGTCAGACCGCAAAAAAGATATGGTGATTTCGGGTGGCTTCAATATTTATCCAAGCGATCTTGAAGCAGAGCTGGAGCAACATCCTGAGGTTGCCGAAGCCGCCGTGGTTGGGGTGCCTTCACGCGCGTGGGGCGAAACACCCGTTGGGTACGTTGTATTGCGCCCCAACGCAAGCATTACCAAAGAAGCGCTACTCGCTTGGGTGAATGGGCGTTTAGGTAAAACCCAGCGCTTGGCAGACCTACTGTTTATTGACGATCTGCCACGCAACGAAATTGGCAAGACGCTGAAGCGACAGTTGCGCGAGCAGTATGTAGAAAAGCAGCAATCGCCAGCGGTCTAGCGCTCGTTCGCAGTAACAGTATGTTCAAACAGCTACCCGTCTGAAGGCAGATAAAAAACGCGAACACGTGCAAGTGTCTTGGTGGTTAGCGAATGCAGACGTTTGCAGTCGGTGGATTTACAAATTTCAGTCGCCCAACAACTTTAAGGCCAACCAAGCCACGCTTAAAGGGCCTGCATTAAAGAGGCCGTGCAACAGCATGGCTGCGCCGATCCCGCGTTGCACGCGAATCCAACTCAATGCCAACCCCGTCACCCATTGCGGTGCAACCAACACCACCATCATCCACCAGGCCATTTCATCAAAGACAAAATTTTTAATATGAAGCGCAGCAAACGCCAAGACCGATAGATGCAATACCCACGGAAACGCCGCGCGATAGCGGCGCAACCATTGATAGCCGGTAGCGCTCGGCGTATGCGTGCGCGCGCTCAGCCACCAGACGGTCAACACCGCCAATGCCAACACGCTACTCGCCCACCACGCTACGCCATTGAGCAAAACAAACACCATCAAGGGCACTAGCCCAAGCGCCATCACCGGCCGGCGCAAGCCAAACCGAAACAGCATTTCTTCGACAATGGGCGCCCATAAAATGGCCTGTAACCAAGGTAAGTTATGCACGCTGATGCGATGAGTCGCACCGCTGAGTTCAAACACAACCAACACGAGCGGGCCCAGCACCAAGATGTTGAGTATCCAGAGTGCTGCAGCCCAAGCCAGTAAGCGAGGCAAGCGAATATTGGGCCACCAATCACCCAGCCAACCCGCCACAGCCAAGCTACGCGGCACCCGTCTAGCAAAACTCGGCCGCCGTAGAAACAACAAAAACTGCTTAAAGTCTTCGCGAAACCGCTGCGCCGTCATGCAGGGTTGTCGCGATGCAGCTGCCCTGTGGCGTTAGCAAACTCGCCTGATAAAAACAATGGAATCACCGCACGGCAACGAGTCACGCACTCATCGATGGCAGTTTGATCTTCGCGGCGCGGCGCGTGCAACACAAAATCTGCGACCTCTTGCACTAAAGACAAAGTGCGCGGGTGCCCGATGCCAAGGCGCAACCGCCAAAAATTTGCGCTACCCAACACCGTTTCAATATCGCGCAAGCCATTATGACCGGCGTGGCCACCGCCCTGCTTGACCTTCACCTGACCGGGCATCAAATCGAGCTCATCATGCAACACCAAAATATTTTCTGGGGCGAGCTTATAAAAACGTGCTAACGAGCCTACGCACTGCCCTGACTTGTTCATAAACGTTTGCGGCTTGGCTAAAAACACCTGGTCGTTGGCAACACGGGTTTTTGCCACCATGCCAAAAAATGTCTTTTCGTGCACGAAGCTTGTTTTTAAATCGCTTGCGATGTCATCCACGAGCCAAAAGCCAGCGTTATGACGTGTTTTTGCGTATTCGTTGCCGGGGTTGCCCAGGCCAACAATCAATTTAATGGGTATCGACATTGTTGTATTAGAAAGCAAAACCCCCACCGGCGCAAAGCTTGGATGGGGGTTTTGTTAAAGATAACTGACAAGACAGGCTCTTGGCAGAACCTAAACGCGACTCGCTTAAGCGGCCGGCGCTGCACCTGCGGCTGGCGCAGCACCTGCAGCTGGCTTGTCATCTTCTGCGTCATCGGCTGGGCCACCTTTAACTAAGGCTGTTGCCAACACGGGGTTGGCATCGCCACGGTGCGCAAGATACGTCACGCCCTTAGGCAGGGTAATGTCGGCCAAATGAATTGAAGCACCCGCCACCAAGTTGGTGAGGTCCACTTCAATAAACTGGGGTAAATCAGCTGGCAGACAAGTCACTTCGATCTCGGTGAACAGATGCGAAATGATGGCTGCACTCATTTTGACGGCGGGCGAAGTCTCGGCATTGGTAAAGTGCAAGGGCACTTTAGTGTGCAGTTTTTGATTCGCATCGACGCGCTGAAAATCGATGTGCATCACGATTTGTTTGTAGGGATGCCACTGCACTGAACGCAGCAACACTTGTTGGCTTTTGCCCTCAAGCTGCATATCAAGAATGGATGAGTGAAATAACTCTTTACGCAAGGCGTGGTAAATCTCGTTGTGATCGAGTTCGATATTAGCGGGCTGCTCTTTGCCACCGTAAACGATGGCTGGGACACGGCTCGCACGGCGCAGGCGGCGGCTCGCACTCGTTCCCTGTACGCTGCGTGGGGTTGCATTAAATTGCATGAAATACTCCAAAGTGGGTGTCAGACACCCGGTTAATGCACTGCTCGACACCGAGCAGTGATGTTGCAGACCACCGCGACCAGTCGCCTGCAAATTTTTTAAGCCAGCCTAGGCTGGTCTTTCCTCAATCGATAAACAACGAACTAACAGATTCGGCGTTTGAAATACGTAGGATGGTTTCACCTAAAAGCGCCGCACACGAAAGCTGGCGGACCTTGCTGCAAGCCCGCGCTTCGTCAGACAATGGAATGGTATCGGTGACAACAAGTTCAGTGAGTTCAGAGGCCTGGATGCGTTCGATCGCACCGCCCGACAACACAGCATGCGTACAGTAGGCATACACGCTGCCCGCACCACGCTCTTTAAGCGCTTGCGCCGCTTTGCAAAGGGTGCCAGCAGTGTCGACCATGTCGTCCATAATTAAACAGGTGCGTCCATCCACCTCGCCAATAATATTCATTACTTCAGAGACGTTAGCCTTGGGCCGGCGTTTATCGATAATGGCCAGATCGGCTTCAAGCTGCTTGGCCAAAGCGCGTGCGCGCACAACACCGCCAATGTCGGGCGAGACCACAACCAGATTTGACAGATTACGGCGCCAGATATCGCCTAGCAAAATTGGGCCGGCATAAATATTATCGACCGGAATATCAAAAAAACCTTGAATCTGGTCTGCGTGGAGATCCATGGTTAACACGCGATTGACGCCCGCCACTTGAAGCATGTTGGCCACGACTTTGGCCGATATCGCGACACGGGCAGAACGGGGGCGACGATCTTGACGACCGTAACCAAAGTAAGGAATCGCTGCCGTGATACGACCTGCTGACGCGCGCCGCAAGGCGTCCACCATTACCATGATCTCCATCAGGTTGTCATTGGTAGGTGCACAGGTAGGCTGAAGCACGAAGATGTCTTGACCGCGCACGTTTTCGTTGATTTCAACCATGACCTCCCCGTCTGAAAAGCGGCCCACAGACATTTTGCCCAGAGACATATCCAGATGATTAACCACATCGACAGCCAGTCGGGTGTTGGCTGTGCCGGTAAAGATCATAAAACTATCGTTGGCCATGGTGGACGCMGTGACAGACTGTAAGTTAAGCAGACAAAAAACAAAAAAGCCGTTGAACGAAAGCCTTGTATTCTTGGGGGTGTATCCAAAGGCAAACGGGTTCAGCAGCTACACATTTTGGGGCTGGGGAGGAAGGATTCGAACCTTCGCATGCCGGAATCAAAATCCGGTGCCTTAACCAGCTTGGCGACTCCCCAACTAACTATCAACCCAGTGCCGCAGCGGATGTTCTGACAGCCCCTCACAGACAGACATCGACTGGATTGGGTTGAACACCCCCGCCACGGCGGCACTAGAAAAATCTGTACGCGTTTTAGCGAGCAATTTCTGGTGGGCCGCTGTGGCCTGCTGTACGTTTGCGAAGCCAGCAAAAAGACAGGCTCCGGAGCCTGTCATGCGGACATCTAAATCGGCCTGTTTAAGCCAAGAAAATGTCTGCTGAACCACCGGATAGCGCTTCAGTACAACGGGCTGTAAATCATTGCGACCAAAACTTTGCGAAGAACCTGATTTTTGATCAATTCCGCCGTAAAACTCATCAAAGAGTTTGATCCCAGAAAAGTCCGTCATTTTGACCGGATCGGTGTCTCTTGTCAAATCCGGATCCCCGAAAACAGCGAGTGTTGGCACACTTTGAGCCGGCTGGACAAGCAAGTAGGCGCGTTGGGGTAACAGCAGGGGGGTCAGTTGCTCGCCGATTCCTTGCGCAAAGGCGTTTTGACCCGCAATAAAGACCGGCACATCTGCGCCGAGCGCAAGACCGAGTCGCATCAAGGTCTCCCGATTCAGTCGCGTGTTCCAGAGCCGATTCAAGGCAAGCAACACCGTCGCTGCATCGCTTGAGCCCCCACCAAGCCCACCGCCCGCAGGAATATTCTTTTGTACGTTGATTTGGGCACCTTGCGTGATACCGGTGTGCGCCTGCAAGGCGCGTGCCACCCGAACCACCAAATCTTGGTCGTGGGGTACGCCCACCATATCGGTTTCACGAACGATTTTGCCGTCAGTGCGCAAATCAATATCGATACGATCGGCCAAATCGATCAAACGAAAGACGGTTTGTAAAAGATGGTAGCCGTCGGCGCGTCGCCCAACAACGTGCAAAAACAAATTTAGTTTAGCTGGAGCAGGCAGGTCGTACAGCACGACTAATCGACCACCAGCCGAACCGAGATATTGCGCCCGGCTTGCGCGCGCAGCAAACTGATCAGCCGTGGCCCGAGCGCGTCAAAGTTTGAGAGTCGCGCCTGCCAGCCATCTTGCTCAAACGCGACGATCCGCCCCTGAGCATCGTTCTCGAGCACGCGCATGCCAATCTGAGGAGTTTTTTGCACGCGCAACCAGCTGCGCAACCCCTGCACCGGAATGCTTTGCCCCAAGGCTTGATCGATCAAGCTATCGGGCGACGTTGTTTGAATGATCTCACCATTCGCACGCTCGAGCGTGGCACCGTTGTTGGTCACGAGCACTCGAGCCAAAATGCTGCCAAAGGGATTAGTCAGTTCGAGCGTCAGTTGTGCAGCGGTATCGCGCCAGACGAAGCCGCCCTGCACTGCCTCGGGCGCTCGATTGAGCTCTTCGGTTTTGACGGCAAAACGACCGACTCGTAACAAGCTACCTTCAGGCGCCGCCTGCTCGGGAGGCGCCTGCGTTGCACAACCCACAAGCCCCAGCACAAAAGCGCAGAGCAGCAAACCCGTGCAAGCGCGTCGTCTCGCAAGATCTTTTAAAAAACTCAAAGTCGCACCCCAAGGCGTTTAAGCGTTTCGAGTAGCGTGGCGTTATCAGGCTCTTTTGCGGAGGCAGCCTTCCAGAGGTCTTTCGCTTCCTCGCGCTTGCCTTGCACCCAAAGCACCTCGCCTAGGTGCGCCGCAACGTCGACCTCAGGGCGGAGGCGGTATGATTTTTCGAGGTACTGCACCGCCGCCGGATAATCGCCCAGCCGAAACTTGACCCAACCCATGCTATCTAAAATAAAAGAGTCATTGGGTGCGATCTCAAGGGCGCGTGTGATGAGCGTCAGTGCTTCAGGCAAGCGCTGATTACGGTCTGCCAACGCGTAACCCAGCGCGTTATACGAATGGGCGTGCCCCGGATCAAGCGCCATCACCTGGCGCAAGAACCGCTCGGCATCATTGAGTTGTTGGTTACGCTCGTAGAGCATCGCCAGTTCGTACTTGATTTCGACGGTGTCGGGCAGAAGAACATCAGCCGCCTCAAGACGTTTAATCGCCTCGGGCAGTCGATTGGCATCACGCAAAATCTGCGCCGCCGCAGAGGCGGTCAGGTGCTTTTCTTGAGCAGACTGAGGCTCACTTGAATCCAGCAAAGCAAGGGCCTGTTCAATGCGCCCTTGCTGGGCGCGAATCCCAGCCTGGCGCACTCGCGCATTGTGCCGCGCCGAGGGATCTTCGATTTTTTCTAATAAATTGACCGCATCATCAAAAAAACCTTGCTCTTGCGCGATACGAGAGAGCAACTGATAGGCCTCAGTCAGCGCCGTCGCGCCCTCTGCATCGTTGGCTGGCGAGGTTAGCTCGTTTTCAGTTTGTCTTTTGACAAACTGCTCGAGCAGTTCACGCGCCTGAGGTAAGCGCTTGGCACGATAGGCGACTTGCGCTTGTATGAACAATAAGTCAATGTCGTCGGGTGCTAGCTTTGCCATCGCCACCAATTCAGCCATCGCCAGATCAAACTCGCGCCGCTCAGCCCACTGGGTGGCCAACAACAGACGCAAGCGCCGAGCCGAGGGATGGGCCGCCGCAAAGCCCCTGGCGTCGTTAAAGGCCTGCGCGGCATCGACAGGCAGACCATACTCAAACACGCGCATTGCCGCGTCTTCAGAGCGCGGGTCTATGTTGAGCGCCTCGCGGGCCGCACTGAGCGCGCGCGGCGCATCGCCGGCGGCACGCGCCAGATCGGCGATCGCAATGCTAGCCGCCAAGGTGTTGCGCGCGCTGCTTTCTTGCAACACGCCAATTAAAATCGCTAGCCCAGCGCGCTTGTCGGGTACGCGACCTAAAATGCTGAGCGCTTGCCCGATCGCGGCCGTTTTGTCTTTTGCCTGATCAATTTGTTTGCGCAAGGCCGCGGTCAACCCTTGGGTCTGACCCGAAGCGGCAGCCAGCGTCATTTCTGTTGAAATCGCCTCGGCATTTTTGGGGTCAAGGCGCAACCAGACGCGCACCGACTCAAGCGCGCCCGTTAAGTTGCCCCCTGCTAAATAAAATTCGAGCGCACGCCGAGCCAAACGCAAATCGCCCACCTCGATAGCCAGCTCAAGCATGGTTTTGGCCGCTGGAATAAACGCCGAGCGCTGCGCTGAGATTTCGGCCGCTAACACTCTGAAGACCATGCTGGACGTGAGTGTGACGTTAGGCAACTGCCCCGAGCGCACGTGGATTTCTGCGGGCTCTGAGAGACGCGGTTTGATTTCAAGGGGGCTCGTCTGCGACAACCCTTTATTGGGCTCGCTTTGTGCTTGCGCAACGGCCAGCCAGACGCCCCCAAACAGACCAAGTACAAGGGCTAACAATATCTTTGTCAAACTACTTTTATGAAACGACTTCACGCGACCCGCCTCGTTGATGGCACAATCCTCTGATGACCTCTCTAGATGTTAGCACTCACCCATGCCAGAACTCCCTGAAGTTGAAACAACCCGACGCGGAATTGACGCCGTTGCAACAGGTCATACGTTAAAACGCCTCGTGATCCACGAGGCTCGTATGCGCTGGCCAATACCAACTGAGCTACCGCAACAGGTACAGGGCCAAATTGTGCGCGCCTGCCGGCGCCGTGGCAAGTATTTGTTACTGGAGTTTGAACAAGGGACTCAGCTGATTCATCTTGGCATGTCAGGCTCTCTGCGCAGCGTCCTGAAAGGCGAATTACTGCGCAAACACGATCATGTCGAATGGGAGTTTGCACACGCCACGCTGCGCCTGCACGACCCTCGGCGTTTTGGCGCCGTACTGTGGCACCCTAAAAGCGCAGGGCCCGTCGAGCAACATCCGTTGCTCAGCAAGCTTGGTATTGAACCTTTTGACCCCGCTTTTGATGCCGCCCACCTCAGGCAGGGCCTGCAAGGCCGACAGGTGTCTGTCAAACAAGCCTTGCTCGCCGGCGACGTGGTGGTCGGGGCAGGCAACATTTATGCTTCCGAGAGCCTCTTTCGGGCACGTATTCATCCAAAAACCAAAGCCGCCCGAGTCTCGCTCGTGCGTTGCGCCCGGCTAGTCGACGCGCTTCGCAGTACGCTGAGCGATGCGCTCGCCTCGGGCGGCAGTACGTTGCGTGACTATGTCAACGCAACGGGCGAGGCTGGCGCTTATTTCACCTTACATGCGGCCGTGTACGAGCGCGCGGGCCAACCCTGCCGCGTCTGCACCAGTTTGATCAAACGGATCGTGCAAGGCCAGCGCGCCACATATTTTTGTCCAACCTGCCAAAAGCCCTAGCGCTGTATGGCTGGCAGCAAAGCCGACATCCTCGCAAAAACTCCACCGCTCATTCAAAGCTTAAGTGACCCACGCCATGACCAACCTGAACGAAACGCATGACCCTTCTCTAAAAAGTTGGCTTGCCAGCGCCAACGAACCGAGCATAGGGTTTCCGGTGCAGCATTTGCCGTTTGCGGTGTTTCGCCGCACCGCCAGCCGCGAGCCTTTCAGGCCCGGCGTAGCGCTGGGCGATCAAATCATTGATCTGGCGCAGTTAGCCTCGCTCAAGCCCTTCTCTGGCCTAGCTGCCGAGGCACTGAACACCTGCAACGCGCCCACGCTAAACGCACTGATGGCGCTTGGTCAGTCGCACTGGTCGGCGCTGCGCCTGGCGCTGTCACGCGGGGCGCGTGATCATAGCCCGTCACAGGCCACGCTCGAACAGGTGCTCGTGCCACAAGCACAGGCCGAGTACAGTTTGCCCGCGCAAATTCGCGATTACACCGATTTTTATATCTCGATTCATCATGCCACGGCAGGCGGCAAAATTTCACGTCCGGATGCACCCCTTTTACCCAACTTTAAGTGGCTGCCAATCGGCTACCACGGCCGCGCCTCAAGCGTCGTGATTTCGGGTCACGCTGTGGTGCGCCCTGTTGGACAGTCGCGCCCGGCCCAGTCCGGTCAAATGCCCCGTTTTGGCCCAAGCCAGAGGCTAGATTTTGAACTTGAAATGGCAATGTTTGTGGGGCGAGGCAACGCTCAGGGCAAGCGCATCACGATCGATGAGGCTGATCAGCATATTTTTGGGCTCTGTATCCTGAATGACTGGTCAGCCCGCGACATTCAGGCCTGGGAGGTTCAACCACTCGGCCCCTTCTTAGCCAAAAGTTTCGCCACCACCATCTCGCCCTGGATTGTCACGCGCGAAGCCCTCGAGCCTTTTCGTCTACCCTTTAGCCGACCTGACTCTGACCCACAGCCTCTGCCCTATCTGATGAACGAGTCTGTCAAGCAAGGTGGCGTCTACGACATCGGGCTCAAGGCTTTGATTTCAACTGACCACTCGCGCGCGGCCCAACACGCCCCCGCCTTGTTAGCCCACAGCAATTTATGCCACGCGTACTGGACCTTATCCCAGCTAATCACCCATCACACGGTCAACGGTTGCAACTTGCAGCCTGGCGATTTGATCGGTACCGGCACGATGTCAGGCCCTCATCCCGATCAGGCCCTATCGTTCAATGAACTTAGCGTCGGCGCGACACAAGCCGTCAAACTGCCTTGGGGACAAGAGCGCATGTTTTTAGAGGACGGCGACGAGATCACCTTGCAAGCCGAATGCGTCAAACCCGGCTACCCAAGACTGAGCTTTGGCCAGGCGACCGGAAAAATCCTGCCAGCCGTTTAAGCTTGCAACACCTTGCCAGGATTCATGATGCCCTGCGGATCAAGCGCCTGTTTGATCTGCTTCATTAGCGCTAATTCAAGCGGGCTCTTGTAGCGCGTCAGCTCGTCACGCTTGAGCTGCCCGACTCCATGCTCGGCGCTGATCGAGCCGCTGTGCGCGTGTACGCTATCGTGCACCAACTGGTACACGTCGTATTGCTGCGCCAACAGTTGCTCTTCGGTTTGCTCGGGTGCCCGCGCCACGTTGTAGTGCAAATTGCCATCACCTAAATGACCAAACACGATGTGTTGGATGCCCGGAAACTTCACCTGCAAGGCTGCATTGGTGGTCTTCACAAAGGTGCTGATCAGCGAGATCGGAATCGACACATCGTGCTTGATGCTTTTACCCAAACCGGCTTCAGCCAAAGGGATGCTTTCGCGCAAGTGCCACATCGCTCGACTTTGGGCAATTGACTCAGCAATCGCGGCGTCGGTTACCAAGCCGTCTTCAATTGCAGCCCCTAACACTGCCTCGAAGCGACTTTGCGCGTGCTCGGCGCTCTCGCTATCTGACAATTCAAGCAAGGCGTACCAGTGCGCTTGGGCTGAAGGTCCTTTGAACGGCAGACGTTGCTGTGGAAACAGTTTCACGACGGTTTGCAATACCGTCCCCATCATGACCTCAAATCCTGTGAGCGAGGCCCCGAAGCCTGCGCGTGCGCGCGACAACACGGCAGTAGCGTCCTCAAGCGAGTTAAGTGCCAGCATGGCTGTGCATTGCGCGACCGGCAGGGGGTACAGTTTGAGCGTAGCCGCGGTGATGATACCAAGCGTGCCTTCGCTGCCAATAAACAGATCCCGCAGATCGTAGCCGGTGTTGTCCTTGCGTAAACCACGCAGACCGTGCCAAATTTCACCTTCAGCGGTCACCACTTCTAATCCGAGCGCGAGTTCGCGCGTATTACCGTAACGTAAGACTTGCGTACCACCTGCGTTGGTCGACAAATTGCCACCAATTGTGCAACTGCCTTCTGCTGCCAAGCTCAGTGGAAACAACCGTCCGGCCTCACGCGCAGCCGTTTGTACCGACTGCAAAATACAGCCCGCTTCAACGGTCATGGTGTCATTGTCAGTGTCTACCGCGCGCACCCGATTCAAGCGCGCCAAAGACAGCACTAACGCGCGACCGGTCTCGTCGGGGGTGGCGCCCCCGCACAGACCGGTGTTGCCGCCCGAGGGCACAATTGGGATCTGGTGTTGGGCGCACAAGCGAACAATTGCAGCAACCTCTTCGGTTGACCCCGGCCGCACCACCGCCAGCGCAGCACCTCGGTAGCGCCCGCGCCAATCAACCAAATAGGGAGCGGCGGCCTCTCCTGTGAGAACTTGGGCGGCACCTAATAATTTTTCGAGTTCTGGCAAGAGGTTCATTGGTCTGTCCGTGAAATCTCGCCGAGCGGGGCGAAAAGATAAGGGTCAATCGCTGGGCAAGCGATCGTATTTATGGAATAACGGGCGGCGCGGTTTGTTGCCTTGCAAATTGAGGTTCGTTGCCTCACGAATTAACACACCAACGCCGACAAAGCCGCCAGTTTTGGCAACTGCCCTCTGATTTAAGCAAATTGAGTAAAAAAATGGGCTGTATTGCCATAAATTGTAAAGGAGTGGTGGGATGTTGATGGTCAGGATCAGCCATAATGCGCAACAACGCTTTTTTTTCTAATTTACAGAGGCAAGCAGCGCACARCCTTTTGTAAACGTTTAGCCCGCAAAGTTCTCGGAGTCTGTTCACGTGTCCGTTACATTTCCGTTTCCGCATTCGTCCTTTAAAGCCTACGACATTCGGGGCATTGTTCCCTCTGCGTTAAACCCCGAGTTTGCACAAGAACTGGGGCGCGGCCTGGCCGCGCGTGCCAAGGCAGCCGGCGTCACTACCCTGGTGGTCGGTCGTGATGGTCGAATTAGCAGCCCCTCGCTTGCGGGCGCGCTACAGCAAGGCCTGCGAGACGGAGGCATCCACACGATTGATGTAGGCGAAGTCCCTACCCCGCTGGTCTATTTTGCGGCCTACACCTTAAAAACCGGTTCAGGCGTGGCCGTCACCGGCAGCCATAATCCGCCCGACTACAACGGTTTTAAAATGATGATGGGGGGGGGCACCCTACACGGCGATGCCATTCTGGCTTTGCGCGATGAGGTCGCAGCGAGTCCGGCACGCGCAAGCACTCCCGGCACGGCTACGAGCCTTGACATCCTGACGCCCTACTTGGCACGGGTTTTAGGCGATATTAAACTCAGCCGTCCCATGAAAATCGCCATCGACTGCGGCAATGGCGTGGCGGGTGCTGTTGCGCCTCAACTCTTTAAAGCCTTGGGCTGCGAAGTCACCGAACTATTTTGCGAAGTTGATGGCACTTTTCCTAACCATCACCCCGATCCGGCTGATCCACACAACCTCGAAGACCTGATCCGCTGCGTGCAAACCACCGACTGCGAAATCGGACTGGCCTTTGACGGCGACGGCGATCGCTTAGGTGTGGTCACCAAATCAGGCGAAATCATCTGGCCCGATCGTCAGCTGATTTTGTATGCACGCGATGTGCTGAGCCGTTGCCCCGGCCAAACCATCATTTATGACGTCAAATGCAGTCGCCATGTCGCGGCTGCTATTCGTGCCGCCGGTGGCGTGCCTTTGATCTGGCAAACGGGTCATTCCCTCATCAAAGCCAAGCTTGCCGAAACCGGTGCGCCGCTGGCCGGCGAAATGAGCGGTCACGTGTTCTTTAAAGAGCGTTGGTTCGGCTTTGATGACGGGTTGTACACCGGTTGCCGTCTGCTTGAGATTTTGTCGCGCTCGGCGGATCCGTCGGCTGTGCTCGAGGCGCTACCGCAAGGGGTCTCAACACCCGAACTCAAACTCGAAATGTCTGAGGGAGAACCTCACGCGCTGATTAAACGTTTGCAAACCGAAGGGGTGTTTGAAAGCGCGACTGAAGTCCTCAAAATCGACGGATTGCGCGCAGATTACGCAGATGGTTTTGGCTTAGCACGCGCCTCAAACACGACACCTGTCGTGGTCTTACGCTTCGAGGGCGATACACCCGAAGCCCTCGCGCGCATACAAGACGCCTTTCGTAAGCAGTTATTAGCGCTTGCGCCTCACGTCACCCTTCCCTTTTAATTTTTTGTCTGCGATTAAACCTATGAGCACGTTGTCTAAAAGCCCAGCTTGGCTTGCTTTCTCAACCGCCGTCTACACCAGCCCCCTCACCGCCGACAGCTTGCGCATTTTGCCTGCCGTCAATCTTGAGGTTGACCTGAGTACGCAGCGGCATTCTGCAGCGCTTGAGCAGGCGGCAGCAGCGCTGTTGCACCAACAAGGTTTCGAGGCTGCGCGCAAAGGGCTCTTTGCCGGCGACGCCATTAACTGGACCGAAAAGCGTGCCGCCTGGCACACCGCTTTGCGTGCCGAGCACCCGCCAGCGGGCGTGGCTCAAGCAGTCAAAGCCGAACAAGAGCGACTGGCTAATTTCGTTGAATTCGTTAACGCACAAAACCTGTACCGCAACGTCGTGCATCTTGGCATTGGCGGCAGCGACTGGGGTCCCAGACTCGCCGTGGAAGCGCTTGCCGGCGGCGCCGGGCGGCGCACGATTCGCTTTGCTTCAAACGTTGATGCGCACGCGATTACTGGCGCGCTCGACGGTCTTGACCCGCTTGATACGCTGGTGATTGTCTCGTCAAAATCCTTCACGACCACCGAGTCTTTGGCCAATGCAGCGCGGGCCATCGAATGGTTCGAAGCGAATGGTGTGAGCGACCCGCTTGAACATTTTGTCGCTGTGACTGCAAATCCGGCCGTCGCACGCGCCTTCGGCATTCGTGCAGATCGCATTTTTCAATTTTGGGATTGGGTAGGTGGTCGCTATTCACTTTGGTCCTCCATTGGCCTGCCCATCGCCCTTGGGCTGGGCTTGAATGCTTTGAATGACATGCGTCGCGGCGCCGCCGAGATGGACGAGCATTTTCTGCACGCGCCGGTCGCACGCAACGCACCCGTGCAAATGGCTTTGAGTGCTGTGGCGAACTGCAGCGTGCTTGGCTACGCGTCTTTTGCGCTTTGCCCCTACGATGCGCGGCTGCGCACCTTAGTGCCTTGGCTACAACAGCTCGAAATGGAATCGCTCGGCAAGTCGACTCAGCTCGATGGCAGCACGCTTGATGTACCCAGCAGCCCTGCAGTGTGGGGCATGCCCGGTACAGATAGTCAGCACACCTTTTTTCAGTGGTTGCACCAAGATGGAAAGGGTGCGCCTGTTGATTTTGTCTTGTGTGCCAAGCCCGATCATCAGCACACCCGCCACCACCGTCTGCTCATTGCAAACTGCCTGGCGCAGCGCGCGGCACTCCGCGAAGGAAAAACGTTTGAACAAGCGTTGGCAGTGGTCAGTCAAACCGAAAAAGATCCCGTCCTTGCAGCCCAGCTTGCTCAACACCGAGTGCATCCAGGCGGGCGCCCCTCGACTTTAATCGTGCTCCCGCAGCTCGACGCGAAACAGCTTGGATCACTTTTAGCGCTCTACGAGCACAAAGTATTCACCGAAGGTGTTTTGTGGGGCATCAACCCCTTCGATCAATGGGGTGTCGAGTTTGGCAAGCGTTTGGCCGCTGATATTGAACTCAGTCTGGATGCCGAAGATAGCGAGTCTGCGGTAAGCGCCTTTGATCCCTCAACGGCGCACTGGATTCGCCGGCTTGCTACCAGCGCAAGCAACGAGCATGCTTACGAACGCCGGCGTGTTGAACGACTGGCGCGCGAACAAAACCCCGACGCTTAACTGGCCTACGGCCTCGCGCAAAACTCAAGATACCAAGGCATGGCAGCTTGCAAACCTTGCGCGATGGTGTGAGTCGGTTGATATCCTAACAGACGCTGCGCTTTCGAGATGTCGGCCTGTGAATGTCGCACGTCACCTGCTCTGAACTCACGATAGCTTGGGCCTAGCGTATACCGCCGCCCGTTTTGCGCGAGCGTAGACACGAGATTTTCAAACAGCGCGTTCAGGCTAGTACGCGCGTTAACCGCCACGTTGTAAACCTGATTAAACGCCTCGGGACCGGCAACCGCAGCCAGAATATTTGCCTGCACGGCGTTCTCAACAAAACAAAAATCTCGGCTGGTTTCGCCATCGCCGTTCACACTCACCAGATCGCCTCGCAGCATCGCGGCAATCCACTTGGGGATTACCGCTGCGTAGGCCCCCTCGGGGTCTTGTCGCTGGCCAAAGACATTAAAGTAGCGCAGGCCGATCGTCTTGAAGTCGTAAGCGCGCGCGAACACATCCGCATAGAGCTCATTGACATATTTTGTGACGGCGTAGGGCGACAAAGGCTTGCCAATCTGGTCTTCAACTTTGGGTAAGGCAGGGTGGTCGCCATAGGTTGAGCTTGAAGCGGCATACACAAAGGACTGCACCCCAGCATCGCGAGCGGCCAGTAGCATATTTAAAAAACCAGAGATATTGACTGCATTGGTGGTGGCTGGGTCGCTTAACGACCGCGGGACCGACCCCAACGCGGCTTGGTGCAAGACGAATTCGACACCAGTCACGGCCTGCGCACAGCTTGCCCCATCCCGGATGTCACCTTCGATCAAGCGAAAATTGTCCCACTGCGCGGCGCTGACATTGGCCTGAACTTCAGCGAGGTTATATGAATATCCCGTCGCAAAATTATCCAGACCGACCACGCGCTGCCCGAGTTTGAGCAGTGTTTCGAGCAGGTTCGAGCCAATAAATCCGGCACAACCCGTCACCAGCCAGCTGCGTGGCGCGGCGCGCAATTGCGCCTGAATTTGCGCGTACCGCGAGTCAGGGACTTGCGTCATAAGCGCAAATCTGACTGTTCGGCAGGCAAAATATATTTAAGGTCGTACAACACGTGTCCGGGCTTACCTAGCGCGCGCAACGCTTGTGCACCCATCTCGACAAACTGGCGGTGAGCAACCGCTACGATAATGGCGTCGTAGCGCCCCGCTTCTAGCTGCTGCACAGGTGCCAAGCCATACTCATGCTGAGCGTCTTGCGCCGAGACCCACGGGTCGTGAACGTCTACCTCGACGTTGTACTCTTTAAGTTCTTTTACGATATCTACCACGCGGGTGTTGCGCAAATCGGGGCAGTTTTCTTTAAAGGCCAAGCCCATCACCAGCACGCGAGCGCCCTGCACATGAATGCGCCGGCGCGTCATCAGTTTGACCAGTTGCGAGACCACATAGCTTCCCATGCCATCGTTTAGGCGCCTTCCGGCCAAAATGATTTCTGGGTGATAACCAATCGACTGCGCCTTGTGGGTCAGGTAATAGGGATCGACGCCAATGCAATGCCCGCCCACCAAGCCCGGACGGAATGGCAAAAAGTTCCACTTTGTGCCAGCCGCCTGCAAGACAGCCTCGGTATCGATACCAAGTTTATTAAAAATCAGCGCCAGTTCATTCACCAATGCGATGTTGACATCACGTTGCGTATTTTCGATGACCTTAGCCGCCTCGGCGACCCTGATGCTAGGCGCACAATGGGTGCCAGCCACAATGATTTCGCGATAAATTTGATCAACCAGCTTTGCGGTCTCGGGGGTCGAGCCCGAGGTCACTTTTTTGATCGTACTGACGCGGTGCTCTTTGTCGCCGGGGTTAATGCGCTCGGGGCTGTAGCCCGCAAAAAAATCTTTGTTAAACACAAGGCCAGACACTCGTTCGAGCACCGGCACGCAATCTTCTTCCGTTGCGCCTGGATAAACCGTTGACTCATAAATGACGAGATCGCCTTTTTTGAGCACGGCACCGATTGTTTCGCTGGCCTTTATCAGCGGGGTGAGGTCAGGCCGTTTATATTCGTCGATCGGAGTGGGTACGGTAACGATAAATACATTTGCTGCGCGTAGGTCGGCCCGCTCTGTGGTGCAGCGTAAGCCTTTGGCGCTGGCAAGTTCAGCGTCATCCACCTCAAGCGTATGATCATGGCCTTGTTGTAAGGCAAGTATGCGGGCAGGGTTGATGTCGAAGCCAAGCACCGCTCTTTTTTTAGCAAATTCGACCGCCAGGGGCAAGCCCACATAACCCAAGCCGACAACCGCGATTTTGACATCCTGAATGAGCAATTTATTCTCCGTAATCCCTGCAGGCGCTCGGGCCGTCAGGTCGTAGGTTTTAAGGGGTGGCCCTCAGTTTAAAGGCTAGGGCAAAATTTTGTGCGGGCAACTGTCGCGTGCTGCGACTTGGCGTTTGACAAAAAAAGAAGCCAAGACCTTGCGGTCTTGGCTTAAATCCACCAAAGGAGGAGGGTGGAGGAGACAATCGTGGCAAGTTAAGGAGTCAACATTTGCGTGATCAAATTAAATGAAACGCGTTGCTGACTCTGCGTATGTTATCTGAACGTTATCTTGAGATAACCCTTGAACCAGTCAACACACTTGTGACTCAACTTCCATAACCAAATAGTAAACGAAGTTTTTGTGCAATGCAAGAAAATCTGTAAAAAAAACATAAATATTTATTTTGTTGTTTTTGTGCATCTCAATAAAGCAAGGCTTAGGTCTGCCTTGAAGCGCCGACAAACTCTGCTACACACGATACGCCGTTGCGGTCATTAGTTTAGACATCAGCGTCATCAAGCCCCGTACAGGCACTGGCATGGCCACAGCACCCGCTCGCTCTGCTGTGACGCGATGACCAACTTCGTCACGCTTCATTTGTTCAACAATTTTTCGCGACCGCCCATCGCCTGCCGGCAAACGCTCAAGGTGATCCTCGAGGTGAGCCTCGACCTGTCGTTCGGTTTCTGCCATAAAGCCGAGGTTACGGGCAACCCCAGCACGCGCCGCCAACACGCCAAGGGTAAAAGAACCCACATACCAAACCGGATTCAATAGACTGGGCCGGCTGTTGAGTTCACGCAGGCGCTGCTGACACCAGGCAAGGTGGTCAAGTTCTTCGGCAGCCGCAGCATAAAAAAGCGCCGGGCTGGTCGCGTCTTGGCTGGCGGCGGCCTGACCACGATAAAGCGCTTGCGCGCAAACTTCACCGACATGATTCACACGCATTAAACCGGCCGCGTGTTTTTTCTCGAGCTTGGTCAGAACGGGTTCAGGTTCTACGCCAAGCGCACCCGTTGGATTAGGCCTTGCGGGCGCAGCCTGCCCCGCCAAAACCTGCAAAGCGACGTCGAGTTCGGCGATAAATGGATCCAACCAGTGCTGGCGGCGGATAAAGTGTGAAGAGCCGACTGAAACCGCTTGGGGAGCTGCCATGAAAGACCTTAAAGTGAGGTGCTGATCGCCCAAAAAAACAGGGCGTACTACGGCCAGAGGCGTGATGCGAGCGTCTCGCTTCGTGAAAGCTCAGACAGCCCGATCAAACAGAATGCGCCACGCCAAACTGACACCTCAATTTTAAGGCCTGCCGAAAAATTTTGCTTAAACAAGATTATGATTCTGAGTTAACCACTAAGGATTCGCTATGGAAGTCAAAATCGATTGGGGCGGCCCAGACGGCATGCTCTTCGTCGCACAGACGGGCACCGGGCACATCACGGCCATGGACGGCGCGCCCGACGGTGGCGGTCATAATCTTGCCCCGCGTCCGATGGAACTCTTGCTGGTTGGCACCGGCGGCTGCACCGCCTATGACGTGGTGTTGATYCTTAAGCGTGGTCGTCACGCCATTGTGGGTTGCTCGGTCAAGTTAGTCGCAGAGCGCGCGGAAGTCGATCCCAAGGTCTTCACCAAGATTCATTTTGTCTTCACGGTGACCGGGCACAACTTACCCCGCGCCGCCGTCGAACGTGCCATCGCGTTGTCGCACGAAAAATACTGCTCAGCGTCAGCGATGCTTGCGCACACGGCAGCCATTACCTGGGCCGCCGAAATTATCGACACCGGCCTGGTTTCCGCCGAAACACCCTAAGCAGCGGACTCACGCCCATGAACCAATACGAATCCTTCATGCGCCATGTCTATACAACGGGGGTCAACAAGGCCGACCGTACCGGCACCGGCACGCGTTCGGTCTTTGGACATCAAATGCGCTTTGATCTGGCGCAAGGATTTCCATTGATCACGACTAAAAAACTGCACACTCGCAGCATCTTTGTCGAGCTGCTCTGGTTTTTGCGAGGCGACTCAAATGTTAAATGGCTGCAAGACAATGGCTGTAGCATTTGGGACGAATGGGCCAGGCCTGATGGCGACTTAGGCCCCGTCTATGGCGTGCAATGGCGCTCGTGGCCCACACCCAACGGCGGGCATATCGATCAGATCAGCCAGGTACTTGAACAGATTCGTAAGACCCCCGATTCGCGCCGTCTGATTGTGTCGTCATGGAACGTCGGTGAAATCAAAAACATGGCGCTACCACCCTGCCATGCGTTCTTTCAGTTTTATGTTGCCGACGGCAAACTTTCGTGCCAGCTGTATCAGCGCAGCGCTGATATTTTTTTAGGAGTACCTTTCAATATCGCGAGTTACGCCCTACTGACGCACTTGGTGGCGCAACAGTGTGAACTCGAAGTGGGTGACTTTGTCTGGACGGGTGGTGATTGCCATATCTACAGCAATCACTTTGAACAAGTTGAGCTGCAACTCTCGCGCGCGCCCTACCCCTATCCCAAGCTGCACTTGCCGCGCAAACCCGACTCTTTATTCGACTATCGCTACGAAGACTTTGTGATTGAACATTACGAGCACCATCCACACATCAAGGCACCCGTTGCCATTTGATCTTGCTTAAGAGACTTGGCTGATGCAGCTTTCTTTAATTGTTGCCTATGCCCGCAACCGCATTATCGGACGGGACAACGCCTTGCCCTGGAAGCTACCTAGCGATTTGGCGCACTTTAAACGCACCACCTTAGGTTGTCCGATCTTGATGGGGCGTAAGACTTGGGATTCACTTGGCAGACCGCTGCCCGGTCGGCGTAATATCGTGCTCACTCGCGACGCGACCAAAGCCCTGAACGGTGCTGAGTGCTTCTCGAGCTTGGCTCTTGCGCTCGAGGCGGTCAAGCAAGCCGAAGAGGTCTTTATCATCGGCGGCGCTCAAATTTATCAACAGGCCTTACCCTTCGCTCAGCGTATCGTCGCAACCGAAATTCAAGTCGACATCGAAGGCGACGCAAGCTTTGCGCCGCTGGACAAGACAGCTTGGCAAGAGACCTCTCGCTCGCCGCAAGCCCCAGAAAACGGGCTCGCTTACGACCTAGTCGAATACCATCGACTTAAAGGCCAGTCATGAATAAAAAACTGCTCGGACTCTTTGGTGCAGCGGCACTACTTTTTGCGTTGTACGCCGGCACGAGTTGGTTTATTGGTGCGCGCGTACAAGCCGAAGCTGAGCAAGTGCTTGAAACCGCTAACACTTACCTCGCAAAAAACTGGTCAGAACAAGTTCGAATCACGCTGCGCGACTACCAGCGCGGCTTCTTCACAAGCAAGGTCTCGTACTTGCTGAGCTTTCCGGCCTCAAAAACCACCACGTTCATGCCTGAAGTCTTGTTCGTGAATCACATCACACACGACGCGCTGTCGTTGAGCCAAAGCGCCCATGGGCGCTTTGAGTGGCTGTCTGCCTCGATTCACACAACGCTCGAACCCAACGATTTCACGCAAGCCTTGTTCAAGGCCACCGGCGGACGATCCCTGATTGATGGTCACACTCAACTGAGCGCTAATGGCAGCGCCAAGCTTGCCTGGACCATTCGTGCTGTCGATCATACTCAAGATACGGTGCGTTCGCGGTTTGCGGGCGCCACCCTTCACGCAGAGATCGGCCCAGCGTTAAGTTACACAAAAGGCGAGCTAAACGTCAAAGCCCTGAACATTACCGACGGCAAAGCCACGCTAGACATCCAGACAAGTCGCCTGCACACCGATACCCAACTGAGTCAAACGGGCTTGAATCTTGGTGTGAGCGGCGCAGATATTGGCGAGCTCAGCCTGACCACCTTAAGTTTTCCGACAGTCGCTGCAAAAAAAATTAACACTCGCTTGGTGTTAACCGAGAAAGATAATTTATTAAGCGGGCAGTCTCATTACGACATCGAACGACTGTTAATCGGTCAAAAAGACCTGGGTACGCTGCAACTCACGGCGTCTTATGACAAGCTCAACAGCAACACCGTCAAGTCGCTGGCAGATCTGTACAGCGATATTTTGACCCGGTCTTTGAATAACGAACCAGAGGCAGATTTAATTACCGCGGCAGACCTCAAACAATTTTGGGGATACCTCCAGACGCTCGTCAAAAATAGCCCAACACTGCGAGTCGATCCCTTTTTGTGGCAAACCTCAGAAGGCCAAAGCTCGGTCACCTTGACTACGGTGCTTGCCCCCGTTGATTTACGCAGCGGCGGCTTAGGCTTGAGCGGCAACCCAATTCAATCGGCCGACCTCACGCTTGCAATCTCGCGTGCGATGGTCACTGGCCTGCTGACAACAGGCCTTGAGGCTTCGGGGATCAACCCAAAACAGGCTAAAAGTACTGCTGAAAAAGAGCTTCAGTCGACGCTTGAACTGGCCAACAAACTAAAACTCGGCACATTAAAGGGTGATCGGTTTGTGGTGCAGTTAAACTTTAAAGACAACGCCTTTAAAGTCAATGGCCAGGCGGTTTCGCCCGAGGCTTTACTGACCTTCGCGGCAGCGCTGGTACCGTCAGGCTGGCTGGCTGGCGACCCGGTGTCCGCCTCAGAAGCACCCGATGAGGCTGCCGTCACTCGYCACCTAGACCCTTCGGTTCTTGCCAGCCTTTTGAGCGCCGCTGACTTTACTTTTGAAGAGCTGAAAGACGAGCAAGGTGACCCCATGCTCAAGGTTTCACCCGGTGACTCGGGTGCCGCTAAAATTGAAATGCTTTTTGTGGGTTGCGGCAGCGACCCCACCTGCGAAGATGTCTTGTTGCGCGCAACCTACTCACCCAATCAAGCCGTGGCACTCAGCGTGGCAAACGACTGGAACCTACGCAACCGGTGGGCCCGCGCCTATGTCAACGACAAACGAGAGGCTGTCATTGAGATGGATATCAGCGCCTATGGCGGCATCGGGCGCGATGCCGTCGAAGGCATGGTGAATACTTTTTTTAAAATTGTTCGCGATTTTTCTAAACAGCTTGCGAACTCAAAATAAATCACCAAAACCTAACAGCGCACGCTACCGCTTAGGCGTAGGCCTCAAGCGGCAGGCAGGCACACACCAAATTGCGATCGCCCCAGGCATTATCCACACGACCGACCGTTGGCCAATATTTATTGTCACGCAGGCTCGCCACAGGATAGGCCGCCTGCTGACGTGGGTAGTCGTGATGCCACTCTTCGGCCAAAAGCATCTGCGCGGTATGCGGCGCGTTTTTAAGCAGATTATCGGTGCGATCACGCTCGCCACGTTCGATCTGCGCGATCTCTTGGCGAATCGCAATCATGGCGTCCACAAAGCGGTCAAGCTCAGCGAGGCCTTCAGATTCGGTTGGTTCAACCATCAAGGTGCCCGCCACCGGAAAACTCATGGTCGGGGCATGAAAACCATAATCCATTAACCGCTTAGCAATGTCTTCTGCCGAAATGCCTGATGCCTCTTTGATATCGCGCATATCCAGAATGCATTCGTGCGCCACGCGACCATTACGCCCACTGTAAAGCACTGGGTAATGGCCTGCGAGTCGACGCGCGATGTAGTTGGCGCTTAAGATCGCGACCTCAGTTGCCTGACGCAAGCCCGCCGCACCCATCAACGAGATATAGACAAACGGTATCGGCAAAATGCTCCCTGAGCCAAACGGAGCCGCTGACACAGGCCCCACCGGCACGTGACTAGACAGCATACCGTTTTCGCCCACAACGCCAGGCAAAAATGGCGCCAAATGCGCGCGCACACCCACCGGACCCACTCCTGGACCGCCACCGCCATGCGGAATACAAAACGTTTTATGCAAATTCAAATGCGAAACATCAGAGCCAAACTTGCCAGGCTGCGCTACACCCACCATGGCATTCATATTTGCGCCGTCCATATACACTTGGCCACCCGCGGCGTGGATCAGGTCGCAAATGCCAGTGATGGCTTCTTCGAAGACCCCGTGGGTTGAGGGATACGTCACCATCAGCGCGGCCAGACGATCGCCGGCTTGCGCAATCTTGGCCTGCAAATCGTCTAAGTCAACATTGCCGTGTGCGTCAGACTTCACAACCACAACTTCCATCCCGACCATATTGGCCGAGGCCGGATTCGTGCCGTGCGCCGACGCAGGAATCAGGCAGATATCCCGTTGCGATTGACCATTGGCGCGATGATAAGCGCGAATCGCCAACAAACCAGCGTACTCGCCCTGCGCACCTGAGTTTGGCTGCAAACTGATCGCGTCATACCCTGTGATTTCACAAAGGTCTTTTGACAAGCGTTCGATCATGGTCTGATAACCGAGCGTCTGCTCGGCGGGTGCGAACGGATGAATGCTCGCGAACTCGGGCCACGTTACCGGGATCATCTCTACTGTGGCATTGAGCTTCATGGTGCACGAACCTAGGGGAATCATCGTCCGATCAAGCGCCAAGTCTTTATCCGAGAGTTTGCGCAAATAACGCAACATATCAGTTTCGGATTGAATACTCGAAAAAATCGGATGACTCAAGATCGCTCGTTTGCGCTGTACGACGCTAGGAATGCCGGGTAAGCCAGCGATCGCTAACGGCACAGCGGGCGCGGCTGTGCCAAGTGCCTTCGCAAACAGTGCAACGAGCTGTTCCAGGTCGGCTACCATGACGGTTTCATCCAGCGAAACTGAGAGTTGGTTTGCATTGACGCGCCGTAAGTTGATGCGAGCGGCGCGCGCGGCTTGCAAGACGCTTTCAGTGTGCGCACCGGTATTCAACAACAAGGTATCGAAGTATGTTTGATTGGTCACCTCAATGCCGAGCATGCTCAGCGTGTGTCTCAGCAGCGCGGTGGCCTGGTGCACCCGCGTGGCCATCGCCACCAAACCCTTAGGGCCGTGCCATAACGCATACATACTAGACATCACGGCCAGCAGGACCTGCGCGGTGCAGATATTAGAGGTCGCTTTTTCGCGGCGAATATGTTGTTCGCGGGTTTGTAATGCCAGACGCAACGCCGGATTCCCTTGGGCGTCTTTAGACACGCCCACCAACCGGCCGGGCATATTGCGTTTGAAGGCGTCTTTACAAGCCATAAAGCCCGCGTGCGGACCACCAAAGCCAAACGGCACGCCAAAGCGCTGCGCCGAGCCGATCGCAATATCGGCATCCCAGTGTCCTGGGGGTTCAAGTAAGGTGAGCGCCAGCAGATCGGTGGCACACGCCACCACGCCGCCCTGAGCGTGCACCTGTGCCGTCAACGCACGGTAATCGGCTACGGTGCCTAGCGAATGCGGGTACTGCACCAGCAAACCAAAACAGTCTGGAACGCCTTTCAGCTCGTCACCCACGACAACGTCGATATCGAGGCCGTCAGCACGGGTACGAATCACTTCAATGGTTTGAGGATGGCAGTGCACAGAAACAAAAAATACTTTGCTCGCAGCTTGAGAAGCCCGCCGCGCAAGCGTCATCGCCTCGGCAGCGGCCGTGCCCTCATCGAGCAGCGAAGCGTTCGAGATGTCGAGCCCCGTTAAATCAGCCACCATTGTTTGATAGTTCAGGATTGCCTCAAGGCGCCCTTGCGAAATCTCGGGTTGGTAAGGGGTGTAGGCTGTATACCAAGCCGGATTTTCAAGTACGTTACGCAAGATCACGTTGGGCGTCTGCGTACCGTAATAGCCCTGACCAATGTAATTCCGAAAGACTTGATTGCCCGCTGCGATTTTTTTCATTTCGGCCAGCACGTCAGCCTCGGCACGAGGGGCAGGAAGATCGAGCTCTTGCGTCATGCGAATATTGGCGGGCACAACCTCTTGCATCAAGGCCTCAAGGCTTGGAGCCCCGATTGCCTCGAGCATGCGTTGTTGATCAGCCTCGCTGGGGCCGATGTGGCGGGGGATAAACTCGCCTGACGTATCTATCATGTTTGACATAATTATTAACCTTAACTTGCGTCAGCGACAGCCTGATAGCCTGCTGCATCGAGCAAGCCATTGACGTCGGCTGGGTTATTGGCTTTGATTTTAAAAATCCAAGTGCCGTAAGGCGAAGCGTTAATGGCTTCGGGTGCGTCGTTCAACGCCTCGTTAAAACCAACGATTTCACCAGCGATAGGTGCATAAATATCAGAGGCGGCCTTGACAGATTCAACCACCCCTGCCGTCGCGCCCGCAGCGAGTTTGGCGCCAACTTTAACGTCGCCCACAAACACCAAATCACCGAGCTGCTCTTGCGCAGGGCCAGTAATACCGACCAACATGACATCACCCTCGGCCTTGATCCACTCGTGGCTGGCTGCGTATTTACGATCGTTAGGAATGCTCATGAAAGTCTCCTGAAATTTTTGGGATTCGATAAGGTCGAAAAAAATACGGTACGAAAATTGATAAATATTGTGTCACTGACAACCTGTGTCGCTGATTTCTGAGGTTGCTTACTTTGCGTGTACCACCTCAACGCCCTGACGAACGAAGGGCAGCTTGCAGACCTCGGCAGGCACCCACTTGCCACGAATATCAATCTCAACGCGATCGCCCACCGCGACACCCAGGGGCAAACGTGCGAAACCAACCGACACGCCCAGCGTGGGAGACATCGTGCCACTCGTCACCTCGCCCAAGCCATCATCGGTACGCACCGCCATGTGCGCGCGCATCACACCGCGATCTAACAACTTGAGCCCGATAAACATTTTTGGATCGGCGAAGTGCTCGAGCGCCTTGCGGCCAATAAAGTGACGCTCTGGATCTTTAAGCGATACCGTCCAAGTCAGGCCGGCTTGATTAGGATGAATCAATTCATCCATATCCTGACCGTATAAATTCATGCCAGCCTCTAAGCGAAGCGTGTCACGCGCGCCCAAGCCGCAAGGGTGAACCTGTTGGCCAATCAGGTCAGCCCATAATTGGGCAGCTTCAGTGGCTGGCAACACAATTTCAAAACCATCTTCACCCGTGTAGCCCGTGCGGGCCACCAACACATCACCCACGAACACTGCGGCACAAAACACACCCAGATTTTGCGTGGCCGCTTGCCAGGCAGGGCGCGCGGCCCAGACCTTGGCACGGGCGTTTGGCCCCTGCACTGCCACCATGGCCAGCTCGCGCCTAGGCGCCACGGTAACTTTAAATTTGCCTGCAGCCGCCACCCGCTGCATCCAGGCGATATCCCTATCGGCCGTACCCGCATTGACCACCAGACGCCATTGCGTTGCTGTGAAAAAATAAACAATTAAGTCATCAATCACACCACCCTGCGGGTTCAACATACAGGAGTAAAGCGCCTTACCAGCCTGCGCCAGTTTGGTGACGTCGTTAGCCACCAATCTGCGTAAAAATGTCGTCGCATCAGCGCCAGTCACATCAACATTCAACATGTGCGAAACGTCAAACATGCCAGCGTCGCGGCGCACCGCGTGGTGCTCTTCAATTTGCGAGCCGTAATTGACAGGCATATCCCAGCCACCAAAATCGACCATGCGCGCGCCTGACATGACATGGGTCTCATGCAGAGGGGTGCGTTTTAAAGTAGCAGACATGAAAAAGCTCCAGAACAGTCAAAGGGCGAGCGGTCCAGCCACCCGCGTTTAACGTGAGTGGTGGCACCAGCATTCGCCCCTCTGTCCTTTTGCCTGAGAGTTGCCCTGCATGACAGCAGGTGTGCACCTTCGGCGCCCGTTTTGGCCATCGGGCCGCGGGTCTCTCCAGAGTGTTGTGTTGTCGCAGGCCTGTCAAACGTGCAACATTGCAGATTGCGGTATGGGAAGCCTGAGCGATTCTGGGCGAATTGCGCCTTCGGCGGCAAACTAAGGCAACAATCGCGTTACCCGCTGCACTCTCCCGCAAACTGCATTCACAGCGTCGACATCGTACCGCAAAACTACGCCCTTAGACAACCCGCTCAGACATTTAGTCACTACCTAAGTTTTTTGCAGTTTGCGCGTAGCCCGGACGTTTAAAGGCTGCGGCCGCAAGCCACAGCCGAGGCCCAAGCCCATTGAAAGTTATAACCGCCTAGCCAGCCCGTCACATCGACCGCTTCACCAATAAAGTGCAAGCCAGGCGCTGTTTTAGCCTGCATGCTGCGTTGATCGAGCCCTTTAGTATCCACACCGCCACGCATGACTTCGGCCTTTTTATATCCAGCAGTACCGTCTGGGATCAAAGACCAGGCCTGTATACGTGCGGCAAGCTCGCGCAGCAAGCGATCAGGCGCATCGGCAATGCGCAGGGCAGCCTGCTCGCCCAGCCACTTTTCGGCTAAGCGCTTAGGCCAAAGCCCACCCAGCAAATTCCCCAATTGTTGGCGTCCGCCAGCCTTCGCTTCAAGCAACGCCGCCGTCATATCTTGACCGGGCGCCAAATCAAGGCGAATGGCCTCGCCCGGCTGCCAGTAGCTTGAAATCTGCAAAATCCCTGGCCCTGACAGGCCTCGGTGCGTAAACAACACATCTTCAAGAAAAGCAGGCGCATTGCGACCAGCCCCGGTTGAAATATTGGCCTCAAGGGCCAACCCGCTCAACTCACCGAACTCAGCCCATTCCACACCATCAAACGTCAGGGGGACGAGCGCTGGCCGGGGTTCGACCACTTTTAAGCCAAACTGGCGCGCGATTTTTAAACCGTAGTCAGTTGCCCCGAGTTGAGGAATCGCCAAGCCTCCTGTCGCAATGACAAGCTTGTCAGCCTGCAGCAGCCCCTCTGAGGTGGAAAGGTCATACCGACTTTCGTCACCCGTCCCGACCCGGGTGATCTGTTGAACCGTGCAAGGCATGCGCCATTGCACATTGCCCAGATCACACTCGGCACGCAGCATCTCGATAATATCTTCGCTGCTACGATCACAAAATAATTGCCCGCGATGCTTTTCGTGCCAGGCAATGTTGTAGCGCCCCATCAGGACAATAAAATCTTGTGGTGAATAGCCGGCTAACACCGACTTACAGAAATGCGGATTCGCTGAAATAAAGTGTTCAGGGCCCACACGCCGGTTCGTGAAGTTGCAACGGCCTCCACCTGAGATACGGATTTTTTCAGCCAGCAATTCTGCGTGGTCAATCAACACCACCCGACGCCCGCGCTGCGCGGCCACCGCCGCGCACATCATACCGGCCGCCCCTGCGCCGATTACCGCGACATCAAAGTGCTGCATTGGGTGCGCCTACTGTTCGAGCAGACAATCAACGTAATAGCGTTTTTCGCCATTGGGCAAAATCTCTTCGGCTAAACCATGGATATAGGTTTCAAAGCCAGGAAATTTTTCGTTGAACGCACGCGCAAACTGCAGGTATTGAACGATCGTTTTATTAAAGCGCTCGCCGGGGATCAGCAGCGGAATACCCGGAGGATAAGGCGTGAGCAAGACTCCGGTCACACGGCCCTCAAGTTGGTCGATTGATACGCGCTCAACCTCGCGGTGGGCCATCTGGGCAAACGCATCAGAAGGCTTAAGCGCGGGGACCATATCGCTTAAATACATCTCGGTCGTTAAACGCGCCACATCGTGCTTACGGTATTCGGCATGAATTTGCTGACAAAGGTCGCGCAAGCCCAGTCGCTCGTACTGACGATGCCCTTTGCAATAGTCGGGCAAAATTCGCCACATCGGTTGATTGCGATCGTAGTCATCTTTGAACTGCTGTAAGGCAGTCAACAAGGTGTTCCAGCGCCCTTTGGTGATGCCAATTGTAAACAAGATAAAAAACGAATAGAGACCGGTTTTTTCAACCACCACGCCGTGCTCTGTCAAAAACTTCGAGACCAAGGCCGCGGGGATACCGGTTTCACCAAAGCTGCCTGACATATCCAACCCGGGCGTCACAATCGTCGCCTTAATCGGATCCAGCATGTTAAAGCCGTCTGCCAAGTCACCAAAACCATGCCAATGGTCATTCGATTTGAGCACCCAGTCGGCCTGCTCACCCACGCCGCGCGGGGCAAGGTAATCTGGTCCCCACACGGTAAACCACCAGTCATCGTCGCCGTATTCAAGATCGACCTTGCGCATCGCGCGCCTGAAGTCTAAGGCTTCGCGAATGCTCTCTTCAACCAGCGCCGAGCCGCCCGGGGCCTCCATCATCGCAGCGGCCACATCGCACGAAGCGATGATGGCATACTGCGGCGAGGTCGAGGTGTGCATCAAATACGCTTCGTTAAAAATGTTGCGATCGAGCTTACGGGTTTCGGGCTCTTGCACAATAATCTGTGAGGCTTGCGAAATACCGGCTAACAACTTATGCGTTGAGTGGGTTGCAAAGACCATCGCCTTGCGACTACGCGGCCGGTTGGGCCCAATCGCATGCATGTCTTGATAAAACTTATGAAACGCCGCGTGCGGCAGCCATGCCTCGTCAAAATGCAAGGTGTCAATGGTGTCGCCAAGCTTATCTTTAATCATCTCGACGTTGTAAATCACGCCGTCATAGGTACTTTGCGTCAAAGTCAAAATACGTGGTTGTTTATTTTTGACCTTGCGGGCAAATGGATTGGCATCGATTTTTTTCTGGATATTTTCAATCTCAAATTCAGCCAGCGGAATCGGCCCAATAATACCCATGTGGTTGCGCGTCGGGCGCAAAAACACAGGGATGGCGCCCGTCATGGTGATGGCATGCAAGATTGATTTATGGCAGTTACGATCCACCACGACGATGTCATCGGCAGCCACGTTAGCGTGCCAGACCACTTTGTTTGAGGTTGAGGTGCCATTGGTCACAAAGTAGCAATGATCAGCATGAAAAATACGCGCGGCATTTAATTCAGATTCGGCAATCGGGCCCGTGTGATCCAGCAGTTGGCCCAGTTCATCGACCGCATTGCAGACGTCGGCTCGCAACATGTTTTCACCAAAAAACTGGTGAAACATTTGTCCAACGGGGCTTTTCAAAAAGGCGACACCACCTGAGTGCCCGGGGCAATGCCACGAATACGAACCATCTTGGGCGTACTTGACCAATTCGCGAAAAAACGGCGGCGCCAGACTGTCGACGTAACTGCGAGCTTCACGGATGATGTGACGCGCCACAAATTCAGGCGTGTCTTCAAACATATGAATAAAGCCATGCAGCTCACGCAAAATATCGTTGGGGATGTGTTCAGAGGTGCGCGTCTCGCCATACAAATAAATTGGGATATCAGCGTTACGAAAGCGCAACTCACCAATAAATGTACGCAGATTTTTAATCGCGCCCGCCACATCCTCAGGCGAATCGATATCAAACTCTTCATCATCAATCGACAGGATAAAGGCGCTTGCGCGGCTTTGCTGCTGTGCAAATGAGCTTAAGTCGCCGTAACTTGTGACGCCAATGACTTCCATCCCTTCAGCTTCAATCGCAGAGGCCAGCGCGCGCACGCCCAAGCCCGAGGCATTTTCAGAGCGATAGTCTTCATCGATGATGAAAATAGGAAAGCGAAATTTCATGCTAAACGCCCCGCAAACGAAGAAGAGATCAAAGAGGGGCGAATATAGCGCCCGAACATGTTAATGAAATGACAGCTTGGCAAACTTTAATACGCTATGGTCTTCAGCAAGACCGCAACGATTCAAGCACTATCGCGACATCAAGTTTTAGGCAAGGTCACGCCGCGCTGACCCTGATACTTGCCGCCCCGATCTTTATACGACGTTGAGCACACCTCGTCGCTTTCAAAAAACAACATCTGTGCGCAGCCTTCGCCTGCATAAATCTTGGCGGGTAGCGGCGTGGTATTTGAAAACTCGAGCGTCACGTGACCTTCCCACTCGGGCTCGAGCGGGGTCACGTTAACGATGATGCCGCAACGCGCATAGGTGCTTTTGCCTAAGCAAATCGTTAAGACGCTGCGCGGAATCCGAAGATATTCAACCGTGCGCGCCAGTGCAAACGAGTTGGGCGGAATAATGCAGATATCGCCCTTAAAATCGACAAACGATTTTTCGTCGAAATTTTTAGGATCAACGATGGTTGAATTGATGTTTGTAAAGATTTTGAATTCATTGGCACACCGCACGTCGTAGCCGTAACTACTGGTGCCATAACTGACGATTCGGCCTGATTCGTTTGAACGCACCTGCCCCGGTTCAAAAGGCTCGATCATGCCGTCTGACTGCGCCACGCGGCGAATCCAGTTGTCACTTTTAATACTCATGACTAAACGCCCCAATAGTTATTTGTGCCAAGAGGGCGGATTTTACCCCCAGACGGCTGGCTCGCGCTTCAAGTGGCCCTTTCATTCGGCTGGCCCCCTTTGACTCGGTTCGCTTGACCGCGGTCGTCTGACGCCCGGCTGACTGGATCGCGCTCGTCTCACACTCGGACCCGCTTGACTGCGACCCCCCGCTCAAACCCGCTTGATCGCAATCGCGCCAAATTTCTCACTCAAATCCCTGGGCAAGGTGGCGACCCGCGCGGCCAGCCGCAACGCGATCTCGCGATACAAGCCGGCTGCGTCGCTTTGGGGGTGCGACACCACGATCGGCCGACCTGCATCAGCTTGTTCGCGTATCGCCAACTCAAGGGGCAAACTGCCAAGCCAATGGGCTTTGTACTCAGTGGCCATGCGCTGTGCCCCGCCCTGCCCAAAGATCGGCTCGGCGTGCCCACATTGGCTACAAATATGAAGCGCCATATTCTCGACAATACCCAAAATGGGGACATTCACCTTCTCAAACATCTTCAAGCCCTTGCGGGCGTCGATCAGGGCGAGGTCTTGGGGGGTGGTGACAATCACCGCCCCCACCACAGGCACGCTTTGAGCCAGGGTCAAGGCGATATCCCCCGTGCCAGGCGGCATATCAATCATCAGGTAATCCAGATCATCCCAGGCGGTTTGGCGCAGCAACTGCTCAAGCGCCTGAACAACCATGGGCCCGCGCCAGATCGCTGGCGTGTCGTCATTCATCAAAAACCCGATTGAATTCGCTTGCAAACCGTGGCCCAGAATCGGAATCATTTTTTTTCCGTCAAGACTAGCGGGCTTAACCGACACGCCAAGCAACAACGGCACACTCGGTCCATAAATGTCGGCATCCAATAAGCCGACGCGGGCGCCCTCAGCCTGCAGCGCCAAGGCCAGATTGACCGCCGTTGTACTTTTGCCGACCCCGCCCTTGCCCGAGGCGACCGCAATAATATTACGCACGCCCTCAACTCGCGTGACGCCCGTTTGCACGGCGTGCGCAGCGATCTTGACACTTACATGAACGTCGGGGCTAGACACCCCACGCGCCTTGAGCGCGGCATAAATCTGCCCGCGCACACCGTCAAGCTGACTTGCCGCGGGGTAGCCCAACTCAACTTTCACGCTGACGTACTCACCCACTAACTGGATTTGGCTGTCTTTGAGCCCCGCCCCGAGCGAGCGACCTGTATTGGGGTCATTCATGCTTTCAAGAACCTCGCGTACCTCAGCCAGCGTTACACTCATAGATATTCCTCTGTTATTTGTCACCGATTTTAGGCTCGCAACATGCTAATTCTGCTTCAGCGCTTAGTTCAGCTCGTGGTGTTTGTTGTTATCGCGCTAGTCGGGCTGGTGATGGCCACCGTGTTTGTCGCCTCAACGATTGTGGCAGTGATGATTTTAGTGGTCGTGGCACGTTTACGCGGCAAATCCTTCTCGGCCAAAGAATACTGGATGGCGCGCAGCGCAAAACGCAAGCCAATTTTAAAGAGTGGGTCTTTTTCTACAAAAAATAGCGCCGACGTCACTGACGTGAAGGCCCGCGATATCTCTTAGCCCTTGCCCGACCCGCTCATGAACTCACCGCAACGCTCGATTAGTTTGTTTGAACTGTTCAAAGGCTTTGCCACCATCGGTCTGCTCGGTTTTGGCGGCGTTGCCGTCATGGCGCGACACGTGATCGTTGAAAAATATCAGTGGCTCACCGAGAAAGAGTACGCAACCATTTTGGGCTTGGGGCAAGTGTTGCCCGGCGCCAATGTTGTGAATGCCTCGGTCGTGATTGGCGACCGCTTTCAAGGACCCAAGGGTTCAATCGTTTGCGTACTGGGCATCATGGTGTTGCCGATCATGATTCTGTTGATGTTTGCCATGCTTTACGACAAGTTTGGTCAATTACCCGCCGTGAGCGTAGCGCTGACAGGGGCCGGCGCCGCGGCCGCTGGGATGGTGCTGGCTACCGGCCTGAAAATGGCCATCAAGGTCAAACTCGACTTCGCTGGCTGGCTCATTATTGGGTTCGCAATCTTAGGGATCTTGGTTTTGCGCGTGCCCATGGTCTATGTCGTGTTGGCACTGATCCCGACAGCCTTACTCGTCACCGCATGGTTGGGCAAAAAATGAACGAACCCAGCGTCTTAGGCCAGCTGGCGCGTAGCTTTGCAATGATTTCTCTGATCGCCATTGGTGGCATCAATGCGGTGATTCCAGCGCTTCGCCACGTTGTGGTCGATTCGATGCGCTGGATGGACGACGCCACCTTTATGCAACTGTTTGCTGTCACGCAAATCACCCCCGGCCCGAACGTAGTGATCGTGAGCTTGGTCGGGTGGCAAGTTGCCGGGTTGGCGGGCTTGCTGGTGGCCACGCTCGCCATGCTTGTGCCCGCCTGTCTGCTAGCCTTTTTAATCGGGCGTCTCGCTAATCGACTCGAGGGCAGCAAGGGCCTGCGTCTAGCGCAAAATGCCCTGATACCGGTGGCGATTGGCCTGATTTTGGCCGGTGGCTTAGACTTAAGCCACGCCGCCTTCCGGGGTTGGCTGACGCCTCTGATCGTCGCTGCGAACGTTGCCGGCATCCTTTTCACTCAGCTTAATCCTGTTTGGGGCTTGCTGGCCAGCGCCTTAGTCGCCTTGGCGGCTCATTATTCTGGCCTGTTTGTTTTAAGCTAAACGACTGTAACGATTGACCTTGTTAAACTCGTAAGCTTGACCCCCTGACTCGCACCCGCCATGTCCCGCACTCTGTTCGTTACCACTGCCCTGCCTTACGCCAATGGCTCATTTCATATTGGCCACATCATGGAGTACATCCAGGCCGACATCTGGGTACGCGCCATGCGCATGGCGGGTCACACAGTGCACTTTGTGGGGGCTGACGACACACACGGCGCGCCCATCATGCTCAAGGCCGAGGCCGAGGGCGTCACGCCCAAGCAACTCGTTGAGCGCATCGGTGCCGAGCGCCCGCAGTACTTGAAAGGGTTTCAAATTGAATTTGATCACTGGCATTCGACTGACTCAGCTGAAAACGTTGAGTTGTCTCAAGACATCTATCGTAAGTTGCGCGCAGCAGGCCTAATCAACACCCGCGAAATCGAACAGTTTTACGACCCCGTCAAAGGGATGTTTTTAGCCGATCGTTACATCAAGGGCGAATGCCCCAAGTGCCACGCCAAAGACCAGTATGGCGACTCTTGCGAGGTCTGTGGCGCAGTCTATGCCCCGACTGATTTGATCGAGCCTTACTCAACGCTCACCAAGGCACGACCTTTACTCAAAACCTCTGAGCACTATTTCTTTCAGTTGTCTGATCCGCGTTGCATTGAGTTTTTACAAACATGGACAACCGGCAGTAACGCTCAGGGTAATAAACATTTGCAAGCAGAAGTCTTAGCCAAAACACGCGAGTGGCTGGGCAATGGCGACGAGAAAGCCAACCTGGGCGATTGGGATATCTCGCGCGATGCCCCCTATTTTGGGATCGAAATCCCTGATGCGCCGGGCAAGTATTTTTATGTCTGGCTCGATGCTCCGGTCGGCTATCTTGCATCGTTGAAATCGTATTGCGCCAAAATTGGCCTCGATTTTGAGGCACTGCTCGACCCGAACGGCACGACCGAGCAGGTGCACTTTATCGGCAAAGATATTGTGTATTTTCATGCTTTGTTTTGGCCCGCGACCTTGCAGTTTTCAGGTCGCAAAACGCCCGATCAACTTAATGTGCATGGGTTTATTACGGTTAGCGGCGAAAAAATGTCTAAGAGCCGTGGCACTGGGATCTCGCCGCTGCGCTACCTTGCGCTTGGCATGAACGCCGAATGGATGCGCTATTACATCGCCGCCAAGCTCAACGCCCGCGTGGAAGATATTGACTTTAACCCTGACGATTTTATTGCCAGGGTTAACAGCGATTTAGTCGGTAAGTACGTCAATATTGCGAGCCGGGCCGCCAATTTCATTAGCAAATATTTTGACGGGCAACTTGCTTACCCCGACGATGCTGCCATGTTGGGCAGCAACTGGGCACAAGCTGCAGACCGTATCCGCGCCGATCTAGAGGCGCGCGAATACGGTCGCGCGATTCGCGAAATCATGGCACATGCCGATCAAATTAATCAAGCCTTTGATGCGGCCCAACCCTGGCTGATCGCAAAAACTCTGGCGTCAGCCGAGCCCTCACAACGCGACGCCTTGCAGCATATTTGCTCGTCGGCGTTGGCGGGTTTCAAGGCGCTCTCGGTCATGCTGGCACCGATTTTGCCGGCTCTATCACAACGCGTCGCAACTGAATTGTTTGGCCAAGCCAGCAGCTTTGTCTGGACCGATGCAGGCGTCTTGCCCAGCCAGATCAACCCCTTCAAGCATCTGATGCAACGGGTTGAGCCGACGATGTTGGATGAACTGTTTGAGATCCCAGCGCAGGATGCAGCGCCTAAGCAAGGGAGCTCTGCAAAGAAAAGTGCTGCAGCGACTCAAACAACCGCGACCAAGCCCCAACACCAACAGGCTACCAACGCACAAACGGCCGATAGCAATCTTGCCGAGGTTGCGGCCGCGGCCCCCGGCGGCGAACCGCTCGCCCCCGCGATCACAATTGATGACTTTGTCAAAATCGATTTACGCGTGGCCCGTATCGTCAACTGCGAGCCTGTTGAGGGTTCGACCAAGTTATTAAGGCTGACGCTCGATGTGGGCGAAGGCCGCCTGCGAAACGTATTTTCTGGGATTCAGTCTGCCTATACACCCGAGCAATTGATTGGACGTCTGACCGTCGTCGTCGCCAACTTAGCGCCTCGCAAGATGAAGTTTGGGATCTCTGAAGGCATGGTACTGGCGGCCAGCCATTTTGATGCCAAAATCGATGCCGGCATCTATGTGCTTGACCCGTCGTCGGGGGCGCAGCCTGGCATGCGGATTCATTGATATTATCTTTAAGTTATGTCCTTATTCTCATCCTCGCTTTACACCTTTAACTTACACCTGCCCGCCGGAGGAAATCATGAAATCCGTCAAGCTGCTGTCTGTCGCAATTGTCCTTTTATTTTCAACTCTTGCCCAGGCTCAGGCGTGGGAATATCGAAGCAAGACCGATCAAATGCGCAGCACAACGACGCGCTTTGCAGAGGCGACCAGCACCAATAAGATCAACTTTGCTGCGCCCTACTCGGGTGGATCTTATCTAGAGTTGACTTTACGCGAGCGCTCAAAAGACGGACTGAACATCTTGTTCACGATCAGCAAAGGTCAGTTTCAGTGTGTAACCGGCTGTAAGTTCTTTGCAAAATTTGACGAAGGAAAAATTTATGAGATTGCCGCAACAAGTTCGTCAAGCGGTAGTGTCGACACGATATTTGTTGAGGATGAAGCACCATTTCTTGAGGCGTTACGTCAATCAAAGAAACTGATTGTTGAAATGGAGTTTTATCAAGAAGGATCAAAACAGTTTATCTTCAACACAGCCGGGCTTAAGTGGTAATAGGCTAAAGCCTAGCCATGCAATCAAACGTCTAGGACTGGAGCGGGTGATGGGAATCGAACCCACGCCTGAGGCTTGGGAAGCCGCCGTTCTGCCATTGAACTACACCCGCTCTGGCGCTCAGTCGGAACGAATTATACGAGATCATTGCCAAACAGTCTGACAGACGGGGCTGGCTGCCACTACAATACTCGGCATGGAAATCGTACTTAATGGTCAAGCAAAAACTTTAGCCGGCCCCCTCTCTGTTGCCGCACTTGTTGCCGAGCTTGGTTTTATCGGCAAACGTATTGCTGTTGAACGCAATGGCGAAATCGTACCTAAAAGCACCTATGACCAGGTGACCATCGCCGCCGCAGATCGCCTCGAAATCGTCGTCGCCGTTGGCGGGGGCTAGCCATGCACCCCACCCATATTCGCAGCTTTGTGAATCGACGTAGCCACATTACACAAGGTCAGCAAGAGGCACTTGAGGCCTTTTTAACCACGTGGTCGCTGGCCTATCGTCCGACCTTACTGAATTTGACCGAGACCTTTGAGCGCGAAGCACCAACGATTCTTGAAATCGGCTTCGGTATGGGCGAAACCACCGAAAAAATAGCGCTTGCACGACCAAATGATAATTTTTTAGGCGTCGAAGTGTTTAACGCTGGTGTGGGTGCCCTGCTCAAGCGCATTGAAGCCTCAAGCCTGAACAATATCCGTATTATTCAACACGACGCCGTAGAGGTTTTGCGCGATATGCTCGCCCCCAAAAGCCTGGCTGGCGTGCATATTTATTTTCCGGATCCGTGGCCAAAAACTCGCCACCATAAACGGCGCTTACTTCAACCACCGCTGGTTGAGTTACTTGCAAGCCGGATGGCACCCGGTGCCTACATCCATTGCGCGACTGACTGGGAGCACTATGCCGAGCAAATATTAGCAGTGCTCTCAGCCGAAACAAGCTTGCAAAACATCTGCGAGGGCTTTGCGCCGCGGCCTGAGTTCAGGCCTTTAACCAAATTTGAAAACCGCGGCTTACGCTTAGGCCACGGCGTCTGGGATGTGATTTTTACAAAGCGCTAGCGCCCAAAGCCACCGAGTTTGCCCAGGTTTTTCATGCCGCCCATGGCGCGCATCATCTTGGCCATCCCGCCTTTTTTCATTTGCTTCATCATGCCCTGCATTTGCTCAAACTGATTGAGCATGCGATTGACCTCTTGCACCGGCACACCGGCACCGGTCGCGATGCGGCGTTTGCGCGACGCTTTAAGCAACTCGGGTTTGCTGCGTTCAAGGGGCGTCATTGAGTTGATGATGCCTTCAGTGCGACGCATCTGTTTTTCGGCCTGCCCGCTTTGCAACTGACCCGCAGCTTGCGCAAACTGCGCTGGTAATTTTTCAAGCATTGAGCTCATATCACCCATTTTTTTCACTTGGGCAAGCTGCTCTTTAAAATCATTTAAATCAAATTTGTCGCCCGACTTAATTTTGGCTGCAAGCTTATTGGCCTCGACGACATCAATATTTTGTTGTGCCTGTTCAACCAGCGACAAAATATCGCCCATTCCCAATACCCGCTGCGCCATACGCTCGGGATGAAAGGGCTCAAGGCCATCCAGCTTTTCAGAGACACCCACAAACTTTAGAGGCTTGCCTGTGACATGACGCACCGACAAGGCCGCGCCACCACGCGCATCGCCGTCAAGCTTGGTTAACACGACGCCAGTTAACGGCAATGCCTCAGCAAAGGCGCGCGCCGTGTTCACGGCGTCTTGTCCCTGCATGGCGTCAACCACAAAGAGCGTTTCGATCGGCTTGAGCACCTCGTGCAGTTCGCGAATCTCGCGCATCATCTCTTGGTCGATACCCAAGCGACCTGCGGTATCCACAATTAGTACATCAAAATGATGACGTTTGGCGTAATCAAGCGCAGAACGCGCAATATCGACGGGTTTTTGGCTCACATCCGAGGCGATCCACTCGACCCCCACCCGTGCCGCCACTGTTTTTAACTGCTCGATTGCAGCGGGGCGATAGACGTCGGCGCTGACCACTGCCACTTTTTTCTTGCCGGTTTTACGTCCGTGCGCGACGTGCCCGCCTTCGGTCAGCCAACGGGCTAATTTACCTGTGGTGGTGGTTTTACCAGCGCCTTGCAGGCCCGCCATCAAGATGATTGCCGGCGGCTGCATCGCCAAAGACAGCTCGCTTGCATCGGGGCCTAAGTCGCCCCCCATCAGCGCGGTCAACTCACGATGCACCACGCCCACTAACGCTTGACCCGGCGACAAACTGCCGACCACATCTGCGCCCAGAGCCTTTTCTTTAACGTTGGCGACAAACTCGCGCACGACCGGCAACGAGACATCCGCCTCAAGTAAAGCCAACCGCACCTCACGCAACATCTCTTGGGTGTTCGCTTCAGTCAGGCGGGCTTCGCCCCGAATGGTCTTAACGACTCGGGATAGTCGTTGGGTTAGATTTTCAAGCATAGCGACCGTTTCGATTTACACTAGACACATGTCTGCGCCTATTGTATTTCACTCGCTTGCCGCCTTGGCCTATTCGTTGTTAGCCGTGGTGCTGTGGCGCGGGTTCTCTTCAAATCAACCCCCTGTACAGGTCGGTTATTTGGCCCGAGGCAGCCTCTTAGTGGCCATCGTGCTGCACGGCTATGCGCTGCACCAGTCTATTTTGTTTGATCAGCGTCTTCAACTCAGCTGGGCGCTCGCCCTGTCAACCGCGATTTGGCTAGGCATGCTTGTGTTTTGGCTCGAAAGTCTCATTATCCGCATCGATGGCCTGCAATTGCTGCTATTGCCCGCCGGTGCGGGCGCTTGCCTGTTGGTCATCTTATTTCCTAAAGAGCAACTCGTCGCCCACGCGACTGACCCTGCCTTGCGGATCCATCTACTGATCGCACTCTCGGCCTACGGTCTAGTCACGATCGCAGCCTTACAAGCGTTGCTCATGTCGGCGATTGATCGCAGGCTGCATTTTCCGATGGCCTCGGCGCAAGAGGCAAACCGGCTTAAAGTTGTGCTGGGTCGTATTCTTGACGTGCAACCCCCCCTCCTGGCTCAAGAGCAGGTGCTGTTTAGGGTCATTTGGGTCGGGTTTTCCTTGCTGACGCTGGCGGTGGTGTCTGGCTCACTGATTTCGATGGCAACCGCAGGTAAATGGTTGCGCTTTGACCATAAAACGATTTTTACGCTGCTATCGTGGTTCGCCTTTGGTATTCTGTTGGTTGGTCGTTATACCCGTGGCTGGCGTGGCCGCATTGCACTACGCTACACCTTGGTCGGCTTCGCCTTTATTGTGCTGTCTTACACTGGCAGTCGCTTCGTCGTTGAAGTTATTTTGCAGAGAAACTAATGGGTAAAGCGCTTTTCTGGACAGGCGTATTTTTTGTTGTGATCTTCATCACGCGCTTGTTGGCCGTTCACGCCGCCAAAAAAAGGCAACCACCCCCTCAGGCGCCCGCTCAAACAAAGGCCCCCGTCGCCGACTCTGAAGCGATGGTACGCTGCGCCCACTGTGGCGTGCATCTGCCTCGCTCTGAGGCCTCACTGATTGATCAAAATACTTGGTGCACGCCAGCCCATGCGAAGCTTGGCGCGCGCCCACAAGATTAAACAAACTCAAAGCGCGCCGCCCTGGCGGCACAACACTCGTTAAGCTTATTGCAAAAAAGGATCGACTATGTTGACTCTTGAACCGCATGGTTGGCTAGCGACTGAGCTGGGCGTGTCGCTGCGCCCCTCGCCCAACTTTAACGACCGCCCGACCGGCACTACCGTGTCATTATTGGTGTTACACAACATCACCTTACCGCCAGGACGCTTTGGTACGCCTTACATCGCCGATTTGTTTTTAAATCAACTCGATATTTCTGCAGATCCCTGGTTTGTGAATGTGCAAGGCTTAAAAGTTTCGGCGCATTTTGTAATCGACCGACTTGGACACATCACCCAGTTCGTGTCGTGCGACGACCGCGCCTGGCACGCCGGGGCGTCGTCTTTTGAAGGGCGTGAACAATGCAATGATTTTTCGATCGGCATTGAGCTTGAGGGCACCGACGCGCTACCCTTTGAAGACCGTCAGTACGAGCGGCTTGCAGCACTGACCCAGTGCTTACGCGCGCACTACCCACTTGCCGCTGTCGCTGGGCATTCTGAGATCGCCCCGGGGCGCAAAACAGACCCCGGGCCGTGCTTTGACTGGTCACGTTTTAAAGTGTTGGCACAATGGCCAACGCCTCACGGCAACTGACAAGCCCCTGCAAGATCTCTAAGCCAACAACAACTGATTCACACGCTTCACAAAGGCAGTTGGATCTGGCAATTGCGAGCCGTCAGCCAACAGCGCCTGTTCAAACAACAAGGTTGCCCAGTCGCTAAACGTCTCGTCTGAAGCGGTTTGTATACGTGCCACCAAAGCATGCTCGGGATTGATCTCAAGCACAGGCAACACGTCAGGGGCAGCCTGACCCGCCGCTTTCAGCATGCGCTGCAGGTGCGGGCTTAAATCATTTTGCCCCACGACGACGCAAGAAGGCGAATCAACCAACCGCAAGGTGACGCGCACTTCTTTAACGCGATCTTTTAGCGCCTCTTGCAAACGCTCAACCAAGGGCTTGAACTGCTCGGCCACTTCGGTTTGATGTTTCTTTTCTTCATCATCAGCCAATGCCTCAAGATCAAGCCCACCTTTGGCAACCGATACCAACTGCTTGCCATCAAACTCACGCAGGTGCGACAGCATCCACTCATCGACACGATCCCACATCACTAACACGTCGATACCTTTCTTACGGAAAATCTCAATATGCGGGCTGTTGCTACCGGCGGTATAACCGTCGGCCGTGACATAATAAATTTTGTCTTGGCCGTCTTTCATCTCAGCAACGTAATCGGCCAAGGTGACGGTTTGCGCGTCTGTACCCTGCTTGGTTGACGCAAAACGCAGCAGCTTAGAGATACGTTCAATATTGCCCGAGTCTTCACCCGTACCTTCTTTCAGAACCTGACCAAACTCGGTCCAGAAGGTTGCGTAATCGTCTTTATTGTTTTCAGCTAAATCCTCAAGCATGCTAAGAATACGCTTGGTCGAGCCTTCACGAATCGCTTTCACATCGCGGCTTTCTTGCAGCAACTCACGCGAGACGTTTAGTGGCAAATCGGCCGAGTCAATCACCCCACGCACGAAGCGCAAGTACGAAGGCAGCATCTGCTCGGCATCGTCCATAATAAACACACGCTTGACGTAAAGCTTCACGCCACGACGTGCATCCCGATCCCACATATCAAAGGGCGCATGCTTCGGAATAAACAACAGTTGCGTGTATTCGCTGCGACCTTCAACGCGGTTGTGCGTCCAGGCAAGCGGATCGTCAAAATCATGCGACACATGCTTGTAAAACTCGCGGTACTGCTCGTCGGTGACATCCGCTTTGCTGCGTGTCCATAACGCGTTAGCTTGATTGACCGCTTCCCATTCGGCTGTCTTGACTTGCTCAGACTTGTCCTTATCCCACTCTTCTTTGAGCATTTCAACAGGCAAAGAAATGTGGTCTGAATAGCGGCGCAACACTTCGCGCAATTTGTAGCCATTCAAAAACTCGTCTTCATCGGCGCGCAAATGCAGCGTGACTTCGGTGCCGCGTTCGGTACGCTCAAGTGCCGCGATCGTGAACTCGCCCTGGCCGTCAGATTCCCACACCACACCTTGCTCGGCGGGGGCTCCCGCACGGCGCGTGCGCACCGTTACCCTGTCTGCAACAATAAAAGATGAATAAAACCCAACGCCAAACTGACCAATTAACTGCGCATCTTTTTTGTTGTCGCCGGTCAGCTTAGAGAAAAACTCGCGCGTGCCCGAGCGTGCGATGGTGCCTAAGTTAGCGACAGCTTCGTCGCGTGACATGCCAACGCCATTGTCCGTAATCGTAATCGTGCGTGCAGCCTTGTTAAAATCAACACGCACATTCAAGACACCAACGCCCTCAAGCAGCGCAGGCTGATCAATCGCTTCAAAACGCAGCTTGTCGCAAGCGTCTGAGGCGTTAGAGACCAATTCACGCAAAAAAATCTCTTTATTGCTGTAAAGCGAATGGATCATCAGGTGCATCAGCTGTTTGACCTCAGCCTGAAAACCCATTGTTTGAGCGGCGTCTGCCGCTGGAGTTGCTTGATTCATATGCTCACCGAAAAGTTATCCACAGGGCGATCCCAGGCCGCTATGACTTTAGCCAAGAATAGTGAGTGTTAATTGGGGGGTAAATCTTGAATTTCAAGGGCTAACGGTTTGTTTCAAGCCGTTTTGCGGCGCATCAGAAAGTAACGGGCGATCAACTGACCAGCCAAAACCCCAGGCACTGCGATCAAAAAGCTGACAACTAAGCTGAAGTTAGGCAAAGACAGAGATAAAAGAAAACAAAAAATCGCAAACGAAAAATAGCCGTACACCATCCCACGGAGCAGCGCGATAGCAAACACCCCACCAGAATGGTGGTGCGAGAAGCCAACCAACACTGTCGTCATTAAGGGAAACATCGCAATAATGCCGCTCATCCGCGAGCCAAATATTGGGGCAAAGTAGGTCACCCCTAACACGAGCGAGGCGCCAAGAACCATACGCAGCAATAGATCAAACGGCCCAGTGGGCGCCGAAAACGCCTGTTGCGTCGCGACTTTTGGAAACCCCCATTGAGCGCACAGCAACAAACCGATGACCGCAGCAAAACACAGTTCGATTGGCAGGCGCACAAACTGCAAGAGATACGCCGTCAGGCTGTACGTCGCGTAGGAGGACAACAGACTGAGCACCACACCCGCGTTCAACGCCAGCCAAGCGTAGGTCAGACTAAATACCAAGATTGCCACAATCGCCAACAAGGTCCCGTGCGCCGCTTCTGCGGCAAAAGCATTGCCTTGCTCGAGGGCGAGGATAAAGAGCACCGGACCCGCGAACACGGGCAAAGCAGACAGCAGCCCCGCCAAGGCAGGCCCATAGTACCGGCCCACAAGCGTCAACAACAAAAGCATCGATGGCACGATCAACAGCTTAGCCATCAGGACGGGTGTGATCACGACCTCGCCGCCAAATGCTGCGCTAAGTCGCCTATATCCAAGCAGTTTTCTAAAGCGGCAACAACGTCTCTTAATGGCTGCGACCCGCGCATCGGCTGGGCGGCCAGTTGCCAGCAACGATCAAATTTTATGACTCGCTCCTGCTCACTGAGCGGTCGCGAGGGGCTGGCCAGCATGGCATCGATATGATGCTCAAGCACTGTGCCATCGATTAAACGCACACGCACCACTTGCGGGCCGAGGGCATTTGGATTGGGATTGTCGTCGACCTGCATGACGACTTTGCAGGCGAGCGCATAGGTTTGTGCGTCGCTCAAGGCGTCACCTCTGAAGTGCATGGCATCTAAGACGCCGTGCTGCAACACTTTGGCCAACACAAAGGGCATACAAAGACGAGCATAGTTTGGTGTCGGGTTCTGCAATGGTGGCCGGTTGACCAAATGATTGATCAATGGCGGCCCAAGCACAAGGATTTCAGCAACGTCTTGAATGGAAAACTTGGCCTGCTCACGCAACACCGTCACGCCTTCTATGCCACCGTGCGTGGCGCGGCCGCTCGGATAGGGCTTATGGCTGAGTTCAGCGATTTTTAATTGTTGGCCCAAGCCAACCATTGCGCGTTCAAGATCCCAGTCTGTTTCAAACATCGTGAGATAGCCAAATTTTCCCGTCAAGGGCGACTGTAAGCTCGGAAACCCTTCCTGAGCCAAGTCGCACGACTGCAGTGCTGCGCGCGCATTCAAACCAATCTGCAAGGGCAGCACCACACTACCCTCAGTGTGTGCCTGCATGGTGCCACTGACCTGCGCAAGTTGATGACCAAAGGCCGCTAAGGTGGTGTCGGCATCAAAACCGCGCAGGTTGGCCAAGCCGGCCACCGCGCCAAAGCCGCCCGAGGTCGCTGGGCGAAAAAACCGCAACCCTAACTTTGAGGCCAGGCCTATGGTGCACGCAATATCAACGCCTGCGGCTAAGGCGGTGAGAAGCGCTTTTCCAGTCACCCCGCCGCGCACCTGCGCCTCAGCCAACAGCACGGGCAATAGCGTTGCCATCGCATGCAGTACTGCGCCCTCATGCAGGCAGTCATACTCTTGGCAGTGGATTTGGTAGGCATTGACCAACACGGCCTGCCCTCGCGGCAGTTTGAGGTCGGTGCCCCACACAGCAACCTCTGCACCCTCGCCCCAGCCGCGTACCGCCTTGAGCAGGGGCTGGATTTCAGGCGTACTGCCACCGGCGATGCCTACGCCAAGGGTGTCAAGCAAAAAGACCTTTGCGCGCTCAAGCGCGTGAGGCGTCAAGGCGGCAAAGGTTAGCGACGAGGCATGGCGTGCAAGTTGTAGATCAAGGCTTTGCATGGTGTGACCGTTGACTGTGGTGGATCGTGTTTGCGACAGATCTTACCGAAGCGGCCGAGGCGAACCGCGGCTTGAGCAGACCGATGTGCAGTGCTTGAGGATACCTAAGCGCAGCCTCGCGCGCACGACTTTTATTACACCGTATAATGCACGTCTTCGTTCCAAAGCGCCTCGCGCGCGATCCCCCAAGGCCCGGGTGGTGAAATTGGTAGACGCAGGGGACTCAAAATCCCCCGCCGCAAGGCGTGCCGGTTCGATTCCGGCCTCGGGCACCACACTTAAATCCTTGATTCTCAAGGTAAATTCAAAATTACTGTTATTCGATGACTCGAGGTGCAGGCCGACGATTGCTTTGCGCGGGTTGCGGCACAACATTTACAAGCGAGATTCTTCACCTTTGACAAACACACCCAAAATCCTCATTCTTGCTGGTCGCAACGGCGCAGGCAAAACAACTTTTGCAAGAGAATTTGTTCGCAAAGAACTTGGCTTAAAACAATTTGTCAATGCCAATCTCATAGCGGCTGATATGTCCCCTTTTGAGCCCGAACTAGCTACACTGCCGGACGAGTCATGCTAGGTCAGATCAAACACCTAGTTAAAGCGCGCGAAAGCTTTGTCATCGAAACTACACTTTCTGGGCTAGGCTATGCGCGACATATCAGCCAAGGGCGTTCTGCTGGCTATCATGTGTCACTGATATTCTTATCTCTCAGATCATCAAACATAGCCCTTGAGCGAGTACGAAACAGAGTGAAACAAGGGGGTCACAACATCCCTGCCGATGTCATCAAGCGTCGATTTATTGCAGGGCTCGAGAATTTCAATACAATTTACAAAGTCTTACTCGATGATTGGCATGTCTTGGACAATACGGATTCAGACCCAACGCCTATCGACTAGAAAGGTAAAAACTAATGCCTAGATTAGTCCCCAAAATATCCAGAGCACGTACAAGTCATTATTCGAGCGTTAAAACGTTCAAGAAAATTGGCTCGAAAAGTGTCACAAGAAACTGGCACACCTTTTATTTACATTAAGGACGGCAAGATTATTAAAGAGATGATTGACAAGTCCTAAGTCCAAACCCAACCTTTTGGCATTTCTCGGTCATATCACCGTTTAATCCTTCCTTGCACCAACCGCACTTTGCGCGGAGCTGCGATCCAAATCGCAATACTCGATAGCAAACAACACACAAGCGAGAGCGCAAAGGCAACACGATAGCTGCCCGTTTCATCGTAAATCACCCCTGTTACCCAAGGTCCCACCGCGCCTCCCGCCATCACTGCGATCGTAACGACCCCGAAGATTGAGCCGAAGGATTTTCCTTGAAAAATTTCCATCACAATGGGCCCCATCAAGGCAGTGATACCATAGCCCAACACGCCCTGAGAGATCACCATCGCATACAGTAACCATTGAGTCGGCGACCCCTCAAGAGCGAGCAGTGCCGCGCACGAGATCGCTGAACCCAAGCAGCTTGCGCCCCACGCCCACTCTCGACCAATCCGATCAGATAGTGCGCCCATGCCGATTTGACCAAACATACCGAAGGCACTCACAAGTGCCAGCGCCCAGGCCGACGTGGCTGGGCTAAAGCCAATTTCTACAAGATATTTTGTTTGATGCACTTGTACCGCGTACCATGCAAATAGTGCGCAAAAATAGCCAAAAATGATGCACCAAAAACGATGGGTTCGCATCGCCTTTGCAATGGTCCATTCGGCGTTTACCCATGCGTGGTCAACAACGTTTGACACCCTTGTACTGACTTCGGCCTCGGTCTGGCCACGCTGCCCGTCTGGCTCCAGCCCGACATCCTCAGGGCGGCGCCAAACAAAAAAACTAAGTGGTGCAAGAACAAACAACACGACTGCCCCGAGCGCCAAACACGAAGCACGCCAGCCTGCGCGAACGATAATCTCTTGCAACCACGGCAAGATGACCAACGCCCCAACGCCTGCTCCTGAAAACGCAATACCAAGCGCCAAGCCGCGACGGCGCACAAACCAGTTGGGTAAAAAGATCGAGTGAACGCTAAACCCCATGAGGTTTGTACCGCCTCCTACAAGAAACCCGAGCGTTGCATAGAGCTGCCAAGGTTCTTGCATCATTGTGGCCAGCAACAAGCCCAGCGCAGTGAGGCAGGCGCCAGCGAGAAGCAAGCAACGAGGCCCATAGCGATCCATCACTTGCCCAACAGTGGGGCTGATCAGCGCTGACACTAAAAATCCAAATGCAAAAGACCCCGAGGCGAGGCCGCGCGACCAGTGAAATTCGTCGATGAGGGGGGGCAGCAAGAGCGAAAACGACGTTCGGGCGCTAATCCCGATCGCGATCGTAAGGAACGCGATCCCAATCAGCACCCAACCATAATAAAAAGGGACGCGCGATACCCAGCCGCTAAAAGCGCGATTGCGTTCGGTTGTATCTTTGACTGCAGCGGTTTTAATCATATTCACCTGAGTTCACTGCGGTCGACAAAGACCTGGCAGATCACTGTCGAGACGGGCACACCTTAACGCGCAAAGAGCAATTGAATTTAGCAAACAGTATGCCATGCGCTAGCTAGGCATTATCTTAATCGCAGCAATGTCGAGATTTGTTCGGTAATGCTGCAAGGCCAGTGACTTGGCGTCAAATAATTCTATTCAAATTATCTTGTCGGAAAATTCTTTCCGCCGGATGTGAAGTTCGATACCGTTTCGGTGACTGTTGGGCCTTGGCTTACTTGACCCGCACGGGCTTCCGGTGACCGGACCAGAGAGTGCGCGTAAGTTGTTGAGCTACGCAGACGCTTGCTGGTTGACAACCTCCCCCTGAGAGGGGAGGCTGTCCGCGCATTGCGCGATACCAAATGCACATTGGTCGTTACCAATACTTCAGAAGAAAAGATCACTGACTATTTGGTAACAAATCTTGAGGTTCTGTCAGGCTGAGAGCGTATCTGAGAGCGTATCTTGACAAATAAGCGACACTTCTTTAGATTCGAACTGGCCTCGGTATAGTCTGGTACTCTAATTGAATATAAGACCTTTCATCAAAAACGATAAAGAAGCAGTTGTCAGTCTTTGGCAATGCTGCGAGCTGATCCGAGCGTGGAACAATCCGCAGCTAGACATTGAACGCAAACTGGCGGTCAACCCTGAATGGTTTGTCGTGGGCGAAATCAAACATGAAATCGTCGCGAGCGCCATGTTTGGCTACGAAGGCCATCGAGGCTGGGTCAACTACCTGGCGGTGTCGCCTGAGCATCAGCGACGCGGCTACGCCAAGCAACTCATGCAGTTTGGTGAAGCCCTTCTTTTAAAGGCAGGCTGCCCAAAATTGAACTTACAGGTGCGTGGAACAAACGCGCAAGCCTTGGGCTTTTATGAAGCGCTCGGCTACAAAATCGATGCCTCGGTGAGCTTGGGCAAAAGGCTAATTCCCGATGAATAACGTCAAGCGAATCAACAGGCGATCACGGCTATCCTCGAACACTTCAGGTAACCCTTAACCATGCAATCAAATCTAGTTCAAAAAACACAACTTGACACGCTGGGCAAAGGTTTAGGCTTTGTGCCCTCTGGCAGCACCTTGGCAGGGTGTCGTTCGCTGGGCTGGAGTATTTTGAACGAAGACGTGAGCCTGCCGGTTGCCGTGTTGCGCCAAAGCCGTATCGAACACAACCTTGTGTGGATGAAGCAGTTCATCGAGCGTTACGGTGTCGAGCTTGCACCGCACGGCAAAACGACCATGAGCCCAGAGCTTTTTCAAATGCAGCTTGCGCACGGCGCTTGGGGCATCACACTTGCTACAGCTTCGCAAGTGCAAGCCGCTGCATCGCACGGCGTACCGCGCATCATCATGGCAAACCAATTGGTCGGCAAGGGCAATATGGCGCTCATCGCCCGCTTGCAAGAGGCAGATCCAAACTTCTACTTCTGTTGCATTGTGGACTCGGCAGCGAATGCTGATGCGCTCGGTCGATATTTTTCTGACCATCAACAGACATTGAAAATACTGCTCGAGTACGGAGTTGAAGGCGGCCGTACTGGGATACGCGATCTCGTACAAGAGCAGGCAGTGCTTGACGCCATCGCACGCTGGCCAAAAGTCTTAAGCCTTGTCGGCGTTGAACTCTATGAAGGTGTTTTAAGTGAAGAGCCAGCGATTCGGCATCTGCTACAGCATGTGCTGGCGCGAACGCAGGCGCTCGCGTTGCAAAACAGGTTTACAGAGCCGCGGGTGATACTCAGTGGCGCGGGCTCAGCCTGGTTTGACGTTGTGGCTGAAGAGTTTGGCAATAAAAGTCTCTCGACAAATCAAACCTTGCAAGTGATTTTAAGACCGGGCTGCTATCTCACCCACGATGTCGGTGTGTACCTCAATGCTGAGAAACGCATACAGGCCAGCAACCCGGTCGCACGCGATATGGGTCGCAGCTTATTACCCGCTTTGCAGTTGTGGGCCTACGTTCAAGCCGTGCCTGAGGCGAACCGAGCGATTATTGCCTTGGGTAAGCGCGATGCAGCGTTTGACGCCGGGCTGCCGATCACCTCGTTGCACTATCGACCGGGTGCAAGTCAAGCGCCACAGCCCGCGCCGAGCGACTGGAAGATTACCGCCATGATGGATCAACATGCGTTTATGAGCATACCCACTGGTGCTGACCTCAATGTTGGCGATATGCTGGCATTTGACATCTCGCACCCTTGCCTTACGTTCGATAAGTGGCGACAAGTCTTGTTGGTCGACGAACAATATCAAGTGACGGGTGCGGTACAAACTCTTTTTTGACGAGTGTGTTGGCGACCATTCACCGGCGCGTGCTTGCGTGTAATCAAACATGGTGGTCGATTGTATTGCTCACAAACAACCTGAGTGATTTCAATCACACAGTCTATTGACGGGCACTACGTCCTAGGCTGGGCGGTTTGACGTCAAAGGTCGCGCGCCAAGGGTTAATGTCTAGTCCGCCGCGACGGGTGTAACGCGCATAGACAGACAGCGAGTGAGGCGCACACTGCTTGAGAATATCGACAAAGATTTTTTCAACACAGTGCTCATGAAAACCATTGTGCATTCTGTATGAAACGATATATTTCAACAAACTTGCATGATCAATCGCGGGGCCCGCGTATTCAATCTGTATGCACGCCCAGTCTGGCTGATCCGTGACCGGGCAGTTTGATTTAAGCAATCGCGAGAACAGCCGCTCAGAAACCTCGGGGCAAGCCTGGGCTAACTTGCCTGCTTGAGGCTTTAGTATGCTGGCATCGGGCTCGTAACAGTCGATTTCGATATCTAACTTATCTAAATCGATTCCTGTGAACTCATGTATTTTTTCGTTCGCGAACTGATCGGGGCCCACGAGCTCAAGCTCAAGTTCTGCGCCTAGGGCCTTCGCAAGATCTGTTCGCAAGCGCTCAAAAACTTGGTGCACCGTGTCAAACCGAGTTTGATTGAAGCTATTGAGATAAAGCTTCAAAGACTTTGACTCAACGATATTTGGGCTGGTACAAGGCACCTTTAGTCGCAACAACACGACTTTAGGTAACCCCTTAGCATTGAGCCAAGACACTTCGTAAGCGTTCCAGAGATCGAAGCCTGTGAACGGCAACACCACTTCAGACTGCGCGGCTGCGCCAGCGCCACCGGTTTGTATCTTCAAGGTCAACCGCGCGTCGACCCGAGGCATCGGAAACAACAACGAGGCGTCATAGCCCTTTGGATATGCAACCTCTTTGCCCAAGGGCACCTCAGTCGGGATATTAGGCGAACCAGATTTCATAGTTTGAGCAAACCTCAATTCGTTTTGATGTTGAGCTCTTTAATGACAGGCTCCCAGCGATTGACCTCAGTCTGTATGAACTTTTCAAGAAACTCTGCGCTTGAGCTTACAAGCTCGATCGAAGCCAGGCGATCGCCCAGTTCTGGATTGGCCATAATTTGCTTCACCTCAGCGTTTAACTTGGCAATGATGCTTGGGGGCGTTGCCGCCGGTGCCAGTAAACCGAACCACTCGATGGTGACAACATCTAGTCCTTGCTCTTTGAGCGTGGGAATATCGGACACTGAGGCATAACGCGTATCAGACGAAATCCCCAGTGCTTTGAGCCTGCCAGATTTAATCTGCGGTTGCACTTGCCCGAGCGTGGCGAACGTGAGGGCGAGATGCCCCGACATCACATCAATCATCGCTGGATTACCGCCCTTGTACAGGATATGGGTTAAGTCCAAACCGGTTTGCTTTTTAATCAACTCGGCCGTCAAGTGCGTCATTGTTCCTACACCCGCGGAACCGTAATCTAACTTGACTTTGCCCGCCCGACCGAGCTCGATCAGCTCTTTGATATTGTTAGCCGGAAAATTCGGATTCGCTACCACCAGCACAGGCGCGCGGGCAAGCATGCTAATCGGTTGGAAATCTTTAAGCGTGTCAAAGGGCATGCTTGAATGCATCGCTGGATTCGTTGTGTGGCTACTGACCGACACAATTAGGGTATAGCCATCGGGGGCCGCCTTCGCCACCGCTGTTGAGCCGATCAGCGTGCTCGCGCCTGGGCGGTTTTCAACCACCACCGGCTGTCCCCATTTTTCTTGCATCTTTTGAGCGATCGCGCGCCCGAGTGCATCGGTCGAGCCGCCCGGTGGAAACGGGACGACAATCTTGATGGATTTTTCTGGATATTTATCGGCTGGGCTTTGTGCGCTCGCGATTCCAACAACACCAAGCAGCGCCAGAGCAGCTGAAAGTAAAACACCGCGGCGGATCAAAATAAAAACTGCACTTGTCATAAAAGGCCTCTTTTTTATCAAGCATTATTGGCGGATCTTAGCGCGACTATAGCTCCGTGCAAGGCGACGGTCATAGGATTCAGGTCGCGCATCTGGTTACCTTTAGTTTGGCGTAAAAACTGGAAAACTGCGTCCCTCTTGTGCGGGCCTGAACCGAACCTTGACGGCCTGATCGATATGCAGAGCGGCGGGATCGCAGTCGACCATATTCGTGAGTAAGACGGGCCCCTCGTCAAGCCGCACATAGGCCAGAATATAAGGAGGTTCGGCGCGCACGACTTCGCTAAACGCATAGATTTTTCCTAGTCCCGAAGCCTTGCGCCACTCGGTGTCTTCGCTGGCGCAAAAGGGGCAGAACATTCTAGGATACCAGTGGGCACGCGAACATTGCGTGCACGTTTTAACAAGCAACTCGTGACGCGCCGCGGCTTGCCAGAACTCGTGTAACTCGGGGTTTGCCCCCACGTAGGGGTCTTGTGCCAGCGCTGCCATGGCGTGCTCTAAAGATTCATTCGTTTGCATCGCATTATTCTCGCTCAAAGATGACGGTGGCGTGGGCGTGACCATCGCCCAACACAAGGCCTGGGCCGCTTGCCAACGCCAGATCACAGTTTTTTACTTGTACTGCAGGGTGGGCCTGACCGCGTAACTGACGTACGGCCTCGATCACTTTGGTAATGCCACCCCGATTCATTGGATGGTTGTTGCACAGACCGCCACCGTCAGTGTTCCAGGGTAGCTTGCCCACCCCTGAGATGAGATTGCCATCAGCAACGAATTTTCCGCCCTCGCCTTTTTTGCAAAACCCTAAATCTTCTAGTTGTGTAATCACCATAATAGTGAAGTTGTCATACACCGAGGCGTATTTGATGTCAGCGGGCACAATCCCCGCCTCGTTAAACGCGAGAGGGCCCGAGCGTTCGGCGCCAGTACGCGTCACATCGATATCGCCGCCGTTATTCGTTTTAATGGTTTGGCCACAGCCGCGAATCTTGACCAAGGGTTGCTTCAGGCTTCGGGCGATTTCTGGGCGGGTCACGATCAGCGCGCCACCGCCATCTGTAATCACGCAGCAATCCAGCCTATGTAAGGGCTTGGCAATCATGGCCGACGTAACGACATCTTCAACTGTCACGACCTTGCGCAACAGCGCATGAGGATTATGCTGGGCGTGGTGCGATGCTGCGACTTTTACCCAGGCCATCTGCTCAGAGGTTGTACCGTATTCATGCATATGACGCATCGCATACATGGCATAAATACCAGCGATGCCCCAGCGCGAGGGCGGATCCCACGGGGTCTCGGGGCGTTCAGCGCTGAGCACCCGCGGCGCAGTGCCAACAGCCTGGCCCTGACTGCGCGGCTTGCCCGCCAGCGTGATCAAAGCCACCGAGCACTTGCCCGCGGCAATCGCCGCTGCCGCATGTTCAATATGCGCTAAGTATGAGCAACCACCCAACTCGGTGCCATCCATCCACTTGAGTCTTAGATTCATGTAGTCGACTAGGGGTAAAGGGCTGCCCCCAGGCGCGTCACCCGCACAAAAGTAACCGTCGACATCGGCAAAACTCAGGCCCGCGTCTTTCAGGGCACCGGCAGCACACTCGACATGCAGCTGGGCGACCGATTTTTCAGGTGCGAGGCGGGTCGGATGCTCAAAGGCACCCGCAATGTAGGCCTTGCCATTTAGCGACATTGTTGTGCTTGTTCGAGCATTTTGACCAAGGCATAAACACTTTGATTGGCCGGCGTGGCAATACCGTACGCTTGACCTTTACGCACCACCAGGCCGTTCAGAAATTCAATTTCACTCGGTTTTTTGCGGGCAAGATCTTGTGCGGTGGAAGAGAGTTGGCCAGGCATGGTCTTAGGGATCATGTCATTAGCGCCTTGCGCCTCTGCGAGCGTGATTTCAATACCCTGCCGCTGAGCAATGCTCACCACCTCAACGCCTAGTTGGTGAATCAACTCACGTACAGCTTCAGTTTGTACCATTTGGCCATAGGTCATTTGACCGATCGCCGAAATCGCGTTGTAGCTGCAGTTCACCAAAAACTTACTCCATTGGTCTTTTCGTATGTCGACTGAGACCTTGCACGGCACGCCGCCCGCGCAGAGTAAAGCCGCTAGGGCCTCGAGCAATTCGGCGTCAGCCGCGCTGCGTACGTTTGGGTCTCCTTGGCCAAGCGCGAGCTCACCTCGGCCAAGGTGTTTCAGTCGACCGGGCCCGGCCATGATCGTCGCAACATAGACCACCGCCGCAAACACTGGATTATCGACAAGACCGCGTATACGCTCACAGTTATCGACCCCATTTTGCAAGCTGATAATCGCCGTATGTTTTTGCAAGTCAGGAATAATCGCTTCAATTGTTTTTTCTGTATCGGGCGATTTCACACACAATAAAATTAGATCCGCGTGGGCGACCGCCGCAAGTTCGATGCTCGCAGCGACCGCAACATATTCTTGGAAGCTTTGACAATCCATATGCAAGCCGTGTTGCGTGATGGCGGCGACGTGCTCAGGTCGCGCGATCAGCGTCACGCTTTGGCCGGCACGTGCCAGCATGCCGCCAAAGTAACAGCCAACGGCGCCAGCGCCCAACACAACGATTTTCGGGTTTTTAGTGTTAAAGCTCATAAAGTGAACTCACTCATTAAAAAAATGTACCGGAGTTGCCCTGAGTCAAGGCGTTAATTGTGCATCGGTGGCAATTTTTCTCCACTTTGGAATGTCGATGGCTAAAAACTGAGCAAATTCACTCGCGGTTTCACCGCCGACCTCGCCGCCTTCTTTCGTCAAGTCGCGCTGCACGTCGGGTAGCAATAAGATTTGCTTAACCGTCTGCTGTAGCGTGTCAATCACACCAGCTGGCGTACCAGCAGGAGCCAACAAACCATACCAGTTTTCAACCGCATAGCCTGGCAGCCCCGCGTCGGCAATCGCTGGCACCCCCGGAAACGCCGCAGACGGCTTTGCAGAAGTCACGCCAAAGGCGCGCATCTTGCCGCTTTCGACATAAGGCTTGACGACTGCAATCGTACTGAAATACATCGCGATACGCCCGCCTATCATGTCAGTGATTAACAACGACTGGCCCTTGTATGGAACATGCACCGCCTTGACCTCAGCTTCGTTCATGAACATCGCCCCGGCAAGATGCCCAACCGTGCCTGATCCGGGCGAGCCATAACTCAGCACGTTGGGCTTGGCTGCAGCGAGTGCAATGAGTTCTTTAAGGTCTTTAGCCGGAAGATCGGCGGGTCCCACTAACACAAGCGGGGCCGATACCAAGCGCGTGATTGGCGCAAAGTCTTTCAGCGAATCATAAGTAAGTGTATTCATTATTGCGGGTGCCACGCCGATATTGGCAGCCTGACCAAACAAGATGGTGTACCCATCCGGAGCAGCCCGAGAAACAAAGGTGGCCGCGATCGTTGAGCCAGCACCCGGCTTGTTGTCGACGATCACGGGTTGCTTGAGCATCACTGACATCTTCTCGGCGACGATTCGCGCCATCAGGTCTGAACCGCCGCCGGGCGGGAACCCCACTACGATCTTGAGCGGCTTGTTTGGAAACGGCTGAGCCTGAGCAGGCACAAATAAAATGCTCAAGGGTATCAGTAAAACGAGCAGTAAGCTCTTATTTAATCGTTTCATTCTTCTCTAACTCCTCGAATACTTCGTAAGCAATCTGAGCCGCAGACATTGACGAGGCCCAGCCGGAATAAAAAGCCAAATGTGTAATCAATTCACCGATCTCTTCCTGTGTAAGTCCATTTTCTAACCCCCGCGTGATGTGAACCCGAAGTTGGTCGGGTCTGAACGACGTGAGTAGCGCGGCGATCGTGATCATGCTGCGATCGCGTTTTGAAAGCTCTTTACGCTCCCAGATATCACCATACAAAACTTTTTCTGCGCACTCAACCATCTTAGGAACAGTCTTGCGTAAACGCTCGCGCCGCGCTGAAGTCGGGACGGTAACCATCGAAATCTCCTGATTTTTTGATTGATAATCGTTATTTTGGTAAATATTACTCAAGTGCGACAGGCTTGATCACAATTCCTACAAATAACTGGAAAATAAACATGAAAATCGGTTTTATTGGCTTAGGTACGATGGGCTCGCGCATGGCAGCGAATCTTCTCAAAAATGGGCATTCTTTGGTGTTGAACGAGAAGCTTAGGGCCAGTGCGCAACCGCTGATCGCTCAAGGCGCCGTGTGGGCAGAGACTCCTGCCCTTTTAGCCCAGCAAGTCGAACTCGTCTTGTTGTCTTTGCCAGGGCCCGCTCAGGTGCAAGAGGTGCTGACAGGGCCGCAGGGGCTTAGCACCGGTCTCTGCCCCGGTAGCGTCGTGTTTGATTTTTCAACCAACGCACCAAGTTTAATTCGTCAATTACACGCTGAATTAGCTGCGCAAGACGTGTATTTTTTAGACGCACCCGTCAGCGGCGGACCAACGGGTGCAGCCTCCGGCAAATTGGTGATCTGGTCAAGTGGCGACGGAGTCGCATTTAAAAAGTACGAAAGTGTGCTTTCGTGCATGTCAGACGACGTGCAGTTTTTAGGCGCGATCGGCGCCGCCTCGGTCGCGAAGTTGGTGCATAACTGCATGGGGTATATGTTTAACTCTGCGATTGCAGAGGTATTTTCAATGGGCGTGAAAGCCGGCGTCGAAGCACCCACTCTTTTTAAGGCGTTACGCAGCGGCGCTGTGGGGCGCCGTCGAACCTTTGACGGTCTACCCACGCACTTTTTAAGCGGTAATTATGACCCCGCAAAATTCTCATTAACGTTGGCGCATAAAGACGTCACTCTCGCCAATGATCTTGGTTGCGAGGTTGAGTTTGAGATGCCCTTTGCCAAGTTGGCGCTTGCACAACTGACCGAGGCACTTGGCCGCGGCTGGGGCGATAAGGACTCTCGCGTTGCGATGCTTTTAGCGCAAGAGCAGGCGGGGGTCGATGTGCGCTGCACACCCGAGGCGCTTGAAGAAATACTGAGCCGCTAACTAAGCCCTGGTTCGTGTGCCAGTTGACAATTACGATCCTGAAGCCTAACTTAACGTTAACTTATTGTATAAAACTAAACTAGAGATACCGTAAAACAACTGCGGCAGCAGCTGCTTGACTTGCTCTGTCGCGCTTTAAGAGAAAAAGAGAATCTGATGAACGTTAAAAAAATTGCAACACTGCTGCTGACGGTGCTATGTCTGACTTCCACCCTACAAGCTCAAGCGCAAGCAAATTATCCAGACAAGCCCGTTAAATTAATCGTACCGTTTCCTCCTGGGCAAGCCACTGATATGATCGCTCGGATGATCGCAGAAAAGCTGACCCTTGCCTGGGGTCACCAGGTGATTGTCGAGAATAAAACCGGCGTGCCTGGTATGGTGGCGGGTAGCACTGCCGCCCCCGACGGTTACACGATGACGATGGGTACGAGTGGTGTTTTGGCGGTTAACCCTGCCGTCTTTGCCAAGCTTCCGTACGACGTCACAAAAGACTTTATCTATGTGGGAGGGCTCGCCATTACGCCCATGATCGTTGTCGTGAGCGCCGAATTTCCGTACAACACCGTGCAAGAATTGATTGCCGCAGCCAAAAAAGAGCCTGGTAAGTTTAATGTGGGCTACGGCGGGGTCAACAACACGCAACATTTAACCGGCGAACTGTTCAAAGCCACTACGGGCGTGAATATGGTTGGGGTGAATTACAAAGGCAGCGCAAGCGCAATCACCGATCTATTAGGCGGACAGATTTCTATCTTGGTTGACAGCATGGCCGTCGCCTTGCCGCATATTAGGGCCGGCAAACTAAAGCCGCTCGCCATCACGACTCTAGAACGCGTTCCTCAGTTGCCTAACCTGCCAACGGTGGCCGAGTCGGGTTATCCCGGCTTTGAGGGTGTCGGCTGGCAGGGCTTGGTGGTGCCAAAAGGCACACCGTCTGCCGTCGTTCAAAAAATAAGCGCTGACGTGTCGAAAATACTTGCCGATCCGGTCATGCAAAAAAATATTATCGATAAAGGGATGGTGCCCGACCCCCGCGGCCCTGGCCCCTGGAGCGAGTTCGCCTTCGCCGAAATGAAAAAATGGAAAGCAGCTGCCCAGCAGGCGAATATCAAAGCAACTGAATAAACTTATTTCGGTTTCACTAAAATCGGATTCAAACGAATGCCTTTAAAAATATTTTCAACGCTCGCATTTGGCCTGATTTGCGCTGTTTTCACCGCCGCCGCGGGTGCACAAACACCATTTCCGGAAAAACCAGTCAAGCTAATTGTTCCGTTTCCGCCTGGACAGGCGACAGACATCATAGCTAGGCTCATAGCAGAAAAGCTTACGAACGCCTGGGGACAGCAGGTGATTGTTGAAAATAAGAACGGCGTTCCCGGCATGGTGGCGGGCAGCACGGCCGCCCCCGACGGCTACACGATGACGATGGGTACGAGTGGCGTCTTGGCGGTTAACCCAGCTGTATTTGACAAGCTACCCTACGATGTTTCAAAAGATTTTATTTACGTTGGTGGTCTGGCGATTGCCCCAATGATTATCGTAGTCAGTGCAGCGCTACCGTACAACACCATACAAGAGTTAGTGACAGCCGCTAAACAATCCCCTGGTAAATTTAACGTCGGCTACGGTGGCGTCAATAATACCCAGCACTTAACTGGCGAACTATTTAAGTCCACCGCAAAAGTCGATATGGTGGGCATCAACTACAAGGGCAGCGCAAGCGCAGTCACCGACTTATTAGGCGGACAAATTTCTATTTTGGTGGACAGCATGGCGGCTACCCTGCCACACGTTAAATCGGGCAAGCTAAAAGCCTTAGCCATTGCAACCCTAGAGCGGGTGCCTCAGCTGCCCAACCTACCTACGATCGCTGAGTCAGGCTATCCAGGGTTTGAAGGCGCCGGCTGGACCGGCCTGATTCTTCCAAAAGGAACGCCGACTGCGATTGTTCAAAAAATCAGTACTAGCGTATCAAAAATACTTGCTGATCCCATCATGCAAAAAAACATTATCGATAAAGGGATGGTACCCGATCCACGCGGTGCTGGGCCCTGGAGCGAGTTTGTCTACGCAGAGATGAAAAAATGGAAGTCTATCGCCCAGCAGGCGAATATCAAAGCAACTGAATAAACTAAATTATTGGCTATCTTTCTTTCACTTTAAATTCGAGCACCGTCATCCATATGTCTTCAGCAGAACCGCGTTTTTTAACGCTCCACGAACTTGTTCAAAAGGCCCGTCAAAAACTCAACCACGACAATTGGGATTACATAATTGGGGGCACCGAGACCGAAACGACGCTGCGTCGTAATCGTGCCTCGATTGATGCGCTGGCTTTTCGGCCACGCGTGTTACGCGACGTCAGTCATGTGAGCGCGCGTACGAATTTTTTAGGGCACGACTTACGCTTGCCGCTCTTGCTCGCGCCTGTGGGCAGTCTTGAGTTGTTTACGCAAGGCGCCGGTGCTGCTTCGGCGCAGGCAGCCCAAGAGTTTGGCATTGCTCATATGCTCAGTTCAGTCTGTCAACCGGGCATCGAGGCGGTGGCGCAAGCCGCTCCAAACGCGTTGCGACTATTTCAATTGTATGTACATGGCGATGCTGCCTGGGTGGATGCGATCGCGGCGCGTACTGAAGCTGCGGGTAACGGCGCTTTTTGTCTGACGGTTGATACTGCCCACTACAGTCGTCGCGAACGCGATCAAGCCAAGCGCAACATCCGCCGGTTGGCCGTCCCCGGACGTGAATTTCAGCCCAAGCTCACTTGGAAGGATGTCGAGCGCTTAAAAACTAAACTTAAGATTCCACTTATTCTTAAGGGTATCGCAACTGCCGAAGATGCCGCCATGGCGGTCGATCATGGTGTGGATATGGTGTACGTGTCAAACCATGGCGGGCGCCAACTCGATCACTGTCTCGGCTCAATGGCTGTACTGCCGGAAGTTGTGAAGGCAGTCAACGGTCGCGCTACCGTTATTGTGGACGGTAGCTTTAACCGCGGCTCTGATATCGTGAAAGCGATTGCAGCCGGTGCCCACATGGTTGGTATGGGCCGTATGCAATGTATCGGTCTGGCTGCAGACGGCGCGGCTGGCGTGGTCAGATTACTCGAAATTTTAGAAGACGAAATCAAGATCTGCATGGGTCTGATCGGCGTGAATTCACTGGCTGAACTTAACTCAAGCTACCTGCAAGCCGTTGCGCCTTTAAGTCCTAACGATGCGTTAAGTGCGTTTCCTCTGTTGTCGCTGGACGAGAAAGCGTTTTATTGAACGACTGAGCTCTGTATAAAAATTGCCAGACGAGGCAGTCCGCGTTAAAGCAAAGGCAGCTTCGCCTCGGTCGCAATTTTTTTCCAGTGGGCCCCCTCTTTCTCGTACTTACGTTTAAATTCGGCGGGCGTATCGATAATCGCATATTGTCCTGAAAGCGCCAGATTTTTTTGAAACTCAGGTAGCTCTAGCGTCTGCCTGAGAGCCGCATTGAGTGTCTGGATAATGCTTGGGCTCGTTCCTGCCGGAGCCACCAAACCATTCCAGATATTAAGTTCAAAACTTGGCAGTCCAGAGGCCATCATTGTTGCCACGCCAGGTAAGTCAGAGGCAGGATTAGCGCCCGTCACTGCAATCGCTTTCATACGTTTTGATCCTAGCATTGGGGTAACGACATTGGGTGCGAGTAGCGCCATATCCACTCTGCCAGCGACCAAATCATTAATGACGGCAGACGCACCCTTGTAAATCACTGAAGTCAGTTCAATATTTGCTTCTTTTTTTAACCATTCAACGGTTAACTCGTTTGCATGCCCCGTGACGGCTGCGGTTAACCCTTTTGGCGAGGCTTTAGCTAAGCGTATAAGCGCCTCAAGATTGTCAGCCGGACTTTCTGGTGGCACAACCAAGACGTGCGGGTAGCCCGCAACAGAGCCGATCGGAACAAAATCTCGTTCGACATCGTAAGACAATTTTGCGTAACGAGCGCCAGCCACAGAGAGCGTTCCGTTTGAGGCCAGCATCAAGGTGTATCCGTCCGCTGGGCTTTTGATTAACTCAATCGCTGCTATTTGAGCATTTGCACCGGGCCGATTTTCGATTAAGACTTGTTGACCGAGCGCTTTGGTCATGCCCTCGGCCAGCGCACGCGCCGAACTGTCGGTCGGACCACCTGCGGCAAAACCCACTAAAATTTTTATCGTGCGCAGTGGATATTGTGCGAGGGCCTCTTGACCGAAAACCATTTGGCTTAACAGAAAAATACACGCGAAGCCGATATTTTTTTTATTCATGAGATAGGCCATGTTTAACAATTCACAAACTGTTCGTTGCGCCGGGGTTGCGGTAGAGCCAGTTCAAGGGAGTAACGATCGAGTTCGTGTTTAAAGTCTTCAAAAACGATTTGCGAGAGGTCGTAGGTTTCCATCCAGGTCACTAAGCCAAGCTCGTCGATTTTGGGTCGCTTCATCAGTTGAACAAGCAGTTGCGGAAACCTTTGCTGCAGCTTGGCTTGCATCGCCTGGACACGCTGCTTAACGTCGGCCTGTTCTTCCTCTAAAAACTTGTAGTACACAAAAAGTTGCATCACTGTGGCCTACGCAAACCGTTCCATCGTTTCACAAGGTCGGTTTCTAAGCCGAATAAATCCAACACGCGCCCTACCGTGTGATCAATTAACTCATCGACCGATTGAGGTTTGATGTAAAGCGCAGGCACCGGCGGCATGACAATTGCGCCGTTCTGGGTGACTTGCAACATCGATTTTAAGTGCCCCGCATGCAATGGCGTTTCGCGTGTAAGCAATACGAGGCGACGGCGCTCTTTGAGCACGACATCGGCCGCACGCGAAATTAAATTCCCTGTGATCCCCCAGGCGATTTCGGACAAAGTGTTTACCGAGCAGGGGGCCACGACCATACCCAGGGTGACAAACGAACCAGAGGCGATCGTGGCACCGACGTTTTTTGCTGAATGCACGACAGCGGCAAGTGCCTGAACCTGAGCAGGATTAAAGTCGGTCTCAGCGGCCATCGTCACTTTGGCCGAGTCAGTCAAAACGAGGTGCGTTTCGATATCGGTCGCCTTCAACACCTGCAGCAGGCGCACACCATAGGCAGTGCCTGACGCCCCCGTGATTGCGACGATTAATCTTCTTGGCACTTGCGACATCGTTGTTTATCCAAAATTCACGGTCGCGATCCGACCCAATAGTTTATAGTTTGGCACAATAGAACGATTACAACTAGGAGAATCCTAATGGTAAAACATAACTCGCGATTTGGGTTTCGAATCAAAACGCTAGGCCTGCTTGCAGCGATGGCTTTCAGCGTTGGTGTTCAATCGAGTGCGGCGCAGAGCGCCACAGCTTATCCGAATCGCTCTCTCACCATGGTTGTACCCAACGCAACGGGCGGCACTAACGATATTGTTGGGCGGATCATTGCGCTAGAACTTGCCGAAGAATTCAAGCAGTCGGTCGTGCTGGTGAATAAACCCGGGGCGGGTGGCAATATTGGTACGATTCAGACCAAATCTGCTGCCCCAGACGGCTATACGCTGTTGATGACCGTCAACAGCACGCAGGCGATTAATCCAGCACTGTACAAAAATGTCGGCTTTGACCCAGTTAAGGATTTTATTCCGATCACTATGATTGGCAGCGTGTCGAATGTTCTGGTTGTGCACCCCTCGTTTCCCGCAAAAACTCTTGCTGAATTTTTAGCGTTGATTAAGGCGAACCCCGGAAAATATCAGTACGCCTCGGCTGGTAACGGTACGGTGAATCATTTGCTTGGCGTCATGATGGATCAAAAGGGTGGCTACAAAATGGAACACATTCCCTACAAGGGGGTCGCCCCTGCCATGGCCGACGTTTTGGGCGGTCAGGTGCCAATTGCTTTTGCAAGTCTTCCTTCGGCTTTGAGTAATATCCGTCAGGGTCAGTTACGTGCGCTCGGAGTCAGTACGGCGACGCGCTCGCCGTCTTTGCCCGAAGTACCCGCAATGATCGAACAGATCCCGGCATTCTCTGGTGAGCTTTGGGTAGGGTTGTTTGCAATCGCGGGCACCGCGCCCGACGTCGTGGCGAAGATTTATCAAGGCACCGCTGCGGTAATGAAAAAACCCGCGGTACAGAAAAAACTGACCGACCTTGGGCTTGAATTGGCCTTTGACACGCCTGCGCAATTTAAGGTGCGACTCGATGGAGACATCGTCAAATGGGGCGAGATTGTCAAAGCGTCTGGCGCGACTGTCGATTAACGGATGACCGCTGGCTTGAAGCGATCGTATCGGGTTGCCGGCCGAAGGGTGAGCGTTCGCCAGAGAACGCTCACAGCTCTGCTTTAATTATTTGATTAATCGCTCACTCGCAAGGCGCGCGCCTTCGGCCAGGGTGCGCAGTTTGGCCCAGACCACATCGGTGGCCACCCGCCCCATTCCTGCTGAGGTATCGAACCCACAGTCAGTTCCAGCGAGTACGCGCGTCGGGTCGCCGACCTCGGCAGCACAACGCTCTAGCCGCTCGGCCACGACTTCAGGGTGCTCAATAAAATTAGTCAGTACATCGATGACACCCGCAACGATGATTTGATCGTCTGCTAAGGGTCGCTCGCGCAGCACTTTCATTTCGTGAGCATGTCGGGCATTTGCAAAGGGCAACACGAACCCCCCAACGTTGGTCTGGCTGATCACGGGCCAGATTTTTCGCAGAGGGACATCGCAATCGTGCGGGCCTTCGTAATTGCCCCAGCACACGTGCATGCGCACTCGCTCACGCGGGATATTTCTAAGCGCGGTATTGATGGCGCTGACGACACGTTCAATGAAACCTATAAATTTTGCGTCAGATTCCTCGTGATATGAGACGTGACGTTCAAGCGCAAGATCGGGACAATCAATTTGTAAGATGAAGCCGTTATTGACAATGGCCTCGTATTCCAACCGCAGAGCTTCGGAAAGCGCCGCGAGGTAGGACTCTTCGGTGTCGTAGTGTTCGTTTTTGCAGGCAGAGGCAATGATGCCTGGCGACGGGGCTGTTAAAAAAGCCTCAGTGAACTTTGTTTGACGCCCGGCAAGCTCAGTCTTGAAATCGATAGCCTCAGAGGCGGCGAGCGCAGGGTCGATATAACGAACCTCACCCGTGACACGTGGAGGCAAGAAATTACTAACAGCGACTTTGTCGCCAGCCTGCACAGCCATCATTTGCTTAAATTCTGGATAGCGCTCAACGTCACCGCGCGACCAGCGCTTCCAGCTGCCTGAAAAACCAGACATGCGTCGTTGCACATACAAAAAGAAACCCTCGCGTTGCTGCTCGCCGTTATTGCCAATATCGATTCCATTCGCTAACTGCCGCGCGACACTCTCTTGCATGGCCTGGTGCCCGGCAGACGCGAGCAACGCCTCGTCGATAGGCTCGCCATTTGCACGTCGGGCATACAGTTGCACGAGCTCTGCGGGTCGGGGCAGGCTTCCGGTATGGGTGGTTAGTATTCGTTCGCGGCTGTGTTGCATGATTCGCTTGTCTTCCTTTGGTTTTTTAGGGGCCGGTTGCGAGGGCGGCTTGAAATCTCATGACGTGGATTAAAGAGCTTAGGTCAGCCTCGGTCAACTGATTCATCATGCTGGCGCAAACAATCGTGTGCGTAGGGGGCTGACTGTGTTGACGCACAGGGACCGCGACGATTGTGACGCCAGCGATGTAGATTCCACGGTCGATACTATGGTCATCCTGTGCGGCCTGACGGACCTCTTGGTGCCAGGTATCAAAATCTAGTGGTCCGGCCCACCGTAGCTTGTCAAAACGAGTTTTGAGTTGGGCGCGAGTTTGCCCGCTAAAGGCAGCGACCAGGCGCCCGGTCGCGCTTAAAAGCGAGGGGAAGACGCTGCCGACATCGACATGGAGCCTAAACGGGATAGACGAGCGCGACAGGGCCACCACCACCATTTGATCGGGGTTGGTGACATCAACGGCGATTGCAGTCACCTTGTAGTGGCTCGACAGGTCATCAAGCCCGGCTTGAATGAGACTGGCAAAGGCATGCGAGTCGATCGCACTGCGTGCCAGAGCCAGCATGCCTATTCCTAAGCGGTAGTGCTTGCTTTGTTGATCAAAAGCGACGAGTTTTTCTTCGACCAACGCACGCAAAATATGTAAGCACGTACTGGGCACCAAGCCTAAAGCTTGAGCAATTGCGTTCACACCAAGCGGGGTACGCGTTTTGCCAAGCAGACGCAAAATCGCAATCGAACGCGACACGGCTGGCACAGGACGGATGCGCGGGCCAGGCGTGGCCAAGAAGTCAGGCTGCCCGACCTGACTCGCTGACCACTCTGTTTGATCGCCTTGTTTCATTCGGAATCCTGTGCGCCCGAGGGGAGAAGGGGATATCTATTTTTTTATATTATCGCTTTTGTTGTACTAATACAATAACATTAGCTATTTGACAATAACTGAGGCAAACGATAAAGTTAGATACACAAGGTCGGCCGAGGCCGGAACTCACCCTATCCTGCACATCCGCAACCGATGACCAAACTGACCGGCTTCACCTCTTACGCACAAGCGCAGGCAAACTTCTCAAGCGAACGGTTATGGGATTTATTTGAAGGTACGCGCGAGCAACTTAATATTTCTTATGAGTGCGTCGACCGATACGCCAAAAGCGAACAAACCGCAGTCATTGTGCTGCGCGCGGATGCGCCCGACGAAGTGATCGCTTACAGCCAGCTAGCTGCGCGCTCGTCACAGATGGCTCATTTTTTAAAGGCAAAGAACATCAAGCCTGGCGATCGGGTCGCAGTGATGCTTGAGCCTTCACTCGCTTTTTACACTTGTTTGTTCGGCATCATGAAGGCCGGCGCGATCGCAGTCCCGTTGTTCACGCTTTTTGGGCCCGATGGTTTGACCCTCAGAATCGCAGACTGCCAGCCTAGCCTGCTCTTTACCAACGCAGAAAAAATCAACATCGTTTCAGCACAATTTCAAGCTAGCACCTTGTTGGCCGACGACACGCTTATGGCTGCACTCGATCAATATCCAGAAGACTTTCAAGCCGACACAAAAGCAACCGACTATGCGATGTACCAGTACACCTCTGGCACCACGCGCGAACTGCCCGAAGCCGTCAAACACACGCACCGTTCGATCGTCACCCTGATGGTCGCAGCGCTGTACGGTACAGGTTTGCGACCAGGCGATCGTTTTATGTGTCCGTCTTCACCCGCATGGGGACACGGGCTATGGCACGGCACGCTAGCCCCCATGGCCTTGGGTCTTACCATCGGCTCTTTTGCGGGTAAATTCAACGCCACACTGCTCTTGCAGGCGCTTGCCAGACACCACTTCACAAATATCTCGGCCGCTGCCACGCATTACCGAATGATGAAAAATGCAGGCACTGCAACCGAGCAGTCGTACGCGTTAACAAAAATGTCTTTTACCGGCGAACCAATCGACAGCGCCACCGAAGACTTTATCAAACAGACCTTTGGCCTGAACGTCTGCAGCATGTATGGCACGACCGAGATTGGTGTCATTTTGGTCAGCTACCCCGGCGCCGAAGATTTTGAAGTCAAGCGCGGCGCCTTGGGCAAGCCCATCCCCGGTGCAAAGGTGCAAGTACAGGACGCAGCCGGACAGCCGTGCCCAGCAAACGTGACGGGCGAAATCAAAGTGTGGCGCAAAGGGCAATGGCTCGCCACAAAAGATCTTGGGCACACTGACGTCGATGGCTATTTTTTTCATGGTGGCCGAGCCGATGATGTCATTATTTCGGCAGGCTGGACCATGAGTGCGGTCGAGATCGAAGACGCCATCCTCAAACACCCCGATGCACAAGAAGCGGCCGCCATTGGTGTACCCGATACGTTGCGCGGCCAAGCCGTCAAGGCCTTTGTGGTCAGCAACCGGCCGGGTGACGCCAAATTCATTCAAGAGCTTCAAGACTTAGTCAGAACACGCTTAAGCCAGCATGAATATCCCCGCCACATCACTTTTGTCTCAGAGCTACCTAAAACACCTGCCGGAAAAATTCATCGAAAAAAACTACGCGAACAGGCGAGCTAAAAACACACACAGATTTTTTAGCTTTCGAGCGCACCCGAATATCCGTCAAGCAACAGAATTCTTTAAAAAAATCACGAGGAGCTTTTCATGTCGTTATCCTTAATCGGCCAACGCAGTTTTCCAAAAATCACTGAGCACGGTCTCGAAGATTTGAAGCGCCGTCTCGGCGTCAAAATCGGCTCAACCGCAGAGCCCTGGTGCTATGAGGCCACACGCGACAATATTCGGCACTATGCGCATGGCATCGGTGATGACAACCCGCTTTGGTGCGATCCAGAATACGCGGCCAAAACCACACACGGCGGGATCATCGCACTGCCAAGCTTTCTGTATTCAACGAGTCGCATTGTTTCGGGCTATGTTGGTGGCTTACCCGGAGTGCATGCCATGTGGTCAGGCTCAAACTGGGTCTGGCATCAACACGCCAAACGTAACGATGTCATCAGCACAGAGGCTTATTTAAAAGATCTAGTTGAGCACGATACCCGTTTTGCTGGCAAAGCGATTCAACAAACTTACCACGTTGATTTCTTTAATCAAACTGGCGATAAGCTTGCCGAGGCTGACACTTGGTGCTTTCGTACCGAGCGCGATCATGCGCGAGAGAAAGGCACCAAATACGCCGAAGTTCAAGGAAAAGGCGTCGTGCCCTATACCGACGAACAACTGCAAGACGCCTACAAACTTTATGCCGCAGAAGAGATTCGCGGCGCCAACACGCGTTACTGGGACGACGTTCAAGAAGGCGATGAGCTTCCCGTACTGTTTAAGGGTCCGATGACCGTCACAGGCTTTATCGCCTATGCCCAGGGCTGGGGTGGTTTGTATATTCGCGCCAATAAACTCGCGTGGCAACTCATCGACGCGCATCCCGGAGTGGGTATTAAAAATCGGTTCGGCGTACCAGACGTACCAGAGCGCGTGCACTGGGAAGAAGAGTTCGCCCTTGAGGTCGGTGCGCCCGGTGCTTACGACTACGGCCCAGAGCGTAGTTCTTGGCTGATGCATCAACTGACGAACTGGATGGGGGATGAAGGTTTTTTACGTCAGGCAGACTGCAAAATCAGGCGCCATAATCCGGCCGGCGACATGCTCTTTATTCGAGCCAAAGTCACGAAAAAATATAAAGAAGGTAATCGCTACCTGATCGCCCTGACCCAAGAGGCCCATAACCAAAACAATGAGCTGTCCGTGTTAGGCTCTGCAGTCGTACAACTGCCTTCGCGAGGCTAAACGATGTCCACACCCGACCACGCTGGCCAGTCGCCTGACGAGCTAGCGCCAAACCTGTTAACCGCACAGGCCTGGCTCGCGCCTGAGGCCTTTGAAGGGTCGTTGGCGGGTGTGCGCGTGCTGGACTTGTCGCGCGTCTTAGCAGGGCCTCTGTGCGCGCAAATGATGGCAGACCACGGTGCTGATGTCATCAAGATTGAAGCACCACAAGGCGACGAGACCCGCTTGTTAGGTCCACCTTTCATCGAGCCCGGTCAGGCGGCGTATTTCTCTGCGCTTAACCGCGGCAAGCGCGGCTTAAGTCTCGATCTGAGTCAGTCAACGGACCGAGCAATTCTAGAAGCCCTGCTGGCACAGGCCGATGTTCTCATCGAAAATTTCGTCCCTGGCACGATGGCAAAATGGGGGCTGGGCTACGATGAGTATCTATCTCAGGCTTTTCCTCAACTCATCTATTGCAGCATCTCAGGCTTTGGCGCAACGGGGCCGTTGGCTAATCTGCCCGGCTACGACGCCGTGCTGCAAGCCATGTGTGGACTGATGAGTATCAACGGCGATCCGCACTCGGGCCCCACCCGCATTGGCGTTCCGGTGGTCGATCAGGTCACGGGCTATAACGCCTTTTGTGGGATCATGATGGCGTTATTGGCACGCAACCGGACACAACAAGGTCAGCGAGTTGAATCCACGCTCTTTGATTCGGCCCTGAGCATGCTGATTCCGCACGCTGCAAACTGGATGACTTCAGGGGACACCCCGGCGTTAAGTGGCAGCGCGCACCCGAATATTCCGACCTATAACCGCTTCGCTGTGGGAGACGGAACAATATTTTTAGGGATCGTCAATGAAGGGCAATTTAACAAATTCTGTAAATATATTGGGCGCGAGGATCTGTTAACCAATCCGCTGTTCAACAGCAACGCTTCACGCATGACCAACCGCGAGGCCCTACGCACCGAGATGGAGGCCGCGTTAAAGGACTTTTCGCGCGTGACGCTTTGCAAAGAGCTCATGGCGATTGGCGTTGCAGCGGGGCCGGTTCATAGCGTGCCAGAAGCCTTTGAACAACCACACACCACCGCTCGTGACATGTTTATTCAGCGCCCAGACTATCGAGGCGTGGGGATTCCAATCAAATTATCGAAAACGCCAGGCAAGCCCGGTCAACGGCCACCTCGTTTAGGAGAACATAATACAACCATCATCAAGTAAGGTCGTGAGTCGCTAGGGGTAAGCGAGCAGTCCTATCTCAGGCCAAGCTGTATAAAATCAATTTCGTGCAGGTTTGTTTGAACTGCTCAAAAAAAACTGAACGTTAAGCGAGATGACATGACACTAACTAGACAACTCAGCAGCCTCTTGGCTACGACGACTACCATTCTTTTTACGATGATGGGCCTAGGCTTCACGCAGACCGCCCACGCGCAACCTAAATGGCCAGAGAAAACGGTGAAATTTGTCGTGCCGGCGCCGCCGGGCAGCGCCCCAGACACACAAATCAGGCTAATTGGTCAAAAACTCTCTGAACTTTGGAGCCAACCCGTTGTGATCGAAAACGTTGTCGGTGCCGCCGGCAACATTGGTACAGATCGCGTTGCGAAAGCCGCCCCCGATGGCTACACATTTTTGTACAATACGATCGGGCCCATCGCGGTCAATCCAACGTTGATGGCCGGGAAAATGCCTTACGATGTTGCGAAGGACTTTATCCCAGTTAGCCTAGCGACTAAAACTCCTAACTTTATTACCGTGCACCCTTCAGTTCCTGCCAACAATATGCAAGAACTGATTGCCTTAGCAAAAAAAGATCCGAACAAAATTCGCTACGGTACAGCGGGCCCAGGCACCACACAGCACTTAACCGGTGAGCTTCTAAATTTGGTCGCTGGCATCAAAATGACCAGCATCCCCTATAAGTCAAGCGCACAAATGACAACCGATGGTTTAGGCGGGCAGTTTGAAGTCTTGATTCACAACACGCCCGTGCTGCTGCCTTATATTCGTTCGAATGCGATTCGTGCGATTGCGATCACTAGCGCTGCGCGCTCGCCAGCCCAACCCGAGGTTGCGACCGTTCTTGAGCAGGGGATTAAAGAGTTTGAAATTACAGCGTGGTTCGGATTTATGGCGCCCGCTGGCACACCTAAGGAAATCGTAAATCAGTTATCGAAACAAGTTGCGGGTGTCCTGGCCACGCCTGAAGTGAACAAACGCATTAGCGACATGGCAACCGAGGTGGTGGGCAGCACGCCTGAGTTTTATACCGCCTTTATCAAAAGCGAAACCGCAAAGTGGAAAGAAGTCATCATCAAAGCCAAGATGACACCCGAGTAGGCTTGCGCGCAGCCCGCCCAGCGTGGCGGGCGGTGATGCGTGCGCCGCGACTCAAAAGAGCCGGGCTCGCAAGCTAACGGCACATGCTGACTATTTATTTTTTAGCAGCTGCTGCCTCAACTCAACGCCAAGTCCTTTGTTCACAAACTGCAAGGTAGCGACTTGCGCAAGATCGACGTCTTTGTCTTGATACAGGCCAGCCTTGATCATCTGCGCATAAAAATCTTGAATGCGCTCGGCCCGCATCGCACCAATGCCTAAGGTCTGTGCGATGCCCGAGTCGACGATACCCTGCTGCTTCATCAGTTCAACCGAGGCTTGTACCTCTGCTGCCGAGAGCTCGGGGTTATCCTTGAGCATCAACGCAGTTGCCGGCTGGCGATCGCCGTACATGAAATTTACCCAGCCAAGAATCGAGGCATCGACAAATTTTTGCACCATCTCTGGTTTGTTTTTGACGGTGTCGGCGCGGGTTTCAATCAACGTACTGTAGGTTGAGAAGCCATGGTCGGCAAGCAAGTGCACCACCGGCGCAAACTTACCTTGTTCTTTGATATAAATCGGCTCAGCAACCGAATAGCCCTGCTGAATCGACTTAGGATTGGATAGAAACGGACCTAAGTTGTAGTTATAAGGTTTAAGAGCTTCGTCTTTGAAACCGTGCGTCACCTTCAACCATTGCCACCATGTGAACTGCCCGTCTTTTGCGATGAAGGCAACTCGCGCTTTTTTAAGCTCTGCAAAGTTTTCATAGCCCTGCCCCGGGTGCGCCATTAAGGCCTGTGGGTCTTTTTGGAATATCGCCGCGACCGTCACGACTGGCACTTTATTTTTAACGTTATCAAAACTGTGCAGCAAATTGCCCGTCATTAAAAAATCAATGCGCCCTGCGGGCAAGAGCGGACGATTATTGACTTGGGGGCCGCCCTGAATAATTTTGACGTCGAGTCCGTATTTTTTATAGGTGCCGTCAGCGACAGCCTGATAAAACCCACCATGCGCGGCCTGCGCTTTCCAGTTGGTCGCGAACGTGACGGCCTGCTGCGCCTGAGCCAAGCCGGTTTGAAGCAACAACACCACTAGCACCTTGAATAGTTTTTGATACACGCTCATTTTCCTTTTTAACTTTACGATAAAAGCCTTGCGTGACGATTCAGTCAGCTCTTGAGCGCCGCAGCAACAACGCTCTAGACAAGAGATTTAAAATCAGAAACACCAAGACACCTGTTGCGACAAGCAACACCAACGCTGCAAACATTTTAGGGGTCTCGGTACGGAAGCTCGCCTCAAGAATACGCGACGCCAAGCCAGTGTCTCGACCGGCCGCACCCGCCACCATTTCGGCCGTCACCGCACCAATCAAACTCAAACCGCCTGAGATTTTTACCCCCGCCAAAAAATAGGGCAAAGCTGTTGGCGCACGCAGCAACCTGAGTCTTTGTAGAGGTGTCGCTCGGTACAGCCGAAAAAGATCGACCAGATTCGCATCAAGCGACCTTAAACCAATGACGGTGTTCGACAGAATCGGGAAAAACGCCACAATCCAAGCACATAACAGCAGCGCGACCATGGTACTTTCGACATAAATCAAAATCAACGGCGCCACAGCTACGATTGGCGTCACCTGCAACACCACCGCCAGCGGAAAGAGCGCTCGCTCGAGTTGAGGCGACAACGCAAACACGGACGCAATCAAGACTCCCCCGGCACAGGCCAGACCCAAAGCACTGAGTGTGATTTTGACCGTGAACCACCAACTTGCCGCCAACGAGCTCCAGTTGGCGACCAGCGCTTCGAGTACCGCCGAGGGGGCAGGCAGCGTGTAGGCTGGTATTTGTGCCCAGCGCACAAGGAGCTCCCAGCCCAACAGCAGACTCACGCAAACAGCGGCCGGTAGCAGCATTTTTCCAATCTTCACAGGCGCGTACTTTCAGTTGAATTTGCGCCATTAAGCGCAGCACTCAGGCGTTGACAGTGGCGCAAGAAGGCTGGCGTTTCTCGAAATGTCGCCGCGCGCGGGTACGCCTCTTCGATCGTGACTTCGGCCATGATTTTGCCGGGTCGCGAGCCTAACACCACGACCCGTTGGCTTAAAAAGACAGCCTCGGCGACGTTGTGGGTCACAAAAAGTGTGGCCATCGAACCGCCTTGCCACCATTTAAGTAAATCAACATTTAAGCGTTGCCGCGTAAGATCGTCTAACGCCGCAAAAGGTTCATCCATCAATAAAACCTGTGGCTGAGACACCAAGGCGCGGGCGATCGAGACGCGCATTTTCATGCCTCCCGAGAGTTCAGACGGATGACTTTGTACGAAGTCACTCAGGCCGACCTGAGCGAGCACCCGACTCACCACCGGCATCGCCTCGAAGCGCGTCTGACCTTGCAAACGCAAAGGTAACCAGACGTTCTCGAAGACGGTTGCCCAAGGCATGAGGGTGGGCTCTTGAAACACAAAGGCCGTAGAGCGGCCGGTGGGGTCTGCTTGGGCTGGCGAAGATACCGTGCCCTCTGTTGGCTCGGTCAAACCCGCCACCAATTTTAAAACGGTACTTTTTCCACAGCCTGAGGGCCCCAAGAGAGCCACAAACTCGCCGGGCGCAATCGTCAGAGAAAGCCCCTCTAAAGCAAGCAATCCCGTTTCAAAACGCTTCGCGAGTTGATGCAGTGCGATCAAGGGCTCGGCGACTGTCACCATAGAAGTCTTCATCACAAGTCAAAAGGCACGATAGCCGCGACAAGATTAGCATGAGCGAGTCAATCCTTACTCGCCACAAGCCACCCCTCGTTGCGCACCAAAATAAGGCAACTGCACCTTATTAGTGCAATTATTGTTTGGCGCTTATCCCACCATTGCTCGCGCGGCCACCCTACAAACTCCCTATTCTGTTAGGCGTAGCTTGGCACGTTTATTGCTGTTCATCACCCAAGCAAATATTTTTAACAAATGATCGCTTATGTCGGCACCAACGCAAACAAAGGCGCACACATCAACTCGCAGGGCAAAGCCTTGGGTGGCGATACCGTCTAGCGACCTTAACTAAAACCTTTTAATCCTTAAGGGGACCGCCGTGAAATTGATCACAGCAATCATCAAGCATTTCAAGCTCGACGAAGTGCGTACTGCTCTGACCGCCATCGGCGTGTCAGGCGTCACCGTGACCGAGGTTAAAGGGTTTGGGCGCCAAAAAGGTCACACTGAACTCTACCGTGGCGCAGAATATGTTGTCGATTTTTTGCCCAAAATTAAGCTCGAAGCCGCAGTGTCTGAAGAGCTTCTTGATCAGGCCTTAGAGGTCATTGAGACAGCTGCTCGCACGGGAAAGATTGGGGATGGAAAAATATTTGTCACCCCAATCGATCATGTTATTCGCATTCGCACCGGTGAAACCGGCGCGGCGGCACTTTAAATAAGAGGTGTACTGTGTCAAATTGGATCAATAAACTTTTAGTGTCAGGTCTCTTGGCGATCATTGTCGGTGTCGCTGGGATTGCCTCCACGAGCCCGGTCTACGCGCAAGCGGCGACAACCGCCCTTGCGCCGGCCGCGGCAGCCCCTGCAGCGCCGGCTGCAGCACCCGTGGCCATCGTGCCAAACAAAGGCGATACGGCCTGGATGCTCGTCTGCACCGCACTCGTGCTGTTGATGACGCTGCCTGGTCTAGCCTTGTTTTACGGCGGCTTGACCCGCAGTAAAAACGTCTTGTCGATCTTGATGCAGTGTTTGGTCGTGTTCTCGTTGATCATCGTACTGTGGTCGATTTATGGCTACAGCCTGGCTTTTACAGAAGGTAACGCCTTTATCGGCAAGTTCGATCGGCTGTTTTTAGCGGGCCTAAACCCTGACGCTGTTGCGGCAACCTTTAGTAAAGGTGTTGCAATCCATGAATACGTATTCATGGCGTTTCAAGGCGTGTTCGCCACCATCACTTGCTGCCTAATCGTTGGCGCCTTCGCAGAGCGTGCAAAGTTCTCGGCCATCCTGTTGTTTATGGTGTTGTGGTTCACCTTTGCCTACTTGCCAATCGCTCACATGGTTTGGTTCTGGCCCGGACCGGACGACATCAAAGACGCCGCTTCGCTTGAAGCCATGAGTGCGAAAGCCGGTTGGCTGTTTCAAAAAGGTGTCCTCGATTTTGCGGGCGGAACCGTGGTTCACATCAACGCCGCGATTGCTGGTTTGGTGGGTTCGTTTGTGATTGGCAAGCGTTTAGGCTTAGGCAAAGAGTCGATGAAACCGCACAACATGGTGCACGTCATGACCGGTGCTGCGCTGCTTTGGTTTGGCTGGTTTGGCTTTAATGCTGGCTCAGCGCTCGAAGCCAATGGCACCGCCGCGCTGGCCTTTGCGAACACCTTGCTGGCAACAGCCGCAGCGGTGCTAGCCTGGACCTTTGCCGAGTGGCTCTTAAAAAGTAAGCCCTCACTGTTGGGCGCAGCCTCTGGTTGTGTAGCAGGTTTAGTGGGAATCACACCAGCGGCTGGCTTTGTTGGCCCAATGGGTGCACTGGCCATTGGTGGCGCTGCCGGAATCGTTTGTATCTGGGGCGTGAGTGGATTGAAGAAAATCTTCGGTTCAGACGACAGTCTTGACGTTTTCGGCATCCATGGTGTGGCTGGTATTTTGGGCGCTTTACTCACCGCCGTCTTTGCCTCACCAAGCTTGGGTGGAACGGGCGTATATGACTATGTCGCAAATGCTGTCACACCGGGCTATTCCATATTCGATCAGTTCTTGATTCAAGGCCAAAGTGTTCTGGTCACCTTGGTTTGGTCAGGGGTTGTGGCCTACATTGCCTTCAAAATCGCGGATCTGGTATTTGGTTTACGCGTGCCTGAGGATCAAGAGCGTGAAGGGTTGGACATCACTTCGCACGGTGAATCGGCCTACGAAAACTAAATATACCTTTAATAAAATATGGCGGTGATCCGACAACAGCTTTGTTGTATACACACTTATTTTTATAATTTTCAAAAATATTTATTTTTTTTTACAAAAATCCACACACTTTTGCATTTTTCAAGCACAATTTAATGTGTCTATTTTGTTAATTTAATATTTACTATTCGAGGGGGCCCCCTCAGTCAATAATAGACATTTAGCAAACTCTGGAGAAAATTATGTCAGATGCTTCACCATTAGGAATGCTCACTAACGGCGTAAAATTAGTTGGTGAGACAATGTTACCCGGTGCCAGCCTTCTTATGGACGGCAACCTGGTGAACGGTGCTGCTCATGCTGCAATTGGCGTTGCCGCCGCAACGTTTGTGGCTCCTTGGGCCGTTTTATTAGTCGTCGCTGACTCGTTTTCAAAGTCAGTGTCAGGTAAAAATCTCTGGGATCACATCAACATCCGTAAAAAAACGACAGAAGCTGAAGTCGTTGCTGCCTAATATGTGATTGCACTATTCTGAACGAAAAAACGCCCCGCTTGCGGGGCGTTTTTATTTGACGCAAATCGGTTACCACGCAAACGCGAGGCGCGTACCTTCATCGATCGCGCGCATCGCATCTAACTCTGTGGCAATACGAGCGCCACCGATCAAATTTAAATGCAAGACCTTTCCGGCCAGTCCATCGGCCAAGTCTTGCTCAGAATCTTGACCTGCACACAACACAATGGTGTCAACGTCTAGCACATGTCGCTCGCCGCTCACGCTGTAGTGCAAGCCTTGATCATCGATTTTTTCGTAGATACAGCCTGACACCGCGGTCACGCCACGCTTAGTAAGCTTAGTGCGATGTATCCAGCCTGTACTCTTACCCAAACCCGCGCCAGGTTTTTTTGTGCCTCGCTGCAGCATCACCACTTTTCGCTGGGCACCGTGCGTGACAGACGCCTGCAAGCCGCCTGCTGAGCGCAGCGTTGGGTCCACCCCCCAAGCCTTTAAAAATTCTTCTGCCGTCTGTGGCTCGCCAGGCGCAGAGGTCAACAACTCAGCAACGTCGTGCCCAATCCCGCCAGTACCAATGATCGCCACACGTTCGCCGACCTGCGCTCGACCTAGAATCACGTCGGTGTAGCTCACCACCTTCGCATGTTCAATTCCGGCTATTGAGGGCATGCGTGGCTTGATACCCGTCGCGATCACAATGCGTTCAAAGCCCTGCTCGACCAGCGTTGCGGCGTCGACCCGTTGGTTCAAATGAAGGTTCACACCGGTCGTAGTCAGACGCGTCTTAAAGTAGCGAACCAACTCTGCAAATTCTTGCTCTTTGCCCGGTATACGCCGCGCCAAGTTCAATTGACCACCCACTTCATTACCCGCTTCAAAGAGCTGCACCTGATGACCACGCTCGGCCGCAGTGATCGCGCACGCCAGACCCGCAGGACCTGCCCCTACCACCGCCACCTTCAATTTTTTTAACGGTGGCGCAGCCGTAAATTCAGTTTCGTGGCAGGCCTTGGGGTTCACTAGGCAAGAGGCAATCCGATCTGTAAAAATATAATCCAAGCAAGCTTGGTTGCAACCAATACAGGTATTGATTTCGTCGGTACGCCCAGTTGCCGCTTTTACAACAAAATCTGGATCGGCCAAAAATGCGCGTGCAAGCGACACCATATCAGCCTGCCCGCGTTCAAGAATCTCTTCGGCAACCGAGGGCATATTGATTCGATTTGAAGCCACGACCGGAATCGAAACTACCTTTTTAAGTCGCGCTGCGGCAAACGCAAAGGCAGCACGAGGGACACTCGTCGCAATGGTGGGCACCACCGACTCGTGCCAGCCGATTCCGGTATTCAAGACGTCTGCTCCCGCTTGCTCGAGGGCTTGGGCGAATCGATCGATTTCGTCACCGCTTAACCCACCTTCAACTAAATCGATGGCAGAAATGCGATACATGATCAACAGTCCGGTGCCCACACGCTCGCGCGTGCGACGCACGACTTCTACAGGGAAACGGATTCGGTTTTCAAGCGAGCCACCCCACTCATCCTCACGCTTGTTTGTGCGCGGAGCTGTGAACTGAGTCATTAGGTAACCCTCAGACCCCATCACCTCGACACCGTCGTAACCCGCCTGCTGGGCAAGCACCGCGCAATTCACAAAGTCTTCAATTGTTTGCTCGATCTGCTCAACAGTAAAGGCGCGAGGCTGGCGCGGATTGATCACCGAGCGAAGCGCACTGGGTCCAATAATTTCGTCATGCTTGGCATAGATGCCGGTATGCAGGATTTGCAGAGCGATTTTTGCACCCGCTTCGTGCACCGCCTGCACGATCGGGGTATGGTCAACCAGTTGTTCAGACGAATCCAATACCCAGGCGCCCTGCTCGACACGCCCCTCGAAGTTAGGCGATACGCCACCTGTCACGATCAACCCAACGCCACCGCGCGCACGCGCCGCATAAAACTCAGCAAGGCGGTGTACGCCATCAGGCTCGTTTTCTAGGCGAGTATGTAGCGAACCCATGATGACACGGTTAGGCAGCGTGTGCGCACCGACTTTTAGGGGCGATAGTAAATATGGATAAAGCTGCGAGTTTAGTTGGGACATGTGACTTCGATTCTGTTGGTGGTAGTAGCGGTAGTGGTGATGGTAGTGGTGGCGCGGCCATTTTGGCCACGGAACGGTAGGGGCCTAGCTCTAATCGATCAGCGGGATTCCAAGGTCTCGAATCATGGTGCGAAACTGGTCGCGCTGCTTGCTCACAAATACGGACATCTGCTCGAGACCCATCGGATTATAAGACAGACCTGCTTGGGCAAGTTGTTTTTGCACCTCGGGATCGGTCAGCGCTTTTCCGAAAGATCGATGCAAAATTTGAACGACGTCCGGTTGCATCGTAGCCGGACCAAAGATACCCAGCCAACCACCTGCGGGAGAAAACGGAAACTGGGAATAGCCACTTTCAACCATCGTGGCAACCTCAGGCAAGAGAGGTGTGCGTTGCGGCAAAGTAGTCACCAGCACATTCAAGCGGCCTTCTTTCGCGTGCATCAAGGGCGCAGTCGTTGCAAACATTGCTTGTACTCGCCCCGACAGCAGATCAGCGGTCGCTGCCGTCTCACCTTTATACGCCACTTGCACTACATCAAGATTTAAGCTTTTTTTCAAGTACGCGAAGGTTAACAAGCCCTGATTATTTCCGGTTGCATAGTTAATTTTTCCTGGATTTGCATGTGCATACGCCACAAACTCTTTTAAATTCTTGACCGGCAAATCAGGATGTACGTACAAGAAAAACGAGAAATCGACCGTGCCTGCAATGGGTGTGAATTGCGTGCCCGGATCGAATGGTGGGGTCCGCCTAAGGGCTGGAACAACAATCATCGAACCCGCACCACCAAACAAAATACGATAGCCATCTGCCGCAGATTTCATGACGTCAAGCGACCCAATCATCCCCTCTGCCCCAGCTTTATTTTCAACCACCATCTGTTGACCAAGATCTTTTCCTACCAAGCGTGCCATCGTGCGTGCAATGGCATCAGAGCTGCCACCAGCTTGATAGGGCACCACAAGAGTGATCGGCTTGACCGGAAAGCTTTGCGCATAGGTCAAGGGTGCTATTGCAAGCGCACAAAGAGCGAGCGCCTGACATATTTTTTTAATGCATGGTGAAACTGTCTTGTGTGAGGAAAAAGCACCCATGTCACAATCCCCTTTTATTTTTTCTTTTTGTTCGATACTTTTTTGGTGGACACCTCGTCCAGCTGCGAAACGTCGATACGCTCTTCTTTCAACACCCGTCGCGCAATCGCAAAGGCGTCTCGGCCGATTGGGATGCCGCAATACATTCCAATGTGTAGCAAAATCTCACGCAACTGGATCAATGGAACTTTTGTTCGATTTAAAGCAATTCGAAAGTGTAATTCAAATTCTTCCATGCGCCCAAGGCCCGCCAACATGGACAAGTTCACTAAACTTAACTGCTGATGGCTCAAGATGCCACGCGCCCAAGTGCGCCCCCACAGTTGATTGTTCAGATATGCTTGCCACTCGTGATCAAAGGCATTTTTTTCTTTCAACATCGCGTCAACATACTGATCACCAATGATGGTCCGACGCGAAGCATCGCCCACTTTTTCAAAACCTGAAACACTTTTTTTACTCGTTTTTGTCGCCATCTTGTTCTCTCTTTTTATTGATTGACTCATCCGCCGTTTAATCAAACGCCTCAGGTTCTTGCTGCACAGACGAATAACCTTGGCTGATCTCGGTCGACGTGAGACGCAGTTTTTGAGGTTTTCAAAACACGGCCTCTTTACCTTTTTGCTCTTATTATGGCGATAGGGTGCACTTCCGTCTAGCGAGAATTGCAAACTGTTGCTGATTTCCTGCTAACCTTAACCATAAACAAAATAAAACTTCCGGAGACTGCATTGAAGTTGCCACTTGAGCCGCTTGCCATTCAAGCAAGGTTGTCAGGCCACCTCTTGGCAGCCACCTGTGTGTTGCTGTCATTCGCTAGCCCCTGCGCAGCAGCCTGGCCCGATAGATCCATCACGATTGTTGTAGGCGCCGCTCCGGGAGGCACTGGCGATCAGGCTGCACGCATCATTAGCGAAAAATTAGGGGCTGAACTCGGCACCACAATTGTGGTTGAAAACAAGGCTGGCGCAGGTGGTATTTTGGGTTCTCAGTACGTTGCCCGAGCCGCGCCCGATGGCTACACAATTATGATGGGTAATATTGGCTCGCATTCGATTAACTACAGCCTGTATAAAAAGCTTCCTTATCAACCGGATGACTTCAAAGCAATCACCCTTGTGATTTCAAATCCAAATATTTTGGTGGTCAATAGCAGCACGCCATTCACCAGTGTGCCGCAGCTTGTTAGCGCGATCAAGAAAGACTCTACCCTTTATTCGTTTGGCTCTGCGGGCGCCGGGCAATCGCCGCACCTTTCGGGCGAAATGTTTATGCAGCGGGTTGGCATACAAGTGCCGCACATCCCTTATAAGGGCGCGGGTCCAGCGACAGGAGCGCTGCTTGGCAATCAGTTCACCTTCATGATCGCCACAGCGCCAAGCGTGATGGCGCAAATCAAAGGTGGCAAATTACGGGCGCTTGCCGTGACGAGCGATACGCGGGCCCCTGAGCTACCCGATGTGCCCACCATGGCCGAAGTCGGCGTACCCGATATGCTGGTGACGGCCTGGTTCGGGTTGTTCGCTCCGGCGACGACCCCTCAACTCATCATCGACCGCCTACAACAGGCCACCGCCAAGGTGTTACAAACACCTGATATTCAACGGCGCTTTAAAGAAATGGGTGGTCTTGCGGGCGGCAACAGCCCGACTGAATTTAACGCCTTTGTTCAAACAGAGATCAACAACTGGCGAAAGACTGTTGAGGCGGCCAAACTCACGCAAGAGTAATAGGGGAGCACAATGATTCCACAACTTAAAGAATTCACGATCATTGGTTTAACGTTGATCCTCGCGCCCGTGGTCTCGATCGCGCAAGATTATCCCAATAAGCCGATCACTTTTTACGTGTCTTATGCAGCAGGCGCGACCACTGATATTACTGCGCGCGCCCTCGCCCGCGCAGCCGAGGGACTGCTAGGCGTACCGGTTACCGTCGACAACAAGGGAGGCGGGGGTGGCACTGTCGCAGCAGGCCTGCTCGTCTCGAAAAAACCGGATGGCTACACGGTACTGATCGGGGCTACCTCGGCGATCACGACACGACCCGCACTCATGAAGGTGAGCTACAAACCATCTGATATTGTGGGCGTCATCCAGTACAGCTATTTTCATAACGGGTCTGTGGTCGTGCCCGCTGACAGCCCTTGGAAAACGATCGAGGACTTTATTGAATACGCCAAGAAAAATCCTGGCATGTCTTACGCCACCGCTGGTGGTGGTGGCGTAGCGACCACCTCACAACAAATGGGCGTCGAAGCGCTCAAACGATGCAAGGGGCTTGATTTCAAACACGTGCCGACCAAAGGGGGCACTGAGGCCAACACCATGCTGATGGGTAAACATGTCAATTTCACCTCGGGTTCGGGCTCACACAACCCCTTAGTCGTCGACGGAATCTTTCGTCAGCTGGTTTTGTTTCAAACTGTCCGCGACAATAACTTTCCAGAGGTGCGCACGCTGAAGGAAATCGGCTGCGACTGGGAGAACCCCCCGCACAGCGGCATGATTGCGACCGTTCGGACGGGCACACCCCCGGCTATTGTCAAAAAACTTGAAGACGCTTTCATGAAAATCGCCCAGTCCGGCGAGTTTAGAGCCATGCTGAAGCAAAACTACCTTCCTTTTGAGCTAAAAGATAGCAAAACCCTTAATCGCGACCTTGCGCTTGAAACGGCTTGGTATAAAGATTACTTCACCAAAACGGGCGATCTAAAATAAACTATAAAACATTCGTTTAAAAATGTCTTTTCGCTTTGCACAGGTCTGTGCCTATAATTTGGTTACCTTAGAGGGTCGAGCAGGTAACCCTCGTGCGCGACAGGCAAGGTTCTCATCCAATCAATCATCGTAGTCAGACGTATTCAAGGAGATCAGTATGGGTAAAAATATTCAACTTAAAGCCTCAGACGGCCATCAATTCGACGCCTATGTGGCAGAGCCTGCAGGCAAGCCACGTGGCTCAGTCATCGTCGCCCCCGAAATTTTTGGCGTCAACAGCCACATTCGTTCAGTGGCCGATGGTTTCGCTGCCGACGGCTATCTCACCATCGCCCCTGCATTTTTTGATCGCGCGCAAACCAAATACGAATCAGGTTACACACAGCCTGAGATCGGTGCTGGTGTCGAGATCATGAAGAAAGTCAGCTTTGATCACACTCTGCTCGACGTTCAGGCGGCAATGGAACACGGCAAGGCCGCAGGTAAAGTCGGGATTGTGGGTTACTGCTGGGGTGGCGTCATTGCTTGGCTGGCCGCTGGCCGTGTCGATGGTCTGGCGTGCTCTGTGCCCTACTATGGTGGCGCTATTCCAAGCTTCTTGAAAGAGACCCCAAAGTGCCCGGTGATGTTTCAGTTTGGCGAAACGGATCATTCGATTACGCTTGAGCAGGCTAAAGTCGTTGCCGCTGCTTATCCGAAAGAAACCAGCTACTTCTACCCTGCTGACCACGGCTTTAACTGTGATCAACGCGGTTCATATCACGCAGCGTCAGCCAAGCTGGCACGCGAGCGCACCATTGAGATGTTTAGAAAGCTGCTTGGCTAATTAGTCAATCCAGCGCAAGAAAAAAGGCTTGCCTCGGCAAGCCTTTTTTCTTGCTGCAATTACTTTTTACCTAAGCCCAAACCAGGAATATCGCTCACCCGTGTAACCTGATCAAGGGCCATAAATGCGTCAAATAGCTTCAAGGCTGAGCCCTCAAAATGACCCACGCGTGCGCAGTCAGCAAACTTAGCCCAAAGCTGCTCACGATTCAGTGGAAAATCTGGTCCGCCTCGTACTGTCACAACTTCTTTGCTCTGCAAAGTCTGACCATTTTTAAGCTTCACGGTCACCTGATCGAAAGGTGAGTAACCCGGCATATTGGGGTGCTCGGCATCGTCAGCCTGAACGCTGATTCTTTTCATCAAATCTTGCACGTCTTTGCGAACCACGAAATCATCAACGAGTTCAGTTAAGCCAGCGCGCCCAGCCACCACGCACGACGCCATTGCAAATTGCATACTGAATTTTGCTTCAAGGCCTGTTTGCGGTTGATGGTTACGCAAGACCTTGGTGTTGCGACGACTAGTCACGGCGGTAATACTTTCGATTTGATCCGCGGTCACGGGGGTTTCTGCAACTAAATCCAACATGCCGTCTAGCGCGCGATGCGTACAGAAGCACAGCGGATATTTTTTGACCGAGAGCTTAGTCACCGCCAGCTTCCAGACCTTGCCTGCCTCAACCTTAGAGGTGGCATCAAAGCGCCCATTGGGCGACACCGCCGACAAGAACCCTTGCGGATGTTCAAGTGCATCTAACGACGAGGTGAAACCTGCCTTGGCAAGCCGCGCCGCCAACACACCAGACTGTGCTGAGCGCCCCGCATGAAACGGCTTAGTCATCGTGCCGAAGTTAGCCATAATGCCCGCGCTTTGCGAAGCACCTAAAGCGATTGCCATTGTGCATTGCTCTGCATTCAATTTATTCAGTGATGCGCAGGCTGCCGCCGAAGCAATTGCACCCAAAATACCAGTCGGGTGCCAGCCCTTGGTGTGATAGTGATCGGGATCCCGACGCGCCAACTCGGCCCAGACTTCGTAGCCCGCCGCATACGCCGTTACCATCTCGCGACCCGTCGAACCTAGCGCTTGCGCCTCAGCAATGATCGCCGGCACCAAAATCGTACTGGGATGGCCTTTAATTGCCACGTCATCAAAATCCAACGCGTGCGCCGCGACACCATTGATCCAAGCGGCGTCTGACGCGCTTGCCATCTGCGCACCAAACAACAGCGTTGACGGTCCTGCAGGCGGTGCCAGCACATCCTTTAGGATTTTAGTCGGTGGCTCGTCACGACCGGCGAGCATCACGCCCACACAATCCGCAAAGCCCATATGAATCACTTCGACTGCTGCTTTCGGGATTTTGTCGTAGGTTAAACCTGCAACAAAAGCGCCCAGCTCACGGGTGATATCGGTCATGGTGATGTCCTTGATCAGGCTTTAACTTGCATCGAGTCTTTAACTTTCTGGCGCAGTTTATTTAACGAACCTCCCATCTTGATTGAACCCGGCAGAGGATGGCCAACAACTTGTTCAGCCAAGAGCGCCGACTCAATTAATTTTTCAAGATCAATGCCAGTTTCAATACCCATCTCGTGACACATGAAAACCAGATCCTCAGTGCACACGTTACCTGACGCACCAGAGTGCGAAGCGAAAGGACAACCACCCAAGCCTGCCACAGCAGCGTCAAAAATCTGTACACCCATTTGCATACCAGCGTAGGCATTCGCAATGCCCATCCCACGGGTGTCGTGCAGGTGCAAAGACAGCGCAAGGTCAGGGTACTTATTGCGTACCGCACCGACCACTCTGCGGATCGAACCCGGCGTGGCCCAAGCCATGGTGTCCGCTAGAGACAAAGTTTCAATCTTGACGCCGTGTTGCTCGCCGATGTCGTGGAACGTCTGAATCAATTCAAGCACACGCTCAGTCGAAATATCACCTTCAAAATTACAACCAAAGGCGGCCATGATGCTAGCGCGATTAATCTCGACGTTGTAGTGCTTAAACATACCAATCATCGAATGCACGGCCTCAATGTTTTGAGCCAAGGTACGCTTTTGATTGCGTAGCAAAAATTTCTCTGAGGCGGTCAAAGACAGCGAGCCACGAATATCGAGTTTTTGGGTCGCGATCGCGCGCTCGAGCCCTTTGTCGTTTAACCATAAACCGGTGTAACGCACGCCAGGCTTGCGCTTAAAGCCTGCGACAATTTCTGGTGCGTCGGCCATTTGCGGCACAGCCTGCGGGCTCACAAAAGAGGTCACCTGAATTTGTTCAAGACCGGTCTCTGACAAGCTGTCGATCAAGTCAATTTTGCGCTGCGTCGCGATCGGACCTTTTTCAATCTGCATTCCCTCACGAGGACCTTCTTCAAGAATACGTACGCGCTTTGGCATGTCTGACATGGTGGTCTCCTGTTTTGTCTTGAATAATTAATCTTGGGATTGAGCTTAATCCTATGGCGAATCTTATGTCAACGCACTTACCACATAGCGAGATATCGAAACGAGCATAGTGCGAGGGACTGCTTATCGCCCGGGGTGGCTTGCTGCACGGTTGACAATACGAGGGCTAGGACCTAGGATTGCTACAAATATGGGCAAGAGCCGGGCGAACTTCAACGTGTCGCCTAAAAATGGTACGTCGCACAGTCGATTCGCTGCAACACTCGGCCCAAGACAAAAACAATTAAGGAGACATCTTGAACGCAGAACGCGTCGGCAGTCTGTTTTGGCTTCTGATTGGCGCCGCCGCCGTCTATGGGGCATTGGGCCTTGGCATTGGCACCATGGGGGCCCCCGGCTCCGGTTTTTTAACCTGCGTTGCGGGTAGTTTTGTTTCGCTCATGGCGCTGATGATATTCATCCAATCGTTCAAAGGCGACCCAGCGGCACAAACTCGCGTGGCTGGCCTGTGGGCGGGCTGTAACTGGTGGCGCGCGGTCGCCGTCTCGATACTGATCATTTTGTTCATTTTAGCCTTCGAAACACTTGGCTTTTTTCTGTGCAGTTTTATTTTGCTGCTCATCATCATGCGTTGGCTTGAAGGCTTAAGCTGGAAAACCTCAATTCTCGTGCCAGTCATCGCGATCGGCTGTACCTACCTCCTTTTTAAAACCATTCTAAAAATCTCGCTCCCCGCGGGAATTTTTGGCTTCTGAGGCGCGCGACTCCCTATGGACTTAGCAGACAACCTCATGACCGGCTTCTCGGTCGCCTTTCAGCCCCACAATATTTTCTTTTGTTTTATCGGTGTACTGCTTGGCACGCTGATCGGCGTGTTGCCTGGTATTGGCCCTGTTGGCGCAATGTCGATTTTGTTGCCGATCACCTTTGGCATTTCTCCCGTGACAGCAATCATCATGCTGTCAGGCATTTACTACGGCGCACAATACGGGGGGTCGACCACTTCAATTCTGGTCGGGATACCTGGAGAAGCGGCTTCAGTGGTGACGATGCTAGACGGCCACCAAATGGCGCTACAGGGTCGCGCTGGCCCTGCCTTAGGCATCGCGGCCTTCGGCTCGTTCATCGCGGGCACGATCGGCATTATTGGCTTGATGCTGCTCGCGCCTCCGCTTGCCTCAATTGCCCTGAGGTTTGGCCCACCCGAATACTTTGCGCTGATGATTATGGGTCTGGTGATTTTGACCTACCTGGCGCAAAAATCAATGGCCAAGTCACTCATGATGGCAGGCGTTGGTGTGCTAGCCGGCGTCGTTGGCCTTGACACGATGACAGGACTACCCAGATTCACCTTCGGCGTCTCTGACCTGCTCGACGGGATCGGTATCGCGCCGCTCGCCATGGGGCTCTTTGGCGTTTCTGAAATTTTGCTAAATGTAGAAAAGACCATCAAACAGGGCGTGGTCGTCAGCAAAGTCAAAAACCTACTGCCTAGCCGACAAGACTGGAAAGAATCTTTCGCCCCGATTATGCGCGGCTCTTTTTTAGGCTTTTTACTCGGAATCTTGCCCGGCGGTGGTGCGGTACTTTCCTCGTTTATTTCCTACGGCACCGAAAAACGCATTTCAAAAACGCCTGAGAAATTTGGACATGGCGCAATCGCTGGGGTGGCTGGCCCTGAGGCGGCCAATAACGCCGCCGCGCAAGCTGCCTTCATCCCTCTGTTGACACTCGGAATCCCAGCCAACGCGGTCATGGGTATTTTGCTCGGCGCACTGATGATTCATGGCATTACACCGGGCCCATTGATGATTCAAAAAAATCCTGAGCTCTTTTGGGGAACTGTCACAAGTATGTACATAGGCAACGCCATGTTGCTGGTGTTGAACCTGCCGCTAATCGGACTTTGGGTGCGCTTATTGCGCGTGCGCTACGCCGTGTTGTTTCCGCTGATTTTATTTATAGCGCTGATTGGTGCGTACGTCATCAATGGCAGTGAGATGGATCTTTATCTGATGCTTTTCTTTGGCGTCGTGGGCTATTTGATGCGCAAGTTTGACTACGAGCCTGCGCCTTTGATTCTTGCTTACGTCTTGAGCCCGATCCTTGAAGATTCTCTGCGTCAGTCTTTGATTATTTCGGGCGGTAGTATGGGGATTTTTGTGAGTCGCCCGATTGCCGCAGGATTTCTGTTTGTTGCGGCACTATTATTAATCAGTGCGGTACTGCCGGCGATTCGCAAAAAGCGCAACGCCCTCGTCGCCTCGGCCGATGAGAATGCTTAGCCATTATTTCTACGTGAGGATTTCTATGACACTCAGTAAACGTTTTCGTCTTGCAGGGCTTAGCCTCATGCTAACGGGCGGCTTGCTCGCAAGCGGCCTGGCAACAGCCAAATACCCCGACAAACCAATCACAATGTATATCGCCTTTGCTGCCGGTGGCACGACCGACATCACAGGACGCGCCTTAGCGCAAGGTATTGAAAAAATACTAGGCGTACCCGTGACGATTGAGAATAAGGGCGGTGGCGGCGCGACCGTGGCAAACGGCTTACTCGCGAGCAAAAAGCCCGATGGCTACACCTTGTTAGTCACGTCGGTCGGATCTATCACCATGCGACCGCTGCTACTCAAACTTGCCTATAATGCCCAAAGCTTTCGTCCGCTGATGCAATTCAGCTATTACATTGGCGGACTTGTTGTAAATGCTGATTCTCCTATCAAAACGGTTGACCAATTTGTTGACTACGCAAAGAAAAATCCTGGCCTGACTTACTCGTCTAGCGGCCCACATACGCAGCAACAAATCGGCGTCGAAGCGTTTGCGCGCTGCAAGGGCCTTGTGTTCAAGCACATGCCTACCAAGGGTGGCTCGACTGCCAACACGGCCTTGATGGGCAAACACGTGGATTTTGTTGCAGGCTCTGGGTCGCATATTCTCTTGGTCGAGCAAGGTCAGTTTCGTGAGTTGGTCACCTTTCACGTTGAGGAGCGCGACCCAAAACGGCCAGACATTCCTGTGATGAAAGATATCGGCTGTCCGCCAACTAATCCACCGAGCGGGATGATTGTGGTCGCGCCCGCCGGTCTGCCCGACGCTGTGGCAGCGAACTTAGAAGCAGCACTCAAACAAGTCGCCGAATCGCCTGAGTTCAAGCAAATTCTCATCAAATACAACTTGCCTTATGCCTACGAGGATGGTGCGACGGTCGCGAGCAAGTTTCCGGCTGAGATTGAATGGTACACACAGTATTTTAAAGAGACGGGTCTGCTGAAGTAAGTGAACAAGTCAGTGAACAAACAAGCAATCGAACAACTGGATACAAAGATGAGTCAAAGAAATACCTTGCCCACGCACTGGGATGCAGTCGCAGATGTTGTTGTCGTCGGGTTTGGCGGTGCGGGTGCAGCCACAGCTATCACTGCAGTCGAGGCAGGTGCTTCGGTCATCTTGTTAGATAAAGCCCCTCAGGGCCAAGAGGGTGGCAACACTCGCGTCGCGGCACAAGGCTACCTCAATACCTCATCGACTGAGGCCGCGATCACCTACTTCAACGCCTTAGCGGGCCCATACAAAGTGCCGCAAGACATGGTTGAAGTGTGGGCCGACGAAATGTGTAAAAATAATGCATGGCTCAGCTCGATAGGGGGCGATCCACAAGAGCACCAGTTTCAACCAGCAGGCATCGAGTTCCCGGACTTGCCGGGCGCTGAATGCGTACATAAATACCACCATGGCGACATTCTGGGCTATTCAAAGACCTGGGAGATGCTCGACCAAGCGGTGCGCGCGCGACCCATTGAGATACGTTCTGACTGCCCAGGGCAGCGCTTGTTACAAGACTCGTTGACGCAAAACATTGTTGGTGTGGTCGCCTTGCAAAATGGCAAACCCATCAACATTAAGGCCAATAAGGCGGTGGTACTGACTTGTGGTGGTTTTGAAAACAATCAAGACATGATTCGTAACTATCTGAGTGGCTTGCCTTACTGCTACACCTCGGGCAGCCCGTTTAACGAGGGTGACGGGATCCGAATGGCGATGGAAGTCGGTGCGGATTTGTGGCACATGAATAACTTTGCCGGCCCATCAATGGCGCTCAAGGTCCCTGAATATCCAACCACGTTCTCGATGATGGCGCTACATTTTTCGCACGAACCAGTCGGTGGTGTGCTCGTAGTGGGCCCAGATGGCAAACGCTTTACCGACGAAAAATATAAAACGCGTCACGGTAAAGTTGAGCAAAATGGTAAATGGCAAGCTTTGCGTACCCCTTGCCCAATGCGCATGATTTTTGATCAAACCATGCTCGATGGTGGCCCGATTTATGACGGCAAGCCAACGCACGGCTGGACACAAATTATGAGCGGCTATGCCTGGAGCAAAGACAATCGGGCTGAACTCGCCAAGGGATGGATTAAGTCGGCTCCAACACTCGCGGCACTTGCCACTTTACTGAAATTACCCGCGGGCAGTTTGGACCAAACCGTGGCGCGCTGGAACGCACAGTGTGCTGCTGGTTCTGATAGCGATTTCGGACGCACTAAGATGCTCGCACCGTTCGACTCAGGTCCCTTTTATGCGGTCGAGCTATCACCCTCAATGCTCAACACGCAGGGTGGGCCGCGTCGAAATAAACACGCGCAGATCGTGCGGCCTGACGGCACTCCGATCCCGCGCCTTTACAGCGCGGGTGAGATGGGCTCGATGTACAGCTATCTGTATCAAGGGACCGGCAATATCGGCGAGTGCTTCGCGTTTGGGCGCATCGCTGGGCGCAATGCCGTGGCTGAAAAGTCTCTCGCTTAAGCGAGCATAAAAAGCTACGCCTCGATTTTTTTGGGGCGTAGCTTTTTGACTTTAACTCTGGTTATTTTTTGTACTTACCACTCAACTGCGGCGTGTGCACACCTGGCAACTTCGCATCCGCATGCTCAAGTCGTGTTTGACGACCCCAGGTCCGCTTTAAGTCGTCGCGAATATTGAACGCTAAGCGACCTAATCCTTCGCACTCGAGCTCAATCTTGTCGCCGTCTATAAAGGCGTTCAGGCCTCGATGATTCGTACCTGTTGCCACAATGTCGCCAGGCTCAAGGGTGTGAATCGAACTCACCCACTCGATGCAGCGTGGAATATTATGCGCCATGTCATCGGTGTTGAAATTCTGCATGAGTTTGCCGTTGTTCCAAAGGCGAATCTGCAGCTTTTGCGGGTTGGGGATCTCGTCAGCCGTCACAATGTAAGGCCCGATTGGTGCGAACGTATCACGCGATTTCATTTGAAAAAACACGTTACCTTCAGGTCCTAACCCACGTGCTGAGCCGTCAATAAAATTGACATAACCAAACACATAATTCATCGCATCTTTGGCAGTCACATTGGTTGCGCGCTTGCCGATGACCAAGGCGATCTCGGCCTCGCCTTCAAACACACTGGCAGCAACGTCAGGCAGCACCATCGTGTCGCCGTGGCCAATAATCGCACCGGGCGCTTTTTGAAATGCGTTGATAGGCGCCGGCGCGGTGCGGGTGCCGTCTTCCATGTAGTTAACCGCCATGCAGTCAATATTGCCCGGCTTAGGCAGTGGCGGACGAATACGCACCGAACTCACTGGCACACCCGTACCCTTGCGAACGGCCTCTTCGATCTTAGGGCGATAAGCGTCAAAGCGCTCGATCAAACCATTGATCAAATCATGGGGACCCAGATGTGGAATGTCAGCCACCACAGCAGACACGTCAACCACCTGGTCGCCTTTCAGAATCCCTAGCTTGAAATCATTAAAAAATAAAATCTTCATGTTGCAATGTCTCCAAGTTTAGTTTTCAGATTTGATATTAGCTTGTCTGAATCGGGCTGCGCAACAAAGTCGATTACTCGACGCTTACCCGAAACGCCTCACGCACAACTAACATGTCCACATGGCGGATAGAAATGAGATGCCGAGCCTAGGCCTTTATGCTAGGATAAATCCTATACAAATAGTTTTAAAAACAAGTGGTTTGAGACAAAGCTGAAGTTGCAGCCTGAAGCGGTTCAACGCTTGGTATATGCCAAACGATCGATCAGATTCTCGCCGAATCCTCGCATATTGATAGTTGTGCACTTGCAGCAATACAGCCCTCCTCGGCCACTTAAACACCTTCTTACTGCCTCTAGCCACAACGTTTTGGGGCTCTTGTGCAAAGAACTTATGCGTGCGCATTGACGCGCGCGGCGTATTGGGAGAGTAGACAGATGGATTTCGGTCACACCAAAGAACAGACGCAACTGCGTCGCGACGTGTTGGATTTTATTCGCACGCATATGACGCCGGAGGTGTATGCAGAACTTGATGCCACCGAAGAGGCGCATGAAGCCGGCAAAGGCGCGCGCCTGTCTAACAAGCGCGGCCCCTTAGTGGCGGCGCTTTATCAAAAGATCGATGACCGCGGTTGGCTGGGTTATAGCTACCCGAAAGAGTATGGTGGCGCTGATGGCAATCGGGTCAGTCAAAATATTATTGAAGAAGAATTTCAACGAGCCGGCTTGCCGATCAGCTTAGTTGGTAGCGGCGCACCCGCCATCATGGCAGTGGGCACCGAACAGCAGAAGCAACACTATCTGCCAAAGCTGATCAAGATGGAATACTCTTTCGCACTTGGCTTTACCGAGCCGCATGCAGGCGCTGATTTAGCGGCGCTGCGCTGCCGGGCGATTCGCGACGGTGATCACTTTGCCATCAATGGGCAGAAGATGTACACAACGTCTGCGCACCATGCCACGCACATGTATCTGATGGCGCGCACGGATCCCGATGCAAGTCGTCATGACGGCATTTCGATTTTTCTATTCCCGATGGATACGCCCGGCCTCACTGTGCGCCCACTCTGGACGATTCAAAACAATCCCCGAGCACCGCGCGGTACCACCTACGGCGATGCACGTACTAACGAAGTCTTCTTTGAAAATGTTCGCATTCACGAATCGTGCTTGCTCGGTCGCGAAAACCAAGGCTGGCGTGTGGGCTCAATGGGCTTGAACCTTGATCGCGTTGGCGCGGCGCGTTACTTGCGCTCGGTGCGCCGCGACGAAGATATCGTGAACTGGGTCAAGGCTAACGACTTCGGGGGTTACGCGCCCAAAGACAATCCAGCCATTCGTGACAAGATTGCCGAGTTGTGGATTGAAGCGCAGGTGTGCCGGTTGATGACGATGCGCAGCATGTCAATCGTTGAGCGCGGCGGCAACTTTACCTACGAAGGTTCGGCTGAAAAAGTTTGGTCGCCAGAGCACGGTGTCAGAACGACTGAGGCGATTACGCAAATGTTAGGGGCGTACGGCACACTGCTCAATGGGTCGCCGCACGCGGTTGAAAAAGGCGTGTTCGCACACAACACGATGGGCGCCTTTCAGTCGGGCATCAATCACGGCAGCGTGCAGATCATGCGTGATCAAGTCGCAAAGCGTGGGCTTGAAATGCCCTCGATGCGTCGCGCTAAAGCGGTGGTCAAGTAGCCTGAGCCCTCGGCAAAAAGGAATTCAACGCTGCAGTCATTGAAGAACATATAGGAAATAAGATGGACGTGCTTTTAAACGATGAAGAACAGTTAGTGGCGTCAAGTGCGCGCGAGTTTCTTGAAGGAGAATGCTCGACCGCCTTGGTACGTCAAATGGAAGAAGACCCGATCGGCCATCCTCCCGAGCTGTGGGCAAAATGCACCGAGATGGGTTGGACGGGTATGTGTTTGGACGAAGAGTACGGCGGTCAAGCCTTACCGCTCACCTATCTGGGCCTCGTCATGCAAGAGGTCGGCCGCGCAATGGCACCGATTCCGTTGCATAGTACTGCGGTGACTTCGCTCACGATCCAGAAAGCAGGCACCCAGGCGCAACGCCAAAGTATTTTGCCAGCCGTCTCAGAGGGCAAAACGATCTTGACTTGGGCCTTTTCAGAGCAAGATCCACGTTTTTTACCTGAAACGGTCAAAACAATGGCCGTCGCAGAGGGCGATCATTTTATGATCACCGGCAAAAAACTTTTCGTTGATAACTTTGCCGCGTCCAATCAAATTTTAGTGGCCTGCCGCACGGCCCCAGCTTCTGCCAGCAACGCGGGTATCTCATTGTTTTTGATCGATTCGAACGCCGCCGGCATCTCTCATGCCAGACTGCGCACCTTGGCCAAAGACCAACAATGCGAAGTGATGTTTGAGCAAGTGCGTGTGCCGAAAGTAAATATGCTGGGCAGCCTGAATCAGGGTTGGCCAATCATGCAAGACCTCCTTGATCTTGCGACCGTCTTGTTATGCACCCAAATTCTAGGCGCCACACGTATCGATGCAGAGATGGCGATTGATCACTCAAAGTTTCGTGAAGCCTTTGGTCAGCCAATTGGTGCCTTTCAGTCGATTCAACACACGTGTGCCGACATGATTATTTCGATCGATGGTGGCGAACTGCTGGCGTACGAAGCACTTTGGAAAATGGACAACGGTATGCCTGCGCGAGTTGAAGTGTCGCAAGCCAAAGCATTTTGTAATGACAAGTGCCCTGCGGTCTGTCGCAACTCGCAGTCCATTCATGGCGGTATTGGTTTCATGATGGAGTTTGACTTGCACCTTTGGTTACGGCGGGTCACCGCTTGGTCGATGCGCTTGGGCACTAGTTACGAGCATCGTGAGCGAATTGCCCAGGCGCTCTTGGATATGCCCGGGCATGTTGTACTTGGACAGCCGGTTCCGGTGCAGGTCTGAAAGCTAGTCGGTGATGGCTGGTTGTTGTATCGATTTTTTGATTATCAATATTAATTTTTGAGATACGCGTGATGAGATGTCTAGTTTGCGGTAAAGCGATCGACCTCGAAGGAGCCGAATCCAAAACAGGTGAAACCGCCCATGGCGCCAAAGAAATTGATCCGTCTAAAGGGACGCGTCAGTTTCATGACGGCGACTGGTACTACTTCGACACATTGAACTGTCGCAGTAAATTCACGATCAGTCCACAACGCTACTTGACGCCAAAGGCTTAGCACATGACACCCTGCGCACACCTTCTCAGAGCCCTGATCGTATGCGCAGCCGTACTCGGCGCTGGGCTCTCTGCGTCCTGGGCGCAAAGCTTTCCGAGCCGCACCATCAAACTGGTGGTGCCTTACGTGCCAGGCGGTGGGGCTGACACGGTGGCGCGTGTGATGGCCCTCGGGTTGACTGAAGAGTTTGGTCAAACCGTGATGGTTGAGAACAAAGGGGGTGCCAACACGATTATCGGCACTGAGTTTGTCGCGAACGCGCCGCCCGATGGCTACACACTGCTGATCTGTACGACCGCACACGCGATCAATCCAAGCCTGTACAAACTAAACTTTGACACATTGAAGGCGTTTACCCACGTCACCATGCACTTGGGTGCAAGCCTATTACTCGTCGTTCATCCGTCTGTTCCTGCGAACACCGTAAGCGAGCTCATCGCACTGGCCAAAGCACAACCTGGCAAACTCACGTTTGCCTCGTATGGCACAGGCAGCCCTGGTCACTTGTCCGGTGAGCTTTTCATGAAGCTGACGGGCACCGAGATGCTCCATATCCCCTACAAAGGCAGCTCACCATCCATCGCCGATGTCGTCGCAGGTCGTGCCACCATGTCGTTTGCCGTGCTAGAGCCCGTCCTACCCTTTGTCAAGTCAGGTCACGTCAGAGCTCTCGGCGTCGTAATGACAAACCGAGCGACTCAACTGCCTGAGATGCCTACGATCGGTGAGACGATAAATGGTTTTGCCATCAGTGGGTTCAACGGCGTGTGTGCGCCCTCAGCCACACCCAAATCTGTCATTGAGCGCCTAAACGCTGCCATCATTAAAGTCATGACCAACCCCGCCGTGCGCGATCGCTTGATCAAGAGTGGGTCCGATATTCTTGAACGTCCCTTGCCTACCCCTGAGTTCGAAGTCTTTGTTCGGGGCGAAGTCGTGCGCTGGCAAAAAATTGTGCAAGACGCCGGTGTTAAAGTGAATTAGTCCACAGTCAGCATCAGTCATTCTTTTTACTATCCTGGGAGATTCAAAATGTCCGCCCTTTCCGACTCACTAAAAAAATATATCGGAATGAAATCCACGACTGAAATGGCGTGTGATTCCGTTGAACGTGGTGCCGTGCGCCGTTACGCACAAGCCATCATGTACGAAGATCCGATCTTTGATAAGCCTTGTACCAATAATGCCCGCTATGGCGGGCCCGTTGCGCCACCGCTTTACCCGACACATCTGGCGCGACGCGCCTTTGGCGTGCCAGATCCTATTCAAGCCAATGCGCGCAACCTCGACTTTGATGGCATCGTGGCAGCCACGAGTTCAGGCGGCTTGCCCGCGCTTGAGCCCTTGAACGGCTATGCGCTTCTCAATGGTGGCTCAGAGATTGAGTTCTTTCGCTACGCACGCCATGGCGAGACCGTCAGCCAGACGTCAAGCTACGCAGACATCAGCGAGAAAGAAACCAGCAAAGGCCCCATCGTGTTGGTTGTCACAGAGACAGAGTTTAGAAATGGTGATGGTGAGCTGTTGATCCGCACCCGTCGCACACAAATCCGGAGAAAATAATATGGCGCTCGGTACCACTCCTAATTTTGAAGATGTCGCGATTGGCTCTGACATCCCCGGTCTTGAAAAAGGCCCTCTGACCACAGCACACTTAATGCGCTGGTCTGCTGCCATGGAAAACTGGCACAAGATTCATTACGACAAGCCCTTTGCCATGGAGCACGATAAATTGCCGGGGCTGCTGATTAACGGCTCACTCAAGCAACAATTCGTGATGCAGATGCTTGCTGATTGGGCGGGGCCAAACGGCTGGGCCTGGAAAGCCAGCTTTCAGTTTCGCGCAATGAATATTGTTGAAGAGGCGGTACGCGTCTGGGGTCGAGTGACCGCCAAACGCGAAGGCCCAGGGTACGGCTTAATTGATATCGAGCTTGGCATTCTCAACGATGCGGGCAAAGAGTCAACGCCGGGTACTGCAACGGTTGCACTGCCTTATAAAAATGGCAAACCTGTTCCTTATCCTTTTGTTCCGCCCGCAGCCTAAGTAGGGTCCGTATGCAACATGCGTTACAGGGCGTCCGCGTTCTGGATCTGAGTCATGGCATTGCTGGGCCCTTTGCGGCCCGGCTGCTAGGCGACTACGGTGCAGACGTTATCAAAGTCGAACAACCCGGCAAGGGAGACTTTGCGCGTTATCTCGCACCGCTGAAAACCGATGCCGCAACGACCGAACAAAGCCTGCTGTTTCAGTATCTCAACTGGAACAAACGTAGCGTTGCGCTCGATCTGCGCTTAGCATCGAGTCGACCAGTCATGCTTAAGCTGATCGAGCAAAGCGATATCGTGATCGAGAGTTTTAAACCCGGCAGACTTGAAAGCTGGGGTTATAGCGTGGATCAATTGCTTGAGTGGAATCCAACCCTTGTCGTGACCTCAATCACGAATTTTGGTCAAACCGGTCCGTATTCTCAGTACCGTGCTAGCGATCTCACCCTGCAAGCGATGAGTGGGATCATGGCCATTAGCGGGCGGGTCGATCGCGAACCACTCAAACATGGCTTATCGCAATCCTTTTATTGCGCCGGCTTGACCGCCGCCTACGCCTCAATCATGGCGTTTGCCGCTGCACAAGCCGATCAGTTTGGTGAGCACGTTGACGTATCCATTCATGAGTGCCTAGCCTCTGAATTGGTATTGAATCAGTCGTACTACGGTTTTTTAGGTGCCGTGCAAGGTCGTCGAGCCATTGTCCAGGATCCCTTCGCGGGCGAACCCATCGCGGCACGTAAGGGGTTTTTGGCCTTTCAAACCGGCGGAGGTGCGCCGTTCGAAACGCTGGCCGAATTGTTTGGTCGCCCAGAGTTTCGCGACCCTAAATTCGCGAGCCCACCACAGCGCGAAAAGCGCGTCCCCGAAGTGCGTGCGTTACTTGAAGCGTGCGTACAAGATCGTGATGCCAAGGAAGTGTTTCTTGCGGGTGCAACAAAAAGACTCTTAATCGGTATGGTGCAAAGCGCAGACGACCTGCTGAGCTGCGAACACCTCAATGAACGTCAAGCGTTCGCTGAAGTCGCACATCCCGCGACCAACACACACTTACAATTTCCGGCAGAGCTCACTAAATTATCTGTCACCCCAACAAAGGTGCGTCGTCGCTCGCCCATGCTAGATGAACATCGTCACGAAATTCTTGTCACGCAGCTTGGCTTGAGCACCACCGAGCTCGCAAGCCTTGACGTGACGACCGAAGCAGGACACTGACTATGGAACAGAAAAAGAAACTTCCTTTAGACGGCGTTCGCGTTCTTGATTTGTCGTACGTCTTTGCCGTGCCGTATATGGCCGGGCTCTTAAGCGACCTAGGTGCCGAGGTCATCAAGATTGAAGCGCCACACAAACTTGATCAAACACGTGGTCGAGCCTTTGGGCCCTATCTGGATAATGATCCGGCACAAGATCCCTGGAATCGTTCGGGTATTTTTTATGTCGTCAATCGTGGCAAGCGGTCTTTGGCGCTTGATTTGGGTCAAGAAAAAGGTCAAGAGATTTTTCGCGATTTGGTGCGCAAAAGCGATATCGTGCTTGAGAACTATACGCCGCGTGTGATGCGCAAGTGGGGCTTGAATTACGACGAACTCAAAAAGATTAAACCCTCGCTGATTATGTTGTCGAATACCGGCTATGGCTCAAGCGGGCCTTGGGCAGCGTTTCCAAGCCAAGGCACGACGCTTGAAGCCACCATGGGTGTGACCTTCTACACCGGCTACGAAGGCGATAAGCCCTGGAAAGTTGGCCAATCTTATCCAGACTTTATTGCCTGCTGGGCGGGCATGAACGCGCTGTGGGCGGCGATTGTCCACATGCGCAAGACCGGAGAAGGTCAGTGGATCGACTGTGGCATGTATCAACTAGGCCTCTCACTGATTCCTGAGGCTTTGATTCAAAAGCAACTCGATGGCACTGACCGCCCTCGAATCGGCAATGAAGACCTTGAGCATGTGCCTAGCAATTTATATCGCGCCAGTGGTAACGATCAATGGATTGCCATCACAGTGGATTCAGATGAGCGTTGGTCCAAGCTCGCAGCGCTGATGGGCCAACCTGCCCTCGCGCAAGACCAGCGTTACGCCACTGCCGTCGCACGTCGCGCGCACCGCTTTAAGATCAACACGCTGGTGTCGGCGTGGACGGTGTCTCGTGAAGTCACTGAGTTAACCCGCTTGCTGCAAGCGCAAGATATCGCCAGCGGCCCGGTCCTGCACAGTAAAGACCTGTTCATCAACGAGCATTTAAAACACCGCGGTTTTTATGAGCGTGTCGAGCACCCCGCGCCAATTGGCCCGCGTCCGATTATCGGGCGTCCGTACAAACTACGCTTTCGCGACGCGCACATTAAAAAGCCAGGGCCACGCTTTGGTGAAGATAACGATGCGATCTTGCGCGACGTATTAGGGATGACACCAGAGCAGATTGCCGAGGTCAAAGCCAACAAAGTCGTCTGTGACCTGCCAACCAATCCAGGAATATCGGGCACGATGGATACCGAGATGATGTTGCGCCTAGGTACGCTTTCAGCTGTAGACAAAAACTATCGCAACATAATGGGTGTAGATCGTTAAAAGGATTGCCATGCGAGTTTGTAACTGCACAACCTCTTGTTGGATCGCGCGTCTTCGGCTCGTGCTCGCGACTCTGCTTGCACTGCTGCTCACTGGCTTCACGTTCAGTGCCACAGCGCAGTCTTATCCGAATCGCGCCATCACTTTTGTCGTACCTTACGGACCCGCCGGCTCAACCGATCCAATCTCAAGACAATTCTCCACACAACTCGAGAAAGTTCTGGGTGTCGAAGTGAATGTTGAAAACAAACCCGGCGGCTCTGGTACGATTGGGTTTGGCATTATTGCGCGGGCTAAACCAGACGGCTATACGATTGGCTTAGGAACAAACAGCATCTTGGCCTATCAGCCCTTGGTAAATCAAAACTTACCCTTCAAAACACCAGAGAACTATCAGCCGATCGCTAAGCTTGGCGAGATGCCCGTGATATTGGTGGTGCGAGCAGATTCTTCTTGGAAAACACTTGAAGAATTTTTAACGCACGTTAGAAATAATCCTAATAAGGTCCGCGCTTCGGTATCAGGTTTGCGTACCGTACCAGACTTGGTCGCACAAGAATTCAACAGAAATAGCGAACTAAAGCTTCGCACGATTCCGTTTACGGGCGGCAGTGGTGAAGCTTTATTGGCACTTTTAGGCAACCGGGTTGAGGCGACGCTTTTCACCGGTGCGGTAGGGATTCCCGGTCAGGTACAGGCTGGGAAGGTCCGTGTGTTGGCCGTATTTAAAAAGGGTACTTATGATCCTGTGCCTGAGGCAACTTCAACGATTGATGCGGGGTATCAAACCACTTTGTCGGCCCAGTTCTATGTCATGGCACCCAAAGGTCTGCCTGCAGATGTTTTGAAAAAATTAGTCAGTGCATCTGCACAAGTGATCAGTAGCGCACAGTTTGCGACCTTTGCTAAAGAGGGCTATGCGCTCGATCCCAAAACCCCTGAAGCGCTCAGCGCAGAAATCGTGCGCGATACCCAGACCTTTGCCGAACTATTAAAAATACTCGAACAAAAACCTTAAAAGTACACTATGTCTAATCGCACGATTTCAAAGCGTACCGCCTATCTGTCGACGGGGGGGTTCGGACTCTTATTGTCGGCTGGATATGTTGCGATAGCGATGCAGCTGCCGTTTGGAGAGATGGACGCGCCGGGCGCTGGGTTGTTTCCGGTCTTAGTAGGCGCGATTCTTTGCTTTGCCAGCATCGCGACCATCGTGGAGGGCTGGAAAACACCACGTGCTGAAGGCATCGAGATACCTGCCGGCCAAGACCGCGCGCGCCTCTTTAAGCTGATCGCCCTGCTGGGACTATATTTTGGGACGATGCCTTGGCTAGGCTATACCTTGAGTAGCTGGGGCTTTGCGCTGCTCTTAATGCGCTTGTTATCACCGCTCTCTTGGCTACGTTGTAGCGCGTACGCCGCACTGATGACGGGTGCCATCTATTTATGCTTTATCGCGTTGCTAAAAGTTCCAATGCCGTCGTTCGCGCTCTTTCTTTAAAAAAAATAATAGGTCACCATCGCCATGGATGCACTAGACGGAATTCTATACGGACTGAGTGTTGCGTTCACGTTCAACAACTTATTAGCTGCTCTAGTGGGCGCGCTTGCGGGTACGTTGATCGGCGTCTTGCCAGGCCTTGGGCCTACCGCGGGGATCGCCATGATCCTGCCTCTGAGTTATTCACTCGATCCAACGAGTGGCCTGATTATGATGGCCGGTATGTTTTATGGGGCGATGTACGGTGGCTCGACGACAGCAATTCTGGTGAATATGCCGGGTGAATCGGCCTCAGTCATTACCTGCCTTGATGGCTATAAGCTCACAAAAAAAGGTCGTGCGGGCGCAGTCTTGACGGTTGTGGCGGCGGGTTCGTTTGTTGGGGGCGTGATCTCGGTAGTCGGGGTCATGCTCTTTGCCCCGGCTTTGGCCGAGGTGGGTTTACTGTTTGGGCCTGCAGAGTTCTTTGCCCTCACCGCAGGCGGTCTGCTGCTGTTTTCTAGAATTTCCGGCGGTACGTTAGCCGCAGGTATTTTTCCGATGGCGATTGGACTGATGCTCAGTACCGTCGGTCAAGAGGCCGTAACAGGTCAAGATCGTTTTACCTTCGGTTTGGCTGAGCTGACTCTGGGCGTTGAGCTGGTGGCCCTCGTTGTCGGGCTATATGGCATTGCCGAGATCATGAGTGTGGTTGAGACCTTACAGAAGCAGGTCAAGCCCTTACCGGTCAAGCTAAGAGATATGTTTCCCTCGCGCCAAGAGTGGCGTCGTTCCGTTGCACCCTATGGACGAGGTACGGTTTTAGGTTTTATCTTTGGCTTACTGCCCGGCCCCTCTGCCACGCTCGCGAGCTTTGCCGCTTATCGCCTTGAACAAGCCGTTTCGAAATATAAACACGAACTTGGCGAGGGTGCGATCGAAGGCGTGGCCGGCCCCGAGACCGCAAATAACGCGGCAGCCACTTCGTCGATGGTGCCTTTATTAGCGCTAGGGATACCGTTTGGTCCAGTCACAGCACTGATGCTGGCTGCCATGATGGTGCACGGTGTGCAGCCAGGCCCCATGATGATGACGGCGCATCCTCAAGTCTTTTGGGGGGTGATTGCTTCGATGCTGGTCGGCAATGTGATGCTGGTGATTTTAAATGTACCGTTGATCAGCGTCTGGGTGAGTTTATTACGCGTACCAAACCATATTTTCTTACCAATTATTTTGATGGTCGCCTCGGTCGGTTGCTATAGCGTACGCAACAGTATGCTGGACGTAGGGATGCTGTTCGTCGTGGCCTTGATCGGCTACACGCTGCGTAAGCTTGAGTTTCAGTTAGCGCCGATGGTGGTCGGCTTAGTGCTAGGGCCCTTAATAGAAAAACACATGCGCGAGGGGCTTTTTATGAGCCTGGGCGAAATCTCAGTCTTCTATACCAGCCCAATTGCCATCGCCATTTGGGTGCTAGTCCTTGTCGTGCTGCTCCTTGAGCCGCTACGTCAACTGTTCGCACGCGCGCTAGGCATCAAAGTCAAAAAAATTATCCCTGAGAGCTCTGAATGACACAAAAAAAAGATCTGTTTGAACCTTTTCGTTTTCGCAATGGTGTTTGGGCGCCAAACCGGTTGACACTCGCCGCGCTCACCAATTCACAAAGCCATGCTGACGGCACGCTGAGTGATGAAGAGTTGCATTGGTTAAACTTAAGGGCTGAAGGTGGCTTCGGAATCGTCACGTCATGCGCGGCACACGTTTCAAAGTTAGGGCAAGGCTGGCCGGGTGCGCTTGGAATTTCTGATGATGCGCAGCTACCAGGTTTGACGCGTTTCGCCCAAGACATGCATCAACGCAAAAGTTTAGCCTTAATGCAAATTTTTCATGGTGGCTTGCGCGCCGATCCAACGGTGTGTGGAGGGCAGCCGATTAGCGCGAGCGATGGCGGGCCGACAGGCGCCAGAGCTGCAACCGAACACGATCTTGAACAAGTCATCGAAGATTTTGCACAGGCAGCTGTGCGTGCCCACGCGGCCAAGATGGACGGCATTGAAATTCATGGCGCGCATGGCTATCTGTTTACGCAGTTTTTAAGTACGACCGAAAATCACCGCACCGATCGATGGGGCGGCTCGTACGAAAATCGTGCACGACTCTTACGAAGAACAATGCAAGCGGTGCGTACCCGAGTGCCTGAGGACTTTATCGTAGGCGTTCGGATCTCACCCGAAGACGGCGGCAACGCGCGCGGCATTGATTTGGACGAAAGTCTGCAACTCGCGAAATGGCTCGCCGATGATGGTATTGATTTTTTACATATGTCTTTGTGGGATGCCTTTAAACCGTCGATCAAACGACCTGCTGAACACCCGCTAGATATTTTTAAGCGCGTGATACCTTCCGATCTGCCAATATTTGCCGCAGGACATATCTGGGATCGTAACGATGCTCAAAAAGTATTAGATCTTGGCGCCGATGTCATTGCCTTAGGACGCTCTGCAATTTTGAATCCTAATTGGCCAAAAGATATCGTCGACCCGGCTTGGCAGCCCAAGCGCTTGCCCACGACACCAGAGCACTTGCTAAGCGTGGGTTTGCAGCCTGTGTTTATCAATCGATTGCGGGTGCGGCCAGGGTTTTTTGCTGATTGATGCGTAACGTTGAGCTAAGTAACGCCGAACGCTGACAGCGCGCCAGTGACGGAACGCTCCAGCGACACGCAAGTGCTTTTACGCCGACCGACCTACTTTGGGAACCTTTACCCAACCGGGGTCTAACCCGATCGTACCTTGCGCTGCAAGTGCCTGAATTTGCTCAGCGCTATAACCGACAGCCGCCATCACTTCAGCCGTATGCTGGCCTAGGCGAGGTGGCGGCAAGCGAATTTCACCCGGAGAATCACTGAACTTAATTGGTAAACCCGCCATTGCAATTTTGCCAAGGCCGTCAAGATCCATCTCATGCACCATGTCGCGCGCGAGCACTTGTGGCTGAACAACAACTTTATCAATCGTATTGACTGGCGAGCACGGGACATCTTGTTCGATCAACAGCGCCTGCCAGTGTGCCAGAGGTTGCGTAATGATGATGTCACCAATCATTTGAATTAAGAGTGACCGATTCAACGAACGCATTTCGGGATTTAAGAATCTTGGATCGTCGACCCACTCAAGCCTCTCAAGCACAGTGCACAGGCCTTTCCACATCCGCTGATTAAATGATGAAATGACCAGCCACTGATCACTGGCCTGATACGCGCGATAGGTTGGGCTACCTAGCGAGCCACTGCCGCTCGGGCCCGGCACTTCACCGCTTGAAAAATAGCGTGTGAAGAACTGAGCCAGCATTGACATATGGCCTTCAAGCAAAGACGTGTCAACGCGTTGGCCACGACCTGTGCGATGCCGAGTTTCAAGCGCCATCATGACACCAATCGCGCCAAACATCCCTGCCCCAACGTCTGCAACGGACATCCCCATTTTTGCAGGACTGCCCTCGGGGTCGCCGGTGATGCTCATCGAGCCTGCGTAGGCCTGCATAAACAAATCGTTTGCGGGTTCTTTGCTTAAGGGCCCGCTTGCCCCAAAACCACTGATGGCGCAATAGACTAGTCTCGGATTAACTGCAGACAAACTATCGTAATCTAACCCTAAGCGATCAAGTGCACCGAGGCGATAGTTGTGCACAAAGACGTCGGCTTCTTCGATCAGCTTACGCGCGATCGCTACGCCTTCGGGCGTTTTCAAATCAATCGCCATCCCGCGCTTGTTACGGTTGGCCGCGGCGTAGTAATAGCTCAGTGAATCATGAAAATAAGGGGCCCAGACGCGACTGTCGTCACCGGTGACGGTACGTTCAATTTTGACTACGTCTGCGCCATAGTCGCCCAACAGCATGCCGCAAAAGGGGCCTGCCATCGCGACACTGATTTCTACAACTTTGATGCCCTCTAGTGGTGCTGTCATGTCATTCTCGTGAGCCTTTGATCGGGGCGACTTCCTTCAAGACCAGCACTCAAACTTGCGGGGTGTCGATGCCTTTGAGCCAGGTGGAGGTGCGGTCTTTAAAACCAATATCCGCGCGTTTTTCAAGCCAATAGGCGTAGCTGTCTGGTACGGTCGAAAACGGATTGTCTTGACCAAGCTTGCTTGCCGCATCAAGCGCCCAATTAGGGTTGTGCAACATCTCGCGGCCGATCGCTACAATATCGGCTTGACCTTTTTGTAAGATATGTTCAGCCTGATCCGCATGAATAATTAAACCAACAGCCATCGTCATAATGTCGGCACCGTGGCGGATCTTTTCTGAGTAAGGCACTTGGTATCCGTACGAGGGCTTAACCGGTGACAGTACCGCCGATTTTTCTGACATACCGCCGCTACTGCAATCGAACACATCGACGCCTTTGCTCTTAAGCACCTTAGCAAGATTAATACTATCTTCGATTGTCCAGCCGACTTCATCGACGGCCGACGTTCTATAAAACAAAGGCTTGTTATACGGCCATGATTGGCGTACGCGCTCGACGACTTCGATCGCGAAGCGCATGCGCTTTTCGGGCGTGCCACCATACGCATCGGTGCGCAAGTTGGTGGTGGTCGATAAAAACTGATGCGTCAGATAACCGTGCGCGCCATGGAGCTCTAACACGTCAAAGCCTGCGCGGTTTGCGCGCTCAGCCGCCTGACCCCAGCGTTCGATCTGCTCTTGGATATCTTTCAGCGTCATCGCGCGAGGCATTGCGGCTTTTGAACTTAAGCTAAATGCACTTGGACCGATCAACTCCCACTCTTCACCATGATCCACGCCCTTTTGACTGGCGTCGAGTGGCGCGCGCCCTTTCCAGGGAACCGAATTACGCGCCTTGATACCAGAGTGGCCCAATTGAAGCCCCACCGTGGCGCCATAGGATTTTACAAACGACGTAATACGCTGCAACTGCGGAATAAACTCATCTTTCCACAAGCCTAAGTCTGAAGGTGTTGTACAGCCACGCGGGTCAACCTTGGTCGACTCAACCATCACCAAGCCGACGCCCCCAACCGCATACTTGGCATAGTGGGCAAAATGCCAGTCACTCGCGTACCCATTCACCGCAGAATACGTCAGCATCGGCGACAGCGCGATGCGATTACGAATCACCACGTCACGAATTTGTAAAGGTGAAAATAGTTTGCTTTGCATATTTGTCTCTGTATTGAATTAGTCTGCTTTGATATTGCCATCTGCAAGAACTTGCGCCCATTTTGCTGAGTCTGATCGAATCAAGTCGGCAAATTGTTGAGTGGATTGAATCATAGGTTGGGCACCAAATTTCGCAAGTTTTGCAAGAACCTCAGGGTCCGCCAAAGATGTTCGCACGGCTGCATTCAATTTTTCAATAATGGGTACGGGGATTCCTTTAGCGCCAACCAGCCCATACCAAAGCGAGATACTGAAGCCGGGCAGACCTGCCTCAGCAACTGTGGGAATCTCTGGCATGAGGGGCGAGCGCTCAGGCATGGCAATCGCCAGAACTTTTAAACGGCCAGAGTTTAATTGAGGCAGCACTTCGGGTGTATTGTTAAACATCAACTGCACTTGTCCCCCCATTAAGCTCACCATCGCCTGCGCACCACCTTTGTGGGGTATGTGCACCATCGAGATACCGGCGAGTTGCTTAAAGAGCTCCATCGCTAAATGATTAGAAACACCGTTACCAGACGAGGCATAGGAAATGCTATCAGGATTGGCCTTTGCTCGAGCAATCAGCTCTTTCACTGACTGAACCGTAAACGAAGGATGAACAATCAACAGATTGGGCACTTCTGCGAAGTTCGCAATACCCACAAGGTCTCTAATCGGGTCGTACCTGATATTTTTATACATGGAGTGATTGACAGTCACAACGCCAGAGTAGACCATCAAAAGAGTGTAGCCATCGGCAGGAGCTTGCAACATATTCTCAACGGCAATCATTCCACTCGCACCGCCTTTGTGATCAAAAACGATTGGGTGACCGAGTTGTTTAACCAAATGATCCGCCATGACTCGCGCCAAAATGTCAGTTCCACCGCCTGCTGGAACGGGGATCACTAACCGAATTGGTTTGTTCGGATAATCTTGAGAAAAACAGTTCGCCGATGAAGCCAACAACAGCGTCAACATCAGCATGCGTAAACGGTCGTTTAGGATCTTGAGCATCTTTGCCCTCCTCGGCGTGGATGGTTAGTTTCAGCTTTCCGCTCTTGGGCGGCTTGAGTCTGTTTGAGTTTCAAAAACTATACTCTATATAAAAACCTACGGACAGCCGTGACGATGCTTGTTATAGCTCGGCGCGATACCGCGCTAACATCTCTTCTTGCGTTTCTGACGGCGTCGTCATTCGTGCCTGCTCGTTAATCATGTCACCCATATTGGGCATCAACGAGCGCTCAATATGACTTTGCATATCCCACAGCTTTGAACGCATAAAGGCTTTCGCGCAGTGCAGATATACTTGTGCCACATTGACTTTGATCGCTAGCTTTGGCGTGCGCACTTCGGTCGTACACAATGCAAGATCTGCAGCATCGTCTGACAAACAGGCTGTGCCATTCACCCGCAACGTCTCGTCCATACCTGGAATCAAAAACAGCATCCCAAGCTTGCCGATGTGAATAATATTTTCAAGAGTATCTAAACGATTATTACCGGGTGAATCAGGTATCAGCAATGTGTGAGTATCCACGATTTTGACAAAGCCAGGCGCCCCACCGCGTGGCGAGGCATCGAGCATTTGATCCAGACCGACGCTCGAGACCACCACAAACGGTGACAGCCCGATAAAGCGCTGACAGTGCACATCAAGTGCTGACAACTGTTTTTTAACAGCCCGCTCTTTTGCTGGGGCATATAGGCCGCGCAACTGCTCGATGGTCTGGATCATCATTGTCTCGAGTTACATCGTCACCACGATTTTGCCGAAATGCTGATTTGCACGCATGCGCGCAAAGGCATCGGCAAGCTTGTCAAGGCTATAGCTACTGTCGATCGGCAAGGCGAGTTTGCCTGACTTTAAATGGCCAGCCAACTCTGCCATCGCCAGCCTGGTGATCTCGCGCACCTCTTCTACGCTACGGGTGCGAAAGGTAACACCGGTGTACTTGATGCGCTTGAGTGCGTGCAGATCGAAATCAAACTCGGCAAAACGTCCGGCTAGGCGACCAACGTTCACGATGCGACCCAGAATTGCACACGCCTCGATGTTAGGGGTGCCAAACTTGCCAGACAATTGGTCAATAATCAGATCAACGCCCTCGCCACCATTTGCTTCGGTGGCAAGCTTGGGCCACTGCGGGTCGCTGTTGTCGATCGCAAAGTCAGCACCAAACTGTTTAAGTTGTGCGCGTCGCCCGACGTTAGACGACGTTCCAATCACCGTTTTGGCGCCCATCAATTTTGCAATCTGCATCGCCATCAAGCCTACGCCCGACGAGGCACCCTGAATCAGCACCGTCTCGCCTTTGCGCAATTCGCCTGCAGTGACTAATGCGTTATGCATCGTTGTTACGGCGATCGGCAAGCTAGTCGCTTGCTCAAAGCTCATGGAGTCAGACGGGATCGACATGACACGCCCCCAGTCAGCGACGGCATATTCAGCGTAACCGCCTGACCCAGAACACATCACCCGGTCACCGACCTTTAAACCTTTCGCGTTGGCACCCAGCTCGGCAATCTCACCCGCCCACTCAAGGCCAGGTACGGTGCCTTCACCACCTTGGCTGCCGTGCATACCACCCGCGATCACGCCAAGATCGGCGCGATTCAAGCCCGCCGCACGCACACGCACCAAGACTTGGTCGGCCGTAGGGACAGGCTTAGGAGCCTCGGTGATATGAAATCCTTCCTTCGTCAATAAAGCTGCTTTCATAATATTTAGTCTCCGGTGTCTATAAAACTTTTTTCTTTAGTCGCACTTTGCACTCATGCCGCCATCGACAATGAGTTCGGTACCCGTAATGAAGCGTGCCTCATCCGAGGCCAGAAACAAGACTGCGTTAGCCGTATCTCGGCCATCGCCCATAAATGACATGGGAATACGCGCCTGCCGACGCTTTAACAAGCCTTCGGCATCGCCACCCGCCTGCGCGCCTGCCAACACGGCTTCAACAAGAGGCGTATGCAGCAATCCGGGCAGCACTGAGTTTACGCGGATACCTTTTTTGGCATATTCAACGGCCACCACGCGACCAAACTGTATAACACCAGCTTTTGCAGCAGCGTAGCCCACTTGCGGCGCGCCTGAAAACCGAATGCCCGAGGTCGATGAAATATTAACGATCGAGCCAGCGCCTTTGGCCTCCATGATGGGCATCACATATTTGCACATTAAAAAAACGGTTTTGAGATTGACGTCGATCTGTGAATCCCAGTTTTCTTCGCTGAGTTCGATCGGACCGCCACGGATCGGACCACCCACATTATTCACCAAGATATCAACTGTTCCGTATTGCTTCAGGCACGCGGCCACCAAGCCTTGAATCGCCTTGCTATCGGTAACGTCGCAGGTGTAGGGTGTGACCTCTCCATCAAACTCTTTTATCAGAGCCAAGGTGTCGGTCATTGCGGCCAGTTCTTTATCTACCGCGAACACGCGAGCACCTTCTTGCGCAAACCGCATTGCGATCGCGCGGCCGTTGCCCCACCCTGGGCCTACACAGCCAGCACCCGTGATGATTGCAACTTTGCCCGCGAGTCGGCCTTGAGAATGATTCATGCGATCTCTTTAAAAAAGTTAAGGGGTTGTCGAAGTCAGGCCGCCGTCAACCACAATCGTTTGGCCCGTAATGTAGCGGGCTTCGTCGCTGGCTAAAAACACAACCGTATTCGCAACATCCCAGGCATCACCCATGTAGCCGGCGGGTACCTGCTTATGACGATGCGCCACAAAACCTTCAAAGTCGCCCTTTGCGTATTTGTCGGCCAGTCGCTTAACGAGTGGTGTAAACACCAAGCCAGGTGCCACACAGTTCAAGCGCACACCACGTTCGGCAAACAGCACGCCAGTCGTCTTTGTCAGTTGCATCAAGGCAGCCTTGCCCGCCGCATAGCCCACCTGAGGCTTACCAATATAGCGTAAGCCCGCAACCGACGAAATACTGACGATCGAACCTTTGCCTTGCGCCTCCATGATCGGCAGCACATATTTGCAAGCTAAAAAAGCAGCTTTAACATTGACATCCATCTGATCGTCCCAGACTTGCTCACTCATACTGACCGGGTCACCGGGTTCTGAGCGCCCCACGTTATTAATCAGAATATCAATACGCCCATACTGAGCCATGCACGCGTCGACTAGCCGTTTAACATCGTCAGCCTGTGTGGCGTCAGCGGTGAGCACGTGCGCAATCCCGCCCTCGTCTTCGATAATTTTTTTGGTTTGCTGTGCGGCCTCAAGATTCAGGTCAGAGCCGAAGATGCTTGCGCCTTGTCTGGCCAAGGCCACAGAAATCGCTTTGCCATTGCCCCAGCCCTCGCCGAGCGTGCCGCAACCCGTCACCAAGGCGACTTTGCCATCCAATCTAAACACGGTGGTTCCTTAATTATCTTGAAAGATTTTTCGCTATATTACTTGCCCAACATCAGGGCGGCAAAGGCGCGTTGCACGTCGGGGTGTCCCGTGTAAAAAACCGTCATGATGGGACCCGTGCGCACGATCAGACGCGGTGCGATTAACCAACTCAAGTAGGGCAGGTAAATAAACTTAGCCTGACGTATCTCGGCGATACGCACTTGTTTTTTCCAGGCCCAGGTTTGTTCGATGACACCCTGCTTAATTGAAGTGCGGCTTTTTAAGATCCAGTAATACACGACCAGAACAATCGCGAGGGCTGCTAGCCAGACCAAGCTCGCTTGCAGCGAAAACTCTTGCCACACCAAGACACGCGAGGCGCGTGCCCCCCAAAAAATCAAAGCGCCCACCAGCACCGAGGCCAGTAGCTTGATCAGTACTGTGAACGCCGGGCCCTCTGCCTCAAGGGGGGCATCCGTACGGAGCTCTGAGGGCATCGCACCGGCAAACTCTTCTTGCGGACTCGTTGCTCTAGCGGTTGGGTCAGTCGTTGGTTCAGCCATTTTATTTTTTATCTTTCATCAAGCCGCGCATCAAGTCATTGACTGTATCTTGTTCGCCTTGAGCATCGGGTTGTTGCAAATCGTTCTCGGGGATCTCGATGCGAATGGTGCTTAGATCAACCTGTTTCGGCTTATCTAAAAACACCGTCACCGTCTGCGGAAAGAAAATCACAATCGCCACGAGCATCAGCTGCAAGAACACCCACGGGATTGCCCCCAGATAGATATCGCGCGACAGCACTTTGCCCGGCAGCGAGCCCGCTTTGAATAAAGAATCTGCCGTGCTGCGCAAGTAAAACAAAGCGAAGCCAAACGGTGGATGCATAAAGCTGGTTTGCATATTGACACAGAGCAACACCCCGAACCAAATCATATCGATACCAAGCTTGGCGGCCACCGGCGCGAGCATTGGAAGGATAATGAAAGCGATTTCGAAAAAATCTAGAAAAAATGCTAAAAAGAAAACGAAGACATTCACAACAACTAAGAAGCCAATTTGCCCGCCTGGCAAGCCTGACAAGAGGTGCTCAATCCAGATCGCGCCATCGACACCCTGAAACACCAGCGAAAACACTCGCGAACCGATCAAAATAAACACCACCATGGCGGTGATACGCATCGTACTCGTCATGCCATCGCGAATAATCGGCCAATCCAAGCGCCCGTGAACCGCGGCAAGCAAGATTGCGCCCATCGCACCCATCGCGCCGGCCTCTGTCGGAGTCGCAATCGCATAGGTCATGCCTGGCAAACCGCCCATGCTGCCAAGTACGGCAAAAATTAAAAGTGCTGAGGGGATGATGCCACGAAGGCATTTACGCCAAAGTGCCGAACCATGCAGTGTTCGAGCGGAAGTTGGCAGGCCCGGCACTTGTGACGGCGCAACCTTAGAGAGCACAAAGGTGTACCCCAAAAAGATCAATACCTGCAAGATTGAAGGCCCCCAAGCGCCTTTGTACATGTCGCCAACCGATCTGCCCAGTTGATCGGCCATGACCACGAGCACCAAAGACGGCGGCACCAATTGCGTAATCGTGCCCGAGGCTGCCAACACCCCTGTGGCGTAGCGCATGTTGTAGCCATAGCGCATCATGACCGGCAAAGAAATCATCGCCATGGCGATCACTTGTCCGGCTACCGTGCCGGTGATCGCGCCCAACACGAACCCAACGATAATGACCGAGTAGCCCAACCCGCCGCGAATCGGCCCGAACAACTGACCCATTGAATCGAGCATATCTTCGGCCAGACCGCACTTTTCAAGTACCGCGCCCATCAGCGTAAAAAACGGAATCGCTAAAAGTAGATCGTTAGAAAGAATCCCAAAGATATTGAGCGGCAAGTTGTACAGGAAGGCTGCTGGAAACCAGCCCATCTGGATCGCTATAAAGCCACTGATTAAACCCAGCGCCGAAAGTGAAAACGCCACCGGAAACCCGATCAGCATGATCACGATCAGCCCCGCGAACATCAGGGGCGCAAAATCTTGCATGGTCATTGCAGTGGTCTCTCGTAGTGCATATCCATCTGGTAAGCGTTATTTAACCAGGCGACGCGCTTAATGATCTCGGCGATCCCTTGCAATACCATCAGGCTAAAGCCTAGTGGCAAAGTCAGCATTGCTGGCCAACGGATCAGCCCACCCGCGTTCGGAGAGCCTTCGCCCGAAAGCAGCATTTGCACAAACAAAGGCCATGACAAATATAAAAACAAAGACATCGCAGGCATTAAAAAGAATAGCAAGCCGAATAAATCGATGTAGGCACGGCTGCGGGCTTTAAGCGCACCGTAAATCACATCAACGCGCACGTGCTCGTTGACACGCAAAACCTGTGCGGCACCAAGCATGACACAGGCGGCAAAGAGATACCATTGAATCTCGAGCCAAGCATTTGAACTGTACGAAAAGGCGTAGCGCATAATAGCGTTGCCTGCGCTCAGACAGGCGCACATCAGGACTGCCCATTTTGCAAGTACAGCAAAAAAATCTGTAAGCCGGTCAACCCAACCGACCGCGACAAGCAGCTGTTTCATTCAGTCTCCGAAGAACGCCCGACAAAAAGGCTAACAGCCAAAAGGGGTCAGAGCGCTAGCCCGCCATGATAACTAAATGTCTAAGTTTAAGTCGAACATTCGCTGCAGACCTTATTGGCGAATACCCTTAGTTCAACCCCTCAAGCAACTTCGCCCAGCCATTGGGGCTGGGCGAAGGCTTTTAAGCGCCGCGAGCTGCGGGTCAGCTTAAATCTTGCACCAAAGAGGCCAACACGGCATCGGGCAAGGTCTCGACGTGCATTGGGTACTCAAGATGGTCGCAACCTACCATCAGCTGAGCGCCTGTCAATAACGACTTTTTAGCGGCAGCGGTCAGTTCAAAGCGTAAAAAATGCACCGCTGAGGTCTTGGTTTCGGTGGAGCGCTCGAGGTCTTCGTTTGCAATCGCATAGACCCTGGGCTGCCCTTCAACCTCCACAAACATCTTGTGTTCAACCCCCATTAACTTAGCCAATGCAATTTTGCGATCAGCCTCATTGGGGTATTCGAGCATCATCGTCGCCTTGAAGTTCGAGCCATCGGGGATCAAGGGGTTATAGGCGTCGAGCTCACCCTGAATGCCCTCGTCTTCAAACACTTTTTCAACGCGCAACATCTCTTGAATCTGATAGCGCATTAAAAATTCATTTTCAAAAATAAGATTCAGATGCTCGCCTAACGCCACAGTACGCAAGCGACGCTGGTCGATCGCCCGCTTGCGCATTTCAGGGCGCGCCTTGTGGTACGCCTCGAGGGTCATCAGGCTTTCGCGTGTGATTTTGGTCATGGTGTTCTCTTCTTTATTATTACGACGTAATTATTTAAAGTCCGTACGCTTTAACGATCAAGCTTAAGGGATGCGCCATCTCAGCGTGCACCAATCCATTTTCTTTCATGCCTTGTTCAATGTGATGGCCCGCCAACTGGCAATCTGAACTGATGTAGTCAGGCTCGTTGTTTGCCATCGCTTTGAACACCGGCTTGCCGATCTTCATGGCAGTGTCGTGATACTCTTTTTTCACGCCCCAAGTGCCTGAATGCCCCGAGCAACGTTCAACCACGTTGACCTCGGTGCCGGGTACGAGCTTGAGCATCTCAGCGGTTTTCTTGCCTACGTTTTGTACCCTTGAGTGACAAGGTACGTGATAGCTCACATGGCCTAACTCTTCTTTAAAGTCAGTCTTGAGCAAACCTTCTTTGTTGCGGGCGATAAAGTATTCGAACGGATCCCACATCGCGTCTTTGACTAACTGCACGTCTGCCTCAAGCGGAAACATCAACGGTAACTCTTGCTTRAACATTAAGGTGCAAGAGGGAATCGGCGTCAAAATCGCATAGCCTTCGCGCGCAAGCTTAGCGAGCTTTGGAATGTTCTTATCTTTGTTCGCAGCGACGGCGTCGAGGTCACCGAGTTCAAGCTTAGGCATGCCACAGCACGCCTCCTTCTCGACTAACTCATACGGGATTTGATTGTGCGTCAAGATTTTGATTAGGTCCTGGCCGATACCTGGCTCGTTATAGTTGATATAACAGGTGGCATAGATCGCCACTTTGCCCTGCGTTTTTGCGCCATTTACGACTGGAAAGGGCTCTGAAGGACTCGCGACCTTCGCAAAGGTCTTAGTTGCATATTCAGGAATCCAAGCTTTTTTGTCTACGCCCAGAGTGCTTTCCATCACCGAACGCATCACACCAGTTTTATTCACGGCGTTGACGGCTTGCGTCACGATCGGTATCCCGGCGAACATGCCCAGTTTGTCAGTCGAGGACAACACTGCATCACGCATTGTCGTTTCGCCTTTTTTAAAACTCACCGCTTTGGCACGCAACATCAAGTGCGGAAAATCTAAGTTCCAGGGGTGTGGCGGCACGTAGGGGCACTTGGTGACATAACAGACGTCACACAAGAAACACTGATCCACCACTTTTTTGTAGTCTTTTTTATCGACGCCGTGCACTTCGCCGTCTTCGGTCGCGTCGATTAAATCGAACATGGTCGGAAACGAACCACACAGGCTCAGGCAGCGACGGCAACCATGACACATGTCGAACACGCGTTCCATTTCGGTATGCAGCTTACCTTCGTCATAGAAGTCTGGATTGGTCCAGTCTAGTGGGTGACGGGTGGGCGCGTCGAGGTTACCTTCGCGGTTTGACATGATAAATCCTTAGCTATTGCAGCAAACACGTACTTAAAAAAACTGTGACCAGCAGAGCCGGCCACAGATCCAACGGCAGCGTGCGACGGCGTGAGCAAGCTCTTGCCGTCAACACCCGCTCAAGCAGACAAACTTAGTCGACCAGTGCGTCCAGAGCTTTCTGGTAACGATTGGCATGTGAACGCTCGGCTTTTGCGAGTGTTTCAAACCAGTCGGCGACTTCGTCAAAGCCTTCGGCGCGCGCTGTTTTAGCCATACCTGGATACATGTCGGTGTACTCATGGGTTTCGCCATGAACAGCCGATGCCAGGTTGTCACGGCTTGAACCCATGGGCAGGCCAGTGGCTGGATCACCCGAGGCTTCTAGAAACTCGAGGTGACCATGTGCGTGGCCAGTCTCGCCTTCGGCGGTTGAGCGAAACAGAGCAGCAACGTCTGGTTGACCTTCAACGTCTGCTTTGTTTGCGAAGTACAAATAACGGCGGTTTGCCTGTGATTCGCCTGCGAAAGCGTCTTTCAGGCACTGTTCTGTTTTAGAACCTTTGAGCTGGGCCATATAGCCTCCTGACTTTGAAAAATGGGAAAATTGGAGCATCAATCGCACAAGCCGCCTATGAAGCGCGGCTGCACCTGACCTCTGTTCGAAGTTTAAGCGCGGTTTATGACCAAGAGAAGTTAAATTTATCTAATTTTTTAATAGCTTTTAGCTAAAAGCTGCGCACACAAACCCGGTTCGGCACCCCTGCTTTGCCTATGAAGGGGTGCTTGTCTGACGGTGCAAATGATGCCCAGTCGGCCGCCTAAGCTTTAATTAACCCCATCGCGTTTGCGAATAGGGGGCAGGCATATGAAGCCTAGGGGCGGTTGCAAGCCCTACTCAGCTGCTTTTTTATGCGCCGCCAGCGCCATCAATCTGCGATCGCGCCAAAGGCGACGCGCCATCAGTTGGTCTTTAGGCAAGAGCGCGCGACGCTCAGCTTCTAGCTTTGCAATGATTGCCTCAGACCAATGCTCGGTAGAGGTTTGCTCAGTTGACATTGCCTGATACATTTCATCGAACCGATGGGCGTAGTCAGCCAAGCCGTCTGGCGCGTTTAAGTCGATCGTTTCAAAGGGTCCCATGAACGACCAGCGCAAACCTAGTCCCTCGCGAATCGTCACGTCAAGGCCATCCGCATCAACATACCCCTGCTCGACAAGCTTGAAGGCTTCGCGCAGTAACGCACCCTGCAAACGGTTCAGTACAAAGCCACGCAATTCGCGATGAATCTTGACTGGTTTTTGACCAACGCTTTGCATCACATCCCAGGTTTTTTGCACAACCGCAGCATCCGTCCAGGGTGCGCCGCAGATTTCGACAACCGGGATCAAGTAAGGAGGATTCACAGGATGTGCGATCAGGCAGCGCGCGCGCCCAGCGAGGTTTTCGGTAAAGGCCGAGGCGGGGATGCTTGAGGTCGAGCTCGCAAGCACGGTGGTCGGCGCAGCCAGTCGATCCATTTTGGCGAAGATTTCGCTTTTCATTTCTACCCGCTCAGGCAAATTCTCTTGAACGTAATCAACGTCTTTCAAAACCTCTTCAAGCGTGGCGCTTGAGCGAATACGCGCAATCAAACCCTTAGGGTCAGTGATCAACCCTGCGGCCTCAAGGTCGGCCACTTGTTTTTCAATCAGGGTGAAGGCCAGAGTGACGGCCTTAGGGTCACCGTCCCACAGTTTGACCTCATGCCCGCCGCGCGCAAAAACAATGGCCCACGCCTGGCCGATCAACCCTGAACCCACGACTGCGATTTTCATTTTTTCTCCTGTTTGGTGTTAGCGGTTTCTGTCAGCTAGTGTAGTGTTGAATCGCCTTGCCGCCCACTTAGTGCCGCACAAACTGCCTAAAGGCTGCTGCCTGCGCATGCGCCAGCCTGACGGTTTGCACATGAACGTCAACGATTGTGCTCACCTCAGTGCTGTAGCCCCCTGCCATCGTAATGGCCAGCGGGCATCGCTGACGTTGGGCATATTGCATCACGCGCAAATCTCGGGCGGCCATCCCTGCTGTGGTGACTTTGAGTCGGCCTAAACGATCGGATTCGTGCGGGTCGGCCCCTGCAAGATAAAACACAAACTGAGGCGCAAACCGAGTCTCTAAGAGTGCAAGCGCTGCATCGAGTGCCTCAAGATACTGCTCATCGGCACAGCCGTCAGGCAAGGGAACATCGAGCGAACTCTGTTGCTTGTTAAAGGGATAGTTGCGCGCGCCGTGTAACGACAAAGTAAAGATGCTGGCGTCCTGCTCAAAGATCGCTGCGGTGCCATCGCCCTGGTGCACGTCGAGGTCAATGATCGCGATATTTATCTTTTGCTTGCGGCTTTGCTGCAAAACCTTTGCCGCGATGGCAACATCGTTAAACACACAGAAGCCGCTTCCACGCTGGCGATAAGCGTGATGAGTGCCACCGGCTAAATTTACAGAGACCCCTTCTTGTGTTGCGGCGCAGCAGGCGCCGATCGTCGCACCGACCGAGCGACGCGAACGTTCGACCAGCTGAGGGCTCCAGACAAAACCAATTTCGCGTTGTTCTCTCTCGCTGAGTTGGCCACGAAGCACCGCCTGCAGGTAGCGCGGTTCATGCACCAACAACAGCTGCGTATCGGTTGCGCACGGCGCTTCTTGCAGCTCAATGCCCGCGTCACCGCTCAGCGCCTCGCGCAAAAGTCGGTACTTTGACATCGGAAACCGATGTCCCGCGGGAAGTGGCAAGACAAAATGATCAGAATAGAAGGCTTTCAAAATGGCTGGACTGTCGCTTGCTTTAGAAGGCTCATAATTTAACGCTTCTGGCGCCTAAACTCTTTTTGAAATAGTACGTCTATCGCGAATTTCTGCATAAGTCTCACCACGATTTAAAAATTTCAGGCAGAATACAAAAAATGATTAAAAAATAAATGGCGCTTGACGCAATTTAAAAATGAAACCAAAAGGAGAACCACATGATGATGTCAACGGGGTATCGGGGTTTGACCCTGCTCGCGACTGCTTTACTTTTATCCAGCCCGATCGTCGGGGCACAACAAACCATCAAACTTGGTATGACAACGGCTTTGACGGGCCCGTTCAACGAGTTTGGCGAGGGAAACCGCCGTGGTGTCATGCTGGCAATTGATGAGTGGAATAAAAAAGGCGGCATCAACGGCAGAAAAATTGAACTCGCCGAGGCGCTTGATGACCAGCTCGTACCAGACAAGGCCGTGCAGAACATGCGCCGCATTCTGGATAATAAAGAGATCGTAGCCATTATCGCCCCCGCTGGCAGCGGCCCCTCTCTTGCCACCATGGATATGCTTGAAGCAGACGGGCGTCCGACCTGTAACCCGCTGGCGCAATCACCCTCAGTGATTTATCCCAAGGGCAAAGGTCAGCCACCACGTAAAAACGTGGTCTCAATGGCAATCACAAACGAATCAGAGGCTAATCGCTTAGGCCAACTGCTCGGCAAACAATACAAGAACATCGGCGTCATTCACGAGAGTACAGCCTATGGTGTCACCGGGGCCGAGCTCGTCAAAAAATCAATCAACACCACCAACGCTGACGCGAAGGTACAGATTGAATCGTATAACCAGCGCAGCCAAGACATGACCTCGCAGGTCGCACGCTTGCAACGCAGTAATGTCGATGTGATCCTAGTCGTGGGCCTTGGCGCTGACTTTGCAGTCATTCGCAAAAACATGAGTCGCTTAAACGTCAAAGCGCCACTCTTTGGTTCAACCGGGGCGGTCACAGCACCCTATCTTGATGGCGCAGCTGATCTGGCCATTGGTACACGCTCAGTCAGCCCAGCCGCCTTTGGCAAGCGACCCTTGCCCGCCTACGCGCAAAACTTTGTTGATCAATACCGCGCCGCTCATGGCACCGACCGCTGGTACGGCTCTGACGCCGCAAATCCACAAATTTCGATGGCGGCCGTCGTCGGCAATGGGTATGACTGCGCCGTGGTCTTACTCGACGCGATTAAACGCGCTGGCTCAACAGAAGCTGCTGCCGTCATTGCTGCGCTGAATCAAACTAAGGGCCTCCCAGGCGTATCGGTGCCATCGATTACCTTTACGGCCGAGTTGCACGAAGCTTTTAAACCCGAAGATCTCGGACTCTTTGAGATCACCAAGTCTGCCGCTGGAGCCCTTTACCTCAAACCAGTGATTGAGTAAACACACACGCCCGTAAAGGGTGATCTCAACGCCTGTAAGGTGTGCCTCGGCATGGATTTCTTTCTCTCTTTAGTGCTTGCGGGGGGGTGCGTCGGCTCGGTTTACGCACTGGTCGCGGTTGGCCTGAATCTGACGTTTTGGACAACTAAGACGCTCAATTTTGGCCAGGGCGCGGTGATGATGCTTTGCGCAGTGTCAACGGCGCTACTCACCGCTCAGGGTTTTAGCAACGGCATCGCCGTTATCGCAGGCTTGGCGATCGTTGCTCTCATGGGCGTCATTGTCGAGCGCATTGCGGTGCGCCCGGCCTTGAAGACGGCAGGCAGCATGGGCTGGGTCATCGCAACGCTCGGTTTCGGGATTTTGCTGCAGGGCATTGCGTCAAAATTTTTTGGCTCGCAAGCGATTCCGTTTCCTGAGGTGCTGTTTACCGTTCAGGACGTCATCGACGTGAGCGGGCAAAACATTTCGCTGCAGTATCTTGCCATCTTTGTCGTTTCCATTTTGATTATTTTGCTTCTAGAGGGTCTCACCCGGTATACGGTTTTAGGGACCGCCATCCGGGGCACCGCACAAGATATGGAGCTTGCGATTGTTCAAGGCTTGCCAGTCAATCTCATAGTTTCGGGCTCGTTTGTCTTATCGAGTGTGCTAGCGGGCATCGCGGGCATCTTGACTGCGCAAATCAGCGGCACGGTCGACCCAGCCTTTGGCTTTGAATTAGTGCTGATGGGGTTTGTGGCGGCGGTACTTGGTGGCATGGGAAGCTCAGGAGGCGCGCTCCTGGGTGGCATTATCGTTGGCATCATCGGAAAACTCGTGGGTGGCTATATCTCAACCGCGGCCGAACACGGCATCGCCTTTGCGCTTTTAATCCTGATGCTGGCGCTGCGCCCTGAAGGATTTTTTGGTCGTGCCGAAGTGAGCAAAGCATGAACGCCCTGCGTATCTTTCTAAGCAGATTAGTCACTCATCCGCTCGCATTAACGGTGTTGTTAGTCGCACTATTTTTTGGTGCCTCTTACCTGCGGGGGGCGACTTTACAGATTCTGAGTTTCGCCTTGGTCTCGATTTTGTTTACGCAAAGCATCAATGTACTGACCGGAATGGCGGGCCAGATCTCTTTAGGTCACGCTGCGTTTTTTGGCATCGGCTCCTATGGCAGCGCGATTCTCGCRCAAGCCCTCGGCTTAAATTTGTTTCTGACGATTCCCGTGGCCGCGATCGTTTCGAGCTTAATTGCCTATTTGCTGTCTTACCCCGCTGGGCGAGTCAAAGAAGTCTATCTGGCCATGATGACCTTAGGCTTTGGTCAGATTTTTTTAGAAGTCGCGCGCGAATGGACCGATCTGACCGGTGGCGTCATGGGCTTAAGTGGTGTGCCGTCTGCGGGCTTGGGTACTCTGATTATTTTGGGCTACAAGTTCAGCACGATTGATTATTTTCGCGTGCTGTTACTGATCACAGCCTGCTCGATGCTTTTTATCAGAAACTTCTCGCAAAGCCGCTTAGGCCGCTCGTTGTTTGTGATGCACTACAGCGAGCTTGCTGCGGGCAGCGTTGGGATCGCGCGCAGACAAACCAAGCAATTGGCGTATGCCCTGAGTGGCTTGTTGGCAGGAATTTCTGGCGGCTTCTACGCGCATCTGGTGGGGTATTTAGGGCCTGAGAGTTTTGCAATTTCGCGCTCGATTGAGGTGCTGGTTGTCGCGATCGTTGGCGGGCTGTGGTCAAGCGCAGGGCAAGTCATCAGCGCGGTGTTCTTCACCTTTCTACCTGAACAATTACAACTATTTGCTGATTATCAATTCATCGTCTATGGGTTGATTCTGACCTTTACGCTTATCCTTTTTAAACAAGGCATCGGGGGCCTGCTCTTTTTGCCGCCCCGCTTTATTCGACAGACCTGGCTGGCAGCCGCCACCCAACCACAGCTTTCAGACGCGCCAACTAATGAGCCTACATTTTTAAAAATTCAAGCCAAACCTGCTGGGATTGAAGTTCAGGCAATCACCATGCGGTTCGGTGGCCTCGTTGCGCTCAATGCCGTCTCTTTGAATATTCAGGCTGGGCAAATTACGGCCCTAATCGGGCCCAACGGTTCTGGCAAAAGCACGTTGGTAAACGTGATCGCTGGGGTGTTTCCTCCCACCGCTGGACACGTGTTGCTAGAAGGCTTTGATGTCACGGCGCGCTCGGACGTTGCCATGGCAAAAATGGGGGTGGTTCGCACCTTTCAAGACCCCCGCTTAGTCCCTCACTTTACGGTGCGCGAAAACATGATGTTAGGCGCGCACGTCAAGATGCAATACAGCTGGCTTGAAGCGGGTTTATCGATGCCACGGGTGCGTACGCAAGAGGCAAAAGCCTTACAACAGTGCAACGAAATTTTGCAGCTACTGGATATCGAAGCGGTGGCCGAGCAAGCCGTCGAAAGTTTGCCTTATGGCTACAGACGCATGACTGAACTTGGCAGAGCGCTCTTGGCACAGCCAAAAATTATTTTGCTCGACGAGCCTGCGGCTGGGCTCTCTGATCTTGAGATGGCGCGGCTGGCTGAAATTTTGGTAAAACTCAAACGCCTGGGGATCACCGTTTTATTGATTGAACATCATATGGATTTTTTAATGGGTCTGGTCGATGAGGTCGTGGTACTCGACAGCGGTTCGATCATCTTTAAAGGCGATATGCCGGGTATGCGCCAAGACCCCGCTGTGATTGCGGCTTATCTGGGCGACGACGAGGCACAACATGCTTGAAATCACCGATCTGTCGGTTAGTTATGGTGCAATCAAAGCCGTCAAAAACTTTTCGGGTGGCGCCAAAGACGGCTTGATCACGGCCATTCTTGGCGCAAACGGTGCAGGAAAATCTTCTTTGCTTCGGGCGATTTCAGGTCTGAATGTGATCACGTCTGGTTCGATCAAGCTCGATGGCACTGACATTACGCGTTTAGCCGCCACCGAACGCTCGCGCCTGGGGATCGCTCATGCGATGGAAGGGCGCCGTTTGTTTCGCCATTTAACCGTTGACGAAAACTTGCGTCTTGCCTGGCGCTTCGGCACGCGACGCGTCGCGCTCAAGCCCGCGCTAGAGGACGTCTTTGCGCGTTTCCCGATCTTGGCTGAGAAAGCCAAAATACATGCAGGCTTGCTCAGCGGAGGCCAACAACAAATGATGATCTTGTCGTGCGCGACCATTCGCGCCCCACGCGTCTTGTTGTTGGATGAGCCTTCGCTTGGCTTAGCACCCTTAATCACCACACAAATTTATCAGTTCATCAGCGACTTTGCCAAAACGTCAAACGTCGCCATCATGCTAAGTGAGCAAATGGCGGCAATCGCGCTCAAAGTGGCGACTGACGTTTGCGTCTTGCGCCAAGGCGCCTCGGTGTTTTCGGGCAACAAAAAAAGTCTAAGCGAACAAGGTCGCGCAGGCGATCTGTCTTCGATGTATTTGTAAACTGACGCAGGGTGGCTAGTCGCCCTTAATGTTGCTATCGCGAATCAGTTACCCAAAACGGCGGTAGTCTGAGTCGATGCGGTTCTTGAGCGCTTCGGGTTTACCGCCAACTGGCACATAACCTAGCGCTTTAAAACGCTCGATGACTGCTGGGGTGTGCAGAATTTTGTCGCACTCTTGGCTGACGCGATCAATTACCGCCTGCGGTGCCCCAGCAGGATAGGTCAACCCTAACCAAACGCCTATATCGAATCCTGATAGCGATTCAGAGAGGGACGCGATCTCTGGCAGACCCGCAAATCGGCTAGACGTTGAAACAGCAAGTGGTATTAATCGACCGCTCTTAAAGTGCTCTGCAGATGAGGGTTAATGGTGAAGGGTGGGTCTGAGCCAAAACTGATGGTGTAGCCATCGGGCCCAGCCTTCGCCAAGAGATCTGCACCGATTACGCCTCCACCGCCAGCCCGATTTTCGACGATGACGGGTTGGCCTAGAGCGATCGCGAGTTGCTCTGCCATCAACCGAGCCGTGAGATCAACAGCGCCGCCGGGCGCATAGGGCACGATCATCTTTATTGCCTTGGTCGGCACCCACTGTCCGTAGGCAGAACTCAGCGGACCCGTCAGCAAGAGCAGCGCCGCAAGCCAAGACCATCGCCGATTCATGCAGCGATACCCTTTTCTTTTGACTCGCCATAGGGCGGCGAATAAATGACTAATACACGCACAGGCTCTTCACTGATGCGAGTAAAAGCATGAACCTCATTCGCCGGGAAAAAACACGAGTCGCCAGGCCCCAATTCACAGGTTTCACCGCCAACTTCAGCCCGTGCGCGACCAGAGAGCATGTAGCAAACCTGCTCAATACCGGGATGCCGATGTGGCAAAGCACCACCACCTTCGGCATCGAGTTTGCCGCCCACTACACCCAACAAGACCTCAAGATGTTTAGCGCCCACGGTTTCGGGCCCGATCAACCGCCGATTCACGGTGTCGCCATGGTTGGCCGGGCTGTAAGGGGTCACGTCAGACTCTCTGATGAAATAGCGGCTCTTTGTCATTCTGATCTCTCTCAATAAAAATTAAAACATTGAATTCTTAGTTGCTCCAGCAAAAATTGTGCGTTAGCGCTTCAAGAATCCCGCATAGTTTTGGGTTGTAACTTCGTCACATTTTTTTCGGTATACATCTAACCCGGCCACGTACGGTGTAAACACGCGCGGTTTTCCTGGTACGTTTGCGCCAACATACCAAGAGTTCGCCAAGGGGTAGAGTGTCGCGTCACCCACGTCATTGACATGCTGCGTCCACTGCGCTTGAGCATTTGGGTCTGCGTCGATCTCTTGTAGCCTCTGCAATCGGAGCTGTTCTATGCAATCCGCGATCCAGTCTACATGCTGTTCGATGGCACACACCATATTGGTTTTAACAGAGGGACTTCCTGGCCCAGTCACAATAAACATATTGGGAAAGCCAGCCGTCATTAAGCCCAGATAGGTTACCGGACCATCCGCCCACTTTGCCTTGAGCTCAACGCCTTGCTTGCCTCGAATATCAATCTCAAAGAGCGCGCCGGTCATCGCATCGAATCCCGTTGCAAAAACGATCGCATCTAATGCGAAGCTTTCGTTTTCTGTTTTCAGCCCTTCAGGTTCAATCTGCTGTATAGGTACTTTCTGGACATTCACTAACCGAACGTTATTGCGATTGTAGGTTTCGAAATATCCCGTATCCACACACAAACGTTTTGTTCCAATATAGTGATCATTTGGACATAAGTCTTCAGCTGTTTGTGGGTTTTTCACAATTTGCCGAATTTTTTGTCGAACAAATTCGCCGGCAGTTTCATTCGCCTCTTTGCTGACCAAGAGGTCGGTGTAGGTATAAAGGAAGCTGATTGCACCGCCCTTCGCCCATTTGGTCTCGTACGTTGCGAGGCGCTCCTCGGCTGAGACCTCAAAAGCCTTCTTGGTTGGTTTAGGGTGCCCTCCAATACAAAATGGCGTCAGCTGTGCCTCTGCACGATGCTCGACGTAATTCGCCTGGTGCGCTTGATGCACGGCGGCATCAAGCGGCCTATTATGTGCCGGGACCACAAAATTGGCATGGCGCTGAAACACATACAACTGCTTGGCCTCTTTGGCGATCAAAGGTATCATTTGCACAGCTGAAGAGCCCGTACCAACCACGCCAACCCTTTGCCCCGTAAAGTCGACACCTTGCGCTGGCCACAATCCGCTGTGATACCACTTGCCTTTGAAGCGATCGATTCCCGAAATTTCAGGCAGCTTTGCCGTTGAGAGACAGCCGGTTGCCATGACACAGAAAGGCGCCTCGACAAAGTCACCACGCTGCGTCGCAAGTGCCCACAGACAGCGCTCGCTATCGTAGTACGCTGACGATATCCTCTGATTCAGTTCAATATCTTTACGCAAGTCAAACCGATCCGCCACATGGTTCAGATACTCCAAAATAACAGGCTGCTCAGCGTAACGCTCTGGCCAAATCCAATCTTGCTGAAGGTCTTTGTCAAACGAATACGAGTATTCAAGACTCTCAACATCACATCGCGCACCTGGATATTTATTCCAGAACCAAGTGCCGCCGACGTTTGAGCCCGCCTCAAACACCCGAACACTTAGCCCAAGCGCACGCAACCGCTTAAGCATATAGAGCCCCGCAAAGCCCGCCCCAACAACAACCGCGTCATAGCGTTGGGTGTTTGTTGCAGCCGCCGAAACATCTTTTATTTGTGCAGCAATCGACATAACTTTATTTTTCATCAAAAAAAGTTTGATTTTTACTGTGGCGCAATATTTGCTTTTTTAACCACGCGGCTCCATTTTTCAATGTCCTGTACCAGTAACGTCTTAAACTGCTCGGGCGTCGTGGCTAAAGGCTCCATACCGATGGCGAGAATCTTCGCGATCACGGCAGGATCTTTCAAAGTCACAGTAATGTCTGCACTAATTTGGGCGACAACATCTACAGGCATATTGCTCGGTCCAAGCAAACCAACCCAAGGACTGACGCCAAACTGCGGGTAACCTAACTCAGAGATCGTCGGCAAATTAGGCAAGCGTTGAGATCGGGCGGCACTCGTTACGGCCAGCGCTTTTAAACTACCGTTGTCAACCTGCTGCGCAATCGAAGGCACACTCGCAACTACGGTCGAGACGTGGTTGCCTAGCAAATCCGTCAAGGCGGGCGCCGCGCCTTTATACGGGACATGCTCCAATTTTATATCGGCGGCCTGGTTGATCATTTCGCCAATTAAATGATTCAAAGAGCCCGTTCCCGCTGAGCCAAACGTCAGTCCAGGTTTAGATTGAGCTAGTTTCACCAGCGCCGGAAAATCAGATACCCCCAGCTGATTATTCGTGGCGATTAAAAAGGCCACCGAGCCGATCGTTGCGATCGGCGTAAAGTCTTTAATGGGGTCGTAAGGCAAAGATTTGTACAGACTCGCATTGATCGCTTGAGGGCCATCGCTTGACATCAGAAGGGTATACCCATCGTTAGGGGCCGTCGCAACCGATTGCACTCCGATAATTCCGCCCGCCCCCGCTTTATTTTCAACAAAGACTGAGCGGCTCCAGCGTTGCGACAATTTTTCAGCAAATAATCGCGCTAACAAATCTGTGGCGCCTCCAGTCGTTTGCGGCACAACTATTCTCACATCTCTTTGTGGATATTGTTGAGCAACGCTCACGGAAGCAACAAAAAACAACGCCGCGGCGACAAAACCGATCTTAAGCACCTTCATTGAATTCCCCCCGTTTGATAGAACGCGACCCAGTTTTGAGATTTTTAATGGCGCGTTTCGATTAGCGTCTAAGCACTAACCTTGACGCTATGCTACAAGTATTTATTAGAATTTTCTAGCTTATGAACGGTTATGATGGGCAAAATAATAGCAAAAGCATCCACTCAAGCGGTGCGTTAACCTGGAGACTCGCATGAAAGTATATGAAGCCGTCACGGTTGGTTTGGTGGCCGAAGGTTGCAAAACGCTCTTTGGCTTAATGGGCGATGGCAATATGTCGCTTTGGGGCGCTTTAGGGCGTCAGGGCAAAATCGATATCGTCTCGTCGTTTAACGAAGCTGGCGCCGTATCCATGGCAGACGGCTACTCTCGCAGCACCGGACGAGTCGGCTTGTGTACGATCACCTGTGGCCCAGGCCTGACCCAGGTGGGCACCTCGCTTAGCATTGCAGTACGTAATCGCTCGCCGATGGTGCTGATCACCGGGCAAATTGCTGCGGGTGCAAAAAACAACATCCAGTCAATGGACCAGCGACGTTTTGTCGAAGCCTGTGGTGCCCGGTTTCACGACATCAGCAGCGCCGACAATTTAGCTGATGAAATGGCTGAAGCCTTTTATGCGGCACGCGTGCATCGCATCCCTGTTGTGCTGAACCTTGATATGGCGCTGCAAGAACAATCTTTTGACTGGGATTTTGATTATCGTCCCTCGACCAATTTCTTACCCTCCCCGATTGGCGCACCGAGCGACGAGTCACTGCAACCACTCTTAGAGAAGCTGATCGCCGCCGAGCGGCCTGTCATCATCGCAGGACTTGGGGCGCAACGTGCAGGTGCCAAGCCAGAAATTCTTACGCTTGCAGGGCAATTAGGCGCGTTGGTCGGCACTTCGTTGCAAGCCAAAGATTTGTTTCTGGGCGAAGAGTACAACCTGGGCATCTCGGGTACGTTTGCCTCGGCGCCTGCCGAGCATCTGTTTGCCGAGGCAGATTTTGTCTTAGCGCTTGGAGCAGAACTGGGCTACTACACGGCTGAGGGTGGCTTAATGTTTCCGTTAGCCGAAGTCGCTCGTATCGACATTAAAGCCGCACCAGACGAAATCGGTGTGCTCCCCGGCATGTATGTGTGCGGCGATGCCAAAAAAACTGCGGCGGCGTTGAGTCGACTCCTAGAAACTCGCAAGGTGCAAAAAGAAGGTTTCCGTACCGCCGCGACGCGCGAAATTTTAAACACACCGGCTGCGGTCTTTACGAAACCTACCGATGGTCTGGATCCTCGCCTGCTTGCCACAAATCTATCGCAGGGTTTACCTAAAGATGTTGTGCTCACCATCGGTGCTGCGCATTATTTTTCGTTTCCTGCGATGTACACCGCTCTACCTGAGGGTGCTCTGGTTCACTTCTCGCATCACTTCGGTGCAGTTGGCCAGGCGCTACCGCTTTCAATTGGCGTGAGTGTGGGGCATCCCACACGACCGCACGTTGCGATGGAAGGCGATGGCAGTGTCATGATGAATTTGCAAGAACTCTACACCGTCACGCGTCATAAGATTCAACTGGTGCTGATTATCTGGAACGACGCCGGCTATGGTGCAGAGGTGCACAAACTCAAAGCAAAAGGTTTTGACCCAGCTCTGGCACAATGGCAATCGGCAGATTTTGCGGCAATCGGCAAGGCGTTTGGTGGCGATGGTGTACGCCTAGCCTCGGAAGCCGACCTCGCACCCACCATCGAACGCGGTATCAAAGCGGGCGGCTTATTCATCATTGATGCGCGCGTGTCGCCCACCGAAATGAGCGACCCCTATGGCAAAATTCACTTTGGTCGAGAGAATCGCGCGCCGCATTTGCGTCGCTTGACTAAAGGCGGTTGAGCATGCGTTTTGAAGGAGAATTTCGCGTGCCGGGGCAACCGCGCGCGGTGCTTGAGCGCTTTGCCGAAGTTGAGCGCATGGTCAAATGCATGCCCGGTGCAAGTATCGACGGACGTGACGACGACGGCAACTATCAAGGTGGGATGCTAGTTGCCTTTGGACCAAAGAAAATTAAGTTCAAGGGCAAGGTGACCGCCTCGGTCGACTTAGAGTCTTTAGCAGGCACGTTATATGTTCGCGGCGCTGCCGATATGCGTGCGGGCGCGCGGGCAGAGGTGAAGGTCGTGTACACCGTGCGCGACGATACGACTGCCACCACCCCCACCAGTATCGTTGCACTGACCTCTGACGCTGAACTCGGTGGAGTCTTGGCAGACTTTGGCAGCACAGGAGGTATTGCCGTCACTCAGGCCTTGATGGACGTCTTCGCGCAGCGCTGTGCCCAAGAGTTCAGTCGCGAGGCGGAGTCAGTCACGGTTCAAACTACCGCGCAGACTGACACCATGGGCGTGGCGGTCAGTTCTACTGGCAACGCTAACGACACTGCGCGAACCGCAGCGACAAGCGCCGCGTCCGAGCCTCCCAACGAAGCACTTTCGGCGAACACAATATTGTGGTCCATTGTTAAAATCAAATTCAAAAAATTAAAAAAGTGGCTTGGCTTTAGCCCTTAACCTCAGGAGTCACCCATGTTTCATTCTCTGATTATGCGTTTTAAACTCGCAGCGCTTGCAACGTTTGCTCTGAGCAGTCTCGTGCAAGTCAGTGAGGCTGCCGAGCCACCGCCCTGGCCCACAAAACAAATTGCCCTTGTCGTGCCCTACCCTCCCGGCGCAATCACCGACACCGTGGGGCGCCGCCTGGGCAATCAATTAAGTGCCGCGTTAGGCGTGACAGTGGTGATTGAAAACCGTGCGGGCGCCGGAGCGAACTTGGGGGCTGCTTATGTTTCAAATGCCCAGCCAAACGGCGCCACCATATTGTTTACGTCGTACGGCAATATTATGATCGACGCGGTGACCGACGCTCAACACAAGTTGACTCCTGTTGCGGCTGTCGGGCCGATGACCGTCGTAATGTTAGTACGACCCGACTTGCCTTACAAAACCGTTGAAGAGCTCGTCAGCTACGCGCGTGCCCACCCACAGAAAATTAGCTTTGCGAGCGTCGGAGTCGGCAGTTCGTACCATCTGGTGATCGAACAGATGAATGCACTCGGTAAACTCGACATGGTCCATATTCCGTACAAGGGCGGTGCGGCTTCAATGGCAGATTTTTTAGGTGGGCGCGTTGACGTGATGCTCGCGACGTGGCTGTTTGCAAAACCCTACGTCACTGACAAGCGCGCAAGAGCCGTCGCGTTAGTAAATGCAGCGCGCTCACCTAGCCTACCTGAGCTTCCCACGGTCAGCGAACGAGCGATCCCAGGAGTCAGGCTAATCGACGGGCTTGGCGTCTTTGCCCCAAAAGGCTTGCCCGACGCCTTGGTGGTGCGTTTAAACAAAGAGATCAATACGATCATTGAGCAGCCCGAAATGAAAGCCTGGCTGACAAACGAAGCGATCCCACCCACCGCGATGACCACAGCCGCCTTTGAGAAAATGCTGAGCGAAGAGGCTAAACCGCTGGACAAGCTTATTCGCGAAAACAAGATCGGAATGAAATAATCTATTCGACCTTAGCGCCACTTTCGGTAATGATTTTTTTCCAGCGTATTTGTTCTTCTTTCATGTATTGGGTGAACTGAGCGGGCGTACCGCCCAACAGCACGGTGCCTTGTGGTGCAAGCCTTGTTTTGAGCAAGGGGTCTTTCATTGCAGTGTTCAGGGCCACGGTCAACCGGCTAATGATCTCTGGAGACACCCCTTTTGGTGTAACAACGCCTTGCCAAGCTCCCATGACCCAGTCTTTGGTACCTAACGCTTCGTTAAAAGTCGGCACCTCTGGAAACAGCGGGCTACGTTGTGTTGCGGCGATTGCTAGGGCGCGCACTCTTGCGTCTGACATCATCGCGACAGCCGCGCTCAGTGTCGAAAACATAAATTGCGTACGACCACTGGCCACATCCACTAAAGCTGGCGACTCGCCTTTGTAGGCGATATGCGTTGACTCTAGGCCGAACTCACGTGAAAAAGCCGCAGCTGGCAGATGAGTCATCGTACCCGCACCGCTTGAACCATAATTCATATTGCCGTGTACTTTTGCATACGTCAGAAAGTCTTTAAGCGAACGCGGCGCCAGACTTGGTGCGGTCAAGAACACCAAAGGATTCGTTGCCGTCAGCATCACTGGCGAAAAATCATTGAACGGATCATATTTAACATTTTGATAAAGCAAGGGTCCCAAAACGATCGCTGAAGTCGCATAAAAAATAGTGTGCCCATCGGGATCGGCGCGTGCCACTTCGGCAGCGGCAATATTGCCGCCCGCTCCGCCTTTATTTTCAACGACTACCGTCTCTTTAAGCTCTCGGCTCATTGACTCGGCAAAAATCCTTGCCGAAATATCCGCCGAACCACCAGGCGCGAAGCCAACAATCATACGAATTGGTTTGGACGGATAGACTGGGGTTTGCGCGCTCGTGTTTTGTGCGAGCAGTATTGTCACTGCTGCAAAACATAGTTGTAGTTTTTGTCTCATATTTTCTTTTTAGTCACACTGTTGATCCTGTGCTGCGTCGGCTGTTATCACCGTCCCAGCCTGATACTGCTGCCTAAGAATTGTTTTTACTATAGGCGTGGGCTTTGCGCAATGCTTAAGCGACTCGGCTGTTCTTTCTCGAGGACGATCTCGGGTAAGATAAGTCATAAAATCAACAAATAAAAAGCGCGCGGCGCTTTGAGACAAACATTAGAGAGATGATATGGATCTTCACCTGACGGGTAAACGTGCGTTAATCACGGGCGGCTCGAAAGGCTTAGGCTTTGGTGCTGCGAAAGTGTTAGCAACAGAGGGTTGCTCGGTTCATCTTGTCTCGCGCTCGGCTAATGATTTAGAAGTCGCCGCCAACGAAATCAAAAAAGTGTCTGACGTCGAAGTATCGTTCACCGCACTCGACCTGATTAAACCCGCCAGTGTTGAACGCTTAAGAGACCGACTGGCCACCACCGATATTTTGGTCAATAACGCTGGGGCCGTGCCGCTTGGGTCGATCGAAGATTTGGATGATCAAAGCTGGCGCGATGGCTGGGATCTTAAGGTGTTCGGCTACATCAATATGACGCGTCTGGCCTTTCAAGTTTGGAAGCCATTGAAACGACCTGGTGTCATCGTGAACGTCATCGGCCATGCAGGTGAGAATTTAACTTCGACTTACTTGGCGGGTACCTCAGGCTGTGCAGCGCTCATGGCACTGACTCGTTCGCTTGGCTCAGTCAGCCCCGAGCACAACATTCGCGTGGTTGGTTTGAACCCGGGCCCGGTGCTCACCGAGCGCTTGTATAACTTTTTACGCAAACGCGCTGAGTTAACGTTGGGCGATGCTGAGAAATGGAAACAACTCGTTGCCTCTATGCCGTTCGGGCGCACTGGCAAGATCGAAGAGATCGCAAACGCCGTGGCGTTTTTGGCCTCTGACTTGTCGGGCTACACCACCGGTACGATCGTTACCATTGACGGTGGCGTATCTTCGCGTGCAAAGACTTGGCTATAGCGCTTATGCTGCCGGCCAATTCAACACTTTCGCCAGCGCGCCACCCATCACCATCTCTAAATCATCGCCTTTTAAAAAGCTCATCTCTTCAGTAAACAAGCTCACGCACTGTGCATAAGTGCAAGGTAGTCGCGAGACATCCGAGCCCCACATTGCGCGCTCTGGGCCAAAGCCCTCAATGAGGCGCTGCAGATAAGGCTGAATGTTTTTGAAAGGATACGGCTGCGTGCTATAGCCAGGCGCGGACGTCACCTTCACTGAAAGATTTTTGTGCTTCGCCAGTCTGAGCAGAATATCGAGGTCGGCAAAACAGGCATCATCGCGCAAGGCACTTTTGCGACCCATATGATCCAAAATAAGTTTCAAATCTGGATACCGCGTCGCAAGCCGATCCAACACATCAAGTTGCTCAGACATCAACACCATCACCGGAATCCCAAGGCGCTCACAGCCTGCCCAAAACCAATCGAGCGAACTGTCAGCAAGCCAACGCGACCACTTCGCCTTGTGAAACGTCATGCGAATACCCAGCATTCCGGGCTGCGTCAGCCAAGTTTCGAGCAAACTGCGCGCGTTCGGATCTTCGGGATCAAAGCGCCCCATGATGCCGTAACGGCCGGGGTAATTTTGTACGGCTTCAAGTGCAGTCAAATTTTTGCTGCCAACCATAGAGGGCGGTACGATGATGGCACGCGACACGCCTGTCGCCTCCATGAGTTCGGTCATTTCAGCGGCTTCAAAAGGTTTTTCACGGTGAGGCCTCGCCCCTTCTCCCGCAATAATCACGGTGTGGCCAACATCTTCAGGCAGCCAAGGCCGGTCTGGGCGGTGAGCTTCCCAAAGATGAACCTGTGCGTCGGTGATAACCATATGTGCTCCTTGTTGTTCTGGGCTAGTATCTTTAACCGATTATTTTTTATTGATGTCTAGTCACCGTTGCCCATTGGCTGGCACCGCGCTATTTTGTACATCTTAGCCTGTCTCTGCAAAGGAAACTCCCATGTCGACCGACCCCCTTGAACCTCTGCGTTTTACCCCGATTGCCCCCGAGGATTTGACGCCCGAACAACAAGCGGTCATGAAGCTCTATCGCTCAGGTTGGCAGGCGCAATTAACTGACTTGCCCAAACACCACTGGATGACCCTGCGGTCGCCTAAGTTTGCCGCGGTAGTCACGCCCGTCAGTAATTTTTTTCGCAACGAATCATCGTTACCCGCACGCTTAAACGAATTCGCGATTTTGCTGACCGCACGACATATGGAATCCCAATTCGAATGGGGCCTGCACAGCAAATGGGCCGTGAGAGACGGCGTCTCGCCTGAAGTGGTCGACGCGTTACCACGGGGTGATAAACCTGCAGGCCTACAGGCAGATGAAGATATTGTGTACGACTTTGTGACTGAATTGTTGTCAACAAAGCGAGTCAGTACTGCAGCTTTTAAGCGCGCAAAATCCTTGCTAAGTGATCAGCAATACTCAGATCTTGTCTGTGTTGTCGGTTACTACACCATGGTGTCGATGGAAATCGCAGCCGCAGGTGTCGACGTGCCTGCCTGGGCAGACACCGTCGCAGCAGCCAAGGTGCATGCCTAAGGATTTTGGCTTTTAAGTGCGCTCTCGAGCCAAGACGGCTCGAGATAAGCGCTTGCCTTTAAGACTCAATGCAATTGCGTCAAACGTAGAGACTTGCGTCTAAATAGTTGCGGCATCAGCCCTTCGCAGCCGCAGGTTTTTTCTGCGTATGCGCAGCATGCTTAGACTTCATATAGTTCGAAAGAGTCGTTTTTTGTGGCGCTGACAATCCATCCCAAAAAGCGAGCCACTTTTGCTGCACGACCTCCATTTTGGCTTCCAGCGTAGTGCGCATTTTCTTCTGCTGTGCAATGATAGCCCTTGGATCAACGATGTCTTTTGTCAATTGCTCATCCATCGCTTTGCGCTGCTCAGCCCGCAGCGACTGCTTGACGGTCTGCAACTCTTTACGCGCAGCCTGCGCCGTATCAAACTGCGCCTGTTGCGCTGGCGCTAAGGCGAGCCGATCAATCACAGCTTGAGGGACTTGCCCCATCGGGCCTTCGCCACCACCTTTGGCTGCAGCCTGATGTGGACGCTGCATGCTGCCATGTGGGCCAGCACCTTGCTGCATTTGCAAGCGCATGTCTGGGTTTGTGACCATGCCAGAGCCTAGGCCCATCCCAGGCATCGGCGCAGCGGGGGTCTCCTGGACAACCGAAGGTTGTGCAGCTGACGGTGGCGTCGGCTGGCTCACACTCGTTTGCGCCAACGCGCTTGCTGCAACGAGCGTAAAACCCAAACCTGCAATCAGTGAACGAGCTGAGGTGTATGTCATGGCGTGAACTCCTGTGTGATTACGCAAACACATCGTCTCACGCCAATCATTCCAATACTGTTTCGAGTTGAGCCTCAGCTGTTTCAAATGATTTCAACTCGAAATGAAACTATTTACCCCGCATCGTCTCAGGTAACCAGGTCACAATCTCTGGATAAAACGTCAAAATCGCAATTACGATCAACATCAAAAACACGTACGGTGTTGAGCCCGCAACGACCTCTGAAAACTTCGCGCCCCCAGAGATACCGTGGATGGTGAACAGGTTTAAACCAACCGGCGGTGTGATCTGTCCGAGTTCGATCAAGATCGTGATGATGACGCCCAACCAGATCAGATCAAAACCAAAAATCTTGATCACTGGCAAAAGCACAGGCAGCGTCATGTAGATCATCGAGATACCATCCACAAAACAGCCAAGAATGATGTACAGCGCGACCAAGATGACAAAGAACTCCCACTTGCTTAAGCCAAGGCCAACGATCCACTCACTAATCTCGCGGCTCACGCCCGAAAACGTCAACGCTGTCGATAAAATCTGTGCCCCAATAATAATCATCGAGACCATGCAAGTCGTTTTGACCGTTGACATGACTGAGTCGCGAAGCACGGACCAGGTCAACTTGCGATAGCCTGCTGCCATGACTAAGGCACCGGCCGCTCCAACCGCAGCCGCTTCGGTGGGAGTGGTCAGGCCAGAGTAAATCCCACCTAACACTAACACTAAGAGCGATACGATCGGCATCACATCCCAAAGGGGATTGGACTTAGTCGATAGGAGCTCAGAAGCCTCTTTGAGTTTCACGTCTGGCCTTGGCGCGATAGCGGGGTTTCTGTACACCATGACTGCGATATAGATCATAAAGATCAAACTCATCAGCAAGCCAGGCAAGATCCCTGCAATAAACAAACGACCAACAGACTCTTCAACCAGCGCCGCGTACAACACCATAATGATTGAAGGCGGGATCAAGATGCCTAGGGTGCCGCCAGCAGCCAGCGAACCGTACACAGCGCGAGGCTGATAGCCCGCCTTAATTAACTCTGGAATCGCGACCGTGCCAACGCTAGCAGCCGTTGCAACGCTTGAGCCGCTGACCGCTGAAAAAATCGCACAGGCAACAATGTTTGCGTGCAACAAGCCGCCAGGTAGCTTATGTAATAGCTTCACAATTCCCGAATAAAAAGCCTTGCTGGTGCCACTACGCAAGATCACTTCGCCCATTAACAAAAACATGGGGACGGCGATCAAAATATAGCTGTTGGCATTATTCCAAACCACCGAGCTTAGGCCGAGCAATCCGACCCAACCTTTAGTCATCATGATGACAATGACGCCAACAATACCTAACGCAAACGCCGTCCATTGACCCACAAATAAAAAGACGCCAAGGGCGATAAATAAAACGGCGATGATGACTTCTGAGCTCATGGCAATCTCACTAAGGTAGATTCTTAAATTTTGTGAAAGTGAAGATTGCTAGCTGCAAGGTGAGCACAGCACTGCCTAGAACTACGATGCTCATTGGGACCCATTCAGGCGTCTGCAAAATCGAGACTGCGCGGACGTCTTGCGTGAAGGCATACAGCGTGTGCAAACACAAAAAATAAGTCAAGATGCCAGAAAAAATAAGTGCGGAAATCGTGATCAAGGCCTTGACCCAGAAAAAAGTTGCGCCTTTCAACTTGTCGTAAAGCAACTCGATACGAATAAAGGCGCCTTCTTTTAAAGAGTAACCAAGCCCCAAGAAGATCACAGCTGCGTTCAAATAACCGGCGTATTCATCGGCGATTTGTGTCGAATGATTAAAGAAGCGCGCAATCACTTCGACGCATACCAACAATAAAATTAGGACCGTCGCCAGCCCAGCTAAGTAACCTGTGCCTTGTACGATTTTTGACGCGATCCGTGACACCATGGTCGTTACCTATTAACGATTAAGGACTGCGCGAATTTCTTTCACAGCAGCCACGGCATTCGGGCCTTGCGCTTCGGCCCAGGATGTCCAGTACGGTTTCATCAACTCGGTCAATTTATCAACCTGATCTTGCGGTGGCACAAACAAATCAACCTTGAATTTATTTTTTAAGATTTCGAGATCGCGCGTTTCATCTGCGGCGTTTTCGCGGGTCATCTTAGGGCCCCATTGTGCGGCAACTTTATCTAACACAGCGCGCACTTCGGGCTTAAGCTTTTTGTACGCATCGATGTTAACCATGATGTAGTCAGGGCCACCTGCGTGAATGCCAGGTATGTAGCCCCAATTCACAAACTCGCTCCATTTGGCACCGACCACGTTAAAGCCCGCCGTCATAAAGCCATCAACCACACCACGCTCGACAGCCAAAGGCACCTCGGCTAAAGTCAAAGAGACTGCAGATCCGCCTAAGCGCTTGAGCATCTCACTTTGCTTGCCATCTGTCGTGCGAAATTTTCGACCGGCAAACTCTTCGATTGATTTAATTTGCGGGCCACGACCAAACAGGTTTTGTGGTGGCCACGAAAAATAAAACAAAGTCTTCACACCCGCTTTTTCAAGCTCGGGCTCGGCATATTTTTTGATGATGGGCCAAACTTTATCGAGCTCGTCTGAGTTGCGCACGAGCAGCGGCAAATTGGCGACAGAGGCCAGCGGCGTTGAGCCAGAGATAAAGCCTGAATAGCCCTCGCCCATTTGCACTTGACCGGTACCGGTGGCTCGCACCACTTCGGTCGCTTTAAACGGAAACTCGCCTGAAGGGCGCACGGTGATGATAAGTTGACCCTCAGTCTGTTTACGCACCTCTGTCGCAAACTCAGTTAGGCGCAGGGTAATCGGGTGGCTGGCTCCGGGGAATGCATACATATCCCACTTCGTTTGCGCCGAAACTGGCGATAACAAGCTAAACCCCGCGAACAGCAGCACGAACTTTAATAATAATTGAAGGTGACGCATGACTTCTCCTTGGGCTAAGACTTGATTTACGGAACGCACGAACGCCGCAACATTTTGCTGCGGCGCCTAAAGACTCATGAAAAACGGATACGGCTCTGTCCTAGGTTTTATGCAGACCATTATTATGAATGGCTGTGATCTGCGTTCATATTCTGTTAAAAAGTTTTAACGCTTGGCAGTGTTACTGTCAAGTTAGTCAGTTCTTTCAAAAGGCAGGGCATTCCCTACGTTCTACAGGAATCGAGCGTTTAAAAAACACTGAATTCGAAAATGTGCAACTCAACTAAAAAGGAAGACAAGACATGCGCGACTATTTAGCTTGGAGAATGGCTTTTGGGGTAACAACACCTTCCACCAATACCGTCGTTCAACCCGAATACGATGACATGCGCCCAGCCGGGGTTACCAACCATTTGGGACGCATGGTGATCGCTGACATGGCGATAAATAACAACGACGACTTTGACCACTCAATCGCTCTGATCGATGCCGCACTCGAGGGCGCTGTCGACCGCGTCATGGATTGCAAGCCCAATGCCTTCGTACTTGGTATCTCTGCCTTATCGATTTGGGGTGGCAACGCCCAATGGGGCGATGAACTCAAGGCGCGTATTCGCAAAGTCGCCGGCTGGGAGATCCCTGTCGCACTTGCAAGCGACGCCATCGTGGCGGCACTTAAAGCCCATGGCATCAAGCGCAAAATCGCAGTGATGGAACCCTACTACCCGTCGATCGAGCCACGCATGCAAGGCGTTTTGAATCCGCATGGCTATGAAGTGGTGCGCTTTAACCACATGCGTGGCAAGAGCCCTGCTTCATATTCAATTTTGACTGCACAAGACATGATTGCGGGGATGCGCAAAATTGATGGCGATGATATCGAGGCAATTGTTCAGTTTGGTGCAAACCTACCCATGGCGCGTTTGGCCGATGAGGCCGAGCGTTGGTTAAACAAGCCTGTGATCAGCGTGAACGTCGCCACTTACTGGCATGCGCTTCGGATGAATGGCATACAAGACAAAATGTATGGCTTTACAAAGTTAATGTCAGAGTTTTAAGCGGCCACGCGAAGCACGCCTGACGCGAGGAATGAGATGCGTCAGGCGGTTTGGGTTAAGCGTTCGTTCTGGGCTTGCCGCTCGAGTCAAGACCCACCATGGCCAACCCCCCGACCCGCTTGTCTAGCCACCAACCGGCTGAAGGATCCCACTGCTCAAAATTAACATCGGCACCTAACTGCTGAGCGGCGTGATGCGCCCAGAAGGGATCAAACATCGCTTGACGCCCAATCGCAATCAAATCGGCCCGCCCTTCTCGCACAATGGCCTCAGCCTGAATGCCATCAAGAATCAAACCCACCGCCATGGTGGGCACGCCCCCACCGTGTTTAATTCGTTCAGCAAACGGCACTTGATAACCTGGGCCTCGTGCCTGATTGGCGAGCGTCGCCGATAAACGCACGCCGCCCGAAGAGCAATCCACAACGTCGACGCCCGCTTTGTGCAGCTCAAGCCCAAGCACCACCGAATCCTCAAGACCCCAACCGCCTTCGCCGCCACCATCTTCAGCAGAGACTCTGAAAAACAGAGGCTTGTTAACGGGCCAGTGGGCGCGAATCTCGGCCACGACATCTAAAGCAAAACGCATGCGACCCGCACGATCTTTACCGTACGCGTCTTGGCGATTATTGACTAACGGCGTTAAAAAGCTTGCGATCAAATAACCGTGCGCGCCATGAATTTCGATGATGTCAAAGCCGGCGGCATTTGCACGCGCCGCAGCTTGACCAAATTTTTTAACGATCTCACGAATTTCACTGATCGATAAGGCGTGAGGCGTTTGATAGTTTTCACCAACCGCTAGCTCACTCGGGCCAACAATTCCCCAAGGTGCCTCTCCACGCACAGCGTCGGTTTGTGTGAGCGGGCCATTACCTTCCCAAGGCCGTTGCCAACAGGCTTTTCGCCCAGCGTGCGCCAACTGGATCGCAGCGAGCGCACCTTGAGCATGAATAAAGTCAGTCATACGTTTGAGATCAGGAATAAATTCATCTGACCACAGGCCTAAATCACCATAGGTAATTCGGCCGCGCGGCTCAACCGCAATCGCCTCGGTCATCACCGTACCAAACCCACCCAGCGCAAATTTGCTGAAATGTGCAAAATGCCAGTCAGAGGCAAAGCCATCAATGGCTTTGCACTGCATCATGGGGGCCAACACAATTCTGTTCGGTAACGTTGTTTCGCGGATTGTATAAGGGCTAAACAACGCACTTTGTTCAACAGTCATGCCTTGGCCTTCTTCTTTCAATTAAACAGTCACTCAAGCAACAGGCGCTGTTTTCACCAAGGCGGGCAAGTTCACAACCGATGCATACCAGGCCTCAAGCTTAGGGTGGCCAGGGCGCCAAGGCTCGTTTGCAAAACGAAAATCAAGGTACCCCAACGCGCAAGCAATCGCGATTTCGCCGATCGTGTCGAGCTTATTTAGGTTGGCGGCGTCTTTTTCAAGGTCGGCCAAAGAATTTTTAACCTTTCCCTGCTGCAACTGAATGTACCCAATACGACCTTCATCTTGTGGCAAGGCGATTTCACGGCGACGCGGCTGACTCGCATCCAAAATACCATCGCCTATGGCTTGCTGACGCAGGGCAGCCCAGCGTGCAGGGCCTGCTGCAGGAAACAATGGTTTGGCGGAACCTAGGCTATCTAAGTATTCACAAATGACCGGGCTATCAAACAGGCTCTTACCATCAGCAAGCACCAGCGTAGGCACCTTTGACAAGGGGTTGGCAGGAACCAGCGCCGCATCGGTTGAAGGGATCACCCACTTCTCGATTTGGCCATCAATGCCGCGCGCAACTGCGCAAGCCATCACTTTTCGAACATAAGGACTTGCAGGAGAAAAAGCTAATTTCATGAGTCGCTTCCGATTAATGTGGAAAAAAAATTAATGCGCTGATCACTGATCCGCTTTGATCCCAGCAGCCTTGACGGTTGCGCCCCAACGGTCAAATTCTGACACCAGCACTTTGCCAATTTGTTCAGGATTTAAGACGTCGATCTGCAAGCCGCCTTTAATCATCAGTTCAATAATTTGGGGGTCTTTGACAGCTTCGCTCACAGCCTTATAAATCGCATCGACCGCAGCCTTGGGCATTTTTGCTGGTCCAAGAATTGAAATCCAAGGAGAGGTATATACGCTGACGCCTTGTTCTGCCAAGGTTGGCATATTAGGTGCGCCCACAAACCGCACAGGGGCACCCAAACCGATCGCAACCACTTTGCCGGCTTCGGCATTGGGGACGGCCAAGCTAAGCGGCACAAACATCCCGTCAACTTGGCCCGCTAAGACCGCAGTCATGGCGGGTGCTGCGCCTGTAAACGGGACGTGCAAGATATCGAGCTTGCTCATCACTTTGAGCATCTCCATCGCCACTTGGCTTGAACTACCTACGCCCCAAGAGGCATACGTCAGCTTGCCCGGCTGGCTTTGTGCCAAGGCGATGAACTCTTTTATATTTTTTGCGGGGACTTTAGGGTTGACTACCAAGGCGTAGGGCAACAAGCCGATCTGTACGATCCCAACAAAGTCTTTCAGTGCGTCATACGCGATCTTAGGGTAAACGTGCGGGTTGATCGAGTGCGTGTCTGCCGCAGTCATCAAGATGGTGTAGCCATCAGGCGCAGACTTACCCACAAAGTCAGAGCCGATCATGCCACTGGCACCTGGCTTATTGTCGACAACGATTGTCTGCTTTAGGATCTTGCCAGCGCCCATAGCGATGGCGCGCGCGAGCACGTCAGTGCCCCCGCCTGCGTTATATGGCACCACCAAACGGATCGACTTATCGGGGTAAACCCCTTGAGCCTGAACGCCCAAGCCAAAGAGGGCCGTGGCTGCAAACAGCGCTAACGTCTTAAACATCTGGGTACTTTTCATTTAGGTCTCCGGTTAACGATTAGGTATTATTTTGTTAATCTTTTAACATGATTTTTCGCCTTCACCACCTGAACGAGTCGGTTAGGCAAACCCTTTAGGACATCAGCACTCATGCGCCCTGCCATTAACTTGCACGATTTCAGGGCGATGGCCCGTCGTAAATTGCCTCAGATCGCCTTCGACTTTATCGATGGAGGTGCTGACGACGAGCTTGGCATGGTGCGCAATCGCGAGGCCTTCAGCGACTATCAGCTACTGCCACGCTACCTCAATGACGTGACCACTCGCGATCAGTCAATCACCTTGTTTGGTAGAAAGTACTCGAGCCCGATCGGCATTTCGCCTACCGGGATGGCCGGCTTGTTTCGGGTGGGCGCCGACAGCATGCTTGCCGCGGCAGCAAAAAAAGCGAATGTGCCCTTCTTGTTATCAAGCGCCAGCAATTTCAAAATTGAAGATGCCGCAAAAATTGCCCCAGACAACGTGTGGTTTCAAATGTATGCCACCAGCGATCACCGTATCAATATGGATTTAGTGCGTCGCGCGCGCGAAACCGGTGTGGGAGTCTTAGTGATCACGGTAGACGTGCCCGTTAATTCAAACCGCGAACGCAATCGCCGTAACGGTTTTACGCGGCCATTTCGTATGACGCCCTCGATCATGCTCGATACCTTAAGCCGCCCGGGGTGGTTGTTGCAGTACCTCAAGTCAGGCGGTATGCCGATGATGAGTAACTGGCAGCCTTACGCGCGCGAAGGCGCCGACGCTGATGAAGTCGCCGACCTGTACGGCACGTTAACGCCCGCACCGATGACGAGTTGGGAGACCGTGACTGCCATTCGTCGCGAGTGGGAAGGACCGTTAGTGATCAAAGGTATCTTGCATCCAGACGACGCGGTGCAGTCAGCTGAGCACGGATTGGACGGCGTCATCGTTTCAAATCATGGGGCCCGACAATTAGACGCAGCGCCATCGCCGATTGCCATGCTGGCTGCCATTCGTGCTGCGGTGGGTGACCGAATGACCGTGATGCTCGACAGCGGCATACGCCGCGGTTCAGATGTCATCACGGCAAAATGCCTGGGCGCAGAGGCATGCTTTTTTGGCCGCCCCACGCTCTATGCCGTCGCAGCTTTAGGTCAAGAGGGAGCCGATCAAGTTTTTGCCATCATGCGCCGCGAAATTGATGCCGTGTTGACGCAAATTGGCTGCGGTAGTTTTAATGCTTTGACCGAGAAATTTTTGCATCGCAAAGCCTAAAACATCACTGAAGCGAAATCTTGGCGTCTTGAATCACCTGCGACCAACGCGCCGTGTCTTGGGCAATCTTTTGCGTAAAGTCAGCAGCGCTCCCCCCGACGGCCTCGATACCAGCGCCTGCTAATTGCTGCACGACCGCAGGGTCTTTGAGCGCTTGATTGAGCGCCAGATTCAACTTTGACACGATCTCAGGTGCTACGCCAGCGGGGCCAAACACCCCAAACCAGGTCAGGGAAACAAAGCCAGGCAAGTCTTGCGCAATCACAGGGACGTCTGGTACAAGAATCGAGCGCTCAAGCGCCGAGATACCCAATGCCCTAACCTTGCCATCGCGCACATGCGGGTAGGCCGATGAGAAGCTATCAAACAGCACATCGAGTCGACCCGCCATCAAATCTGGCATAGCCAAAGCAGTCCCTTTGTAGGGCACGTGTGTAATCTTAATTCCAGCCATCGCCTGAAACCGCTCGCCCGACAGATGTGGAATACCTCCCGTACCCGCCGAACCAAAATTGAGAGTGCCAGGATTTTGCTTTGCGTACTCAATAAATTCTTTAACGGTTTTAGCCGGTGAAGACAAGGGCACAATCATCAGCGAAGGCGACTGGGCCGCGTAGCTGATCGGCGTGAAATCTTTCGTGGGACTAAAGGGCGTTGCAGGATTAAGCAAAGGGCCCAGCACATGCGTGCTGTTGGTAGACAACAAGAGCGTATAGCCATCCGGGGTTGCTTTAGCGGCCATCTCAGCGCCGATCATGCCTGCCGCGCCGCCTTTATTGTCAATCACAATCGTCTGATTCAGCGCTGCAGAAAACTTCTGCACAATGATTCGACCAACGATGTCGGTACCACCGCCAGCCGGAAACGGCACGATCAGCTTGAGGGGGCGATTTGGATAAGCGGTTTGTGCGCTCACCGCCTGCACAAAAAATAGGCTCAAGCTCAAAAATAGCTTACTGATATTTTTCATTGCCAGTCCTTTTTCCTTAAGTCTCCATCCGAATTAGACTCCTTTTTAGGGACACCCACAGCCTGAGGCCTTTAACGCTAAAATGGCTTTGTTGGTGCTCGCTGCCTGGTTCACAGGCAGCAGTTCAACGGGAAGCAGAAAAATATCGCGGTGTAGCTGAGATATTTAGCCTGCGCTGCCCCTGCAACGGTCAAGCGAACAAGCCTTACCGCTTCGCTTCTGTCACGCTAGCCACTGGTCGCCTGAACAGACGACTGGGAAGGCGACAGAGGTTGTTTTCGCTAGCCCGGATACCGGCCAACAAGGTTGCGCGCTGTCTTCAGGCACCGCGCTTAAACGCTCAAGAGTCGTCGGGGATGGCGGCTTCGGGTGCTGCTGTGATTGTGGATCTTGCCACATGACTCAAGTCGTGCGCAGTGAATTTATTTTAGGCGGTCAAAAAAGCGGAAAGTCACGTCGCGCGGAAGCGCTTGCGCAGAACTGGCTCGCAAGCGGGCCACGACATACGGCAATCTTAATCGCAACGGCACAAGCCTTTGATGACGAGCTGCGCGCGCGTATTGAACGTCACCGACAAGATCGTTTATTGCGCGTGCCAGGCATGGTCACAATCGAAGAGCCGTTCGCACTCTCTGCCGTCATCACGCAGCACAGTGCATCAAATACACTCATCGTGGTCGATTGCCTCACGCTTTGGCTGACCGCTCAACTGATGCCGCCGGTATCTGACGCGCCTCAAGTCGGTCTTGCCACCGACTCACCCGCTGCGCTTGTGGCCTGGCAAACTCTCGCCACTGAGCTTTGTACAGCAATCAAACACGCGCAAGGACCGATCATCTTGGTGAGTAACGAAATCGGCTTAGGTGTGATCCCATTAGGCAAAGACGTACGCGCGTTTGTCGATGCACTTGGCTTGCTCAATCAAAGCGTTGCGGCCGTCTGCAAGCGCGTGACCTTAATGAGCGCTGGCTTACCGTTGGCACTCAAAGGAACACTTTAAAAGTGAAAGCCTTGACTCACGCCGCCCCTTGCTTGAAACGCCTCGCCACGATGCTATTACTGGCGCTGCTGAGCTTGGCCGCACGCACAGCCTACGCGCAATATTCTGTCACCGATGATCGAGGGATCGCCAGTTACTGGAGCAAACCCCCCGAGCGCGTGATTACCTTATTGCCCTCGTTAACCGAAACTGTTTGTGCGCTGGGTGAGTGCGCGCGTATTGTCGGTGTCGATCGCTATTCAAACTGGCCCTCGTCAGTCATGGCCCTGCCAGAGCTCGGCGGTGGCATGGATCCAAATATCGAGGCAATCGTTGCTTTAGCGCCAGACGTTATTTTTACCGCGCAATCTTCGCGCGGCGCTCAAAGGCTTGAAGATCTCGGCTTAAAAGTTATTGCCCTCGAGTCTAAAAGTCACGCGGATACAAAACGAGTCTCAGACAAAATTGCGCAAACTCTAGGCTTGAACCCAGAGCGCGCGCAACAACTTTGGCTAGCGACTGAGCAAGCTGTGGCTGCAACCGCACGAACCTTGCCTGAGAGTATTCAAACCCTTCGGGTTTATATTGAGGTGAACCGCGCACCCTTCGGTGCAGGCCCAACGTCTTTTATCGGTGAAACGTTGACACGCTTAGGCGCGCAAAATATTTTGCCCACAAGCTTGGGACCGTTTCCTCGCGTCAATCCCGAATTCGTCGTCCGCGCACAACCCACCGTCATCGTGATTAGCAAACGTGATCTGCCAGAGATGCTCTTGCGCCCGGGGTGGGCCGCGATGCAGGCAATCAAAGAGAATCGCGTGTGTGCGTTTGCACCCGCAGAGCAAGATATCTTGGTGCGCCCGGGTCCGCGGCTCGCCGAGGCGGCAACGCTGATGGCTACTTGCCTCAAGAGATTCGCGCCATGAACGCGTCGCTACCCGACACCTACTCTTCACAAAACTCTCGCGCGCTGTGCTTTGCCTGGCTGTTGGCGCTGCTGTGTGTCGTTGTCTTGCTCGCCGGCTTGTGTGTTGGCAGCACGGGCGTCGAGCCCCTATGGCGCTTGTTAGCTGACCCAATTGCCGCTCAAATTATTTGGGATATTCGCGCGCCACGCACCTTAGGTGCACTGCTCGCCGGCGCCTTACTCGGCCTCGCCGGTGCCATCGCGCAAGGGCTCTTTCGCAACCCACTGGCAGATCCCTTTTTACTTGGTAGCGCCTCGGGCGCCTCCGCTGCAGTCGCGCTTGCTTTGGCCGGCTTCGGCATATCGCCACTCGCCACACAATGGTTGCTTAGGCTAGGCCTGACCGCTGCGGCCTTCACGGGCGCGGTGCTCGCCGTCTTTCTGACCCTGAGTCTGGCCCGCGGGGTGCAGCACACTTTACGCCTGTTACTGGCCGGCGTTGTTGTRGGTGTGGTCTTAGGAGCCTTCACGTCTTTTCTGTCGTTAACGCACCCAGATATTTTGCAAGCAATGCAAGCGTTTATGCTGGGCTCGACAGGTTTTGTGGGTTGGTCCGCTTGCGCCATCATGGGCATCGTATGGCTGGCCTGTAGCGCAGCGGGACGCGGCCTTTCAAAAGCCCTAGATGGCCTGGCGTTAGGCGAGGCCACTGCCCAAAGCCTCGGGCTGCCCTTGAGACCGCTACGGGTAGCCTTAATTGCCACCCTTGCCCTGGCAACTGGCACGGCGGTTGCCCAAACTGGCTTGATTGCTTTTGTAGGGTTAGCCGCTCCGCATCTTGTGCGTGCACTCGTCAAAACGAGTCACGCGTGGCTGTTGCCCCTGGCCAGCCTAATGGGCGCAGCGCTGTTATCGCTTGCAGATTTGCTGGCGCGGGGCTTGCTTGCCCCACAAGAATTACCCGTTGGCGTGCTGACCGCGCTCTTGGGAGGCGGCTATTTAATGTGGCTGATGCATCGCCGAGGGCCCACGCATGACTGACCAACGTCCGACACACCAAACAGCTGCCGCAGCCTTAGAAGTGAGAGACTTAGGCGTGACGCTCGGGCAGCATCCTGTGCTTCAGGGGCTGAATCTGAAGCTACCTCAGGGGCGCTGGAGCGCGATTATCGGCCCCAATGGCGCGGGCAAATCAACACTGCTGCAGGCCTTGGCGGGTGTCTTGCCTTACCGCGGTGACATATACCTGTTCGACCAAGCATCGAGCAGCTTTACCGCGCAGCACCGCGCACGCCAAGTCGCCTGGCTTGCTCAGGGCTCGGTACAAAGCGCTGACGACCTGACGGTCTATGATGTTGCGATGCTTGGTCGACTGCCGCATCAATCGTGGCTTGGCGGGCCCAGCCACGCGGATCATGTTGCCACCGAACGGGCGTTGAGGCTGACGCAAGCGTGGCCTTGGCGCCAACGCGCGCTTGGCACCCTTTCGGGCGGTGAAAAACAACGCGTCTTGCTTGCCAGATTGCTAGCCGTCGATGCTGATATTCTATTAATGGACGAACCCTTAGCCAACCTTGACCCACCCCATCAGGTTGACTGGCTATTATTGGTTCGTCATTTAGTCGCCTGCGGAAAAACCGTGGTGAGCGTCTTGCATGAGGTTACGCTCGCACTGTATGCCGACGAATTAATTGTGATGGCTGGCGGCACAATTCAGCATACAGGTACCCGCGACGACCCCGTCTTACACCGCACAATCGAAAGCGTTTTTAACTACCGCATCGCCATTGAGGCTCTCGGCACCGGCTGGGTAGCTCGACCAAAACTTCTTTAAGACAGGAAAACTGACAATGCAGATCGTGACCCCTCCAACCGAAAAGCCCTACGAAAAATCGACCGGTGAACGTCGAGGCTTATTAATCATCAACACCGGCGATGGTAAAGGCAAAAGCACCGCAGCCTTTGGCTTAGCAATGCGTGCGCACGGACGCGGCAAGGTCGTCAAGATTTTTCAATTTATGAAAGTGCCGAGCGCGCGCTTTGGTGAGCACCGCGTCTTTGAACAACTCAACGTGCCGATCGAAGGCCTGGGCGATGGCTTTAGCTGGAAGAGCCAAGACCTTGAACACTCTGCTCAGCTCGCGCGCGATGGCTGGGCTAAAGCCAGCGAAGCAATTTTAAGTGGCGAATACTTTATGGTAACGCTCGACGAGCTCACCTATCCGATTACTTTTGGCTGGATAGCACTCGAAGAGGTCTTGCAAACTTTGCGTTCGCGCCCTCCAGAGGTTCACGTCGTCATCACGGGGCGCCGCTGTCCGGCAGAGATCATTGAAATCGCCGATACCGTCACCGAGATGACGATGATCAAACACGCGTTCGATGCCGGCATCCCCGCACAGCGCGGGATCGAAGATTGATTGCTGCCGTTCTCATGCTAAGACTCCCTCTGAGGCTCGGTGCACGTGCCACACTAATCAACTGCGGATCAAGGCGCAACCTTGTCAAGGGTGTGGCTAAATGACCGCACGCTGCCTCATGGTTTTAGGGACGACAAGCGGCGCGGGCAAGAGTTGGCTAACGACCGCGTTATGTCGTTGGTATGCCCGTCAAGGCTTGAAGGTCGCGCCCTTTAAGGCTCAGAACATGAGCAACAATGCCCGCGTGGTCGACACCGCGCAAGGCGCCGGCGAAATTGGTTCGGCGCAATACTTTCAGGCTCTGTCCGCAGGAGTCCTGCCCGACGTGCGCATGAACCCTGTGCTCTTAAAGCCAGAGGCGCAGTCCAAAAGCCAGGTGGTGTTGCTTGGCCAGGTCAGCGCTGAACTCACACGGATGCCCTGGGGCGACCGAAGCGAAAAACTGTGGCCCTTTATCACTGAAGCGCTTGATGCCCTGCGCGCCGAGAACGATCTGGTGATCATCGAAGGCGCGGGTTCACCGGCTGAAATAAATTTAATGTCGCGCGACATTGTGAACTTACGCGTAGCGCGCTACGCTCAAGCGCGTTGTTTATTAATTACCGATATTGATCGAGGGGGCGCCTTCGCGCACCTTTATGGCACTTGGGCTTTACTTCCCAAAGCCGACCAGGCGCTTCTTTGTGGCTTTGTCTTGAATAAATTTCGCGGCGAGGAAAGCTTGTTAAGCCCCGCACCCGAGCACCTGTTGGCGTTAACTGGTGTGCCTACCGTTGCGACTGTGCCTTACTGGCGCGAACACGGCTTGCCCGAAGAAGACGGTTTATTCGACGATCGTTTACAAGCCGCTCGCCCCGCCACAGTCACCGTTGCAGTGATCGCCTATCCAAGCCTGAGTAATGTTGATGAATTTCAGGCTTTGAAAAACATCGCTGGCATACGTCTCGTTTGGGTGAGAGAACTCAGCCAGCTCCCCAAACTCAAACCAACTGATTGGCTGGTGCTCCCGGGCTCTAAACACACCAGCTCTGACTTGAACTGGCTTCAGGCCCAAGGCTTTGCGCACGCGTTACACGCACACGCCCAGCAAGGCGGGCCAATACTCGGGATTTGCGGCGGCCTGCAGATGCTTGGAGAGCGCTTGCTTGATCCACATGGTGTTGATGGTAACGCTGAGGGCCTCGGACTCTTAGCGGTCGTGACAGAGTTTGCCGAAGCAAAAACAGTTCGGCGCTGTCAGGTGCAATTTGGCGCGGTGACTGGGGCTTGGTCTAAGCTGGCACGTTTGGGATTTCAAGGCTATGAGATTCATCAAGGACAGACTTACTTAATAAACGCTAAACAGGAGGCGCACGAGAGCGTGCAACGCGCTTCTGACACCCCAGACAATGATGCGCATACTCGCGAAGTGATCAACGGCCTCGCGTGGCAAAATGCTTCGGGCAACGTGCTCGGGCTTTATGTGCATGGCCTCTTTGAGGCCACCTCGGTACTTTGCGCTTTATTTGGCTCGCAAACGCGTACCTTGGACACCGTCTTTGACGGCTTGGCCGACTGCCTAGAGCGCAACAGCAAGCCCGGATTTCTGCAAGCGCTAATCACCGACTAAGCGAAGGCTGACAACATGATCTTTGAACGACCTGTACTTAAAGAGCTCAGCAACGCTGCACGCGCCCATCGGTTACAAAACAAACTCGATCACAAAACTAAACCTCGCGGCTCCTTGGGTCAACTAGAGACGCTTGCGCTGCAGCTTGGGCTGGTTTTGCAAACCGACTCACCCACGCTGCAAGCGCCGCAGCTTGTGGTCTTTGCGGGCGATCATGGTTTAGCGAAGCACGGCGTGTCGGCTTATCCAAGCGAGGTGACCTGGCAGATGGTTGAAAACTTTTTGAGGGGCGGTGCGGCGGTGAGCGTTCTAGCGCGCCAACATGGCTTGGCACTAACCGTCGCCGATTGCGGTGTCAATCATGATTTTTCGCCTCAACCAGGCTTACACACTTGCAAAATCGCCCACGGTACTGCCGACTCCTTGGCGCAACCAGCGATGTCTACAGACCAGTGTGCTCAAGCCCTTTCAAACGGACGCAAGCTGATCAAAGCCTTGCCTGGTAATGTGTTGTTGCTGGGTGAAATGGGTATCGGTAATACCTCAGCCGCATCACTGCTGCTTGCGCGTTTAGCAAACTTACCGCTCGAGCAATGTACCGGAGCCGGCACCGGCCTAAACGCACCAGCGCTACAGCGTAAAACACAAATTTTGCAAAGCGTGCTGACCAAACACGCTAACGTAAACACGCCGCTGCTGGCCCTTGCTGCGTTTGGTGGCTTTGAAATCGCCACCATGGTGGGCGCTATTTTCGAGGCGAGCGCCAGCAATCGGGTGATCGTCATCGACGGCTTCATTACAAGCGCCGCAGTATTAGTTGCGAGCCAACTCGACCCCTTAATATTACAGCGCTGCGTATTTGCGCATCGGTCAGACGAACGCGGGCACGCGCTGCTGCTGACACACTTAAACGCCAGGCCCCTACTGGATTTGCAGCTGCGCTTAGGCGAAGGTTCGGGCGCGGCGCTAGCCTGGCCCTTGCTGGTTTCAGCCTGTGACTTACTAAATCACATGGCTAGCTTCGCCTCAGCGGGGGTCGCTGAGGCACCTTGAGTATCCGTTGTACGCAAAACGATAAGGGGTATCTGTGAGACAACCTGTGCGTCACTATTTACTCGCTTTACAGTACTTCACCCGCATCCCGCTGCCTGAAGGTATCGCGCGCTGGGTCGGCTTTAATGCAACGCTGCAACAAGCCAGCCTGGCGCATTTTCCGGGCGTCGGCTGCTTGGTGGGCGCGGCGACCGGCGCCCTGTTTTATGTGACCGCTCTCTGGCTACCGCTCACCAGCGTGTCGCCCTGGCTGGCTGCCTGTTTAAGCACGGTTTTGAGCGTGATGCTGACGGGCGCATTTCATGAGGATGGGCTAGCGGACACCTCGGATGGCTTGGGCGGCATGGTGGCGCGCGCTCGGGCACTCGAAATCATGAAAGACTCACGTATTGGTAGCTACGGCGCTGTCGCACTAGTGTTGGCAATCACCACCAAACTTGCCCTCTTGACGATGCTCGGGCAAATTGATTTTGCTCTGGCGGCCTGGAGCCTGTTTGCAGCGCATGTTTGCTCACGGGTGATGCCTTTACTGATTGCCGCACGGTTAAGCAATGTGGGCGATGACCTCACCACAAAAACCAAACCGCTGGCAAACAAGGTCTCGYGTCAGACCCTGTTTGTCGCGTTGGTCTGGTTGTTGCTCGCCTACCTACTGTTCAGCACTCAGCATGCAAGCATCCTTTTGCTTTGGGCCACTAGCTTTAGCCTGTGCGCGTGGTGGCTGATGCTGCGCTTACTGACCAAACGCTTAAATGGCTTTACCGGTGACACGCTGGGCGCGACCCAACAAGTGTGTGAGTTGGCTTTTTATTTGGGTATTTTGCTGGGCTTACCAAGATGAAGCTTTGGCTCGTTCGTCACGCGCAACCTCTCATTCAAAATGGCCTTTGCTACGGCCATTTAGATGTCGCGGCAGATCACGAGGCCACGCAACGAGCCGCCACGGCTCTCGCGCCGCTGCTGCCCGACAAGCTAACACTTTATAGTTCAGGCTTGCAAAGGACTCAACAACTTGCGCGCGCCCTACAAGAACAGTGCACAGCGCGGTCCTTTGAGGTCGACACCCGCTTACAGGAAATGAATTTTGGGCTCTGGGAGGGTGTCGCCTGGGATACGATTCCTAAAGCCGCCTTTGACGCGTGGACGCAAGAGTTTGACACCCACCGCTTTGGCGGCGCCGAAAGCGTACGAGACTTACTATTACGGGTCAATCAGTCTCTTCTAAACACCCCTCTTGATCGTGACGCACTTTGGGTCACGCACGCGGGAGTCATTCGGGCGGTGAATTACTTAAAACAACACGGCCTTGCTTCAAGCGCAACCACCCAGACGTGGCCGGCCACAGCACCCGCCTTTGGCGAGTGGGAATGCTTGACACTGCCGTTTTAACTTCCCGTCATTCGGTCTTTTAGTTGCGCGCCTGTACAAAACAGCACGCCCCTCTAAGCCTTCAAAGCGGCCACTACGGCGTCGCCCATTTCTGCAGTGCCCACTTGTCGCGAACCTGGTTCAAAAATATCAGCCGTCCGATATCCATCAGCCAACACCGCCGCGACCGCGCGCTTGATTCGAGCGCTTTGCTCGGGTTGTTTAAACGAATAATCCAACATCATTGCCGCCGATAAAATCGAGGCTAAAGGGTTAGCAATATTTTTACCTGCAATATCGGGAGCGGTGCCGTGCACCGGCTCATACAGCCCGCGTCCATCGGGGCTGAGCGATGCCGAGGGCAGCATCCCTATTGAACCTGTCAACATTGCTGCAGCATCTGAAACAATATCGCCGAACATGTTGCCGGTCACAACGACATCAAACTGTTTAGGCTGACGCATCATCGTCATCACAAAAGCGTCGACCAGCGCGTTTGAGTACTCGACGTCTGGGTATTGCTTGCTGACCCGTTCGGCAACCTCACGCCAGAGCTGCATCGTGTCAAGCACGTTCGCCTTATCCACCGAACACACTTTTCCCCTGCGTTGGCGGGCAGTCTTGAAGGCGACGTGAATGATTCGCTCGATCTCGGGCTCGGTGTAATACATGGTGTTAATACCAACGCGAATCCCTTGCGCGTTTGTGCTGACGCCACGCGGCTCGCCAAAATAAATATCGCTGCTGAGTTCACGAAGAATCAATAAATCCAGGCCTTCGACCAAGTGCGGTTTGAGCGACGAGGCACCAATTAATTCTGGAAACATAAATACAGGTCGGTAATTGGCAAACAAGTCGAGCTCTTTACGTAGACGCAATAAGCTTGCGCCTGGGCGCAGCGCATAAGGCAACGCTTCGTCACCAGGCATACCGGCCGAGCCAAACAAAATAGCGTCGGCCGCTTTAGCGATCGCCATCGTAGCCGCGGGCAGTGGATCGCCCGCCGCCGCGACGCCCGCGCCCCCCACTGGCGCTTCAGTCAGCTGCAAATTAGCGTCGCCCACAGCGGCACGCAACACCTTCACCGCCTGAGCCGTCACTTCGGGGCCCACACCATCACCCGCTAACACCGCAATCTTCATCGCTTAAATCCTGTCAGGTACAAACNAAAAAATCCTCGAACAAAGCGGCCACCCACTTTGCGCAACTACTCTGGTCTAAAACTCGTTTGCCTCATACTGACGGGCAAACGCGGCAATCTTATCGGCATGCGTGAGCGTGTAGTCAAGCTCGTCCATCCCGGTTAAGAGACAGTGCTTGGAGAAAGGTGCGATCTCAAAGGACTGGTCTGCTAAGCCTGGTGCGCGCACCACCTGACGCTCGAGATCAACGCTCACTTTTACCCCGGGCTGTGTGCTTAACGCTGCAAGAATCTGCTCGACGACCTCGGGGGCGAGCACAATAGGCAATAGGCCATTCTTAAGCGAGTTCGAATAAAAGATATCGCCAAAGCTTGGGGCAATCACTGCGCGCACACCGTAGTCATGCAAGGCCCATACCGCCTGCTCGCGCGACGAACCACAGCCGAAATTGCGCTGGGCTACTACCACCTCTGCGGCGCCGTAAGCCGGCTGATTCAACACAAACTCAGGGCGTTTTGTATCGTCTTTGTTAAAGCGCAAATCCCGAAAAAGATAAGCACCAAAATCATTGGCGCGTGGCTTTTGTAAAAAGCGCGCCGGAATAATCTGATCGGTATCGATATTGGCCCGCGTGAGGGGCAAAGCGACGGCCTCGAGAGGTTTAAACGGTTGCATACTGTCAATCCTGAAGGTGGTATTTAAGCCAAGACACTATGCAGAGCACGCGCATCTGCAAGGTGGCCCATGATCGCACTGGCCGCCGCAGTGGCGGGGCTCATTAGATGGGTGCGCGAACCAGGCCCTTGTCGGCCAACAAAGTTACGATTTGACGTCGCGGCGCACCGTTTGCCCGAGGCCACCGAATCACCATTCACGCCGATACACATTGAACAACCGGCAAAGCGCCATTGAAAACCTGCTTGAATAAAAATTTTATCTAAACCCTCGGCTTCGGCCTGCGCTTTCACTAAACCCGAGCCCGGCACAACCCATGCCTCAACGCTTGCAGCCACTTTGCGACCCTTGGCAACCGCAGCAGCGCTGCGCAGGTCTTCGATTCGACTATTCGTGCATGAACCGATGAACACGCGGTCGATACTGATCTCGTTTAAAGCCATTCCTGGCGTCAAGCCCATATAGGTCAACATCCGCTCGACCACGGCGCGTCGCTGCGGATCCGCGATATCAGCGGACGTTGGTACGCGAGCAGTCACTGAGATTGCATCTTCCGGGCTGTTACCCCAGGTCAGCATCGGCTCAATCTCTTGCGCGTTCAATGTGACTTCGCGATCAAAGCTTGCGGCGGGATCTGAGGGTAACGTGCGCCAAACAGCCACGGCACGAGCCCATTTTTCTCCGGTCGGCGCAAACGGTCGCCCCGCGAGATACGCGTAAGTTTTCTCATCAGGCGCGATCATCCCCGCGCGCGCGCCCGCCTCTATCGACATATTACAAATCGTTAGACGACCCTCAATCGAAAGATTGCGAATGGCCGAGCCCGCATATTCAATGACATGGCCAACGGCTCCCGCCGCACCGATCTTGGCAATAATTGCCAAGATAATATCTTTGCCAGACACGCCCGGTGCGAGGGTGCCGTCAACCGTAATGCGCATGGTTTTAGGTCGCCTTTGCCAAATTGACTGCGTCGCCACCACATGGGCGACTTCGCTAGTGCCGATGCCAAACGCGAGCGCACCCAGCGCGCCGTGGGTTGAGGTATGGCTATCGCCGCACACCATCAATAAGCCTGGACGCGTCCAACCTTGCTCGGGACCAATCACGTGCACGATGCCCTGACGCTGATCCTGTAAACCTAAAAATTGGATCCCGGCCGCGCGGGTATCGCGCTCAAGCGACTCGGCCATCGCGCGACTTTCAGGGTCAACCAAATCCAGCAAATTACGGCTATTGGTGGGAATGTAATGATCGGGAGTCCCAAAGGCACGCTCAGGCGAACGCGCCGTCAACTTGCGCTGGCGCAACATCTCGAAGGCTGGCGCCGAACCGTCCTGAATCATATGCGTGTCGACAAACATTAACTCTTGTCCGTCTTCACGCTCAAGGATGCGATGTTTGATCCAGATTTTTTCAAAGAGCGTCTGGGGCTGTGTGGCTGCGGGCATGCGTGGCTTTCCTTTTAGTATTCAAATGTGCCAAGCGTCAAACCGCTAGTCGACCTTGGCGCCCGACAAGCGAACAATTTTTTCGTAACGAACGGTCTCAGAGGCGATATAGGTACCAAACGCCTCGGGCGTACCGCCGCCGATTTCTGCGCCRAAATCAGCCATTCTTTTCTTAAGCTCGGGTGATTTCAGAATTTTATTAAGCTCGGTATTCAAGCGATCGATAATAGGCCTGGGCGTACCCGCGGGTACCATGACGCCGTACCAAGATGACACGTGCACGCCCGGGATCCCCAGCTCGTCAAAGGTCGGCGTGTCGGGCAGAGCTGGGTTACGTTCTTTTGAGGCCACCGCTAACGCACGAAGCTTGCCGCCCGCAATCAACGCCAGGCAAGCCGTGGTGTCAAGCATAAAAGAAACGTGTCCAGCCATTAAGTCGGCCTCGGCAGGYGCCGTTCCTTTATAAGGCACATGCACAACCTCGACGCCCGTGGACTGAATAAATACGATTCCGGCCAAGTGTTGCGAAGAGCCCACGCCTGCCGAACCGTAATTTAGCTTGCCCGGATTCGCCTTAGCCAGCGCGATCAGTTCGGCGACGTTCTTGACTGGCGAGTTGGTTGGCACTACCAGAATATTTGGGACGGCCGACACGTAAATCACCGGTAAAAAATCTGCGACTGGATCAAAGCCAAGTTTTTGATACATGTGAATATTGACGGCGTTGGGGCTTAACGAGCCCATCAAAATCGAATAGCCATCAGGCTTGGCGCGCGCGAATTGCTCGGTACCAATATTTCCCCCTGCGCCGGGCTTGTTCTCGATCACAACCGCCTGCCCCAAGGCCGTTGCTAACGGTTGCGCAATCATGCGGGCGGTTGTATCGACCCCTCCACCCGGCGGCCAAGGCACCGTTAACTTTAACGCTTGAGACGGATAGGTCTGCGCTGAGCTCAATGCAGACCAACAAACAAGAACGACGCCTAGCCAGCTGTTGCGCAACATGCTTTGTCTCCGATTCAGGATCTTTGCCTGATTTTTATTGAGGGCGTCACGATTTTTTATCGGGCCGCCTCAGTTTTTTGAACCACCGCAGTTTTTTTCAACCGCCGAGCTTAGCCTACCACCAAAAAGCTCTTGCTGGTACCCCGACCATAAATTGATGGCAGTCTGGCGCGCCCTGCTTTATGATGGGAAAAAAACACTAACGTGCCACTCATAGGCTCAGGAGACAAAGCATGACGACCACCATCGGACAGGGCAATTTTAAATATCGCGTAGCAGAGGGCTGGGGCAGGTTACCTGAGGGCTGGAGATTCGGCGACGTTGCTGCAGTAGGCATTGATCGGCAAGACCGCGTTTATGCCTTTAACCGGAGCGAGCACCCGATGGTAGTGTTTGACCGGGAAGGCAATTTTTTGAACTCTTGGGGCGAAGGGATTTTTAAGCGCGCCCATGGCGTGCAAATGGGGCCTGACGACACCATTTATCTGACCGACGATGGTGATCACACCGTACGCAAATGCACGCTTAATGGCAAAATTTTGCTCGAGATTGGTTTGCCCGGCCAGGCCTCGCCCTACATGAGCGGCCAACCGTTTAACCGCTGCACACACACCGCGCTTTCACCCGAAGGCGATATTTACGTATCAGACGGCTATGGTAATTCGCGTGTGCACAAATACAGTCCAGACGGAAAACTATTGTTTTCATGGGGCTCGCCTGGAACAGACCCGAGTCAGTTCAACATTGCTCACAATATTTTGTGCGACACCAACGGTTTGGTCTATGTTGCCGATCGCGAGAACCACCGTATCCAGATTTTCAATGGCAAAGGCAAGTACGAAGGACAATGGGGCAACATGCATCGGCCCTGTGGACTTTTCTTAACGGGTGGCAAGTGCCCGCTTTGCTATGTAGGTGAGCTTGGCCCACATCTGCCCGTGAACAGAAATATGCCCAATACCGGACCGCGTGTCAGCATTTACGATTTGTCTGGCAATCTACAAGCGCGCGTCGCCGCCGAAGAGCCTCACGGCACTGGCGTGGGTCAATTTATTGCACCACACGGCATGGCAGTGGATAGTCATGGTGACATGTACGTCGGCGAAGTTGCTTACACCTCATGGGCAGCCTCGTATCCTACGATCCCAAGGCCTGATTACGTTCGATGTCTACAAAAATTTATCAAAGTCGATTGAGAGAAATCAGACCGTATTGACTCGAAGCTATTGCCTGACTTCATTTGAATACGGTCAGTCACGGTGACAAACTCTAACTGCTCGCTGACGCAGTCGCCTATTGCCGTTTTTTGATCAGCCAGTACAAACCAACCGAAATTAGAGACAATCGCTCCTTGACAGCAAGGAGTGGTGATGAAGAAAGCACGGTTTACGGACGAGCAGATCGTTCGCATATTGCAAGAAGCTGATCGGGACCCAACACCATCAAGTCTGAGTCTGTGATCGCACCCACCCAACCTTTCACTGCATTTAGTCCACCCATAGAAATCTCCATTTTTTTTTAGTCATTAAAAGGCTTTCTACTAATGAAACGTGCTCGCAAGTCAAGAACACAGCCCTTGTCTAAGAAAGACTAAGGTTGAGTCAGTTAAACCACAAATGGGGGAAAGGACAAGTTAATATCCAAAAAGTATGAGACCAGAAAAGGGAAAAAAGGGTTTGTCCTTATATGCGTTAGGTATTTTTACAACATACCCTGACTTAATAATTCAAAGAGGCTCTCGTGAATATCTTAACGACACTCAACCGCATCACAGCAACCGCGTTACTTCTACTCTTCGGTACCGCCTGCCACGCGCAAACCGCCTATCCCAATAAGTTAGTTCGCATCATCTTGCCCTACGCGCCTGGTGGTACCACCGACATGGTGGCACGCACGGTCGCGCAACAKTTATCGATAAAGTGGGGGCAACCTGTCATCGTCGAAAATCGGCCAGGCGGCAATGGCAATATCGGAACTTCAGAAGCCGCAAAGGCAAGCCCGGATGGCTATACGCTCCTGATGGCGACTTCAAGTCACGCAATCAACGCATCGCTTTACAAGGGCTTGTCGTTTAACTTCGCGAAAGACTTCACGCCGCTTTCAAATTTGGCCTTCGCGCCTTTGCTGTTGGTGGTGAACCCGTCATTTAAAGCTAACACGGTTAAAGAGTTTGCCGAGTATGTCCGACAAAATCCTCAAAAATTAAATTATGGTTCGGGTGGTGTGGGTACCGCTGCGCACTTGGCGGGCGAATTATTTAATTCAGAGCTCGGCGCACAAATGACACACGTCGCCTACAAGGGCGGTACGCTTGCCACCAACGATCTTGTTGGCGGGCAGATCCAGTTAATGTTTGCCAACTTGCCCGAGGCGATTGCTCAGGTCAAAGGTGCTCGATTGAAAGCGCTCGCGGTCACTGGCGAGACTCGCAACCCGCAGGCGCCTGACGTACCCACCTTTGCTGAAGGTGGTTATCCGCAAATCAATTTGAAATCATGGTTTGGGCTCTTTGCGATTACCGGAACCCCGCCCACCATCGTGACTAAGCTCAGCAATGATATCGCCGCAGTCATCGCGCAACCAGACGTACAAAATAAGTTGCGCGATTTCGGTACCGAACCCATCGGCAACAGTCAGTCTGTCTTTCAAACTTTTTTAGCAAGCGATTTGCCAATGTGGGCGAAGTTGGTGCAACAGTCTGGTGCTAAAGCGGAGTAACAGTTGCTGACACACTCGAGTAACATTTGCGTACAGAGTTTTACAAATTTTGAATTGAAATACGCGCTTTTTGAAAAGTAAAATGACTCTGTTCATTCACCGCAGAAATTCATGGAAGTACGTATCGTACGGCTAGAAACACTCATCCCAAACCTAGCCACCAAGCAAGACATCTCGCATCTAAAATGCGGCTTATCTAAACTCGAAGTAAAAATATCTCAACTTGACAGAAAAATCTATCAACTAGAAGGAAGAATGCATCAAGCAATGTCTGCGCTTGGCTTGCGCTTAGTCGGCTGGACAACCACCGTCATGTTTGCTTCATTTGCCGGTGTATTTTTTATCGCACGCTACGTGCACTAAGCCGCGCGCACACGGCTCACCCAACTCGCCGCCCAAAACGCCAGGGCAAACAAAATCGCAGTGCCGCACACTGCAATTAAAACAATGTGATACGACTCACCCAGCATCCACAAGCTCGCCGCTGCGACTGGGCCAACAGCCCGGGCCACCATGGTTGGTATGGTCAACAAACCGTTCAAGGCCCCGTACGCATGACGGCTTAACATTTCAGGTACCAACAAACTACGCACGATAGTGAAAATGCCATTCGCCAACCCGTAGCAACCGATTAATAGCGCAACGAGCCAAAACGCTGGCAATTCAATGCTCGCCAAAATCCCAAACACAAACGGAAACACACAGGCTATGACCGAGCCCACGATGCGCATCGGTGCACGCGGCGCAAAATACGCAATCAGAATCCGCCCCAACACTTGGGCTGGGCCAAGCACAATTAACGCATTCACCACATCGCTCGTACTCAACCCTTTTTCTTGCAAGATTGGATACGCATGAAAAATAAACACCGTAAACATGATTGAGTACAGCGTCAGCGCTAATAACAACAACCAAAAGATCGAATTTTTTAAAGCTGCTTTGACCACTGCATGATCGCGCGCTTTATTGTCTTCGCGCGTTTGTGCAACGTTTGTGTGCTCAAGATCATATTTAGGCTGGATACATAAAAAGTAAATCGCTGCCCATAACAAGTTGATGAGCGCCAGCACGAGCAAGGATTGCCGCCAGCCCACGGTATCCAATAAATACTGTTCAAGCGGGATAAACGCTGTACTCGCAAATCCGCCCCACAAGGTAATTGTAGTGATGCGCGCGCGTGAATTTGCGGCGCCGACCCGGCGAGCCATGACAGCGAACGCTGGCTCGTACAAGCAACCGGCCTGCAAAGCACCGATGACGGCACTTAGCAAATAAAAACTTAATAAGTAACTGACGCTTGACCACCACCACAACATCAAGGCCGCGAACAGTGAAGCGCCAGACATCATCCAACGGCCATAGCCTCGGTCAATCGCCAAGCCGACGGGATACGTAAACACTGCCGTGACCAGCATGCTGATCGTGGCGCCAAAAAAGATTTCGGACTTAGACCAGTGGAGCTCGGCACCCATTGCCTGTGCGAGCAACGGGAAACTGTAATATAACGATCCCCAAGAGCAAACTTGCCCAGCGCCAAGAATATTCGCCATCCAAAGCGAAGACGGCTCGTTTGTCTTCATTTTTTAAACCAGTCAAGCAGCTGTTGCGTCACGGCCTGTGGCTGTTCACGATGCAAAAAATGCCCCGCGTTTGCGATTAACTTAAAGTCGTATTCATTATCGAAATATTGCGCTTGCGCTTGCATGAGCTCGGCGCGCAAGTCGTCTGCGCCGCATAACGCAAGCGTTGGCACTTTAATCTGACGCGCCATCAACACGCGCAAATCAGCCAAGGCGGGGTCGGCCTTGGCCACATCAAACATCGCCCTGTAATAACCTAAGGTCGCAGCCAAGACGCCGGGTTGTGCGAGCGTCTCTTTGACCGACCGCAGGTGCGCGTCATCTTGGTAGCCTTCTGTTGTCCAGTAGTTCCAAAGATAATCAATAAAGGCCATGTTGTTTTCAGCTAAAGCTTTTTCTGGCAAGTCTGGAAGCTGAAAAAACCACCAGTGAAACGAACGCTGAATATGTTTGGCGTCCGTCAAACTTTTTGTCACCTGCCCTGGATGAGGGACCGCCATCAACACGGCGCGCGCGATTAATTCTGGGTAGGCCGCCAAGACTCCGTAACCGATGATCGCGCCCCAGTCCTGTCCAACCAAATGGCAGGGCTTGTCCTCGCCCAAGGCTTGAATCAAAGCCGCTACGTCTGCCACTAAGGTGGCTTTGTCATAATAGCCACCCGTCCCCACATCGGTGGGTGGATAGCCGCGCAAATAAGGCGCAACGACCCGGTAGCCTTGCGCAACCAACGCGGGTATCTGATAGCTCCAGGTCTGGGCGTTGTCAGGAAACCCATGCAACAAAAATACCAGTGGGCCCTCACCTTGCTCGAGGTAAGCAAAGTTCAATCCTCGGACTAATATGTACTTCAAGTCAGGCCTCTTTTGGGGAAAGAATTCATCTAAAGCCATAGTACCGGCAACATCGACGCCAATAGCAACAGCGCCATGACCCAATTAAATATTTTTCGACGCACCGGATCGCGCAACACTCGCTCAAGTCTAGTTCCCATCCACAACCACACACAAATGCTGGGAAGATTGACGATCGCCACCAGCAAACACCCTAAAAATACGAACAGCGGACTTGCCTGCTGGGGCAGATCATTACTAAAGAAACTCACCGCGATCAGCCACGCCAAATACACCAGCTAGGCAAAGCTGAGCACTTTCATCACTTGGTAGATGGCCGACACGGCCTGAAACAAGCTGTTTAAGTCAAAGCCGATTGCCACCAACATGACAAAAAAACCAATCAAGACACCCAGAACGTGGGGCACAGACCGCCTCAAGCCGAAGTTCACACCAGAAGCTAACAGCATCAGGCTGTTTGGACCAGGCGTCAGAGTTGCCAACGAAAACGTAGCAATCGAATAGATCAGGGCATCCCGCTCAGACATCAGTTGCGCTTGGTGTCGCGGTTTTACAGCACCTTGCGAATACGTTCGATTGCCCGCTCGATGTTCTCGGCGCTGTTGGCATACGAAAAGCGCACATAGCCTTCGCCCCAAGCGCCAAAACTTGTACCGGAAACGGTCGCCACGCCAGCCTCGTTCAAGAACAGATCTTGCGCCTGACGCGAGGTCAAACCGGTGCCACCGACATGAGGAAACGCATAAAACGCGCCCGCCGCGTCAGAGCACCGTAAGCCTGGTAGGCTGTTCAAAGCGTCAACGATCAATTTGCGCCGCTGATTAAAGGCAAACATCATTTCAACAACTGCATCTTGCGGGCCGGTTAAGGCGGCTAAGCCAGCAAACTGGGCCGAGGCGTTTACGCACGAGTGATCGTTGATACACAAACGCGTGACATCGGCCACTAAACTTTCGGGCCATACCGCATAGCCTAAGCGCCAACCGGTCATGGCGTAGGTCTTACTCCAGCCATCGAGCATGATCAGACGATCGCGAATCTCTGGGTAATTGAGCAACGACACGTGCTCGCGTCCGCCGTACAACATCTGGCTATAAATCTCGTCAGATAACAATGCCACATCAGGATGTTTGGCCAAGCCGGCAACCAACTTATCAATTTCGGCTTTAGGTGTCACGCCGCCTGTTGGGTTAGCCGGGCTATTAATGATAATCAGGCGCGTCGCTGGCGTGATCTGCGACAGCACCGTGTCGGCATCAAACGCAAAGTCTTTGTCTTCGCTCAACGAGATTGGCACCGGTGTTGCACCACTGTATTTAATCAGCGACTCATAAATCGGAAAGCCTGGATTAGGGTACATGATTTCAGCACCCGGCTCACCAAACATCAAAATCGCAAAAAACATCGTTGGCTTGCCGCCCGGCACAATCACCACACAGTCTGGGTCAACCTTTGAACCATGGCGCCGCTGCAGGTCGGCGGCGACTGCCTCGCGCACCTGAGGCAGACCGTTGGCCGGCGTATAACCATGATGGCCGTCACGCAAGGCCTGAATCCCCGCTTCAACGATATGCTTTGGAGTCTTAAAATCTGGCTGACCGATACCTAGGTTGATAATGTCTTTACCTTGCGCGGCAAGCGCTTGTGCACGCGCCAAAATTTCAAAGGCAGATTCGGTCCCTAGTCGCGACAAAGAGGCAGCAAGTTTTAACATTTGGGTTCCTATCGATCAGACTACAAATTGAAAAATGCAGTGTACATCCCAATGCAAAGCACAAAAAGTGGCTTGGCTGGATGGGTGAGACAAAGTACCGGTTATTTTACGATCATGCCACTCAGCACTAAACAATTGTTACGCACCGCCGACACCTTAGGAAAGGCCTCGTCAGAGATCGCGCTTTTGCCAAGCTACACACGTAGCCACGAGCAAGACATTTTTTTGATTTATACCGAAGCGCAGCAATTAAATTTTTTGAGCTATCTCTTGAAACTGCCGGCAAACTTCTGCGCAAAGCGTTAAAAGCCTTTAATGCCTCAGCTAGGGTTGTAGATTCGCTTGTGTTTAATGACGTGTACGCCATGCTGGCAAGTACTCGTTATTGGACGAAAGCGCAGTGACGCGTTGGATCACCTACCGAACGAACCGTAACAGTACCGCTCTTGACTACGGGGTTGTATTTGCGAACCAAACCCTCGCCCTACTGCCAAACTACTTGAGCGAACTAAGAGAATGAGCAGCAAAGATACAAGGTGTGTTCGATGCCGCAGATGCCTCTTGAGCAGCTCAATTTATCTGCCCTTCATTTGAAGCAGTTAAAAGAGTTGTTACGCCTACATACTCCAGAGGCTGAGGTGTGGGCGTACGGCGGCCGAGTGACTGGTGGGGCGCACGGAGGCAGTGATCTCGATCTCGTGCTGCGAAATCCGATAGATTTATCGCAAGCGGTCCAGAACAGCAATGGCCTGCGCGAGACGATACGGTCGAGCTCGCTTCCCATGTTAGTGGACGTACATCTTTGGTCGAATTTACCATACAGCTTTCATCGAAATATAGAAAAAGCCTACGTCACAATCTAAATGGCCTGAGTAAGTTCGCCTGAGCGTTTCATCACGATAATATTTCAGGTAGCTGCGCACAAAGAGAAACATGGTCGCTCGTTTCGTCAAATATGACGTCAGGCGTAATAACCGCGTGCTACGTTCATGACATCCGACGATTGCTATTTATGCGAGGCGAACCATGAAAAGTAGTCATCCAGTCACCGTTGCTGCTGCTCGCAGTGCTTCTGTAGCAGGCGGTGTCACAAACGACCGTACCGCAAGACAGCTCGCTTGGCCGTGCGAATAAAAATTTAGTCCTCCTGGTGAGCGTCGACGGCCTCAGAAATGACTACCTCGATCGGGGCATTACCCCAAACCTTTCAGCGTTGTCCTCATAGGACACGCTCGCTAAAAAATTTGAGCCGGTGTTTCCGACAATCACTTTTCCAAGGTGTGCAGCCCAACGACTGGTTGAGATATGAACACGGCCTGAGCTCGTCTAGGCGAACTAAACAACTGTTACGCTGGTTGTATCGCGACGACCACGCGGTTGATTTATCTGCTTTCACTAAAGAGCTAGGCAGCGTACGGATCCAATGGACTGGGCCTCTTACGGGTTTTGACGCTAACTTAACGGGCAAGCCTATTCTATTGAGTCGCTCGATTGCCTCGCGGTTCACCGAGCTGCGCATCTTAGGAGTTTCTTCTTGCGCGATTCAGCCGGTCGCTGTGCCGCCAGGCAAACCTTCGACCTGAATGCGTCCCACGTCAGTAGTTGTCATGCCGGGGGCGCTAACGGGTTGTGACCACACCGCTGGTGCAAGCGATAAGCCTGCAAGGCAAACCGCTAGGCGGTTAAGTTTGAAAACACGCATGCTACGAAAAGGCTCCAATGAAAAACGATAGATGGTCGTCTAAGAATATATTTTGTGGGGATTGCAAAAGAAGTGGTGCGACAATATTGACTGGGGCTTGGTGTATGCATGCCCGACGCTTAACAAATCAAATGGGGCCATACAAAAAGTTGAAACGACCCTTCACAGCGAGCTTACCAACCAGACGTGGCTGATCGTCAAATGGATGTCGGGCTTGTTGGTCACTTTATTGCCTAGCCTGTTTGCTGCCGTTTTTTACGTGGCGCGTTACACGCACTAACGCCAAACAAGCTACCGATCGCGTCCAACCGCAAAAGCGCAAAAATTAAGTAAAGCCTCACGCGCGCCTGAAGCCGGAAACGCGTCAAGCGCCTCGCACGCCATGTCAGCCTCGGCCACGGCACAACGTTGGGCGTGCTTAAGAGCCCCAGTATCGTGAATGGCTTTTGCAACCGCATCAAAATCAGCCTCACCATGCTCAATCGCTCGCCGCACTAGCTCTTTTTGTAAGTCAGTGCCCACTTCCAACACGCGGATCAGCGGCAAGGTTGGCTTACCTTCGCGTAAATCATCCCCAACGTTTTTGCCTAGCGCATCAACTTCGCCACTGTAATCTAGTACATCGTCAACGAGCTGAAACGCTGTGCCAATGTGCCGTCCGTAAGCAGCGGCAGCCTCGCGCTGCACCGAATTTGCTCCGGCCAGCACCGCCCCCGCCTCAGCGGCGGCCTCAAACAGCTTGGCAGTTTTAAACCGGACCACCTGTAAGTAGCGCGCTTCAGAGACGTCAGGGTCATGCACGTTGAGTAGTTGCAACACCTCGCCCTCGGCGATTACCGTGGTGGCGCCAGACATGATTTTCATGAGAGGCATGCTGTCAACATCCACCATCATTTCAAAGGCCCGCGAATACAGGTAATCGCCCACAAGGACGCTGGCGGCGTTGCCAAACACCGCATTGGCCGTGCTGCGCCCGCGGCGCAGGTTGGATTCGTCGACGACATCGTCATGCAACAGGGTGGCCGTGTGGATGAATTCGACCACGGCAGCCATTAAATGGTGGTGGGCGCCCTGGTACCCCAGCGCCTGCGCCACCAGCAGCAGCAGGGCTGGGCGCATCCGTTTGCCCCCTGCCCCAATAATGTAATCACCGATTGTTCGGATTAAAACCACGTCTGAGTCGAGCCGCGAGCGAATCACGGCATCAACGGCATTCATATCCCCAGCAACAGGGGCGAGCAGGTCAGAGAGTTTTTGCACAGACTTTCTTTTGACTTTCAAGTGGTTACGCGCTATTATTTCGGGCTCGGCTACGTCAGCCGAGATTCCAATTGCACTAAAACACGAGGTTAACCCATGTACGCGGTCATAAAAACTGGAGGCAAGCAGTATCGCATTGCTTCTGGTGAAAAACTTAAAATAGAACAGATACCGGCAGACATTGGGCAAGAAATCACGCTGGATCAGGTGTTATCCGTAGGCGAAGGCGACCAACTTAAGGTTGGTACCCCGCTTGTGGCTGGCGCTCTGGTCAAGGCAACGGTTCTTGCGCAAGGACGCCATGATAAGGTCACGATCTTCAAGATGCGTCGTCGCAAGCATTATCAAAAGCATCAAGGCCACCGTCAAAACTATACTGAGATTTTAATCGGTGACATCTCAGCTTAATCGCTGAATTGTCCTCTTAAATCTCAGCTAAATCTAGGAACAAACATGGCACAGAAAAAAGGCGGGGGCTCTACCCGCAACGGTCGTGACTCAGAATCGAAACGTCTAGGCGTTAAAGCCTACGGCGGCGAACTGATTCCGGCCGGTTCAATCATCGTTCGTCAGCGCGGTACAACGTTTCACCCCGGCACAAACGTGGGTTTGGGTAAAGACCACACTCTCTATGCGCTGATTGACGGTCACGTCAAATTTTCGGTTCAAGGCAAGCTCAACAAGTCAACGGTTTCAATCGTTTCGGCCGAATAAGCTGCTTTTTAGTTCTAAAAGCCCTGTCGCAAGCGGCAGGGCTTTTTCTTTTCACGGTACCATCCTCTTATGAAATTCGTCGACGAAGCCACCATTGAAGTGATTGCCGGTAAAGGCGGAAATGGCGCGCACAGTTTTCGCCGTGAAAAATTCATTCCTAAAGGTGGACCCGATGGTGGTGATGGCGGCCGAGGCGGCACTGTATTTGCCATCGCCGATCGCAACATCAACACCTTGATTGACTACCGTTACGCGCGCAAGCATCTCGCCAAAGGCGGCGAGCATGGTCGCGGTTCAGATCAATACGGTGCCGCCGCAGTGAACATTACGCTACGCGTCCCGGTTGGCACGGTGATTTATGACGCCGAAACCGGCGAAGAACTCTTTGACTTAAGCCGTCATGCTCAGCAGGTCACCTTGGCTGCCGGCGGTGAAGGCGGCTTAGGCAACGTCCACTTTAAATCAAGCGTGAACCGCGCCCCCAAGCAATGGACGCCCGGCAAAGAAGGCGAGCAACGCCGTTTGCGCCTTGAGCTCAAAGTCTTGGCCGACGTAGGCCTGCTAGGAATGCCAAACGCTGGCAAATCAACGCTAATCAGCCGAATCTCAAACGCAAGACCAAAAATTGCCGACTACCCCTTCACCACTCTACACCCCAATTTAGGGGTCGTGCGCACCTCAGAGGCACGTAGCTTTGTGGTGGCAGATATTCCGGGTTTAATCGAAGGCGCGTCTGAAGGTGCAGGCCTTGGGCATTTATTTTTGCGCCATCTCACCCGCACCCGCATCCTGCTGCATCTGGTGGATGTCTCGTCGCACGACCCCGACGAAGATGCGGTTGCCCGCGCTGTCGGTGAAGCACGCGCCATCGTTGAAGAGCTGCGCCTGTACGACGAGGCACTGTATAACAAGCCACGGTGGCTGGTACTGAATAAGCTTGATGTAGTCAATGACCCTGACGCTGTTAAAAAGCGTTTCTGCAAAGAGTATGGCTGGAAGGGTCCTGTGTTTGCGATCTCGGCTTTGTCGGGTGACGGCACACAACAGTTGATTTGGGATCTGCAAAACGCAATTGATGCGTATCGGCAAGAAGACAATATCGCCGAAGATATGGCCGATGGTACGTTTGTGGCAGAAGATCCGCGCTTTGATGACACCCGTAGCGCCGCCGATACGCGGCCAGTCACACCCGAACAATAAATCAGCATTCACCGTTTATTCAATTTACGATGACGTCTACCCCTGCAACCCATACTCGTTCACAGTCTGTCATCGCCTCGGCCTCGCGGCTAGTGGCCAAGGTAGGGTCGTCGCTCGTCACCAACGATGGTCAAGGCATCGATCGCGAGGCCGTCGCGCACTGGGCCAGCCAAATCGCAGCCCTCAGGTCGCAGGGTAAACAAGTGGTCTTGGTATCAAGCGGTGCGATCGCCGAGGGCATGTCGCGTTTGGGTTGGGCCAAGCGGCCAACCCTGATGCACGAGCTGCAAGCCGCGGCAGCCGTCGGGCAAATGGGCTTAGCGCAAGCCTACGAGGTTGCCTTCGCCAAACACAATCTACGTACTGCCCAGATTTTGCTGACGCACGAAGATCTGGCTAATCGCCAGCGCTACCTGAACGCGCGCTCAACCCTGTTTGCACTGCTGCGTTTAGGCGTGGTGCCCATCGTGAATGAAAACGATACGGTTGCAACCGAAGAAATCGCCGTGGGTGACAACGACACGCTTGGCGCACTGGTCACCAATCTGATTGAAGCCGATGCCTTCATTATTTTGACCGATCAGCGCGGTTTGTATGATTCAGACCCTCGTCAAAATCCCAGCGCTTTGTTTGTGTCGCACGGCCTAGCTGGCGACACCTCACTCGAGGCCATGGCCGGCAGCACCGGCGGCGGCTTAGGTAAGGGTGGCATGCTCACCAAAATCCTGGCCGCTAAACGGGCTGCGCGCAGTGGCGCACATACTGTCATCGCCTCAGGGCGCGAACCCGACGTCTTGGTACGCTTGGCGCAAGGCGAATGCATTGGCTCTGAACTCAGAGCCGAGCTACCCGTGCTTTCGGCCCGCAAACAATGGATGGCTGACCATTTACGCTTGCGCGGCAAATTGGTGCTTGATGCCGGTGCCATCAAGGCCTTGGTGCTCGAGGGCAAAAGCCTGCTACCGATTGGTGTGCGGGCGGTTGAGGGTGAGTTTGAACCTGGCGATGTGGTGGCGTGCGTAGATTCAACAGGCAAAGAGTGTGCCCGCGGCTTGGTCAACTATTCGTCCGCAGACGCACGACGCATTATGGGCCAGCCCTCAGCGCAGATCGTCGAGATTTTGGGCGTTATGCCTGAAAGTGAATTGATGCACCGCGACAATTTAATCGTTCTTTAAGCGATCTCCCTGCCAATCGTGGGGTGAGCGTGTCAAATCCTCAAAGACGTCCTATACTTCAATTCATTATGCGGGGGTACTTGGCCGGTGGCCAGGTTGAGAGAGTCCCTTCGTACCAGTACGGATAATGCCGAAGCTGGGAGCGCTTTCCGACCAGCTCGGAATCCATCCCGATTCGGCTCCAATTAAAAAATCGGAGCCTTTCAATGAATGCCACCCCAAAATTTTTAGCTGCCACCGCTGAAGTTGACGCAGCTGCGGTTGCGCCTTTGCCAAAATCACGCAAAGTGTATGAGATCGGTTCGCGGCCAGACATTCGCGTACCGTTTCGCGAAATCGAGCAAGAAGATACTGCGACCTCTTTTGGTGGTGAAAAAAATCCACCACTCACGGTCTATGACACCAGCGGCCCCTACTCTGACCCAGCGGTCAAAATTGATATTCGTCGTGGCTTGCCAGACATGCGTCGGGCCTGGATCGAAGAGCGCGGCGATACAGAATTGCTTGCTGGCCCAAGTAGCGTTTACGGCCAAGAGCGTTTGGTTGACCCGAAGCTAAGCGCCATGCGTTTTGACTTGCGTCGTCATCCGCGACGCGCCAAGGCAGGCGCCAACGTATCGCAAATGCACTACGCCCGTCGCGGCATCATTACCCCTGAAATGGAGTACGTGGCGATTCGCGAAAACCTGCGCCGCGAACAATACATTGAAAGCCTGCGTGCCACGGGCCCTGAGGGTGAAAAATTGGCGCGCCGCATGTTGCGTCAGCATCCAGGCGAGTCCTTTGGTGCCTCGATCCCGACCACCATGACGCCCGAATTTGTGCGTTCAGAGATCGCACGTGGTCGCGCCATCATCCCCCTCAACATCAATCACCCTGAAGTTGAGCCGATGGCGATTGGGCGTAACTTTTTGGTCAAGATTAATGCCAATATCGGCAACTCAGCCGTGAGTTCAAGCATTGCTGAAGAGGTAGAGAARATGACCTGGTCCATTCGTTGGGGTGGCGACACCGTAATGGATTTATCAACAGGCAAAAATATCCACGAAACACGCGAATGGATTTTGCGCAATTCACCTGTGCCGATTGGTACCGTGCCGATTTATCAGGCGCTTGAAAAAGTAGACGGCAAAGCCGAAGACTTAACCTGGGAAATCTTTCGCGACACGCTCATCGAGCAGGCCGAGCAAGGCGTGGATTACTTCACGATTCATGCAGGCGTGCGTCTGCCCTTTATCCCGATGACGGCTGACCGCATGACGGGCATTGTGTCGCGCGGCGGCTCGATCATGGCCAAGTGGTGTCTGGCGCATCACAAAGAAAGTTTCTTATACGAGCGCTTTGAAGACATTTGCGAAATCATGAAGGCCTATGACGTAAGCTTTTCGCTGGGCGATGGCTTGCGCCCAGGTTCTGGCTTTGACGCCAATGACGAGGCGCAGTTTGCTGAATTAAAAACCTTGGGTGAGCTCACCAAGGTGGCCTGGCAGCACGACGTGCAGGTCATGATCGAAGGCCCGGGCCACGTGCCCATGCAATTGATCAAAGAAAATATGGAAATGCAGCTCAAGCATTGCGACGAAGCGCCCTTCTATACCCTTGGCCCCTTGACCACCGACATCGCACCGGGCTACGACCACATTACCTCTGGCATTGGCGCGGCCCTGATCGGTTGGTATGGCACCGCCATGCTCTGCTACGTCACCCCCAAAGAGCATCTGGGTTTGCCCAACAAAAAGGATGTCAAAGACGGCATCATCACCTATAAGATCGCAGCTCATGCAGCGGATCTGGCCAAAGGACATCCTGGCGCTGCCATTCGTGATAATGCTCTATCTAAGGCGCGTTTTGAGTTTCGCTGGGATGATCAATTTAATCTTGGCCTGGATCCTGACACAGCCAAAGACTTTCACGATGAGACTTTGCCTAAAGACTCAATGAAAGTGGCACACTTCTGTTCAATGTGCGGCCCACACTTTTGCAGCATGAAAATTACGCAAGATGTGCGCGATTACGCTAAAAAGCTCGGTGTCGAAAACGAAGCTGCACTTAAGGCCGGCATGCAAGAAAAAGCCATTGAGTTTGTCAAAAAAGGTTCTGAGATTTATCACAAAACCTAATATGGGCTCGTGTGACGGGGCGGGACGAAGACCTCAAGCCTGATGACAACTTCTCGCCTGCCCTTGCTCGACGCCATGAAGGGTCTGGGGTGCATTGCCATCGTGCTGCACCATCTTGCGGTGTATGGCCCGATGTCTGACGTTGTGCGTGGTGCTTTTCCAGGACTGATCAGCGGACTTGAAAGCTACGCACGGCTGGCGGTGCAAATGTTTTTTGTACTAGCCGGTTTTTTAGTGGCGGCTCAGCTTGCGCCTGAGGGACAAGCTTCTACTTCTTCAGCGACATCGGCGTTGAGCTTGATCCTTAAGCGCTATCGTCGCTTAGTAACGCCGTTTTTGTTTGCAATCACCTGCGCCATACTCATCACCGCACTTGTCAGGCCTTGGTTTGTGCATGACTCGCTTTCAGCTCCGCCAAGTCTTGCCCAGTTACTCGCGCACGCCTTATTTTTGCACGACCTCGCTGGCGTTGAAGCGTTGTCAGCAGGCGTCTGGTATGTGGCGATTGATTTTCAACTATTTATAGTGACGGTATTGCTCACTGCGTTGAGCGCACGCGTGGTGCCTCACTGGCGCTGGGTGTTTGCGTGCCTGATTCTTAGTTTAGCGGCCGGGTCGTTATGGGTCGTGAATCGCAACGATGTGTATGAAGACTACGCGCCCTATTTCTTTGGTGCCTATGCGCTCGGGATGCTGGCGTACTGGTCAACGCACAAAAGCTTAGGCAGCGTCTTTTTATTCACCATCGCGACCCTTGGCACTGTGGCACTGTGGTTGCAATATCGCAATCCAATCGTGGTGGCGCTGGCAACTGCAATCATTGTCGCCATCGCGGGCCAGCGCGGCTGGCTGGCGCAATCGCCTCGTCCCGGCCTGCTCACGTGGTTAGGTCAACGCTCGTATTCAATTTTTTTGATTCACTACGGCTTCGTGATTGGCGTGAATGCGCTCTGGGCTCGATTTTTTTCGACCGGTGTGCTGCTCAATGCCCTGGGGATGCTGCTCGCGGTACTGAGCTCGGTTGGGGCCGGCGCGCTTCTATACCGTTTTGTTGAAAGCCAACCTAACGCGCTAGGCCGTAACTGGACTACCGCCCTCTTAATTGCCGCAGTCGCGACGACTTTTTTGCTTGAGACGCTGGCCGGGTGAACTCACGCCTCAACCCAGGTTTGGAGCCAGAGTTCTTTTGACGTCTTTTTCTGTGCGACCTGTGCGCTTGACGTAATCCGCCACTTGATCATCGCCAATGATGCCCACACTAAAGTACTGCGACTGTGGGTGGCTAAAATAAAATCCCGATACGCTAGCGGCTGGATGCATGGCATAACTCTCTGTCAGCATCATGCCGATATCGCCGCCGTCGAGCACCTCAAACATTTCGCGCTTGACCACGTGCTCTGGGCAGGCAGGATAACCCGGTGCAGGTCGTATCCCTTGATACGTCTCTTTGATCATTTGCTCGTTGGTCAAGGTTTCATTGGGCACGTAGCCCCAAATATCTTTGCGTACGCGCGCGTGAAGGGCCTCGGCAAACGCCTCGGCGCAACGGTCTGCCAATGATTTAAACAGGATGGCCGAATAGTCATCATTGGCACGTTCAAATTCTTTTTCTTTTTTCTCGATCCCTAAACCTGCGGTGACTGCGAACAAGCCAAGGTAATCCATGACACCAGAATCTTTAGGTGCAATAAAGTCAGCCAAGCATTTATTTTCAACGCCTTCGCGTTTCATGCCCTGCTGACGCAGGCCGCGCCAGGTGAACAATACCTTTTCGCGAGTTTCGTCTGTATAAATTTCGATGTCGTCGTCATTCACAGTATTGGCTGGGTAAAACGCCACTGCGCCGTTGGCAGTGAGCCAACGCCCTGCGACCATGCGCTTGAGCATCGCCTGCCCGTCTGCGTAAACCGAGCGCGCCTGTTCGCCTACTATTTTGTCTTCCAGGATTGCCGGAAATGGTCCGAACAGACTCCAAGTTTGAAAAAAGGGGGTCCAATCAATAAAGCTTGCCAGCTCAGCTAAGTTGAAATTTTTAAAGGTGCGTCGCCCGATAAATTTAGGGCGTGGCGGCGTGTAACCCGCCCAATCAATCACGGGCTTTGCCGCACGCGCGTCAAGCAAAGACAGCAGCGGTGTGGCTTTACGTGCAGCGTGACGTCGACGCACATCTTCGTATTCAACCGCAAGCTCTTCAAGATAGGTATTGGCGGTTTCAGACACCAGATTTTGCGCGACCCCCACCGACCGACTGGCATCGGGCACATAAATCACCGGCCCCTCGTAATGCGGCGCAATTTTGACGGCCGTATGCACCCGACTTGTTGTTGCACCGCCAATCATCAAAGGGATTTTGCGGCTGCGAAAATAGTCATCGCGTTGCATCTCGCTGGCGACGTAGGCCATCTCTTCAAGGCTAGGCGTAATCAAGCCCGACAGGCCAACAATGTCAGCCTTTTCAGCTTTGGCACGCGCCAAGATCTCGGCGGCTGGCACCATCACACCCATATTGACGACTTCAAAGTTATTACACTGAAGCACCACCGTCACGATGTTTTTGCCGATATCGTGGACATCGCCCTTAACGGTCGCGATCACGATCTTGCCTTTTGCGCGCACATCGCCGCCCGCGGCTTCGATCAGCTTTTTTTCGGCTTCGATAAACGGAATGAGATGGCCCACGGCTTGTTTCATCACGCGAGCAGATTTCACCACTTGCGGCAAAAACATTTTGCCTTCGCCAAACAAATCGCCCACGATGTTCATGCCGTCCATGAGCGGGCCCTCGATGACCTCGATGGGACGCCCTTTACGATCGTCAATCTGCTGACGAATTTCTTCAGTATCTTCAACAATGAACTGCGTCATGCCATGCACCATGGCGTGCGCCAGACGCTTTTCTACCGACTGCTGGCGCCACGCGAGATCTTCTTCGCGCTTGATGCCGTTGCCCTTAAAGTTTTCGGCAAACTCAACTAGACGCTCGGTGGGTGTGCGCGTATCGTCTGCGCCTTTCTTACCCAAGGCGCTCGATTTATTCACGATCAAGCACCACGTCCTCAACCAATTCACGCAGGGTCGAGTCGATATTGGCGTACACGCCCAATTGGCCCGCGTTCACGATCCCCATCGTCATTCCCTCGCGGATGGCGTGATACAAAAACACGGTATGAATCGCCTCGCGGATAGGCTCGTTGCCCCTAAAAGAGAAGCTCACATTCGAGACACCGCCCGATATTCGTGCGTGGGGCAGGTTCTCGCGAATCCATTTGGTGGCTTCAATAAAATCGACGGCATAATGATTGTGCTCATCGATACCAGTGGCAATGGCGAACACGTTTGGATCAAAAATAATGTCTTCAGGTGGAAACCCGACTTTTTCGATCAGCAAGTTATAGGCCCGCGTACAAATCAGTTTGCGGCGCTCAAGGCTATCGGCCTGACCTTTTTCATCAAACGCCATCACAACCGCAGCGGCACCGTACAAGCGGCACAACCGCGCCTGCTTCAAGAAGGGCTCTTCGCCCTCTTTTAACGAAATTGAGTTCACAATCGACTTGCCCTGCGCGCACTTCAGGCCTGTTTCAATGACTGACCATTTTGAACTATCAACCATTAGCGGCACGCGCGCGATATCAGGCTCAGAGGCGATCATGTTCAAAAACCGGTGCATGCACGCAGCCGAATCAAGCATGGCTTCATCCATGTTGACGTCAATGATTTGCGCACCGTTCTCAACCTGTTGTCGCGCCACGGCCACTGCCTCATCGTATTTTTCTTCGCGAATCAGTCGGGCAAAGGCTTTACTGCCGGTCACGTTTGCTCGCTCGCCGACGTTCACAAACAAAGACTCGTCGTCAATATTTAAAGCCTCGAGGCCAGATAAGCGCGTTTTAACAGAGATGTCTGGCACCACCCGTATCGGCAACGACGTCACTTTGGCTGCGATGGCCTCGATGTGCTCGGGCGTCGTACCGCAACAGCCTCCAGCCATGTTGACCAGCCCCGCACGTGCGAACTCTTCGAGCAAGGCTGAGGTGTCGGCCGGGGTTTCGTCAAAGCCGGTATCGCTCATGGGGTTTGGCAAGCCGGCGTTGGGGTACACACAGACATAGGTGTCGCAGATTTTGGACAGTTCGGCGATGTAGGGGCGCATTAAGGCTGCACCAAGTGCGCAATTCAAACCAATCGTGATGGGTCGGGCATGGCGCACTGAATTCCAGAAACCTTCAACCGTCTGACCCGACAGGATCCGCCCCGACGCATCGGTAACGGTACCCGAAACCATCACGGGAAGGCGCTCGCCGCGCGCCTCAAAAACTTCTTCGACGGCAAAGATCGCTGCCTTAGCGTTCAGCGTATCAAAAATCGTTTCAATCAAAATAAGATCGACGCCCCCGTCTAGCAACCCGTTGAGTTGCTCGGTGTAAGCCACGCGCAATTCATCAAAGGTCACATTGCGCGCGCCCGGATCATTCACATCGGGCGAGATAGACGCCGTTTTAGGCTGCGGGCCGAGTGCGCCCGCGACAAATCGCGGACGCTCGGGCGTACTGTGCACGTCACAGGCTTGGCGAGCAAGTTGTGCGGATATTAAATTCAGTTCGTAGGCAATTTCAGCTAAGTCGTAATCGCCCTGTGCAATCGTCGTTGCCCCAAACGTGTTGGTTTCAATGACGTCGCAACCAGCAGCCAAATACTGTTTATGAATTTCAAGAATGATATCGGGGCGCGTGAGTGACAACAACTCGTTGTTACCCTTGACGTCTTTGCCATGTGCGGCGAAGCGTTCAGAACGAAAGTCAGCTTCAGAAAGTTTGTACTGCTGAATCATCGTACCCATGGCGCCATCAAGGATCATGATGCGCGCACCGAGCGCGCGTGCAAAAGAAGCACCGCGGGTATAGCTTGCAAGCGGATAGGGTAATTTAGGGTGTGACATCACGACGCTAAAAATTTAAGTGACGATGCACAAAACTATTGCACCGGGTTTAAAGCGCCCTCGCGTTCAAGCACTGAAAACTGGAAAACCGCTGGCAAGCTGCTTTGTTCGGGTCGAGCCGCCAAAGCCTCGGGCAACGGGTACTGAATTTTACCAAAAACAGAATGGTGTAACATCAGTGACAGAATTGGTGCTTTCGATGCCGTCACGTGATACCCAAAAAGGGTATTCGTCGCATTGGGAAAGTTAAACGGGAAACAGGGAAATACGTCGCAAGACGGTTGTGCCTGTGCTGCCCCCGCAACGGTCAACGCCACGGTTTTAGTCAATAAACCCGAGCGCCAGCCCGACACCGGCCAATTTAAGCAAAGAGCAAGGACCTTTTAGGCACTGACTCTTTTTTGAACGCTCAAAATCTGCGGGGACGCAGACTCTTGCGAGGCTTTACAGATGCACTCTTTTACTTTTCGGCTCTGCGCCGCTGCCGTGGCATGGGCGCTAACAGTCGGCGCGCTCGCCCAACCCACAAGCGAACCTAACCCTTCCCCGGCCACGCAACTTGCCACCATCGTCGTCACGCCTGGGCGTAGCGCTGAGCCTTTGGCGGATACGCTCGGCGACAACAGCGTGATTGGTCGCGACGAGCTCGACACACTGCCCAACGGGACCTTGTCTGACGCGCTGCTGCGTGAACACAGTATTGAGGGCCTGAATTATGGTGGTCCGCAGACCACCAGCAGCATTAACATTCGCGGCACGAATAGCAATCAATCGTTGATTTTGATCGACGGCTTACGCATCAACAGCGCTACGAGCGGTAACGCGCCGTTGGGTGCGATACCGCTCAACAGCATCGAGCGTATCGAAGTGGTGCGTGGCACGAGCAGCAGCCTGTATGGCGCTGACGCCATTGGTGGCGTGGTCAACATCATTACGCGAGGTGACCAGGACCGGCCGTTTTCGGCCTATGCCAACGCAGGCATCGGCAGTTATGCCGCGACACAGTACGACGCGGGATTTTCGGGCGCTTCAGAGGGCTGGGTTTACAGCTTGTTTGGTGGCTATGGCCAAAGCGGTGGCACCAATGCCACCAAGCCCAGTAATTATTACTACAACCCAGATAAAGACTCGTATTACCGCAGCAACGTCGGGGGCACGCTGGGCTACACCTGGAAACCCGGACAGACACTCACCGTACAGAGCTATCAGTCAAGCGTGAATGGTGCCTATGATGCGGGCTTGCCCTACTTCAACGATCGTGGCATTCAAACCGTCAGCACAAATATGCTGACCAGCAAAAATAAACTGTCGGAGTTTTGGACCAGCACCTTGCGGGCAGGTTTTACAACGGAGCGCTATCAGACCGTCAATGCGGGCGCAGAACTCGTTCCCTCAAATCCAGCGGATGGTAAACAGCACTTTGAGACTCGCCAAAGTCAGTATTTGTGGCAAAACGATTTGAAGTTCTCTCCGACGCAAAGCGTCTCTGTGGGCTACGAGCGCCTAGAGCAAAGCGTCGACGGCGTTCTGTCAAACGGCGGGTATCCGCAAGCCTCGTTCGTCAATTATCAGCAAACCGCACGCTCGACCAACTCACTTTTTGGTATTTATCGTGGCACTTGGGGGCCACAGGCGATACAGGCCAGCGTGCGCAACGACAATAACTCGCAATATGGAAACTTTGTCACCGGCAGCCTAATCTATGGCCTGTCGCTCACCCCGCAGTGGCGCGCGACCGTAGGCGCCAACACCGGATTTCGAGCCCCAAACTTCAACGAGCTGTACTGGCCTGTCACGCCTTTTTATGCCGGAAACCCCCTTTTACAACCCGAAAAATCAAGAAATGTCGAAATTGGGCTGAGGTACACCACCGAAAAAACCCAACTGAGTTTGGTTGCATACCGTAACGAAATCAGTAACCTGATTGTGAACCAGCCCGTTTTGCCCGGCGACGCTTACTCTCCCTACGCGCCAATTAATATCGGTCAAGCACTGATTCAAGGTGTGAGTCTGTTCGGCACGCAGCGCTTGGGTCGCAACACCCAAGTACGCGGTAGCCTGAACTGGCTCGATCCTCGTAACGCTGAGACTGGCGCTCTGCTGCCACAGCGCGCGCAGCAGGTGGCAAAGCTCGCCGTTGATCAAGCAATCGGTGCCGCGAGGCTCACCGCCGAATGGTATGCCACCAGCGAGCGAAAAGACACCATGTCTGGCGGCACTTTAGGGGGCTATAGTTTGCTGAACCTGGCAGGCAGCTACCCCTTATCGCCGGATGCCGATATTCAAGTGCGTTGGAACAACGTCTTTGCTAAGCAATACACCTTAATTCAGGGCTACAACACGCTGGGGTCGAATGTGTTTGTCAACTTAGCGTGGCGGATGTAGCATCAAGGCTCGATTCACTGCTTGGTCGTTGGCATGGCGTGCGCGTTTTTTTTGAGGATCTGCCTGTTGGCATGTTGTGTGGCGACCGTCACCGCCGTCGCCACTGAAATCGAAGTCATCGACGACAGCGGCCGCGCGGTGCTGCTCAAGGCACCCGCCCGTCGGGTGATCGCGCTTTCGCCGCATGCAACAGAATTAATCTTTGCGGCCGGTGGCGGTGACAAACTAGTCGCCACCACACGTGGCAGCGACTACCCCATTCAGGCTTTGGCACTGCCAAAGCTCGACGACCGTCAGCCCTTTAACCGCTCTGTGATTGCCGCCTACAAGCCGGACTTGATTTTTGGCTGGTTGCCAGCCGAGCTTGAACCCCTTGAAGCGCTCAATATTCCCGTCTTCATCAGTACCCCTGGCTCGCTCATTGAGATCGCAGACAGCGTTGAAACCTTTGGTGTTTTGTTAGGGACTGCCGGCATCGCACACGCGCGCGCTGAGGCCTTGCGCCAAAAGCTCGACGCGCTGGCGCAAGCCTCTGCCAGGAAACGTGTCGTACGCGTACTTTTACAAACGGGCACGGAGCCCGACAGCGGCTTGACGGGCGAGCACCTGTTATCGGAGGTCATTGCTTTGTGTGGCGGGCGCAACGTCATGAGTGAAAGCGCGCCAGGCGCGCCCAGACTCACTACCGCCGCGCAGCTTGTAGCAGCCGCGCCCGAGATGGTGTTGATTGCGCGCGCGGGCGCGGGCGCCGCGCCCGTCGTTGACCGTGCGGGCGTGACTTACTGGCAAAACGCGGGCTTACCCGCCGCGCGTTTGGGACGTGTGTTTATGATGGAGCTTGAAGCCCTGGTTCGACCCGGTCCGCGTCTGGTCGACGCCGCTGAACCCCTTTGCGCGTTGATCGAGCAAATCCGCTAAAGCAAGGCCAGCGGCCAGAAGAACGTTTCGCCAGCTCACGTTAAACTACGTGAGCGATGCCCCGTTTATCTCGCGGCGTCGACCGACAAATTCTAAATAAAAGTATATGCAAACTGCCCCGTCTGATCCGTTGATCCTTGCTGGTAAGGCCTACCAGTCGCGCCTGCTTGTCGGGACCGGCAAATACAAAGACTTTGCCCAGACACGCGAAGCGATCGACGCCAGCGGTGCGCAAATTATTACCGTCGCGATCAGGCGCACCAACATTGGTCAGACCGCCGGCGAGCCGAACCTGCTTGAATACTTGCCCTCCAACCAGTTCACCCTGTTGCCCAATACCGCGGGCTGCTATTCGGCTGACGAGGCGGTGCGCACGTTGCGCTTAGCGCGCGAACTGCTTGACGGACATCGCTTAGTCAAACTCGAAGTGCTGGGCGACCCGCACACGCTGTTTCCGAATATGCCCGAAACGCTCGCCGCAGCCAAAACTCTGGTTGCCGAAGGTTTTGACGTCATGGTGTATTGCACCGACGATCCGATTCAATGCCGAATGCTCGAAGAGCTTGGCTGCGTCGCCGTCATGCCTCTGGCCTCTTTAATCGGCTCTGGTATGGGGATTCTGAACCCCTGGAACCTTCGCCTGATTATCGATCAAGCGAAGGTTCCCGTTTTGGTCGATGCCGGGGTTGGCACGGCCTCTGATGCCGCAATTGCCATGGAGCTTGGCTGTGATGGCGTACTCATGAACACCGCGATCGCCGGCGCACAACAGCCGGTGTTGATGGCAAGCGCAATGAATAAAGCCGTCCAAGCGGGTCGCGAAGCGTTTCTGGCGGGTCGCGTCCCGCGCAAGACGTATCAGGCTGCGCCAAGTTCGCCAAGTGCTGGCCTGCTCACGCCTATTACTGCCTCTGCGAAGACATGAGCGAACCGCAAGCGCCACGCGTGATTCCCAACACACTAACCATCGCGGGAATGGACCCCTCGGGGGGGGCAGGCATTCTTGCCGACATCAAGGCCATGAGCGCCTTAGGCGCCTATGGCTGTGCCGTGGTGGCTGCGCTGACGGCGCAAAATACGCAAGCAGTGACCGACATCTCGCCGGTCAACCCACAGTTTGTGCGCGCACAAATCGACACGCTCTTCGCCGATATCGATATTCACGCCGTCAAGCTCGGTATGCTCGGACAAACCGGCATCATTGAAGTGGTGGCCGATCGGCTGGGGCACTATCAACCACCTCACCTGGTGCTCGACCCAGTGATGGTGTCAAAAAGTGGTGACCTGTTGCTTGAGCAAAAAGCCATCGGTGCCCTACGAGAGCAATTACTGCCCTTAGCCACACTTTTGACCCCAAACTTACCCGAAGCTGGAGTTTTACTTGAAATGCGTGCGGTCGAAACGGTGCGCGAGATGCGCCGGGTCGCCGAGCGCCTGCGCAACCTGATGACACATGGTGGGCACCGCTGGGTGCTGGTCAAGGGGGGACATTTGCCGGGCAACGATACGATTGATGTCTTGCATGATGGCGACAAAATGCTTGAACTGCCTGGGCGCAGGATTCCCACCCGCAATACGCATGGCACAGGCTGCACGCTGTCTGCTGCCATCACGGCCCTTCTGCCCCAAATGAACGATGTGCCAGCGCTCACGAAACGGGCAAAAGACTATCTTGTGCAGGCCATTGCCCACGCCGACGCCCTGAATGTGGGACAAGGCCACGGCCCGGTGCACCATTTTCATGCCCTTTGGTCAGGAAAACCCTTACAATAAGGGTTTTCCGCAATAGATGGCAGCGCCCTTAAACCGATGAATGCAGCAACCTTAACCGCGCTTGAACTCGCCCGCTTTAACATGGTTGAGCAACAAATCCGTCCGGTAGGCGTGTTTGATTCGAACGTGCTTGAGGCTCTCTTTAGCGTACAGCGCGAGCAGTTTGTACCAAAAGCCTATCGCACCCTCGCCTTTGCAGATATCGAAATTCCCTTGCACCTTGAGTCGGCTGACACACGGCAAACCATGCTTAGTCCCAAGCTTGAGGCGCGGCTGACACAATTGTTGCAGCTCAAGCACGATGACTGTGTACTCGAAATCGGTACAGGCTCTGGCTATCAAGCCGCTCTACTCGCGCGCTTAGCGCGCTCTGTTGCCTCGGTTGAAATCGACCCGCGCTTAGTCAGCTTTGCACAACAAAATTTACAAAAAGCGCAAATCAAAAATGTCAGCGTAGAAACTGGCGATGGTAATAACGGCTGGGGCACCGCTGAGTACAATGCGATTTTAGTAAGCGGCGGTGTCGACAAAATCTCAAACGCCCTGAAGTATCAGTTAAAAATTGGCGGTCGAATGGTCGTGATCGTTGGGCATGCCCCCTCAATGACAGCCTTTCGCGTGACACGCACAACAGCCGCAAGCTTTGAGACCCTTTCGCTGTTCGAAACAGTCGTTAAACCGTTGACCGGTGCCTGTGGTTCACGCTTTAAGTTTTAACGCTGGCGATTGAGGGTTTGCTGGCGCGCTTCAAGTGCTAGGGCAGCGTGCCTACCGTGCGTCAGCCGCGGCGGATTTTTTCAACGAGCGTCGTCGTTGAACGCTTGAATTCAAACGGAATCGCGATAGCTTTCCCGCCCCACGACTCAACGAGCTTGGTCTCTGGCAATACCTGCATATCGTAATCACCCCCTTTGACGATGATGTCAGGGCGCAGAGTCGCAATGATTTCGACTGGTGTATCTTCGTCAAAAATGATCACCGCCGTCACACACCCTATCGCCGCGAGCAGGGCGGCGCGGTCTGTGGCGGTGTTCAACGGCCGGTCGGGCCCTTTGCCTAGGCGTTTGGCGGAGGCGTCTGAGTTAACGCCCACCAACAGAGTGGCGCCGAGTTGCGCGGCCTCGTCTAGATAGGTCACGTGCCCGCGATGCAACAGATCGAAAACACCGTTGGTAAAAACCAACGGTTTTGGCCATTGGCCCCTTGCGATCTTTTCGCCAGCCTGTTGTGCCGACAAGATCTTGGCTTCAAAACGCGCGCTCAAACGGTTGCGCCTACGACCCCCGCCGCAGACCGAAGAAGTTCTTTACGATAGCGGTTCAAATCTTGTACGGTTTTAAATGAGCTATCCATCAACAGCGACATGTTGTGCAAGATGCGGGTGCTAACCTTGTGCTCCCAGTCTTTATCAAAGACGATTTGATTGTCTAACCACCGCTCGAGCCAGCCGGGTTCAGGTAACTTTGACTGGACCGTGTCGTTTGGAAACATCTCTTTATTGACGTGCAGATTAGTCGGGTGCAACGCTTGCGGAGTCCGGTGCGCAGATGCCATCAAGACACCGATTTTGGCGAACGCCATGCGCGCTTGCGCACCAATCTCTTGGCCGCGCTGCGTGAGGGCGCGCTTCATATAGCGCAGATACGCACCCGCATGACGCGCTTCGTCTTGTGCAATCACTTTATAAATTTCTTTAATCACGGGCTCGGTGTGCCAGTCAGAGGCGCGCCGGTACCAGTGGTTTAAACGGACTTCACCACAGAAGTGCAGCATCAGGGTTTCGAGCGGTGGTGCGGGATCGAACTCAAACCGTACGCGATGAAGTTCTTCTTCGGTGGGTACGAGGTCTGGCGCAAAGCGCCGCAGGTATTCGATCAAGACCAAAGAGTGTTTTTGCTCTTCAAAAAACCAGACAGACATAAAGGCTGAGAAATCGCTGTCGTCGCGGTTATCACGCAAAAACATTTCTGTCGCCGGCAATGCTGCCCATTCAGTGATGGCATTCATCTTGATCGTTTGTGCTTGCTCATCGGTGAGCTTGCTGCGATCAAAATCCTGCCAAGGGATATCGGTGTCCATATTCCAGCGCACGGATTCCATCGATTTAAAGAGTTCTGCGTAAAGCATAGTCACTACCTTTAATGTTTAAATTTCAATCAACGCATCAGCGTCCAGAGCGCGACTGCCAAACCCATGGCCGCCACACCCGTTAATGCCATCAACACGCGATTGCTTTGTTCACGCGCCCGTCGCATCTGCTGCAACTCACGCAGCACCTCGGCGGCCACATCTGCGCGACTCAATTGCGCGTGCACCAACCGAGGTAATTCAGGTAACCACTGTGCCCACTGACCAGCCTCTTGCGTCAGTTTTTTTCGAATTCCCTTAAACCCGACCCTTTCAAGCATCCAGCGCTCAAGGTACGGCTTTGCCGTTTTCCATAAGTCTAACTGCGGATCAAGCTGGCGTCCTAATCCTTCTACATTTAAAAGGGTCTTTTGCAACAACACCAATTGTGGTTGGATCTCGACATTAAAGCGCCTAGAGGTCTGAAAAAGCCGTAATAACACTTGTCCGAGTGAGATTTCAGCCAAAGGGCGATCAAAATAGGGCTCGCAGACGGCGCGAACCGCCCCCTCGAGCTCCTCTTCGCGTGTGGTGGGTGGTACCCAACCCGATTCGATATGCAAGCGCGCAACGCGCCGATAATCACGCTGGAAAAAAGCCAAAAAGTTTTGGGCCAGGTAGTTTTTATCAAATTCGGATAAGGAGCCCACAATGCCGAAGTCTAGGGCGATATAGCGACCAAGTGTTTCGGGGCGATCAGAAACATAAATATTGCCTGGGTGCATATCCGCATGAAAAAAACCGTCATCAAACACTTGCGTAAAGAAGATTTCAACGCCGGTACGCGCAAGGGTTGGAATGTCGACGCCCACTTGCTTCAGGCGCTCGATCTGGCTGACCGGTATGCCGTACATCCGTTCCATGGTGAAGACAGTTGAGGCGCAATAATCCCACATCACTTCAGGCACCCACAACAAGTCGCCGCGTGTGCTCTCTGGGCCAAAATTACGGCGCAATTGGCTGCAATTCGCCGCTTCGCGCAGCAGATCCAGCTCATCGTGCAAGTGCTTGTCGAACTCTGCAACAACTTCGCGTGGCTTGAGGCGACGCCCATCGGGCACGAGCCGCTGAATCAAACCGGCAAGCACGCGCATCAGTGAAAGATCTTTATCAATCACCGCGAGCATGCCGGGGCGTAACACCTTAACCGCCACAGCGCGCCCGTCATGCAACACCGCAAAATGCACCTGAGCGATCGAAGCAGAAGCCACCGGATCCGTTTCAAACTGAGCAAAAAGTGTCGAAGTCGGCGCGCCCAAGGCCTGCTCGATCAGTGCCGCAGCCTTGGCTGAGGCAAACGGCGCAACGCGGTCTTGCAACAATGCGAGTTCGTCGGCGACATCCATCGGGATGAGATCACGGCGGGTCGACAGGACCTGACCAAACTTGACAAAGATGGGGCCCAGCGCCTCTAGCGCAAGGCGCAGACGCAGACCACGCGCCATCTTGGGGCGTGAGCCCAGACGCACAAGCCAAAGCAGCCGATAGGCCATTGGGTGTGCGATGCCCGACAACACAAGCTCATCGAGCCGATAACGCAAACACACGACAATGATGCGTAACAGGCGTGGCACAGACATCATGCGCGCGCACTCGGAGGAGCCACCAGCCGTTGCAGCCGCGCCTGTAACGCAGCCTGACGTTGCGAAAGCTGCTCAAGGTGTGCCACCGTGTGGGTGCGGGTTTGATCAAGGTTAGCCAAAGCAGGCCTACCCGCTAACGTGTCCGATTCTTCAGCAAGGTATTCAGCCATGTTTTGGGTGAGACCGCGCGCCAGCGATTGTGCTGCACCAAAGAGGCTCTGTGCGCTGCGCACAAGCCTTCGTGCGGGGATATCGCCAACCCACTGTGCCAGCGCGTCTTCAGGATCGGGGCGTAAATCTTGCACTAAGTCAGAGATGGTTTGTGCCAATGCGGCCGAACCCGTAATGTGAACCCACTGCGCAAACTCGGGAGGTACCGCAGGATCAAGCAAGGCGGTCCACGAGAGCTTTTCAGCGATCAACTCAAGCACGACATTTGGCACCACCGTTGGCTCGGCAGCGACTAAGGTACCTTGAGGCTCGATGGCGAGCGTCAGTTGAAAGCCGCCCAAACAAATTCTCAGCGTCTGGCCCGCATAAGGCACCAGCCGCTGCGAGGCCCAGGGCTGCTGTCGGGTCAGAAGATTGAACGCGCGCGCCAAAAGTTTGACTGGATGCAACTCAGAGGATGCTGGCAAAAAAGGCGGGGGGAAAATCACGTAAGTTCAAGCACCGAAAATCTGAGTGAGGCAATAGTTTAACGGCTGAACCGCCTGCCAATGCGGTTAATTCAACGGCTGCGTCGCTTAACCTGCGTTTGGGACAAAAAAAACACCCGCTAGGCGGGCGTTTTTTTCTAAATCCTCAACTGCCAAGCTTAACTAGCTTGTGTCACTGGGATTTGTTGGATACCCGCGAGTAACCAACCGCCTTGTTCTGGCTTAAACAGGTTCCAGACTTCTTCGAAACGGAACGCCTCAGCGCCAACCTGCTCGCGCAACATGCCTGAGAAGCGAACGCTTGCCAAATGGCCATCGGTGACCTTCTCGATACCAAGCATCTCGGCATTGAGCAACACCACCTCGGTGTGATTTTCACCCACGCGTCCGGACAATTGCGCCTGTAGCTCTTTAAGCAAATCCTCTGTCAAGAAGTTGCGCATTTGCGTCAGATCACCGCTGTCCCAAACCTTTTGGATAGATACAAACTGCGCTTTAGCTTCTAGCAAGAACCGGTTGGTGTCAAAATCAACGGGAATAAACCAGTTTTGATCAGGCGCCGGAGCGTCTGAACCGAAACCTGCCGCAGACATCGAGCCCGTAGCCGAAGCCGGAAGCGCGATGGGGGCTGCGGCTGGCGCAGCGGTCTCGCGATACATTTCGTTGGCGGGCGTTTGAGCGCCGCCTGTCGTACCCGCACCTGCACCCTGCGCTGCAGGCTGAGCCGAAGAGCCACGAATCATTCGAATCACGAACAACACGCCAAAGATCGCGACGGCGGCTAACAGTGCCACCATCAAGAAGTCACCCATGGCGCCGCCTAGCCCAAAGTGAGACAGCATGGCAGCGATGCCTAAGCCTGCTGCGATTCCGGCCAAGGGGCCCAACCAACGCGACGCACCGCTTGGCTTGGCGGCTGCAGCAGCTGGCGCAGCTGCTGCAGGTGCTGTTGCRCTTTTTTGTGTGGTTGAGCCGGTAGCGGCCGCTGGGGTCGCGGGCTTTTGGCTGCTGACATTACTTGACTGTTTGCCAGAGCTAGTGCCACTACCTGCGCGGGCTGCCTGAGCCTCGAGCGTCACCGCAGTTAGCGCGACACCGCCTAAGGTCATGAGTGCTACAGCAAAAAAACGGGACAGAAATCTGGACATCTTGAGCTCCTGGGCGACTAAGCGCCAAAACCTTCACATGAGTTTGAAAACCTACGCCTTCAAATCTTACTAGAACCTGAATCTTACTAAAAGCTGAACAGTTTGTAAAGCACAGACTGACTAAAACGAAAAAAGTTCAGCTTTGACTCAAAGTTAGCCTAACTTGACCCCCTCGTGCAGGGCCGTCAGCCCCGCTGACAAATTGAAAAACTGCACACGCGACAGACCAGCCTCGCTTAGCATGCCTTTGAGCGTTTCTTGGTCGGGGTGCATACGAATCGATTCGGCCAAATAGCGATAGCTGTCAGCATCACCCGCCACTTTTTGGCCCAGCCAGGGCAATATCTTAAACGAATACCAGTCATATGCAGGCGCGAAAGGCGCTGCGATCTTTGAAAACTCAAGCACCAACAGCTTGCCACCCGGCTTCAGCACCCGCGTCATCTCGGCGAGGGCACGGTCTTTATGGGTCATGTTGCGCAAGCCGAACGCCACCGTAACCCGATCAAAGTAGCCAGAGGCGAACGGCAGGCACTCGCCATCGCAGACCGCGCAAGGAAGCACCAAGCCGTCATCAATCAGGCGATCGCGCCCCACCCTGAGCATCGAGTCATTAATGTCGGTCAGCCACACTTCGCCCTGCGTACCGGCCTGTTTAGCAAACGCGCGCGCCAAATCGCCAGTGCCACCCGCGATGTCTAAGACTTTCATGCCCGGGCGCACGCCCGCCCGAGCCACCGTGAAGGCTTTCCAAACGCGATGCAGGCCCGCGGACATCAAGTCGTTCATCACGTCGTAACGCGACGCCACAGAATGAAACACCTGTGCCACCTTTGCTGCTTTTTCTGACTCGGCAATCGTTTGATAACCAAAATGCGTATTGTCTTGTGCCATGCGTCTTGCCTCAGTTATGCAACGCGCCACTGTCATATACATGACACATTGCGGCCATACTATAGACATGTTGCTCGCGTATGCGCGCTTTTAAAATGGTACTCACCATGTCAAGCACTATTCTAGTCGTTGAAGACGAGCCCGCCATTCAAGAGCTTATTGCTGTGAACTTATCCTTTGCCGGTCATAAGGTCTTACGCGCCTTTGACGTCGCGCAAGCAGAGACGCTGATTCGCGCCGAACTGCCAGACTTAATCCTGCTTGACTGGATGCTGCCAGGCGCCTCGGGCCTGACCTTGGCCCGAAAATTACGCAGCGACGAACGGACCCGCTTGGTGCCTGTCATTATGCTGACCGCCAAGGGCGCCGAGCAAGACAAAGTCGATGGGCTTGAGGCCGGCGCCGACGATTACATCACCAAACCGTTTTCGCCCAAAGAGCTCATGGCGAGGATAAAGGCGGTTTTGCGCAGACGCGCGCCCCAACTCACCGACGATTTGATTGAAGTTGAAGGACTGAAGCTTGACCCCACCTCACATCGYCTGACGGGTAACGGCCAACCGCTTGCGATCGGCCCGACTGAGTTTCGACTTTTACATTTTTTTATGACGCACCCAGAGCGCGTCTTTTCTCGCGGTCAGTTACTCGATCAAGTGTGGGGTGATCATGTCTTTGTCGAAGAACGAACAGTCGACGTACACATTCGCCGCTTGCGCAAGGCGCTAGAGCCCTCTAAGCACGACCTGCACGTTGAAACCGTACGTGGCAGTGGCTACCGGTTTACCCCCGTCATACCCAAGTCTTAAGCTTGATGCGACAATCAGTCGTATGAACTGGCAACGCACTCTTTTTTTTGTAGGCTTTTGGTCGGTCCTTGCCCTAGCGATCGAGTATCACTGGCAGAGCTCGCTCGGCTGGATCATCATGGCGCTCGGTGGCGGTTTGCTTTTAATTGTGCGGCGCCGTCACGCTGAGAGGATTGCGCGCTGGCTAGTCTCGCCCGATGACGAGCCGCCCGCAGACGTCGGGCCCTGGGATGACGTTGTCGCAGCTCTGCATCGCCGTCTTCGCGATCAGGTTGCCACCATTCAAGAGCTTGAAGAAACCAGCACAGGCGCGATGGCTGCCGGGCAAGCCTTACCGATCGGCGTGGTCGCCCTGACCACCGAACTGCAAATCAGATGGTTTAATCACGCTGCCGAAAAACAACTGCACCTGCAAGCCGAAAACGACCTCGGGCAGAACCTGCTCAATATTTTGCGTGCGCCGGCGTTCGCCGCGTACGTCAAGGGGGGCGACTGGTCTGAGCCCTTAACGCTTAAGGTCAATCACTCCAATGGAGACCACAACCTGCTGCTCAGCTTGGTGCACTACGCCCGCGACCGCACTCTGCTGATTACACGCGACCTGACTCAGMTCGAAAAACTAGAAACCACACGCCGCGATTTTGTTGCGAATGTGTCACACGAAATGCGCACGCCTCTTACTGTGCTGGTGGGTTTTGTCGAAACGCTGCGCGACGCCCCGACGGACGCCTTAAGTCACGCGCAGCGCCAATACTATTTTGGCTTGATGCATGAGCAAGCGCACCGTATGCAAGCCTTAGTCACCGATTTACTGACACTCTCGGACCTTGAAACCTCGCCAAGTGCTGAACCGACACCAGTCAATATCGCGAACTTAATCGATACCGCACGCGCCCAAATTGAGGCGCTTTCTGCCGGACGGCACCAGTGGAGCTGGCAGATCGAGCCCAGCCTAAATCTCGCGGGCAATCACTCAGAACTTGCCTCGGCCTTTTCGAATCTTCTGACAAACGCAGTTCGTTATACGCCCGACTCGGGCACGATTGGCGTGGTCTGGCAGCGCGAGGCCGACGGGCGCGCACGCTTTAGCGTGACCGACACCGGCATTGGCATTGCCTCTGAACATCTGTCCCGTTTAAGCGAGCGCTTCTATCGGGTTGACCGCGGCCGCTCGCGTTCGCTTGGTGGCACAGGTTTAGGCCTCGCTATCACCAAGCACGTGGCCATGCGCCACGATGCAGCCCTGGACGTGCAAAGCAAACTGGGGCAAGGCAGCTGTTTTAGTCTGGTGTTTGACGCAGAGCGGGTCTTGCGCGAAGCTTAAGCGCGTGGGCTACGCGCGCGCATTCCGTTAAACTATTCGTATTGACGCGATCGCAGCGTTTGTCTTTCGCCAACTTGTGCACTGCATGACCGCAGCTAATTTTAAGCTTCGCCACCAAGGCGACCGTTGCCTGAGCATCGATTTTGGCGATGTCATTCTGGCCGAGACTGGCTTAACTTGCCTAGCAGCCGCCGATAAAATCCGCGAGGTGCAGCTCGTTGGGGTCACCGACGTGGTGCCTTCCTACACTGCTGTTGCCGTGCATTACGGGCCAGACCCTCAGACGGGTTTGCCGACCTTTGACTCACTGTCCGAGCAACTCATCGGGTTGTTTAAAACCGGGCTGCCCCGCACGGATCTCAACGCTCGCACCATCGACATCCCCGTCTGCTATGGCGGTGAGCACGGCCCCGACCTGAGCGCAGTTGCTCAAACAACAGGCCTGACCGAACAGCAGGTGGTCGCACTGCATTGCGCACCTGGCAGTATGGTTTTTATGCTGGGCTTTGCACCCGGCCACCCTTATATCGGCATCCACGATCCCTTATTTGCCTTGCCGCGCCGCGATGTACCGCGTACTGTCGTACCCTCGGGCTCAGTTGCGATCGCCAACCGTCAATCTACGATCTACCCGACCCGTTTACCCGGTGGCTGGCATATTTTAGGTGCGACACCCCTCAAGTTATTTGACCTGACCCGCACGCAGCCAACTTTACTCATGCCTGGCGATCACATTCGATTCGTGCCTATTTCGCCAGATGAATTTGACCGGTTGTCGGTGCAGGCGCACGGGGTGGTCTCATGAGCCTAGTGGTCAGCAAGCCCGGTATGCTTTCGAGCTTCCAAGACCTTGGTCGTTTTGGGCAACAGCACTTGGGTGTCTCGGTTGCGGGAGCGATGGATCTGCGAGCCCACACACTTGCCAACCTGCTTGTCGGTAATGATTCAGGCCTRGCCACCCTCGAAATCACGTTAACCGGCCCCACGCTTCGCTTTACCAAAGCTTGTTGCATCGCGCTTTGCGGGGCTGACCTGAGTGCAATGCTGAACGGGCAACCCGTTGCACTGAACCGCCCTGTCGTCGTGCGTCCCCAGGATGAGCTGAGTTTCGCAGGACGCCGCCACGGCACGCGCGGCTATTTATCGGTGTCTGGCGGCTTCGCACTCGCTCCTGTGCTCGGCAGTACCAGCACCTACATTCGCAGCGCAATGGGCGGTTTTGAGGGGCGCGCGTTGCGACGGGGCGACGAGATCCCTTTACTGCGTCCGCTCAAAAACAAAAGCCTCGAAGAGCTTGCAATGGATTTGTGGGCCATCAAACTCTATCTTCCCAGTGTCATTGCGGCCTCAACGCGGACAAGAGTGCGCCTGCTAAAAGGTGCGCAATGGGACGAGTTCACAGCCGAAAGCTGCGCGGCGCTGCTTTCAGAACCCTATCGCGTCAGCCCTGACTCTGAACGGATGGGCTATCGCCTGCAAGGCGCACCTCTGCTCATGACCGCGCCGCGCCAAATGATCTCAGAGGCCACCACCTTTGGCACGATCCAAGTGCCGGCGGGCGGTCAACCCATCGTTCTGATGGCAGATCGCCAAACTACCGGCGGCTATCCAAAGATGGCCTATGTCGCGAGTGTAGATTTACCACATCTGGCGCAGCTAGGGCCGGGCGATACTGTCAGCTTTGAAGCCATCACCCTCAAACACGCGCAACAGCTCGAACACGCACGCGGCCAGGCTTTTGCAACACTTGCGCAAACACTACTACCTGTGCGAACTTTACTGCTCAATCACTGAGGCAATGATGACACTACGAATTGACTTGAACTGCGACATGGGCGAGAGCTTTGGCGTCTGGAAACTCGGCAACGACGAAGAGATCTTGCCGTTTGTGTCGTCCGCCAACATCGCTTGCGGTTATCACGGAGGCGACCCCGCCACGATGCGCAAAACGATCGCCGCGGCGCTCAAGCATGGCGTCGCGCTCGGTGCGCACCCCGGACTGCCTGATCTTCAAGGCTTTGGCCGACGCAATATGGCGATCACCGACCAAGAGGCCTACGACATGATGGTGGTTCAGATCGGCGCGCTGGCTGGCGTGGCAGCCTCGCAGGGTGCGCGACTGCGGCATGTCAAAGCACACGGCCAGCTTTACAACATGGCGGTCAAAGACGAAGGCCTGGCGCGCGCCTTGGCGCAGGCCACCTACGACGTCGATCGTGAACTCATATTTTTTGTATTGGCGGGCAGTGCCATGGTGCCAATCGCCAAAGCGGTCGGCCTGCAGGTTGCGCAAGAGGTATTTGGCGATCGCAACTATACCCCCGATGGCACGCTGAGCCCCCGCAATAAGCCCAACGCTATGATCACAGATGTCAACGTTTCGATCAAACAGGTTTTACAAATGGTGCAAACTAGCACACTGACCGCTAATGATGGCACCACCGTCAAGGTGCAGGCTGACACGCTCTGTATACACGGAGATCAGCCTGGCGCTGTGCTTTTTGCAAAAGCCATTCGTGAGGCGCTGCTGAACGCTGGTATTGAAGTCGGTGTGTCAGCCACAAGCTTGAAGGCACCCTAAACTAAGACGCGCTCGATGCCTCCATCGTTGGCTTTTTTGACATAATCTTCAAGCCAGTTTGCACCCAAGATCAGACGCGCCATTTCTACAACGATATAGTCGGCACGGGCCTCTGTGTCTTGTTCAAAGCGAGATAAGCCTTGCAGACAAGACGGGCACGAGGTCAGCATTTTGATGTCGCCATCAAAGCCGTCGGCGCGCAGCTCGCTGGTGTTTTTAGCGAGCTCTTCCTCTTTGCGAAACCGCACCTGAGTCGAGATATCTGGACGCGTCACTGCCAACGTGCCCGATTCGCCACAACAACGTTCAGTTTTAATGGCGGAGTCGCCCACCAGTGCTCGTACCGTCTTTAAGGGGTCCTGTAACTTCATGGGGGTATGGCAGGGATCGTGATACATGTAACGCGTTCCCTGCACGCCCTCAAGCTTGATGCCTTTTTCAAGCAGATATTCGTGAATATCAATCAGGCGGCAACCCGGAAAAATCTTTTCAAACTCGTAACCTGAAAGCTGGTCGTAACACGTTCCGCAGCTGACAACGACCGTCTTAATGTCAAGGTAATTCAGCGTATTGGCGACTCGGTGAAACAAGACACGATTATCGGTAATGATTTTTTCGGCTTTGTTGTTCATGCCGTTAGCGCGTTGCGGGTAGCCACAGCACAAATAACCAGGTGGCAAAACGGTTTGTACCCCGGCATGCCAAAGCATGGCTTGCGTGGCCAGTCCGACTTGCGAAAACAGACGCTCCGAGCCGCAGCCCGGAAAATAAAACACGGCCTCAGTTTCGGCCGAGGTTTCAGGCGGCCGGATAATGGGCACGTAATCAACGTCTTCAATATCTAATAATTTACGTGCGGTTTGCTTAGGCAGATTACCCGGCATTTTTTTATTAATAAAGTGCACCACCTGCTCGCGCAGGGCGGGCTTGCCAACTGTCGCCGCAGGCGCAGCCGTTTGTTTGCGAGCCAATTTTGAAAACAAATCGTTTGCAAAGCGCTGCACCTTGTAACCGAAACCTATCATGGTTGCGCGGGTGGCGTTGATCGTCGCGGGGTCTTTGGCATTTAAGAAAAACATTGCTGCCGTCGTGCCGGGATTAAAGGACTTGTGTCCCATCCGCCGCAAGAGCGCGCGCATATTCATCGAGACCTCGCCAAAATCGATATCAACCGGACAAGGGTTGTAGCACTTGTGACATACGGTGCAATGATCGGCGACGTCTTCGAATTCTTCCCAGTGCTTTAAGCTGATGCCGCGACGAGTCTGCTCTTCGTATAAAAACGCCTCGATCAACAACGAGGTCGCCAGAATCTTATCGCGCGGCGAGTAAAGCAAATTTGCACGCGGTACGTGTGTCGCGCACACCGGCTTGCACTTGCCACAACGCAAACAGTCTTTGATCGAATGGCTAATCGCCCCAATATCACTTTGCTGCATGATGAGCGATTCGTGTTCCATCAGGCCAAAGCTCGGCGTCCAAGCGTTGCGCAAATCTGCTCCGGGCATCAGTTTGCCCGCATTAAAGTGATCGTTCGGATCGATCTTGCGCTTGTACTGCTGAAAAGGAGCGAGTTCGGCCTGCGAAAGAAATTCGTACTTGGTGAGTCCGATGCCATGCTCGCCCGAGATCACTCCATCGAGGTCGCGGGCGATTTGCATAATGCGCGCGACCGCCGCGTTCGCCTCGGCAAGCATCTCGTAATCATCCGAGTTAACAGGGATGTTGGTGTGTACGTTGCCATCACCCGCATGCATATGCAGCGCCACGAAGACACGGCTCTTGAGCACGCGAGCATGAATCGCCTGCACCTCGGCCAACACGGGCGCAAAATCGGTACCGCTAAACAAACCCGACAGCTCAGACTTTGCCTCGGTTTTCCAAGAGATTCGCAGCGTGCGGTCTTGCACCAAATCAAACAAGCGCGCCGCCGGCTGCGCGGTCAGTCGCTCAGCGGTCGTCTCTAGCAACGCCTCTAAGCCGTATTGTTTGAAAAACTGAGCGGCCTGCTGCAAGGGCAGATCGAGATTGTCATGCACCCACTGCCAGCGCTGGCGGACCTGCTCAAGCAAATCAAGCGCTCGCGCTCTGCGCTCGTTGAGTGCCTCTTCGATTGAGACTCCCTCAACGGTGCTTCGGTCAAGCTTAGCGACCGGCAACACGCCTTCGCAAAAAACTTTTAGCGCGGCCAGCAACTTGAGTTTGTTGCGAGTCGAGAGCTCGATGTTGATACGCTCGATGTGATCCGTGTATTCGCCCATTCGCCCAAGCGGAATCACGACGTCTTCGTTTATTTTGAACGCATTGGTGTGGCGCGCGATCGCCGCTGTGCGGGCTCGGTCGAGCCAGAATTTTTTGCGCGCTTCGGCGCTGACCGCAATAAACCCTTCGCCATGGCGGGTATTTGCAAGCCGCACCACTTCGCTGGTTGCGGCGGCCACTGCCGCATCGTCCTCGCCCACGATATCGCCGAACAACACCATTTTTGGCAAAACGCCCCGCTTGCTTTTGGTCGAGTAACCCACCGCGCGTAAATACCGCTCATCAAGATGCTCAAGCCCGGCGAGAAGCGCGCCACGCGCACGTCCCGCGCTATCGAGATAATTTTTTATTTCGACAATCGAAGGAATCGAATCGCGCGCCTGACCAAAAAACTCAAGACAGACCGTACGCGTGTGGCGGGGCATGCGATGTAACACCCACCGCGCCGCCGTGATCAGACCATCGCAACCTTCTTTTTGGACACCAGGCAGACCCGATAAAAACTTGTCTGTCACATCTTTGCCCAGACCAACTTTACGCAAGCCCGCGCCATCGACGTCTAAAATTTCAGTGCGTAAAAGATGCGCACCGGCGGGGGCGGTTCCGTCAGACCATTTCAGCTCGAAGCGCACGCGCCCGGCTTCATGGATTTTGCCCATGTTGTGCTCAAGACGCGTGACGTCGAGCCAGTTTCCATCGGGGTCAACCATGCGCCACCAGGCAAGATTATCGAGCGCAGTGCCCCATAAAACAGCTTTTTTACCGCCAGCGTTCATGGCGACATTGCCGCCCACGCAGGAGGCATCTGCCGAGGTGGGGTCAACCGCGAAGACAAAACCTGCCTGCTCGGCGGCTTCTGACACGCGCCGAGTGACCACCCCCGCGCCTGCCCGCACCGTTGCTACCGGAGTCGCAACGCCAGGTAGCGTAAGCAGTTCGACTGCGCCGAGTGTGTCGAGTTTCTCGGTATTGATGACCGCAGAGCGCCAAGTCAGGGGAATCGCGCCACCCGTGTAACCGGTGCCACCCCCGCGCGGCACAATGGTTAAACCAAGCTCAATGCAGCCACGCACTAAACCCGCGATCTCGTCTTCGGTATCCGGGGTGAGCACCACAAAGGGGTATTCAACCCGCCAGTCAGTGGCATCGGTCACGTGTGACACCCGCGAGAGGCCATCAAACTTAATGTTGTCTTGCTTGGTCAGCTTGCCTAAGGTTTTTTGTACCTGACGGCGCAGCTTTGCGGTTTGCTCGAACCCTTGCTCAAACGCCTTGACCGCTTCGCGGGCAAGGTCAAGCAGTCTTGCCACCTTATCGTCACGCCCGAGGTCGTCACCGAGGCGACGTTTGTCAATCTCACCCAAGCGATGTTGCAAGGCTTCGATCAGCAGTTTGCGGCGTTTGGGATTGTCGAGCAGGTCGTCTTGCAAGTAAGGATTGCGGCGTACCACCCAAATGTCGCCCAACACCTCGTACAACATGCGGGCCGAGCGACCAGTGCGGCGTTCGCCGCGCAAATCGAACAACAACGCCCAGGCTTGTTCTCCGAGCAAGCGGCAGACCACTTCTCGGTCTGAAAACGAAGTGTAGTTATAGGGGATTTCGCGCAAACGAGCCTGTGGCCTAGACTGGGGTTCGACGCTTAACAAATGGCTAGCAAAGGGGGCGTTCATGGGTCAGATATCTACAAGGTTACCCTTAATGCCCTATTTTAAGCGAACCGACAAAGATATTTTGAATACCCCCAAAAGAGTGCGCAGACAACCCTGCTGTCAACAGGCAAGCCCGGGCGCGCGAGCAACGCACTAGCCGAGCCAAAGCTGCAGCAACCCTGCAAGCACGAGGTAGCGGGCGAATTTACCCAGCACAATAAAAAGCAAACACGCTCGCCACGGCAGGCGTAACCAACCCGCCATCGCGCAAAGCGGATCGCCAATCAGGGGCAACCAAGAGAGCAAAAGAATCGGCGCGCCAAAGCGTTGCACCCAGGCCAGGCCAAGCGACGTGCGGGAGGCGTTGCCGCCGGACTCACCGACGAGGTCGGTTGCGGGCTGGGGGTGCAGCGCTTGTGCTGGGGGCGCCGCGACCCGATGTTTAATGCGCCAGTGACGATAGCCCTGCTGCGCACCGGCGCCCATCAGGTAGGTCAACAAGCCCCCCAGGCTATTACCCACTGTCGCGACCCACACCGTGGCCCAGAACAGCTCAGGCTTAAGCGCCAAATAGGCCACAAAAACCGGCTCAGAGCCTAGTGGCAGAATCGTCGCCGCCAGCGCACTCACAACAAAGAGCGCGCCAAGACCGACCGAGGGCAAAGCCAGCCAACTTAGCAAGTGCGAGAGCAACGAATCCAGTGCGAACTCCTAAAAAATCGAACGCGCTTRGCGTGGGATAATAGTTGCCTATTGTTTACAGCACGACGCCACCAAACCTCGCCAGCGATCGCGCGCAGCCAAAAGACTCATGAATACAGATTATCTGAAACGCATTTTGACATCGAAAGTGTATGACGTGGCGATTGAAACCGCGCTTGAGGTAGCGCCGCAACTTTCAGCGCGTCTGGGCAACACCTTTTTACTCAAACGCGAAGATACACAAACTGTCTTTAGTTTTAAGCTGCGTGGCGCCTATAACAAGATGGCGCATTTACCCCAGAGCGCACTCGCGCGAGGGGTCATCGCAGCCTCGGCGGGCAACCATGCGCAGGGCGTCGCGCTATCGGCTAAGCATCTGGGCTGCAAGGCGACGATCGTGATGCCCACCACCACGCCCGACGTAAAAATCAATGCCGTGCGAGCACTTGGCGCAACGGTAATTTTAAAAGGCGACAGCTTTAGCGACGCTTACTCGCACGCGCTGACACTCGAACAAAAACACGGCATGAGCTTCGTGCACCCCTTTGACGATCCCGACGTGATCGCTGGGCAAGGCACGATCGGCATGGAGATCCTGCGCCAGCACGCGGGTCCCCTCGATGCGATTTTTGTTGCGATTGGCGGCGGCGGTTTAATTAGCGGCATTGCCGCTTACGTCAAACAGCTGCGTCCCGAAATCAAAATCATTGGGGTCCAAACCGTCGACTCAGACGCCATGGTCAAAAGCGTACGCGCCGGCAAACGCATCGCTTTGGCCGAAGTGGGTTTGTTTTCAGACGGCACCGCTGTCAAGCAAGTCGGAGTAGAAACCTTTCGTCTGGTACGCGAATACGTCGACGACTTTGTTGTCGTGGATACCGATGCGATTTGTGCCGCGATCAAAGACGTGTTTCAAGACACCCGCAGCGTTCTTGAGCCCGCGGGTGCGCTGGCCTTGGCGGGCGCCAAGCAATACGCGGCACAACACAAGCTGCAAGGTAACACCCTGGTTGCGATCGCCTGCGGTGCGAATATGAATTTTGACCGCTTGCGCTTTGTCGCCGAGCGCGCTGAAGTCGGCGAAGCCCGCGAGGCACTGTTTGCCGTGACCTTGCCCGAGCAGCGCGGAAGTTTTCGCGCTTTTTGTGAATTGGTGGGCAACCGAAGCGTCACAGAATTTAATTACCGCATTTCAGAGGCGCGCCTCGCGCATGTTTTTGTGGGGCTTCAAGTTGCTAATGCCACCGAGCCCGCTCGAATCGCAAAAAACTTTCGCGCGCATGGTTTTGCAACGCTAGACCTGACCCATGACGAAATGTCAAAAACGCATTTGCGTCACATGGTTGGCGGGCGCTCGACACTTGCCGACAACGAGTTGCTGTACCGTTTTGAGTTTCCAGAACGTCCGGGCGCGCTCACCCGTTTTCTGCAATCGATGAAGCCCGACTGGAACATCAGCCTGTTTCATTATCGCAATCAAGGCGCGGCCTACGGGCAGGTCTTAATTGGGATCCAAGTGCCCCGCGGCAGCAAAAAAGCCTTCAAAGACTTTTTAGACGAGGTTGGTTACCCTTATTTCAACGAAACCGACAACCCCGTTTACAAACTGTTTTTATAAGCTAGGCTTCACTGCGTCGCTTTGACTCAGCTTGAATCAACGCGCGTTGCCCGAGCTCAAACACCATCAAATTCACACACGCTAAAAAACGGCGTCCCCGTCTTCGCAATTAGGGCTGAGCCCCCGAGCGCCGGCAGATTCACCACAGCGGCAGCCTCAGCCACGTTGCCACCGAGCTGCTGTAACAGCTTGATCGCCGCCAGCATTGTGCCCCCTGTGGCCACCAGATCGTCGACCAACAACACCCTTTGACCTGGTTTAATTGCGTCTTGGTGCACCTCGACCGTTGCGTCACCATACTCAAGAGAGTAAGGCTGCGCAACCGTCTTAAAGGGCAGTTTGCCTTGTTTACGAACCGGGACAAAGCCAACATTTAAAGCATAAGCCAGCGCACTGCCAAAGATAAAGCCGCGTGCGTCGATCCCCACAACCACATCAAGCCGGTTGCGCATGTGGCGATAAACAAACATATCGATCAAGGCCCGAAACGCGCGCGGATCGAGCAGCATGGGGGTAATGTCGCGAAACTGCACACCCGGCTTAGGCCAGTCGGGCACGGTGCGAATCAGACCACGAACCAGTTCAATTGGGTCTTGGTACGGGATGGGTGTAATCATTAAACGGCACTCCGCGAGTAAAAATCGGTATTAAACACACCGCGCAGCCTCTGCGCGCACCCGTAGAATACGCTAGCGGCGCCCCATCGGTGCGCCGAACCGTTTAAACTCAAGCTATGGCAAGCACAGAATCGCACCCACCTCTCACCACGTTTGATCGTTCGGCGACGCTGGCTTCTGCGCGTCAAACCCTTGAACTTGAAGCCGAGGCGATTCTGGCGCTCAAACGACGGCTGAGCGAAGACTTTGTGCGCGCCGTCGAACTCATGCTCGCCTGCAAAGGCCGCGTGGTGGTCTGCGGCTTAGGCAAGACCGGGCATATCGCCCGCAAAATTGCCTCAACACTGGCTTCAACCGGCACACCTTCGTTTTTTTTACACGCGTCAGAAGCCGTTCATGGCGACCTTGGCATGCTTGGCCGTCAAGACCTTTTGGTGGCGCTGTCGTATTCAGGGAGTGGTCAAGAAATTCTTTCTATTCTGCCCGCAGCGCACCGACTTGGCGTCAAAGCCATCGCCCTGACCGGCAATCCCGACTCTGAACTGGCCCGACTGGCAGACGTCCACTTAGATGTCAGCGTCACGCTTGAAGCCTGCCCACTGAATCTAGCGCCCACCTCAAGCACAACCGCCTCTCTCGCAATGGGCGACGCGCTTGCTGTTGCTTGCCTGCAAGCTCGTGGCTTTGGAGCCGCGGACTTTGCCCGCTCGCACCCAGGTGGCGCGCTGGGCCGAAAACTCTTAACGCGCGTCTCTGATGTGATGCGCAGCGGTGTGGCGTTGCCAGCCGTGGGTGTCGACGCTACGATGTCGCAAGCGCTTGAAGAAATGTCGCGTAAAGGGATGGGCATGACAATCGTTCTTGACGACCAAGGCAGGGCGCTGGGTCTGTTCACCGATGGTGATTTGCGCCGTCTGATTGAACGCGAAGGTGACATCCGTCTGCTCACTGTTCGCGCGGGCATGACCATCAATCCGCGTCACATCCATGCGCAAGCGCTGGCCGTCGATGCTGCGTTGGTGATGGACACACACCGCCTGAACCACTTGCTGGTCAGCCAAGACGATGGACAAATCATCGGGGCTTTGCATATGCACGACTTGATGGCCGCAAAAGTGATTTAGGGTGACCGGTTGAAGATGAAACGTTCGCAGACACTTCCCCACCCCGCCGAGGCCTTGATTTTGGCGCGCATCGAACCCGCTTTGCGCGAACGGCTGGCGCGCCTCAAACTAATGGTTTTTGATGTCGACGGGGTGCTCACCGACGGCGCACTTTGGTTCACCGAGCATGGCGAGACCATTAAACGCTTTCACGCGCTTGATGGTCATGGCTTAAAGATGCTGACGGTCAGCGGCATCAAAGTCGCACTCGTCACGGGCCGCGAGAGCCCGATCGTCGCCCGACGCGCAGCTGAACTAGGAATAGGTGCAGTGATGCAAAACGTGCGCGACAAAGGGGCTGCCCTCAAAGCATTAATCGCCCGCGAGGGCCTGAAACTTGAACAGGCGGGCTTTATGGGCGATGACTTGATTGATTTGCCTGCCATGCAACTCGTTGGGTTTGCGGCGTCTGTTCCCGACGCCCCCGCCTACCTCACGCAAGCTGCGCACTGGGTCTCAGAGCGGCGCGGCGGTCACGGTGCCGCGCGCGAATGCTGCGACCTGATCCTAGCTGCCCAACAACGCCTTGGGGCGTTCTTTCAACCCGGGCTGCTTGGCTCTGGGGCGGTACGGTAAAGGCGGCGCATGAAAGAACGCTTTGCGCTAATTGTCTCGTTTGTGATTCTGACCTCCTTGGTGATGGGCACTTGGTGGGCTGCCGAGTACTCGCAACGAGCCGTCGACATCGATCCGCCCGTGCGCCTCACCCACGAGCGCGATAACTGGGCCAAACAGATTGTGTTGGTTCGTACCAACGAACACGGCGTGGTGATCCATCGCCTCGAAGGTGATCTGATGGAGCACTTTCCGGACGACAAGTCGTACGATGTCGTGCGGCCGCGCGCCTTTGCCCTCAAGTCCGACAATCCACTCACCATCGCCACCTCGCGCACCGCCACGGTTTACGACGAAGGGGATCGCATCGTCATGAAAGGCGATGCGATCGTACTCAGGCTTGGTGACACCGAACGCCAGCCTCTGAATTTTCGTACCGAAGCGGTGACTCTGCTGACTAAAGAAGACCTTGCCTATACTGACCTGCCCGCAATCGCCACCAGCGGTCGCTCGCGCATGAGTGGCACCGGCATGCGCTACAACAATGCAACTCAGCAACTAGACGTGTTTAAATCAACCGATGTTGAGATTGCACCCAAAGACAAGATCGACAGTACCGAACCCTCAGCTTCACGGCCAAAACGATGATGATTCACTTACCCTCACCCCACCTGCTTCGTCTGCTGCTCGCCTTGGGTTTGTGCGCGCTGGTGAGCTTGGCACACGCTCAAAAAAAGCCGTCTTCAACCGCGGCACTGGTGCCCCAAGAAGAGCCCAGCACCATGATTTTGTCTGACACTCTGCATTTTGACGACACCAAGCGAGAGAGTACGTTTTCGGGCAATGTCGTGATGACCCGCGGGTTCATGACCATGAACGCAGACAATCTTCATCTGCGCGAAGACGCCGAAGGATTTCAGTACGGCACCGGCACCGTCAAACCAGGCAAGCGAGTGTTTATTCGCCAGGTACGGCCTGAAGTATACGAAGTCCTCGAAGGCGTTGGTGTGCGCGCCGAGTACAACGGCAAGACCGAAACCTTTGACTTGCTTGGTCAGGCGGTTGTCACCCGTTACATCTGTGGGCAGCACTTTGATACCGTCAGCGGCGAACGCGTGCGTTACAGTCAAAAAACCGATATCTACGAGGCCTTCTCTGGGCCAGACTCTGCCAATGCCGGGGGTAGGGTACGCTCGATCGCACAACCTCGGGCACGCGCAGATGCGGCAGTCGCTGAATGTAAGGCCAAAGAGGCCGGCTTACCCGCCCCAACGCCAAAGCTCTCACCGGCAACGCCTGCAACGCCAGCGGCTGGCACGCGCCTTCCACCTGCGCCCGTTCGCCCTTAAGCCCGTTCGCCCTTACTTTTTCAGGCTCATGCAAACCTCAAATGAAACCGACTCGTTGCAGCCTGAATACTTAACGCCCGGTCGCCTCAGCGCGACGGGATTGCGCAAGTCTTACGGCGGGCGCATGGTCGTACAAGACGTCTCGCTCTCGGTCAACAGCGGTGAAGTGGTGGGTTTACTGGGTCCGAACGGTGCTGGCAAAACCACTAGTTTTTATATGATTGTTGGTTTGGTTGCGGCGGATGCGGGCCGCATTGAGATTGACGAGACCCCCATCAGCAGCATGCCGATTCACCAGCGCGCTCGCCGCGGGGTGTCTTACCTGCCACAAGACGCGTCGGTGTTCAGGCGTTTAACGGTCGAAGAAAACATTCGCGCCGTACTCGAGCTCCAAATCGATCACAACGGTAAAAAATTCTCTAAACCCATGATCGAGCAACAACTCGATTCGCTGCTCGAAGAGCTTCAAATTACGCATATTCGCCGTAACAGCGCGCTTTCGCTTTCGGGCGGAGAGCGGCGGCGGGTTGAAATTTCGCGCGCCTTGGCGACGCGTCCACGCTTTATTTTGCTCGACGAACCGTTTGCCGGCGTGGACCCCATCGCTGTGATTGAAATTCAACGGATCGTACGTTTCCTTAAAAGTCGCGGCATCGGCGTGCTCATTACCGACCATAACGTGCGCGAAACGCTCGGTATTTGTGACCGCGCCTACATCATCAGCGAAGGCAAAGTGCTTACCACCGGCAAACCCGAAGACATCATCAATGACGCCTCAGTACGCAAGGTTTATTTAGGCGAGCATTTCAAGATGTAACTGCCTGTTTGGGCGTAACAAATGTGCACAAACGTGCACGAACATGCACAAACTCAAACATACGCAAAATATATGTCTTTAACGTGACATAAATGTCGATTTGCCGCTTGATTTCTTGGGCGAACTGACTAAACTAAAAGCGTTATCCACCCACCAATTGAGGTTTACCTGCCGCCCTTTTCGCGCACTCGCGCACCCCTTCACTTTTTTAGAGAGTACGCTATGAACCTAAGCATCATGGGTCACCACTTAGACGTTACCCCTGCAATTCGTGAATATATCCACAGCAAAATGGCACGCGTTCTGCGGCATTTTGACCATGTGATCGACATACAGGTCATACTGTCGATCGAACCCCTCAAGCATCGCGCCGAAATTACCCTGCATGTCCGAGGCAAAGATATCCATTGCGAAGCCTCAGAGGCAAATCTCTATGCCTCGCTTGACTTACTGATCGATAAAATCGATCGCAAAATTATTCAATACAAAGATCGCACACAAAACCACCACCATCTCGCGGCCAAACGCCAGCTTTTCGAAGCCGCCTGAACCGCAGCCCCTTTGCCACAACTGCCCCGCAAGCCCTTAAACTAAAGGGTCTGCGAGGCTTGTCGTTTGAATCTCTCGCACCCACGCATGCCAGGGATTAAGCTGAGCTTCGAGTGCTTTACAAAGTGGGCACGTCGCACCTTATAATCATTTGATGAGACTTTTGTCACGTATCTTGCCCGCCGCGAACGTCATGCTTGAGCTCTCTGTGACAAGCAAAAAGCGTGTGTTCGAACAAGCCGGTCTTTTGTTTGAAAACCAGCACGGGCTCGAACGGGCTGCGGTCTACGAAAGCCTGTTTGCGCGCGAACGGCTCGGTTCGACCGGCCTTGGGGCTGGGATTGCCGTGCCACATGGCCGAGTCAAGGGCCTGAAGCACTCGGTTGCGGCATTTTTTAGGCTGACTCACCCAATTGCCTTCGAGGCGCCGGATCGACAGCCGGTCAAGCAGCTACTGTTTCTGTTGGCCCCAGAAGACGCAGCGCAACAACATCTAGATATACTAGCCGAGGTCGCGCAATTATTTTCAGATGAAGCGTTTCGCCTGAAGCTTGCCGATCAAACCGATTCTGGTGTCGTGCACCGGCTGCTGACCACGGGCTCGGTGTAAAACCCCCACGCAAGCGCGCGTGCGCTTCATCCTGACGGAGTCACTATGCTGACGGTGCAAGATCTGGTGAACGACAATGTTGAAGATATTGCCTTTAACTGGATTGCAGGTCAATCTGCAGCCAGTCGCCGCATCCCAGATAATGGTATGGCTGCGGCAGACTTAATCGGGCACCTGAACTTGATTCACCCCTCGCGCATCCAGGTGTTTGGGCGCGAAGAAATGGCTTATTACACCCGCTTTGATACGCGACGACGCGTGCACCATCTAGACGAATTATTAGCCGGTGGCGTACCCGCGATTTTAATCGCCGATGGTCTAAACGCGACCGAAGATCTGATTCAAGAATGCGAAAGCAATCAAGTCCCCTTGCTGACCACCAAGGTCCCCGCGGCAGAACTCATCGACTTGCTGCGAATTTACTTGGGTCGCCGGCTGGCGCCTGTCACTACCGTGCATGGCGTGTTTATGGACGTGTTGGGCCTGGGCGTGCTGATTACCGGCGAATCCGGCCTGGGTAAAAGCGAGTTGGCGCTTGAGTTGATTTCGCGCGGCCATGGTCTGGTCGCCGATGATGCGGTCGAACTCTCACGCACCTCGCCCAATGTCATTGACGGTCACTGCCCTGCCTTGCTTCAAAATATACTTGAGGTACGCGGCCTGGGCTTGCTAAATATTCGCACGATTTTTGGTGAAACCTCGGTGCGCCGAAAAATGAAACTCAAGCTCATCGTGCATTTGGTGCGCGCAACCGCTCAAGACAAATTCGAGCGTCTGCCCTTGCAAGACATGACCCAAGAGTTGCTGGGCTGTCCGATTCGTCAGGTCATGCTGCAGGTGGCGGCCGGTCGCAACTTGGCCGTCTTGGTTGAGGCGGCGGTGCGCAATACCATTCTCAAACTACGCGGCATCGACACCCTGACCGAGTTCATGGAGCGCCAGGCTGCAGCCATCGCGCAGAGCAACGCCTAAAATGGGTGCGCTCAATGTCGTCTTGATCACGGGGATTTCGGGCTCAGGCAAATCCGTTGCGTTGCGCATGCTTGAAGACGCCAACTACACCTGTGTTGACAATTTACCCGTCCGCTTTTTGCACGAGTTCATCGTCTCGCGTGTTGGCAACGCCGGTGAGTGCATTGCCGTCGCGATTGACGCGCGCTCGGCCGACGAGCTTGGCGAACTGCCAGGCATAATCGTCTCGCTGCGTGAAGCCGGCATACAGCTACGGGTTGTGTTTCTTGAGGCCGATGACGCCACCCTGTTGCAGCGCTACGCCGAATCACGCCGCCGTCATCCGCTGTCAGACCGCATGCGAAAAAAAGGTCAGGTGCTCTCGCTTGAAGAGTGCCTCGCGCAAGAGCGTGAGCTACTAGACCCCCTGCGCACTCAAGGCCACGTGGTCGACACCTCAGGGCTCACGCCGGGCCAGCTACGCGCCTGGGTACGCGACATAGTGCAAGCCGATCGCAGCCCGTTACTGCTCACGTTTGAGTCGTTCGCTTTTAAAACCGGTGTGCCGCGTGACGCTGACTTAGTGTTTGATGTGCGCTGTCTACCCAACCCGCACTACGATCCAGTACTGCGCCCGCTGACGGGGCGTGATGAACCGGTCGCAGACTGGCTGGCCGGCTTTGAGGATGTAGGCCAAATGATCGATGACATCGAGGGGTTTCTGCGCAAATGGCTGCCGCGCTACACCGAAGATACCCGAAACTACCTGACCGTGGCGATCGGCTGTACCGGCGGCAAACATCGCTCGGTCTACGTCGTTGAAACCCTTGCGCAGCGCTTCTCTGAGCACAAGCCGCTGCTAGTCAGGCACCGCAACCAGCCTGGGCTGAGCTAATGCCCGCGACGCTCAGCCGCCTGCTCAGGCTGATAGGTGTATGTGCCTTACTTGCCCTGCTTGGCGCTTGCTCTGGCGGTGGTAAACGCAGCGGAGGCTACTATCTAGATGACGGCCCCGATGCCAACCCACCCGCGAACTTGGACGCTGTGCCAGACGCAGTCCCTAAAATCGAAGCTTTCACCCCTAGTACAAGCAAACCTTACGTCATCTTTGGAAAAACCTATACGCCTGATGTCAGCGGCGGGTCTTACAGAGCGCAGGGGCATGCCTCTTGGTACGGCAAAAAATTTCATGGCAAGGCAACCGCAAACGGTGAGCGTTACGACATGTACGGCATGACTGCCGCACACCCCACACTGCCTCTGCCCAGTTATGTGCGCGTCACTCGGCTCTCGAATAACAAAAGCATCGTTGTGCGCGTCAATGATCGAGGTCCTTTTTTAAACAACCGCCTGATTGACTTGTCGTACGTTGCGGCTTACAAGCTAGGCATGCTCAGCCCCGGCAGCGCCGAAGTGCTCGTCGAGCGGATCACACCCGAGCAAATTCGAAACTGGCAGTCCGCCCCAGTGCCTGCCCGTTTTGTTGCCACGACAACCGTGCCGCCGCCCGCCGCAACAAGTGCGCCCGCACCGGCGGTGCCCCAAGCGCAAGAGCCCAAGCCTGTTAGCGACACGCTTGCCCTGAGCGACACCGCCAGACAGAGCGCCAGCACGACCAGCACAACCAGCACCGCCTCTGCCGCCGCCCCGGTCACGTCCGCTCAGGTACCCGTCGCGCCGGGCAGCATGTTTTTACAACTTGGCGCCTTTGCCGATGCGAGCAAAGCTCAGGCATTGGCGACGCGGGTGTCGAGCCAAATTCCGGCAGACTTAGGCGCCTCTGTCCGTGTCGATCAAGGCAGCAACAACTTGCATCGCGTCAGAATCGGCCCGTTCGCCAGCCGCGAAGCGGCCGTGCAGGCGCTCAGCCCAATACAAACCTCGACAGGTGTGGCGCCAAGTTTGTCGCCGCCTTAGGCGGACGGTTTACGCGCCAGCGCGCGCGCATAGAGCGTATCGCGCGCCAGCCCTGTGGCTTTAGCGGCGATACGTGCGGCATCACGTACCGACACAGCCTCAAGCAAAGCATCGAGCCACACATCAACGGCTGCGGCCTCCTCAAGATCAAGCTCAGCACTGGCGAGCGGTTCGGGCGGGCACACAATCACCACATATTCGCCCTGCTCGCGGTGCGAGTCCGCGGCCAACCAGGCTTGCGCCTGCGCCAGTGGCATCCGAGCAAGCTCTTCAAACCGTTTGGTCAGTTCGCGCGCAAACGCAACCTGACGCTCTGGTCCCAACACCTCGAGCAAGTCTTGCACGCTTGCCTGAATGCGATGCGGGGCCTCATAAAACACCATCGCTGCAGGCAATTGGGTCCACGTGCGAAACCAGCGCTGACGCGCCATCGACTTGATGGGTGCAAAACCGGCAAAGACAAAACCAGGTGACGCGTCGGTCGTGACCCCAGTGCCCATCAACGCGGTGATCACCGCACTAGGCCCTGGTAAAGGCACCACTTTGAGTCCGGCCCCATGCGCCGCCTGCACCACCCGCCCGCCTGGGTCGCTCACAGCGGGCGAGCCAGCGTCAGACACTAACGCCACGCGTTGCCCTGCCTGCAGGCGCTCGACAATCGCGGCCGCTGCACTTGCCTCATTATGACGATGCACCGCGATGAGTGGGGTGCTGATTCCCCAGGCCTCGAGCAGGATGCGACTGGCGCGGGTATCTTCGGCCGCAATCACATCGGCACGGTCTAACGCCTGCCACCCCCGCAAAGTCAGATCGCCCAGATTACCGATTGGGGTCGCCACAACATACAGAGCATGGGTAGGCCACGACTGCGCGTCTACCCGCTGCCCAACACGCTGCCAGGCCTCGGGCAAATCTTCAGGTAAGACATTTTGAGCCATATCAGAGCGCCAAACGTGTGAATTATGGCAGTGTAGACCGCCTGCGAGCCTGCGTCAGCACCTCGCCCCCTTCACCCAAACCTGTTTGCAGCCTCTGGGCACAAAACGCGTTGCAATATAAAGCCTCTTGCCACCAAATGATGCCGCCCTTTTTTTCACAGCCCGAGGCTTTTTTTGCCATCGCACAATACGCTCAGCGTAAAGCCCTGCAAGCGCGCAAACGCAAGCTGGCGCGCCAAAATCGTCCGCCACCGCTCGCTGCCATTCCCGCACACGCGCCACAACGCTCGAGTCGTCAACAAATTGGTGATTGCTACGAGCAAGCCGCCTGGCAGTTGCTCGAACAGGCAGGCTGCTCCTTACTCGCCCGCCAACTGGGCTGCCCGGTTGGAGAGCTGGATTTGGTCGTGCGCGAGGGCGCCGAACTGGTCTTTGTCGAGGTTCGCCGGCGCGCCTCGGCGCGCTTTGGCGGYGCCGCCGCGAGTGTCTCGGCAGGCAAACAGCGACGCCTGCTACGCGCCGCGCAGTGGTGGTTACCCGCCCTCGTTCGCCGTCACTTTGCGGGTCGAATTCCGCCTTGCCGCCTCGACGTCATTACCTTCGGCCCCGAAGGGGCTGCCTGGCATCGCGACGCCGTACGCCTGGCTCAAGATAAGTGAGATAATTCGGTTTACAGGGTTTTCATAAACACCATGGATCTTGCCGCCAAACTGACCGCTCACTTCGAAGACAACATTGCTGCCACTCAGCGCAGCATGCAAACGCTGTCTGAGCCCCTGTTGCGCGCCATCTACCTTTGCTTTGGCTGCGTGACCAACAACGCCAAGATGCTGGCTTGTGGCAATGGTGGCTCAGCCGCCGATGCCCAACACTTCATCGCCGAGCTCGTGGGCCGCTTCGAGCGCGATCGCCTACCACTTGCAGGGGTCGCTCTCAACACTGACACCTCGATTCTGACCGCTGTGGGCAACGACTACGGCTTTGAGCAGATCTTTGCCCGCCAGGTGATGGCGCTGGGCCAGCCAGGCGATGTGTTGGTTGCGATTTCAACTAGCGGTCACTCCGCCAATGTGCGACTGGCGATAGAAGCCGCGCACGCGCGCGAAATGAAAGTCATCGCACTCACCGGCAAAGGCGGTGGCCCGATCGGCAATCTGCTTCACGCAGGCGACATCCATTTATGCGTGCCACACGAGCGCACGATGCGTATTCAAGAAGTTCATATTCTGCTTTTACATTTGCTATGCGATGGCATTGACACGCTGTTACTCGGAGACTCCGCATGAAACTCACCCCTCTTGCTCGCCCCTTGCTGTTGTGCCTGGCCTTAGTCGGCACGAGTGCCCTGCTGCAGGGCTGTGTAGCACTACTGATTGGCGGCGCGGCTGCCACGACGGGTGTTGTGGTGGTCGACCGACGCACCGTGGGCCAACAAGTCGAAGACAAAACCATCGAAATCAAAGTCGCCACTTCGATTCGCTCAAAATTTGGCGACAGCGTGCGCATCAACACCACCAGCTATGAGGGTGTGGTGCTTGTCACGGGCGACTCACTGGGCAACGACCGTAAGGCTGCCATCACCGAAATCGCCAGCAAAACCCAAAGCGTGAAGTCGGTCTCAAATCAAATCAATGTCGTCAAAGAAACCGCCTCGTTTAGCGAACTCAGCAGCGACACGTGGCTAAGCTCTAAAGTCATGACGACGCTTGCAACCACCAACGAAGTCCCCTCACGCACCATCTTGGTGGTCACCGATCGCAGCGTGGTGTATTTGATGGGTTTGGTCACACAGCGAGAAGGTGATCTGGCGGCCGCAGCGACGGCGCAGGTCAGTGGTGTCAAGCGCGTTGACAAACTTTTTCAAGTCATCTCGCCGGCCGAAGCTAACAAACTAGACGATTCAAATCGTATTTTTAATAGAAGCTCGAGCGGCAACACCACCCCTTTGGGTGAGGCGCCCAGCACTGCCGCGCCCGCAGCGGGCGCAGGCGTCGAGGTGTTACCGATCAAATGAAAAAGCTGTTTGCTGCCGCGGTTCTTGCCACGCTTTGCGGCTTGGGCTTTTGGCTGTTCGCCAGCCCGCCGGCGCAGGCACCCGAGGTTACGTTCTCAACACTCTCGGGCAAACAGCTGCAAATGTCAGAGCTGCGGGGCAAGGTCATACTCGTTAAGTTTTGGGCCACCAGCTGCGTCACTTGCGTCGCCCAAATGCCTGACAATATGGACAACTTCAACACCTATCACACCAAAGGGTTTGAAGTCGTCGCTGTCGCCATGCAGTACGACCCAGCAAACTACGTCATTAATTTTGTCGAGACACGCAAAATTCCGTTTACAGTTGCCCTCGATATTCGCGGACAGGTGGCTCAGGCGTTTGGAGATGTCAAACTTACCCCAACCGCTTTCCTGATTGATAAAAATGGCAAGATTCTAAAACGGTATCTGGGTGAATACGACAAAGCAGAGTTTCGCCGCACGCTCGAAAAAGCGCTGGCAGGCTAAGCGCTTCGTCACACACTACAATCATTCTCGCCGCACCTGTTGGTTTCCCTTTAATACGCCTTTTCTGTTGCTAATGCCCCATGAATAGTCAGCCCCTCTCCTCCCAGATGCCTCCAGAAGTCGTTGCTAAAGTTTTGTCTGAAAGTCTGCCTTACATCAAACGCTTCCATGGCAAAACTATCGTCATCAAATACGGTGGTAACGCCATGACCGAAGAGGTCTTACAACGTAGCTTTGCTCACGACGTTGTATTGCTCAAACTGATTGGTCTGAACCCAATCGTTGTCCATGGAGGTGGGCCGCAAATCGACGAGGCTCTGCGTCGGATTGGTAAAAAAGGAACTTTTGTACAAGGAATGCGCGTCACCGATGCCGACACCATGGAGGTCGTCGAATGGGTCTTAGGCGGCCAAGTGCAGCAAGACATTGTGCTGATGATCAACGAGGCGGGCGGCAAAGCCGTTGGTCTTACCGGCAAAGACGGCTGCTTGATTCAAGCCAAAAAGAAATTAATGCCCAACAAAGAAGATCCGTCTAAGCCTTTAGATATTGGCTTTGTCGGCGATATCGAACATGTTGAACCCGCCGTCGTCAAAGCCTTGCAAGACGATCAGTTTATTCCGGTGATTTCTCCGATCGGTTACGGTCAAGACGGCCTAGCCTACAACATCAACGCCGACGTCGTCGCGGGCAAGATGGCCGAAGTCTTGGGCGCCGAAAAGCTGCTCATGATGACAAATACGCCGGGCGTGCTAGACAAGGATGGCAAACTCTTGCGCTCGCTTTCGGCCAAGACCATCGATGCCTTGTTTGAAGATGGCACCATTTCGGGCGGCATGCTGCCAAAAATCTCATCAGCGCTTGATGCCGCGCGCAATGGCGTCAAATCCGTACACGTCGTGGATGGTCGCGTGCCACACTGTTTGTTATTAGAAATTTTGACCGACCGCGGGGTCGGCACGATGATCTCGTCAGACTAAGGCTCACGTGCCTCGGCTGCGTTTTCCGCAACAACCCCCCGTGCGCTCGCGCCGTGCGGGCGTGCACCGGCCCTTAGCGACCGGCCAGTCGCTAGCAGGGGCAACCCCGCAGGAACAACAGGCACCAGTTTGGCTGTTTGATCTGGACAATACGCTGCACGATACCTCTTACAAGATTTTTCGCGAGATCAATCTTGGCATGACCGCTGCAGTCATGGAAATCCTCAAGCTCAACGAGAACGACGCAAGCGAACTGCGCACGCGGTACTGGCGGCGCTATGGGGCGACTCTGCTGGGCCTGGTTCAGCATCACAATATCGACCCTCACGCGTTTTTGCAGCGAAGCCACGCCTTTGAGGTAGCGCCGCTCGTGAGGGCCGAGCGAGGCTTGCGCGATAAACTCAACCGCCTGTCTGGGCGCAAAATATTATTCACAAATGCACCCTTGCATTACGCTCGCGCCGTACTCAAACACCTAGGTATTTTGCGCTGTTTTGACCAGCTCTGGGGCGTTGAACAAATGCAATTGCATGGCCGCTTTCGCCCCAAACCCTCGGTCACCCTGATGCGGCACGTGCTCGCCCAAGAGGGCATCCACCCCAGACGCGCTGTCCTAGTCGAAGATACGATCGAAAATCTTCGCAGCGCCCGTAAGGCAGGTTTACGCACAGTACACGTTTTTCATCCGGGCACGCCCTTTGGGCTAGGCAAAAGCGGTCGCCCCGATTTTGTTGACTTGCGGGTAAACTCTGTTAGTCACCTATTGTTACAGAAGTGGCCGCTGCGAGGCGCTTGAGTCATGCCGCATTTTTTCAACCCTTTCTGTTGGGCGAGATGAATATGTCAGCCAAACCGGGCGAACGCAAATATCAGATCCTGCAGATGCTCGCAGAAATGCTCGAGCAACCTCGGGCGGCGCGCATCACAACGGCGGCCCTGGCGGCTCGACTGCAGTGCTCAGAGGCGGCACTTTATCGGCACTTTGCCAGCAAAGCGCAGATGTTTGAGGGATTGTTTGAGTTTATCGAGACCACAATCTTCAGTCTAGTGAATCAAATTATCGCTGACGAGACCAATGGTGTCGAGCAAGCCCGCAAAATCGCAGTGATGTTAGTGACCTTCGCCCAACGCAATCGTGGCATGACTCGGGTGCTTTGCGGCGACGCCTTAGTGACGGAAGACGAGCGCCTGCAGGCCCGCGTCGGTCAAATCACAGAACGCATTGAAACAACGTTTAAACAGACCCTGCGTGGCGCGGTAACGGCCGGGGTGCTAGACCCCACCACCGAGATTACCCCGCTGGCAGCGCTTTTAACGCACTGTGTCTTAGGCAGTTGGCTGCGCTTCGCACAAAGTCGCTGGCAATCTACGCCCACAACTCACATCGACGCCCAAATGCGTCTGATCTTAGGCTGAAGGGCCCGCGACACGCGTCGCACAGACTGGGCACCCAGGATCACGCTTGACGCTCACGCGGTGCCAGTCCATTTCGAAAGCGTCCAGAATCAAGAGCTGCCCCTTAAGCGATTGACCCACGTGCGACAGCACCTTGAGAGCCTCGGCGGCCTGCATACTGCCGATGATGCCCACCAAGGGGGAGAACACCCCGGTTGAGGCGCAAGTTGCGGCCTCGAGATCTTCGGCTTCAGGAAACAAACAGTGATAGCAGGGCGCTGTGGCGTCGCGTGGATCAAACACGCTAATTTGACCCTCGAATCGAATTGCAGCGCCAGAGACTAAAGGCTTATTGTGTTTGACGCAGGCTCGATTAATCGCGTGGCGCGTGGCAAAATTATCGGTGCAATCCAACACCACATCCACCTGAGCAATCTGCGCATCAAGCAGGGTGCCCTCCAGGCGAACGGTGCGTGTTTCGACCGCGATCTCTGGGTTCAAAGCAAGTAAGGTGTCTCGTCCGGATTCGGCTTTTAAAGCGCCCAAGCGTGAGGTTTGGTGCAAGATTTGTCGCTGCAAATTACTGATTTCAACCGTGTCATGATCGGCCAAAATAATCGTCCCAACCCCTGCAGAGGCCAGATACATGGCGGCGGGCGAACCCAAACCGCCTGCCCCCACCACCAACGCTGTACTTGCCAAAAGCTTCTCTTGCCCTTCTATGCCAAACTCGTCGAGCAAAATATGTCGGGCATAGCGCAGCAATTGTGCATCGTTCATTTTTTGGCCGCCGCGCCCCCGCTTGGTTCGGTCGCACTCACCGCCTTAGGCTTAGCGACGGCTTTTTGCCGGGGCTTGCCATCCAAGAAATTGATCGCTTGTTGCAACTGAAAATCGTCGGGCGCACCAAAGGTAAATATTTTATTGGTATCGGCCAAAGGTGTTTCATCCGCTGTGCCCTTTACCTCAGTTTCATTTTGTCGATTACTTAAATGTCTTTGTAAATCAGCCTCGCGCGGGACACGAAATAAATCACCCTCGGCGGTATCGGCCACGACCTCATCGGGAACAATGCCTGTGGCTTGAATCGAACGACCGTTAGGCGTGTAGTAGCGCGAAGTCGTGAGCTTAATGGCCGTGTTTTCAGAGATCGGCAAAATCACCTGCACCGACCCTTTACCAAATGTACGGTTGCCCATAATCGTGGCACGCTTGTGGTCTTGCAAGGCACCTGCCACGATTTCTGAGGCCGAGGCTGAACCCACGTTCACGAGTACCACCATTGGCACTGTTTTTACCCAACTAGGCAAGCCAGACAAGTAATCAGATTCGCCGCGTGCGTAGTCAGAGGCGACGGCCAGGTACTTATGTTTTGAATCGGGTGCGCGCCCGTCGGTCGACACCACCAAGGTGTTGGGTTTAAGAAACGCAGCTGACACACCAATGGCACTGTTGAGCAAACCACCCGGATCGTTCCGCARATCGAGGATCAATGCTCGCGGTGCGCCTTTGACGCTGAGGTCTTTCAGGTGTCGCACAAGATCCGAGCCCGTTTTTTCTTGGAACTGGGCGATGCGCACGTAACCGATATTATCGTCGAGCATTTTGCTGCGAACGCTGCGCACACGAATCGTGTCACGAACGATTTTAATCACCAACGGCTGCGCCTGACCTTGACGAATAATGGTCAACGTAATCGGCGTCTTGACTGGGCCACGCATGAGCTTGACCGCATCAGTCAGCGTCAAGCCTTTGGTCGACTTATCATCGATCTTTGAAATCAAATCACCCGAACGAATGCCTGCGCGTGCAGCTGGAGTGTCTTCGATTGGCGAAATCACCTTCACCATTCCGTCTTCAGTGCCAACTTCGATCCCTAAACCACCAAACTCGCCTTGCGTAGCCGTTTGCATTTCTTTAAAAGCGTCGGCATCAAGATAAGCGGAGTGGGGGTCAAGATCAGACAGCATGCCGGCGATCGCGCCGTCAATCAGTTTTTTGTCGGTGACTGGCTCAACGTAGTTATTTTTAATCGCCGACAACACATTTGAGAATTGTCTGAGCTCGTCGAGCGGTAAAGGCGAACCGCGTTGCGCCAGAGCGGTGATGCCCATGCTAAGCAGGATGCCCGCGATCACGCCTACTGAGACCAAGCCGAAACCACGTATTTTACGAGTGCCCATGCACGTTCCTGAGTTAAAAACCATTAAAGCTCAACACTGCGACTGCCGCGCGAGCTAGCGCACTAAAAATTGAACCGGGTCGACGGCGGCGCCACGATGCCGAATCTCAAAGTATAGGGCGGAATCCACCTGACCACCGGTACTCCCGGCAAGGGCAATGGTCTCTCCTGTTTGAACCTGATCACCGATTTGCTTAAGTAAACTTTGGTTATAGGCGTAGACGCTAAGGTATTGCTGTCCGTGATCAATAATCAGCAGGTTACCGAAGCCACGCAGCCAGTTCGAATAAACCACCGTTCCCGAGGCGACCACCTGTACAGAGGCACCCTCAGCAGCACGCACTAAAATACCGCGCCAAACACCCCCTTCGGGGCGATTAGAGCCAAAGCGGGCCATCACAGCGCCCCGCAGGGGCCAGCGCAACCCAGGCTTCAAGCCCGCACCGTCCAAATCGCTGCCGCTGCTTTGCGCAGACGCCTCCTGCTGGCGCTGCCTCAACTGACTAGTCTCTTGCGCCTGCCGAGCCTGCTCTTGTTTAGCCTGCTCTTGTTTAGCCTGCTCTTGCCGCGTCTGTTCCTGCCTGGTTTGCTCTTGCCGCTCTTGTTCGGCCAACCGGGCAAGCTCGGCCTTGCGGCCCGCCTCGGCCGCCTCGCGTGCCGCGTTTAATTGACCGCCTAAATCGTCAATCAAAGTCGACAGACGCTTGTCGTCACGCCCAAGCATCGCGGCTTCAGCGCGCTGGGCCTGCAATTGACCCTCGATGCGTGCAAGCACCGTCGCACGCTCTTTTTTTTGCGTGTCCAAGACGCTTTTTTGTTCGGTCGTATCTTGCACCACTCGTACGACCTCTTGTCGGCGAAGCTCAGTTTTAGCCTCAAGTTCAGCCAGGCGTTCGATCTCTTTTTTAACCGCCGCCACGGCAGACGCCCGCGCACGCGAGATGTAATCCAGGTATATCAAATCACGTCCAATTTGCTGCGGATCATCGCCCGACAACAGCGCAGTCCAGGGCGACAAACCACTTGCGTACTGCTTGCGCAATTGGTTGGACAATTCATCGCGTCGCAACACCAACACGCCAAACTGGCGTTTGAATTGAGTTTGCAACTCGTCTAGCTCATTTTGCGCCTGCCGCAGTTGCGTCGCCAACTCATTGAGGCGACGCGTCGTCACCGAGATGGCTGCCTCAGAAACTTTCAGCGCGTCAGCCGCCTCTTTGCGCAGCGCCTCGCGCTCGTCGAGTTCTTTTTGAAGCCCCTCGATGCGCGAACGCAGCTCGACCCGCTCACGTTCGGCCTGCGTTTGTTTGGCAACAAGATCGTCGTTGGCTGCGCACGGGGCGCCGCAAAGCGCCAGACCACTTAAGGCCAACCACAGCCACCAGGCGGGCAAGCGCATGAAATTAATCCTTTTTGGCTTTACCCTGCGCCGCCACCGCCGCCATTGCCGCCTCGATTTCAGCCGGATCGCCCAGGTAATAGTGCTTAAGCGACTTTAAATCTTTATCTAGCTCATAAACCAGTGGCTGGCCTGTGGGAATATTCAGGTGCACGATCTCGTCGTCAGAGACGCCGTCAAGGTGTTTGATCATGGCTCGCAAACTGTTGCCGTGGGCTGCAACCAACACCCGTCGGCCGGTGCGAATGGCTGGCGCAATACTATCATTCCAGAAGGGTAATACCCGTTCGACGGTGTCTTTCAGACATTCGGTTGCCGGCAGTTGCTCGGGCGTGAGCTTGGCGTAACGCGGCTCAAACTTGGGGTGGCGTGTATCGTCAAGCGCAAGCGGATTGGGGGCGATCGCATAGGCGCGGCGCCAAATCAGTACCTGCTCGTCGCCGTATTGCGCCGCCATTTCAGCTTTATTGAGGCCTTGCAGGTCGCCGTAATGTCTTTCGTTTAGGCGCCAGCTGTTGTGCACCGGCACATACAGGGTGCCCAGCGCATCAAGCGTGAGCCACAGTGTGCGAATCGCGCGCGTCAGCACCGAGGTATAAGCCAAATCAAAGCCAAAACCTTTTTCTTTGAGTAGCTCGCCCGCTTTTCGTGCTTGCTCGCGTCCGAGAACAGTCAAATCGACATCGGTCCAGCCGGTGAAGCGGTTTTCGAGGTTCCACTGGCTTTCACCGTGACGCATTAAGACTAATTTATACATGGTTGACACAGGTTAAAGTGTGAAGAGAGCCACCATTTTATAATTGTCTGGTGCTTGGCGACCACCCACCCCTTAAAATTAGGGGTTAACCGTACTTTTTTGGACACACCGTGGATTTTTTCTTCAGTCAAAATAACCTTCTTTTGCTGGCCGTCGCTTTTGGGTCAGGCGTCGCGTTAGCGTGGCCCATGATTCAACGCAGTCGCGCCGGCGCTGCCATTTCAAGCACGCAGGCCGTGCAGATGATGAACCATCAACATGCGGTCTTAGTCGACGTCCGCACCACCGAAGCCTATAACGCCGGCCATGTGCCTCAGGCGCGCAGCGTGCCGCTAGGCGACCTCGAAAAGAAAGCAGGCGCGTTGCCTAAGAACAAACCACTCATCGTGATTTGTGACGTCGGTCGTACGGCGATCGGCGCAGCCACGCGTTTGCGCGCGCAAGGCTTTACTGACGTTGTTACCCTTGAAGGCGGCCTCAAAGCCTGGCTGACCGCCGGGCTGCCCGTCACCGCCAATAAAACCGGAGCCTGACCATGCTTAAAGTTGTGATGTATACCACCGGCTTCTGCCCCTATTGCTCACGCGCAGAAATGTTGCTGAACCAACGCGGCGTGACTGAAATCGAAAAAATCCGTATCGATGTCGATACCGAACAGCGTACCTTGATGATGGAACGCACGGGCCGGCGTACCGTCCCGCAAATTTATATCGGCGAGACCCACGTCGGTGGCTTTGATGATTTGTCCGCGCTTGATCGCGACGGCAAGCTGATGCCTCTGCTAAACGGTTAAAGCCAACACTGCATTTTTCATACCCTTTCACACCCTGATCCAGAGACCCTTTCATGTCTGACCAAAACGCTCCAGCCGACAGCGCACAAAATCCCAACGCACCTGTGTTTAATATGCAGCGTGTCTACCTCAAAGATCTCTCTCTTGAGATGCCCAATGCGCCTAATATTTTTCTTGAGCAAGAAGGTCCAAAAGTCGAAGTTGCCATTAATGTGGGCGGACAAGCCCTTGCCGATACGGTCTTTGAATCCACCATCACCGTGACTGTCACGACTCGCATCGGCGACAAAGTCCTGTATTTGGTTGAAGCCACGCAAGGCGGTGTTTTTGAGATCGCTAACGTTCCCGCAGAGCAGCTTGATCCTCTGATGGGGATCGTATGCCCGACCATGCTGTACCCCTATCTGCGCGCAAACGTGGCCGATGCCATCACTCGTACCTCATTGCCACCGTTGCACTTGGCCGAGGTTAATTTTCAGGCACTGTTTGAGCAGCGTATGGCGCAGGCCGCTCAAGAGGCGCAGGGTCAAGCGCCCGGAGGCGGCAACGAGTCGGGTCTGATTCTTCCGCCCGGCATGCTGCGTCAATAATTTGAGTTCTCACGCGCACTCACCTGAGCCTTGCGTGTCGCTTAGGCAACAACACGTCGCGGTCTTGGGCGCCGGTGCCTGGGGCACCGCGTTAGCCTGCGCCGCCAGCCAGCGCGCACCGACCCAACTCTGGGCGCGCGACGCCACACTGAGTCAAACGATCAACGCGCAGCACACCAGCCCGCGTTACCTACCTGGCATCTCTTTGCCGCTTTCACTCGTTTGCACGGCTAGCCTACAGCAGGCGCTTGCGCACGCACAGGGCGGTCACCTTCCGGGTTTACTGCTTCTTGGCGTGCCACTTGCAGGGCTGCGTGCACTTTGCAGTCAACTCGCCGAGCAACTTGCACACTCAACACCCAAACTTGCCGGCATTGTTTACACGTGCAAAGGGCTTGAGGCCCAAAGCGGGCAGCTCCCCAGCGAAGTCGCGCAAGTCGCGCTTGAACCACTGGGCTCGTTACCTACAGGCGTGTTGTCAGGTCCCTCGTTTGCACTCGAAGTCGCACATGGCTTACCCGTCGCGCTCACCGTGGCAAGCGCAAGTCCCGACCTGCAAGAGGCCACAATCCACGCACTGCATGGCGGTAATATTCGCGTCTATGCCAGCACAGATGTCTTGGGCGTTGAGGTCGGAGGCGCGCTTAAAAACGTTCTGGCGATTGCCTGCGGGGTGGGCGACGGGTTAGGTCTGGGCGCAAACGCACGCGCGGCACTGATTACGCGCGGGCTCACCGAGATGACCCGGTTTGGTAAGGCGCTTGGGGCGCAAACGGCAACCTTTGCGGGGCTGACTGGGTTGGGCGATCTTGTCTTGACCGCAACCGGTGACCTCTCGCGCAACCGTCAAGTCGGTCTGGCCCTTGGCCGGGGCGAAGCACTTTCGGCCTTGCTCGCGTCTGGGCTAACCGCCGAGGGGGCTCGCTGCGCGCAAGCGGTACTAAAGCGTGCGCGCACGTTGGGCGTGGACATGCCAATTACCGAAGCGGTGTGTCRGGTTTTGTTTGAGGGCGTCAAGCCCCTCGACGCGGTGACACAGTTGTTGTCGCGCGAGGCCACCACCGAATAAATTTCTTAATTTGGATCGAACCATGATCACCTCTGAGCACGGCTTAAACACTCGCGGCAAACACCGCTTAACTTTGCATGCTCTACCAGCGCCGCTCGGCTCAGGTTTGCGCGGTGGCACCGCGCGCACGGGATCAACGCTCGTCTTCGCCTTGTTCGTTTGCGTCTTGAGCGCTCTGTTCGCCTCCTCCACGCAGGCAGCCTGGCCCGACGAACGTCCCATTCATCTGGTCGTACCGTTTCCGGCAGGCTCTTCGCCTGATTTGCTCGCTCGCATACTCGCGGTGCCCTTGGGTAAAGCGCTCAAGCAAACTCTGGTGGTCGACAATAAACCCGGCGCAGGTGGCAACTTAGGCACGCGCTTTGTGGCGCGGGCAACCAACGACGGCTACACCTTGCTCTATACAATCAATGGCCCCCTAGTGACAGCACCCACGCTTTACAAAAAAACGCTGGGTTACGACCCGATGACCGACCTTGCCCCCATCACGCTAGTCGCCACCAGCCCGAACGTCTTGGTGGTCAACCCTAAGCTTGAGGCCGACACCACGGCAGACTTGGTCAAACAAATAAAAGCGCGAGCCGGTGCGATGAATTACGGCTCGGTCGGGGCGGGGAGCGCCGCACATTTAGCGATGGAGCTCTTTAAACAACAGGCGGGTCTAGACCTTCTGCATGTGCCCTATCCTGGCTTCGCACAAGTCACCACTGCAATGCTTGCGCAAGATGTTCAAGCCGCTTTTATGGTTCCCGCGATCGCGATGCCGCAAGTCAAAGCAGGCAAACTAAAGGTGCTTGGCGTCACTAGCCTGCTAGCCTCGCCTGCCCTSCCAGGRGTATTGCCGCTTGCGATGCAGGGCTTTGCTGGTTTTGAGGCGATCTCCTGGAACGCAATTCTTGCGCCGGCTGGCACTGCGCCTGCTATTTTGCTTAGGCTGCAAGAAGCACTCACCGGCCTGTTGGCCGAGGTGTCGATCAAAGAACAGTTTTCGGCACAGTATTTTTCGGCCGTCGGTTCGAACGCGCAGGATTTGCGGGCGCTGATGCAAGACGAAAC
>NSIQ01000025.1 GCA_002737415.1 Alcaligenaceae bacterium | reverse complement strand
CAAAAATAGCCGCYGGTCTGCTGCATGACCGGCGTTCAGACACCCCCACGATAGCCCTGYTGTCGCCACGCTTCGTACACCACAATCGCGACAGCATTTGACAGATTCAGGCTGCGTTGCGCGGGCAACATGGGTAAGCGCAAGGTTTGCGGCAAGCTGAACAAAGCGCGTTGCTCGGGCGACAACCCAGCAGTCTCGCAACCAAACACAAACACGTCATTGGCCAGAAGCGCGATTTGCCCAACGAGTTGGGTCGCTTTGGTCGTGATGGCGAACACCCGCTCGGGTGGTGCGCCTGTCGCGGCAATCGCAAGTTCAAGCGAGTCATGCACCTGCACAGGCTGCCACTCGTGATAATCCAGTCCGGCGCGTTTGAGACGTTTATCATCGATTTCAAAGCCAAGCGGGCGCACTAAGTGCAGGCGCGCACCGGTATTGGCACAAAGTCGGATGACGTTACCCGTATTGGGCGGAATTTCTGGCTGAACGAGGATGACATCAATCATGGGCGATATTTTGCCACGCTTACCTGACCGGACGCACGGGGGTATGGGCAGCAGCAAGCGCCACGACGCCCGCCGCGCCGGCGTTCAGTAGCGCACGCGCTGCCGTATGCATCGTGCTGCCTGTCGTGACGACATCGTCGACTAAGCCCACCCAGACCCTTGGTAAAGCGTGCGGGCAAACATACAATCCTTTCACACTTTCGCGCCGGGCCGCCGAGTCGAGCATTTTTTGGCTAGGTGTTTCGCGGGTCCGTCTGAGCCATTCACGCTGCAAGGGATAACCACTGAGCCGCGCCAATTCAAGCGCAAGCTCGCCTGCAGGGTTAAAGCCCCGACGCCTGAGTGCCTGCTGACTGGAGGGAATTGGCACCAACGCCCCAAGTGGCAACAAACCTGCGTCGACAGGTGAATGGGTGCGCAAGCGGGTCCAGAGGACTCGGGCGAAGAGGCCGGCATAGGCTAGGCGAGCACCCTCCTTAAAGCGCTGAATCAACATCGCAGTCGGATACGCGTAGTCCATCGCGGCCACCAGACGCGCGTATGGGGGCGCGTCCCGCCGGCAACGCGAACATTGCACCGCCCGCGGCGTTTCATCGGCTGTCGCTAGCTTCGCTGAGATCGTTTGCTTGGGCACGGGATTGAGGCAACGCACGCAACTCTGCAGACCGTTCAAGCGCCAGACAAAGTCTTGTGCGCACCCCGAACATAAATTACCACCACGCGCGGTTAAACCGCAAAGCGGACACGCTGAAGGGAGTTTTTGTAAAATCGTTGCGTGGATAGAGTACATTTTGCTACCTTGCGCGCGCCGTTAAAGTTAACAGTCTGAACCCGAGGCCTCATTTTTTGCCTTCTTCAAGATCAAAATGTCCACCCCGAGCACACTCCCGCTGAACTCTGCCCATGTTGCATTGCAATTCGCGCGACGCGGCGATTTATCTTCTGCCCAGTTTTTATACGGTGAAATCGCGCACCGCATGGACGAGCGCTTGCGACTGGTGCGTTTGCAACCTGAGCAGCTTTTAGACGCGGGCTGCGGTGCCGGTCAGCAGATCAAGTTATTGCATGCCCGCTATCCTACAGCCCGATACCTTGGCCAAGACCATAATCCTCGGCTGCTGCAATACGCTCGTCAGTCTGCCAAACAACACCTGCCAGACGGTTGGCGCCAAACGCTCTCGCAGTGGCGTGGCAAACCCGCTCAGGCGCAATGGCTTGAGGCCGATTTGGCGAACACGGGGCTCGCCCCAGAGTCACTCGACCTGGTCTGGTCAAACCTTGCTCTGCATTGGCATGCTGCGCCTCACGATGTCTTGCAAGAGTGGTCGCGAATACTCAAGCTCAATGGTCTTGTCTTTTTTTCATGCTTTGGACCCGCCACTTTGCAAGAAGTGCGCGCCGCCGCACACCAAGCAGGGCTAAGTACCGCCACGCCAAGCTTTGTCGACATGCACGACTTTGGCGACCTGTTGATTGAAAAAGGGTTTGCCGACCCAGTGATGGATCAAGAAGTCCTCACTCTGACGTACGCGACGCCTGAAAAGCTCTTGGCAGACGTTAAGGCCTTAGGAGGGAATCCGAGTCTTGGACGACGCCCTGGCTTACTCGGGCGGGACAGGTATCAGCGCTTACTCGCCGCGCTTGAGGCGCAACGCAAAACCGATGGGCGGCTACACCTGACGATCGAAGTCGCCTATGGTCACGCCTGGCGCACCGGTACGTTGCGCGCAGCACCCGGCGAGACCCGCATCAGCGTCAGTGCGATCGGGCGGCTAGCGCCCGGCACACTAGCCAAAAAATGACAGATACGCCTTGTAACCCATGTAAACCGCCAGCCCGAACAACAAGTAGGCAAAAATACGCTTGAGTGTTTTAACCGGCAGCTTGTGAGCCGCGCGCGCGCCAAGCGGGGCTAAAAACACGCTGAAGATCGCCAACACAATCAGCGCTGGCCAAAAAATATAGCCAGCCATTTGTGGCGGCAAACCTGTTTGACCCCAGCCGGACCAAACATAACCAAGCGTGTTGGCCAACGCAATCGGAAACCCGAGCGCGGCTGACGTGCCCACAGCCTGATGCAAGGGTACGTTGCACCACAACATGAAGGGCACAGAAATAAAGCCACCGCCCGCGCCGACCAGACCAGAAATGAAGCCGATGACGCCACCCGAGGCCGCTGTGCCCGCCGGGCCCGGCATCTGACGCGAGGCCTTAGGCTTTTTATCGAGCAGCATCTGCAAGGCAGAGTAGGCAACAAACACCGCAAAAAACAACGCTAACCAGCCCGTCTTCAGGAGTGAGAACAACGCCCCGCCAGACACCAGCCCCCCCACCAGAATGCCTGGGGTTAAGGCGGCAACAAGATCCCAGCGCACTGCGCCTTTATTGTTATGGGCCCGAACGCTTGAAACCGAGGTAAACAGGATCGTTGCCATTGAGGTTGCAATCGCGGCGTGCACCGTTAACTCGAGCGGCAGCCCCTGCCAGGTAAACAAGAGGGTCAAAAACGGCACCAAAATCATTCCGCCGCCAATGCCTAAAAGCCCTGCAGCAAAGCCGGTGACACAGCCTAAGACTGCGAAAGCCAATGCAAATATCGGATCCATATGATTTTTCTCAAGGCCCACGCGCGCAAAGGGACTTAGTATACTGACAGGACAACCTGCCGCTGGCAGGCAATCATTTTTTGCGCTTAACCGCGCACCTCAACAAGACGCAACTGCCATGGATTCTCTGGATACCGAAGTTCTTCAACAAGCGCACCAATGGTTGGCCGCAGGGCATGCCGTTCACCTAGCCACCGTGGTTAAAACCTGGGGCTCTGCACCGCGCCAGGCAGGTGCCATGCTCGCCGTGCGCAAAGACGGTCGGGTGGTGGGTTCGGTCTCGGGTGGTTGCATTGAAGATGACCTGATCGCGCGGGCACAGGCCGCCAGTCTGCCCGCTCGCCCCGAGTGGGCCACTTATGGGGTCTCACAAGAAGAGGCCGCTCGTTTTGGGTTACCGTGCGGCGGTACGCTCAAATTGGTCATCGAACCGCTCACAGCAGGCGCTTGGTTAGACCGCGTGCTTGAGGCCACCTCCGCCCAAAAACTGATTGGCCGCTGGCTAGACCTGAGCACCGGTCAATCGACACTCACCGAGGCCAAGCCGGGCCAACTGACCGAGGTCAAAGAACAAGGTTGTTACTTTGTGTACGGCCCACATTGGCGCTTATTGATTATTGGCGCCAATCAAACCGCTAGGGCGCTTGCGCAAATTGCCACGATGCTTGAGTTTCAGGTGCTCGTTTGCGATCCGCGTGAAGAATTCACAGCCGACTGGAACATGCCCGACGTCGCTTTGCAACCAGGCATGCCCGACGATGCCGTGCTTGAAATTCAAACCGATGCACGCACGGCCATTGTGGCGATCACCCACGACCCCAAGCTTGACGACATGGCGCTGCTTGAAGCGCTGCGCTCTAAGGCGTTTTACGTCGGGGCTTTAGGCTCATCACGCAATCAACAAAAACGTCGAGAACGGTTGCTAAGCTTTGATCTGACGCAAGCCGACATCAGCCGCCTGCACGGCCCAGTTGGTCTGCAAATTGGCAGTCGCACGCCAGCAGAAATCGCAGTTGCTATCGCCGCACAACTTGTACAAGAACGCCGCGTCTTTGAAGACTCCCGCGTAGGTGGACTCGAGACGCCACCGGCGGATGCTGCAGCAGCTTAGCTGCTACGTTTGCGAGCCTCAATGCCAAGCTGTTTAAGCTTGCGATACAGGTGAGTGCGTTCGAGGCCTGTTTTGTCAGACACGCGCGTCATGCTGTTGTTCTCGCGCCCGAGATGATATTCAAAATAGACGCGCTCGAATGCATCACGCGCTTCGCGCAGTGGCTGGTCTAGCGGGATATTACCCAACAGACTTTTATCGACTTCGACGACGACTGCGGCTGGCAGCGCTGCGACCGCTGCGCCTGCAGCAACCGCTGCGACTGAGGTGGCAGCCTTGGGGCTGACCGGCGCGAAACCACCCGAAGCCGACTTGGCTACGGTTAAGCGGCCACGCGCCAACCCTGTGGAGATCGTTTTCAACAAGCGTTGCAAYGTAATCGGTTTTTCAAGGAAATCAATCGCACCAATTTTGGTGGCCTCAACCGCAGTATCGATGGTGGCGTGGCCGCTCATCATGATCACGGGCATGTCGAGCAAGCCCGCTGAGCTCCATTCTTTAAGCAAGGTCACGCCGTCTGTATCTGGCATCCAGATATCGAGCAAGACCAGGTCGGGGCGGCCACGCAAACGCGCCGCACGCGCCTGCTCGGCATTCTCAGCCAACTCGATCGTATGTCCCTCATCGTAGAGGATTTCGGAAAGTAACTCGCGGATTCCGATCTCGTCATCGACCACTAAAATTCTGGCCATATACTTTTAATCACCTATTGCAAGCTTGCATTATCGTTATCTTGTGGTCTTGCGTCTAGTTGTTCTGCTAACTGCGTCAGCAGAACCGATACTCGGGCGCCCCCTTCTTTACGATTCGATACCTCGATACGCCCGTGATGCTCTTCGATGATTTTACGTACAATCGCCAAACCCAAACCAGTACCCTGCTTTTTGGTGGTCACGTAGGGCTCGAACGCTCTTTGTAACACTTGTGCCGGAAAACCGGCACCATTGTCCGTCACCGTGAGGCGTAACGCTGGCGGTGCAGCGGTTTGGGCGTCATCCGAGGCAATCATTTGTGTGCTGACCTGGATCACGCCCGGGTGCGACACTTCGGCCAAGGCGTCTCGGGCATTCGCCAATAAATTATGAATCACCTGGCGCAACTGCGTCTGATCCCCCAAAATAATAGGCACGGCAGGATCAAGTGAAACCTCAAACCGCCACGACGCAGCGGGTTCGTCGGGCGCTGCGCCGCTCTGAGGATCCCAGCCATACAAGCCCAAAACTTCATCGACCATTGCGTTGAAATCCACCGGCGCCAGCACCACAGGCGGCTTACGCGCATATTCGCGAAAGTCGTCCACCATGTGCTTCAAAGAACTCACTTGGTTCACGATCGTATTCGTCGCCCGCTCGAGCAACTGCGCATCAAGCGGCTCAAGCTTAGGCGCGAGCTTCATGGCCAACCGTTCGGCCGACAGTTGAATCGGTGTCAGGGGATTTTTGATTTCGTGCGCGAGTCGGCGCGCGACTTCGCCCCAAGCCACGCTGCGACTCGCCGAAATCACTTCGGTAATATCGTCAAACACCACCATGTAACCGTTATCGCGGCCGTCAACATTAAGCTGCGTGCCACGCACGAGCAAGGTCAGTGTAAAACTTTGCTCCTGCGCGCCGGGCTCGCGCAACGTCAGCTCAAACTGTTCTTGCCAGTGCGTGCGCTCGGACCCCACCGCGCTATGCTCAGAAAACGCTTGCTTAATGCGCATCGCAAATTCATTCATCCCCTCAACAGTCTGCAAGAGGCGGCCAGGCGCGGTGCGCAAATCAGCCTTCAAAATAGTTTGCGCGCCTTGATTAAACGTGGTCAGAAAAAACCGCTCGTCGAACACCAGGACGCCTGCCGATAAATTCGCCAGAACACTTTCAAGATAGACGTTTGAGCGTTGCAACTGGCTACGGTTGGTCTCGACCATGCGCCGAGCTTCGTCGAGCTGACGCGTCATGGTGTTAAACGAGCGGGTCAGTTGCCCCACCTCGTCGTTCATGGGCGGTTCGGGCAAGGCGCGATAATCACCCACACTGACAGCCTGCGTGCCTGCGGCCAACGCCAAAAGGGGCCGAACCAGTTTTTTAGATAAATAGAGGGCGACCGCGATAGCCGCGAACACCGCCAGCAATAACGCCAGCGTAAGCGTGACGCCAAACAAGTCACGCAGACTTTGCCGCGACAAGGCGAGCTCTTGATAGTCTCTGTTCCCTTGCTGCACTTCACTAGCGTTACGGGCGATTTTTTCAGAGACCGGTTGCACCAGCTGCAGCCAGCGCGAGTCGGCGTTGACACTCAGCGCAGTTTCGGTACGCTCAGGCGCCGTCAGGGGCACAATCACCCTGAGCTGCAAAACTGGCTCCACGGTTTGGTTGTTCAATGCGTCAGCGCTATCGGTCTTTGAATAGCCCCGCGTAATACGAAGCTGATTCAAAATCGCTGCCGGTGGGGGTTGCGGCGATAGCGCCCCGAGATTGTCGCTAGAAAACGCGATCACCCGACCGCCGCCACTGAAAACCATCGCATCGACCGGACCACTCGCCTCACGCAGGCGCGCGAGCACGCCTGCCACTTCGGCGTCGGGCGTTTGGTTCAGTTCGGGTGTCATGATGCGCGCACGCGCCTCCAACTCGGCGAGTTGCGCTTCGAGCGCAGCGCGCGCCAAGGCCAGGCCCGACTCAAGCGCCGTATCGACGCGCACGTTAAACCACGACTCAATCGAGCGCGCCATGAACTGTAACGAGACGCCATAAATCAGCGCGCCCGGAAGCACGCCAATGAGTGCGAACGCCAGAGCAAAGCGCGCCGTCAACCGCGCGCCGAACTGGCCACTGCGCAATTGCAACAGCAAGCGTGCACTCAGGGCAACGACCCAAACAAACAGCGCGAGGGCCAATGCCCCATTGAGCCACAGCAACAAGCCCTGATACTGCGCCACGCGTGAAGCGTTTCCGGTTGACCAGGCTAGCAGGCCAAACAAGCCGGCACCACTGCTGACGCCAGTAAATAAAGCGAGGCGAAGCAGTCGATTCATTTTTTTACCGCCTCGGACTGGATCGCAAAGTCAAACGGCGTCCACTCACTGGCAAGCGACCAGGCGCTGCGTTTAGAGGCCTCAAGTTGCAAGGGCCGCGCAAGTTGCGAAGAATCCAGCCGAAACCGAATTTTTCCGTCGTAGCGCTGATTTTTTTCAAAGCGATCGGCAGGCGCAACCGGCCAGGCTCGCACTTGTTTGAGCACTACCAGAGCCTCTGGCAGCGAGCGCTCGGGCACAAACAAATCGCCGGTTGCCACGCGCCACTGCTGCGTGAGCACGTTATAGGTCAGGCGCTTAGTCAGCGTCGCTTCGACTAACACACGCTCAAACCACCACCAGCGTGGTGACGTGATTTTTAAATCAAACGTGAAATACAAGGGCACACCACGCTCAGCAGCCTCAATCACGACTCGGCCCAGTTCGAAGTTCGAATCCAGATCAAGCGTCAACTGGCCCTCTGCAAGCAAGGGTTCGATGCGCTCAATTCTGGGCTCGGCCCCATGACTCGCCGTGGCACAAAAGCACAGCAAGACGACCAGCACGCTTAAGCACGTGCGGTTAAACACAGAGGGCCACGTGATCTTCGAAGCAGTCATGACCTAATTAACGCCTAAACTTGGCGAGAAAACAAGGCATAAAAGAACCCATCTTGCCCGGCCGGATGCTCGGCATCCGCCAAGCATGGCAAAAGCTGTCCGGGTGCCGGCAGACGCAGCGCTTGCGCGTGACGCTTGCTAAACGCAACCGCCTGCGCTTCGCCCTCTTGCGTGAAGATCGAACATGTCACAAGCAACAATTTGCCACCCGGTGCGACCAGACTCCAGAGTGAATCTAATATTTCTCTTTGAAGTTTGGCGGTCGCACTCAAATCGGTGGCCCGCCGCAACCAGCGAATATCGGGATGGCGGCGCACAATGCCCGAGGCGGTGCAGGGAACGTCGGCCAGCACGGCATCGAAGGGCTTGCCGTCCCACCAGGTATGCGCACGCATGGCGCTCTCGGCAATCAACTCGACCTCGTCGGTCAGCAGTCCCAACCGTTCTAGATTTTGCTCGACTCGACCCATCCGGGCGTTGTCAATGTCTAGCGCGACCAGTTTGAGCTTGGCCAGTTCAAGCATATGCGCGGTCTTGCCTCCTGGGGCCGCACAAGCATCCAACACACGCATGCCGTCTTTTAGCTCGAGCAGCGGCGCCGCAAGCTGGGCGCCCGCGTCTTGTACCGACCACCAACCCTGTGCATAGCCGGGCAACGAGGCGATTGACCTTGGTACCTCAAGCACCAGTCCGGCGGCGCCAAACGCCGTTGAGGCGATGCCTTGGGCTGCGAAGGCCTGTTCAACGGTTGCACGGGTGGTCGCGCGCAGGTTGACCCTCAACGTGAGTGGCGGATGCACATTTGCGGTTTCGAGCAGACGCTGCCACTCTTGCGGGTAGGCCTTTTGCAGCGCCTCGATCCACCACCTCGGATGGTTGTACTGTGCCTCGAGATCTTGCGCGAGTTGCAACAGCAGTTCGGCGCGCTCGCGCTGAAAGCGGCGCAAGATGGCATTGACTAAGCCTTTGAAGTTCAAGGCATCACGCTGCCCCTGCGTGGCCTGCACGGCCTGATCCACCAAGGTGTGCGCGGTGTAGGTCGGTGCGGTGGCGTCGCGCTCGGCGGGATCGCTAAGCGCAACCTCAAGCAGCAGCAGGCTTAGCCCGAGCAGCGCAAAAATAGTGGGGTTTTGCGGCACCCGCTCTAGCAACAGGCGCCGTAACGCCATCGCCTGCCCCCAGTGCCGCATCGCATAAAAGCTCAAGGCCTGCGCGGAAGGCCGCAAATCAGGCTGCACCTCGAGCAAGGCTTCGGTTAAAGACTGACCGTTTTCGACTGCGCCGAGGGCGCGCGCGGCGGCCAATAAACTATCAGACAGTGCGGGGGCATTTTGCGTCATCGCTCAATTGTAGGGGCTCACGACGATCGAAGGTAAAATCAGCCTCTATTTCATTCGGGCTACGGCCTGACAGGTGGCGCGTCATGTATTCCCCAAAAGTCGGTTTCGTCAGTCTCGGGTGCCCCAAAGCGCTGGTTGACTCTGAACGTATCCTTACCCAGTTGCGTACCGAGGGCTATTTAATTGTGCCTGATTACATCAATGCTGATGTCGTGGTGGTCAATACCTGCGGCTTTATTGATAGCGCCAAGGCCGAGTCCTTAGATGCCATCGGCGAGGCCATCGCCGAAAACGGTCGTGTCATCGTGACGGGCTGCATGGGGGTCGATGAGTCGGTGATTCGAGCGGTGCACCCTAGCGTGTTGGCGGTGACTGGGCCGCAACAATACGAGCAGGTCGTGCGCGCCGTGCACGAGGCTGCGCCGCCCAACCCCTTGCACGATCCCTTTACCGATTTGGTTCCGCCACAAGGGATCAAACTGACCCCGCGCCACTACGCTTATCTCAAAATTTCTGAAGGCTGTAATCACCGCTGCAGCTTCTGCATCATCCCCTCGATGCGTGGCGATCTGGTCAGCCGCCCCGTGGGGGATGTACTTGACGAAGCCCAACGCCTGGCACGCGCCGGCGTCAAAGAGCTGTTGGTGATTTCGCAAGACACCAGCGCCTACGGCGTAGACGTCAAATACCGCAGCGGCTTCTGGAATGGTCGCCCCGTTAAAACGCGTATGACCGAGCTCTGCTCGGCCTTATCTGAATTAGGGATTTGGGTGCGCCTGCATTATGTCTACCCCTACCCCAATGTCGACGAAGTGATTCCCTTGATGGCCGAGGGCAAGATTTTGCCCTACCTCGACATCCCGTTTCAACACGCCAGCCCGCGCATTTTGAAGGCCATGAAACGCCCCGCCTTTGAAGACCGCACCATGGCGCGGATTCATCGCTGGCGCGAACAATGCCCCGACATTACCTTGCGCTCGACCTTTATTGTTGGGTTTCCAGGCGAAACCGAAACCGAGTTTCAATACCTGCTTGACTGGATGTCAGAGGCGCAACTCGACCGTGTCGGCTGTTTTCAATATTCGCCCGTCGAAGGTGCGTCCGCCAATGCGCTTGAAGGGGCCGTGCCCGATGAGGTCAAGCAAGAACGTTACGATCGTTTTATGGCACATCAGCAGGCGATTTCAACTGAACGTCTGGCGCGCAAAGTGGGTAAAGAATTTGACGTGCTGATCGACGAGGTTGATGACGAAGGCGCGGTCGGGCGCTCGAGCGCTGACGCACCCGAGATCGATGGCAGCGTGTTTGTGGATAGTGCTGTGCCCCTGAAACCGGGCGATATGGTGCGCGTGCGCGTTACCGACTCTGACGAGTACGACTTGTGGGCTGAAAAGATTTAGTCTGACCACGATGCCTACAGCCACAACCCTGCTTTCTGACAAAGACTCGCACCCCTTGCGGGTCGGATTTGCTGGCACGCCTGAGTTCTCAGCCCAAGCCCTACAGGCGATTCTGGCAGCTGGGTTTAAGGTGTCGTTAGTACTCACTCAGCCTGATCGTCCGTCAGGGCGTGGCCTGAGGCTCACGCCCAGTGCCGTGAAGCAGTGCGCCCTCAAGCACGAAATCGCTGTTGTACAACCGCGTAGCTTGCGGCTTGACGGCAAGTATCCAGACGAGGCACGCGGTGCTCAAGTGGCGCTTGAGTTGACTCGACTCGACGTTTTAGTGGTGGCCGCCTACGGCCTAATCCTGCCAAGCTGGGTCTTAACCACGCCACGTTACGGTTGCCTGAATATTCACGCTAGCCTACTGCCGCGCTGGCGCGGCGCGGCGCCGATTCAGCGTGCCATCGAAGCCGGTGACACCCAGACAGGCGTCACAATCATGCAAATGGACGAAGGTCTGGATACCGGCGCCATGCTGTTGGCTGAGCCTCTGGCCATCACCCAGGCAGAGACCGCAGCAACGTTGCACGACAAGTTAGCCGAGCAAGGGGCGCGCCTGATCGTTGAGGCTTTGCAGGCACTTCCTTTTAAGACCATGGTTGCGCAGGCCCAACCGGTCGAGGGCGCGACCTACGCCGCTAAGCTCGACAAAGCCGAGGCCGCACTTGACTTCACCCAGTCAGCCGAACAGCTTGCACGCCGGATTCGGGCCTTTAACCCGACCCCTGGTGCCACGTTGCAGCTGCCAGACATTGACGCGCCAGTGAAAGTCTGGAACGCCGTGGCGCTTACGATCCCCACTCAGCAAGCCACCTTGGGCACCGTGATCGGTGCCAGCCCCGAAGGCCTTGACGTTGCTACGGCACAAGGCGTGTTGCGTCTGACTGAGCTACAACGGGCTGGTGGCAAACGACAAAGTGCCGCTGCATTTATTCAAGGTTGGACAGGTACCAAAAAAATCTAGCGCTCTTTGAGCTTCAGCACCAAAATCGTGCCCGCCATCACAAACGTAAGAGAATTAGAAAAAATAAGCGGCCAGGATTCAATCAGCAGTCCATACGCGAGCCAGATGGCGATGCCCAGGGTGAACATCACGTACATTGCAAGCGATATCGCTCGGGTATCGCGCGTTCTGATCGTTTTGTATGTCTGCGGAAAAAATGCGGCCGTTGTTAAAAATGCCGCCAAATAACCTACGATTTCGATGTGCATGAGGGGCTAGGCGCGCTCGAGTTCGCGTTGTTCTTTACGCAGGCGAGCTTTGAGCCGTGTCTGCTTCAAATAAGACAAGTGTTGTACAAACACCTTACCGTTTAAATGATCAATCTCGTGCTGTACGCACACTGCCAGCAAGCCTTCGGCGTCAAATTCGTGCACCTCGCCTTCGAGGTTCAGCGCCCGTATGCGCACCGTCGCAGGCCGCTCTACCTCGTCATAGACACCAGGCACGGACAAACAGCCCTCTTCATGGGTTTTTTGCTCGTCACTACGAGACAAGATCTCGGGATTAATCAGCACCATTAAATCGTCTTTATCTTCACTGACATCAATCACCACAACGCGTTCGTGCACATCAACTTGCGTGGCCGCCAAACCCACGCCCGGTGCGTCGTACATGGTTTCGGCCATGTCAGCCGCTAACTTTCGGATGCGCTCTGTCACCGCCGCCACAGGTTTCGCAATCTTGTGCAGGCGTTTGTCAGGGAAGTGCAGGATGGGTAGGAGGGCCATGCGGGCAAAGTTATTTAATTCGTCACATTGTCAATAGTTTAATTTATTCGGGCGCTGAATTCCAATGAAACTTTGTGATGTGCCCGACAGCCTGCGTACGCGGCGGCGGGGGTCAAACTGCCAAACGGTGCAAGCCGCGGCGGATACTGGGCGCGCAACGCGCTCGGCGTTTGTGCCTCAGGCAGGATGTTTTTAGCCTGCTCAAGCTTGGGTTCTAGCCACGGCACGTGGCACACTCGGCCCCATGCAACAGACTCTTTCTGACGATACGCTGGCCGCGTGGCTGCGCTTAAGCCTTCAGCCGGTCATCGGTCCCATCCACGCCCACAGACTATTACAACACTTCAAAGATCCCTGCGCGCTTTATCGAGCGTCGTACGCGACCCTGAAGGCCATGCTTTCGGCACCTTTGGCAGCACAGCTGACCCAGCCCCTGAGCAGTGCCGACGCGCAAGCGATTGAACACGCGCTGCGCTGGGCAAGCAAACCCGGGCGCGCGCTCGTGACGCCTGGCCATAGTTATTATCCGGAGCGCTTGCGCCACACACCCGATGCGCCCTTGGTGTTGTATACCCAGGGCGCCTTAAGGCGTCTTGAACAAGATGCGCTCGCGCTGGTGGGTGCGCGCAACGCCACCGCTGACGGTTTGGCCCACGCGCAGGCCTTTGCCACATATCTGGCGCAACAAGGCTTTGCCATTGTGAGCGGACTGGCCCACGGCATCGATGCCGCGGCGCATCGCGGCGCACTAAAAGCTGGGCGCGACGCAGGCGGAACCATCGCGGTCTTAGGAACCGGCGCTGATCTGATCTATCCCACCGCGCACCAGTCACTCGCAGACGATATTCTTACCAACGACGGCTTGATTTTGTCTGAATTTGGTCTAGGTTGCCCAGCGCTGGCAGCGAATTTTCCAAAACGTAATCGCATTGTTGCCGGCTTGAGTCTGGGCGTGATTGTGGTCGAAGCCGCACTTAAAAGTGGCTCGTTAATTACGGCGCGTTTAGCCGTTGAACTCGGGCGCGAGGTCTATGCGCTACCGGGTTCGCTGCATTCGCCGCTTTCGCGCGGACCGCACGCACTAATTAAACAAGGCGCTAAACTCGTTGAATCAGGCGCTGATATCCTGGCCGAGCTGCACCCTAGCGCGGGCCGCGCACGCACAAGCGCTTTGCCTGGACTGGCGGGTGCAGACCTCGCGTCTGCCGACCGCGTCCCCGAGTCACCGGTGTGGGGCGCAATCGGCTACGATCTTGTCACAGAAGAGCAACTACAGCGCCGCACCGGCTTGCCCGCGGCTGCGCTACAAGTTGAACTTTTTACCCTCGAACTCGAAGGGCATATCGAACGTCGCGGCCATGGGCAGTTTGTACGAACCCGCGCACGCTCTGCAACTTGAAGAAAGGCATTATGCAACCGCTATCGTTCAACCACCGGCCCACGCACGCGCACCGGCAGCTGCACCGCCCCATTTTTAAACAAACCTTTAGCTTGCTCGCAGCGCGCGTTTGCGCGGTTTTTTTATCGTTGCTGTTTGCCTGCGTTGCACGAGCTTCAGACTGCGCCATTACGCTGCAAACTGACGACGCATTGCGTTTTGTACCCTCGCATATTGTGGTGCCCAGCCTCTGCAAAGACTTTACCGTAACGCTGATACACACTGGCCATTTGCCACCGCTTGCAATGTCACATAACTGGGTGCTAACCAAAAAAAGTGATCTGGACGGCGTCGCGCGTACCGGCATGGCTGCGGGTGCTGGTGCCCATCATGTTAATCAGACCGACAAACGCGTCATTGCACACACCAAGTTGATTGGCACCGGCGAAACCAGCAGYGTCAGTTTSGCCGYCTCAACGCTAACAAAAGGTGAAACCTATGTGTTTTTATGCACATTTGCCGGCCACTCGCCGATTATGCGCGGCACACTGGTGCTAGCAGACGTCTCGCGCTAACTCAGGTATAAGTACGCACGTCGTCAATCACTTTGCCATCGCTAGGCAGGCTGCCAGACGCCACAAACTCGACCTCTGCCCGCAACTTGGTCAGCTCGCGCATACAGACCGCCAAGGCCTGTTTGTTGGATCTGCAAGCACTCCGCCGTTACGGTGTCTAATACCGTTTGACGGTTACAAGGCCTGTCGTGCAGCGTTGTCTTTTTTATCACCACTACATTTAGGTTGCTTATCATGACAATTGGTCACACTCTGAGTACGCTCGCACGCCTGGTGGCTGCCATGACGTTAAGCACCGCAGCGCTCACACTGGCCCACGCGGCCGACTTCACCGCGGGCCCGCTCGAGATCAACGATTTATGGGTGCGCGGCTCGGTGCCCGGGCAAACAAACGGTGCAGGCTATTTGCAGATTAACAACCCGACGGGCGCAAGCGATCGCTTACTGTCAGCACAGTCTGAAGCCTCCACGCGCCTCGAGTTGCACTCTGTCCTCACCGAGAATGGCGTTGCTAAAATGAGGCAAGTACTAGGCATCGATATCCCCGCCAAAGGTTCTGCCAAACTTGCGCCTGGCGGCTTTCACCTGATGTTTTTGCAATTGACAGGGCCCTTCAAACAAGGCGACTCGATACCCGTCGTCTTGAAGTTTGAAAAAGCCGGCGAAGTCCGTGTGAACTTTACCGTCAAGCCCTCAACGTACAACCCCGGCAGCACTGGCGAGCAAGGCCACGGCGGGATGAAGCACTAAGCGCGACGACCTCGCGCTTAGGCTGGGGCTACACGGCTACCAAAGATCGCAGAGCCCACCCGAATTTCGGTTGAGCCTTCTTCAATCGCCAGTTCAAAGTCACCGCTCATGCCCATCGACAGGCGCTCAAGCGAGATCCCAGCAATGGCCTCTTGCTGGGCCTGGTCGCGCAGTTGGCGTAACTGCGAAAAACACTTGCGCACCGCGCTTGAGTCGGTCGAAAGCACCGCCATCGTCATCAGTCCTTTGACGTGCAAGCTTGGGTACTGAGACAGTTGTCGTAAAAACGACACGAGTTCTGCAGGCTCAAGCCCCGACTTCGTGTCTTCTGTAGAAGTTTTCACTTGCACCAGCACGTCTAAGGTACGGCCCTCGAGCTGTAAGCGCCGCTCAAGCGCCTCGGCTAGCTCAAGGCGATCAAATGACTGCAGCTCGCTGGCATAGCGTGCGACCTCTTTGGCCTTATTCGTTTGCAAATGCCCGATCACTACCCAATTGACATTGCAGTCTACTAACAGCGGCGCCTTTTGAGCGACCTCTTGCATTCGATTTTCGCCAAACCGCGTAAAGCCTAGGGCCAGCGCCTCGCGAATTGCTGTGGCGTCAAAGGTTTTGCTGACGGGCAATAAGGCGACTTCGGCGGGGTCGCGCCCAACGCGTGCGCACGCGTTAGCCATCCGTGCCTGAATCTGGCTGATGCGCTGGGCCATCGTATCGGTCAACGTCGGTTGGGCTGGCGCACCGGGGTGCTCTGAATTTGAAGTGAGGCTCATTGTGGCTGACTAATATAGTTTGGTGGTTTTTGCGGCATGCATTTTTACAGAATCACAACGCGCCGCAGTCCACGATATTTTACGCCAGCGACTCGCGCAAGCAACATGCGAACTAACTACGTGCTCAGCACGCATTCAAGGCATCAAAGTGAGGATTCGCACCAAACTAGTGCATAGACTGCGCTCGTCTTTGCGCGCTGCCTCGAGAACACGCTTCGGCCCTGGGCAGAGTCAAGAACACAAAGCACCACCATCGCTATGCAGTGCCACTTGGAGCTCATTTTTAATACAACCCCGCGACCACCACTAGAGCTGGCACAATTTTTGCTTAACCCCAGTCGAGCACAGCTCTGAACGCACAAAACGCTATGCGGCCTTCCAATCGGCGCAACCGACTAATGATCGACTCAGGAGTTTATAGATGAAACGCAGATTAGTTCTCAAGCAGTTGACCGCTGCCAGCCTGTTAGCCATGACAGGTTTTGCAGGATCCGCTTTTGCCCAAAATACCATTAAGGTGGGTATCTTGCACTCGCTGTCGGGCACCATGGCCATTTCAGAAACAGCGTTAAAAGACGTTGCGCTGATGACCATCGAAGAAATTAACGCTAAAGGCGGCGTGTTGGGCAAGAAGCTTGAGCCCGTGATCGTTGACCCCGCTTCGAACTGGCCTTTGTTTGCTGAAAAAGCACGCCAACTGGTTGCCCAGGAAAAAGTTGCAGTTGTATTTGGATGTTGGACTTCAGTGTCACGTAAATCAGTCTTGCCCGTGTTTAAAGAGCTCAACAGCTTGTTGTTCTACCCTGTGCAATATGAAGGCGAAGAGCTTGAGAAAAATGTGTTTTACACCGGTGCCGCACCGAACCAACAGGCCATCCCCGCTGTTGAATACCTGATGAGCGCAGACGGCGGCAGCGCCAAGCGGTTTGTATTGCTCGGCACTGACTATGTGTACCCACGCACCACCAATAAAATCCTGCGCGCTTTTTTGATTTCTAAGGGCGTGAAAGAAAGCGACATCGACGAAAAATACACACCGTTTGGTCATTCTGACTATCAAACTATCGTTGCAGACATCAAGAAATTTGCAACCGGTGGCAAAACTGCTGTGATCTCGACCATTAACGGCGACTCGAACGTACCGTTTTACAAAGAACTCGGTAACGCCGGCCTGAAAGCTACAGACGTGCCTGTTGTGGCGTTCTCGGTGGGTGAAGAAGAACTGCGTGGCGTAGACGCCAAGCCTTTGGTCGGTCACCTTGCGGCCTGGAACTACTTTGAATCCATCAAGAACCCAGTGAACACTGAGTTTGTTACAAAATGGAAAGCTTACGCAAAGGCCAAAAACTTACCTAACTTCGCCACTGCGGTCACCAACGACCCAATGGAAGCCACTTACGTCGGCATGTACATGTGGAAGCAAGCCGTCGAGGCCGCTAAAACAACCGACACCGAGAAAGTAATTGCGGCCATGGGCGGCCAAACGTTTGCGGCGCCCGATGGCTTTACAATCATGATGGACAAGACGAATCATCACCTGCACAAGCCGGTTTACATCGGCGAAATTCAGGCCAATGGTCAGTTCAACGTGGTCTGGAAAAGCAAAGGCCCGATTCGTGCACAGCCTTGGAGCCCCTTCCTAGCGGGCAACGAAGGCAAGCAAGGTCTGTAATACGCCACACTATGAGATTGCATAAACATGCTTTTGATTTACCCCTCCTTGAAACGGTGGCTTCTAACTGTTTTGCTTGCGTTACCGCTGCATTGCAGTTTGGCCGCCGACTTGGTCGAACCCTCAGTTCTAAAGGGCTTGGCCGGCGAGAGCAACACCGAGCGGGTCGAGTCGATTACAGCGTTGGGGCAACTCACCAACCCTGGCGCAGCCGCAGTGTTGGCTGCGTTGGGGGCCGGCAACGTTCTGATTACCTCTGACAATAAAGTTTTATTAGCAGTTGAAGGCGGCAAGGCAATCGACCCCACAACCGGCGAAACGGTTGTGGCACCTACTGATGCCCAAGCACTGACTCTGAACAATCGTTTGCGTAGCGCTCTGCAGTCTGCGTTAGTGAGCGCTGAATTATTTTCACCGCAACGCGCCGTGCGCTTAGCTGCCGCGCAACGCCTGCAAAAAGAAGCCGACCCGGCACGCGTGCCGTTACTCGAACGTGCACTCGAAACAGAGCAAGACTCCGACATTAAAAGTGCCCTAAATATCGCCTTAGCAAGCGCCTTAATCAAAAGCACCGATGCTGCCACGCGCCGGAGTGCTGTCATGATGCTTGGCGACAGCAAAAATGCGCGTTTCAAACCGCTGTTGACCGTGCTGGTCACCCCCGACGCTTCTGGCGCTTTCGCCGAGCCTGACGCTAAAGTGCGCGCAGCAGCAAAAACCGCGATCGTTCAAATTGAATGGCATCAAACTGTTGTCAGTTGGGTCGGCAACATCTTCTTCGGTATCAGCCTTGGCAGCGTGCTATTACTCGCTGCACTTGGCCTGGCGATCACCTTTGGCCTGATGGGCGTGATCAACATGGCGCATGGCGAGTTGCTGATGATTGGCGCCTATGCCACGTACCTTGTGCAGGGCCTGTTTAAACAGTGGTTGCCCACCTGGATCGACTGGTATGTGGTCGCCGCCCTGCCCGTCGCCTTTATCGTGACGGCACTTGTTGGGATGGCGCTTGAGCGCACCGTGATTCGCTGGCTCTATGGCCGTCCACTTGAAACCTTACTGGCCACGTGGGGCATTAGCTTGATCCTGATGCAGTCGGTACGCAGCTTGTTTGGTGCGCAAAACGTCGAAGTGGCCAACCCCAGTTGGATGAGCGGTGGCATGACGATCTTGGGTGACCTGTCACTTAGCTACAACCGTATCGTGATTGTTGGTTTTGCTCTTTGTGTCGTGGTTGTGGTGTGGTTGGTCTTAAACCACACGCGCCTGGGTCTGTTCGTGCGGGCGATCACGCAAAATCGCCGCATGGCAGATTGTGTAGGCGTGCCCACCGGGCGCATCGACATGCTGGCCTTTGGGTTGGGCTCTGGGATCGCCGGCCTGGCTGGCGTGGCGTTATCGCAGCTCAGCAACGTCGGGCCCGACCTGGGTCGTGGCTATATTGTCGATTCGTTTATGGTGGTGGTCTTGGGCGGCGTCGGGCAACTTGCTGGCACGGTGGTCGCCGCGATGGGGCTCGGTGCCTTGAATAAAATCATCGAACCCTTCTGGGGTGCCGTGATCGCCAAAATTGCGATTTTGTTATTCATCGTGCTTTTTGTACAAAAACGCCCACAGGGGTTATTCGCACCCAAAGGGAGAAGCACAGAATGAGTGCCACAGCCCTGTCGCCGTCCGCCACCCTTTCGTTTTCGTCTGCGCCCACGGCCTTATATTCACCTAAGGCCTGGACCGCAATCGCCATCGTTGTGGCCGTATTTGCCTGCTTACCTGCGCTGAACCTAATGTTTCCGGCCGGGCACCCACTACACGTGTCTTCGTTTGCGATCGCCCTGATCGGCAAATTCATTTGCTACGCGATGGCCGCGCTCGCGCTCGATCTCGTGTGGGGTTACACCGGCATTTTGTCCTTAGGGCACGGCTTATTTTTTGCGCTGGGCGGCTATGCCCATGGCATGTACTTGATGCGTGCAGGTAAAGCCTCTGCAGAGATCGTGCCCGACTTCATGACCTTTCTAAGCTGGAAAACCTACCCCTGGTTTTGGTCGTTTACCGAACACTTTTGGTACGCGATGTTTTTGATGCTGGCCGTGCCAGGCTTACTGGCCTTTTTATTTGGCTACTTTGCCTTTCGTTCGCGCATCAAGGGTGTTTATTTTTCGATTATTACTCAGGCGCTTACTTTTGCAGCGATGCTGTTATTTTTTAGAAACGAAACAGGCTTTGGTGGCAACAACGGCTTTACCGATTTTAAAAAGATTCTTGGATTTGACATTACCTCGCCCAACACCCGTGCGGTGTTGTACTGGGTCAGCTTGGCAGCGCTGTTCGGCGCCCTAGTGTTAGGCCGCGCGATCACACAGTCCAAACTCGGTCGTGTGCTCACCGCGATTCGCGATTCGGAAAGTCGCCTACGCTTTTTGGGCTACGAACCATTGGGTTTCAAATTGTTTATCTGGACACTGTCTGCCATGTTGTGCGCGGTGGCGGGCGCTCTCTATGTGCCACAAGTTGGCATCATTAATCCGGGCGAGATGTCGACCGAAAACTCAATTGAAATGGTGATCTGGGTGGCAACGGGCGGGCGCGGCACATTGATCGGACCGATCATTGGCGCTGGCACGATCAACGGTTTGAAGACCTGGTTTACTAGCGTCTTCCCTGAATTTTGGCTGTATGCACTTGGCTTGATTTTTGTACTGGTCACGATCTTTTTACCGCAAGGCATTGTCGGCTTAGTTCGCAAACTCAGCCACCGCGGTAAGGGAGACACGGCATGAATACTCAGGCCATCGCTTCACACGACGCTGTTCAAGCCAGCACCCAAAGCAATGGTGCCGGCGGCGGCGTCTCGTACGGTCGCCTGAAAACCCCCGGGGTCGACACCCGGCACGGTGCCATCTTGTATCTTGAGTCGATCAGCGTCGTCTTTGATGGTTTTCGTGCACTCAATGATTTGTCGATCGACATCGGTGTGGGCGAATTACGCTGCGTAATTGGCCCTAACGGCGCCGGCAAAACCACCATGATGGATGTCATCACCGGCAAAACAAAGCCTACCTCGGGCACGGCTTTCTTCGGGCAAAGCATCGACCTCACCAAAATGCACGAGGCGCAGATTGCCGATGTCGGCATTGGTCGCAAGTTTCAACGCCCCACCGTCTTCGAAAATCATACCGTTTTTGAAAACTTAGAACTCGCCATGAAAACCAACAAGGGGGTGAAATCAACCTTGTTTGCGCGCTTAAACAGTACGCAGCGCGACCAAATCGCCGCCACCCTCGACCTGTTACGTTTAATGGGCGAACACAAGCGCCCRGCCGGCTTACTGTCGCACGGTCAAAAACAGTGGCTTGAAATCGGGATGCTACTGATGCAAGAGCCGCTACTGCTTTTGCTGGATGAGCCAGTCGCCGGCATGACCGACGCCGAAACCGAGCGTACCGGCGAACTGCTAAACGACCTGCGCGGCAAACATTCGCTGATGGTGGTTGAGCACGACATGGATTTCGTCAACCAGATCTCGCAAGGCGGCAAAGTCACGGTGCTGTGCGAAGGTTCGGTTTTGGCCGAAGGCACCATGCAACAAGTGCAAGCCGATCAACGCGTGATTGAAGTGTATTTAGGTCGCTAAGCCATGCTAAACGTTCAAGATATCAACCAGTATTACGGCAGCAGCCATACCCTACGCGGCATCACAATGTCGGTCAAACAAGGCGAGTGCATGGCCTTGCTCGGACGCAACGGCGTCGGCAAAACCACCTTGTTGCAATGCCTGATGGGCGTACAACCCTTAGCCTCGGGCAGTATTCACTTTGACGGCACAGACATCAGCAAGCTCGCCCCCCATGCACGTGCCGCCCTCGGCATGGCCTACGTACCCCAAGGTCGCGAAATCTTTGCTCGCCTCACCGTCGAACAAAATATCCTGATGGGCATGGCCACCAAGCCCAGCCAACAAGCCAAGCGTATTAAAAACGAAATTTTTGACCTATTCCCAGTACTACGCACCATGTTGTCACGGCGCGGCGGCGACCTGTCTGGCGGGCAGCAACAACAACTCGCCATCGCACGCGCCCTAGTCGCCGAACCCAAGCTCATCATCTTTGACGAACCCACCGAAGGCATCCAGCCCTCAATCATCAAAGACATCGGCCGCGTCATCCGCCTGCTACGCGATCGAGGAGACATCGCTATTTTGTTGTGCGAACAATACTTCGACTTCGCCCGCGAACTCGCCGACCACTTCGTCGTCTTATCACGCGGCGAAGTCGTCGCCCAAGGCGACCAAACCCAAATGGACAGCGAAGACGTTAAACGGCACCTGTCGGTGTAAAAACCAAGACGACGGGGCGTGCGCCAAGCGACAGGTAAAACGCAGCAAACAACCGGCCGTCACGCAAGAATACCCCCACGCCGCCCACACCCGCGCCCTAGCGCAAACCCCCGCCATCTGTTTACACTCACTCACTTACTCAAAATCAACGCGAACCAACACGCGAGGCAAGAACCATGTGGGATGTAATCGTAGTGGGCGGCGGCAACGCAGCCCTGTGTAGCGCCCTCATGGCGCGCGAAGCCGGCGCCAGCGTCCTAATTCTTGAGGCATCCCCAAAAGCATGGCGCGGGGGCAATTCACAGCACACCCGCAATCTACGCTGCATGCACGACGCCCCCCAAGATGTTTTAGTCGATGCCTACACAGAAGAAGAATACTGGCAAGATCTTTTAAAAGTCACGGGCGGCCAAACCAACGAAGCACTCGCACGCATGGTGATTCGCGAGTCATCCTCATGCCGCGACTGGATGCGCAAGCACGGCGTTCATTTTCAACCACCCTTGTCGGGCACCCTACATGTGGCCCGCACTAACGCCTTTTTTATGGGTGGCGGCAAAGCCTTGGTCAACGCCTATTACCTAAGCGCCGAGAAACTCGGTATCGATATTTTGTATGACTCACCGGTTGACGACCTAGAAATCAAAGACGGCAAGTTTATCGCCGCCAAAGTGGGCGACAAACGCTACGCTGGCAACGCCTGCGTCTTGGGCTGTGGTGGCTTTGAATCCGACCGCGCCTGGCTGCGCGAGGCCTGGGGTCAAAACGAGCTGGGCGAATGGCCGGCCGACAACTTTTTAATTCGCGGCACACGCTACAACATGGGCGTTGTGCTGAAAGTCATGATGCGCGAAGGCGCCGACACCATGGGCGACCCCACCCAAGCGCACTGCGTGGCCATCGATGCGCGCTCGCCGCTGTACGACGGCGGCATCTGCACACGTATCGATGCTGTTTCGCTGGGGATTGTGGTCAATCGCGAAGCGAAACGCTTCTACGACGAAGGCGAAGACTTCTGGCCCAAGCGTTATGCCTTGTGGGGCCGCTTAGTCGCCCTGCAACCCGGTCAGATCGCCTATTCGATTATTGATGTCAAATCAGTCGGTCGTTTTATGCCGGCCGTATTTGAAAACATCAAAGCCGACACCTTGCCTGAACTCGCGCGCAAGCTCGAGCTTGATCCCGAAGTCTTTATGCAAACTATCAACGAATTCAACGCGGCCTGCCAGCCCGGTACCTTCGATCATACGATCCAGGATGATTGCCATACCCAAGGCCTGACCCCAGAAAAAACCCACTGGGCCTTGCCGATCGAGAAAGGTCCGTTTTATGGCTATCCGGTGCGGCCGGGCGTCACCTTTACCTATTTCGGTTTGACCACCGACGAAAAAGCCAGTGTCTTTTTTGACGGTAAAGCGAGCCCCAACCTGTTCGCCGCTGGCGAGATCAATGCTGGCAACGTTTTAGGCAAAGGCTATACCGCAGGCGTCGGGATGTCGATCGGCACGGCCTTCGGTCGCATCGCTGGCACACAGGCCGCCTTAGCCGCACAAAAAATCACAGAAGGATCCTTACATGCAATCGCTTGAATCCCTGACCCGCGAGGCGCAAGGCCTGGCCGGTGCCTCTGAACACTCCATTACCTGGCATAGCAAAGGCCTCAGTGCCAACGAGACAGAAGTCGCACGGCAAATGCAGATCTGTAACGCCTGTCGCTACTGTGAGGGTTTCTGTGCCGTATTTCCGGCCATGGCGCGCCGCCTGCAATTCGACAGCAAAGCGGATCTGAATTACTTAGCTAACCTCTGCCACAACTGCGGCGCATGCTTGCATGCCTGCCAATACGCGCCTCCGCATGAGTTTGCCGTCAACGTACCGCAAGCGATGGCCAAAGTCCGCGTAGAAACTTACACCGATTTTGCCTGGCCTGCGGCCATGGGTGCGCTTTACAAAAACAATGGGCTAACCGTGGCCTTGGCAACAGCTTTTGGCTTAGCGCTGTTTTTGGTCTTAACGCTGTTATTTACAGGCAAGCTTATACACGAGCCACTTGCGGGTAACTTTTATGCGGTGTTTCCGCACAACACCCTGGCCTTGATGTTCGGTGCCGTTTTTGGCTTTGCCGTCTTGGCGCTAGGGATTGGTGTGACGCGGTTCTGGCAAGAAATCACCCCGGGTGCAGCCAGTGCGGCCGCACTCGGTGAAGCCACCCACAACGTTTTAGGCATGAAGTACCTGGATGGCGGCCATGGCCAAGGCTGTAACGATGAAGACGATCGCTTTACACTGCGCCGCAGGCGTTTTCATCATCTGACCTTTTACGGTTTTATGCTTTGCTTTGCCGCAACCTCGGTCGCCACGCTTTACCACTATGTGCTTGGCCTGCAAGCACCCTACGCCTATACGAGCCTGCCCGTGATTTTAGGCACCGTAGGCGGGATTGGTTTGCTCATTGGGCCCGCCGGCCTACTCTGGCTGAATCTGCGACGCTCACCGCTGCACGGCGATGCAGCACAAAAACCGATGGACATCGCGTTTATTGTGTTGCTGTTTACCGTTAGCCTGACCGGGCTCGCCCTACTCATTTGGCGCGACACAAGCTATATGGCACTTTGGCTGGCCATTCACCTCGGTTTTGTCATGGCGCTATTTTTTACATTGCCTTACGGCAAATTTGCCCATGGCATCTATCGGACAGCAGCCTTACTGAAGTGGTCTATTGAAAAACGCCAGCCGAACAAACTGGCGTTAGGTGGCGATTAACGGCGGTTTCGTCTTACTTGTACCCAGCAGTTTTTGACCCCAACATACGCTGAATCCCTAGCTTTTGTTGGGCCCAGAACCCTCGGCCGTAATTGCGCCCGCCCGCTTCAGGTTGCTGGTCATGCACACCAGTTGGCACATACCCAGTGTCAAACTTGGCCGTTCTGAACAAGATATCCCAAACCGGAAACAGCACAGAAAAGTTATGTCCCTTGGCCGGCCCTGCAGTTGACTCATCGTACGCCACCGAATGGTGAAACCGATGAAACTTTGGGCTCACCAACAGACGATCGCCCCAGTTGCCAAAGCACATGCGAACGTTCGCGTGCGAGAAGCTTTCAACCAACTGTGTGAACACYACGATCAAGAAAAACTGCCCRGGCTTGACGCCTATCAACTGCGCAACCAGCACTAACACCGTATCGCGCAACAAGCTATCTAGCAAATGGTTACGGTTATCGCTCCACATCGTCATTTGACGCTGACTGTGATGCACCGAGTGCAGGCCCCAAAACCAGTTAAACCGATGTTGCGCACGATGATAAAAATAATCGACGGCATCAAAGACCAACAAATACAACAGCAAGCTGGCGATCGCTCCGTCGGTGACGCCAGGCCAAATCCCATCGAGGTGCCAGGGCATAAAGCCCAGCAAACGCGCCTGACCAGAGAGCTCGTCCCACAGAGGATCGATCATAAAAAACAGAGCGAGTCTAAACACCCCTAAGCGATGAATCAGCGTATATAAAAAATCGATGCGAATCTGCTGCCGATCACGCACGAGCTCGGCGGGCCACACGCGTTGCATGGTGCCGAACACAACGACTAATAAAGCAATTTGTAATAAGCCAATCAACAGCCACATGGTGCCGTCATAAGCATCTTCAATCACGCTACTCATGCCAGTATGAAATAACACCGGCTGCACCAATGACTCAAAAAGCCACTGCTGTGCTTGGTCAAAGAGTTCAATCATTTGATTCATTACTTTTCATATCTCTTAGTTGAGGCGTGGCTTGCCGCTCTGGCGCTAATACATCTATCGCCGCGGCGCTTGATTCTCTTGCAGGCTGCACGACCGCGCCGTCAGGCACACCAACAACGGTCTTGCGCGCCTGGATTTTCTCACGATATGCTGGGTGCGAATCCATGGTCGCAAAACAAAAACCCTTTTTTTTCAAGCCCTCAATTAAGGGCTCAAGTACCGCCGGCGCCCAAGGATCTTGCCGCGACCAAATCCCTAAATGCGCCACCAAAACATCGCCACTGCGAATATTATGCAAGGCGCGTTCAAGCAACACCGTATTGGGATACTGATCGCTTGGTAATTCATCACCCAAAAAACCTGCCGGCGCCCAGCCGACGTGCTCGTAACCGCAAGCTTGCGCGGCCCGCACCAAGGCAGGTGAAGTTTTACCGCCTGCGGCGCGAAACAGTGGCAAGATTTTTTGACCGGTCATCTGTTCAAACCGCGAGGCGGGGCGAGCCAACTCTTCGCAATACTGGGCGCCCGTCCAAATAAAACTTTTCCTTGGCTGCGGGCCGGCACTCGGACGCATTAAAAAACGACCATCTGTAGTATCGCCCAACCAGTACACATGATCAAAGGTATGCGAGCCAAAGGCATGGCCTTGCCCGGCCAGCGTCTTCCACCAGGGCGCCCAAACCTCATCCAGGCTGGTGCCGCCAGTACGCGTCGGCTCATTTGCCAAAAAGAAGGTTGCGTGCACCTGGTGCCGCGCCAGTACCTCGGCTACGAAGGGGGCGATCTGCATATGTCCGGTGTCAAACGTCAAGTACACCGGTCGCTCACAAACAGGGGGCGCGGCCGACGAGGATGGCGACCCTAACAAGGCGGTCGCACAAGACGACAGCCCTAAGCCCAACAACACCTTATAGACGGCTCGCATGATTCAATGTCCAGACCCCATGCGGTGACTTACCAACAGGCACCTGCTGCGTGATCGTCTTTTTTTCGATATCCAACGCCACGAGCTTGCCAGCCCAGCGCGCGGTAAACAACAAGGTCTTGCCGTCGGCAAGCATTTCCATGCAGTCGGGGCCAGCGGGGGTTTTGTACGTGTCGACCACGCTCAGTGTGGTCACATCAATGCGACTAATCGTGTTGGCGCTGCGATTGCTGACGAACACGTGCCGCTTGTCACCCTGTGATCTGAACGCGTGCGCGCCTTCGCCGGTCGGGATACGCTTGGTTAACACGGCTTTTTTTGCACCCGCCACGTCATAAACCTCAACCTCAGAGGCCCCGGTTAAACCAATAAGCAAGGTCTTATCATCGGGCGCAAGGTAGAGATCTGCGGGCGTCTTTCCCGTTGAGATCGTCCAGAGCGGTTTTTGCGTTGCCAGGTCAACCGCCATCAACTCGTGACTGTCTTGCAAAGTGAAATAAGCTGTGGTGCTTTTGCTATCAATCGCGATATGACTAGGCGTTTTCCCGGCGGGCAAACGTTTAACCAAGTGCATTTGAAACTCGCCGTTTTTGTTTTCCCAGCGATAAATGTCGACGTGGTTCAGGCGATTGGCGGCCGTCACAAACCACTTCATGTCCGGCGAAAAGCGCAGATGGTAGGGGTCTAAGATATTTTTCAGCGTACGCTGTACTTCACCGGTATTGGGATCGAGAAAGGTAATCGAATCACCCGCAGCGTTCGCCACCATCACCGACTTGTTGTCGGGCGTCAGGTATAGATGGTGGGGCTCTTTACCCACAGGAACCCGTTTGATTTCTTTATAGGTGACCGGGTCAATCACACTGACGTTGGCGTTGAGTGAATTGAGCACCAAGATAGGGGGAGCCGCGTTTGAAGACCAAGCGCAGAGCAGACCTAAGGTCAAAGCAAGTGTGGTGGCGCAATAGCGCGCTAAGGCGTTTGAATTATGCATAGTCAGTCAAAAGATTTGTCAATTCAGGCACCGGTTACCGATTGAATCGTATTTTCGCATGGCTAAGACTCAAACTTGTCAGCCTTTCAACAATACCCTTAGGGCTAAAGAAACAAGTTTTCGGATTGACCGGTACGCGCGTCACTATTTCGCTAAATTTGCGCACCAGTTGATTTTACAACTGCGCCCCACTTAGTGATCTCGGCCTGAATAAACGCTTTAAATTGAGCCGGAGTACTCGTCAGACTATCCGCCGCTTGCGCTGCAAAGGTATCTTGTACGTCTTTCATGCGCGAGATATTTGCACAAACTTGATTCAATTTTTCGACGATTTCTGCGGGCGTGCCCTTGGGCGCGAACAAGCCATTCCAAGACGTAATTTCAAAGTCAGAGACCCCCGCCTCTGCCATGGTGGGCACGTTAGGCAAGAGCGACAGGCGCTTAGCCGAACAAACAGCCAGCGCCTTAAGCTGACCGGCCTGAATGCTCGGGATCGCCGACAACGCGGTTTTAAATCCTAGCTGTGTCACACCTGCAATCGTGTCAGTCAATGCAGGGGCAGCACCCTTATAAGCGACGTGCGTCATTTTAATATTGAAACGCTGCAACAATATTTCGCCGGCCAGATGCGGAGTTGTGCCAACGCCCGAGGTCGCGAAGTTTAAAGAATCGGGCTTAGCACGCGCCAAGGCGATCAATTCTTGTACGGTATTGACGGGCAACTTTGGCGTCACCACCAAGACAGCTGGCGCCGAAGTCAGGATCGAAATCGGCTCAAAATCGCGAATGATGTCATAACCGGGATTTTTATATAACGACATATTGATGGCGTTGGCAACGGTGCCCAAAAACAAGGTGTACCCATCGGGCGCGCCGCGCGCGGCCAGCTCGCTTCCAATATTCGAACCCCCGCCCGGTTTGTTCTCAATCACCACTCTTTGCCCCAGCAGGTCATACATCTTGGCTGTAATCACTCGCGCGGTCACATCCGTCGACCCACCTGGCCCGAAGGCAACAATCATCTTGATTGTCTGCGTGGGGTACGCGGACTTGGACTGCGCAAAAGCGGGTAAAGCAATGCTTGCGCCTAGCGCAAGGCCGGTCTCGATAAAGTGACGACGCTTCATATGATCTCCGTTGATGTATTTTTGAGGGTTTGCCCCAGGCGTGGACTCTCCGCGCAAAAAAACAAGCGCCTGTCTGCTGCCCGCACAATGCCAAACAGGCAGCATGTCTCTATATCAACAGAATTAACAAAATTGGTCAATCAAAAGCAAAAGGCAGCCTCGGCGTGAGCGCTCCAGACGAGCGCATTGTCCAGCATGCTCACTTGTCACGCTATAAGCAACTTGTTATAAGCTTTGTATCCGTCAAAGAATAAAAATTGAGGAACATTTGTGCCCAGACTCGCAGAGATTGCCACGGTGATACGCAGTAAAAACGCTGGACCGCTGACCCTATCGTTTGATTTGATCTTTCCGACTGACCAAAGCTTCGAGGCTGCCACACGCGCCCAGGCGCTACGGCCTACAGCGTTAGCTCTTTTGTACAACGTTGCGCCCGCCGACGTGATTGTGACCCCTTATCGAGTTGCGCGGGCCATCAAAATCGCTATGCCACGCACGATCGTTTCGGGCTCGCCAGGCGACCACGATGTCTACGGTGCTCAACAACATGTCCCTCTGCTGGATCTCGAAATATGAGCGCCGTCAAAGCCTTGCTCGCGCGCAAGCCCTCTAAGTTAAAGGTGCTTTCCGCCTCGGGACAACTTGGCTACGGGATTCCTGAGCAGGCCCTTGCTGCCGGCTTAGCCCGCGAACCTGACTTCATCGGCTGCGACATGGGCTCTGTCGATCCGGGGCCGGTTTATTTAGGCTCTGGTGAAATGGCCACCAGCCCCTCAATCACAAAACGCGATTTGACCGCGGTGCTCACGAGCGCGCGCAAGCGCAATATACCGCTCATCATCGGCACGGCGGGCACCGCGGGCGCCGCGCCCCACCTTGACGCAACCCTAAACATGATTCGTGAGATCGCGCGCGAACACAACTTGCATTTTCGACTGGCCTCGATTCGCTCAGACTTAAGCGCAGCTCGCGTCGGCCAAGCGCTCGCGGCCGGCGAACTCACCGCTTTGGGGGGCAACTTGCCCGTGACTCAAGCTGACTTGGAGGCCTGCTCGCACTTGGTCGGTCAGGTCGGCTGTGCCCCCTTTGAGCGAGCGCTCGCGCTTGAGCCAGACGTCATCATCGCCGGCAGAGCTTGTGACACCGCCGTCTTTGCGAGTTTGCCAAAAATGCTGGGCTTTGACATGGCCAATGTGATGCATATGGCCAAGATCATCGAATGCACCTCCATTTGCTGCGAACCCGGTGGGCGCGATGCGATGCTCGCCACGCTTGACGCGAAGGGTTTTTCGCTTGAAAGCATGAACCCCGAACGACGAGCTACGCCACTTTCGGTCGCGGCGCACAGTCTATATGAGCAAGCCGACCCGATTAGTTTTACCGAGCCTGACGGCACACTGAAGGTCGACGCCGCGCGTTACACCGCGCTTGACGAGCGCCGTACGCATGTCACCGGTGCCACCTGGCAACCCGCGACACGTACGACGATCAAGGTCGAAGGCAGTGCCTTGGTCGGCCATCGTGCGGTCTTGCTTGCCGGAACCGCCGACCCACGTTTTATTGCGCAGTTGCGGCCGATCCTGGCCACTGTTGAGCAAACCACACGCGGACTCGTGCCCGGCGACTACGAAATTTATCCGCGGCTCTACGGTTTAGACGGTGTGGCACTCTGGACGCAAACGCCGGGCGTACAAGCCGCGCGCGAGGTCTTCATCTTGATCGAAATCATTGCTCGCGCACCCGAGCTCGCGATGGCTGCCGCAAAAACCTTCAAACAATTTTTGCTGCACCAAGGTTTTTCGGGTCGGCAATGTACGGGCGGCAATATTGCCTTTCCGTTTACGCCGCCTGAATTGGTCGGTGGCCCAGCTTATCGGTTTGCGGCTTATCACGTGATGCCCGCTGACGATCACGAACAATTATTTCCCGTGTCGCTCGAACAAATATAAATACGACGATACTCGACTCAACACAGGACGCCTCAAATGAAAACCATCATGGGCCGCGAAGTTTTAGATACCCTTGACGAGCTTGTTGATCCGCGTTGGACTGCAGTCATCGTGATCGACGTTCAAAACGATTTTTGTCACATTGATGGACACTTTGCTAAATTTGGCAAAGATGTCGCACGCATGGCGCCTGCTGTCAAAAAAATGGTTGCTTTCGTTGGCAAAGCGCAAGCGTTGGGGATGCGAACGATTTTCTTGCGGCAAGCGTCACTGCCCGATGCTCGCATGGATTCGCCTGCATGGTTGCGCTTTAAAACCCGTGATGGCAAAGCCCCCGATTACACCAAACCCGGCAGCTGGGGGTACGAATTTGTTGACGGTTTAACCGTACAAAAAAACGACTGGGTGGTTGAAAAATTTCGACCCGACGGCTTTGTTGGCACTAATCTCGATCACATCTTGCGTACACAAGGGATTCAAAGCGTCATTATTTTGGGGACCGTGACTGAAGGCTGCGTCGAATCCACCGTGCGGTCTGCCTCGTATCACGACTATTACGTCGTCGTGCTTGAGGACGCGGTGGCGACCCCCAATGCGTTACTCCATGAAGGCTCTCTCAACTTCTTTCGGGCGCGCTATCCAATCCATACCTGCGATACCGTCCTCGCTGCCATTCAAACCGCAAAACAAAAGGTCCTCTCATGAGCCTCTCGATGCCCTTATCACTCGGCATTCATCCCGGAAAAAATCAACAGTTGCGTGCACTCATTGCCGACCCTGCGCTGCTAGTCGCGCCTGGCGCCTTTGATTGCCTGACGATTCGACTCGCCGAACAGGCGGGGTGCAAAGCGGCGTATATGACCGGCTCGGGGGTATCAATTACGCGTCTGGGCGCACCCGATGTTGCTCTACTGTCTTTTGCCGAAATTCTGGATCAGGCCAAACGTATGGCCGACGTCACCACCATCCCCATCATTGCCGATGCCGACACTGGGTATGGCGGGCCACTGAATGTGATTCGTACCGTGCGTGAGTTCGAACGCGCGGGCATCAGTGGCATCCAAATCGAAGACCAAGCTTGGCCCAAACGCTGCGGACACGAACCTGGTCGTCGCATCGTTTCGACTGAAGAAATGGTTGGGCGCATTAAAGCGGCAGTCGATACGCGGCACGATCCAAATGTCGTCATCATCGCCCGTACCGATGCCCGCAGTGATCTAGGCATCAATGCAGCGATCGAACGCTCGCAACGCTACGCCGAGGCCGGCGCAGATGTGTGCTTCCTTGAGTCGCCAGAATCTGCTGACGAAATGCGTTTGCTCAACCAACAAGTCAAAATACCCACGCTTGCGAATCTCGTTGAAGGGGGTCGCACGCCGATGCTCCCCGTTGATCAACTCACCGCCTTGGGCTATAGCGTCGCGATCTTTCCTAACTCAATGACCCGCGTCATTGCTTCGGTCGGCAAGGCTTTGTACGAAGAGTTAGCACGCAATGGCTCAAGTTCAGCGTTCTCGGATCGCATGGTTGACCATCGCACCCTCTGGAATCTTTTTGAATACCCGGCTTTTATGGAGCTTGAAAGCCGTTATGTTGACCCCGCCGCAGCGATCGACGTCATTCCGAGGTTTAAGGCGTAGGAATCCCCATATCTTCCTCGTCAGCGGCGTCCGTCAGGACGAGGTCGGGGAGGTTGTCAATTCAAGCGAATCCCGAGTTCTTTCACCAAAGGCTGCATCAGCAGCCGCTCTTGCGCAATCGTCTCACCCATCTGTTGCGGTGTGCTGCCCACCGGCATCATGCCTAGTGTTTCGAGTTGCTTGAGCATCGCGGGCTCTTGCAAAATTTGCGCAACAGTTTTTTGAATCAGGGCCACACGCTCGCTTGGGATGCCGGCCGGCCCCATTAACCCAAGCCACGGAAGCGACGAATAACCAGACAAGCCAGCTTCTGAAAGAGTTGGCGTGTCTGGCAAACCCGCAAAGCGCTGGGGGCTGGTGATCGCAATCGCCCGCACCCGACCGCCATCGAGCATTGCTCGGGCGCTAGACGGCGCTTCAAGCGCGATATCAAGCTGGCCACCTACAAGATCACCCTGCGTCTTGCTAGCCGCGTTGGCGGGCGCATACACGGCCTTGATGCCGACGCGGCGTGCAGTTTGCTCCCAGACCATATGAAAGGCCGATCCGATGGCATATGAGCCAATCGTCAGATCGCGGGTTTTGGCCTGCTGCACAAAATCTTGCCAGGTTTTAAAGGGGCTGTCTTGCCGCACAATAAAAATAAACGGCGTACGCGCCACCAGTGAAATCGGCTGTAAATCTTTGATGGGATCGTACGGTAGGCTGTCGACCGCAAACGGCATGATGGTGATAGACGACGCGGCCACCATCCCGATCGTGTAACCATCCGCCGGGGCTTTGACCAGCGCGGTCGTGCTGACAATGCCTGCACCGCCCGGACGATTTTCAACCACAACGGGTTGACCCCAGACCGCAGTGAGACGTGTGGCTAATATCCTCAAAATCACGTCGATCGGGCCGCCGGGTGGGTTAGAGACAATAATCTTGACCGGCTTGTCGGGGTAAGCGCCCGAGGTTTGAGCCTGCGCCCCACGCGGGCTCAGCATAAACAGGCTACAGACGCCCACCGTCATCACAAACAGGGCGACACGAGACAGCTGGATATTGCTTCGCATACTGATAATCCTTTGTTTCAAGCTAAACAGAAAATAAGCACCCATAGCGATGAAAGACGACTACGGACTCTAGGCACAGACAGGAATCCATATTATTCAAAAACGTGCACCGCTGGGCTGGGTGCCCAGCCCGGCGAGCGGCCATGGATGAACGCAAGCCAAGCGCTCTGCATCTGCTCGACTAGGCGCGCACCGTGCTCTGCGGCCATGCTCTGCAACATTGCGGCCCCGTCAAAGCTTTCAAGGTTACCAAAGACAAACGGCAACTCGCTGCAATGACACGCGCCGAACGCCGAATTAGGCCCAAAGGCAAACTCAAACACCCACGCTTGCCGACCGGCGGCGTGCGCATCGTGCGCCCATTGCCGCGACGGTGCACCAAAGATTTTTTCACCAAGCTGCTGGCTGGCAAGATTACGCTCAGCGCCCGGAAACGCCGTCATTTCATCGCGCGTGTAACCCAGCAAGACATCGGCTCGGGTCGCCGCGTGCTGCATCAGTGGGCCGAGCGGCAGGCTAAAAAAATCTGCATCACCCACCGGGCAAAACAAACTGCGATTGGCGCCTTCTTCTTTAAGCGCGGCCATCACGATCGGAGCCTGTTGGGCAGCTAATAAACTGGCCACTGGCAGGGCACGGGCCTGCTCAACGGTCTGTGCCCCTGTCGCCTGTAAAAACACACGGCTGAGGTGGGCGGCTTGCGCGGGCTCACGAAACCCGCGCCCGAGCGAGGCGCTCTGCAAAATCGCACGGTTAAACAGAGGCGCGCGCGCGAGCATCGCTGCAATATTGAAGCCCCCCGCCGACTGGCCCATCATGGTGATGTTGGCAGGGTCTCCGCCAAAATGTTCGATATTGTCGACAACCCAGCGTACTGCAGCTTCTTCATCGAGTAGCCCAACGTTGGCAGTTTCACCCGGCACATACAACCACCCCAGTGCTGCAAGGCGATAATTGACCCCCACCACCACGCAGTCACCCCCCGCGGCCAGGCGGGTGCCGTCGTACCAGGCAAGTGCGCCGCCACCACTTTGCCAGGCACCGCCATGCAGCCACACCACCACCGGGCGTTTGAGCTGATCGCAGGCGGGTGTCCAGATTGCTAAGCGTAAGCAGTCTTCGTCTTGCACAGCCTCAAAATCACCCATGACCGTACGCAGGCGTGAAGGCAACTGCGGGCACACTGGCCCCGCTTGGGTTGCGTCAAACGGAGGCTGTGGTTCTAAGGGTTGCGGCGGGGCAAAGCGCAGGGCACCGGTTGGGGCCTTGGCATAACGAAGCCCTAGAAACTGCGTACTTGTCGGGGTTTGTAAGCCTGTAACTTGACCTTGTTTAAGGGTAACGGTGACGGGCTGTGGGGCGATCGACATAGGGCGTTGAGGTCCATGTGAAAAGAATCTAACAGCATTACAGCAGAAATCACTAAAATTGACTCATTCAACCAAGGTTTTACCTGCCTCTTACTGTTTTGACTTTTCGGATCTGCGCCGTGACGATAAAAGACCCCCTGCGCCCACTCGACCGCATCGACCTCAAGATACTCGATGTCTTACAACGCGACGGCCGCATCTCAATGACCGACTTGGCCGAGCGTGTAAACCTGTCTGCGACCCCATGCTCAGAACGRGTCAAGCGGCTCGAGCGTGAGGGCATCATCATGGGCTATTACGCGCGGGTCAACCCAGCCGCGCTTGGCAAGAGTCTGTTGGTATTTCTTGAAATCAAGCTCTCGACAAAATCCGATGAGGTGTTTGAAAAGGTCAAAAAAGAACTCGAATATGTGCCCGAGGTCATGGAATGCCACCTTGTGTCAGGCGATTTTGATTATTTGATCAAGGCGCGTTTGGCCGAGATGAGCAAATATCGACAGCTCTTGGGCGAGATCCTCAAACGTCTGCCCGCTTCAGCCGAGTCGCGCAGCTATGTTGTGATGGAAGAGATTAAGGAAACGCTGTACTTAGCTGTTGACCGCTAAGAAAGTATTCTGACAACAGGGAACACTATCGCGCGCCGCGCGCACCGACTTTGGCGCACGAACAGTTCTAGGAAAGCGTGCGGATGAAATCCCATAAAACGGGATGGTCTGAGTTGGCCACGTTAAAACGAAACCAATTCGACGCGCGATCTTCTGGCCGAAAATACGCGCCAGGGGCCAACCAGATGCCATGCTTCAAGGCGCGCGTCGCGACGCTTGCACTTTGCTTGGCATCAATCGGTAGACGTCCCCACAAAAATAAGCCCGCTTCAGGTTTGGCAAAAATCTCAACGCCTGCAGTCAACATGCTGGCGCACACACGTTGATGCGTCTGCTTAAGTTTGTCAGTTAAAAATTTAAGGTGTTGCTGATAATGCCCGTCACTCAAAACATTCGCCACCACACGCTCAGTGACCTCTGAAGAGGTTAAGCCAACGGCCATTTTGCTGCGGGCCAAACTGGCCAGCATGTCGGCATGCGCCGCCACGTAGCCCACCCGCAACGTAGGCGTGATCGTTTTCGAAAAGCCTGAAATATAAATGACGCGACGCAGCCCTTCGAGTGCGGCCAGGCACGGCGCGCCCTCGGGTGCGAGCTCGCGATAAATGTCATCTTCAACCACCCATAAGCCGTGCTGCTCGGCGATCTCAAGCAAGCGCTTGGCGCTGCCCAACGGCAGCGTGGTGCCCGAAGGATTTTGCAACACGGTATTGACAAAGATCGCTTTGGGGCGCGCGCGCTTGATAAGTTGTGCCAGCTGATCCAAATCATGGCCTTCAACGTTACGCGGCAAGCCTACGACMTTCAGTCCTGCAAGCTGCAAAATCTGCAGCAGATTGCAATAACAAGGGTCCTCAACAACGACGGTATCTCCGGGTTGCAACAGCGTGCGCACCACCAAATCAAGTGCTTGCGTCGCACCCTGTGTCAACAGCACATTTGCAGACTCTGCCGGTATGTCATTGCGCCTGAGTCTGGCCGCGATTTGCTCGCGCAGCGTCGCCATGCCGTAAGGGTGCCCATAGCCACCAAAACGCGCGCCGGGCACACGGCTCAAGGTGCGCAAGGCATGCTGCAAGCCGCTTTCGTTGATCCACTCGCCGGGTAGCCAACCGCAGCCTGCCTTAATCGGCACCGAGTGGTCGGCGAAGACGTCTGACAACAGCCACGCCGCGTTCAGGCTAGGTACAGACCACGCGGGCGCAGCTAGGGGCGGCGGCGCCCGCTTATCCACCACGCGATACGAGGCGCCGCGCTTGGCCACAACCTGCCCCGACGCCACTAAACGCTGATACGCCTCTGAGACGGTGAATGCGCTGAGGCCCTGCTCACGCGCAAGCTGGCGTACCGAGGGCAAGGCATCGCCCGCCCTCAAGGCACGGCTCGCGATCGCCGCGGTCAGCGTGGCGACGATTTGCTCGACTAAGCTCAGGTCAGCCTTGCGCTCAAGGTTTATTGAAAAGGGCAAAGCTGGCACCTCTTGGTGAGGGTGGGCTAGAAAGTGGGGCTGGGACGCGCAAGCGCTAACCGAAAACCTCTCCGAAATCGCCTCTAACCAATACAGTTTGCCACATATTTATGCAACTGTACTGGTTGCGAGCCGCCTCGCAGCGCTACATTAAGGTTACAACCCGATTACCGGAGAACCCCATGAATGCTGTTACCGAAGCCATCAGCCTGTCCCACTCTGTGGACATGACCAATTTCTGGATGCCTTTTACAGGCAACCGTCAGTTCAAAGCTGCCCCGCGCATTCTTAAAAGTGCCAAAGATATGCATTTCACCACCATGGATGGCCAGAAGGTGCTTGATGCCAGCGCCGGCCTTTGGTGCGTCAACGCCGGTCATGGCCGCGCAGAAATCATCGAGGCCGTGCACAAGCAAATGCAAGAGCTTGATTACGCCCCGCCCTTTCAAATGGCTCACCCTTTGGCGTTTGAAGCCGCAAGGGTAGTCGCAGACCTCATGCCTAAGGGCCTSGATCGCATATTTTTTGCGAACTCTGGCTCTGAGGCTGTCGACACCGCGCTTAAGATGGCACTAGCCTATCATCGCTCGCGTGGCGAAGGCCAGCGTACGCGCCTGATCGGTCGCGAGCGAGGTTACAGCGGTGTAGGTTTTGGTGGCATCTCAGTTGGCGGTATTGTTGCTAACCGTAAGGCCTACTCGGCTAATCTGATCCCCGGAGTTGACCACATCCCGCACACCCATAGCATCCCCGACATGGGCTTTAGCAAAGGTCAGCCGCAATGGGGCATGCACCTCGCTGACCATCTTGAAAGCCTGTGCGCCTTGCACGATGCCTCAACGATTGCTGCCGTGATCGTTGAGCCGGTTGCCGGTTCAACCGGCGTGCTGGTGCCGCCGGTGGGCTACCTGCAACGCCTGCGCGAGATCTGCACCAAGCATGGCATCTTGCTGATTTTTGATGAAGTGATCACCGGCTTCGGTCGTTTGGGCAAAGCCACAGCCAGCGAATACTTTGGCGTGACCCCTGACATGATTACGATGGCTAAAGCGATCAACAACGCTTCGATTCCGATGTCGGCTGTTGCAGCGAACACGCACATCTATGACACCATTATTAACGCCAGCCCAGCCAATGCGATTGAAATGTTTCACGGCTACACCTATTCATCGCACCCCGCTGCCGCAGCCGCTTGCCTGGCGACTCAAGAAATCTACAAACGTGAGAAATTGTTCGAACGCTCATTGTCTCTCGCCCCAAAGTTTGAAAAAGCAATCCACGCACTGCGGGGCGAGCCTTACGTCAAAGATATTCGTAACCTAGGCTTGATGGGTGCGGTTGAACTTGAGTCGCGCCCAGGCGCTCCTGGTGCACGTGCCTACGACGTATTTTTAAAGTGTATGGAGATGGGCGTGTTAGTGCGCTACACCGGCGAAAGCATTGCGTTCTCGCCACCGCTGATTGTCAGCGAGGACCAGATCGACGAAATTTTCAACACGGTCAAAAAAGCGATTCATCTGGTCGCTTAGTTTTCGGCTCCAGCTCACAACAAAGAAGGCGCTTCGGCGCTTTTTTTGTTTTCGCGAGCCGTGCGACGCCGACTACAAGCCAGAAGCCCCGCCAACGATTATGATGCGGTTAACCTCAGGTCGCCGTGGAGCCTAGTAGTGCTTTAGCTTGACGTCATGCCAGAGCGTCATACATACCGGCCTCTAGCTCTTATGACTTAACCTTTGCAGGATTCTTTTCACTTATGAACTGGCAGCTTCCGTTTCAGTCTGGTCGTCAACCCGTCCTAGCCCGCAATATCGTTTCAACGTCGCAACCGCTCGCCTCGCAAGCAGGTGCAGCCGTGTTTGCACGTGGTGGCAATGCCATCGACGCCGCCATTGCTGCAGCCATTACGCTCACAGTGGTCGAGCCCACCATGAATGGTATTGGCGGTGATGGTTTCTCGATTATTTGGGATGGCAAAAAGCTGCACGGCCTGAACGCCTCAGGGCGTGCGCCGGCGGCTTGGTCGCCTGAGCGCTTTAAAGGTATGGCCACCATGCCCAAGAATGGTTGGGAGTCAGTCACCGTGCCCGGCGCCGTCTCGCAATGGGTCGCCTTATCAAACAAATTTGGTCAACTTCCCTTTGAGGATTTGTTTAAAGACGCGATTCGTCACGCACGCGAAGGATTTCCGGTCAGCCCAGTGATTTCTAAGCAATGGGCAACAGCTGTCAAAGAGTTGGCGCAACATCCAGGCTTTGGCGCTTTCATGCCAAATGGTCGCGCACCTGCCACCGGTGAGATCTGGAAATTTGCCGACCAAGCCGACACCCTTGAAGATATTGCGCGCACAAAAGGCGAATCGTTTTATCGCGGCCGTTTAGCCAAGATGATTGCCGCCTTTTCGGCCGAGTGTGGGGCGGTAATGACTGAGGCTGACTTGGCCGCACATCAAGCCGACTGGATCGAGCCCATCTCGACGAACTTTCGCGGCTACGACGTGCACGAGATCCCGCCAAATGGTCAAGGCCTCACTGTTCTGCTTGCACTAAACATCATCGAACACCTGCCATACAACGAAACAGCACCAAACTCAGCTGAGCGCATGCACTTAGAGGTTGAAGCGATGCGTGTAGCCTTTGCCGACTTGTTCGCCCACGTGGCCGACCCCGAATTCATGAAGGTCAGCGCAAAAGATTTGCTCAGCAAATCCTATGCGCGCGAGCGCGCCAAGCTGATTGATCCTAAAAAAGCTGGCACTTACGCAGCCGGTCAGCCGCCGTCGGGCGGCACCATTTATTTATGTGCCGCTGACGCAGAGGGTCGCATGATTTCGTTTATTCAATCGAACTTCAAAGGCTTTGGCTCGGGCGTGGTCGTGCCAAAAACCGGCATCGCGCTACAAAATCGCGGCTCTGGTTTTGTCACGACACCCGGCCACCCCAATCAAGTGGCGGGCGGCAAGCGCCCCATGCACACCATCATCCCAGCCTTTATGACGCGCGATGGTCAACCCGAAATGGCCTTTGGCGTGATGGGTGGCAACATGCAGGCGCAAGGCCATATGCAAATGGTGTTGCGCCGCGTCGTTGAGCAGCACAACCCTCAGGCCTGTTCAGACGCGCCACGCTGGCGCATCAATGACGCGGCTGAACTGACAGTCGAAGCCACCGTCAGCCCCGCTGTAGTTGCAGGGCTAAAAGCCATGGGCCACGCGCCTCTGATCGCCGCACCTGACAGTACCGACTTTGGGAGCGCACAGTTGATTGCCCGGTTGGGCGAACAGCAAACAAGTACTGGGCCCTTTGCCTACGCTGCAGGCTCTGAGCATCGCCGCGATGGTCAGGCAGTAGGTTACTAAGGCTAGACACTACTTAGCGACGTCACCACTGGCGGCCCAAACATAACGGGTAAGCCCTGCAAGCGCTCAAGGGGCTGGTCTTTTTCAAAAGACCAGCCCTGCCCACAATGACAACCTAACTGCACCARCACATTGCGCTGCTGTTGAGTCTCAACACCCTCCGCGGTCACTAAAATCCCCTGGTCAGTATAGGATCGGCGCCAACAACCTTGAAGCGAATCGAGTCTTGAAACGGATGGACGACAAAGCCTACAAAACTGCGGTAGCTCGAATGAATGATGAAGCCGACCGTCTAAAGAACGAAATCACGAACCTACGCCTTAAGCTCAGAGGTGAAGCTGAGAAGAAGCAGTGGGTTGATTGGGTTAAACACTTCGGTCAAGAGGTCGACTCAAAGAAAGCTCTGACCGATGAACAACGCAAACTTTACCTGACAGGTTTAATTGAAAAAATTGAGGTGAAATTCAATCCAACAAGCCGTGACCACGAGCTAGACATACACTTTCACCACCCTATCGTAGGGGACGGAATCAAGTGGAAAGACCCAAAGAAAAAGACCTTGGGTTACAAGGTCTTAAACGGCTCAAAAACAAGCTCTTTACGAATAGAAAAGAGGGATAATAGGGAGAAGTAATTACCCCCTAGCCACCTTACTCAACGGTCACGCTCTTCGCCAAATTACGTGGCTTATCCACATCGGTGCCGCGTGAACACGCCGTGTGATAGGCCAATAACTGCAACGGTACGGTATGCAAAATCGGTGAAAGCAAGCCATAGTGCTCTGGCATGCGGATCACATGTACGCCCTCAGAGGTCACAATCCGCGTATCCATGTCGGCAAAAACATACAACTCGCCACCGCGCGCGCGCACCTCTTGAATATTTGATTTGAGTTTTTCTAACAAGGCATCGTTAGGCGCAATTGTGACCACGGGCATTTGCTCGGTGACCAGTGCCAAAGGGCCGTGCTTGAGCTCGCCCGCTGGGTAGGCCTCGGCATGGATATAGCTAATTTCTTTGAGCTTGAGCGCGCCTTCTAGTGCAATCGGGTAATGCATGCCTCGGCCTAAAAACAGTGCGTTCTCTTTGGTGGCAAAGCGCTCGGCCCACGCGATAATTTGTGGCTCAAGTGCGAGTACGGCAGTAATCGCCGCGGGTAAATGTCGCAGCGCCTTAACGTGCTCAGCCTCTTGCTGCTCGGTTAACTGACCTTGCACTTGGGCCAAGGCTAGCGTCAGCATGAACAACGCTGTGAGTTGGGTCGTGAACGCTTTGGTAGAGGCCACACCGATTTCAACGCCAGCGCGCGTGATGTAAGCCAGCGCGCACTCGCGCACCATCGCACTCGTTGATACGTTGCAAATCGTCAACGTGTGTTGCATGCCAAGCGAACGCGCATGTTTTAACGCTGCAAGCGTATCAGCCGTTTCACCAGACTGCGAAATGGTCACCACCAGCGTGTTTGCGTGAGGCACACTATCGCGGTATCGGTACTCACTGGCAATCTCAACTGAGACCGGAATTTTTGCAACCGCTTCGATCCAGTATTGCGCGGTGAGCCCTGCGTAATAACTCGTACCGCAAGCCAAAATCAATACGCGATCAATCTGTTTAAAAGTTTTATACGCCCTGTCGCCAAACAGCTCAGGCGTTATCGACTCAACATCTTCAAGCGTGTCAGCGACCGCACGTGGTTGCTCAAAAATTTCTTTTTGCATGTAATGGCGATATGGACCAAGCTCTGCCGCACCGGTATGTACCTGCACCGTATTGATCTTGCGGTTCACCTGCTTGCCGTTTGCATCCATGATCCAGACATTACCAAGCTGCAAGTCGGCCACGTCTCCGTCTTCAAGGTACACAATTTGATCGGTCGTACCGGCCAAGGCCAAGGCATCAGACGCTAAGAAGTTTTCGTTTTGACCCCGCCCAATCACCAGCGGCGAACCATAACGTGCTGCCACGATGCGGTGCGGTTCGTCGCGACAAAACACCGCAATCGCATAAGCACCTTTTAGTCGTTTGACCGCCTGCTGAACCGCCTCAAGCAGATCGCCGTGATACAAATGCCGCACCAGATGCGCAATCACTTCGGTATCGGTCTGACTTTCAAACAGATAGCCCACCGCCTGCAACTCGGTGCGCAGGTCTTCGTGATTTTCGATAATGCCGTTATGCACCAACGCAATGCTTGGGGCTTCTTGCGCAAGCCCTGAAAAATGCGGGTGCGCGTTGCGGGTAACCGGAGCGCCGTGCGTCGCCCAACGGGTGTGCGCAATCCCCGTAAATCCTGCGATTCGCTCACGCGTAATTGTGGCGGCCAGTTCGGCCACACGCTCGGTGCTACGCGCGCGGCGCAGTGTGCCGTTATCAAACACGGCGACACCACACGAGTCATACCCGCGGTACTCAAGTCGGCTGAGCCCCTCGAGCAAAATCGGCGTGATGTCTCTTGAAGCAACTGCCCCTACGATGCCACACATAAAGATCCCCTGATTGTGTTGAGATTGTGCCAAACTTAAGGTGAAATTTTATGTCTATTATTAAATAATATTGAAATAAAATATTAAAAATGAGATTCTATGTAATATAATTTCATGTCTTAGCCTTTTTAATCACTTTAATTGTCTCTCTGATGCCCGAGTCACTCGACGAGCTTGATCTGCGCATTCTTGRGCAGCTCCAGCAAGACGCAAGTCTAACCAACCAAGACCTCGCCGAGCGGGTGCACGCCTCAGCGCCTACCTGTATGCGGCGTGTACGCCGCCTCACTCACTCGGGCGTCATTCAAAAACAAGTCGCGCTTGTCGATCCGGCAAAAGTTGGCACAACGCTTACCGCCATCCTCGAGGTCACGCTTGACGTACAGTCMGCCGAAAGCCTGCAGCAATTTGAAGGCGTGATCGCACTCGAGGCTGCGGTGCTGCAATGTTATCGAGTGTCGTCCGGGCCAGACTTTATCCTGGTGACCCAAGTGACCGATATGGCGGCCTACCATGCGCTCGTGCATCGAGCCCTGACCGCGCAGGCAAACGTGCGTAATGTTCGAACTTTTTTTTCAATCCACCGCAGCAAGTTCAACACCGGCATCGTGCTCGGCAAATCACACGCTTAGCGTCACACCCGCCGCTCAGTCAGTGCCGCGCGGTAAACCTCAACATAACGCTCGACCATACTGTCTACAGCGTACTCGGCGCGCACCGCAGCGTAAGCGACCTCAGCCCTTGCCTGCGCCTGTTCGGGCTGCGCCAATATTGAACAGATATGAGCAGCCATCGTCGTAGCGTCGCCCGGCGTGCACACCAACCCGCGTCCTTCGCACACCGTTTCTTTCAAACCGCCGGCATCTGTTGACACCACTGGTATTTTTTGTAGCATGGCATCAAGCACGCTACTGCCTAGCGCCTCAAAACGCGAGGACATGACAAARACCGAAAGTGCCACGAAAAGCGACTCGACGTCCGGCTCAAACCCCAGCAGCAGATACCGGTCCTGCAAACCCAACTGTGCAATCACCTGCCGGGCCTGTTGCGATGCTGCGCCGTCGGCACCCCAATGCACAAACACCACATCAGCAAACCGTTCACACACTTTTGCTGCCGCGTGAATCAAGGTCACCGGATCCTTCTCGGCTGAAAGCGCCGCCGCCGTACCCACCAAGCGCCTACCCTCAAGCCTGGTTTGTTTTAAGAAGTCTTGCACCCGCTGCGGTTGCGCCGCAACCGGCAACACCGCACTCGGGATCACGCGCGTTGCCGCGCCGAGCGCGCGAGGCGCTTGTGCGGCGGCTTCGCTAATGGCGACGAGCTGACTGACTCTGCGCCATTTCAGGCCCGTTAGCCAGGCGCGTGCGCCAACCGGAAAACTCGTTCGCCGCGAGAACACGAGTGGGCGAGCGCGCCAGACAGCCGCCACAACGGCCCAGACAACCACGCTTGCGGTTTGTGCATGCCAGACATCAAATTGCTTACCCTTTCGCGTCAGCCACCAACCAAAAGAGAGCCCACCCTCAGCCGTATAAACGACGAAACCCCGGGCAGCCGCCTGCTTGGCCAGGGCGCTGTCTTTGCGTAACAACAAGTGCACCTCATGGCCTCGCTCACGCAGTCCTAACGCCGTCAACAGCGTTTGTCTTTCACCGCCCCGCCAACCGCGCTCGCTGTTGATCTGCAAAATACGCAGGCTAGGCTCAGCCATGTTGTTCCGCTTGCGGCGCTTGCCGATAACGGATCGCATTGACCGTGACCGCACACAAGGCAAAACAAACAGCGACCCACAGGCCTAGCAAAGGGCCTGAGGTAAATCCCATACTGAAGACCATCGCAACGACCGCAGCGCCAAAGGTTTGACTAAATACCCGAGTGGTTGCTTGCAACCCCCCGACTGCGCCCGCGCGGTGACGCGGCGCGGCACTCAGCAGCACGCGATTATTCGGTGTTTGAAAAAAACCAAACCCGACTCCCGCCAACATCATTGCAGCAAACAACCAAGTGTTGTCCACGTCTGCTGGCATTAAGGCGATGCTGGCCAGGCCCAGCGCCATTGCGGCCGCGCCGATCCCACTTAAGATCGCGACCGGAAACCGATCAGACAGCGGCCCAGCAATCGCGGCAATCATCGCGGCGCCCACGGGCCAGCCCGCCAGTAAAACTCCCACTGTGATTTGTGATCGTTGCAGCGTGGTCAATAAATAAAAGGGCAGTGACACAAAGGTCGCCATTTGCGCCGAGAACGTACTCGCTGAAGCCGCGAGGGCAAATCGCATCGCAGGAATACGAAATAAATCCACCGGAAATAAGGGCGCGGGTTGCGCGCTTGAGCGACGGATTAAAAAGGTCACGACAGCGACCGCAGCCACAATCAAGAGCGAAGCCTGCCACGTGTAGGTCACGAGATAATCAATTCCAACGATCAGCAGACCAATCGCGGTCATGCTTAATAACGCAGAGAACCAGTCAAAGCGCGATTGGATTGGCGCAACGTCAGGCAAGTATTTAGCGCCGAACAACGCTAGACACCCCACGGGGATATTGAACACAAAAATCCAAGGCCAACTCGCAGTCGACAAAATGAAAGCCCCCAGCGAGGGGCCCATCACAGACGAGACAGCGACGGTCATCGAGTTCCAACCGATTCCTCTCCCAATCAGATGGGGCGGATAAATATGCCGCACGAGCGCGCCAAACAGGCACATGATGGCCGAACCACCCAACCCTTGCACGACTCGGCACACCAACAACACCGACAAGTTTGGTGCAAGCGCGCTGGCAATTGAAGCGAGGATAAACAACACCAACCCGCAGCGAAACAAAAGCTTAAACCCCACGCGCTCACCAATTGCGGCCATCGGCATGAGCGTCATAGCCACCGTGAGGCCATACGCATTCACAATCCACACGACCGAGGCCGCCGATTGATTCAAGTCTTTTGCAATAGAAGGCAAGGCGACATTTGACATCGAGGCGTCAAGCACTGACAACATCAAACCAATTCCGAGGGCAAGGGCTGCTTTACGGCGACGAGCGGTAGGGAGCCCCTCAGTCGCCTCAGGCACGCGAGCTGTTTGTGCTTCAGACATTTTTAAGCTTTTTTAATTTTTTTGATTGGCCGTTTCCAGCCCTCGATGGTGATTTGTTTAGTTCGAGAAATTGTCAATGTGTCGGCAGGCGCGTCGCGCGTGAGCGTCGTACCCGCACCAAGCGTTGCGCCACGCCCCACCCGCACCGGCGCCACGAGCTGCGAATCTGAGCCGATAAAGACATCGTCTTCTATGACGGTTCTGTGTTTATTGACACCATCATAATTGCAGGTGATGGTGCCCGCCCCGATGTTCACGCGCGCGCCGATTTCGGCATCACCGATATAAGCGAGATGATTGGCCTTGCTGTCCGAACCTAAGCGCGCGTTTTTAATTTCAACAAAATTACCAACATGCGTGCGGTCGGCTAGCTCAGCGCCAGGGCGCAGGCGTGCATAGGGCCCGATCTTCGCGTCGCTGCCCACGGTAGCTTGGTCAAGATGACTAAACGGTTCAATCCGGGTGCCTGCGCCGATCGAGACATCGCGCAATACGCAATGCGCACCAACATGCACGCCATCGCCCAAACTGACCTTACCTTCAAAGACACAACCCACATCGATAAAGACGTCTTGTCCGCACTGCAAAGTCCCCCGCAATTCAAGGCGCGCCGGGTCGGCGATCGTGACACCCGCCTCAAGCTGACGGCGCGCGAGTTCAAGCTGCCACAAGCGTTCAAGCTGCGCCTGCTGCGCGCGGCTATTGACTCCCAGCGTTTCGTAAGCCGCGCCAGGATGCGCAACGTTTACCGCAAGGCCTTGAGCCACCGCCATCCCGATAATATCTGTGAGGTAGTACTCTGCCTGCGCGTTCTGATTCGTCAATTGTGAAAGCCAGGTTTTCAGTTGCGCGGTGGGTGCAGCGATGATTCCCGTGTTGACCTCGGTGATTGCGCGCTGCGCAGGCGTTGCGTCTTTGTGCTCAACGATCGCACAAACGTGCCCCTGTGCATTGCGCACAATGCGGCCATACCCCGTCGGGTCGGGCAACAGTTCAGTTAAAACCGCTAGGCCCTTTTGCCGCGCTGTTAATAACGCGCGCAAGGTTGCAACTTCTACCAGAGGCACATCACCATACAACACGAGCGTGACATCGTCTTGTCCGTTTTCTCTCAAGTGCGGCGCAGCTTGTAACACTGCATGCCCTGTGCCTAACTGAGGCTGCTGCAAAGCAAATTTCAAATCGGTTTGCGCCACAAACGCCTGTTCTACCTGCTCGGCGCCGTGACCGACCACCACCACGACACCCTTGGCCTCGAGCGCGCGCGCCGCCTTCAGTACGTGCGACAGCATTGTGCAGCCGGCGATGGTGTGCAAGACCTTAGGGCGGCTGGACTGCATCCGCTTGCCTTGGCCCGCGGCCAAAATCACAATATTCAACATAGTCTGGGGGTCTGGTTATTATTTGTTGGTCTTGGGTGGTTTTAACTTTAACGCGCAACGGACAACGGACATAAACAGAATTTGCAGGCGCGCTAAGGCCTATTGTTCAAAGTGGTTTTTTTGTGGCTACTTTTTTGCTGGTTTTTTTAGTCACTTTTGCTGCTGCTGAGGGCTTGGCGCTGGCAGCCGTTGGTGCTTTTGAAGCAAGGCTGGACGCAGTCGCCGCAGCCACCTGTCCGAACTGCTGTTGCAACATATCCCACCAAGCCTGAGCGGCAGCGGGCGGCGCGTGTGGCGGCGCAACGCCATTCGCACCTGCTGAGCTGGCCGCGCTGGCCTGGCCATCGCGCGAAGCTGACTGCACCGCTTGAGGCTCAGGCATTCGTGTGTTTGCTGGCGCCGCAGTTGTTGCTGGCGCCTGATTCATGGGCCAGCCAGCTGACCGGGTGGGCGACACTGTCGCAGATCCCTGGTCTGCCCTGGAGCCCAGCCCAGCAGAACTAGCCGCCATAAATGACTTGAGCGTTGCGATTGTGGCGGCTTGGACCTCCAGGCCCTGGATCGTGCTGCTTAGCATCGACAAGTTTAGTTTGAGCCAGTTTTCGACTGACTTCAGTTCAGCAATCTTACGCTCGAGCTCTTCGGGATTCAGAGAGGGAGTGAGCCCACTGTTCATCCCGGCGGGCCCAGCCAACCCGGCAAAGGCCTGACGCATCATCTCGAGGCTTGCCAGCAGCGGGTTTGCTGCGCCGGCGCCACTTTGGCCAAACCCGGGCAAAACAAAAGGATTAGGGGGCGTCGCACTCATAGAGAGCCTTGTTGTTAAGCGTGATGGTGAGATATTACTCGCATCTGCAATGAGCCTGACAAGCAAAAATCCCTCTTGAAAGTGTTTGGCCGGCGCTTAAAGTCTAAATATTCTGTGACAATACGCTATGCCAATCATACTGACGTTAACTGAACTTGAAGCCGCCATCAATTTCTGGCGCCACCGCAGCCCCTCGGTGGGTGAAGAACTGCGCCTGTGCCCTGAGGCCTCAAGCCTGGCGACGCCCTACGCGCTGATGATTATCGAACGACGCAAAGAACTGACGGTTGCCGAGCTCTCAGAGCGGGCGCAGGGCGCGCTCGCCGTCTGGCGCGACACCATGGGCCAGCGCGGCTAGAGACACACAAACTTCAACGCAACAAACGTTGAATATCATGCGCAATCGCCGCTGCACCAATGTTGTTTGCTAAAAGCACCCGTGATTCGCCTTGCGCGTCGAGCAAAAAGAACGAAGCGCTGTGATCCATTGAGTAGTTTCCTTGCACCCCGGCGTTTTTTGCGTAATAAACCTTAAACGAACTCGCGGCCTTTTTGATCTGATCGGGCGTGCCAGTGAGCCCCAAAAACCGCGAGTCAAAGCCTGAGACATACGCGCGTAAAACCTCTTGCGTATCGCGCTCTGAGTCGACCGTTACCAACACGACCTGCACCTTTGCCGCTTGTGAGCCCAACAGTTTCATGACTTGGGTGAGTTCAGCTAGCGAACTTGGGCAAATGTCGGGGCACTGCGTAAACCCAAAGAACACTAAAGTGACTTTGCCTTTAAGCGTTTCAAGCGTATGCGGGCGCCCATCGGTGCCGGTTAAGGCCAACTCTTTGCCTAAGTGCGTACCCGTGATGTCGCTGCCTTTAAAGCCTGGTACGGCATCGTTACAGGCGGTTAAGCCCAGCACACACACACTGAACAGCAGAGCAACTACGGCACGCCGCAGACCGAAGCGGCGCATTAGGGCACCATCAACAGCCAATGATCTGCGAGCAAGGCCGCAAACAAAAGCGATAAATACAAAATTGAAAATCTAAAAAGCTTACGAGCTAATTCGTCGCTATAGACGCGGTAAAGCTTAAAAGCATAGCCAACAAAAATTAGCCCAAGCGCCACCGCTGTCCCTAGATATAACAGCCCACTCATGCCCACGATATAGGGCAAAAGTGTCGTGGCCAGCAAGGCAATGCTGTAGAGCAGAATATGCAGCCGGGTGAATTCCTCGCCGTGTGTGATTGGCAACATTGGCAAACCAGAGTTCGCATAATCTTTAGTGCGATATAACGCCAGTGCCCAAAAATGCGGGGGCGTCCAGATAAAAATAATTAATACCAACAACCAGGCTTCGCCCGGCACCGCATCAGCCACCGCCGCCCAGCCCAGAGCCGGAGGCATTGCGCCAGACAGGCCGCCAATCACAATGTTTTGCGGAGTTCTGGGTTTCAGAATGATTGTGTAAATCACCGCATAGCCGACAAAGGTCGCAAAGGTGAGCCACATCGTCAGCGGGTTGACCCATTGATACAACACGACCATGCCAGTTGCGCCCAGCACGCCCGAGAAACCTAACACCTGCGCCGCAGAGATCGAACCCGTTGCAGTCGCGCGTCGCGCCGTTCGCTGCATACGCGCATCGACTTGCTGCTCGATCAGACAGTTCATTGCAAACGCTGCCGCGGCGAGCAACCAGATACCTGCCGTTGCGGCCAGCACACGTTTGAAGTCAGGTAGCTCTGGCGTTGCCAGATACATACCGATTACCGCGCAAAATACGGCTAGCTGTGTGACGCGAGGCTTGGTCAGCACAAGATACTGGCGCAGAAGGCCTGGGGTGGCGGCGGTCGTGCTGATCATGTTCACAGTTTTTATTGAGGCAGACCCAATTGTACCGACAAGCCTTGTGCACGCGGCTTGGCCAGTCTGGTCAGCAAAGTCACCACCGCCAACACGAGCCCTGCCGCGCCGCCGTTATGCAACACCGCGATCACTAAAGGCCACTGAAAAAAGATAGTCGTGAGACCTGTCACCAGTTGCGCGACCAGCAGGCACAGCACCAGTGTGGCCGGACCGCGCAGCCCCGCCTCGGCACGCAAACGCCAGCCTAACCACCCCCAAAACGCGAACACTAGCCAAGCTGTGTTTCTGTGCACCCAATGAATAGCGGTCAACGCGGGCTGAGAAATCATTTCGCCGTTTGGCATTTCTCCCAGGCCCCTTACAATCGCAAACCCACTTGCCGCATCCATTTGCGGCCACCAGCTGCCTTGGCAAGTCGGAAAATCCATACAAGCGAGCGCAGCGTAGTTCGTGCTGACCCAGCCACCAAGCGCAATTTGCACAAACAATAAGCCGAGCCCCAGGGCAGCCCACTTAAAGTCTCTAGCACCGTGCTCAGACACAGGGAGGTGAGGCCTTTCGCGAGCCGCCAGCCAAGTCATCAGTGCAAGCAAGCTTAAACCACCCAGCAAATGGACGGTCACGACCGCCGGCATCAACTTTTGCGTCACAGTCCAGGCCCCAAAAGCGCCCTGTACACACACGGCGAGCAAAGCCACGAATGCGAGCGCCGGCGAATGCCCCACCTTTGTCCGATGACGCCAAGCCATCCAGCAAATAGAAATAATCAACAGCCCAAGCAAGCCACCCACATAGCGATGAATCATCTCAATCCAAGCTTTTGGTACCGTCACGGGCCCGTCTGGCATAATTTGCGCAGCTTCCTGGATCGCTTGCATCGCACCTAGCGGCGTCACGTTGCCATAACAGCCAGGCCAGTCGGGGCAGCCCAACCCAGAGTCGGTTAAGCGCACGAAGGCTCCAAACATAATGAGGTCAAGCGTTAGAAACCAGGTCAGGAACAATATCTTTCGATAGCGACGGCGTGTTTGGGCACCCGCGTTTCGTTCACCTAGGCCCGGCTCACCCACGCCATTTTGATGGGCTGAGGTGCTCGCAGTGTCCTGGGCGGTTACGCTCATCAGCCTATCCTCGAGTTACGCACAAGCTTGCTGATATCGCCACGCACTTTTTCAGGCTCGGCATTAGCAGGGTATTGCAAAATCAGGTTTGCGTGAGGATCAATAATCCACATCGGCTCAGCCAGAGCGCTTGCCGCGGTGGTGACATTGGGGGCCGCGGTTTCTGCAATTAAAAACGCCTTAAGCTGCTCGGGCTTGATGCGCAACATCACGGTGCCTTTGTAAGCGTCAAGCACTTTTGCGGGCACCGGCGCGTCATCGGTAATAAACCAAACGCGCGCCAAACGCTCAACGTTTTTCCCTTGGCTTGCGTGCGAATTGCGTAAGATAAATAATTTACGTGCGCAGGCGTCCTGGCAGTCACCGCCATCAGCCGCAACCAGCAACCACTTTCCCCTTAACGTTTCAACATCAAAAGGCTGACCGTCAAGCGTCGTTGCCTCGAGCGCCGCCCGGGCGGGTATCGGACGTTGTGGCTCGATTAAAGTACCATAGGCTACGCTACCGTCAGGACGCCACTGGGGGTTGAAATAAACCAAAACCGCCGCCAGCACAGGGGCCAGACTAAGCAAGATAATCAGCACAAGTGGCGTGCGTGAGCGCGTGCGCGGTGGGGTCAACTCAGTCATGTTCTTCCGTCAAAAAAGTCGGGGCGATCGGCTGCGCCTGGTACGCCAGACCACAACCACCAGCGCGATTAAACAAATCGCTGCAAAACCAAACCACTGCATGGCGTAACCGGTATTTTTGTCGGCATCAACAGACGGCAGTGGCCAGGCTCTTATCAGACCATCATTTGTGGGACTTGTCTGCAACAACACTACAGGGAAAAAATTTAATCCACTCACTTTTGATAGCTCGGCAACTGCGAGGTTCTGCCGTCTGGGCAACAAATTAGTATCAATCGCGTCGGAGTGCGCGACAAACCCAGCGGGTTCAGCGAAGGCAAGCGTCTCGTTCGCAGGCTTTGCTGAAGACCATAACTCAAACAATCTAGGCACGTGCTCGGCGAGCTCGCCGCTCAGCTGCTGGTCCGAGTCAGGCGTTGGCACAACGGGAGCTTTATTTTCGCCCAACGGTCGCGCAAACCAGCCTCTTAAAACCAACACTGCTCGACCGTCTTCTATAACAAGAGGCGTTGCCAGCCACAAACCGGGGCGACCGTTCAAGTTTCGGTTATCAAGCAGCAGGCTCAGATCGCTTCGCCAACGTCCCTGAACGGTAGCCGGCGTCCAATTTTTGAAATTGTATGCTCCTTGAATCGCGTGGTTTAACTCAATCGCTGTGGCCGCGCGGCCCATCTCAATGGTTGCGGCAATTATTCGGCGCTCTGTGGCGCGATCGAGTTGCCAAAAGCCTAAAGAGACACAGGTGCCTCCAACGAGCATAAGCAGCGCCAAGGCTAGGGCTGTGCGTGTATTTCGAGTCACTGACGGCATGTCTGCGATAATTCCTTTTTTTTGCGGAGTTCGTCGTGCGCATACTGGTAATTATTGCCTTTATAGGCATTTTGGGTAGCTTAGCGTCAGCATTGTTTTATTTGATGCGTGACAAAGGAGCCTCAAGCAAAATGGTCAATGCGCTAACGCTTCGAATCGGCCTGTCGGTCGTACTGTTTTTGCTGCTGTTGTTCTCTTACTGGATGGGGTGGATTGAAGCGACAGGTTTTAAGGGCTAACGGTARGCTGTGTGGAAGCTAAGATAAAAAAGCCGGCAATGCCGGCTTTTTTATCTTAGCAAGACCCAGTGCGCTTGCCCTAAAACCAGTAAACGAACAAATACAGACCCAACCAAACCACATCAACAAAATGCCAATACCAGGCAGCGCCCTCAAAGCCAAAGTGGTGATCGGCTCTGAAGTGACCTTTCATCATACGAATCAAAATCACGGTTAGCATCGTTGCGCCAAGCAACACATGAAAACCGTGAAATCCGGTCAACATATAGAATAATGAGCCGTAAGCACCTGAATTGAATTTAAGATTCAAATCAGTGTAGGCATGGTAATACTCAAAGCCCTGGCAGGCGACGAAAATGAAGCCTAAAAGGATCGTCGCAAACAACCAGAATTTTGCCTTGCCGCGATGGTCTGCAATCAAGGCATGGTGAGAAATCGTCAGCGTCACGCCAGAGCTCAGTAGCAAAGCCGTGTTAATTGTAGGTAGCCAAAAAGGGCCCATCGTTTCAAAGGCTTCAACCACTCCTGCTGGGCCAAGGTTTGGCCAAACTGCATTAAAGTCTGGCCACAATAAAAGCTTGTGGTCTAGGTCGCCCAACCAAGGCAGCGAAATAGTGCGTGTGTACCAAAGCGCACCAAAAAACGCAGCAAAAAACATAACTTCAGAAAAGATAAACCAGCTCATGCTCCAGCGATAAGACATATCGATGCGCTTGCTGTTCATTCCACTTTCTGACTCTTGGATGGCGTCGCCAAACCAGTAATACAACACGACCATTAAGCCGAGCAAGCCTGCAAACACTGCCCACTTGGCAACGTCGATTCCGTTGATCCAGGCCGAGGCGCCGAACATCACAATCATGAGCGCAATACTGGCGCGTACAGGGTGAGCCGAGTTGGCAGGAACGTAGTAGTAAGGGGCTACGTTTCCTTGGGCGGAGTGGGGTGCACTCATTGCGTTCTCCAAACTGACAAAATATAAATGTTATTGCTAAGTTAACAGGGCGATCGCCCAATTAGCCAGCTTCACTAAGCTCAAGACAAAAACGACTGCCAACAACAAACCAGCAATAATCAGGTGAACCGGATTGATTCGTGCAATATCTTCTTGGTAGCCAGAGTTTTTTCTAACGCCAAACGCTGCCCAAAGCACCGCCTTAAGCGTTTGAAAAAAAGTCAGCTTGCGTTGGGCAGATTCTTTTAAGTCATCGCTCATGCAAGCTGCCTTGCTTTAAGAGAAGTAATGCAAATAAACTTGTCTGCCTACAGTGTAGGCAAACAAACCTAAAACAATTACCGTAAAAAACAACCCAGCGCGTCGGTTTTTTCGACGCTGTTCAGTAGTCAACATTTTTTACCTATTTAACGACTGGTGGTGTTTCAAAGGTATGGAAGGGCGCGGGCGAAGGTACTGTCCACTCGAGGCCTTCCGCACCCTCCCAAGGCTTCGCTGCAGCCGGGGCACCCTTACCCGCATAGGCTTTCAGAATGATGTACAGGAACAGCAATTGCGAGAACCCGAACAAGAACGCTCCAATGGTCGCGACTTGATGAAAGTCGGTGAATTGAGCAGCGTAATCGGCATACCGGCGTGGCATGCCGGCTAAGCCCATAAAGTGCATTGGGAAAAAGGTCACATTAAACGAAATCATGCTTGACCAAAAATGAATCTTGCCAAGTTTTTCGTCGTACATGTAGCCGCACCACTTAGGCAACCAGTAATACGTGCCGGCAAACAGACCAAACAACGAGCCCGCGACTAAAACGTAGTGAAAGTGTGCCACCACATAGTAGGTGTCGTGCACCTGAATATCAATTGGTGCCATCGCCAGGATCAAACCGGTAAAGCCGCCAATCGTAAACACAAAGATGAAACCCACTGCGAACAACATCGGGGTCTCGAACGTCATCGACCCCTTCCACATCGTAGCAACCCAGTTGAAAATTTTGACGCCAGTTGGAATCGCAATCAACAACGTGGCGTACATAAAATACAACTGCCCGGTGACGGGCATACCCGTTGCAAACATGTGGTGCGCCCACACGATAAACGACAAGATCGCGATTGAGGCCGTTGCGTACACCATCGAGGCGTAACCAAACAGTGGTTTGCGGGCAAAGGCAGGGATGATAGCGGACACGATCCCAAAGGCCGGCAAGATCATGATGTAGACCTCGGGGTGGCCAAAGAACCAGAAGATGTGCTGATACAGAACGGGATCGCCGCCTACAGCTGCATTAAAGAACCCTGTGCCAAAGTGGCGATCGGTTAACACCATGGTGATCGCTGCAGCCAACACTGGCATCACTGCGATTAGCAAATACGCGGTGATGAGCCATGTCCAACAGAACAGAGGCATTTTCATCAAGGTCATGCCAGGTGCGCGCATGTTGAGGATGGTGACAACGATATTGATCGAACCCATGATGGACGACGCACCCATCAAATGCATCGCAAAAATTGCCATGTCCATACCGGGACCCATTTGCAGGGTCAGCGGAGCATAGAGCGTCCAGCCGGCAGCAGTCGCGCCGCCTGGAACAAAGAAAGACGCTGTCAGCAACGCGCCCGCAACGGGCAACAGCCAGAAACTAAAGTTGTTCATTCGGGCAAACGCCATATCGGCCGCGCCAATTTGGAGGGGGACCATCCAGTTTGCAAACCCGACAAACGCCGGCATGATGGCACCAAACACCATGATCAAACCGTGCATCGTGGTGAACTGATTAAACAGTTCGGGCCGAAAGAACTGCAGTCCTGGTTGAAACAACTCGGTGCGCAATAACAGCGCAAGCGTGCCCCCCTCGAGCAGCATCGCAAAAGAAAAAATCAAGTACATCGTACCGATATCTTTGTGGTTGGTGGCAAACAACCAACGCCGCCAGCCGTGAGGCATATGGGCGTGATCATCATGCGCATGGCCATCGTGTGCGTGGCCGTGCCCTGAAACGTGGTCTGCTGTAACGCTGCTCATAGTTGACTCCTATCCTGCTGGTGCCGCGCCCACACGGATAGTGTGAAAGCTGGCGTATCTGAACAAAATGTATCGAAACCTAACTTATCCAACTGACTTCACTGCGAACTAGCTTAACCGCTAACAATTCTTGCCTGAGCGCCGCGTGAATACGCGCACAACAGCTTAGGGCTCAAGCTTATCGCTTGGCTTTCACATCCGCTGGTGAAACCACAGGGTCTTGACCTTTTCCGGCATTACTCCAAGAGGCACGCGAATACGTAATGACTGCCGCGATTTCAACATCGTTGAGTTGCCCGCCGAAAGCTGCCATGGCGGTTCCCTGCCTACCCTTCAGTAAAATATCAATGTGCTCTGCTTTTGAACCCAACACGATCTTGCTGCCGTCTAGCGCAGGAAAGGCACCGACGACGCCCTTGCCGCTTCCTTGATGGCAAGCTACACAATTCGCTGCATATACTTTTTCGCCGCGCGCGATCAAGTCGGTTGCACCCCATTCTTTGTTCGGGTCGTCAGCCGCAGCGGCAAGCAGCGTGACTTGTGCTTGCGACCAGGTGGCGTACTCTTGCTCAGACACTACCTTGACGACGATTGGCATAAACGCATGGTCTTTACCGCACAACTCGGTACATTGACCGCGATATTCACCGGTTTTCTCGGCACGAAACCAAACGCTTCTGATAAAGCCCGGAATTGCGTCTTGCTTGACGGCGAGGTCGGGCACCATCCACGAATGGATCACATCACCGCCAGTTACGGCGATACGGATTTTTTTGTTGACCGGCACGACCAACGGATTGTCGACTTCCATCAGATACAACGGCCCGCGCGGCTCTTTGCCTTCGATTTGTGCGCGTGGTGTGGCAAGGTTGGACAGAAACTTAACCCCTGCGGCGGGACCGTCAATGTATTCGTAGCCCCATTTCCACTGGTAGCCCGTCACTTTAACGGTGATATCTGCGCCGCTAGTGTCTTTCATTGCCACCACGGTGCGAGTCGCTGGCAAAGCCATGGCGATCACGATGACGAAAGGGATGACGGTCCAGGCAACTTCGACGCCCAAATGTTCGTGAAACGTAGCCGCCTTGGCACCGCGCGACTTACGATGGGCCCAAATTGAGTAGAACATGACGCCAAACACAGCAATAAAAATTACCGTGCAAACAATCAGCATAAACCAGTGCAACCAAGCGATATCTTTTGCAATCTGGGTCACGCCGTCGGGCAAATTGAGCTGATTCACGCGGGGCCCGCCCGGCATATCTTTAACTTGTGCTACCACCACACCACAAAACAGCATGGCACAGGCGCCCAGTAAACCTCTGACCTTCTTCATGCTAAACCTCGAATGCGTCGCGCTTAAAAGCAGGGCCTATGACCACTTTGGTCTAAGGGACACCCGCCTTTGGGAGCGCAAAATTGTTGGGGCGCTGGGATGGATACGGGAATACCCTTGGCCAGCGCAAATCGCCTTTAATCTAAAGCTTTCGATCAAACAATAAAGATTATAGCGTGGCCGGGGATCTCTTGCTACCCTACAATCTGAGTCTGGCCCATATCCTTAGTGACTCTATGCGTTCCACAAGTCTATCTTTAGATCTCCCGAGTCTGCAGGCGTTGCAAGACGACTTGCTTGGTCGCGCCCGGCAACCGCCCCAACAAGACTCGGTTCCGCTGCTGATTGCGGGGCAACGCTGTGGCTGGTTGTTTTTGAAGGCTGCGCAGGCGCTGGCGGGTTTGGGCGGCGTTGAGCTTTCGCCTACCGAGGCGCATATTGGCCGCCGGAGCACCTCTGAACCCACCTTAAATGACCTACTTGCCCGAGTGTCGCTCGCTTTAAAAGCGGCAGGTTGCGCGCCAGGCTGGCGTAACGAATTATTGGACGTTTGGGTCGCAACCGCTAGCGCCCAGACGCTGCCCGCCTCCCAAACAAGCCTGGGCGTCATTGAGCGCGGCGTGGTGCGTCCTTTGGGGCTTCTGACTTTAGCGGTCCACTTAAACGGCTGGTCTGTCGATGGCAAGCTCTGGGTCGCGCGTCGCGCGTTATCCAAGGCGACCGACCCGGGCATGTGGGACACCTTGGTTGGAGGCCTCGTGTCATGCCGAGAAACCGCCGAAAGTGCGCTGGTGCGTGAAACTGAAGAAGAGGCCGGACTTGAGTCGCAGCAAATCGCTCACCGCACGCCTCTCAGAACCATTGCTCGCATGCACAAGCAGGTGCCTGAAGGCTTTCAGTCTGAAGACGTGCTGACCTGTGAGTGCACTCTGCCCGAGGGGGTGACGCCCAAAAATCGCGATGGCGAGGTCATGGATATTCAGTTGTTTGAGACGCAGACTATCTTCAACATGTTGAAAGAAGGTGCTTTCACCCTCGAGGCCTCGATTGTCTTAGTCGAGGCTCTTTTAGGAAAAGAAAAGGCGCGGGCACCGCCCTGAGGAGTGACAAGCCTAGCTCAAATTTCAGCCACACTGCCTGTCGGTGAGCGACCTTTAGGCGCTCAAATGCGCGCGCATTTTTTTCATAGCTGCAACTTCAATCTGACGGATACGCTCTGCCGACACACCAAATTCGGCGGCTAACTCGTGCAGGGTCGCACCACCATCGTCTTGCAACCAGCGCGACTCAACGATTCGACGCGAGCGCTCGTCAAGCGTTTCAAGCGCCTGCGTCAGGCCCGTGCCTTGCAACGCATCGAGGGCATGACGCTCTAGTACCTGCGTGGGATCTGAGCGACCCTCGTCTGAAAGGTAAGCGATCGGCGCATACGACTCGTCATCGTCGTCTTGGTTCTCAAGTGAAATTTCGCGTCCTGACATACGGACTTCCATTTCGCGCACATCTTCTGGGTTCACTTTTAGGGTCGCGGCAATCGCGGCGACCTGTTCCGTATCCAGCGTCTGACCGTCAGGACGCATGCTGCGCAGATTAAAAAATAATTTGCGCTGCGCCTTGGTGGTGGCGACTTTCACCATGCGCCAGTTGCGAACCACATATTCATGAATTTCGGCTTTAATCCAGTGCACCGCAAAAGAGACGAGTCGCACGCCTCGCTCTGGATCAAAGCGCTTGACCGCCTTCATCAGGCCGACGTTGCCCTCTTGGATCAGGTCGGCGTGGGGCAGACCATAACCCAGATACTGCCTGGCCACAGACACGACAAGACGCAAGTGCGACAGCACGAGTTCACGGGCGGCTGCAATATCCTCGTGGTCGCGCAGTCGTCGGGCAAGCGTGAGTTCTTGCTCTGGCGAAAGCACCGGCAAGCGGTTGACGGTCGAGATGTAGGCGTCGATTGTCCCGAGCGACCCGGGGTTCGAGATGGCCATCGCTAGTTGTGAGGGTTTTAAGGTCAAGGCAGCCGAAATTGTCATTGTTTGATCGCTCTAAAGGCCGAGGCGAGTCCGGAGTGTTATGTTAGCACTCTCGCGTTCCGAGTGCCAATGTGACGGCTTTTTAGGCAGAAAGTTCCGCAGCGGTTCTCAGAGTGTTAATCTCAAGGGGCTGCGGTCGGCGACTAGCGGGTATGAAGTTTGCCGATTCATTTTGGGTTCGGATATGGCCGATTTAGTCAGGTTTTTATCAAAAATTTTATTGGCATGTCTACTTGTCATAGCCGTTGGCTGGACAACGTACATCGGCGTGCGCTTTTATCACGCCGAACAGGTGGCTTACCGCTGGGTGTCTGGGTTGGCCGCCAAACAAGCCGAATTCGAAAAAAAGGTTGCCAGTAGCGGGGGCAACACCCTGACGGGGTACGCCACGCCTGACCGCCCTAAAGTCATCGAAGGCATCGAAGGTAATCTGTCTGGCCTGACCTTTGACGCACTTCAAAAACGACTCTGGGCTGTTTCAAATAAACCCACGACGCTTTTTGCGTTGTCGCTGGACGGGCAACTGCTGGCCTCTTATCCGCTTAAGGGGATGTCTGACGTGGACGGAATCGCCTGGATCGGCGGCAATCGGGTGGCCCTCGTCAATGGCAGGCGCAACCGCGTTGCCTTGGTCGAGATCCCGGCCACTCCCCAAACCATCGACACCACACGGGCGTTTTCCCTAGTGCTGAGGTTCGGCGAGTCTGAAGACCATAATTATGGTTTTCAAGGGCTTGGCTACGACCTCAAGCGAGACCGGCTTTACATTGCTAAAGAGCACAGCCCTAGGGCGCTCTACCGTGTCAGCGGACTGAATTACCTCCAGGCGCCGGACTCGCGCGGACTCAGAATTGAAAACGTGAGCCGCTGGCTTGACGAGGTACCCTTTGCTACAGACTTGTCCTCGGTAGAGGTTGACCCGACGACGGGGAGAGTTTTTTTGTTGAGCGAAGAGTCGCAAATGATTGTGCAACTTGACGGCGACAGTGGGGAGGGGCGCGGAATGTTATCCCTATCCTCAAAGGGCACGACGCCAATGCCGCGACCCGAGGGGATCGCCACCGATGAGGGTGGCAGCCTGTACATCGTGAGCGCCCCCAACCTGTTTTATCGTCTGCGCAAGCCCTAGCGGCGCACACCAGCACTTAGGCTACCAAGCAATGGCCCGGCTTTCACGACTTTATGCTCCAGCGGCCGCACACTTAGTTCTGGCGCGCTTTGCAAGTTCGGCCGGCCTTGGCGATCACGACTCAGCAGCGCGAATCTACCCGCTTTTGCTTAACTGGCTTGGGCAAAGCGCCCAGCAATATCAGGTTGCAGTGCATGGCTGGTGCCTTTCGCCCCAAGTGCTGCTTGTGCTCGCCACCCCTGCTGATGCACTTGGGCTGCCGTGTTTGATTCAGGATTTAGGGCGTCGCCTAGCCGCCCAACTTAAGAGGGGAAGCGTATTTAGCGGCCGATATCATTCTGCGATCCCGGAACCTGGGGAGTGGGTGCTACCCAGCTTAATTTGGCTCGAACGCGCCGCGATGCGTGAGGACTTGGTCAGCGAACCCGCTCAGTGGCTCTGGAGCTCTGCGCGCGCGCACGCCGAGGGCTTGGATACCCGGGCATCTTGGCTGCAGCACCACCGTGACTACTGGCAATGTGGCAACACGCCGTTTGGACGGCAGGCCAGTTACCGAGAGCACCTAAACACAGGCAACACGTTCGCACAGGATCAGGCAATCGAAGCGGCGCTAAAGGGCCAGTGGGGGCTTGGTGGGGCTGAGTTTTTAGCCGACCTGTCGGTCGAGGCAGGGCGGCGGGCGCAACCGGGCCTGCGTGGCAGACCCAAACGAGAGGCAGGCATCGCGAAAAAGCTCTTGCAGCAGGCAGGCGGCAAAGCTTGATAAAGAAGGCTGGGGGTGCAAGCCGTACGATGGTACGCCCCCATTAAATATGCGATTTTTTGGTTCATTCAATAAATTAGGGACGCACCCTAATTAAATCCGCTTGCTGCGCTCCGTTTTCAGGCGTACTGTTCTTCCCTCGCACCGCAACATGCCCGTAGTGGTTCAGGAGCACCTCATGTCGACCTACCCGTTAACGTTTAAGCCCACCGCCCAAAGACAAGTCGCGGCGAGCGCTCCCGTTGGCCTGCCCAAAGCCCAGGGTCTTTACTCTCCCGCCAACGAGCACGACGCCTGCGGTGTTGGCTTTGTTGCACACATTAAAGGGCAAAAGAGCCACTCGATTGTTCAACAAGGCCTCAAAATCCTCGAGAATCTTGATCATCGCGGAGCCGTCGGTGCCGACAAACTCATGGGCGACGGCGCAGGCATCCTGATCCAAATTCCCGATGCCTTTTTTCGCCAAGATCTGGCGCGTCAGGGCGTTGTTCTGCCGGCCCCGGGGGAATACGGTGTTGCGATGGTTTTTTTGCCCAAAGAAATCGCTTCACGTCTGGCCTGTGAGCAAGAACTCGAGCGCGCGGTGCGCGCCGAAAAACAAGTAGTCTTAGGTTGGCGAGATGTTCCGGTTGATGCAGACATGCCAATGTCTCCAACGGTGCGGGCCTGCGAACCGGTGATCCGTCAGCTTTTCATTGGCCGCGGTGCCGACGTGATGGTACCCGACGCGCTTGAGCGCAAGCTGTACGTCATTCGCAAAACCGCCAGCCACGCGATCCAGGCGATGGGTCTCGTGCATGGTCAAGAGTATTTTGTTCCCTCCGCTTCAGTACGTACCATCGTCTATAAAGGTCTGTTGCTGGCCGATCAGGTGGGTCGTTACTATCGCGATCTGGCCGACCCACTAACCGTATCCGCCGTGGCACTCGTGCACCAGCGCTTTTCGACCAATACGTTTCCGGCGTGGCCGCTGGCCCACCCCTATCGCATGATCGCCCACAACGGCGAAATCAACACGGTCAAGGGCAACTTCAACTGGTTGCGCGCACGCGAAGGAATGATGCACTCTGCCGTGTTGGGCGATGATCTACAAAAACTCTATCCAATCGTCTACGAGGGCCAGTCAGATACCGCTACCTTTGATAACTGCCTCGAGCTCTTAGTCATGTCGGGCTATTCGCTCGCTCACGCCATGATGATGATGATTCCTGAAGCCTGGGAACAACACACCCACATGGACGCAAGCCGTCGCGCGTTTTACGAGTACCACGCCGCAATGATGGAACCCTGGGACGGCCCAGCGGCCGTTGCCTTTACCGATGGCCGCCAGGTCGGCGCCACCCTTGATCGCAACGGACTGCGTCCGGCACGGTATCTGATCACCGATGATGACATGGTAATCATGGCCTCAGAGGCGGGCACACTACCCATTCCAGAAAACCGTATCGTAAAAAAATGGCGTCTGCAACCTGGCAAGATGTTTTTAATTGACCTTGAGCAAGGCCGAATCATCGACGACGCCGAGATCAAATCGCAGTTAGCGAACTCGCGCCCGTACCGGCAATGGATTGATCGCCTGCGCGTCAAGCTTGAGTCGTTGCCCGCGCCGCTCAAAGCCGCTTTACTCACGCCGAACGAAACCTTGCTTGATCGCCAACAAGCATTTGGTTGGACACAAGAAGATTACAAATTCATTCTCGAGGTGATGGCCGATACCGGAGAAGAATCGATTGGCTCAATGGGCAACGACGCCCCACTCGCGATTTTGTCAAACCGCGCAAAGCCTTTTTACAACTACTTTCGGCAACTGTTTGCGCAAGTCACCAACCCGCCCATCGACCCGATTCGTGAACAGATGGTGATGTCACTGGTGTCGTTCATTGGGCCCAAGCCCAATCTACTCGACATCAATAACGTCAACCCGCCGCTGCGCCTTGAGGTCACTCAGCCAGTGTTAGATGTCGCCGAGATGGCGCAACTACGCTCGATTGCAGAAGTCACTGGCGATAAATTCCGCAGCTTTGAACTCGACATCACATACCCCGCGGCTTGGGGCGCACAAGGTATCGAGGCACGCCTAGCCGCGCTCTGCGCGCGTGCAGTCGATGCGGTCAACACCGGCTTCACTGTCTTAATCGTGACCGACCGACGCGTCGATCACGAACATGTCGCCATCCCAGCCCTGCTGGCCACCTCGGCCATTCACCAGCATTTAATCCGAGAAGGTTTACGCACCAACACTGGGCTTGTTGTTGAGACCGGCTCAGCGCGTGAGGTGCATCACTTTGCCTTGCTCGGTGGCTACGGCGCCGAAGCCATTCACCCATTTCTTGCGCTTGAGAGCCTCAAGCAAATGTCAGCCAACCCCGACAAGGCCGAAAAAAACTATGTCAAGGCGATTGGCAAGGGTCTGAACAAAGTCATGTCCAAGATGGGCATCTCGACTTATATGTCGTACTGCGGCGCACAGATTTTTGAGGCAGTCGGTTTGCGCACCGCGCTAGTCAATAAATACTTTTCAGGCACTGCAAGCACGATCGAAGGGATTGGTATTTTCGAGGTCGCTGAAGAAGCCTTGCGCACCCACCGTGCGGCCTTTAGCAACGACCCAGTACTTGCCCACGCGCTTGACGCTGGGGGCGAATATGCTTATCGCGTGCGCGGCGAAGAGCACATGTGGACACCTGACTCGATTGCCAAGTTGCAGCATGCCACGCGGGCAAATAATTACCGGACTTATAAAGAGTACGCGCAATTGATCAACGATCAAAGCAAGCGCCACATGACGCTGCGTGGGTTGTTTGAATTTAAAGTCGATCCCGCACGCGCGATTGCGCTAGACGAGGTTGAACCCGCCAAAGACATCGTCAAGCGGTTTGCCACGGGCGCCATGTCGCTCGGCTCGATTTCAACCGAGGCACATTCAGTTTTGGCTGTTGCCATGAACCGTATTGGCGGAAAATCCAACACGGGTGAAGGCGGTGAAGACCAACTGCGCTATCGTAACGAGCTGCGTACCGGCAATAGTGGCATCCTGGCGGGCGCCACACTCGCTTCTGAGCTTGGGGTCGATCGCATTGCCGCCGACGTGCCGCTGCAAGCGGGCGACTCGATGCGCTCTAAGATCAAACAGGTTGCCTCGGGGCGGTTCGGTGTCAGCGCCGAATACCTCTCGAGCGCAGATCAGATTCAAATCAAAATGGCGCAAGGTGCCAAGCCTGGCGAAGGTGGTCAGTTACCTGGTCACAAGGTCTCTGAATACATTGCCAAGCTGCGTTGTTCAGTGCCAGGCGTGGGCTTAATCTCGCCCCCGCCTCATCACGACATTTATTCAATCGAAGATCTGGCGCAACTCATTCACGATCTTAAAAACGTCAATGAGCGCGCCTCAATCTCAGTCAAGCTCGTCTCAGAAGTCGGCGTAGGTACCGTCGCCGCGGGCGTTGCCAAGGCCAAAGCTGATCACGTCACGATCTCTGGCCACGATGGCGGCACAGGCGCCTCGCCGGTCTCTTCCATCAAACACGCAGGGACGCCCTGGGAGCTTGGCCTGGCTGAAACCCAGCAAACCCTGATGCTCAACAAACTACGTAGCCGCATCCGCGTACAAGCCGACGGCCAAATGAAAACGGGTCGCGATGTTGCGATCGGTGCACTGCTCGGTGCCGATGAGTTTGGCTTTGCAACCGCCCCGCTGGTCGTTGAAGGCTGCATCATGATGCGCAAGTGTCACCTCAACACCTGCCCCGTTGGCGTGGCGACGCAAGATCCCGTCTTGCGTCAAAAGTTTCAGGGCAAGCCAGAACATGTCGTGAACTACTTTTTCTTTGTCGCCGAAGAAGTTCGCGAGATCATGGCTCAACTCGGTATTCGCACCTTTGACGAGCTTATTGGGCGCGTCGATCTGCTCGATACCCGCTCGGGTATCGAGCACTGGAAAGCCCACGGCCTGGACTTCAGCCGCGTGTTTTATCAACCCACCAACGACAGCCCACGCCGTCAGGTTGAAACGCAAGATCACGGGCTCGAAACAGCACTTGATCACGAGCTCATTGAACGCAGCCGTACGGCACTCGAGCGCGGCGAAAAAGTCTCGTTTATCGTGCCCGTGCGCAATCGAAACCGTACGATTGGTACGATGCTTTCGGGGCGCATCGCCACTAAATACGGCAACGAGGGCTTGCCTGACGACACGATCCACATACAGTGCAACGGTACTGCGGGTCAAAGCTTTGGCGCGTTTTTAGCGCGCGGCGTGACGCTCGATTTAGTTGGCGAAGGTAACGATTATGTCGGCAAGGGGTTGTCGGGTGGCCGCATTATCGTGCGTTCGCCAAACGATTTTCGCGGGCTAGGCACCGAACACATCATCGTGGGCAACACAGTGCTGTACGGCGCAACCGGAGGCGAGGCCTACTTCAATGGCGTGGCCGGCGAACGCTTTGCGGTACGCAACTCGGGGGCGGCAGCCGTCGTTGAGGGCACCGGCGATCATGGTTGCGAATATATGACGGGCGGCACGGTTGTCGTGCTTGGCTCAACCGGACGAAACTTCGCGGCGGGCATGTCAGGCGGGGTCGCCTACGTCTGGGATCCCGAGCGTACGTTCGCCGAACGCTGCAACCTGACGATGGTCGCCATCGAACCGGTTCTTTCGTCGGCCGAGCAAGAAAAATCGCAAGGTATCGACGTCTGGCACAGTTTGAGCGGCGCACACAGGCGCGAGACCGACGAAGTCATGCTTAAGCGTTTAGTTGAAAACCACTTTCGTTACACCGGCAGTTTCGGCGCACGCGATCTGGTCAGCAACTGGGAAACCGCCCGCGGCAAGTTCATCAAAATTATGCCTGTGGATTACAAGCGCGCACTCGGCGAGATGTGGCGTGCCGCGAATCCCCAACCCAAGGCAGCTTAAGGAAATATCATGGGAAAAATCACTGGTTTTTTAGAGGTCGATCGGCTGCAAGAGGCCTCAGAGGCTCCTGCAAGTCGCCTGAAACACTGGCGCGAATTTGTCTTGCACCTGTCAGACGAGCAGGCAGGCAAACAAGCGGCGCGCTGCATGGATTGCGGAATTCCGTTCTGCAACAACAGCTGCCCTGTTAACAACATCATCCCCGACTGGAACGACTTGGTCTACCGCCAAAATTGGCGTGGCGCACTTGAGGTGTTGCACTCTACCAATAATTTTCCTGAATTTACAGGTCGGATCTGCCCCGCGCCGTGTGAATCCGCCTGCACGCTCAACATCAACGATGAGGCCGTCGGCATCAAGTCGATCGAGCACGCGATCATCGATAAGGGCTGGGCCGAAGGCTGGGTCGTGCCTCAGCTTCCTGCCCACCAGACCGGTAAGACCGTTGCCGTAATTGGCTCAGGTCCGGCAGGTCTGGCCTGCGCGCAACAATTAGCGCGTACAGGTCACAGCGTCACTGTCTTTGAAAAGAACGATCGCATCGGCGGCTTGTTGCGCTATGGCATCCCCGACTTCAAACTCGAAAAAACACTGATTGATCAGCGCATCGTTCAAATGCAAGCCGAGGGTGTGAGCTTCAAAACTTCGCATTACATTGGCAGCGCTGCAGACGCCCCTGAACAAAAATTAACCGTCCTAACTCCCGAGGCATTACAAAAAGAGTTTGACGCCATCGTCCTGACTGGTGGCTGTGAAACTCCGCGCGACCTGCCGATTGCTGGGCGCGAGCTCGAGGGTGTGATGTATGCGATGGATTTTTTAAGTCCACAAAATAGGGTCGTTGCAGGCGACACACTCAGCGCTCAGGTACTCGCAAAAGACAAACACGTCATCGTCATTGGCGGAGGCGATACCGGCTCGGATTGCGTGGGCACCAGCAACCGACACGGCGCCAAATCCGTCACGCAGATTGAACTCATGCCACGCCCACCCGAGACCGAAAACAAAGCGATGACTTGGCCCTACTGGCCCGCTAAATTGCGCACCTCTTCGTCGCACGAAGAGGGCGCCGAACGCGACTGGGCAATTACCAGTAAATCGCTGGCAGGTAAAGGCGGTAAAGTCGAGAAACTCGTCGTTGCACGCGTAGAGTGGATCAAAGACGAAGCGTCGGGACAGCTAAAAATGCAAGAGGTAAAAGGCTCAGAATTTGACATCAAAGCTGATCTCGTCTTGCTTGCCATGGGTTTTATCGCGCCTGTAGGCAATGTCTTAACTGCCTTTGGCGTCGAGCAAGATGCACGCGGCAACGTGCGCGCCAACACCGACGACTATCGCACAAGCCTTGCAAACGTCTTTGCTGCCGGAGACATGCGGCGCGGTCAATCACTGGTCGTTTGGGCGATTCGTGAAGGCCGTCAATGCGCGCGCGCAGTTGATGAGTTTTTGATGGGCGTCAGCGAATTGCCCCGTTAACCCACGCTCACCCGAAACTCTCTATGACTCACCCTGCTAAACGCTTGCACGCACTTGCCCTGAGCCTGTTGGCGCTCTGTTTGACCACCCCCGCCGGTGCCCAGTCGGCCCCAGAAGGCGCCAAGCCCTGGCCGAACAAAAACATCACATTGGTGGTGACGTATGCAGCAGGCGGCTTTGCCGACACGCGCATGCGATTACTCGCGCGCAAGCTGACGGATAAGCTAGGCCAGTCAGTTGTGGTCGAAAATAAAACCGGAGCAGGTGGCGTGATTGGTACCGCCTTTATTGCCAAAGCGCTGCCCGATGGCTACACAATTGGTTCAGGTAATTTAGCGCCGCTAGCCGTCAACCCAAGCTTGATGACCATGCTGTCTTACAACCCCACCAAAGAGATTGCGCCTATCATCCTGATTGAAAACAGCCCTTTGGTGCTCAGTGTAGCCAACAGCATGCCCGTCAAAAGCTTGCCCGAGCTCATCGCGCTGGCTAAGAAAGAGCCCGGCAAACTCACCTTTGGCTCCTCCGGCATTGGGGGTGCCCACCATCTGTCGGGTGAAATGTTTCGCGAAATCGCCAAGATTGATATCGTGCATGTACCTTACAAAGGCGGCGCGCCCGCTTCGACAGACCTCATGGCGGGCCACTTGAGCATGATGTTTGAAATGGGTTATGCCGCGCTTCCGGCAATCAAGGGCAACAAGATCCGGCCACTCGCGGTGACCTCAACCAAAAGGCTCGCCCTACTGCCCGACGTGCCCACCATGGCCGAGCTCGGTGTAGCTGACTTTGAGTCCTACAATTGGCAGGGAGTGATCGCTCCGGGTGGCACACCCCCGGCCATCATCAGCAAGCTCAATGCCGTCCTCAACGAAATCCTGCTCGACCCTGAAGTGCTCAAGCAGATTACAGACTCCGGCAGCCAACCCGCAGGCGGCTCACCCGAGGCCTTCGCTCAGTTCATTGCCAGCGAAACCGCAAAATGGGCCAAAGTGATTCAAGCTGCAAACATTCAGCCTCAATAACTTCGCAAAAAAAACCAAGAAACCTGATTGCATCTCAGGTCAAATATCCCACGTCGGGCGTTACAATTAGTGTCTGGCGCTTGAACGCTTGCAAGTTTTGTTTGCGCTTTGCCGCTAAATTCTGCTTTGCACCTTTTGGTTCTTTATGCTTCCGCCCCCTCTGACCTCAAACCAAGCAGTGCTGCGCTTCGAAGGCGTCTCGCTTAGCTACGGTGATTTCACTGTGCTGCAAGACATCTCGCTTGAGGTCATGCCCGGCCAAGTTGTGGCAATAATGGGCGGCTCGGGGTCAGGCAAAACCACGTTGCTGCGTGCCGCGACGGGCCAACTCGCGGCGCGTCGCGGAACAATCACCCTGTTTGGGCAAGACCTCGCGCGCACCAATCGCCCAGGCTTGCAAGCTCTCAGGCAACGGATGGGCGTCCTTTTTCAACAAGGCGCGCTATTTACCGACCTCAATGTCTTTGAAAATGTCGCCTTCCCATTGCGCGAACATCTCGACATGTCTGCGTTACAACTCAGCGAGCGCGTTCTCGAAAAACTCAACGCAGTCGGCCTGCGTGCAGCCGCGCACCTAAAAGTCTCTGAAATCTCTGGTGGCATGGCCCGTCGCGTCGCACTGGCCCGCGCGGTCGTGCTTGAGCCTGAGCTCGTGCTCTATGACGAGCCCTTCGCCGGACTCGATCCGATCTCGCTTGGCATCACGGCGCGTCTGATTCGCAGTTTGTCAGACCGCCTGGGCTGCGCCTCGGTGGTCATCACCCATGACATTGCCGAGTCTTTCGCCATCGCGGATCAGGTGTATTTAGTTGGTCAAGGTCAGCTTAAAGCGCACGGCGCGCCGGCAACTCTTGCTGCCTCGACCGACCCTTACGTGCAGCAGTTCTTAAATGGGCAGGCCGATGGGCCCGTCGCTTTTGATTATCCCCTGACTCCCGCCTTTGAAGCTTGGCTCATTCAGACAGGCGCCCGAACATGAGTCGCCCCAGTTTTTTAAGCACGCTCGGCCAAAGTGTGCGCGCCCGACTCACCGGGCTCGGCCTGTTTACTCGGTTCTTTTTGATGCTGTTACAGCGCAGCGAGATTGTCTTTAAGCGCCCTCGGCTAGTTTCTCAGCAAGTGCACTTCATCGGTAATTTTTCACTGCTGATTATTATTGTCTCGGGTTTATTTGTGGGCTTTGTTTTAGGCTTGCAAGGCTATTACACCCTGAACCGCTATGGCTCTGAAGAGGCGCTCGGCCTGCTGGTCGCGCTCTCGTTGACCCGAGAGCTAGGCCCCGTCCTGACGGCCTTGCTGTTTGCCGGACGGGCGGGCACCTCGCTGACGGCAGAAATTGGCCTAATGAAAGCCGGCGAGCAATTAGCCGCCATGGAAGTTATGGCGGTCGACCCACTTGCCCGCGTCTTTGTGCCACGTTTTTGGGGTGGCGTGATCGCCATGCCGATTCTGGCGGCAGTTTTCTCGACGGTCGGCATTCTGGGGGGCTGGGTGGTTGGCGTGCTACTCATTGGTATCGACACCGGCGCCTTTTGGTCGCAAATGCAAAACGGGGTGGATGTCTACAAAGACATCTTAAATGGCGTGATCAAAAGTATTATCTTCGGTGTCGCAGTGACGTTAATCGCTCTTTACGAAGGCTGGCGCGCGCGGCCGACCCCAGAAGGCGTCGCGCGTGCAACCACGCGCACCGTCGTGACAGGCTCTCTTGCGGTCTTGGGTCTAGATTTTCTACTGACTGCGCTAATGTTCAGTCACTAACCGAGTCAAAAAATGTCGAATGAAAAAACAGATTGGTGGGTGGGTCTCTTTGTGTTGCTAGGTGCGCTTGCGCTAGCTTTTCTCGCTTTGCGTGCCGGTAACCTCAGTAGCTTTTCGTTTGCGCCCACTTACGCCCTCTCGGCGAAGTTTGACAACATCGGCGGGCTAAAAGTCCGCGCGCCAATTAAAAGTGCTGGCGTCGTGGTCGGCCGTGTGGCGAGCATCACGCTTGACGAAAAAACCTTTCAGGCTGTTGTGACGCTTCAGCTCGAAAAAAACTATTTGTTTCCAAAAGATTCTTCAGCCAAAATTCTAACGTCGGGCCTGTTAGGCGAACAATACATTGGCCTTGAGGCTGGCGGTGACGAGGCCAATCTTGTCCCGGGTGCCACCCTACAATTTACGCAAAGCGCAATCGTGCTTGAAAGTCTGATTAGTCAGTTTTTGTATTCGTCTGCCGAAAAACAAGGCACCGCACCTGCCGCCGACGCAAACACCGCGGCAAAACCCGCACCTTAACGGTCAAACAACATGCGCACTCGTTTATCTTTTCGCTCTTTGACTCTGGCGCTTTGTGCCTTGGCACTCGTGGCACTGACGGGCTGCGCCACGCGCACACTGGGGCCACCCAATCCAAACGACCCGCTTGAAGCCTCTAATCGAGTGGTCTTCGAGTTCAACGACGCCGTTGATCGCGCAATCTTAAAGCCGGTCGCGCAAGCCTACGCGTTTGTTACGCCTCAACCCGTTCGCACCTGTATTAACAATATCTTTTTGAACCTTGGCGACGTTTGGTCGTGGTTTAACAGCACACTGCAGGGGCGCCAGGTGGACGCCTTGAACACCTTTGGCCGAGTTCTACTGAACAGCACGATGGGGCTAGGTGGCTGTTTGGATCTGGCCAGCCAAACTGGCGCCAAGCGTATCCCGAACGACTTCGGCGTCACCCTGGGCGTGTGGGGATTTGACTCTGGGCCTTATCTAGTGCTACCCATTGTCGGCCCGAGCACGCTTAGAGACGGCGTTGGCCGGGCTGTCGACGTGTATGTCAATCAGTTTGGGTATGGCTCATTGATTAATAATATCGATGTGCGCAACTCGATCTATGGCCTTGAAGTGGTCGCGCGGCGCGAAGCCTTGCTCGAGGTCACCAACACCGTCGACCGCACCGCGCTTGACCCCTATAGTTTTATTCGCGACGCCTACCTTAAACGTCGCAGCGTGCAGGTCAACGGCTCGAACGCCGCGGCCGAAAAGCTGCCAAGCTACGAAGATTTTGAGGCTGCGCCCACCGACGAAAAGGCGCTTGGCCTGACTCCAAAAAAATGAAACCCTGCGACGCTCCCGAGCAAATCGTTGTACCCTCAATCGAAAGGATCTGTTGATGAACGCTCGCTTTTCTGCCTGCATAAGATTGTTCGTTTGTTGCCTGTTATTGGGCATCGGGCAAGCTGCACACGCACAAAACAAGCCTGATCCAAACGCCGCACCCAACGATTTTGTGCAACAAGTTGCAGATCAAATGCTGGCTGCGCTGAAGTCTGACAGCAGCGTGCGCGCCGGCAATGCTGCGCGCGTCAATGCGCTGGTAGATGAACTGATTTTGCCAAACGTTAACTTTGAAAAAACCACGCGACTCGCGGCCGGTCGCTATTGGCGCCAGGCAACACCCGAGCAACAAGCCGCACTTGTGAAAGCGTTTCGGGGTACCCTTGCGCGCGCCTATAGCGGCGCGTTTACCCGTGTGGACGAAGCCACGGCCATTAAGACCTTAGCCTTTCGGGGGGAGCCTGGCGCCACTGACGCGGTGGTCAAGTCGCAAGTCACGCAACGCGCCAACACGCAACCGATTGCGCTCGACTATCGCTTGGAAAAAACGCCCGAGGGCTGGAAGATTTACGACCTGAACGTCGAAAATATCTGGCTGATCGAAAACTATCGCAACCAGTTCGCTCAGCAAATTAGCCAAAACGGCATCGATGGTTTGATTCAGGCACTAAACCAACGGGCACAACAATAAAGTCCAATCAGCCCCACAGGGCTGACACCGGCGCAGGCTTGTTTTGCCTGCGGCACGCATCACAAGGCCATTATGTCCGCTGTTTCGTTTGAGCATGTCTCAAAAATTTTTTTGCCACGCGCGACCGGTTGGCGTAGCCTATTGCGCGCGCCCACTGGAACCGGCTTGCAGGCCCTTGACGATGTGTCTCTGACGATCGAGCACGGTGAGTTTTTTGCCCTGCTTGGCCCCAATGGTGCTGGCAAAACGACGCTCATTTCCGTCTTAGCCGGACTTTGCCAAGCCACCCAAGGACGCGCGAGCGTCTGCGGTCATGATGTTGTGACCGACTACCAGGCAGCCAGACGTTCGCTGGGCGTAGTGCCCCAAGAGTTGGTCTACGATCCGTTTTTTACGGTGCGCGAAACCTTACGTATTCAGTCCGGCTATTTCGGATTTCGACGTAACGATGACTGGATCGATGAAATCCTAGCCAATCTTGGACTAACCGATAAGTCCGACGAAAACATGCGCGCGCTGTCGGGCGGCATGAAGCGCCGCGTGCTCGTCGCTCAAGCCCTGGTGCACCGCCCCCCGGTGATTGTGCTTGACGAACCCACGGCCGGTGTGGATGTCGATTTGCGTCGCAGCCTTTGGGAATTCATCTCGCGCCTAAACGCGCAAGGCCACACAATTATTTTGACCACCCACTATCTTGAAGAGGCCGAGGCGTTGTGTCATCGCACCGCCATGCTCAAGGGCGGGCGCATCGTGGCGCTTGACACCACGCAAGCGTTACTCGCGCGGGCTGGTGGCAATCTTGAGCACGCCTTTATGCAAATCATGCGTGCAGAGCCCTCTAAACTTACCGAGGTCCAACCATGAGTGCACCTCTTCTGACTGCTCGGGTCGGTGCAGGCTCAGGTTTTCCGACCCTGCTTGGCAAAGAGTTGTTGCGTTTTTGGAAAGTCAGTTTTCAGACTATCGCGGCACCGGTTATCACGGCGTTACTTTATCTGGTGATTTTTGCTCAGGTGCTGCAAGACCGCATTCAGGTCTATGGTATTGTCCCCTACACCGCTTTTTTGATTCCTGGTCTGATGATGATGAGCATGTTGCAAAATGCCTTTGCAAACCCCTCTTCTTCGTTGATACAAAGTCGGGTCACAGGCAATCTGGTATTTGTGCTGCTGCCACCAATCTCTCATCGAGAGTTTTTCAGTGCTTATGTGTTGGCCGCGATCACGCGAGGGCTCGCCGTGGGCACCTGTGTTTGGCTCGTCTCACTGTACTTTAACGTTATGCCGATTCAGCATCCTCTGTGGGCGCTGGTGTTTGCTGTGCTGTCCTGCGCAATTATGGCGATTTTGGGCTTGATCGCCGGGCTCACCTCCGAGAAATTCGATCAGTTGGCGGCTTTTCAAAACTTTCTGATCATGCCGGCAACCTTTTTATCTGGCGTGTTCTATTCGGTGCATACGCTACCCACGTTCTGGCAGATGATATCGCACTGGAATCCGCTTTTTTACACGATTGACGGGTTTCGCTATGGTTTTTTTGGCGTGGCAGACGTCTCGCCCTGGCAAAGTTTGGCTGTAGTGGCAAGCGTCTTTCTCGTTTTGGCTACCTTTGCCTTGCGACTACTTGGACGGGGCTACAAGCTACGAACTTGAACACCTCGCGTCGCCAGGCGCCTGTGGGTTCAGCCTCAGGCGTTTAAAATACCGAATATTCTAGAACCATTGCCCACTAAGGATCTTACAGATCATGTTGCCTACCCCCGAAGATATCCGCGCTTACATTGCCGCCGGCCTGGCTTGTGAGCACCTCGAAGTCAGCGGTGATGGCGCGCATTTTGAAGCGGTCATCGTTAGTAACGCCTTTGCCGGCAAGCGTCTGATCGCCCGGCATCAGTTGGTATATGGCGCACTTGGCGATCGCATGAAACAAGAAATCCACGCGCTCTCGATGCGTACGCTCACCCCTGAAGAGTTCAACCAAGCTTCCTGATGGATATTTTACGAATCACCGGCGGYAATCGCCTGCAAGGCGAGATCAGTATTTCGGGCGCGAAAAATGCAGCGTTGCCGATTTTGTGTGCGGGTTTGCTAACTGCTGACACCATCACCCTGACCAACGTGCCCGAATTGAACGATATCACCACGACGCTTAAGTTATTGAGCCAGATGGGGGTACGTTGCGCGCGTGAGACCGGCGGGACTGTCAACATTACCGCCAATGCCGTCACTACCCTCGAGGCGCCTTACGAGCTCGTTAAAACCATGCGTGCCTCGATACTGGTTCTAGGCCCTTTGCTCGCCCGCTTTGGTCAAGCGCGTGTCAGCTTGCCTGGGGGCTGCGCCATTGGTCAGCGGCCGGTTGATCAGCACATTCAAGGCTTAGCGGCCCTAGGTGCCGACATCCGCATCGAGCACGGCTTTGTCGTTGCGCGGGCTTCGCGCCTGAAGGGCGCGGTCATTCGTACCGATATGGTGACCGTCACCGGTACCGAGAATCTGCTGATGGCCGCTGTGTTAGCTGAAGGTCAAACCGTCTTAGAAAACGCCGCTCGCGAACCCGAAGTCGTCGACCTGGCCGAACTTTTAATCAAAATGGGCGCGCAGGTTCGAGGCCACGGCACTGACCGCATTGTGATTGATGGCGTAAAAACTTTGCACGGTGCCACCCATCGCGTGATTCCAGACCGTATCGAAGCGGGTAGCTTTTTATGTGCGGTGGGCGCCGCAGGTGGCGACATCACGCTGCGCAACGTGGCACCTGRCACGATGGGCGCGACACTGGCCAAACTGCAAGAAGCGGGCCTGAGGCTGACCTGCGGCACTGACTCGATTCACGCCACCATGACTCAACGCCCCAAGCCGGTTGATTTTCGTACGCACGAATACCCCGGCTTTGCGACTGACATGCAGGCGCAAGTGATGGCACTCAATGCGTTAGCYGATGGCACCTCGGTCATTGCCGAAACCATTTTTGAAAATCGCTACATGCACGTGCAAGAGCTGCTGCGCTTAGGCGCACGCATCGATATTGATGGCCATACCGCAGTGGTCCGCGGCGTAGCTAAGCTATCGGGTGCGACCGTCATGGCGACCGACCTTCGCGCCTCTGCCAGCTTGGTGATTGCCGGTCTGGCGGCCGAAGGTGAAACAATCGTCGAGCGCATCTACCACCTTGATCGCGGCTACGAACGCATGGAACACAAGCTCAGACAGTTAGGTGCCAAAATCGAACGTCTATCTTGTAAGGAGCTCTCATGAACATGCCCGAGGCACTGCGCCCCCTGACCATGGCTCTGTCGAAAGGGCGTATTTTTGAAGAAACCTTGCCGTTGCTAAAGGCTGCGGGGATTGAAGTCTCAGAGCACCCCGAGCAATCGCGAAAACTCATCATCGCCACGAGTAATCCTGCTTTGCGCCTGATCATCGTGCGCGCCTCCGATGTCCCCACCTACGTTGAATACGGCGCCGCCGATTTAGGGATCGCAGGCAAAGACGTACTGCTCGAACATGCAGCCCAGCATCCGGGCGGACTTTACCAACCGATTGACCTGAACATCGCCCGCTGCCGCCTGTCCGTTGCGGTGCGCAAAGGGTTTGATTATGACGCAGCGGTCAAGCAAGGTGCGCGCCTGCGCGTCGCAACTAAATACACCCAGGCTGCGCGCGAACACTTCGCCGCCAAGGGGGTACACGTTGATCTGATCAAGCTCTATGGCTCAATGGAGCTTGCGCCTTTGGTGGGCTTAGCGGATGCGATTGTCGACTTGGTCTCAACGGGCAACACACTCAAAGCCAACGACTTGGTGGCCGTCGAAGACATCATGCCAATCTCCTCGCGCTTAGTGGTCAACCGGGCCGCATTAAAAACACGCCACGCAGAGCTTCAGCCTCTGCTAGATGCCTTTGAACAGGCTAGCCGCGCACGGGCCGCAGCGTAGTCCATACCGAGATCGACAACATGGCAATACTTTCACGTTTAGATTCAAGCGATGCAGATTTTGACGCCAAGCTCAGCACGTTGCTGGCGTTCGACGCCGAACAAGACGAGGCGATCGACTTGGCTGCGGCAAGCATCCTCAAGCAAGTGCGCAGTCAGGGCGATTCTGCGCTTGTGCGTCTGACGCGTGAGTTTGACCGGGTTCAAGTCAATCACGCCGCCGAACTAGAAATCCCGCGCAGCGACTGGCTAAGTGCACTAGCCGAACTACCCAAGGCGCAACGGCAGGCGCTTGAGGCTGCAGCCGAGCGGGTGCGCACTTACCATGCTCACCAAATTCAAAAGAGTTGGTCTTATACCGAGGAGGATGGCACGCGTTTAGGCCAACAAGTCACGCCGCTTGATCGCGTTGGCGTATACGTGCCCGGCGGCAAGGCCGCCTACCCCTCATCGGTACTCATGAACACGATCCCGGCAAAAGTCGCGGGCGTGCCCGAAGTCATAATGGTTACCCCGACCCCTGGCGGCCAGCGTAACGCGCTGGTGCTCGCAGCAGCGGCGATTTCCGGCGTTGACCGGTGTTTTGCGATTGGCGGCGCTCAGGCTGTCGGTGCGCTGGCCTACGGCACCACGACCGTCCCCGCCGTCGATAAAATCGTGGGCCCAGGTAATGCGTATGTTGCGGCGGCAAAGCGCCGAGTCTTTGGTACGGTGGGCATCGACATGATCGCAGGCCCAAGCGAGATCCTGATTATTTGCGACGGCAAAACCGCGCCTGACTGGATTGCAATGGATCTGTTCTCGCAAGCCGAACACGACGAACTGGCTCAGGCGATTTTATTGTGTCCAGACGCAAGCTATCTCGATGCGGTTCAACAGTCGATCGACAAGCTCTTACCAACCATGCCTCGCGCCGAAATTATTCGTGCCAGCCTACGCGACCGAGGTGCTTTGATTTTGGTGCGCGATTTGGCTCAGGCGTGCGCAATCAGCAACAAGATTGCACCCGAACACCTTGAAGTTTCGATCGAACAGCCCGAACCGTGGCTTGCGCATCTGCGCCATGCGGGCGCGATTTTTATGGGCCAGCACAGCTCAGAGTCGCTTGGCGACTATTGCGCAGGTCCTAATCACGTCTTGCCGACCTCACGCACCGCGCGGTTTTCGTCACCGTTGGGCGTCTATGACTTTCAAAAGCGCTCAAGTTTGATTCATGTGTCGCCGGCGGGTGCCCAGACCCTAGGCAAAATCGCGGCCGAACTCGCCTTAGGCGAAGGGTTACAAGCCCATGCCGCGAGCGCGACCTATCGCCTCACGAGCGCTGGTAAGCCTTAAACGTAAGGCCTCAGAACGATTGAACGCAACAATTCGCTCAGACCGCCCTACAATATAGTTTCTGACGTCAAGAGCCCAAGCCATGCGCACCGCCGAAATTACTCGCAACACCAACGAAACAAAGATTCGAGTTGCCATCAATCTTGATGGCACTGGTCGTCAAAAACTCGACACCGGTGTGCCTTTTCTTGATCACATGCTTGATCAAATTGCGCGCCACGGCCTGATAGACCTTGAGGTGCACGCCCAAGGCGACCTCGAAATCGATGCCCACCACACCGTTGAAGACGTTGGGATCACTATCGGGCAAGCCATCGCTCAAGCGGTTGGCGACAAGGCTGGTATTCGTCGCTACGGACACGCTTACGTACCACTCGACGAAGCCTTATCGCGCGTAGTTGTTGATTTCTCAGGGCGTCCGGGCTTACAGTTCCACGTCCCATTTACGCGAGCTCGCGTCGGAAATTTTGATGTCGATTTGACGATTGAGTTTTTTCAAGGTTTAGTCAATCACGCCTTGCTCACCATGCACATCGACAACTTACGCGGCGTCAATGCGCATCACCAGTGCGAAACTATTTTTAAAGCTACCGGCCGCGCCTTGCGCATGGCGCTTGAGCTCGACCCGCGCAGCGTTGGCATCGTGCCTTCTACCAAAGGTGTGCTCTAGGTCATGGCTTTAATCGCCATTGTTGACTACGGAATGGGCAATATTCACTCGGTTGAGCGAGCCTTGCGCCACGCCGCACCCGAGGCCGACATCCGCCTGTGCAGCCGTGCGCAAGATCTCAAGGCCGCTGAACGCGTCGTGTTTCCGGGCCAAGGGGCGATGGCAGACTGTATTCGCACCCTCAACGACGCTGGTCTGCGTGAGGCCGTGCTCGAAGCTGCAAAGAACAAACCCTTGCTTGGGGTTTGCGTGGGCGAGCAAATGTTGTTTGAACGCAGCGAAGAAGGGAACACCACCAGCTTGGGCGTATTCAAAGGCGAAGTTAAACGGTTTCAAGGTCCGCCCTTTTATGCGGGCCCGCAGCAGCTAAAAGTGCCGCATATGGGCTGGAATCCCGTCAAACAGAGTCGCACGCACGCACTTTGGCAGGATATTCCTGATCTGACCCCTTTTTATTTTGTGCACAGTTATTATGCAGTGCCAGCGCAGACTGAGCTCACGGTCGGGCAAAGTCAATATGGCGGGCTATTTACTTGCGCGGTTGCAGCCGATAATATTTTTGCCGTACAGTTTCATCCTGAAAAAAGTGCAGAATATGGTTTGCGTCTTTACCGTAATTTTGTAGACTGGAAGCCTTAAACTCTTTTCGCAACAACGAGCCCACCCCGCGGGTGGCATGACCCTCACGTGACCCCTTAAAAATCACATGCTGCTGATCCCTGCAATTGACCTCAAAGACGGACGCTGTGTCCGACTGCGCCAAGGCGACCTCGACGACGCGACCGTCTTCTCAGAAGACCCCACCGCGATGTCTAATCTGTGGCTTGATCGCGGCGCGCGACGCCTGCACCTCGTAGACCTCAACGGCGCAGTGTCGGGCAAACCTAAAAACGAAGCCATCATTCGCGCAATTGTTGATTCAGTCGGCGCGGATATTCCGGTTCAAATTGGTGGTGGCATTCGCGATCTTGACACGATCGAGCGCTATCTCGATTTTGGTATCTCGTATGTGATTATCGGCACAGCTGCGGTCAAAAATCCGGGCTTTTTACACGATGCTTGCGGTGCCTTTCCGGGCAATATTATTGTCGGCCTTGATGCGCGCGACGGCAAAGTTGCCACCGACGGCTGGAGCAAGCTCACCAAGCACGATGTGTTGGATATGGCTAAAAAATTTGAAGACTACGGTTGCGAAGCCATTATCTACACCGACATCGGTCGCGACGGCATGCTAACAGGCGTCAACATTGAAGCAACCGTGCGTCTGGCACAACACGTCCGCATACCGATCATCGCTTCAGGCGGTGTCACAGACCTTCGCGACATTGAGGCCTTGTGTGCCGTCGAGGCCGAGGGCATCGAAGGCGCGATTTTAGGTCGCAGCATCTATGAAGGCACGCTTGATTTTGAAGCCGCTCAAAGGCGTGCAGACGAACTCGCGCCATGAGTCTATCGGTCTCGCCGAACACGCTCAGCGGCTTGACCCGTAGAATTATTCCGTGTCTCGATGTCACCGCTGGGCGCGTCGTCAAAGGGGTCAACTTTGTTGACCTCATCGATGCAGGCGATCCAATCGAAATCGCGCAGCGCTATAACGAACAGGGCGCAGACGAACTTACTTTTTTAGACATTACCGCCACGAGCGACGGGCGCGATTTGATTTTGTCGATCATCGAACAGGTCGCTTCGCAGATTTTTATTCCGCTCACAGTCGGCGGGGGTGTGCGTCAGGTCAGCGATGTGCAACGCTTGCTTAACGCCGGTGCAGATAAAGTCTCGATCAACAGTGCCGCCGTCGCCAACCCCGAACTCGTGCGCGCGGCAGCAAACTATCATGGCTCGCAGTGTATCGTTGTGGCCATTGATGCGCGGCGGGTAGCAAACAGTGCAACCCCCTCTTGGGAAGTCTTTACCCACGGCGGTCGCCGCGGCACCGGCTTAGATGTTGTGGCGTGGGCGCGGCAGATGGCTGATTTTGGGGCAGGCGAACTTTTGTTAACCAGCATGGATCGCGACGGAACCAAAGCGGGCTTCGACCTTGAACTCACGCGGTGCGTCGCCGACGCAGTGGCGATTCCGGTAATCGCCTCGGGTGGCGTTGGTAGTTTGCAGCACTTGGCCGATGGCGTAACCTTAGGCGGAGCCAGCGCGGTCTTAGCTGCCAGTATTTTTCATTACGGTGAATACACCGTGGGTCAGGCCAAAGACTTTATGGCTAACCAGGGTATCGCAGTCAGGCGAAGCGTCTCATGAACAGCGCAACGCCTGGCTGGCTGGCCGACGTCAAATTTGACGAAAAAGGCTTGATTCCGGCGATTTCACAAGACGCCCAGACAGGGCAAATATTGATGGTTGCCTGGATGAACGCCGAGTCGCTTGCCGAAACAGCGCAAACCGGTCGGGCCGTCTTTTGGTCGCGCTCGCGCAAGCGTCTCTGGCGTAAAGGCGAAGAGTCGGGCCATGTACAACGCCTCATTGAACTCAGGCTTGATTGCGACGGCGATGTCGTTTTGCTAAAGGTTGAGCAAATCGGCGACATCGCCTGTCATACTGGACGCGCAAGCTGTTTCTATCGCCGGCTAGAGCTCGCCAGCGACCCGCACGCCTCGAGCTGGGTCATCGTCGACCCAGTCCTTAAAGACCCAGAGCTGATCTATAAATAATCCTTTAAAAGTCCCTGCCCATAAGATGATCGCACCCCTTCCCGACTTGGCAAACAAACTGGTCTCTGACGCGATACTGGCTCGAATCGCAGATACGTTGGCCACGCGCTTGCCCGCCAATGGTGGCGATCCCGCCACCTCCTACGTTGCAACGCTCTTTTCAAAGGGGCCTGACGCCGCTTTGAAAAAGATTGGCGAAGAGGCCACTGAGCTGGTCATGGCCGTCAAGGATCAGCAGGCTGATCGAATCGTGTCAGAGACCGCCGACCTCTGGTTTCACTGCCTAGTGGTGCTGACCGAGCATGGCCTGCGCCCCGAACAAGTGCTGGCCGAACTCGCTCGCCGCGAAGGGTCGTCTGGCTTGCAAGAAAAACTTTCCCGTTCCTCTTAAAACAACACCATGAGCGAAAACTGTCTATTCTGTAGAATTGTAAAAGGTGAGATTCCAGCAAAAGTCGTCTATACAGATGATGATTGTGTGGTTTTTCATGATATCCAACCTGCTGCTCCGGTACATTTACTCATGGTGCCTCGGCACCATGTCGTGTCGATGCAAGACGTTAAACCCGAAGATGCCGGCTGGTTAGGTAGAATGCTGACTCGGGTCGAACAAATTGCCTTAGCAAATGGCTGCAATCCAGGCTCAGAGGGTGGTTTTCGTCTCACGACGAATTCAGGCCTAGAGGGCGGGCAAGAAATTAAGCACCTGCATTTTCACATTCTTGGTGGCAGACGTCCTTGGCAGGGCTTCACTCCCCTCAAGAACTAATTCGGAGATTCATCATGGGTAGTTTTAGCATTTGGCATTGGCTGATCGTTCTGGCTATCGTGGCGCTGGTTTTTGGCACGAAAAAGATTCGTAATATTGGTGCCGACTTAGGCGGCGCCATCAAGGGCTTTAAAGAAGGGATGAAAGACCCTAACGCAAAAGACGCCGAGCCGGCAGCGTCGACTGAGGCCGTGCCTGTGCAACGCGTCGCAACAGGCGAAACCATCGATGTGCAAGCTAAAGAAAAGTCAAATACACAACCCGGCACGCACTAACCCTTTTGGCTAGTTTTCTAGCTGAGTCTCTTTGGCACCTCGCACACCATGTTTGACGTCAGCTTTACTGAATTACTTGTCATTGGAGTCGTGGCGCTTGTCGTCATTGGCCCTGAACGCCTGCCCAAAGTGGCGCGTACACTCGGCCACCTAGTCGGCCGCGCGCAACGCTATGTTAACGATGTCAAAACAGACATTCAGCGCGAGGTCGAGCTTGATGAGTTGCGCAAGTTAAAAGATCAAATGCAAGACGCCGCACAAAGCGTGCAGTCAAGTTTACAAAGTACCGAAGATTCGCTGCGCAAACCCCTTGACTCGCTCGAACAGGATGTCTCGGCGCTCAGAGCGTCTATGACCAATCCCGAGATCCCCGAGCCGGTCGCGCCTGAAATTTCGGCGCCGGTGCCCGCACCGGTGCTCGTGCCAATGCCCATTTCCACTCAACTCGAGATCGACGCTCTAGCGCCAGTCTCTGCGCAACCTCCGGTTTCGGTGGCGATAACTACACCGGGATCTAAATCTTGAGCACCAGCCCTTCTGACAATCACGCGATCGGCGGCACGCCCGACGCAAACCAAGACCCAGCCGAAGCGCCACAGGCAAACGAAAGTTTCATGTCGCACCTGATTGAGCTGCGCACGCGTTTATTACACGCAGTGGGTACGGTAGTCGTGGTGTTTGTTGTGCTGTTTATTTATCCCGGCGCTTCGGTGATCTATGACATTCTTGCCGCGCCGATGCTGGCTTCGTTACCAGAGGGCACTCGAATGATTGCGACGGGCGTTATCACGCCTTTTATGGTGCCCATGAAGGTCACGATGATGGCGGCCTTTGTGGTGTCGCTGCCCGTGGTGCTTTATCAGGTTTGGGCGTTTGTGGCGCCGGGGTTATACCGCCACGAACAACGACTAGCTCTACCACTTATCGTGTCAAGCTCGCTTCTGTTTATCGCTGGCATGGCCTTTTGTTATTTTGTAGTCTTCAGGTCTGTGTTTTCGTTTATTGCGTCGTTCGCGCCACAATCGATCACGCCAGCGCCAGACATTGAGGCTTATCTGAGCTTTGTCATGACCATGTTTCTCGCCTTTGGCGTGACGTTCGAGGTGCCCGTGGCGGTTGTGCTTTTGGTGCGCATGGGGATTGTGACCGTTGCCAAACTGAAAGAAGCCCGCGGTTATGTCGTCGTGGGCGCCTTTGTGATCGCAGCTGTCGTGACCCCGCCAGATGTCGTTAGCCAGTTTTTATTAGCAGTACCCTTGTGCGTGCTTTACGAGGTCGGGATCCTTGTTGCAAGGGGCGTCAAACCCCGCAGTGAAGAAAAAGCCGACGAAGTCACCTGAAGTTTGCACAAATTTGATGCAACTTTCGCTTTAAAACAGTCGACGATTGCTTGCCCTTATTACAAGTGTTTCACCTACTAAAAATTCCACTTGTTACTAAATGTTTTAAGGTATATCTTTTCAACATTGATCGAAAAAAATGCAGTTTTAGCTTTTTACTTAATGCTTAGCCAGATCGCACCTATTGTGGTTCGGTCGCCGATTCTAGAAAAGGGACTATCGTGCTCGCTCATCGTCTTAAACAGGCCCGCCTAAGCGTGGGGTTGTCACAAGAAAAACTCGGCAAACTTGCCGGAATTGATCCAATGTCTGCTAGCGCTCGCATGAACCAATACGAACGCGGCAAACATTCGCCCGACTATCAGTTGATGTGCCGTGTCGCTGAAATTTTAAATACGCCCGTCAGTTGGTTTTATACCGAAGATGAAGAGCTCGCACGCCTTCAAGAGGTCTTCTATCATCTCGATCCAAACGTGCGACAGCCTCTGTTGGTTCAGGCTGAGTCACTGATTGCGGCACATCCGCCGTTAGTCAGACAAATGCCCACCGAACCTGCCCACTAGTCAACGGGCTTTTACCTTGGCTTAGCGGGGCGCTGCCCTGCGGTCAAACTCAACGTTTGAAGGCGACCATTGCGATAGAGCTTGAGTTCAAGGGCCTCACCCGGTGCTTTAGCAGCAACACGCGCCATGAAACGTTGGGTGTCGTTGACAGGCTTGCCGTCTATCGCTTGGATGATGTCGCCGACTTTCAAGCCTCCTTTTGCAGCGGGCCCGTCGCGAAGCATGCCAGCAATAATGACTCCAGTCGCTCGCTCTAAACCGAACGCGCGCGCCAAGTCGGCCGTCATATCCTGCGGTTCAATCCCCAGCCAACCACGTTTAACGTAGCCAAATGTCAGGATTTGACTCAACACCGTTTGCGCCGCCTCGGCCGGAATGGCAAAGCCAATTCCTAACGAGCCACCTGATTTTGAATAGATCGCCGAATTGATCCCCACGAGCCGCCCTTGCGTATCGATCAGTGCACCCCCTGAATTACCTGGGTTAATGGCCGCGTCGGTTTGAATAAAGTTCTCGTAGGTGTTGATGCCAAGCCCAGTACGACCCAGTGCCGAGACAATTCCCATAGTGATTGTCTGACCCACACCGAACGGATTGCCAATTGCAAGTACGACATCGCCAACCCGGGGCGCCTCGAGCAAGGTAAAGCGCAAAAGCGGCAGATTTGTTAGCGCAATACTTAACACTGCAAGATCTGAATCGGCATCGACGCCAACCACGGTCGCAACCGCCTGTCGACCATCGGTCAGAGCGACAATAATTTCGTCGGCGCCCTCAATGACATGAAAGTTGGTTAAAATATGACCCCGGTCCGAGACGACGACGCCAGAGCCGAGGTTAGTGGCCTGCTGCTGCTGATTGAAGCCGGGCATTTGTTCAAAAAATTTGCGCAGCGCCGGGTCGGCAGGTAAGGGCATACGCGAAGCAGAAACACGCTTAGTCGTGTGGATGTTAACCACTGCCGGGGCGGCCGCCGCAACCGCCACCGCATAAGACCCTGGCGCCTGTTGCACGGCGCCGGTATCAACCGCCCCCGAACCGAGCGCGCCAGCTGGAATGCCGGGGCGCGGGTCAGAGCGCGCTGCCAGGCGCAACCAATCTGGGCGTAAAGTCGTGACCACGAATAAAATCGCGATACACACTGTTACTGCTTGGGCAAACAACAGCCAAAGACGACGCATGAGGGATCCAGCAATCATGAAAACTGTTTCAACGCACACTTTAACGCAGTGGCTTGCGACCACGCTCAACGTGGCAGCCTTTAGCGATTATTGCCCCAATGGCTTACAGGTGGAAGGTAAGCACTCAGTTGGCCATATTGTCACGGGGGTCACGGCGAGCCAGGCCTTGATTGACATCGCGGCAAAACAACAGGCTGACGCGCTGCTTGTTCACCACGGCTGGTTTTGGAAGGGCGAAGACCCCCGACTCGTTGGAACACGTAAGGTCCGCGTGACCTCGCTGCTCGCACACGACCTGAATCTGTTGGCCTATCACCTGCCGCTCGATGCACACCCAGTGCTAGGAAATAACGCACAACTCGCAAGAGTTTTAGGGCTAATTGCCGAGCCTTCGCGCACCGCGACTGAGCTGCTTTGGCTGGGCTCAAGACCGGGCGTCACCACCTTAGGCGGTTTTGCGCAGCTCGTTGAGCAGCGCTTAGAGCGGATTCCGCTTGTGCTGGGTGCGCCCGACTTCCCGGTTCAGCGAATCGCCTGGTGCACGGGGGCGGCTCAAAACCTGCTTCAGCGGGCGATTGACGCGGGCGCACAGCTATTTATCACCGGTGAGGTCTCTGAGCCAACCGTGCACCTGGCCCGCGAGGCGGGCGTCGGCTTTATCAGCGCCGGGCACCACGCCACTGAACGCTATGGTGTGCAAGCGTTAGGCGAGGCAATTGCGCAAGAGTTCGGGATCCGGGTGGACTTTGTCGATATCGACAACCCGGTTTAACTTGGCTTGTATTAAGGATTTCTTGTTTTTGCGGTGCAATCACTTCTTTAGTGAATCCCTGATCTCGCGCAGCAGTTCAATATCCTCAGGGGTTATTGGCGGAGGCGCAGCCAGATCCATTTTGGCGCGTGCGGTATTAATGGCTTTCACCATAAAAAAGATCACGAATGCCAACAGCACAAAGTTAATCACAATCGTTAAAAAATTACCCCAGGCAAACAAGTTAGCGCCGGCTTTGGTCAGATCAGCGTAAGTATCTGGGCCGGCGTACTGAGCCGGGCGCGATAGAACGATGTACTTATTGCTGAAATCCACTGAGCCCCCAACTAAAAAATTGACGATTGGCATCACAATATCTTTGACAAGCGAGTCGACGATTTTGCCAAAGGCTGCCCCCACGATCACGCCAACGGCCAAATCCACGACATTGCCACGTAGAGCAAATTGTTCAAATTCTTTGAAAATTCCTTTTCCCTGCGCCATTTCCGATTTCTCCCATACAAAGTGTTACTTCGGTCGGGCTATAATAAGTGGTTAAAAAATTTGCAACAAGACAAAAGTGTTAGTTGAGTAATGACTGCCGGGCGGCGTTAACAAAGAGGTAAGGTCACCCGCGCAATAACAAGGATAGGATGATGAGTCAGGATTCTGTTATGCATGACGACGAAGGCGCGGCTCCGGTCACGCTGCCGTCAGACCCCACCCGCCGTTTCTGGATTGGCACAACCTGTGCGATGGGCGGAGCAGCGGGCTTAGCTGCGGCAGTACCTTTTGTCAGCACGTTTGCGCCCTCTGATCGCGCGCGCGCGGCCGGTGCGCCCGTCGAGGTCGACATCAGTACGCTGGCACCCGGCGAGATGCGCACGGTCGAGTGGCGCGGCAAACCGGTTTGGCTGATTCGCCGCACCAAAGAGCAGCTTGAGTCGCTTAAACAAAGCAACGGCGAACTTGCCGATCCAAACTCAATACGCTCAGGTTACACACCGGCTTACGCTAAAAATGAGTGGCGCTCGCGCAAGCAAGAGCTGTTCGTCGCTGTTGGTATTTGTACACATCTGGGCTGCTCGCCCACCGCAAAGTTTGCGACCGGTGCGCAGCCAAGCCTGCCCTCAAACTGGGACGGCGGCTTTCTGTGCCCTTGCCATGGCTCAACCTTCGATATGGCAGGCCGCGTGTTTAAAAACAAACCCGCACCTGACAATCTCGAAGTCCCGCCTTATCAGTATTTAAGCGACACCCGCATCGTTGTCGGGGTTGACGAGAACAACAAGGCCTAACGGTCTGTTGCTCTACCCCCTACAACGCGACACTGAACAAGTAAAGGAACCGTTTTCATGGCTGGCCATAAAACCGTCGAAACGACCGGACTGCTAGGTTGGATCGACCAGCGCTTTCCGCTGACCTCCACGTATAAAGCGCATCTGTCTGAATACTATGCGCCCAAAAACTTTAACTTCTGGTACTTTTTTGGCGCCCTGTCTTTGCTGGTGCTCGTGCTGCAAATCGTGACCGGTATTTTTTTGGTCATGCACTACAAGCCCGACGCACAGTTCGCCTTTCAATCCGTCGAGTACATCATGCGCGAAGTGCCTGGCGGCTGGTTTATCCGTTATATGCACTCAACCGGCGCCTCGATGTTTTTTGTCGTGGTGTACCTGCACATGGTGCGCGCGCTCATCTACGGTTCATACCGCAAACCACGTGAGCTGGTCTGGATTTTTGGCGTTGGCATTTTCTTGTGCTTGATGGCCGAAGCATTTTTTGGCTACCTCTTGCCCTGGGGTCAGATGTCTTTCTGGGGTGCGCAGGTCATCGTGAATCTTTTCTCGGCGATCCCGTTTATTGGCCCTGAACTCTCGATCTGGATTCGTGGCGACTATGTGGTGTCCGATGCCACACTGAATCGCTTCTTCGCGTTTCATGTTTTCGCCATTCCGTTAGTTTTACTGGGCTTAGTAGTTTCGCACGTTGTCGCCTTACACGAAGTGGGTTCAAACAACCCAGACGGTGTCGATATCAAAACCAAGCAAGACAAATACGGTCGCCCGCTGGATGGCATCCCGTTTCACCCGTATTACACCGTGCACGACATCATGGGTTTTATGGGATTTCTAATCATCTTCATGGCGATTGTTTTTTTCGCCCCCGAAATGGGCGGCTACTTTCTTGAGTTCAACAACTTTATCCCTGCCGACCCGCTCAAAACACCCTTGCACATTGCGCCAGTCTGGTACTTCACGCCCTTCTACTCTATGCTTCGAGCGACCAACGATGGGTTTACTTGGGTGCTTGCCGGCGCCGCTGTCGTAGCCGCAATCCTCATGTTCATTCGTACTAAGGGTCTGGTCAAACTACTTGCACCCGTCGCACTACTTGGCGTCGCCGTCTTATTGCGTCTGATCGACGCAAAATTCTGGGGCGTAGTCGCCATGGGTGGGGCCGTTGTTCTACTGTTTTTTGTGCCTTGGCTCGACTACAGCCCGGTTAAATCCATCCGCTATCGTCCGGGTTGGCACAAAACGCTCTACGGTGTTTTCTTTGCAAACTTTGTTGTCTTGGGCTATCTCGGTACTCAGGCGCCTACAGACTTCTTTAACTTGCTCTCGCAAATTGGTACGCTCATTTATCTGGGCTTCTTTTTCTTGATGCCTATCTGGAGTTGTCTCGGAACCTTCAAACCAGTTCCTGACCGAGTCACGTTCCAAGCACACTGAGCCTAACCTAATTTACGGAATGACCATGATCAAGAAGCTGCTTTGTGCTCTTGCCCTCTCGATAACTTGCACAACGGCCAGCGCCTCGGGGGGTGACTTTGCCCTCGACCGAGCACCTAACCGCATCAATGAACTGACCTCGTTACAAAACGGGGCCAAACTCTTTGTTAACTATTGTTTAAATTGCCATAGCGCTGCATCGATGCGCTACAACAAACTGAACGACATCGGCCTGACCGACGAACAAATCCGTACCAGCCTGCTATTCACTGGAGATAAGGTTGGAGATTTGATGATGGGCTCGGTCTCTGTTAAAGACGGTAAGGTTTGGTTTGGCGTGATGCCACCTGATTTATCAGTGATCGCGCGAGCAAAGTCAGCCAATGCTGGCCCAACTGGCTCAGACTACATCTATACTTATTTGCGTACTTTTTATCGCGATACTAGCAAGCCAACGGGTTGGGACAACCTTGCGTACCCTGCGGCAGCAATGCCTCACGTCTTGTTCCAGCGCCAGGGGCCGCGCGAAATGACCTCGGTCGTTGTGCACCAGCACGAAGCACCTGGTGGCAAAGGCCCCGCAGGCTGGGAACGCGTCACCACGACTTATGACGCCTTAGGCTATACAACAAGTAAAACCGAAAAGCTTACCAACTATCAGGGCAAAGCCTCGGCCGATTACAAGTTCAAGGCGCTCGAGGCCTCGCGCACCTCGGCTTACGATAACGATATCGCAGATCTTACTAACTTCATGACCTGGATGTCAGAGCCAATTCAACAAAAACGCAAGCAGATCGGCGTTTGGGTGTTGATGTTTTTAGGTTTGTTTTTCGTCGTGGCGTGGCGTCTAAACGCCTCGTATTGGAAGCACGTCAAGTAGGTTGTTTTTCGGGGCCAGCGTCTGCCTGACGCAGACGCTGGCCTTTCGCTTTTATTCGTATTCATTTTTAGGACGGAAATCCATCATGATGGTCCTTTACTCCGGAACCACCTGCCCCTTCTCACACCGCTGCCGTTTTGTGTTGTTTGAAAAGGGTATGGATTTTGAAATCCGCGATATCGACTTATTTAATAAGCCCGAGGATATCGCAGTCATGAACCCTTATGGCCAAGTACCGATTCTGGTCGAACGCGATCTCATCCTGTACGAGTCAAACATCATCAATGAATATATTGACGAGCGTTTTCCTCATCCACAGCTGATGCCCGCCGACCCAGTGATGCGCGCACGCACGCGCTTGTTTTTGTATAACTTTGAAAAAGAGTTGTTCATCCATGTCGCCGCGCTCGAAGACCGTGCGGTACGCGCCGACGAAAAGCGCATGAATGTTGCGCGTGTGCAAGTGCGCGATCGTCTGTCGCAGCTTGCGCCGTTATTGCTAAAAAATAAATATATGCTCGGCGAAGAATTTTCAATGCTCGATGTTGCGATGGCTCCGTTACTTTGGCGCCTCGATCATTACGGCATCGAACTTCCTAAAACGGCGGCCCCTATTCAAAAGTATGGCGAGCGTATTTTTTCACGCCCAGCCTATATCGAGGCGCTGACGCCCTCAGAAAAAGTAATGAAGCGCTAGTCATACTTTTATGGCAGAAACCTCTACTAAGCCGTATATGCTTCGTGCGCTGCACGAGTGGTGTACCGATAACGGCTATACGCCGCAGATCGTTGTGCGGGTCGATACCAACACACTGGTGCCATCCGCACATATCAAGGATGGGCAAATCACACTCAATATCGGCGTCATGGCCACCAAGGGACTTGTGCTTGGCAATGATACGATCGAGTTTCAAGCGCGCTTTAACGGCGTGACTGAAAACCTCTATATCCCTGTTGGGGCCGTGACCGCGCTGTATGCGCGCGAAACTGGCGCCGGCATGGGCTTTGAGGTTGAAGAGCCACGTCAAAGTGATACCCCAGCAACCAACGCCACGACAGCGGGCTTTGCCGCCGGTACACACGCGCCACCGGCCTCACCTTTAACCACCACACGTGCCACAACAAGCACTGAGTCTCCCGAACCTCCCCGGCCAAAACTCACAATCGTTAAGTAGCACGCGCTTAAGTCAACAACCCTTAAATACTTTATAATTCGGCGCGTTGTAAGGAACTACACAACGCTTTCATTCGCAACACACCGCCGGAGTAGCTCAGTTGGTAGAGCAGCTCACTTGTAATGAGAAGGTCGAGGGTTCGATTCCTTTCTCCGGCACCAGTCATAATAAAGGTCTCTCAGCTTAAATGCTTTGAGACCTTTTCGGTTTGATAGATACGCGGCGTCACTTATCCGGCTGCTGAAGCTTGCGAGCAGGCGAATAGACGCCTAAGGCGTGGTTCGGGTCGTTTTAGCCAGCTTGGTCCAGGGCAAATCAGCTGGATCCGCCGCCATCGGACCCGCGGCTTTCGCCACTAGGATATGCGAGGCGATCGGTGTGAAATCAGCCCGGAAATGGTTTGAGCTTTTTACAACTAATACTTTCATCGTCTCTGGATGCACGCCCAGCATACGAAAGAGCTCGCGATCCAGTAATTGTTTTTTACCGCTAGCAACCGCCACTAACACGCCCTCGATTTCGAGCAAGGCGCAAGCGCCTAGCGTAATGCGCGAGCCTGTCATCATCGGGCCCTTGAGCGTGACCTTCCCATCAGATAGCGCTTTGACTTTAAAAGTGCCTTGCAAAGGTGCATCGCTTAGCTGACCTGTAAAGGTGGGTACCGCCGTACCCACCGCGGTTGTGATCGAAGCACCCAAGCCCGCCTCGTGCGCCATCGTTGCGGTGGCCGGATCAAACAGCAAACCGAGCGCCACTTTGCCAGGCAGGCGTTTACCTGCACCCTTTTCAAGGAGGGCTCGCAACAAGCCCGTCGTATTGCTGTCGCCCCCCGCACCTGGGTTATCTTGTGTATCCGCAATCACCACTGGTTTTTCATTGGTTTCGCCCAGCAAGCAGGCGCGCTCGACTGCATCGCGGGCCGATAACACTTCAACCTTCCATTGGGTCGGTTCACTCACGTTTTTATACAGTCGCTGAACCGCAGCCTCGGCACGCTCACCATAGCCCCACACCATCGGCGCACACTCGGCGATATCTGAAGCCGGAAACGCCATACAAAAGCTCAAGCAAGTGTCGAACTCGCGATCGAGATCAAAGATTTCTTCATAGAGCGATTTTGCGGGCTCAAGCCAAGTGCTTTGTGCGTTGAGCGGAATCAAATAAGGCAGGCGACGATACGACAGAGGCTCTTTGGTACCGCGCTTCACACGTCGCTTTAGCAAACTGGCCGCGAGTTCGCCTGTTTTGGCCATATCGACGTGCGGATACGTGCGGTACGCGGCCAACGCATCTGCCTCAGCGAGCATGCGATGCGTCACATTGGCGTGGAGGTCTAAGCTCGCAACGATCGGTAAGTTTGGACCAACAAGCGCACGGATACGCGCGATCAACTCACCTTCGGTATCGTCGATATGCTCGGCAACGGCAGCGCCGTGCAAGTCGAGATAGACTGCATCAAAACCGCCCTGACGGATTCCAGCAAGAATTGAATCGCTGATGCGCTCAAAGGCATCGCGAGTGACGTGCGCCGAGGGTATCGCGCCACACCAAGACCCAGGCACCAGTTGCCAGCCTTCCAGTCGGGCCGCTTCGATAAACCCACCAATCGGRATATTGACGCCGCGTAAGCTGTCGAGCATCGGTTGGCCTTCAATGAAGGCCGGAAAGGATTCACCCCGATTAAACGCAGCCCAATCGGCCTTGGTTGGCGCGAAGGTATTGGTTTCGTGCTGATAGCCTGCGACGTAGATTTTCAAAATCACACCCTAAAAGTTTGTTCGATTCATGCATCTGTTGAATCGTAGACGCATATTAGTTCGACCCCTGTTTTAAATGAATCGTAAACGGATTTACGTCTGTTTGGCTAAAAAAAACCGCTCAGAGCGAGAGCGGTTTTTTAAAAGCTTTTGCATGCGACCATGCAAAGACCTAGCAACCAATCATCAAGCCAAACGCACCATCAGCGGCACAATCAGCAGCGCCACGATGTTGATAATTTTGATCAAGGGGTTGACAGCAGGGCCCGCCGTATCTTTGTACGGATCGCCTACGGTGTCGCCGGTCACAGCCGCCTTATGCGCCTCTGAGCCTTTACCGCCATAATGACCTTCTTCGATGTATTTCTTGGCGTTATCCCAAGCACCACCGCCCGTACACATCGAGATCGCCACGAACAGACCGGTCACGATCGTGCCCATCAACATGCCTCCCAGCGCTTTCGGACCTAAGAGCAGGCCCACGGCAACTGGCACCACCACTGGTAAGAGCGACGGAATAATCATCTCTTTAATTGCAGCGGTCGTAAGCATGTCGACTGCCTTGTCGTACTCCGGCTTGCCTGTACCATCCATGATGCCTTTGATGTCGCGGAACTGACGACGCACTTCTTCGACCACGGCACCGGCACAGCGACCCACGGCTTCCATGGCCATCGCACCAAACAAGTAAGGGATCAAGCCGCCGATAAACAAGCCGATGATCACCATGTGGTCAGACAAATCAAAGCTCACCTTCAAACCCTTTGACTCGAGCTCATGGGTGTAATCAGCAAACAGCACTAAGGCAGCTAAACCAGCCGAACCAATGGCATAGCCCTTGGTCACGGCTTTAGTGGTGTTACCTACGGCGTCAAGCGGATCAGTAATGTCGCGCACCGACTGAGGCATACCCGCCATTTCGGCAATACCACCTGCGTTGTCGGTGATCGGGCCATACGCATCAAGCGCCACCACAATACCGGCCATCGACAACATTGAGGTCGCAGCAATCGCAATACCGTAGATACCGCCAAGCCAGAACGCCGAGTAAATCGCCGCGCAGACAAACAGCACTGGGTAAGCGGTTGACTTCATCGACACACCAAGGCCTGCGATGATGTTGGTGCCATGGCCCTGGCTTGACGCTTGGGCGATGTGTTTAACGGGTGCGTAGTCTGTTCCGGTGTAGTACTCAGTAATCCACACGAGCAAAGCGGTCAACACTAAGCCTACCACCGTGGCTCCGAACAAACGCATTTTGCCGCCGGTTTTAAAGCCAAAATCCGCCAAGGCGTTATCAGGCATTAACCAGTTGGTTGCAAAATAAAAGGCGACTAAAGAGACCACGCCTGCAATGATCAAGCCTTTGTACAAGGCAGGCATGACGTTTTTCATGCCGGGTGTGGCTTTCACAAACGAGCATCCGATGATCGAAGCAATGATCGAGATCCCGCCAAGCACTAACGGATAAATCACTGCTTCAGCGGTTGCGACCTTTACCATCAAGGCGGCTAGCACCATCGTAGCGATCAGCGTGACCGCGTAAGTTTCAAATAAGTCAGCGGCCATGCCCGCACAATCGCCCACGTTATCGCCCACGTTATCAGCGATCACCGCTGGGTTACGTGGGTCGTCTTCGGGGATACCCGCTTCGACCTTGCCCACTAAGTCAGCACCAACGTCTGCGCCCTTGGTAAAAATGCCACCACCCAAGCGCGCAAATATCGAGATCAATGAAGAACCGAAGGCCAAACCGATCAACGGATGCAAGGTTGCTGACAGATCACCCGTCTTGCCAACCGACATCAGGTACATATAAAACAGGCCAACACCCAGTAGGCCTAAGCCCACGACAAGCATGCCAGTAATGGCGCCGCCCTTAAACGCAACGTTAAGTGCTTCGTTCATGCCCACTGTAGCAGCCTGTGCCGTGCGTACGTTAGCGCGCACCGACACGTTCATCCCGATAAAACCGCAAGCGCCTGACAACACCGCCCCCACCACAAAGCCGACGGCCGTTGTGTAGTCGAGAAACACCGCAATCAAAATCGCCAGCACGACTCCCACCACGCTAATGGTTTTGTATTGACGAGACAGGTAAGCGCTTGCGCCTTGCTGAATCGCCTCTGCAATTTCCATCATTTTGGCGTTACCGGTACTCTGATTAAGAATCCAGGACCTGACGACAAAGCCGTACAACACTGCGAGAACCCCGCAGCCGAGGGCAAAGTAGAGGCCCAACTGAATGTTACTCATGCTCGAGAACTCCTAAAGTGTGTTGTCTTAAAACGTTTTTATATGCGGCTATTGACCGACTGTGACACATGAAAAACTAGCCCCGCTAGTATGTAACAAAACTTTAGTTAGAGGGGCGCTTTGTTTCTTTGTTAAGATTAGGGTATTCACTAATCAACCTGCAGCAAAAATACTCATGAGCCTTGACAAAGTCAGTTCCGGAAAAAAGCTCCCTGAATCCTTTAACGTGATCATCGAGATCTCGATGAACGCCGATCCGATCAAATACGAAGTCGATAAAGAGTCGGGCGCAATCTTTGTCGACCGCTTTATGGGTACCGCCATGCACTACCCATGTAACTACGGTTACATCCCCAGAACCATCGCCGGTGATGGCGATCCGGTCGACGTGTTGGTGATTACTCCCTTTCCTGTTATCCCAGGCGTGGTGGTGCGTTGTCGCGCCTTGGGCGTGCTTAAAATGAAAGATGAGGCAGGTGATGACGCCAAATTATTGGCGGTTCCTGAAGACAAAATCCTGCCGATTTATAGCCACTGGAAGCGAGCCTCTGACATCAACCCCATGCGTCTGAATGCCATTCAGCACTTTTTTGAGCACTACAAAGACCTTGAACAGGGCAAATGGGTCAAGGTCGAAGGATGGGGCGGCATCGACGACGCGCACCAAGAAATCCTTGAGGGTTTGGCGCGCTACGCCAAAGAAACACCCCCGGCGTAAATCAGGCCAGCCAGCCCTGCCGCACCAGTGGCTGCAGGGCAAGCAAAGGCTTACATCGACTGGCGCAGTAACGAGGCGTAATCCTCTGCCGTAGCAATGCGTGGATTCGTCTTATGACAATGATCGGCCATCGCACCTTCGATGATTTTGCCAAACATGTCTTCTGTCACCCACATGGCGGCAAGGCCCGAGGGCAAGCCAAGGCGCTGATTCATGGCCTTGATCGCAGGGGCAACCTCGGCGCCCTCGCCTAAGCCCATTGCCTGTGCCAAGCGATCAAGCTTTTTGCCCTTTTGCATGGACGCTTCACTTTGATTAAATGTAATCACGGCGGGCAAAAACATTGCGTTCAGGGTGCCGTGGTGCAGGCGTGGGTTGATCCCGCCCAGCGAATGGCTCAGGCTATGAACAGCGCCAAGACCTTTTTGAAATGACATTGCGCCCTGGGTTGAAGCACTCATCATATGAAAACGCGCTTCGCGGTCGTGCGGTTGTTTGGTGGCACGCTCTATGTGTGCCCAGCCCCGCCACAAGCCGTCTAAGGCGATCCCTTCCGCCGGAAAATTCAAAGCCGAAGACATGAACGACTCACAGCAATGCGTAATCGCGTCCATTCCGGTCGCGGCGGTGAGCAGGGGGGGTAAATCAAGGGTCAGTTCTGGGTCACAAATCGCTGATCGTGGCACCACATAGGGCGACAAAATACCCACCTTACGGCCATCATCCAGTATCAGCATCGCGCCACGGCCCACTTCGCTGCCCGTGCCCGACGTCGTTGGAATCGCAATGACAGGCGCCGTCGCCGCTGTAATACGGGCCACCCCGCCCTCGATTGCCGCAAAATGCTTCAAGTCGCCTGCGTGCGTTGCCATCACCGCAACGGCTTTGGCTAAATCCATTGCCGAACCGCCCCCAACTGCAATCAAACCATCAAATTTACCTTCGCGATAAATCTTTAAGGCATCGCGCGTGGCGGCCTCAGTGGGATTAGGGGGTGTCTGGTCATACACGCCAACAGTATCCGCATTTTTTAACTGTGCCAACACCTTGTCGATGATGCCCACCGCACGCACACCTGCGTCGGTCACAATCATCGGCCGTTTGATCCCTACCCGATCGCACTCTGATTGCAGCAGCGCCACCACGCCGAAATCAAATTGAATTTGGGTGATGTAATTAATCAGTGCCATCTTTTCGCTCTCCGTTGTTTATTAGTCGTGTTTGCGATGATAAAGCATCTAGAACCTTTTGGAGCACGATCGCAGTCATGGTCACAATAGGCTGCACAAGAGTAGAATTTGCGTTCAGCTCAAGCGGAGTTATGCAGTGACAAAAATGTTTAGCATCACTTTTGCAGCGGCCTTGGCGCTCGTGGCAACCTTGGGTTTGTTCGCAGCTGATACGCGGGCGCAAAGCGGCCTCAGATTCAACCCTGGCGGCTTTGCGCCGAACGCACCCTACGCCACCTCCAGCTCAATCTTAGATTCAATGCCTGCCCCGCTCTCGGGGGCAACAGCACCAGAAGAACCGCCTGCTGTTACCCCTACGCCTGCCTCTGAACCTGCTTCAAGTCGCGCAGGCGCAACACCGGCCTCTGCAGATTCCACGGCGCCAGCAATTCATCAAGGGTTGTCTCCCGAAAAAGCAAACCCCGCAGCGGGCCTGGCGCCAGTACGTGGTGCAGCCCCTGCCTCGCCCCCAATGAACTCTGGTGTTTCGACTGACGGGCAGAACCCCTACCTTGCRCCGARCCCCTATACGACACCTCGCAGCCCCGGGGGTGGTTTAAAAATAAGATAAGTTCGAGCGTGCGTCACTCATACTGAGCCTCCCGYCCAATCAGTCTGCCAGCCAAGCAGCTCGGCCAAACGCGTGACGACCCACTGCGCCTCACGCGCATTCACCCCTACGTCGGCGACTGTTAACCCCTGGTAGATGCGCTCAAGCACGTCGGCCTCGGTGATACCAAGCTCCCAGAGCTTAGCGTTTGCCTGCTCGGTCAGCATACTGGCCATGTCTTCACAAAAATCATAACGCTCATAGATCACTTCTTTTGCTGCATTGGGTTTGGTCCGCCCCGGTTCAACGAACAACGCAATAAACGAAGGTGGAATGACGATCTGATTATCGTCACTCATGGTTACGCTTGCGCAACAGGTACTTTTGCATACCTTGCATCACCAAAACATCCTTCTGATTGCGGATTTCAGATTGCATGGTCAACACACCTGTCGTACGGTTTGGCACCAACTCAGCCACTGCCAGGCTTGCGTACAAGGTATCGCCCACAAAAACGGGCTGCAAGAATTTACTGCTTTGTTCGATAAAGGCTTTTAGCGACTCTTCGACCATATGCGGAAACAAGCCTGCRCCCGCGGCCGTTTGAATCACTACCTGAAACCCGTGCGCCAGCATATGCGGCATGCCATGGGCCCGACAGTATTCAAGGTCGTAGTGCACCGGATGATTGTCACCACTCGCCAGCGAGAAGGCCGCAAATAACGCCTCGGTCATCGTGCGTGAGGGCAAGTTAAAACGTTCACCGACTGCAAAATCTTCAAAAAAACGTTGCGCGCACAGTTGATGTTTGATCATGATTGTCCTCTGCTGTTCGAACCCAACGCCGCGCGCCGCCAAACCGAGCGCAGAAAGCATAAGCGTAACCGATGGCCAATTCGTACATGGCCTCTTTCTAAAACGCACGGATGCTAAAAAGACCAGGTCATGCGCAACAAAGACCTGATTCAGGTTGATTGCGACAAAAAACTCTGTCGCCGTTTACTCAATTTTAGTTCAAACGACCCATCCCTTCTTTATGAAAACGAATAACCAATCTATTTTTGTACTGTCGCCCCCGCTCTTTTAACTGCTGCTTGCGTTAAATCTTGCGACACTAGCCTGACTTAAGCTGCACACCGGCGATTTATTTGGCTGGAACGCGGTCGACCTCAATAAAGACAAGCTCTTTGCGTTGAAGTCTGTATTAGTAATCGCTTAGTTTGCGCTCATCGCCCTCGTGCTTGACCAGTTACTGCACAGAGCCATCACACGGTTTAATGAGCGAGCTAACACTCGGCATATCCCAGCCATTTTGGTACAAGTGCTTACGGTGACGATTTTTATCGTGGCGGGCGTGTGCGCCTATGTCGGTCTCTACGATCACCACTTGAACTACCTGCTTGCCTCAATCGACGCCTTAAGCGTAGGTATTCTTTACATTTTGAAAAATGTTGGCCACCAGGATGGATTTAGCCCTAAAGCACGTCGTGCATAGCAATCACGAATTTTTGCCTAAGTTTTCGTGTTTTGTTTCAAAAATAGAAGAAGGTGTCATCACCTATCTGGTCTGGTACAAAGCCGAAATTGATACCACATCCTTTGAAATCAACGGCGCGCTTCTGTTGTGTATGACACGCTTTTTTAAAGCCGCCGGTATCAACCTTAATCGTTTTGAAACGCAGCACCCCTCAGAAAACCACACCGATACACAGTCACGCCTGTTAAATTGTTATGGGCTGGGCATTCTAAAACTGCTGAGTCACGAACAAGTCGCGACGATTGGTCAGTCGGTCAACGTCTTGCACTATTACGCCGATCATCACGTCATTGAAAAAGGCGCACAAGAAGACTGGATGTACATCATCTCTGAAGGCTGCTTAGAAGTGAAGATAGCCGACCAAAGTGGCGAGCAAAAAGTTGTGGCAACGCTGTGGCCTGGTGACTTTGTGGGTGAAATGTCGATGCTCACGGGTGCACCGCGTGCCGCTGACGTCTTTGCTAAAGCGGATACCGTACTCGTACGAATCACCAAAGAAGACATCGCACCGTTGCTCGACGCYAACCCCATCCTAGTGAAACAGTTTTCGGATACTTTGGCGCAACGCGTGGCACAAAATGAGGTGTTTGTAAACTCGGATGGCCAAGCTTCACGCGTGGCCGAAAAGTCAAAAAGCATCACCACAAAAATCTTGAATTTCTTTTTTAAGAAAAAGTAAGCACACTAGAGTCTTTAGCCAATCGGTACAACTCAAGCGAGGCCCTATGTCGCAAACTAGCCAGTCCCACAAAATCACCCTGCCTGACGGCGCTTGCTTACAAGTCTTTGAGCAAGGCGTCGGCACCCCGCTATTGCTGATTAGTGGGCTTGGCGGTGCCGCGGCCTTCTGGAACCCCTGTCTGCCCGCGCTCACCACTGCGCACCGCGTGATTCGTCTAGATCAGCGCGGCATCGGTGCGAGCACGCGTGGCACAGCAGCTTGCACCATTGACCAGTTAGCCGATGATTGCATTGCGGTGCTTGATCACCTTGGGATCCAGTCTGCGATCCTTTTGGGGCACTCAACGGGCGGGTGCATCACGCAAGCCCTTGCGTTGCGCTCACCACAACATGCTAAGGCCTGTGTCTTAACCGGTACCTGGACCAAACCTAATCGCTACATGCAAGAGCTCTTTAAGTTGCGCAAAGGACTCTTGCAGAGCGACCCGATGGCTTACGCCGTATCGGCCACGTTTTATTCGCATGAACCAAGCTGGCTCAACGCCAACTGGGGTGCCTTAGAGGCGGCACGCGCTGCGGCGCCGCTGAGCCCAGCTGCGCAAAATATTGTGGCAGAGCGCATCGATGCCATCATGGCGTTTGATCGAAGCACCGACGTGGCGCGCATCAAGGCGCCCGTCTTGAATATTGGCGCGCGCGATGATTTGATTGTGCCCGCCTTTTTACAAGAAGAACTCACCGCGCTGATGCCCGGCTCAACGCTACACCTGCTTGAAGATGGGGGGCATTTTTTCCCGGTGACACGCCTGACTGGCTTTACTGCGGCGGTACTCAGCTGGGCAGCTCAACACGTTTAACGCAATACTGACGCCCACTGCCTTCAGCGGGAGTCTGTCAATCCCACCGGCGAATACCCTCTGCGCAAAGAGGGTGGGATGCCCCACTCAGCCAAACAACGGGCTACGGGTGACGGCTTAAAAACGACATGAGCGCTTGGGCACAATGTTCGGCATAGCCGTCGCAGATGTTGTGACCCGCGGTATCCACATAAACCAACTCAGAGCCTTTGATGTTCTTGTGCATTTGCTCATAGGCGTCGGCGTGTCCAATTGACTCTTTGCCTGCCGCCACAATCAAGGTTGGGCACTTGATGCCCACGAGCTCTTCCATGAAATCGTGCGTGCACATATGCAGCACGAACCGCGCGATAAAGGCCGGGTCATTTGAACCCGCTTGCTCAATAAACCAGGCCACTAACGCTGGATCGGCGGTTTCATCAAAACGCTCGACAATCGTGTCGGATAAAAACTTTTTTAAACCAATCTGCTGAATCTTTGGAATCCAGGTGGGAGCATGGCTATTTTTCAAACCAGGTGTCGCGCCGTATAACGCAAGTGTTTTGACTCGAGCGGGATACTGCAGCGCGAGTTGTTGTGCCACATAACCACCAGCTGAGTTACCCACGACGTGCGCCTGTTCGCAACCAAGGTGATCCAACAGCGCCGCGGCATCATCGACCAAGTGCTGTAGTGAAAAGGCCTGCTCCAAGTGCGGGATCGTCGACTGCCCATGTCCGCGTAAATCCATGCGGATCACACGGTAGTGCTTCGCAAGCTCGGGCACCCAACCAAACCAGCGCTGCGCATTACCCATCGCAGCATGCAATAAAAAAACCGTCCGTGACTTGATCCAAGGTTTAGTGAAGTCGTCAACGTAATAGGCGAGCTTCAGACCATCGCGATTCAGGTAGTGTTGCATAGCAAATCCTATTTTTTAATTTTTTACTTGATTGATTTTTGCGTTTAGTTCGCCTTAATCCCCGCAGTTTTAATCACCTGACGCCATTTCTCGATTTCAGTGGTTAGCAACTTGGTATACGCCGCCGGCGGGCCACCCGCCACGTCATACCCAAGCGCCGCGATGCGCTCTTTGATCGCCGCGTCGGCCAACACTTGATTGACGGCGGCATTCAGCTTTGCAACCACCTCTGGCGCCATTCCGGCGGGCCCCAGCAGACCCCAGTGGCTACTGCAATCAACGCTGGGCAGACCACTCTCGGCAAACGTCGGCACGTTGGGCAAGGCGGCATTACGCCGGGTACCTGTTAGTGCCAGTGCGCGCAAGCGCCCTGTTTCAACGGCTTGTCGTACTGAGCTAATCCCCGAATACGTCAGCGGCACTTGGCCCGCCAACACCGACGACAACGCCTCACCCGTCCCCTTGTAGGGCACATGGGTGATCGGCACACCCGAGGCGATATTGAAGAGTTCGCCCGCCATATGCGGTGAAGAGCCGTTGCCGCCCGAGCCATACAACAAGCTTTCTGGCTTGGCTTTGCCTAAGGCAATCAACTCAGCGAGCGTCTGCGCGGGCACCGAAGGGTGCACCACCAAAATCACCGGCGCCACGGCCATATGCACGATAGGAGTCAAATCTTTCATCGTGTTGTAAGGTAACTCGGTACGCAACCCAGGATTCACGTAAATCGATGAGTCGACCATCATCAAGGTGTACCCGTCGGGGGCGGCTTGCACGACGATTTGAGACCCGATGATGCTCGAAGCGCCCGGTTTGTTTTCAACGACCACCTGCTGTCCCAGCAATTCAGAGAGCTTTGGAGCAATCACGCGCGCCAAAATATCCGTGCCGCCGCCCGGTGCAAAGGGTATTACCAAGCGCAGTGGCCTCGTGGGCCAAGTCTGAGCCTGCGCAAAGCTTGCCGAAAAGAGTAAAAGTGCGGCCAGTACGGCGCGAAATACGACGAAAACACTGAAATGTGTCATACGAGGTCCTTTCCATTGATTGAGAGCCGCCTGCCTAGCTTTTCAGGCAAAGCCGACCGTGCAACGATCAAAACACATTTGACCCCTGTTGTCATCTATCATTGTTTCTCTCATAATCAACCACCTGATGGGATGTTGCGCGCTATAGGCGCGTGCCCCTGACGACTCTGCTTGGGATACAACGAAATATGATTCACGCGGCAATCATCGGCATGGGCGTTTGGGGCCAAAATTTGGTCACAAGCGTTCAAGGTTTAAGTCAGTTCATTCAATTTGTCGCGGGGGCGACCCGCACGCCCGCAAAAGCTAGCGACTTCGCCGCCAAACACAAGATTCGCCTGCTTGATCGCTTTGAGGCCGTGCTGGCCGATCCAACCATCGAGGCGGTCGTTTTAGCCACTCCGCACTCGATGCACACCGAACAAATTGTGGCGGCGGCCAGAGCCGGCAAACATGTTTTTTGCGAAAAGCCGCTTGGTTTAGATCACGCAAGCACGCACCGCGCAGCCCTGGCCGCTGCCGAACACAACGTTGTTTTAGGGGTGGGCTACAACTGGCGCTATCAACCAGCGCTGCAAGAGATTCGCCGCATGATTGATGATGGTCGTTTGGGTAAAGTGCTACATATCGAAGGCAATTTTTGCGGGCCAAGCGCCTACCGGTTTCCGAAGGGGCACTGGCGCCATGCCTCTGACGAATCCCCTGCAGGCGGCATGACAGGCCGCGGCGTACACGTCATTGATGCCATGATGTATCTGGCGGGCCCAATCGACCGCGTCACCGCACAAAGCTATCGTCTCGCGCAAGATTTTGGTTCAGATGACACAACCTCAATGATGCTGCATTTTGCGGGCGGCTCAACCGGCTATTTGGGCACCGTGATTGCCACAGCAGAAACCTGGCGCATGCAAGTCTTTGGTTCAAATGGCTGGGTTGCGGTGGGCGACGTCAGTCACTTGCATACTTGGGATCTGACCACCTGCATGATCGACCGCAGCAACGTGACCAATAAGCAAAAGCCTGTCACGACAAGCTTTCCAGCAACCCGCACCGAGCGCGCCGAGCTCGAGCACTTTGCTGCATGCATTGCCAATAAACAACCACTCGTCACTCCTGACGGCGATGCCGTACGCAATGCCGCCGTGCTTGAGGCGATTGTTCGCTCGTCAGCAACCCACACCACCGTGCAAGTCGGGTAATTTACCGCAAGGATCTTATGTCCATCTTTCAAACATTCAACACAACACCGGTCCGGTTCATGCGCAGCATGCGGCGGCTGCTCGTCATCGCTAGCGCCTGTCTTGCGCCCACGTTCGCGCCGCTGGCACAAACTGCCGAGGGCACTGCGGCGTCAAACTACCCAACCAAACCAATCCGCGTGATCGTGCCTTCGCCCCCGGGCGGCCCACCCGATCTGCTGATGCGCATTCTTGCGCCCAAACTTTCTGTGTCGCTCGGGCAAGCGGTCATCGTCGAAAACCGTCTAGGTGCTGGGGGCTTAGTAGGCACTGCCTACGTCGCCAAGCTTCCAGCTGACGGCTACACCTGGCTGTTCACAACAGCCTCGCACACGAACATCCCGCCCTTTAACGAGAACGTCACCTACGACTCGGTCAAAGACTTTACCCACGTTACCTTAGCCGCTCAAAATTTTGGGCAGGTCTTGCTCGTTCCGGTCGACTCGCCAGCCAAAACCTTCAAAGAGCTCATCGCACTCGCCAAGAAAAATCCAGGCAAACTCTCTTACGCCCACGCCGGCCTAGGCACTGCAAGCCATATCCCCGCTGAAGTCATGAAGACCATGACCGACACTGATATTTTGCCCGTTCCCTATAAAGGGGTCGCCGAAGCCACCAACGACTTAATCGCAGGCCGTATCGACATCTTTTTTGTGGGCACACAAATCGCACTGCAGTACGTGCAAAGTGGACGGCTACGCGCCTTAGCGGTGACCGGCGCCAAGCGCTGGAAAGGCATGCCTGATACGCCTACCTTGCAAGAGCTGGGTTTAAAAAACTTCAACGTGGTGAACTGGTTTGGCTTATGGTTGCCCGTCAACGCCCCAGCGGCGATTGTGAGTCGCCTACAAGCCGAAATTGTCAAAGCCGTCGCTCAACCTGACGTCATTGCACAGTTTGATACGCTCGGGCTTGAGGGTGTTGGGTTGCCCTCGGCTGAGTTCGCTCTGTTCGTTGCCAAAGAAGCGGCTGCGGCCCAAGAGATCGCGCGCAACGTCGCGCCTGCAGTCGTCAAGATAACCACGATACCGGCCACCACTGTTAACGAGCCAAAAAAATGACGGCCCCCTCGCTTGAACCTTGGCAGTGGCCTGACGCTCATTGGCAAGGCATCGTGAATCATGTGCGTGCCGGACGCGCGCTGCGCCCGCGTCTTTGGCCTGAAGGTGCGCGTTGCGCTGTGGCATTGTCGTTTGATTCAGATCACGAAACCAACGAGCTGCGCGAAGGTGGTGAGTCAATTGGCAAATTATCGCAAGGCCAATACGGTAATCGACAAGGTGTACCGCGCATTCTAAACATCTTAAAACAACACGAAGTGCCCGCCAGTTTTTATGTCCCTGCGGTGACCGCACTGTTATATCCAGACGAACAACGACGCGTCATCGCTGAAGGCCACGAGATTGGCATTCATGGTTGGATTCACGAGCGCAACTCTGTATTGCCCTACGCCGCCGAAAAAGATCTGATGCAACGCAGCTCTGATGTTTTAGAAAAAATCACCGGTGTGCGCCCGGTTGGTATGCGCACGCCGTCTTGGGATTTCAGCCCGAATACGCTTGCGCTCACTCGCGACATGGGTTTGCTCTATGACTCGTCGCTGATGGCAGATGTCGACTGTTATGAGTTGTTGCTTGATGGTGAAAATACCGGTGTGATTGAATTGCCGGTTGAATGGATTCGTGATGATGCGGTGTACTTTGGTATGAACCGGTTTGCTGGCTTGCGTCCTTACACACCGCCCACCGATGTRTTTGATATTTTTAAGCGCGAATTTGATGCCGCCTAYAAAGAGGGTGGACTGTTTCAATTAACCATGCATCCACACATCATAGGTTATCGCTCGCGCCTTTGGATTCTTGAAGAATTAGTGCGTTACATGCGCAGCCTGCCTGGCGTATGGTTCGCCACACACGCTGAGGTCGTGCGCTACGCGAAGAAGCATGGGTAGGCTGGTTGATGAACGGCGTAAAGTCTATCCCGACGTCGCACAAAATCGCGCCACACTCGGCGCTTATAAAAATAGTAGAGGCTTAAATGAACGATAATTTTTCAAACTCGCAAACGACGCGTAAAGTTGTGATCGCCACCAAAGCTGGCGTAGTCGCCGCCCAGCACCGTCGTGCTGCTGAGGTAGGTGCTGCCGTACTTGACGCGGGTGGCGATGCCGTCGACGCCGCGATCGCAACCTCATTTGCGCTAGGCGTCGTTGAACCTTGGATGAGCGGCCCTGCGGCCGGTGGCGCCATGGTGCTGTGGCGCGCCAAAGACGCAAAAGCGCGCGTAATTAATTTTGGTTGTCGTTCGCCACGCGACTTGAACCCTGCTGACTACCCGCTCAGCGGTGCCGGAAAATCTTCTGATTTGTTTCCTTGGCCCTCGGTTGTCGATGATCGTAACGTGATGGGTGCCACCGCGGTGGCGGTGCCAGGCGTTGTCTCGGGCATGAGTCTGGCGCATGAACACTTCGGCCGAATGCCTTGGCGCGAACTCGTGACCCCTGCGGCTGATCTGGCTGAAGCCGGGTTATTGGTGGATTGGTATACAACACTGGTCACCGCCGCAAACGCCCGTGTCTTGGCAAAAGACCCTGACACTGCAGCTCTATTTTTAGATGAGGGCCATTGGCCAATTGCCGGCGACTGGAGCTCCGTTAATCAGCGACGCTTAAATCAAAAGACTTTTGCTCAAACACTTAAGCAAATCGCAGAAGGTGGCGCGCAGGCCTTTTATAAGGGCGATATCGCGCAGGCGCTCGCGCGCGACGTTCGTGCAAAAGGTGGCAGCTTGAGCGTTGAAGACCTTGCGCACTACAGCGCCGAGATGGTCGAACCCCTCACCCTGAACTATCGGGGTGGTCGCGTGTTTGCCACGCCTGGTCTAACGGGTGGTCCGACCTTTGGCAAAGCACTTGAACTGCTCACGCAAGAATTTACGCCAGGCGCTGGCGCACCCGACGCGGCGACCTATACCGGCTTTGCGCGTGCACTAGACGCTGCGTTTAAATTACGCTTTGAGCATATGGGGGATCACGAATCACCCAAGGCGCCGGGGTGCACCACACATTTCAGCGTCGTCGATCGGCACGGTAATATGTGCTCAGTGACACAAACCTTGTTGTCAATTTTTGGTTCGCGTGTCGTGTCGCCCTCGACGGGCTTGCTGCTCAACAACGGCATCATGTGGTTTGACCCCGAGCCTGGCAAACCCAATTCTCTGGCACCTAACAAACGTTGCCTGGCCAATTATTCGCCAGTCATTGGCGAAGATCTCAAAGGGCGACGCTTTGCCATTGGCGCCTCGGGAGGGAGAAAAATTTTAGGGGCCGTGATGCAGCTGACCTCTTTCATGATGGATCACGGCTTAACGCTTGAAGAGGCGTTTCATCAGCCACGACTCGACGTTAGTGGTGGGCCGCGCATCGTCGCCGACAAAGACTTGTCGGCTAATGTCATGCACGCCTTGGGCAAGGTCATGCCCGTGGACGCGGCACGCAGCACCGCCTACCCCTATGCGTTTGCTTGCCCAGCCGGCGTGATGCGCGATGGCGACTTAAACATGGGCTGCACTGAAATCATGTCACCTTATGGTGACGCGGTGAGCGGCGGCTAAGCCGTCGGCAACGACAACTCAACCCACCGCCCGGTGCGCAGCAAGTGCGCATCTTGCTTGTACGGGGCAATGAGTTGCAGGCCAAGCGGCAAGCCCTTGGCTGAGCGCCCGATGGGCACGGTTAGCGCGGGCAACCCCAAGAAACTCCAGAGCGCGCAAAACACGGGGTCGCCCGTAAAGACTAAACCCTCGGGAGCTTCGCCCGTGGCTGGGATCGTTAAGATCGCATCAAAGCCCTTRAGTTGTGCCGCTGCATCAGCGCGCAGGCGTTGCTGTAAGGCGCGCGCACCCAAGTACTCAAGCGCAAAGCGAGCGCGACCTTTTTCAACTAACTCTTTTAAATGAACGCTTGAACGCTCTGGAAAACGCTGCACGTGCTCTTGGTGAATCGCACCCCCCTCACACTCAAGCAGGCAAAACATTCCATCAATTCCTGTCCAATATTCATCAGGTAGCGCGAACTCTTCAATGACGGCACCTCGCGTACGCAGTTGCGTGACGGCACGTTCCATTGCTTGTATTTGCTCGGCAGTGACGCGATCATCGTAGGGTGTGCGCAGCCACGCGAGGCGCGGCGCAGCTTGAGGCTCGATGCCGGTGTCCGTCTTCATGGGCACCGCGGGCAACACGATGCTATCGGGTTCAGTGGCGGCTTTGTGACGCAACAAATTAAAGGCATACGCCACATCATTGACTGATCTGGCAAGAAAGCCCACATGATCAAGCGAGCCGGCTAACGGAAACACACCCGCGCGCGGTACCGCGCCGAAACTGGCTTTAAACCCCACCACGCCACAAAAGGCAGCAGGTCGAATCACCGAGCCCACGGTTTGTGTTCCTAGCGCCAGAGGCACGATACCGGCGCCAACCGCTGCCGCGGAGCCACTTGATGACCCGCCCGGGGTGTGGCCAGCATGAAACGGATTCACCGTTGGGCCAGGCTGTCGCCAGGCAAATTCTGTCGTCACCGTTTTGCCAAATACCGCCGCACCCAGTTGGCGAATGTGCGCAACGATTGGTGCGTCATAGTCAAGCACTTGGTCTGTATAAATCGGCGAACCGTTTGTCGTGGTGAGCGCGCGCGTCGCAATTAAATCTTTAATGCCAACAGGGATCCCGGCCCACTCACCACCGCTCACCGAATCCAACACCTCTTGTATGGGGGTTCGGGCAACGAAGGCATGCAGCGTAGGTTCACGCTCGTCGGCACGCGCGATACATTGCTGCAAATACTCTTTGGGCGACAAGCTACCCTCTGCAATCGCACGGGTTGCTGCAAACAGGCCAAGCGGCAATTTATTCGGTTTCATCTTTTATCTCTTTTCAATCTGTGTACACTGACTTTAGCGCGAACCCCTCGCGGGATCAATGACGCGATTCTTTAAGCAGCGAGCCAAACATGTACAACCCGAAGCACTTTGAACAAAATGACCTGGCCGTGGTCAGCGAATTGATCAAACATTTTCCGTTGGGCACCCTCATTACACGCGATGGCGAAGCGCTTGAAGCCAACCACATTCCCTTCATGCTTGAGGGCGATTTAAGCCCGGGCACCAAATTAATTGGTCATGTGGCAAAGGGTAATCCAATCTGGCAAACGGCCAACCCCGAGGCTGAGTCATTGGTGGTGTTTCAAGGCCCCAGCGCCTACATMACGCCCAATTGGTATCCGTCTAAGCTTGAGCATCACAAAGTGGTGCCCACTTATAACTACGCCGTGGCCCATGTGTACGGCTGGCTCACGGTCTCGCACGACCCTGCTGTTAAGCGTCAAGTGGTGACARCCTTAACCGAAAAGATGGAGCTTAGCCGCAACAGCAATTGGCGTGTCGCAGATGCACCTGCTGATTACCTGGCAACCATGCTTGAATCGATTGTCGCCATCGAGCTCACGATCATCCGCGTACAAGCAAAATGGAAAGCCAGCCAAAACCGCACTGATTCTGACCGGATGGGGGTTGCGAAGGGCTTGGCGAGTACCGCAGGCCAAACCGACAGCGATCTGCAAATGGGTCGTATTGTTCTTACTTAGTGCAGCTGACCGTTGCGTGCATGAGCATGCCATCGATTTCATGGCCGGGCACCACTTGGGCGTTGACCACACGGCAGCCGGTCACTTTTTCGATGGCCGCGACCTGACGTGCTTTTTGCACCTCTAGGTCTGGCTTCATCCCACCCTCTTTACCACCATAGGCTTCCCAACGGTTTTCGCCCAAGGTGATGATACTGATTTCACGCTTTTCTAAGACCACGATCTGCCGCGCCGGGTCGCGATGATAGTAAACCGGGCTGCCTTGGCAACCCATTAAAAAAAACACGGCAAACAGCGCCAAAATTTTCAAGTCTTTCTCCGGGACGCTCGATCGCTCAGGGCGACAGGGAAGTCAACAATAGCGTCAAGCGACGCAACATAAGTTTAAGCATAACGTGCTTTGCGAGAATCACTCGCAGAATTTGACGCCTTTTGGTATTGTCTTTTGGTAGGCTTTATTGACTTAAGTCGTTTATCGATTAAAAATAATATTTCTGCAGAGGCAAATCACCATGTCAAAATCAGGCGTTTTACAACTCCCCTCAATGAAGGGCAAGGTCTCTGACGCAGAGTGGCAAGCGCGGGTCGATCTAGCCGCCTGTTACCGACTTGTCGCAATCTATGGCATGGCCGATATGGCGGCTAACCACATTTCAGCCCGCGTACCGGGCGAAGAAGGCACGTTTTTAATCAACGCCTACGGCATGATGTACGAAGAAATCACTGCGTCGAGTCTGTTAAAAGTTGACCATCACGGCAACATCCTAACAAGCCCCGACTTTGGTGAGCTCAAGTACGGTCTGAACAAAGCGGGCTCAGTGATCCACAGTGCCATCCACCACGCACGCGCCGATGTGGGCTGCGTCATTCATACCCACAGCTGGGCCTCGATGGCGATCTCTTCGCTTGAGTGCGGCCTGTTGCCACTGACCCAAACGAGCATGCGCTTCTTAAAGATTTCTTATCATAACTACGAAGGTATCGTGTTGGATGAGAGCGAGCAAGAGTCTTTATGCCGAGACTTAGGGATGAGCGAGGCGCTGATTTTGCGCAATCACGGTGCCTTGACTGTCGGGCGCACTGTTGGCGAAGCCTTTAACTGGCTCCACCGCCTGGAGTTATCGTGCCACGCGCAGTTAGGTGCAATGTCGTGCAATAGCCCGCTTTCAAAAGTGTCACAAAAAGTGCTGGATGAAACCTGGAACAATTACCAACCTGGCACTCGCCGGGCCTTTGGCGTGATGGAGTGGCCTGCTCTATTACGTAAACTCGACCGTACGGACATTTCTTATCGTGATTAAATTCATCACTGCTTTAGGTTTCCAGGCGCTCTTGGGCTGTGCCTTCTCGGCTCAAGCCCAAAACGCCCAAGACTACCCCACCAAACCCGTCAAGATCATCGTGTCATTCACGGCGGGCGGCACCACCGACATCATCGCGCGTAGCGTCGGTCAAAACCTTGCCGAAAAGTTGAAGCAACCGTTTGTAGTCGAAAACAAACCGGGCTCCGGCGGCAATATCGGCAACGAAATGGCCGCACGCGCCCCGGCCGATGGCTACACCGTAACCATTGCTTCGGTCGGGCCGATTGCCATCAACCCAACCCTGTACAAAGATCTGCGCTACGATCCGCTGGTTGACTTGGTACCCGTCGTGCTCATTGCCGACGTGCCAAACGTGTTGGTCGTCAGCCCCAACTTACCTGTCAACACCTTTGCAGAGTTTGTCGCGTACGCAAAAGCAAAGCCTAAAGGAACCCTCAATTACTCATCAACCGGCACAGGGACGTCTTCGCACCTGTCGAGCTTTATGCTGATGGAGGCCGTTGGGGTTGAGGCGCAGCATATTCCTTACAAGGGAGCCGAAGCGTTAAACGATTTAATCGCAAGCCGCATCGACTTTATGTTTGCGACAATCCCGTCGGTGATCGGGCAAATCAAAGGTGGCAAGTTGCGTGCCATCGCGGTCAGTAGCCCAAAGCCCTCGCGCTCGTTACCCGGCGTACCCACAGTTGCTGAAAGCGGGTTTCCGGATTTCTCGGCTGGCTCTTGGTTTGGCATGCTGGCGCCCAAGGGCACACCGCAAGCCATTATTGACAAGCTGAACAAAGAGGTGAACCTCGCGATGATCCCGCTTGAGCGCCGTTTTGTTCAAGAAGGTGCTGATCCAGTCGGAGGCACTGCCGCGTATTTTCAAGACTTCATCCGCGCAGAACACCTTAAATGGAAAAAAGTCGTGATTGATTCAGGTGCGATCCCGCGTTAAGGAAATTAGCATGTCAAACATCGTGTTGAATCACCCTCCGCGCATCCTCCTGTCTGACAAAACCGCACTCGAGCTTGCGCCACAAATGAGCGATATTCTTGGGCGCGAAGGCTATCAGCGAGTCAGTGCCGCAGACATACACGCTGGCACACAAGACTTGGATTTTTGTTTTATTTCGCGCGACATTACAGCGGGCTCAACCAAGCATCAAATTGAAGCCAGTACACAATATGTTTACGACGCTCTACTCAAATCCAAAGCACTGCAGTGGGTGCATGTGCACTCTGCTGGCGTTGACCGACAAGTATTTCTGGATTTGATGGCACGCGGGGTGACCATCACCTCGTCCTCTGGTGCGAGTGCAAGCTTGGTGGCTCAAACCGCCTTGACGGGGTTGCTGTCACTCGCGCGACGCTTTCCACAACTCGCTGCTGCACAGCGTGCCCATGTCTGGGCGCCCTTTATGAAAGTCGGCTTGCCCCCCGACCTGGAAGGTCAAACAGCGACGATCGTAGGCTGGGGCCCCATTGGGCAAAAGATTGGCGCCTGGCTGACTGCACTCGGTTTAAAAATCATTGTGGTGCGTCAGTCGGCTACGTCTTTCATCGAGAACACTCGCGTCGTGAGTTTTGACAGCTTTCGTCAAGCATTGCCAGAAACCGACTGGTTGGTACTCGCTTGCCCGCTCACCAAACAAACCACTAACTTAATGAGCAAAGACGCGCTCGCCCTCATGAAGCCTGGCGCACACATTGTGAATATTTCACGCGGTACCGTGATTGACGAACTTGCCATGATCGACGCCTTGCAAAACGGGCGCTTAGCGGGCGCCTACCTTGACGTGTTTGCCCAAGAGCCCTTACATGTCGACTCGCCGCTATGGGATCTGCCTAACGTGATTGCCACGCCGCACACTGCCGGATTTTCAGACGCCATCTTGCACCGCATGGCACAAAAATTTATTGAAAACCTAGGCTACTGGCGACGTGGCGAACCCATGATTAACGTGGCAGTGCTGCGTTAACTTCAATTTAGCGTACAATTGCTGCACGGCACAACGTTCCAGTCCTCGTGCCGCGCTAAGCCCCAACTCTGTGGGCGCTCGCCTCCAAGGCGTTTTTACTCCCTGTTCGTCTGCCCCGATTGGAGCCCGCACCCTGTGCAGGCCGGCATGACGATGGAGCTGTTCTCTTGTCTACTACAATGACTTTTGCTGACCTCGGGTTGGCTGATCCCCTTATGCGTGCGATTATCGATGCCGGCTACACCGTACCCACTCCTATTCAAGCGCAGGCGATTCCGCGCGTGCTTGCTGGCGGCGATTTATTAGCCGCTGCCCAAACCGGCACTGGCAAAACGGCTGGCTTCACGCTGCCAATTTTGCACATGCTGCTGGCCAAACCCCTTGAAGGTCGCAAAGCCGGTCGCCCACGCGTGTTGATTTTGACTCCCACCCGCGAACTCACAGCGCAGGTTGAAGAATCCGTCAAAACCTACGGCTGCCACACAAAAATTTCGTCAATGGTGATTTTTGGTGGCGTCAATATCAACCCGCAAATCTCGGCCCTGCGCAAGCCCATCGACATTTTGGTGGCCACCCCCGGTCGCCTGCTCGATCACTGCCAGCAACGCACCGTTGATTTGTCTGGTGTTGAAATTTTGGTGCTCGACGAAGCCGATCGCATGCTAGATATGGGTTTTATTCGCGACATTCGCAAGATCTTGGCACTGATGCCACGTCAACGTCAAAACCTGCTGTTTTCGGCAACCTTCTCAGACGAAATCCGCGAGCTCTCAAAAAGCGTCTTAACCAACGCCACGGAAGTCTCGGTTGCCGCACGCAACACAACCGCCGAACGCGTTGAACAAACGGTTTACATGGTCGACCAGGCGCACAAACGCGACATCTTGAGCCATATCATCAGCGAAAGCGGTTGGCATCAAGTGTTGGTCTTTACCCGCACCAAGCATGGCGCAAACCGTTTAGCTGAAAAGCTCGTCAAAGACGGCTTGTCGGCCTCAGCGATTCACGGCAATAAAAGCCAGGCTGCACGCACCCGCGCACTCGATGACTTTAAAAAGGGCAAAGTTGCCGTATTGGTCGCCACGGATATCGCCGCGCGTGGCCTCGACATTGATCAACTGCCCCAAGTCGTGAACTTTGAACTACCCAATATCCCCGAAGATTATGTACATCGTATTGGTCGCACGGGTCGTGCGGGTGCAGCGGGTTCTGCCATCTCTTTAGTCGACTCAAGCGAGATCAAATATCTCAAGGCCATCGAGCGCGTCATCAAAAAGACGATCCCTCAGTCGCCTGCACCAACTGGCTGGACCGCCTCGCCCCCGTCACCGCATGGTGCCGATGACGAGACCCGTTCCGAAGGCCGGCGCGATGGTCAACGTCGCCCGCAGCAACGCTCGGCACGCCCAAGTGGCTCGGGTGCCGGCGCCCGCCCAGCCCGCTCTGGGCAGAGCCCCAGCAACGGACCGCCTCGCGTCGCGCCAGGCGAAGGTCGCCCGGCACCACGCCGCGAGGGTTCGGCTGGGGCACGCGCTGCGCACTCGCTAGGCTCGGCCACACGCACCGGAACAGGCTTAGGCACGGGTACCCGTCATGGTGCCCCGAGCGGCTCAGCACCACGCAGCGCCAGCGGCGATCCAGCCAGCCGACCACGTCGTCCGGCTCTCTTTAACAAGTAATTTGCACGCATACAGGCTGGCTGCGCCGGCCTGTAAAATCCGCCACCATGAGTATTCAAACTGAAGTCGCTCGTCGCCGAACGTTCGCCATCATTTCTCACCCTGATGCTGGCAAAACGACGCTCACCGAAAAGCTGCTGCTTTTTGCGGGTGCGATCCAGATCGCCGGTAGCGTCAAAGCGCGCAAGGCTTCGCGTCACGCGTCGTCAGACTGGATGGAGATCGAAAAACAACGTGGCATCTCGGTCGCCTCGTCGGTCATGCAGATGGAATACCGCGATTGCGTGATCAACCTGCTCGATACCCCGGGCCACCAAGACTTTTCTGAAGATACCTATCGTGTCCTGACCGCGGTTGACGCGGCCCTGATGGTGATTGACGCGGCCAACGGCGTCGAGCCACAAACAATTCGCCTGTTGCAAGTTTGCCGTGCCCGCAATACACCGATCATAACCTTCATCAACAAGATGGATCGCGAAGTCCGCGAACCGCTTGAACTGTTATCTGAAATTGAACAACACATCGGCATGGATGCCGTGCCGTTTTCGTGGCCAGTCGGTATGGGCAAGGCCTTCGGCGGCGTGTTTGATATCCAGCGCGATCGCATGCGTTTGTTTAAGTCCGGGCAAGAGCGTCGTAACGACACCGACGATGATTTTATCGATGGGCTCGACAACCCAGAAATCGCTAAGCGCTTTGGTAGCTCTTTTGAACAAGCCAAAGGCGAGATCGAACTCATTCAGGCCGCAGCCCCTGTTTTTGATCCGGCAGCTTTTTTAGCCGGTAAGCAAACACCTGTTTTTTTTGGTTCGGCGATTAACAATTTTGGCGTTCAAGAGGTACTTGATGCATTGGTGGACCAAGCGCCACCGCCGGGCTCGCGCCAAGCGCTCGAACGCGTGGTGCACCCTGAAGAACCCAAGTTTACCGGCGTGGTCTTTAAAGTGCAGGCCAATATGGACCCGGCTCATCGCGATCGCGTGGCCTTTGTGCGCGTCAGCTCAGGCAAGTTCGATCGCGGCATGCGCCTCAAAGTATCGCGCAACAATAAAGAAATCCGTCCCAATAATGTGGTGTCTTTTTTATCGCAACGCCGCGAACTCGTGGATGAAGCCTATGCGGGCGACGTGATCGGTATTCCCAACCACGGTATTTTGCACTTGGGTGACGTGCTCACTGAAGGCGAAGCGTTGCACTTTACGGGCCTGCCTTTTTTTGCTCCCGAGCTCTTTCAAGCGGTCGAAACCAAAGATCCCTTGCGTACGAAGCAACTGCGTACCGGTTTACTACAGCTGGGCGAAGAGGGCGCGATTCAAGTATTCAGGCCTTTAGTCGCGGGCGGCGCGCTGCTGCTTGGTGCGGTCGGTCAATTACAGTTTGAGGTCGTCGCCCATCGGCTGCAAGCCGAATACGGCGCCGAAGCCCGACTGATGCCTTCACGCTACAACATGGCACGCTGGGTCACCGCCGAAGACCCCAAAGAGCTGCGTAAATTCATCGATGCCAACGTCTCAAACATCGCCTATGATGTCGTTGAGGCGCCCGCGTTTTTAGTCAGTTCGACGGCACAATTGCGTGTCGCCGAAGAGCGTTACCCGGCGATTCGCTTTCACGCAATGCGCGAGCATGGCGGCCAAGTGTTTGCCGATAAAGTTTAATCCCGCCCCTCAGAGATCTCTTATGTCCTGGCGCGTCTTAATTGTCTTTTTAATGCTTGCCGCGGTGGCCTCTTGGCAAGGCGGTGTGCAGCTGGGCAATTGGCTGGTCACTCGCGCGCCTGACACCCTTGCCTCGGTGGCAGACAAAGACTACAAAGCGCTCGCGCTTGATGCCAGCGGCCGTCCGATCACGGCTCAGCCTCCCCAGCCACGGATGGACGGCACACTAGGCGTCCCTCGCGCACCTGTTCCTGTAGAGTGGGCCATTGAACCTATCACTGCGAGCGATTTTGAAATCGATCCTAATGCCACAAAGATTGCAGGCGATGACGACGACGCGGCAAACGAGGGGTCAGAAACCGCCGATGCCAGGCGTTTGGCAGCCGAAGGCCCCTCGCGTAGCGCTTCGTCTGAGCTAACCAGCGAGCGTCAGACCGCGTTAAGCGCTGCCGCGCCAAACCCAGCACAGCGTCCGGTTGCACCACCCGTTCCGCCGGGCATCACCGTTACGGTCATCACCTGGCAGCAAGCATTAAAGAAAGAACTCGAACAGTGCGCAAATGTTGGATATTTTCAACGGCCAACCTGCTTACAAAATGCGCGCAACAAATATTGCACGCCAAGTGAGGCGTGGGGCAAAACTGCAGAGTGCCCCGCACGACCAAGCGATCAAACAACTGCGGGCTAACGTGCGCCTGCCTGTGACTTGCGCAAAGGTGCCGTCGGTATGCGTAACAACTCTCGATACTTGGCCACCGTGCGTCGCGCGATGGTGATCCCGTCTTGATCCAGCAGACTCACTAGTTGACTGTCAGACAACGGCTTTTTTTGATCTTCTGCAGTGATCAACACCTGAATGCGCGTTTGCACCGCGGTCGCCGAAGTGGCTTCTTTGCCCTCTGTGGCCAAACCGGTGCTGAAAAATCGCTTGAGCTCTAGCGTGCCGTAAGGCGTCAGCATAAATTTTTGCGTAGTGGCCCGCGAGATCGTCGACTCGTGCATGCCGATCTCGCCCGCAATGTCTTTAAGCGTGAGCGGTCGCACCGCCCCCCAACCTTTTGAAAAGAAAGCTTGTTGATGCGCCGCGATCACCTGCGCAACTTTCAAAATCGTCTCGAACCGCTGGGCCACGTTGCGAATCATCCAACGCGCCTCTTGCAGCTGACCATGTAAGGCCGTGTGCGCACCACTGCGTGGGCTTCCTAGGGCTTCGGCATACAGTGCATTTACGCGTAACTTTGGCATGACAGCCTCGTTTAGTGCGACCACCCAACCCTTCTTTGTTTTTCGCACTATCACGTCGGGTACAGCAAAATCTGCTGCCGGGATGTTCCAGGCGCTTGCGGGCCTTGGGTTTAATTTGACGATCAGCGCGTGCGCGCATTGAAGCAATTCTGGCTCGCAGCGCAACACCTCGCGCAGCTTCAACATATTTCCGCTGGCCAAAATATCTAGGTGCTGCTGGCAAATCGTGCGGGCCAAGGCGAGCACGTTTGGGTCTTTTGCCGTCGTCAGCCGCTCGAGGTCAGCAAACTGAAGCTGCAGATCCAAACACTCGCCAAGATGACGCGCACCCACTCCGGGGGGGTCAAAAGACTGCAGCATCTTTAAGGCGTAACGAAAATCGTCCTCTTCGAGTCCGAGCGCTGGGTTCATCCAGCTGACGATCTCGTCAAGCGGCGACGCCAGTAACCCGTCATCGTTAAGCTCTTCAATCAGCAGCTCAACCAGCGCCGCGTCGCGCGGACCTAAGCGGGTGGTTCCTAACTGCTCAAGTAAATATTCTCGTAAGTTACTCTCGCGAGCAGCCTCGGGCCGGTCACTAAAGTCATCGTCGCGCGAGCCGCGTGATTCTGACGAAAAGTCGGTTTTCTCGCGCTCGTGCTCACGCTCTGAGGCGGGTGCGTAATCAATATTGACCTCAGGTGTTGCGTCCTGACCACGTTCTGTGGCGCCTTGCTCGGGTGCAAATTCTGCAGGGTCTTGCCCCACCCGCAGGCTTGCTGAACCACCGACCGTCTCGTAGAGTGGCGTGCTGTCTTGCTCTAGCAGGGGGTTTTCAGCCAGCGCCCGCGCCACTTCAGCCTCGAGATCCAGCGTCGAAAGCTGCAACAGCTTGATCGACTGTTGCAGCGCGGGAGTCAGTGTCAGTTGCTGACCCTGACGAAGTTCGAGAAAATTGCGACTCATAGGTACAATATTTTGCATGATGAATCGACCTAGCACCGCAAATCTTCGAAAAGACCCCACCATGTTGGGCAGCATTCTGCTGCGGCTAGCGCTTGCGCGTTTGTTAACGCGACTCACCGTGATTTTAGCGACTATTGCTCTGGTCGTTTATTGTGCGCAACGTATCCTGCTGTCTGGCAAAGATTGGCTTGAGTTCGCAATCAAACTTTCAGGTCTGTCTGAAATCCTTGGCAAAACGGTCATCGATTTTGTGATGCAGTATCAAAAATACTTTTGGTGGTTTGTGATCTTTGTTTTGGTCTTGCTCGCCTTCAGTTTTTTACTGAGCTATTTACGCGACAGCCTGAAACGTGGCCGTGCGGCGTTGGTGCCCTTAAGCGACGTACGTAGACTCTGCGCGCGCCTGAGCCCGGAGGGTTTAGACGTATTGAACTGGGTCTGGAAAGATCAGTCACAACCCATCACCACGGGGATTTTGCAAACAACCCTCGCCCAGGTGAGTAGTGGGCGGGCACGCAAACTCGCCTTAGCCCGGGCGCAGCAGGCAGAGCTTGCTAGCGCATTACTGACTCGGCCACTCAACGCTGGCGACACGCCCCCTCGCGGGGTGACCCTGCCGCCGGTCGACGATGTTGGACACCGAGAGCCCACACTGCTCGCCTAGGGTCGCTCGCGGCCCTCCCTGGCCTGTGCGCTTGCGTTTCGGGTCAATTTATGTTCGACTRGAGGYTATGAAAGTTCTTGCCACAGGCCTCGCCTGCCCTCTTGCACACTGCCCGACCCTTTTGGGCCGCGGTCAAGTCGTGTCTGGCAACAACGCTTCAACTCTTGGGCTGCTATCGCTACTACTAGCGATCGGTTGCCGGGCCTAGTGCCCGTGGCAGTCCGGCAACCAACCGCCACCTCGCAGTTCATTTTCCTCACAAATTTTTAGCTTTGATCCAAATACTGGCGCGTTAGCGCCGTCGGCGCACACAGAGTGAATACGTCGTGGCCCCGTCTAAACAGTTTTAAGGTGAATCATGCTTTCGAATCCAGCCACCAAATACATCCCGTTCAAGCCCTTCGAGCGCGACTTTTCAGCGCGCACCTGGCCTACTAAAAAGATCACCCATCCCCCGGTCTGGATGAGCACCGATCTGCGTGACGGCAATCAGTCGCTGATCGAACCCATGAGTGTTGAGCGCAAGCTGCGCTTTTTTGAAATGCTGGTCAAAGTCGGCTTCAAAGAGATCGAGGTCGGATTTCCATCGGCCTCACAAACCGATTTTGACTTTGTGCGCAAACTGGTCGACGACAAACTGATCCCAGACGATGTCACCATCATCGCTTTAACGCAGGCCCGCCCAGAGCTGATTGAGCGCACGGTCGAATCCGCCGCTGGCGCCAAACGTGCCATGATTCACCTCTATAACGCTTGCGCACCGGGGTTTCGCCGCATCGTCTTCAACATGAACCGCCAAGAGGTTAAACAAGTTGCCGTCGAAGGCACGCAGTGCGTGATGGACTGCATGGCCAAGCACCCACAAACGTACTGGCTGTACGAATATTCCCCTGAGGTCTTCAGCACCACTGAACCCGACTTCGCGCTCGAGGTCTGCAACGCGGTGACCGCCCTGTACAAGCCGACACCCCAAAAAAAAATTATCTATAACCTGCCCGCCACAATTGAGGCGACCACACCCAACATGTATGCCGATCAAATCGAATACATGCATAACAATCTGCACAAGCGTGATTCAATCATTGTCAGTTTGCACCCACACAACGACCGCGGCACCGCGGTGGCTGCCGCCGAGCTTGGCTTGATGGCTGGGGCCGATCGCGTCGAAGGTTGCCTGTTTGGTAACGGCGAACGCACCGGCAACGTTGATTTGGTCACACTGGCCTTGAATCTCTACACACAAGGCATTCATCCCGGCCTCGATTTTTCAGATATCGACGAAGTGCGTCGCTGTGTTGAGTTTTGTAATCAATTGCCCGTGCACCCTCGACACCCCTACGCCGGTGATTTAGTATTCACGGCCTTTTCGGGTTCGCATCAAGATGCGATCAAAAAAGGCTTTGCCGTGCAAAAAACCGATGCGATCTGGGAAGTCCCCTACTTACCGATTGACCCGGCCGATTTGGGTCGCAGCTACGATGCCGTCATTCGGGTTAACAGCCAATCCGGTAAAGGCGGTGTGTCGTACCTGCTTGAACAAGAACATGGCTTAGCCTTACCGCGTCGCTTACAAATTGAATTCAGTCGCGCGATTCAACGCGTCACGGATGAAACTGGTCGCGAGGTCACGGCTGAAGCCGTCTACACGATTTTTAATACAGAATATCTGACCCAAACTGAACCCTGGAAGCTCATCAAGCACAGCATCACCGGCGACCCCAGTGCCCCCGAAGGTAAGCACTTTACGATCGAAGCCGAATTTGAAGTTGACGGTGTACGTCGCGTACTCAAAGGCACGGGCGATGGGGCAATTTCTGCGTTTGTGGATTGCTTAGGCATCGCTGTTCGCATCATGGATTATCACGAACACGCGATTGGCACCGGTACAGATACTCGCGCTGCGTGTTATGTTGAAGCGCGTATTGAAGAGGGTACCACCGGCTTTGGCGTTGGCATTGACCGCGATATCGTTACGGCGTCCTTCAATGCTGTCCTGAGTGGCTTGAATCGACATATCAAAGCAAGCTAAGCTCACTCACCTTTTGCCTAAACACCTAGAACAACATGTATAAACTGCTTAGTGCCACACCCAGCCCTTACGCTCGCAAGGTTCGCATCCAGTTAGCCGAGAAAGGCCTCGCATTCGAGCTCATCACCGAGGTCCCCTGGAACACCGACACACAAACACCGCTCTATAACCCGCTCGAAAAACTTCCGGTGTTGCTGTGCCCGGATGGCTCAAGCGTATTCGAATCCCGCTATATCAACGAGTGGCTCGAACTTAAGCATCCCAAACCCGCGCTGATGCCAAAAGATGTCGATGGTATGTTGGCCGTCAAACGCTTCGAAGTGATCGTAGACGGTGCTTGTGATGCGCTCGTGCTGATGTTCTTTGAGATTGCCCGCGATGCGGATAAACAAAGTCAGCCTTGGTTTGAACGACAACAGCGCAAAGTGGATGGCGCCCTAAGGTATCTTTCAGAGGCGATCGGCTCTAACGAGTTTTGTCACGCCCACACCTTCACTCTGGCCGATATTGCCGTCGGTACCTTACTGCGCTACCTGACAGTACGTTGGGCAGCAAAACCATGGCGTGAACAATACCCTGGTCTGGCTCAGTACTCCGATCGTCTCGAAATGCGGCCGTCTTTTAAGAATAGCGTGCCCGTACCTCAGGTAATCCGGGATCGTGTGGCCTAACGGCCGCAGGTTACTCGCAAGCAGCCGTCTTGTTTTCTCAAATCGAAACCCCGGCCGCGCCACGACCTACGCTGCGGCAAGTCTTACGCGCCCTAGGCACCACGAATCTTGCCAACGGCTTGATCGGTTTTATCTTTGCTGCAACGGGCCCTTTTGCAGTCATTTTGTCTGTCGGCACGCGTGGCGGTCTGACCTCGACTGAACTCGCCTCGTGGGTCTTCGGGGTGTTTTTTATCAACGGGTTGCTCTCTATTGCGCTCAGCTGGCGCTACCAGATCCCGCTTGCTTTTGGCTGGACGATTCCGGGCACCGTTTTAGTTGGCCCCGCGTTACAGCATCTGCCCTTCTCGGCGGTCATTGCTGCGTTTTATGCCACCAGCCTGTTGATCTTCGCACTGGGCGTCAGTGGTTTGGTCAAACGCCTCATGTCGCTCTTGCCCATGCCCATCGTGATGGGCATGGTCGCTGGGGTATTTTTGCGTTTTGGCTTGGATGTTGTGCGTGCACTCGATACCGACGCCGCAATCGCTGCGCCCATGGTGCTCATCTTTTTCTTATGCTCGGCCCTTCCCGCGTTTGGGCGTCGCCTGCCCCCAGTCATTGCTGCGCTTTTAGTCGGTGGCCTGATGATTGCCTTGCTCGGTCGGCTTAATGCTACCGATCTCGGCGCGCTAGGCTTTGCGCAACCCCTCTTGCAAGCCCCGACCTGGTCGTGGGGTGCGATGTTAGAACTCGTGGTGCCCTTAACGATCACGGTTTTGGTCGTGCAAAATGGTCAAGGTGTTGCAGTGCTTAAGGCTGCGGGTCACGAACCCCCCATTACGCTAATTGCCGTGGCTTGCGGTGTTGGCTCAGCCCTCAGCGCAACGGTCGGCGCCGTGAGTACTTGCTTAACCGGCCCAACCAACGCCCTGTTAACCTCTTCGGGCGACAAAGCCCGCCACTACACTGGTGGCCTGGTCTTTGGCTGCCTGGCCCTAATGTTTGGCGTGCTCGCCCCAACGTTCACCAGCCTCACGCTAGCAACCCCACAAGCGTTCATTATGGTGCTGGCTGGCTTGGCCATGCTGCGCGCCCTGCAAAGCGCCTTTGTCTCGTCGTTCGGCTCAGGCAAGTTTACGCTTGGTGCACTCATCAGCTTGCTTGTCACCGTCGCCGATGTCAGCCTCTTAAATATCGGCTCGGCGTTTTGGGGCTTGGTTGCTGGCTTTGTGGTGTCTTGGCTCATGGAGCGCGACGACTTTAAAACGCAAGAACGATAGCGCTTACGCGTCACGATACCCAAAAACAGCTGCCAATTTAAATTGTCACATTCTGCCGTCACTCAGATACAATTATTTCCAGTCGCTTGAAGCTCATGCGGTTGACCTCAATCAGTGAACTTATGTCAGGGGTACGGTATGTCATTGCAAATGGTTTCTGCTCTCAGGCCAACTTATTCAGCCGAAGAGTATGCGGTTCGTACCGATCTTGCAGCCGCTTACAGGCTCATGGCTTATTTTGGGCTAGACGATAGTATTTATACCCACATCTCCGCGCGCGTCCCCGGGACAAAAGATCAGTTTTTGATCAACCCCTACGGCGTACTGTTTCGTGACATCACAGCGTCTTCGCTGATTAAAATTAATCTAGCTGGCGAAATCGTTGACCAGCCTAACTCAGACTACGGCGTGAACCCAGCGGGCTTTACGATCCATAGCGCGATACATTCTGCACGCCATGATGCCACCTGTGTGCTTCACACTCACACGGTCGCCGGTGTCGCCGTGTCGTCTTTGACAGCAGGGCTGCAACCCGTCAACCAATGGGCGCTGCAATTTTATAACCGTGTGGCTTATCACGATTTTGAAGGCATCGCACTCAACCACGGCGAACGCGAACGCCTGATTGCAAGTTTAGGGCCGAGTTTGCGCGCCTTAGTGTTGCGTAATCATGGCCTGTTAACCGTCGGTCGTAGCGTATCCGAGGCCTGCATTTTGATGCTAAACCTTGAACGTGCCTGCAGTGTGCAAATGGCGATACAAGGATCGGGGCAAATGACCTATCCACTGTCTGCGGACGTCTGCGAACTGACCGCTAAACAGTATGAGGCTGGCGATGCCAACCGGCGACCCGGCATGCCCGACTCGTATGCGCGTGAATGGACGGCGATGCTGCAGCGGCTAGAACCTGCAGTGCCGACCTCTTTTCGCGATTAAGTTGTGAACTGAAAATGATAACCACTCCCTTACGGTCGATGGCGGTTGGACAGCGATTGATGGCCCGCCCACCGACCTCACACAAACCCGCCGGTCAGAATAACGCAGCACGTTTGGCGCCGTAACCTTCACTTACCCAACGTCACCATTGTCCAAAAAAAACACCGGCCCGCTTGTGCGCGTGGGTGCCACGCTCAACGGCTTCGTCAGACATCGTCACGCGGCGCTTGCGTCGAGCCAGTGAATCGAGCAATTGCGTGCGCAAGACTTCGCGCGTCTTGACGTGCAGCGCTTCGCGGCCTAGGTCAATGAGCTCATTCGGATCATTGTCTAAATCAAACAACTGTTCGGGCTCGTCAAGCCAATACACATAGCGCCAGCGAGTCGTACGAAGCGAATAGGCGCGCGCTTGTTGCGGCGTTTTATTCAGCAGCAAGCGCGCCTGCCTAAAACTGTAGTCCAGTTCAGAGAAAACAGCCTCGCGCCAAGACGTGGCCTTGCCTCGCAACAGCGGCAACAAGCTATGCCCCTCAAGCCGCTCTGGCGCACCCGCCACCCCGAGCGCCTCAAGAAAGGTTGGCACCATATCAACCGCTTCAACAAACCGTGCGTCGACCGTACCACGCGTCGCGTTCGCACGCTCATCCGGATCCATCACAATACATGGCACGCGCTGCACAACGTCATAAAATAATTCTTTTTCGCCCAGCCAATGATCGCCCAACAAATCGCCGTGATCTGACGTAAAGACAATCAGCGTATTCTTCATCAAACCAGCGCCGTCCATGTAATCAAACAGTCGGCCAAGATGGTCGTCTAACTGGTGTATCAGCCCTTGATACGCCGGGCGCACCGTGCGAATACATTCATCGCGGCTGAAGTTTTTACTTTCTTCGTGCTGGCGGTAGGCCGCGACAACTGGGTGGGCGTCCTGTCGTTCGTACTCATTGCGCACGACGGGCAAGCACTGCTCAGCTGTGTACCTGTTGTGATACGGCGCGGGGGCCATGTATGGCCAATGCGGCTTAACGTAACTCAGGTGCAACACCCAAGGCTTGCCACCTTGCTCGCGCATAAATTTAAGCGCTTGGTCCGTCATGTAAGCTGTTTCAGAATGTGGTTCGGCCACCCGCGCAGGCAGATACGTGTTGCGCATATTCCAGCCGCTTACGATCTGTCCGTCAGGCAACTGCCCCGCAATCACAAAGTCTGTCCAGGGATCGTCAGAGACATAACCGTGGCGTTTTAAATATGCTGGATAACCGCTTTCGAAACCAGGTGGATGATGGCCGTCGTAACGATCAAGCTCTCGAAACCCTCCGCGTTCAAGCAAAAAACCAAGCTCAGAATCGCCTTCGATTCCTAGGCGCCTCAGTCCGGCCAAATCGGGGATAACGTGCGTTTTACCCGCCAACATTAAGTCGCGTCGCGCTTGCGCTAAATATTCACCAAAGGTGATTTCACCAATCGATAAGGGGACTCGGTTCCAAGTCGTACCATGACTTGAAGGATAGCGCCCGGTGTAATAACTCATGCGCGAAGGCCCGCAGACGCCCGAGTTCACAAAGGCGCGACTAAAGCGAACGCCTCGTTTGGCCAAAGCCTCAAGGTTGTCGGTTTTTAAATACGGATGGCCCTCGCAGCCTAGGTGGTCGGCCCGAAACTGGTCCGCCATAATGAACAAAATATTTTGTGTGGTGGTCATAACAGGGCGATCTCTGAGGGTTCAAAGCCGGCAGCTAAACGCGCCTCGATATTAAATGGCCCTTTTAGCTTTGGCGCGCGATACGTCTGCGCAAGCTCTGCATAGGTTGCAATCGGATCAAGCTTGCGCTCGCCGCACAACCAACGAAACCAATAGTTACCAATTGCCACGTGCCCGATTTCATCGCGCAAAATAATATCGATGATCGCGGCGCCCGCCCGGTCGCCACCGCTTGCTAATTTGTGTCTGACAGCCGGCGAAGCATCTAGGCCCCTGGCTTCTAGCGTGCGAGGCACAAGGGCTAGCCTGGCTAACACATCGTCTTGCGTTCGCTCGGCCATCTCCCACAATCCGTCGTGACCTGAAAAATCGCCATACTGATAGCCCAGCATTTGCAAGTGCTGGTTAAGCAACCTAAAGTGCTCGCACTCTTCTTGCGCCACGCTTAGCCAATCATAATAAAACTTGCTGGGCATTTTCGCGAAGCGCCACAGCACATCGAGAGCAAGATTGATCGCATTGAATTCGATATGGGCTAACGCATGAATCAAAAGTGCACGCCCTTCAAGCGTGTGCACGCTGCGCAGGCCAAGCTGCGCAGGCGGCACTAACGTAATCGCTGGCCGGCCAGGGATGCCTGGCGAAGCAAACAACGTGTGCTGCGTATTAAGTTCGGTTTGCGAATTTAACTGCGCCAACCAGTCGGCTTTTGCTTGCCAAGTATCTTGACCTAACGCTGCGAGGGCCGCGGATCTGAGCTCCATGGCCTAGACGATCTGAAACCAAACAAAGGCCAAGGGGACTAATGCGCCCCCGGTCAACATGCTGCGCAAGCGAAACACCCACCGAGGCAGCAACTCGGGCATCTTGCGCCTGAGCATGCCGTCAAGCAACCACTGAAACGCCAACCCGGCCATCAGCATACGCAGACCCGTTTCGGGCGCCGTTAAGGTCGCCGCCCAACCCACGAGTGCAGGAATCACACTCCAGACAAACATCGTCGCGCGTGGCGCGTTTGAGGGTGCGTGTATGGCCATTCCCCACCACAACGCACCGACAAAACTTAAGATCACCGCGCCATACATAATCAGCGCCATGAGCGCGAGCAACGGGTCAAGTCCCGTCTCAAGCACACTCGTCAACGCGACGGCCCAAAAGGGTAACAACCCCAGCAACCCTGGGATCAAAGCCGCGAGCGGCGTACGGGCAGCCGGTTGCAGCGCGCGAGCAGACGGTTCAGACAATAGAATAGCGGGCTCCGACTAAGGTCTTGGCACAACCCTTGCGTTTACGGGTCATGCCGTTTCGGTCTAAGTGTTTTTGCTACGCCTGGCTTTCTTTTCAGTAACAGCCAACATCGTTTTGCGACAGCTTGCGGCTCCGCAGCGACACTCATATTGGGCTTTAAGCGACTTGGTCAGTTTTTCGTCATCGATGATCAAGCCGTAATCATAATTTAACTCTTCACCGCGTTTAATCTCACGTTTAGCCAGAATATAGACTCGCTTACCACCCTTGCCCTCCGAGCTTTCGCAATTGGGCTCGCAGGTGTGATTAATCCAGCGCGCTTCGTTACCGTGATCGTTGCCATCAATGACTTTGCCAGAGCCCAACGAAAAAAAGAAGGTGTGGAAAGGGTCTTCAGGGTTTGTGGGGTGGCGTCGATCAGCCTCTTTTGCGCTAATTGTCTTACCTGCATATTCGATGATTTGAGTCCCTTCTGGGATTTTACGTGCCGCAAAAACGCCGTTGCCGTGTATTTTGGATCGCCTGACAACATGCCAGGGCTTTTCAGGTGGTTTCATCAAAATTGAATCTAAAATCAGGTGTGTTTGACACCAAAACAATGCTGCGGCTCGGGAAATTGACTTGCGCGAACTTCGTCAGCATAACGCTGCACCGAGCTTCGCATGATTTCTTCAAGATTGGCATAGCGCTTAACGAATTTTGGCACACGCGCGCCGCTTAAGCCAAGCATATCTTCTGTCACCAGGATTTGGCCATCGCATTTTACTGAGGCTCCGATACCGATTGTCGGAATCGCGAGCGCTGCCGTAATCGTTTCACCCACGGCCTCGGCCACACCTTCAAGCACAATCGCAAACGCGCCAGCCTGCTCAAGCGCTTGCGCCTCGGCCAGAATTCGTGCGGCGGCTTCGGGGCTGCGCCCTTGTGCCAAATAACCACCCATGGTGTTGACATACTGAGGCATCAGCCCTAAGTGTGCCATCACAGGGATACCACGGTCAACTAAATAGCGAACCGTTTGCGCCATCACGACCCCGCCCTCAAGCTTCACCGCACTGGCACCTTTCCCGATCAGATAGGCAGCACTGCGGAATGCTTGCGCCGAGGATTCTTGATAACTGCCAAACGGCATATCAGCAACCACGCACGCGTGTTGGGTTGCCCGCACGACCGCGGCGGTATGTTGCCCAAGTTGCTCAACCGTAATTGTCAACGTGTCGGGTAAGCCATAAGCAACCATCGCGGTTGAATCGCCAATCAGCACAAAATCAACATACGCGTCGATAATGCGCGCGGTCGAATAATTATGCGCTGTGAGAGCCACAATTTTTCGTTGACCCTTGCAAGCCACTAATTGGGGCACGGTAACGCGTTTAATTTCTCTCTGCGAGCTCAAAACCACACCTCAGCGTTTAACCAAAAATAAGAAACGCGCGAATCGTTCGCGCCTTTTAGATTTTGACACCATGCTTTCTTGGATTAAGAGGATGTCATCAAGTTAAGTTGAACCGTTTATTTAGCGGTTTTTTTAACTGTGGTTTTTGCTGCGGTTTTCTTTACTGCTTTTTTCACTGCCTTTTTTACTGCTTTTTTGACCGCTTTTTTCACAGCCTTCGTCGCAGGTTTAGCAACCGCAGCAACGACCAACTCTGTCGCACTGGCATTTTTCGACTTAGCTGCAACCTTTTTAACCGCCTTAGTTGCTTTTTTTGCAACTTTTTTTGCAACGGTTTTACCTGCTGTTTTACCCGCTGTTTTTGCTGTAAAACGACCCGTTCCTGTTTTGCCGCCTACTTTTTCAGGGCGCGCCTCAAACTCAAAACTCACCTTGCCGTCTTCACCACGCGCAAGATACGCTTTAAATTTACGATTGTTACGGTTAGACACAAACCCCTCAAGCAAATCGGTGCGTCCAGTGGCCAACAACTTCGTCATTTGCTCTGTGCCAATCTCTTGCTGCAAGATCACCTTGCCCGAACGAAAATCGCAATTGCGCTCGGGGCCAACAGACTTTTCGCAGATAAAGCTCATGCCATGCTCAAACACCGGCGCCTGGCATTTTGGACACGGGCCCAACGCCATTTGCCCAGAGAAATCAACTGGCTCGTTGGCCTCTTCGTCGCGTTGACCAAAATCAAATTCAAGCTTGAACTCAGCATTAATCATCAAGATCGACGCAAACGGGCGCCCCATCTTGCTAATAAAGCCCTGCAGCGGCCCCAGGCGCTTCTCGGCAATTAAGGTCTCAACTTCTTCGGGCTCAAACGTGCGCCCACCTGGGTGTTTGCCGATCGAAAAATCACAACTTGTGCAGGCATAACGGCGGTAGTTTTCTTTCACAACATTGCCACACTTTGGGCAGGGCGTTGTGAGCGTCACGTAATCGCCAGGCACGGTATCGCGCTCATACTCTTTCGCGCGCTTCACGATGACTTGCGTCATTTGCGCAATTTCAAGCATGAACGCTTCGCGTTGCATTTCACCTTGTTCGATTTGCTTGAGCTTGTGTTCCCACTCGCCCGTGAGTTCGGGCGAAGTCAGCTCTTTAACGTCCAAGCCGTTTAACAGCGTCATGAGCTGTCTGGCTTTTGCCGTGGGGACAAGGTCTCGGCCATCGCGTCGCAAATAGGTTTCTGAAAGCAAGCCCTCAATGATCGTCGCGCGTGTCGCCGGTGTGCCCAGCCCGCTTTGCGCCATCGCTTGCGCGAAGTCATCATCATCAACCAACTTGCCAGCGTTTTCCATGCCCGACAGCAACGTCGCCTCGTTGTAACGCGCGGGTGGTCGAGTGGCCAAGCCAACGGTTTCGATGTCTTCGGTGCGAACTTTCTCGCCGTCAGCGACCGCCACCAAGTTCGCGTCGTCGCCCTGTGCCTCACGCCCCTGTACCGCACGCCAACCTGGCGAGACCATGACCTCGCCTTCAGTCTTGAAGTGATGGCCTTGTACGATGGTGGTGCGCACTGTTTTACGCCACTCAACCGCCGGGAAAAAGATCGCCAAGAAGCGCTTGACCACCAGGTCATAAATCTTCGCCTCAGCATCGCTAAGCTCTGAGGGCACTTGCATTGTTGGAATGATCGCAAAGTGATCGGAGACTTTTTTGTTATCAAAAATACGACGATTAGGTTTGACCCAGCCATTCTTAGTAATCGTTGCCGCGTGCGGGGCAAGGGCCTTCGCCACGCCCTTTCCTTCAGCTAAACCGGCGATAGTCTCGCGTACCGTCGTGAGATAGTCTTCAGGCAAAAACTTTGAGTCGGTTCGCGGATAAGTCAGGGCTTTATGACGCTCGTACAGGCTTTGCGCCAGGGACAAGGTCGTTTTGGCCGAAAACCCAAACCGGCCGTTCGCTTCACGCTGCAACGAGGTCAAGTCAAATAAGGCCGGTGCGGCTTCCATCCGAGGCTTTGACTCCTCGGTGACAACACCCAGCTGATTTCGGCACGCCACGACAACACTTTTCGCTGCCGCTTCAGTCCAGACCCGTGATTCTTTTTGTTCTGAATCGTCGCCTACTTTTTTAAAGTTAGGATCAATCCAACGGCCCTCATACATACCGGCGGCTGCCACGAAGTTGGCACGAACCTCCCAGTAATCGCGAGACACAAAATGTCGGATTTTTTCTTCGCGGGCAAACACCAAAGCAAGGGTCGGCGTTTGTACGCGCCCCACTGGCGTCTTAAAGAAACCACCATCCTTGCTATTAAACGCCGTCATGGCGCGCGTACCGTTGATACCCACTAGCCAATCGGCTTCTGCACGCGAGCGGGCTGCCGCCTCGAGCGGCTTCATCGTGTCGTCTGCACGCAGCGTGGCAAACGCCTCACGGATCGCATCTTGGGTCATCGACTGCAGCCAAAGGCGTTGTGTTGGCTTTTTTTGTCCGGCGTATTGGGCGATATAACGAAAAATCAATTCGCCCTCCCGCCCAGCGTCGCAGGCGTTGATCAGGGCGCTGACATCTTTACGCTTAATCAGCTTGACTAGCATTTTGAGTCGGTCGCCCGACCTTTTATCTTTAGTTGGCGCGAGATCAAACTCCGGCGGTACGACCGGTAAATGGGCAAAGCTCCATTTTCCCTTGACGGGATCATTCGGTGCGATGAGGGTGAGTAAATGACCGACGCTTGAAGACAACACGTATTTTTCGTTCTCAAAAAAGTCGCCTTCGCGGGTAAAACCACCTAGTGCACGCGAGATATCGAGTGCAACAGAGGGTTTTTCGGCAATGATTAAAGTTTTAGTCATTCTTTTCCAGGTGCAGCCCTTAAAGCAGTTTATTCAGCGTGATGCAAAGCCAAAAACGGTTTAGCGCGCATGATAAGAGCGGTGATGAATGCCGAGCAAGTTAGCACGTTCGGGGCCTTGACCCCAAATTTGGGTCGCTTGTGACCAAAATGTCTCTATATTAGAGGCCCTTAGTTTTTCGAATCCCAAAGCCTGCCAGGCTTGCTGCAACACGGCCAGAGGGTCCGTCAGCGTCAGGGTCTGAGCCCCGTTTTGTTTAGAAAGTTTCAAGCCCCGCGCATCGGTCACCACGGGCACATGCAAGACCCGCGCGACAGGTAGTCCGAGCAAACGGCCCAGTAGTCTTTGCCTGGCTGTACTGGTAAGTAAGTCTTCACCTCGCACGATATCTGTTACCCCTTGCTGGGCATCGTCAACCACCACCGCCAATTGATAAGACCAAACCCCATCGGCCCGTTTGAGCACAAAATCACCCACCACGCGGGCAACCTCTTGTTGCTGCAAGCCCAGCCAGCGATCTTCAAAGTGCTCGATCCCGTCTGGTACCCGCAGGCGCCAAGCGTAGGCTTCACGCCCCGCTGGTGCACCCTTGCGGCAGGTCCCGGGGTAGGGGCGCTCGGTATGAGCGCCAGGTTCGGCCGGCCTCGCAACCGAGTCCGAAATTTCACGGCGCGTACAACCGCAGGCATAAACCTGTTTAGCCATGAAAAGGGTGTCAAAGGCCTGCTGATACAGGCTGAGGCGCCGCGACTGATAAGTCACCTCGCCATCCCAGCGCATGCCCAGGCCTGACAGCTGTTGCAAAATCAGTTCGGTGGCTCCTACAACCGTCCTCGGCGTGTCGAGATCTTCGATACGGACGAGCCACTGGCCGCCCTGCGCCCGCGCATCTAAAAAGCTCGCCATCGCTGCCACCACCGAACCCGCGTGCAAAGGCCCACTTGGGCTTGGTGCAAAGCGACCAACGTAAGGCAACGCAATACCCGGCAAACTTAGTGCAAAAGCCGATCGCCGTCATCGCGCAACAATTCTTCAAGGATCAGGTGGTCGACCTCTGATTCTTGGCTCCAGAGCACCATGAGCGCGATGATTTTGATTTTTTGCAAAGAGACTGAACCCTCTGTCGTTGCCAACGCACGGTCAATCACGATTTCACGTAAAGCTGGCGACAAGGCTTCGGTTGCCTCTAGGAAGGTGATGAAACCAATTGCTTCAGGGTCAAGGTGTTGTTGCTCAAACTCGGCATACACGCGTGTACCGCTACCGGGTGTTTGCGACAACTCTACGCACTGTGCCGTGGTTTCGGCCAAACCCACTAACCAGCCTAACGCATCGTCAATATCGGTGTGCTCAAAGCCCGCCGCAGCAAGGCGCTTTGCCAACACATCGGCCGACGGACAGGCCTCGGGAGTGTAGTAGTTCTCAAACAGGTAAACCAGAATGTCAAACATTAAGACGGGCTCCTGTTGCTGGCCGGGGCAGGGGGCACCCGACCAAGTAGTTTGACTCTACGCCAAAAACTTTGTGCCGACAAGTCCTACAAAAAAGTCTGTGTCCGATTTACTTAGGACTCATCTCCACCCGCACCGCAGCGAAGCACTCTTTCCCCGGGCTAAGTCGCATTTATTCCAAAGTAATGAGTGCGGCCCCCTCGCTGACCTGGTCGCCCACCGCATAAAGCAATGCTTTGACCACGCTATCGGTCGGAGCCGCGATGGTGTGCTCCATTTTCATAGCTTCCATCACCAAAAGCGCCTGGCCGCGCTTGACCTGATCGCCTGGCGACACATGCACTGCTATCACCTTGCCAGGCATCGGAGCCGTGAGCCCACCCGCAAGCTCAACCTGCTCATCACCCGCCTGCGTCAGAGGATTTTGCCGGATCAGCGAGCTCATCTTGCCCGAAGAAAAAACCTCATAGCGCTCACCGCGCAACACCACCGTGCCCAAAACCAGCGCAGCGCCAAGTGTCAGTTCAAACTCAAAGGCGCCCGCAACGGTGGTTTCGCATTTTCTTTGTTTAAACGGATAACGCTCCCCCTCGATCTCTAGCACCTGCACGGCGCCGTGACGCTGCAACACACAACGGTGCACCACCTCTTGCTCCACCCAGAGGAATTCGCGACGGTAGGCCCCGTTTGCGCGCCACCCGTCTGTCTGCGCCCACGGGTCTTTGCTGTCAGGCGATGGCGCCTCACACCAAAGCAGCGCCGCAACCGCAAGCGCAAGCGCCTCCGGGCGGGCGGGCGCGGCCGGTGGCAACAGCGTACTGCGTTGGCGCTCAATTAAGCCTGTATCCAGATCGCCCGCGGCAAAAGCGGTGTCTGTCATCAGTCGAGTCAGAAATGCAACGTTCGTATGAACGCCCACCACCTTTGTCAGCGCCAGAGCTTGCACCATTCGGGCCCGAGCCTGATCGCGATCCGCACCCCAGACGATTAATTTCGCGATCATTGGGTCATAAAACGGCGATATCGTATCGCCCATTCGCACACCGCCATCGACTCGAATCGCAGCATTGGCAAAGGCCGTGTGCGGCGGTAGCGCAAAGTAAGCCAGCCTGCCCACCGAGGGTAAAAAGTTTTTATCGGGATTCTCGGCATAAATACGCGCTTCAATTGCATGGCCGTTTCGCACGAGTTGCTCTTGTGTCAGGGGCAGGGCTTCGCCATTTGCCACTCGCAATTGCCACTCAACGAGATCTAGCCCGGTAATCATTTCTGTAACGGGATGCTCGACCTGCAGACGGGTATTCATCTCCATAAAATAAAATCGCCCACTGGGCTCAACAATAAATTCAACCGTGCCCGCGCCAACATAATTCACTGCCCGCGCGGCCGCGACCGCGGCGTCTCCCATCGCACGGCGACGTGCCTCGGTCATGCCGGGGGCCGGCGCCTCTTCGATCACCTTTTGATGGCGGCGCTGCACAGAGCAGTCGCGCTCAAACAAATACACACCGTTGCCCTGTGAATCACAAAACACCTGAATCTCGATATGACGCGGCTGTTGCACATAACGCTCGATCAGCACGCGGTCATCGTTAAAGCTTGAGGCCGATTCACGTTTACACGAAGCGAGTGCGCCTGCAAAGGCCTCAGCTCCGGCCACCAAACGCATCCCTTTACCGCCGCCGCCAGCGCTCGCCTTGATCATGACGGGGTAACCGATCAAGTCTGCCTGTTGCTTTAAAAACTCTGGGTCTTGGTTATCACCGTGATAGCCAGGTACCAGCGGCACGCCCGCCTTTTCCATTAGGGTCTTCGAGGCTGATTTACTACCCATGGCGGCGATTGCCGAAGGGGGTGGCCCGACAAAGCTCACGCCAGCTTTTGCGCAGGCGCTGGCAAAATCGGCATTCTCAGATAAAAAACCATAGCCAGGGTGGATCGCTTGTGCGCCTTGCGCAAGCGCCGCTTGCAAGATGGTGTCGCTTTTTAAATAGCTCTCGCGTGCCGCAGACCCCCCGATGTGCACCGCCGCATCACAACTGACAACGTGCTTGGCACCCGCATCTGCATCCGAATATACCGCGATGGTTCGAATACCCAGACGACGCGCCGTGGCCGCCACCCGGCAGGCGATTTCACCGCGATTCGCGATTAGTAATGTTGTAAACACGCTAGCTCCTTGATCTTGCTCTTACATCCGAAACACGCCAAAGCGGGTGTCTGCAATTGGCGCGTTTAAGGCGGCCGATAAACCAAGTGCCAAGACGCGACGGGTATCCGAGGGCCGTATCACGCCGTCATCCCACAAGCGCGCCGTCGCATAGTAAGGATGGCCCTCGCGTTCGTACTGCTCACGAATTGGTGTTTTGAATTCGTTCTCTTGTTCGCCCGACCACTCGCCGCCCTTTGCTTCAACGGCTTCGCGTTTCAAAGTTGCCATGACACTCGCCGCTTGTTCGCCGCCCATCACCGAGATCCGCGCGTTAGGCCACATCACCAAGAGTCTAGGAGAAAACGCGCGGCCACACATGCCGTAATTCCCTGCGCCAAACGAGCCGCCGATGATGACGGTGAACTTAGGCACGGCAGCGGTTGATACGGCSGTCACCATCTTTGCACCGTGTCGTGCGATGCCTTCGTTTTCGTATTTACGGCCCACCATGAAGCCTGTGATATTTTGTAAAAAAACCAACGGGATTTTTCGTTGCGCGCAGAGTTCAATAAAATGCGCGCCCTTTTGTGCGGACTCAGAAAACAAGATGCCGTTATTGGCCACAATGCCGACGGGCATACCTTCAATATGGGCAAACCCCGTAATGAGTGTGGTGCCAAAGCGTGCTTTAAATTCGTCAAATTCAGAGCCGTCGACAATGCGCGCAATGATTTCACGCACGTCATAGGGCTTGCGTGTGTCGGCCGGCACGATGCCGTTGACCTCACTTAGCTCATACAAAGGCGGCGCGCTTTTGCGCAGCGCTAACTGTTGTGGCTTTGTGCGATTTAAGCGGCCAACCGCATCACGTGCAAGTTGCAATGCATGATGGTCGTTGGCGGCCAAATGATCTGCGACGCCAGACAAGCGTGTATGCACATCACCGCCCCCCAGGTCTTCAGTCGAGACAATCTCTCCTGTCGCAGCCTTCACAAGCGGTGGTCCACCTAAAAAAATCGTGCCTTGGTTGCGCACAATGATCGACTCATCACTCATCGCAGGAACATACGCTCCCCCGGCGGTGCATGAACCCATGACGACAGCGATTTGTGCAATCCCTTGCGCCGACATATTGGCTTGATTAAAAAAGATACGCCCAAAATGATCTCGGTCCGGAAATACTTCGTCTTGGCGAGGCAGATTGGCACCGCCCGAATCGACCAGATACACGCAAGGTAAATTATTTTGTTGCGCAATCTCTTGCGCCCGCAAGTGTTTTTTGACAGTAAGGGGATAGTATGTGCCACCCTTAACCGTCGCGTCGTTACACACGATCACACACTCAACCCCAGAGATGCGGCCGATGCCGGTGATGATGCCTGCGCCCGGAGACTCCCCGTTATAAAGCCCGAGTGCAGCAAGCGGCGAAAGCTCTAAAAACGGCGTGCCCGGATCTAACAGTTGCTCGACGCGATCGCGTGGCAGCAGCTTGCCACGGCTAATATGCTTTTGACGCGCTTGCTCAGCGCCACCCAAGGCAGTTTGTGCCAGCTGCTTTTGTAGATCATCGATTTGGGCCTGCATCGCGAGTGCATTTTTAGCAAACTCTGGCGAACGCACATTGATTAGCGATTCAATTATTGGCATGTCTGTCGGCCTCTGATCATTGTTAGTTTTTTTACATCGTTTCGTTGAACAGTTCGCGGCCGATTAGCATTCGACGAATCTCACTTGTCCCTGCGCCGATCTCATACAGCTTTGCATCCCGCCAGTAGCGACCAAGCGGGTAGTCGTTGATGTAGCCGTTGCCGCCAAAAATCTGTATCCCTTCGCCCGCCAACCAGGTGGCTTTTTCGGCGCAATACAAAATCACCGCTGCGCAGTCTTTGCGAACCTGTCGCACGTGTTGCGCACCGAGCTTGTCAAGATTTTTGCCAACGGTATAGCAAAAGGCCCGACACGCTTGTTGGGTGGTGTACATGTCGGCGACTTTGCCTTGTATCAGTTGGAACTCACCAATCGGCTGGCCGAACTGTTTACGCTCGTGGATATAAGGAATCACCTGGTCCATCACTGCCTGCATAATGCCCAGCGGGCCGGCCGCTAACACCGCGCGCTCGTAATCGAGCCCGCTCATCAACACCCGCACACCGCCGTTGACCTCGCCCAGTACGTGGTCACCTGGTACTAAGCAGTCTTCAAACACTAACTCACCGGTGTGGCTGCCACGCATCCCGAGCTTATCGAGTTGCTGCCCGATGCTAAAGCCGGGCATTCCCTTTTCGACTAAAAAGGCGGTGACTCCGCGTGCGTTGGCTTGAGGATCGGTCTTTGCATACACCACCAGCGTGTCCGCATCGGGCCCATTGGTAATCCACATCTTGGTGCCGTTTAGTACATAATCCGACCCCTTCGGTGCGGCGCGTAGTTTCATGCTCACCACATCAGAGCCCGCYCCGGGCTCGCTCATAGCGAGTGCACCGATGTGTTCACCGGTTAGCAGTCCAGGCAAGTATTTTTTCTTTTGTGCGATCGTGCCGTTACGATGAATTTGGTTCACGCAAAGATTTGAGTGCGCGCCGTACGACAAGCCAATCGAGGCGCTCGCACGTGAAATTTCTTCCATCACGACCATGTGCGCAAGATAGCCCATATTGGTGCCACCATACTCCTCGCTAACGGTCATGCCCATTAGTCCGAGAGCACCCATCTTTTGCCAAAGATGCATCGGAAACTGATCGTCACGGTCAGCCTGCGCGGCTAAAGGCGCAATTTCATGCTGTGCAAAATCGCGCACAGCTTCGCGCAGCATGTCGACCTCATCGCCCAGCTCAAAATTCAGGCCTGGTAAGTGCATCCTCGTCTCCTTRATAASTCTCTCAGTTTACGTTTACGTAAACGTCATGTCACTTGCTTTAACAAGGGTTAACCCTTATTTTTTGCATTTAAAAGGGTCTCGCAAACGGCTTGTTGCGTAATAATTTCATGCAAAGACTCTTCAAGGTCTTGTTGTTGCTGCTCTAGCGTTCTGCGCTGCGTCGTTAATACCGAAAGGTAATGCAACAGCTGTGGCACGGTATCGCGCGGTCCGTCATACATATCGATTAGCGTGCGAATCTCTGAGAGCTGCAACCCCAAGCGTTTACCGCGCAAGGCCAGCTTTAAACGAGTACGATCCCGTGCAACGTACACGCGCTTGCTACCCTCTCGCGCCGGGTTCAAAATGCCGTGATCCTCATAAAACCGAATCGTGCGCGGGGTCAGCTCGAACTCTTTTGAGAGCTCCGAGATCGTCCAAGTAGGGCTTGTCATGACTTTATTGTCGCAGTTAACGTAAACGTAAATTATGATGGTCTGCTCACGCCGTCAAGCTTAAAGAGAACTTGTTTATGAATCCCCTCGAACACCAATTGCAATACCCCCTCGGCGAAACCTTGCCGGGCGCTGGGCTCACCCTTGAAGTGGCCCCCGGCGTGCGCTGGCTCAGAATGCCGCTACCGTTCGCGCTTGATCACATCAATCTGTGGCTACTGCGTGACAAAATCGACGGCACAGAAGGCTGGACCATTGTCGACTGCGGCATCAGCAGCGAGCAAGTCAAGGCGCTCTGGGTAAGCATCTTCGAGACTGAGCTTGAAGGCTTGCCCGTCTTACGGCTAATCGTCACCCACATGCATCCCGACCACATTGGGCTGGCCTCTTGGCTGTGTGAGCGCTGGCAAGTTCCCATGCACATCAGCATGACCGACTACATGACGGCGCAAACGTGGAGCCAACGCAAAGAAGGCGGCGTCACCGGTGGCGAAAGTACGGCACAACATTTGATGCGACACGGCATGATCGATCCCGAGTCCATCAAACAAATTCGCGAGCGCGCCTCGCATTATCCCGGCATGGTCCCTAGCGTCCCGCCCTCTTTTATCCGCATCATGCACGGCACAGAACTGCGCATCAACGGTCACGTCTGGCAAGCCATCGCGGGCTATGGTCATGCACCCGAGCACATGTCGCTTTATTGCGCTGACAAAAAAGTGTTGATTTCGGGCGATATGGTCTTGCCTCGCATCTCGACCAATATCAGCGTGTTTGATTACGAGCCCATGGGCAACCCCTTACCCTTATATCTAAATTCGCTTCACGCCTACGCCCCCTTGCCCGCTGACACCTTAGTGCTGCCCTCCCACGGACGCCCTTTTAAGGGCCTACATGAACGGATCGCGCAACAACACTCGCACCACGCCGATCGTCTGCAAGAGGTGTTTGACGCCTGCGTGGTGCCGCAGTCCACCACCGACATCTTGCCACTCATGTTCAAACGTAAGCTTGACCTGCATCAAACTACCTTCGCCATGGGCGAGGCAGCAGCGCACTTGCATGCACTCTACTTTGAAGGCAAACTCACCCGCGAACAGTGTGCAGATGGCATCATACGGTTTACCCGACAGGCCTGAGCCCTTTTGACGCACCTTACTAAGGATCAATCTTGACCACTCACCACCTAGATACTCGCCTTGTGCATATCGGCGCTGCCGAGTTTGATCCTAAAACCGGCACCGCCCCCGTTAGCATCCCCGCGATTCGTACCAGCACCGTTCGCTTTGAAAATCTTGCCATGCTTGACCGCGCCCTCGCCAAGCGCGCCGCCGGCGAACGCGTCGTCACTTACGGCATCGCCGGGCTTGATACACACCGCGCCCTTGAAGAAGTTTTCATGCAGCTCGAAGGCGGAACCTACTGCGTATTGGCGCCCTCGGGGCTTGCCGCGATTAGTATCGCCTTTTTAGCGCTACTTCAAACGGGCGATCACATGCTTGTTGCCGATTGCGTCTACGGCCCTGTCCGCACCGTTGATCAAACTTTATTAAGCCGTCTCGGTATCTCAGTCACTTATTTTTCAAGCCCCGAGCAAATTGCAGAACTCGTTCAGCCCAACACCAAAATGATTTATGTTGAGTCACCGGGTTCGTTGCTCTTTGAAATGCTCGATATGCCTGCGCTTGCAAAGATCTCACAGCGGCATGGCTTGATCTTGGCAACCGACAACACTTGGGGCTCAGGCTACATTTACAAACCGCTTGCCCTTGGCGCAGATGTGTCCATTGTTGCGGGAACCAAATATATTGCCGGCCACTCTGACGTCATGCTTGGTGCAATTATTGCGAAGGATGACAAAATCGCCGCGCGCATTCACGCCACTCAGTACGCCCTGGGCAACTCTCTTAGTGCGGATGACGCCTGGTTATCGTTGCGCGGTGTCAAGACGATGGCGGTACGCATGGCGCAGCATGCCCGCAATACACAAGAGGTCAGCGAGTTTCTCGACGCGCGTCCTGAGGTCGTACAAATTTTTAATCCTGCCTGGCACAAAGACCGGGGGCACGCCCTTTGGCAACGCGACTGCACCGGCGCGAACGGCATGCTGGCGATTGAACTGAACTGCTCGGCGCTGGCCGCCAAGCCCTTTGTCGATGCCTTAACTTTGTTTGGCATCGGTTTTTCGTGGGGTGGCTTCGAAAGCCTGGTGCAGTGGGTCAACCCAGCGGTCCTCGCAAATCATGCTTACTGGCGCGGTAACGATCACGCTTTAATCCGCTTGCATATCGGGCTTGAGTCACCTTCTGATCTGATCAATGATCTGACTCAAGCCTTTAGCAAAATTCAATCTACTTAAAAGAGTGTCTAAATGACTCCATCTAAAGGCTATGTCTTCGTTGAACTGGTCGTGCGCGACCCAGAAAACTTTAAAGACCAGTATCAAACCCGGTCAACAGCGGTTGTCGCCGAATTTGGTGGCAAGTTTCTGGTGCGTGGTGGAGCCGTCTCAATTAAAACGGGGCCCTCTGATGAGCGTCGTCGCGTCTTAATCGAGTTCGAGAGCTACGAAAAAGCCCTCGCCTGGTACGACTCGCCGCTTTCGCAAGAGGCAAAAACGTATCGCGACAAGTTTGCGCACGTCATAACTTTTTATGTGATTCAAGGCGCCTAAGCTCAGCCTCGGGAAACCTCTGCGCGGCCTGCAAACCCTCGGCAAGCTTAGGTCTTGCGCGCGACGCTTGCGCTTGGCGCCTGGGCCTATGGCTTGAACCCCTGCTCGCAAGCACTAAATTATTTGCCAAGCACCTGCTTAATCAAGCTCTCAGACACGTCTAGCGTCTCTTGATAGCCGCCCGCCTCAGATGGCGAGGTTAAAAACCTTCCGGCTACGGCAACCGCTGGGGTGCCTTGCACTTTGTACGACGTGACTAACTGATCGGCACGGCCCGCTTTTGACATCACCCCAAACGAATCAAACACGCTTTCAAACTTTGCACGATCAACGCCTTGGACGACGACCCAGGCAATGATATCTGGCTTGGTAAACAGTCGTTTCTTCTCTTCGTGAATGGCGTTGAAGATCTTCGGATGCAGGTCGAGGCGGCTCAAGGCCTCTAGCGAATAATATAATTGTTGCAATGGCTTCATGCTTGCGTTAAAGGCAACGGGCACGTACTTGACCACGGCCTCAGAGGGCAGTTTTTTTACCCACTTAGTAAGCAGCGGTTCAAGCACCGCACAATGCGAACAGGCATACGAAAAAAACTCTAGCACCTCGACTTTGCCAGGCTCGGTTGGTTGGACAGGATTTACCTCGAGATATTTARCTTTTGCGCCAGCGGGTGCGCCCTGCGCCAAGCCGGCGGATGAAAACCCAAGCGCTAACACCGCTAGCACCACACCTGCCATCTGTTTGAACAATGTTGTCTGCATTTGTTGCTGCCTTATGTCTGTCAATACTGGATGTCAAAATACTTTCAAGACTTTTTAAAAAGAGAGCGGCATTTTTGCAAAGCTGTCGATGCCACTCTGTTTACTGTCGCACAACCGCTGTTGGGATTTTTTCTTGTCCCAGCCGTGTGCGGGTTTGGTTCATGTCATCAATTTTGGCAAACGGCCCAACCCGTACCCGATTGACCTGAAGCCCATTGACTTCAGCTCGCTGTATTTCAACGGGCATGCCCATTAATATAATTCGCGCGCGCAACGCTTCAGCGTCTTCTAGCACTCTAAAGGATCCCACTTGCAAAAAGTAAGGGCCGCCGACAGGATTGCCCGAAGTGCTCGGTGCGCTCGGCGCGGGCTCAGCACGCGGCACTACCCGGGGTGCAGGTGCCTGCGCGCCGGGCGTGGGCGTCAGCGTCGCAATCAGTGCCCCCAGCGCATCAGGCGCGGCACCCTCTCGGGGCACCGTCTTCGCGGCGGTCTCACCGCTAGGCTGCTCAGGAGAGCTCGGTGCGGTCACCGGCCCAGTCGTGCGACCCGCTAAACCGGCATTTGGATCGGGCGCATGACGGGGATCTGTGGCGCTCGAGGCTTCGGGCGAACGGCTCGCCTTATCAACAAACGGCATGGGTGACTTGATCACATAAAACGCCACCACAACGGCAGCAACCAGCCCAATCAACAGGCCCGCCAACACCCCATAAAGTGTGCTGCCACTGCCAGAAGATTTTCGTTTAACCATGTCGTGATCTTACATCCGTTCTGGGGCCGAAACGCCCAATAAGGCCAGCCCGTTTGCAATGACCTGGCGCGTCGCATCTGCCAGCCGTAACCGCGCATGCTTTAAGGCAATATCCTCAATCAACACTCGCTCAGCGTTATACCAGCCATGAAAATCTGCGGCGCAGTCTCGCAACCAAAACGCGACCAGATGCGGTGACAAATCAAGCGCAGCCTGTGACACCAACGCCGCAAATTCTGCCAGTCGCTGCATCAGCGCGATTTCTGTCGCAGCGGTTAACACGCTAAGGTCTGCTGCGTGCAATTCTTGTTGGGTGAGCCCCGCTTGCAACAGCATCGAACAAATTCTGGCGTGCGCGTATTGAATGTAATAAACCGGGTTTTCTTCGCTTTTTGAACGCGCCAAGTCAACGTCAAAAACAAACTCAGTATCTGCGCGCCGCTGAATCAAAAAGAACCGCACGGCATCGCGTCCGACCCATTCAATCAAGTCTTGCAGCGTGACGTAGCTGCCCGCGCGCTTCGAGATCTTGACCTCAACACCACCGCGCATCACCTTCACCATCTTATGCAAAATGTAAGCGGGGTACTCGGCGGGGATTTCTAAGGCCAGCGCCTGCAAGCCCGCGCGCACGCGCGCAACGGTGCCGTGATGATCGCTTCCTTGAATATTGATGGCCCAGGTATAACCGCGTTGCCATTTCGTCACATGGTAAGCAATGTCTGGCACAAAGTACGTGTAGCCGCCTTCGGACTTACGCATCACCCGGTCTTTATCGTCGCCCGTGCCAAGCTCGGTTGTACGCAACCACAACGCACCCTCGCTTTCGTAGGTATGGCCCGAATCAATTAGCTTTTGAACCGTTTGTTCAACACGGCCTGAAGTGTAGAGCGAGCTTTCAAGATAGTAATGATCAAAAGCTAAGCCAAAGGCTTGTAAATCAAAATCTTGCTCGCGCCTAAGATACGCCACCGCAAAACGTCGAATGTTATCTAAGTCAGCGAGATCACCGCTTGCCAACACAGGTTCGCCATCGCTCGCGCTGACCGTTGCCTGTGCCAGAAAATCCTTCGCGATCTCGGCGATATACTCGCCCTTGTAACCCTCAGCAGGATAAGCCGCGTCATCGGGGCTTAAACCCTGACCTCGCGCCTGCACACTCAAGGCAAGGTTATGAATCTGATTGCCTGCGTCGTTGTAATAAAACTCGCGGCTCACCTCAAACCCACTCGCGTCGAATAGGCGACACAGCGCGTCCCCAAGCGCGGCCTGCCTAGCATGGCCAACATGCAAGGGCCCAGTCGGGTTAGCAGAAACAAACTCGACTAAAACCTTTTGCTCATTGCGCGGGGCGCGACCAAAACTTGAACCCTTTTCAGAAATTTCCGCCAGAACCGCCACGCGAGCAGCATGCGTTAAGCGCAAATTAATAAACCCCGGGCCCGCTAACTCGGCGCTCGCCACAAGTGCGGTTGCCCTCGGGTTAGCCATCAACACCTCGACGATCGCTTGCGCAAGCTCTCGTGGGTTGCGTTTAGCCGGCTTGGCTATCTGCATTGCGACGTTGGTGGCGATGTCGCCATGCGCCGCCACCTTTGGGCGCTCAAGCAAAATGACGGGCTTGGCCTCGGGCAAAATGCTTGCCACAGCGGCCTGCAAACAAGAAATAATGGTCCGGTGTTGCTCGGGCAGCATGGGCTTAAAAACACGACAAGTTGAAGTTTCAAATCATAGCCTGAAATGTGCTTAGTCCCAGTGCCAGCCTGCCGTGTCTCGCAACCATTTTGTATAGCGCTCCATATTCACCCAGCCCACACTGTCGCTAGCCCGTGGCAAGAGAGGTGATCGACGCTCTAGCAGCGACTCAGCCTGGCGGCGTAGCTCAGCACCGAGGCCCGGTGCATGCTCTTGGTAATCGACCCACTTCGTGCCATCTGGTTGATTGACGTGGCGGTCTGTTCTTTGCAACCTTCTGTGAAATACCGCGCGCTCATCATGCACAATCGGACGTTTCACCGATGCCTTGTCTGGCCCAGGGCCTAACGGCACGCCCGCCGCCTGCGCCTGCCAGTGCATCCACGCCAGCGCCACGTGCGACAAATCGCCTGGCGTCGAGCCTAGCGATGTCTGGCGCGTTAAATAACCACCACCAATGTCGGCATGCGCACCCACGAAGGCTCGCTCGATGACGTTGCCCCCTCGCTGCGTTCCGCGGGCAGAGGTCAACGGAAAAAGCCAGCGGTGTTCGTGCAACGCCACAGCGTGCGACACCCATTTCCAGGCCGGCGCGATGGTGAAATCAAAGGCCGCGTTACCCGCACCCAAAACGTTGAACTGCGCCACCGTATCAAATAAACCCATAAAGCGTAGATCGACACAACTTGATAGCGTCCCCAGGGTGGGGTGTTGCAGCCAAAACCGGCCGTCGCGCAAGTGACTCGCCACGCGATTACCGAAATGTCGCGCCAGAGCGGCTCCGCGTGAAAAGCCCACCACATCAAGTGCCAAAGCTTGTGTCCCCTCGCGCTGTAAAGCGACGGCGTTTAACCATCGCTCCCACTGGCGGTCGACCCGTTGCTTGCCCGACCAGGCAATCGCCGCGTCCGTCGCTTTTTGGGTCGCGCCCGACCCAAGATCGCCGGCCGGCCCTTCGATATATTTCACAGAGCCGCCTCGATATTGCTGCGCAAAAAGCCAGACATTCGTTTGTGACGCTGCATGATTCGCCGTGCCATCAAAGGCAAACAGTAAGAGCCCTAGCGGGTCGGCATACTTACGCGGCTGCTGTTGCGCGTAGCCATACTGACTATTGCCTGGCACCGGTCCGAGCGGATCAGGCTCAAGATAGTGACCCACGCCTGGATCATAGGTGCGCTGATAATTGTCATGCCACCCCGTTAAAGGATCCACCACCTGGCCTGGCAGGCGCAAGGGCTGAACAAACTGCTCACCTAGATCGTGCGTTTGCTCGAGCAATTGGCCAAACGGACTGTAACTCGCACGCCAACGGATTGCCTGTTTCGCATCGGTCAAAAACTGAGGCAGTCCAACCGCATCCGTATGAAAAAAATACAACGCGGCCGGCGTGGCTTGCTCGGCATACTCGATCACAGCGACAGGAGCCTGCTGCGCATAAATAAACCGTCGCGTGACCTGTAGGCGCCCACGAACTTCGCGCGCCTGCGCGACGAGCTGCTGTTGATCAAAAAGATATTGCGTGCGGGTCTGCCCATCCTGCCGCCAAATTCGTTCAGAGAACGCATTGTGTCCATAGGTGACCGCTCGCGTCGAATCCTGCACATCGACGACCCGGCTGAGCCGGCGCTGAGCGTTGTAATGCAGCACAAAGGACCCGACCCGCGTGGGCAAACCGGTCGCATCGCGCGCAAGCGCCGGACGAGCGGCCCCAGAGCGTAACCATGAGTAAGCCTGCCCCGTGGCTTCACGCCCAGTCGTGTGCGTGCGATAGCGACTGAGCCGTCGCTCGGGATCGTAGTCGTACCGCGTACTTTGCTCTTGACCGCTCAGCCACCGATATTCATGCCACAACACACCCTCAGGGTTGACGCTTAGGCGTTGTCGGTAAAGCGCTTGACGCGTTGAGGGCTGATACACCAACAACTGCTCAAGTCCCAGCGCACGCTGAGTGTCTGTCTGCGCAGTGCCCAACTGGCGCAAGGTCACCAAACCATTCCCGTGCGTCAAACCCAGCGCGCCTGCCTGAAACACCCATTGCCTAGTGCCGTTCGCGCGAATCCATTGGATCGCCTGCAACTGTGTCGCTGTCCAGTGGTAACGCAACTGACCGCCCTCTGGTAGCGTGTGCGTGGCACGGCGACCCAGCGCGTCATAAGTAAATTGTTCACGATAATGCCACTCTGGCCAGAGCACGCTTGACCAGTCTGACCGGGTGGTCCGTCGAATCACCTCGCGCTCGCGCAATTGTCCAGAGGAATTCGTACGCCAAATTTGGGTTTCTTCTGGGTGTGCGACCACTTGAGGGTGCGCGCCACGCCACGCCACACGAACATCCACCGGCTTGGCAAACTGAGACCGCGCCTGTAATACCCGAACGCGTCCAAACGAATCAAACCGCCAACGCCAAACCTCTTGCTCACTGAAATGGCGTGATAGCAGTTGCGCGTCTGACGTGAGGCTTTTGAGAGGCGAGCGCAACGTCTGGTCTGCAAGCACCGTTTCACGAATGGGTTGCGCGCGGTACGCTAAGCGCTCGGGCGTCACACCTCGGCTGTGCCATTGGGTCAGGCGCCCTTTGTCATCAAAGCGTAACGCCAAACCGGGCCAGCCTCTTGCATTAAACGATAAACGTTGAATCGCGCGTCGAGCGTCGTAGTCGATCACCAGCCCCAGCGCCGCGTCGGACACCGTTGTTGGCAAGCCCACCATGAGCGCCTCGGGTGAGCCTGGTACAAATTTTTGCGCGCGGCCCGCGCTGTCATACTGCCAGGTATGTGTACGCAACACGTGCGCGGCATTTGCCCCGGCTAAAGAGATTCCTGTCAATGCCTCGCTGCGGCCCTGCTGCAGAAAGGGCTCCTGATGATAGCGGCGTTGCATGGCGTCTGGTCGAATCACCCCACTCAAAAATCCCGCCTGATGCACATAACGAAATAAGCCCTTTGGGGTCTGTACCGCGACAAGCGTGCCCGACGCTTGCAACGGTTTGGACGAAGGCTCGCTGGTTTGCGCATCAGGCGAGGGGGTTCGTTCATAAAAAAACTTCAACCGTTCTTGTGTGGGCAAATGAATGACGTGGTCGATTTCTCCATGCCAGCGCGACGGCGCCTGATGCCGAACAATACGCACAACAGGTTGCTTCGCGCACTGCGCAGGCCCAAGTTTTAGGCTGAACGATTGCGCGACATAAGACCATCCCGTCAAGCGCCCGGGCGCGTCAAAGCGCAAGCATTTACCGGTTGGCCATAACCAATCCCAACCCAGTCTATGTCGCCTAACCACGCCCCGCTGAACTTGCGCGCTCAGACAGCGCCCCGCGCGATCGCACTCAAACCGCAGATGGCTGCCATCGGCCTGAAGCACTTGTACTTGGCTACCCATGTCATACACGCGCGTGTCATACGACCAAGACCACCCACGACCAAGTGCGCTTTGTCGCGGATCCATCGCGTTGTAATGGCGAACGAGCTCAAGGCCTGGCGCCTGTTTCAAATCAGGCAGGTCGGTGTCGCGTTGATACTTGTTTCCGCTACGCCGATCGACCGGATTACCCACTCCAACATTGGGGGCTGGTGTGGCCGCGCCCAAGGTCGCCACACCGCCTTGCGGACACGGGTCGCCGAGCTCGGTCAACGTACACATTGCACCCGCCGCCCATGCTGTTTGAATAAAAAATAGCAAGCTGCTTGCTAACCAGACTCTCATGGGTTTTATGCCTGTTCCACAAAAGGGTAAGCTTGCAACAGTCTTCGCTCTTAGGCGGATACCTGTGCCCACTTTATCCACCAGGAGATTTACGATGTTAGTGACTTTCAGCAGCAAGGCCGGCGCAGATATCCTGATGCTTTCTCAGCACGCAAAGCCGCTGTTACGCATCATGGGCAAACTCGACGGTGCTGAGCTACCCCCTCGGGGCGTCTTCATGCCCGAACACCTRRCACAAAACATCTTGGCGCTTGAGCAGGCGACGGCGCTCGCACCCCAGCCTCGCGAAACCGACGATCAAGCACAAGAGCCACTCTCGCAGCCTGTTGGCTTAAGACAGCGCGCGTTTCCGTTATTAGAATTACTCAAGCGCGCCAAAGACAAAAATCTACCCGTCTTATGGGTCGCAGGTTCAGCGTGGTGAACTCAATACGCCTGTTCAAATAAAGCCCTGAAATCGGCCTCAGACGTGTGTCGTGGATTCCAGCGATTGTAATTAGCCTGTAGGCACAGCCGAGCCAACTCAGCAAACCCTTCTGGCGTCACCCCAACGTCGCGCAGCCGCGGCGGAATCGATAAATCGGTACACATCGCCGCAATGGCCTGAACAGCGGCCTGCGCGGCATCTAACACCGCCCATTGTTGTACGGGTCGCCCCATCGCAACAGCCACGCGTGCAAATTTTTCTGGATTCGCCACTAGGTTAAATCGCGCGACATGCGGGAGACACAACGCGTTAGACAACCCATGCGACAAATGAAACTGCGCGCCTACAAAACGTGCCATGCAATGCACATTGCCCAACCCCGTTTGACCAAAGGTCATGCCCGCAAGCGCCGAGCCACACAGCATATTTAGTCCAGCATTTAAATTTTGTCGATTTGCGACAAAAGGCCGAATATTTGTTGCAAGCAGTTCAAGCGCCTGTAAATTAATAGCGTCTGTCATGAGGTTTGTTTGCAGCGACAAGTACGACTCGAAGGCGTGCACAAACGCATCAATGCCAGAATGCGCCGCAACGTGAGCAGGTACCGTTCGCAACGCCAAGGGATCAAGGATCGCGAAGCGAGCAGGGTTTAAAACCGCATGTCGGATCGACATTTTGAGGTTTTTTTCTGTATCGGTAATCACGCACGAGCCAGACACCTCTGAGCCCGTACCCGCCGTGGTTGGGATCGCAATCAGCGCAAGGGGTGCAGTTTTAAACTTATCGATTCCCTCGTAATCATGGATTCGTCCTCCATTGGTCACCAGAATACCCACGGCCTTGGCAACGTCTATTGTGCTGCCTCCGCCAATCGCCAACACCGCGCTCGCCTCGTGAGCTTGGCATGCTGCAAACGCCCGCTCAACCGTATGGGCGCTCGGGTCGGGCTCAATGTCTGTAAATACTGCCGTTTGTACACCCGCCGCCGCCAACAGGGTCCGAATCTCAGCATAGAATTCGCTGTTAATTAGCGCGGCGTCAAGCGCGACAAAGAGCCGCGTGCACCCAAGCGACGTCACAATTTCGTTGATTTTTTTGTAGGCACCCACGCCCATAAAAATCGTACTAGGACAAAAGAAGCTTGCAAGCGTCGTGGTCGTCATGCGGTTGTACCTTCCACCGAAGCTAGCGGTTATGCGGTGGCGCAGTCGCCCGTTTTATAAAAAATGGCCGCCGCGCACATTATTCAGGAGTCGCACCCAACTCGATGATGAGTGGCCGCCACCGTGCCACCTCACTGATCAGAAGGTCGCGCGCCCCTTCGAGAGTTTTTTGTGCTGGTGTTGGATCTTCAACGCCCGCCGCCACAAACCGCGCGCGTAATTCAGGTGCCTGCAACGCAAGCTGTAACGACTGACTCAACTTTGTCACGACCTCTGAAGGCGTGCCCTTAGGCACTAAGATCATATTCCAGATGTCGTACAACAAATCTGGATAACCCGATTCACCGGCCGACGGCACGTCAGGGAGCGCTGCGATGCGCTTAGGGCGCAACACCACAACCGCCTTGACCATGCCCGACTTTACATAGCGTACTGCCGTCGTAGTGCTTTCAACCATGTAGTCGATATGCCCGGCCATCACGTCGTTCACTGCCTGACCAGCCCCGCGGTAATTCACACCGTTTACTTTGACACCTAGCGCCACGTTGATCAACTGCCCCCCCAACCAAGTTCCCGAGCCCACGCCAGCCGCACCAAAATTCAGGCGTGCCGCGTTTTGCTTGAGGTAGGCGGCAAACTCATCGAGCCCTGTTGCCGGAAAGTCTTTTCGTGCTGATATCACTTGTGGCGCGTCCCCGATTGAGGCGATCGCAATAAAGTCTTTCAAAACATCATAAGAAAGATTTTTATATAACGTCGCATTTACCGCTAGGGTACCGCCATTGCCAATCAACATCGTRTAGCCATCGCCAGGCGCGCGCGAAGCGCGTGTGCCACCCACCGTGCCGCCCGCACCAGGCGTATTTTCAACAATRACCGGCTGCCCCAAYACCTTTGTTAAGCTCTCAGCAACCACGCGCGCCATCACGTCGGTTGGCCCACCGGCCGCAAAGGGCACAATGAGCGTCAAGGGTCGATCAGGATAAGCGGCCCACGCTGCCATACTAGAGCCCAGCAAGACCATTGCACTGACGAACCGCCGCGCGTGTGTTTTTAGCGCGTATGTGTTTATGCAAGCGAACATCTTTTCCCCTTTTTCTGGCGCGATCAGACACCCAGCTCAGTCATCCAACTTAGTGATCCAACTCAGACATCCAGGTTCGCAGCTTGCAACGCATGCATTTCGATAAAAGCACGACGCGGCTCAACATGATCCCCCATCAGCGTTGTAAAAATCTGATCGGCGCCGATGGCATCTTCAATCTGAACCCGCAACAAGCGGCGCACTTTAGGATCCATGGTGGTCTCCCACAGTTGCGACGGATTCATCTCGCCCAAACCCTTATAGCGTTGCTTGGTCACGTTCCGCTCGGCCTCAGCACGCAGCCATTGCATGGCTTCGCGAAAATCAGCGACCATTGCTTCTTTTCGCTTATCGCCCTCGCCACGCGCGACCATCGCGCCTTTACCAACCAAGCCTTGAAACGTGGCTGCAGCACGAGCCAGTACACCGTAATCGGCACCACCGGTAAAATCTGGGTCAAGCACCGTGACGCGGACATTGCCGTGATGCTTGCGACGGACAATTAAACGAAAGCGTTCTGAACCCGAGTGATATTCAGGAGTAACTTCCACTTGCTTTGGCAACAAGGGGTCTTCAAGAGTCGCTTGCAAGCGCGCCGCCGAGGCTTTCGTCAACGCATCTGTCTCTAGCTCAACCGTCACGCCACCCACAATTGCGGAGAGCGTCGACTCATCCATAAAGCGACTCAGTCGCGCAATCACACCGTCTGCCATGACATACTGCTTAGCGAGTTCGGTTAAAGCGTCACCCGCAATCACGTCGGCACCTGTCTGTGGCACAAGCGAAGCGTCTTTAAGCGAGAGCGTCAACATATAACTAGACTCTTCCACTTCGTCTTTTAGATACCGTTCGTCTTTGCCCGCCTTAATCTTATAAAGAGGCGGTTGCGCAATATAGATGTAACCACGCTCAACTAATTGCGGCATTTGTCGGTAGAGCAGCGTCAATAACAACGTTCGAATGTGCGCGCCGTCAACGTCGGCATCGGTCATGATGATAATGCGGTGGTAACGAAGCTTGTCCACATTAAAGTCTGGACCAATGCTGGTGCCAAGCGCGGTGATCAGTGTGGTGATCTGCTCGCTGGCAATCAACTTATCAAAGCGCGCTTTTTCAACGTTCAGCACTTTACCGCGTAACGGTAAGATGGCTTGAAACTTACGATCGCGTCCTTGCTTGGCCGAGCCACCTGCCGAGTCACCCTCGACGATATACAGTTCGCACAGTGCCGGATCTTTTTCTTGGCAGTCCGCTAGCTTGCCTGGCAAGCCAGCGCCTTCAAGCACGCTTTTGCGACGCGTCATCTCGCGTGCTTTGCGTGCGGCCTCGCGCGCCCGTGCTGCTTCAACGATTTTCGCGCAGAGCGCCTTTGCATCGTTTGGATTTTCAAGCAGCCAAGTTTCAAGGGTTCGGGCAACCGCATCTTCAACCGCTGGTCGCACCTCACTTGATACTAATTTATCTTTTGTTTGACTGCTGAATTTTGGCTCTGGTACTTTGACTGACAGCACGCATGTCAACCCTTCGCGCATATCGTCACCTGTGGTTTCAACTTTGGCTTTCTTAGCCATTTCGTTGTCACCAATATATTTGTTCAGAATCCGCGTCATCGCCGCACGGAGCCCCGTCATGTGCGTACCGCCGTCGCGTTGCGGAATGTTGTTCGTAAACGCCAACACCTGTTCGCTATAACCATCGTTCCACTGCATTGCGACTTCAACACCAACTAGGGTGCCACCGGCGTTAGACTCTGTTGCTACAGAAAATACATTGGGGTGCAAAACGGTTTTGCCGCGATTAATGTATTCAACAAAGCCCTTAACGCCTCCCGAGAACGCGAAGTTTTCTTCTTTACCATTGCGCTGATCCACTAGGCGGATTTTGACGCCATTGTTTAAGAAAGACAGCTCGCGCAACCGCTTGGATAGGATTTCGTAGTGATACTCGACATTATTAAAAATATCGGTGTCAGCTAAAAAGTGCACCTCCGTTCCGCGTTTTTCAGTCGGGCCCGTTACCGCCAAGGGCGCAACGCGCTCACCTTTGCGAAATTCCATCTGATGCACTTGCCCGTTGCGACGAATCACCAGACGCAACCAAGAAGACAGCGCGTTCACGCACGACACGCCTACACCATGCAAACCGCCAGAAACCTTGTAAGAGTTTTGATCAAACTTACCGCCCGCGTGCAACTCAGTTAAGACGATTTCGGCGGCACTGCGCGCAAACTCATCGTCTTTATGGATATCCGTCGGAATGCCGCGCCCATTGTCTGTGACCGAGATCGAGTTATCGCCATGAATCGTAACGACAATATCATCGCAGTGTCCGGCCAACGCTTCGTCGATCGCGTTGTCAACGACTTCGAACACCATATGGTGCAAACCCGTGCCATCAGAAGTATCACCGATGTACATACCCGGACGCTTACGTACGGCCTCAAGGCCTTTAAGCATTTTGATCGAGTCGGCGCCATAGGCGTCCATATCCTCGGGCGGCTGGGCTGGTACTGAAATATTTTCTGACATTATTTAAATCCGCATGGGCATGACGACATATTTAAACGACTCGTCATCAAGTAATGTAATAAGGGCAGAGGCGTTCGCGTCTGGCATGACAGACCAGCGAATCGTTTCGGCTTTGACGTTGGCTAGAAAATCTAGCAAATAGCTGACGTTAAACCCTACGTCGAGCGCTTCGTGGTCATACTCAACATCGATTTCTTCTTGGGCCTCTTCTTGTTCGGCGTTAGTCGATGAAATTTTTAATAGGTGCTGATCAAGCTGCAAGCGCACACTACGAAATTTATCGGTCGTCAAAATTGCGACGCGTTGCAAACAACCTTGCAGGGTCTCGCGCGACACATCAAAATGGCGTGTGTAGTTTGAAGGAATCACGCGATTGAAATCTGGAAACTTCCCCTCAACCAGTTTTGAAACCAATTCCACGTGGCCAAAGGAAAACCGAATTTGCCCAGGCGCCACATCAATCGTGACAGGTTCGTCTGAGTCATCGAGCAGGCGCTGCATTTCGAGAACAGTTTTACGCGGCACAATGACTTCGTGCTTGACAGCGACACCCTCGACCGGCGTCGAGCTGTGCGCGAGACGGTGACCATCGGTGGCGACCGCGCGCAACAAACCCGGCTCAAAGACCATCAGCATACCGTTTAGGTAATAACGGATGTCTTGTTGTGCCATGGCAAAGTGCGCCATATTAAACAGGTGCTTCAGGGTCTTGCGTGTGAGCGTTAACGAAACATCCCAGCGTTCGGGCTGCGTCATTGTCGGAAACTCTGTTGCAGCGAGTGTCTGCAGTGAGAACCGGCTTTTGCCCGTTTGAATGGCGAGCTTGCCACCCGTGGTTGAGAGCTTAACGTCGCCTATATCTGGCAGGGCCCGCAAAATGTCTAACAGTTTGCGGGCGGCAACCGTCAACGATTCGCTTTCGCCGCCAACACCAAACTCAGCGTGCGTGGTGATCTGAACTTCAAGATCTGTTGCGATAAACGAAACACGCTCGGCTTGCTTGCGCACTAAGATATTCGCAAGGATAGGAAGTGTATGGCGGCGTTCAACAATTCCGGCAACCGTTGTAAGCGGTTTAAGCAGCGCATCACGGGGGGTCTGGACAAGTTGCATGGATTATCCCTTTAAAGTTTGTTCAAGCACATGCAGCGTATGGTTTAGGTCTGTCTGTTTCGCGCGAAGATCAGCGATTTTCCTGACTGCGTGTAAAACGGTAGTGTGATCGCGGCCACCAAACAGATCGCCGATTTCTGGCAAGCTTTTTTGCGTCAGTTCTTTTGCTAGGTACATTGCAACCTGACGCGGCATTGCAATGTTGGCAGGTCGACGTTTTGAATACATGTCGGCSACCTTAATCTTGTAATAATCGGCAACAGTTCTTTGAATGTTTTCAACCGTCACCTGACCGCTTGAAGCTGACAGCAAGTCTTTGAGTGCGTCTTTACAAATATCTACGTTAGCAACATCACGTCCATGAAAGCGCGCGTAAGCCACAACCTTTTTAAGCGCGCCCTCAAGTTCGCGCACATTGCTACGTAGGTGTTTAGCGATAAAGAAAGCCACGTCTTCTGGCAGCGCGACGCCTGCTTGTTCGGCTTTGCGCAGCAAGATTGCGACCCGCATTTCGAGTTCAGGCGGTTCGATTGCAACCGTCAGTCCTGAGTCAAACCTTGAGATCAGACGCGTGTCGATGCCCGACAACTCTTTAGGATAGGTATCGCTCGTGATGATGATTTGTTTGCGTTGCGCGATCATCGCTTCGAACGCGTAAAAAAATTCTTCTTGTGTGCGGTTTTTTCCAGAAAAAAACTGAATATCATCGATCAGTAACAGATCAAGCGAGTGGTAGTAACGCTTAAAGTCATCAAACGCTTTGCGTTGGTAAGCCTTGACGACGTCGGATACGTATTGATCGGCATGCACATATCTGATGCGCGCGCCTTTGCGTGCGCCGATGAGCGCGTTGCCAATGGCGTGAATAAGGTGGGTTTTACCCAAACCAACACCGCCATATAAAAACAATGGGTTGTAAGAGGTGCCTGGGTTTTCGGCGACTTGCAAAGCCGCTGCTCGGGCAAGCTGATTGGCTTTGCCTATTACAAAACGTTCAAAGGTTAGTTCTACGTTTAAGCGTGAGCGGTCATCTGTCGCTTGGGCGCTGGTTTGTGCCCCTAGAGATTCGTTTACCGCAGCAAACGGTTGAGACGCTTGCTTATTTTGCTCTGCGTAAGCGCCAGTTTGCATGGGTAACGAGGTGGTGGCGTCGGCATTTTCAGGCGTTTGAGGGGCGCCCAGCCAAGCTTGCGCAGTTCTAAGTTCAGAGGTCTGCGTGCCCAGCGCATTTAAATTTGGGTGTACCGCGGGTGATGTCAACAGTTCGGGCTCGGTGGCAGCGAGTTCAAATAAAACGTGGACCGGCCTTTTGTACCAAGTCGTTGCAAACGTTTCGATTTGATTAGCAAAATTCTTACGAACCCAGTCAAGCTTAAAGCGGTTTGGCGCAGACAAGCGTAAACACGCCTGGGCCTCGTCAAAGCCTAGCGGAATCAACGGGCGTATCCACGCGCTGATTTGTTGGGGGGGAAACTCCTGCTCTAGGTGTAAGACGCAGGACTGCCAAAACTGGTTCATGAGATTCGCTAAGTAAACCCCGATTCTACCCTGTCAGTGGCAAAGTTATCCACAGGTCTGGCAGCGTTTTGAACAAGCGTTTGCCCTAACCATTTGACTAATTTTGGTTTTTTTGATGAAATAGAAGGCTTTTCCGGATTACCCTAAAACTTTTTTGCTCTTTGTTGGGCCACTTATCATGAAACGTACCTACCAGCCTTCCGTTACCCGCCGCAAGCGTACTCACGGCTTTCGCGTGCGCATGAAAACACGTGGTGGCCGCGCTGTCATCAATGCTCGTCGTGCTAAAGGTCGCAAACGTCTGGCCGTATAAACGTCTGGTCGTATCGTGAGACGTCGTTAGTCCCTCCAAGCTAAACGACCTCTCGTCGCTGTCCTGTTGCCCTCGCCAAGTTCGTTCTAAGATCACCGCACTGATGCCTAGCGCCACCTTTCCTTCGGCGGCGCGCCTGCACCGCCCCACTGAGTTTTTTGCAGCCCTCTCGGGTCGCCGGATTTCTCGCGGGGTTTATTTTGTCCTAACCGCCCGTTCCGTTAGCTTGTCCGAACAAATCGGCCCAAACGCACCTCGCGCGCGGTTGGGTTTAGTGATGGCAAAGCGGTTTGCACATCACGCCTCTACGCGCAATGCATTGAAGCGGGTGGTGCGAGAAGCCTTCCGTGCCTGCCGTTTGTCTCTTGCTCCTGGGGATTATGTGGTGCGTTTAAATAAGCACATTGAAGCGATTAGCCTCAGCGCGCTTAAACGCGCTGCACGCGAAGAAGCGAACGCTCACTTTTTAAGGGCAGAACGATGCTAAAAGCGTTACTAATTGCGCCTATTCGGGCTTATCAGTTTTTATTAAGCCCCTGGCTTGGCCAAAGCTGTCGATTCACACCAACTTGCTCGACCTACGCAATTGAGGCAATTACTAAGTTGGGTGCCACTCAAGGTGTCTACTTCGCCGTCAAGCGGCTTGGGCGTTGCCACCCTTGGTGTCAAGGAGGCCTGGATCCCGTGCCCGAGCAGACGGCAAAAATAGTTCCAAAAAAACCTGATGGCGGGGCTTCGTCGCACCGCTGTCATCTTGATTAACGCTAAACTGCGAGCCTTCTCCGGTTAGTTTTTTATTTTTTTAGGCAAGAATGGACATCCGTCGCACCATCCTGTTGATGATTTTTTCGTTTTCGTTGCTCATGCTCTGGAACAACTGGCAAGTGCACCAAGGAAACCCGCCGCTATTTGGTGCCCCAACCGCGGYCAAGCCGAGCACGCCGGCCAACGACCCCGCTACCGCGGCAAGTGGTGTGCCGGTGGCGYCCGTGGCAATCACGCCCACGGCTACGGCTTCCACGGTGCCTGGTTTGGCCGCACAAGTGACTGCGCCCATGCAAAGCGTGACGTTTAAAACCGACGTGTTGTCTTTAACTTTTGACTTGCAAGGCGCCCAACTTATTCGAACTGACTTGCTGGCGTTTCCGTCTGTTGAGGATCCAACAAAGCCGTTTACTTTATTAGAGCGTGTGGCCGGTCATACTTATATTGTTCAGTCTGGTTTAACCGGCGCACCAGCGGGCACACTGTTTCCAACACACTTGGCACCTTTTACACTCGAAACTGAGGCACGTGAGTTGACCGGTAAGTCATTAGTTATTAAGTTTTCGTCCACCTCGGGCGAAGTCAAGCTAACCAAGACTTTTACGCTTAAGCGCGGCAACTACATTGTTGAAGTCGACCATCTTATCGAGAACCTGTCAGCTCAGCCGGTGGCTCCTTCGGTCTATTTACAAATTACACGCGACGGCGCAGACCCAGCAGGCGAAAGCAGTGCGCCCAGTTTCTTAAGCGGCCCTGCTAACTTCTTTGGTGCCGCAATTTATTCTGAGCAAGAAAAGTTTCAAAAAGTGACGTTCGACGAAATTGAAAAGCGCAAGGCAACTCATATCAAGCAGGCGGACAACGGTTGGTTTGCTTTGATTCAACATTACTTTGTGACTGCGTGGGTTCCGCCGCAAGGTAAAACACGTAGCTACGAGATGCTAGCGCTCGAAAAGAACCTTTACGCTTTGCGCAGCGTCGAACCCGTGGGCGCGGTAGCCCCGAACAGTAGCGTTTCTGTTGTGGCAAGGCTTTGGGTAGGCCCACAAGACCAGGTCGCACTAGAGGCCCTAGCGCCCGGGCTCGAGTTGGTGGTTGATTATGGTTTATTAACCATTATTGCTAAACCCGTTTTTGCTCTRATGACTTGGTTGTTTTCTTTACTTGGGAACTGGGGATGGACAATCGTTGCATTGACCGTTTTGATTAAAGCCGCGTTTTATCCCTTGTCGGCTGCAAGTTATCGCTCAATGGCAAAAATGAAAATGGTTGCGCCACGACTTCAAGCATTAAAAGAAAAGTTTGGTGACGATCGGCAAAAGTTAAATACCGCCATGATGGAAATGTATCGCACCGAAAAAATTAACCCGCTCGGTGGCTGTCTGCCAATTGTGATTCAAATCCCAGTCTTTATTTCGTTGTATTACGTTTTAGGGTCTAGCGTCGAACTAAGAGGTGCTCCTTGGATTCTTTGGGTCCATGATTTGGCGGTACGTGATCCATACTTTATTTTGCCTGCCATCATGATGGTGACGATGTTCTTACAAATGCGGCTCAATCCGACTCCACCAGACCCAGTGCAAGCAAAAGTGATGATGTTTATGCCTTTAGTATTTGGTGGCATGATGTTCTTCTTCCCAGCCGGTTTGGTTTTATATTGGTGCGTAAATAACATCTTGTCAATTGCGCAACAGTGGTACATCACTAAAAAGATGGCAGATCTCGCCGTCGTCGCCCATCGTTGATCGTGTTCGCGCAATGAAGCGCTCAGATCAACATCCTATCGTCGCCATTGCCACCGCCCCTGGTAGGGGTGGCATTGGTATCATACGTGTCTCAGGGCCCCTTTTGGGGCCTTTTATCTATGCGCTTTTAGGTTGCCACTTACGCGCACGGGTAGCAACCTATTGTCGATTTCCAGATGAAGACGGTAAGTCTATCGACCAAGGAATTGCTTTATATTTTTCGGCGCCCGCTTCGTACACGGGCGAGGACGTGCTTGAGTTGCAAGGTCATGGCGGCCCCGCTGTTCTGCAACAATTGTTACGTCGATGTCTCACCGTCGGCGCGGCGTTTAAGTTACGGATTGCGGAGCCAGGTGAATTTACGTTACGTGCTTTTTTAAACGACAAAATCGATTTGGCGCAGGCTGAAGCAATTGCGGATCTGATTGATGCTTCATCAGAGGCGGCCGCACGCGCTGCGGTAATTTCTATGACCGGTGAGTTTTCTAGCCGAATCAMTGCACTCTCAGCTTTGATTGTGACACTACGTTTACTGGTAGAGGCAACGCTAGATTTTCCTGAAGAAGAAATTGAATTTCTTGAAAAATATCAAGCGCAACGTCGATTAACACACGTACTCGACGAGCTTGCCAAAGTGCTTGCTACGACAATGCAAGGAGCCGTGCTTAGACAAGGATTGCAAGTTGTCTTAGCAGGCGAGCCGAATGTCGGAAAATCCAGCCTCTTAAATGCGCTTGTCGGCCAAGACCTTGCGATCGTGACAAATATTGCCGGCACCACGCGCGACAAACTTAGTCAGGTGATAGAGTTAAGCGGTGTGTCTATTACAATTACCGATACAGCAGGGTTGCGAGAAACGACCGATTTAATAGAAGGCTTAGGAATTCAAAGAACTTGGGCGGCGATTGAGCAGGCCGACGTTATTCTGCATTTAACAGACTGTTACACAAATCAACTCACGCTAGATCACGAACTACAAGCCCGTCGAGCGCCGCGCTCGGTCGTGCTTCGCGTTCATAATAAAATTGATCTAGTGATAGTTGGCTGTTCTTTGCCCGATCAGGTTTTAGGGATTTCAGCTAAGACTGGGCTTGGGCTGGACGTTTTGCGCGCAAAGCTACTCGAACTCGCTGGTTGGAACCCTGGTCAAGAATCGCCATGGCTCGCACGTCAACGTCACGTCGACGCGTTAATGGGCGCAAAAACTCATCTGCTTCGTGCGCAAGAATACTGCGCTCAAAGCGATGCAATGCTTGATTTATTTGCCGAAGAGCTTAGACTCGCACACCAAGCCTTGGGCTTAATTACTGGGCAGATGACGTCAGACGAGCTACTCGGCGAAATTTTTTCRCATTTTTGTATTGGTAAATAAAACAACTTAATTTGCTGAGTTGATTTGACTACTTTCACTCTATCGTCCAGCCTCCATCTACCGGCAAAATTGCGCCGGTAATATCCACCCCTGCCTCTCCACATAAAAAGACAGCAAACAAAGCAACACTTTTAAGCGCGACAAAGCGACCAGTAGGGTGACGTGTTGAAATGTAATCACGCTCGGCTTGTGCAAGCGTGATCCCGTCTCTTTTCGCAAAGCCAGCAAGACGCTCTAAGATTGGAGGCGTCGGTACCGTGCCGGGGCATAACGCGTTACACGTAATACCATCCTTTGCAACATCCATTGCGATGCTTCGGGTCAAACCAATTAAGGCCGTTTTCGTTGTAACGTAGGTTACTCGGTTAGGCGTTGCGGTTGTTCCGTAAACAGACGAGATGTTAATAATTCGTCCCCATTTTTTTTGTTTCATGTACGGAATTGTCAGTCGCGCAGTATGAAATGCAGAAGATAAATTTACCTCAATAGATTCATCCCACTTCGTTGTTTCAAGCGTATCAATCGCCGCAAAGTTTCTAATAACGGCGTTGTTGACTACGATGTCAACACCAGAGAACTGCGCGTTGATGTCTTGAATCATTTTCTCAATATCTGCGACGATCTTTAGATTTGCTTGGCTGTACATGACAGCGATGCCATACCTCTCTCGCAGCGACTCAATGGCAGTTTGAATTTTTTCAATTGGCTCTAGACCGTGCAAAACAATGTTAGCTTTTTGTTGCGCAAACGCTTCAGCGATTGCGTAACCTAAACCAGCAATAGAGCCTGTTACTARAACAGTTTTATTTCGTAACATCTCGTTCTCGATGGGTGACGTCAATTGCGTTGGTTCAGAACGTTGTACTAAAGCATCATTTCAAAAATAAATAGAAAAGCTCACCCTGTGGATAGCAAGGGCTACAGGGCTGTGTATAAGTTGTGCATCAGTTTGGCATAAGTCTGTAAAGTGGCGTTGCACAAAAAGTTATTCAAGTCGATACACAAATCGAAACAGAGGTTATCCACGCGTTAAAACACGAGCAACTTGTTCTTACGAAAGCATAATTGGGAGTTATACAAGTTATCCACAGCCCTTATTATCCATTAGTTGTTATATATAAAAACAATAAAAGAGATAAGAGCATTGAGACGCGTAAATAAAAAAAGATCCAAATAAAAAGATTCTTGTATACGAAGCAAAGCGTGATTAAATTAAACCTGCATCAAACGTTCGATCGCTAGGTCAAGGGTGGTGGCCTCCTTAGCGAAACAAAAGCGAACAAGTTGATGGTTTGCGGMAAGTGMGTCAGGTTGCGCGTAAAACGCTGAAACGGGGATGACCGTAACCTTGTGGTTTTTGGTAAGCCAGATTGAAAAGTCCGCTTCATTTTGTTCTGAAATCTGACTGTAATTAGCCAGTAAAAAAAAAGTACCAGGGCTTGGTAAAACTTTGAAGCGAGTTTGTTGTAAGCCCGTCGTTAAATAATCGCGTTTTTGCTGATAAAAGGTGGGTAAGTTTTGATAGGTGGTTGCATCTGAGGTGTAAGTCGCCAAGGCGTGTTGAAACGGAGATGGAACCGTAAAAACCATGAACTGATGGACTTTACGTAACTCGTTGGTTAAAGCGGCTGGAGCACAGCAATAGCCGATTTTCCAACCGGTGGTATGGGTCGTTTTACCAAACGAAGAAATAACAAACGCACGTTCAGCGAGTGCGGGACGTGTGGCAACGCTTAGATGTTTAACACCATCGTAAATAATGTGTTCATAAACTTCGTCAGAAAGTAGCAAGATGTCTGTATTTTGGACCAAGCGCTCTAAGTGGTTGAGATCGTCGTGATTAAAGACCGCACCCGTTGGATTGTGAGGAAAGTTGATGATAAGCAGACGGGTTCGTGAAGTGATGGCGGCCTGTACTCGCTGCCAGTCGACGGTATAGACCGGATGAGCGTTGCTGGGGGGGGTCATTGCAACGGTGATGGGTGTAGCACCAGCGAGTTTGATCGCAGGAAGGTAGCAGTCATAACAGGGCTCCAGCACGAGGACTTCGTCGCCTGGTCCGACGGCGGCAAGAACTGTGGCCATGATTGCTTGTGTGGCGCCACTTGTAATTGTGACTTCGGTTTCTGGGTTGTATGCGTGGCGATAGAGRGCGGCAACTTTTAGACTGACGGCTTCCCGAAGTGCRATTACCCCAGCCATTGCTGGATATTGATTAAACCCGGCTGCCATAGCTTCCGTCACAAGATYAAGGAGCCGTGGGTCTGTTTGGAAGTCTGGAAAGCCCTGTCCTAAATTAATAGCTTTATTTTCGAGTGCTAGCGTACTCATGGTAGTAAAGATGGTGGCGCCAATGGCTGGTAGTTTTGATTTGATTGTCATAGAACGAGCGCAGATGAGTATATTTACTCTATTTATCATGGACTTAACCAAATATAGAAAACGCTTATTTGATTTGTCCGCCGGGTGTTCAGTATCAGTCTATTGTTTATACACAAACTGTACACAGGTTATACAAGGAGTTAGTGGTTGTTATACACAGAGTTATACACAGAGTTATACACACATACACGAGTTGATGCGAAAGAGGCGTCTGTTAATCAAACTTATCGCTTTTTATTAGGTCGTTATACAAAAGATATCCACAAGAATATCCCTAATAAGATTTTAAAGCGATGTTCCACGTGAAACAAGTCGCGTTTGTAATGTCCGTAGGAAAATATGACTGCCGTTGTTGGCAACGAATCCAGATTGTTTATCTAGGATCCTCGAAGTTGCCGTGGTATTTGCTAATCTCGATCGTGGCCGCTTAAGGTTTGACGCGCTATTTGGCGGTTGTGATGTCGTAGGAGCCTTTCGAAGCGTAAGAAAAGGAGTAAAAGTATCTGGCTGGTTTTACAATGCCTACTGTTTCACGTGAAACAAATACGTAAACTTGACCAGCAAGTCTATAATCCAAAGCCCAAGCTTATTCACTACCGTGTCAAAAAATGAATCATCCAACAATATTTGATGTACTCGTCGTTGGTGGCGGACACGCCGGAACAGAGGCGGCCCTTGCGTCCGCCCGCAGCGGTGCAAAGACGCTCCTGCTTACACATAATATTGAAACGTTAGGTCAAATGTCATGCAATCCTTCGATTGGTGGTATTGGAAAGGGACACTTGGTAAGAGAAATAGATGCACTTGGCGGTGCAATGGCGCTCGCTACTGACGAAGCTGGAATTCAGTTTAGAACTCTAAATGCATCAAAAGGCCCTGCAGTTCGTGCTACCCGCGCTCAGGCAGACCGCGTTCTATATAGGCAGGCGATCCGTGGTCGTCTCGAAAATCAGCCGAATTTGTGGCTCTTCCAGCAATCAGTCGATGACTTAATCCTTGAGGGTGATCGTATTGCTGGAGCCGTTACACAATCCGGAATCACGTTTAAAACAACCGCTTTGGTGTTAACCGCGGGAACGTTTTTGAACGGCTTGATCCATATTGGTTTGCAGAATTATTCTGCTGGTCGAGCCGGAGACCCATCAGCAAGCTCCTTGGGTGCGCGGTTGCGCGAACTGAGGTTACCTCAGGGAAGGCTTAAAACGGGCACTCCCCCTCGCCTTGACGGCCGGACAATTAATTACGCGGCAATTACTGAACAACCTGGCGATTTAGATCCGATTCCTGTTTTTTCATACTTGGGAAATCAAGCGCTTCATCCTCGACAAGTACCTTGCTGGATTACGCACACCAATGCTAAAACGCATGAGATTATTCGCAATGGTTTAGATCGCTCGCCAATGTATAGCGGCGTGATCGAAGGAGTCGGTCCGAGGTATTGCCCATCGATCGAGGACAAAGTACATCGCTTCGCAGACAAAGACTCTCATCAAATATTTCTCGAGCCAGAAGGCTTGACAACGAATGAGGTTTATCCAAACGGCGTTTCAACGAGTCTACCCTTTGATGTTCAATTAGCGTTGATTCGCTCTATGGTTGGTCTTGAAGCGGCACATATCGTTCGGCCGGGCTATGCAATTGAGTATGATTATTTTGATCCCCGAGAGCTTAAAGCCAMTCTCGAAACCAAGAGTATTCGAGGCTTATTCTTTGCTGGTCAGATCAACGGAACAACAGGTTATGAAGAGGCTGCCGCTCAAGGCCTGATCGCAGGCATTAACGCGGCGCGCACGTCGCGCCAAGAAAGCCCCTTTATTTTGCGGCGTGACCAGGCCTACATGGGGGTTTTGATTGACGACCTGATTACCAAAGGTGTGACCGAGCCTTATCGAATGTTTACCTCAAGAGCGGAATATCGTCTTAGTTTGCGAGAAGATAATGCTGATTGGCGCTTAACCGAGATTGGACGCACGTTTAATCTGGTTAACGATCAGCGGTGGAGTCACTTTACAACGAAGCGCGAAGTTGTCCAACAAGAAGTGGCTCGTCTCCAAGGAACTTGGCTTAATCCACGCATGCTTGAACCCCAAGTTGCCCTTGTTCAATTAGGTAAAGAAATTGAGCGCGAGTACTTACTTTCGGATTTACTTAAGCGTCCAAACGTTTCGTATCAGTCGCTGGTTAATATCCCATTAAAACCTGGCTTTACACTTCCTACAGGATTAGCTCCCGGGGATGCTGCTGAGCAAGTACAAATTCAAATAAAGTATGAGGGTTATATTTCCCGTCAACAAGAAGAAGTCGAGCGCACACAGACGCAAGAGTCCTTGCCAATTCCGCAAGACTTCGACTTCAACGCCGTTGTCAGTCTATCCATTGAAGTGCGCCAAAAATTTTCCGCACACAAACCAGAAACCGTTGGACAAGCGTCTCGCATTTCAGGGGTCACGCCAGCGGCAATCTCTTTGCTCCTGATACACCTCAAGCGACATCAGTATGGCAAAGCCGCCTAACATGACGCTTGTTACAGTCGCGCACCCTCAAACCGCATACCAGCGCCTCACTCAGGCACAGGCAGCACTTTGTTTGTTACCGACCGCTAAACAGCAAGACCTCTTGCTTGAGTTTCTTGAACAACTCTTGCGTTGGAATAAAACCTACAACCTCACCGCAATCCGCGATCCCGAACAAGCCTTGATTCAGCACGTGTTTGATAGTCTCGCCGTTGTTGCGCCGATTCAACGTCTGACAATGCCTGTCGCCTCTAGTCGTACGAGCCTCTTAGATGTCGGTTCAGGTGCCGGGCTTCCAGGGGTTGTTTTAGCRATTATGTTGCCCAATGTAGAGGTCAACTGTATTGATGCCGTCGAAAAAAAAACAACTTTTATCAAGCAAATGATCGGCGTCTTAGCATTGCACAACTTGTCCACGCATCACGCCCGTGTTGAAAACCTTGCGCCCTCAAAGAGCACAGTTGTCATCTCAAGAGCCTTCGCTTCTTTGCGCGACTTTGCAAAYCTCGCGGGCGCGCACGTCGCCGAAGCGGGCCACTTAGTCGCCATGAAAGCCAAGATATCCAGCAGTGAAATCACTGAACTCGAAACCGCCACGGCATGGCGTGTTGATCGCTTTGAGCCCCTCACTGTTCCCGAGCTCCAAGCTGAGCGCTGCTTAGTTTGGATGCGTCGCGAAGGAAATCAATGAACACAAACTCCACGATCAAAGCTCGCGTATTTTGCATCGTAAATCAAAAAGGCGGAGTCGGCAAAACAACCACTGCCATCAACCTCGCCGCTGGACTTGTACAGCTCAAGCAACGCGTGCTACTTATCGACCTCGATCCTCAGGGTAACTCGACGATGGGTAGCGGAATTGATAAAAATGCACTCGCACATACTTTGTATCAAGTCCTGATCAGTGAGGCGACCATTGCAGAAGCCGTTGTCGCCTCTCCCACTGGCGGCTACGATGTCTTACCCTCAAACCGTGAGCTTTCTGGTGCAGAAATTGATTTGGTCGGCATGGACGCACGCGAGCTGCAACTTAAATACGCTCTGGCTAAAGTCGAGCTCCACTACGATTTTGTGTTGATCGATTGCCCCCCAACACTATCGCTTTTAACGCTCAATGGCTTAGCTGCAGCGCACGGCGTGATCATCCCGATGCAGTGTGAATATTTTGCTCTCGAAGGTTTGTCCGATCTCGTCAATACCATTAAACGCGTACACCGCAATATCAATCCAGAGCTCAGTCTGATTGGATTATTACGCGTRATGTATGACCCCCGAGTGACGTTGCAACAGCAGGTATCCGCGCAACTCGAGGCGCATTTTGGCGATAAAGTATTTAAGACAGTTGTGCCCCGAAATGTTCGTCTCGCCGAAGCGCCCAGCCACGGCATGCCAGGTGTGGTCTATGACCCTACCTCGCGAGGCGCGCAAGCCTATATCGCCTTCGGCGCAGAAGTCATCGAACGCCTTCGCGCCATTAAAACCTAACTCAATCTGGCGCGACATGTAGTTTGCGCGCGCCCAAAAAAGGAAACATYCATGGTATCCAAAAAAACAAAGGGCCTCGGTCGCGGGCTCGATGCCTTGCTTGGGGCCGACGCACCCAACCTGGGATCCCTAGGTACAGCCGCGGTCGACACGCTTGCGCCCAATACGCTGGCATTAAGCCAATTGCGCGCGGGTAAGTATCAGCCGCGGACTCGCATGGACGAAGAGGCCTTAAGCGAGCTGGCCGATTCGATTCGTGCGCAAGGGATCATGCAGCCAATTCTGGTGCGTCCCTTGCACGCGGTACCCGGGCAGTATGAAATTATTGCGGGTGAGAGGCGTTATCGCGCGGCACAACTCGCAGGCTTGACCGAAGTTCCCGTCTTGGTCAAAGACGTTGCAGATCAACATGCTGCAGCCATGGCGTTGATCGAAAATATTCAGCGCGAAGATTTGAATCCCCTCGAAGAGGCACAGGGTGTAAAACGTTTAATCGATGAGTTCGGACTTACCCACGAACAAGCCGCCACCGCAATCGGCCGCTCGCGTTCTGCCACCAGCAACCTTTTGCGACTATTGAATTTAACCGCCCCTGTACAAACGATGCTACTGGCCGGTGACATCGATATGGGCCACGCTCGCGCCCTGCTGGCACTAGATGCTGCGCAACAAATTCAAACGGCGAATCAAATCATCGCCAAACGGCTTTCAGTGCGCGACGCCGAAGCCCTTGTGACACAAACGATCAAAGGGTCTAATACTCACTTGCCTGCCGTGCTAAAACCGGCCTCGCGCGATGTCCTGCGCCTTGAAGAAACCCTGTCTGATCAGCTTGGAACCAAAGTGAGCTTAAAGGTCGTGGGCAAAGACCGCGGCCAGCTTATTATTGATTTTCATGGCTGGGCCCATTGCTCTTCGCTCATCGAAAAACTACATCTCAAAGAAGAGCTAGACGCGTAAGCCTCACGTAGGCAACCATTAACAATAAGCTAAGCACACTACCATTGTTCGCCAAGCGGGCGCGTAAAGTTGAGAGAATAGTCAGCATCATGAATCAAAACTTAAAAACAATCGAGCCCCAAACGCTTAAACAGTGGCTCCATGATGGCCAAGAAATCGCGTTGCTCGACGTGCGCGAGCACGGTCAATATGGCGAAGAACATTTGTTTTATGTCACTTCTACGCCTTACAGCAAACTTGAAGCAGAGGCATTAAGACTAGTACCCCGAAAAGACGTCAGGTTGGTATTGGTCGGCGACGACGAGAACCATTTGACACGCCGTGCTGCACAACGTCTAGCGGTGATTGGTTATACACAGCTGCACCTTTTGGCGGGCGGGCTCACCGCCTGGAAGCACGCTGGTTACCAAGTTTTTGCAGGTGTCAATTTACCCAGCAAGGCCTTTGGCGAGTTAGCCGAACATGTCTTCGGCACGCCACGAATTACTGCAAAAGAGTTAAACAAAAAAATTCAAGCGCAAGAAGACTTGATTATTTTAGATGGCCGCCCTTTTGCCGAATACCGCAAGATGAGCATACCTACGGCAATCTCCTGCCCCAACGGTGAGCTAGCGTTGCGTATAGACTCACTCGTCAGTCGTTCCGAGACCACTATCGTGATCAATTGCGCAGGCCGCACACGCAGCATTATCGGCGCGCAGACCTTGATCAACCTCGGGATCAAAAACAAAATTCTTGCCCTAGAGAATGGCACACAAGGCTGGTTCCTTGCAGACCTAACATTGGACCATGGTGCGTCGCGTCGCTACACTGTTCAAAACGACCCCGCGAAGCGCGCGACGCAGCGCGYACGTGCTCAAACCCTAGCCGACCAATACGGCGTCACGCGCGTGACAAGCTTAGTTGTTGAACAGTGGCTAACCGACACGACGCGTACGACTTTTTTATGTGATGTCCGCTCGCCCGAAGAATTCGCCTTGGGAACTGTGCTGAACGCACAAAACACGCCGGGCGGTCAATTAGTGCAAGCCACCGATCAGTTCATAGGTGTTCGTGCCGCGCGCTTAGTCTTACTAGACAACGACGGAGTCAGAGCACCAACGATGGCCTCGTGGCTGGCGATGATGGGTTGGGAGGTCGCGGTCCTAACTGACGGCTTTACGCATGCCTGGAGTACTGAAGCCCGCCATCGCTGCAGCACAAWCACAGAACGTGTCCGAACGTGGTCTGTGCTTGGCGCTCAGCAACTGTCAGCTGCGCTTGAGAGCGGCGCGCGTTTGCTCGACGTTCGCGCGAGTACAAAGTATCGCGAAGCCCACATCCGTGAAGCGCAGTGGTCGATCCGACCCCAATTTGAAGGGCTCACAAGCTGGAAAGATTCTGACGTTGTTGTATTTGCCGATGACGCCATCCTCGCAGACCTCGCAGCACTCGAATTAACTGACCTAGGTGCGGCGCGCGTGAGCGTCAATACCGAAACTCCACAGGCTTGGCGCGCCGCCGGGCTGACGGTTGTTGCCACTCCTGACCAACCCACCGACGCGCAAAGTCTTGACTATTTATTTTTTGTTCACGACCGCCATGAAGGCAATCGACTTGCAGCTCAGCGCTATCTTGAATGGGAAACTAACCTGCTCAAGCAACTCGACGACCAAGAAAAACAAAGTTACCGCTTACCGGGCTAAGAACTACGCAGGGCTGACCCGCGTCATGACGCAAATCCTTAGACCGGTTTGGTCGTTTTGCCGCGCCGCGCAGCAACAACCATTTGTCCGTTTCCTCCAAGTGACAGAAACCGATAAAAGCCGCCTTATCATATCTTTAACGACTATTCGCGCACAAGCCCTTAACTTGACAATGCGTAAAAACTCCCGCATAATAATCGGCTATCTTATGGAGAGGTGCCCGAGTGGTTAAAGGGGGCAGACTGTAAATCTGTTGGCCTTGCGCCTACGTTGGTTCGAATCCAACCTTCTCCACCAAGGCCCCAGCGTATTGGGGGAATTAAACAGCTCGAATCGGGCGGGTGTAGCTCAATGGTAGAGCAGAAGCCTTCCAAGCTTACGACGAGGGTTCGATTCCCTTCACCCGCTCCAGCGGTTTTGTAAGATAGTGCGTATTCAGGCAGGTTAGCAGTACAGGGTCGTACAAATTAATTCTTCGTGGGGTGTAAGCCCGGCGAATGCGCCCATGTGGCTCAGTGGTAGAGCACTCCCTTGGTAAGGGAGAGGTCACGCGTTCGATCCGCGTCATGGGCACCAGTCGGGTTTAGCAGTTACCAGCAGTATCGGTTTTTATCTCTATTAATAGTGTTAATTTAAGTCGGGAGCCCGTCATGGCAAAAGGTAAATTCGAACGAACCAAACCCCACGTCAACGTTGGCACCATTGGGCACGTTGATCACGGTAAAACCACACTGACTGCGGCCATCACAACCGTGCTGTCGGCAAASTTTGCCGACAGCACGGTTGTGATGGCCGCAGTCAGTGTGGTTTTACCGTGATCAACGTGCCCAATGGTGCCAACGTTGACGTGGGGTTTGGTTCGTTCGAATTTACCTTTTGCCATGATTTTCCTCTAATTACTTGCCGCGGGCCGCGATAATTTCTTCGGCCACGTTTTTGGGTGCTTCGGAGTAGTGCTTGAATTCCATTGTGTAGGTTGCGCGACCTTGGGTCAAAGACCTCAGGTTTGTCGCGTAACCAAACATCTCAGCGAGAGGGACTTCCGCCTTAATGACTTTGCCGCCACCAACCATATCGTCCATCCCCTGCAACATGCCGCGACGTGAAGACAGATCGCCCATCACAGTACCGGCGTAGTCTTCTGGGGTTTCGACTTCAACGGCCATCATCGGCTCAAGCAGTACGGGGCTAGCTTTACGCATACCGTCTTTGAAGGCCATCGAAGCAGCCATACGGAACGCGTTTTCATTTGAGTCGACGTCGTGGTATGAACCGAAGAACAAAGTCGCTTTGATGTCAACAACTGGGTAGCCCGCCAAGATGCCTGAAGGCAGGGTTTCTTGAATACCTTTGTCAACGGCAGGGATGTATTCGCGAGGAACCACACCGCCTTTGATTGCGTCGACGAATTGGTAACCGCTGCCTGGTGGAAGCGGTTCAATTTTAAGGACCACGTGGCCGTATTGGCCGCGTCCGCCTGATTGCTTAACAAACTTACCTTCGATTTCTTCGCARACTTTACGAATAGTTTCACGGTAAGCGACCTGAGGTTTACCGACGTTCGCTTCGACGTTGAATTCACGCTTCATGCGGTCTACGATAATTTCAAGGTGTAACTCACCCATGCCTGAAATAATGGTTTGGCCTGACTCTTCGTCTGTGCGCACACGGAACGAGGGATCTTCTTGGGCCAGGCGTGACAATGCCATGCCCATTCTTTCTTGATCGGCTTTAGTCTTAGGTTCAACGGCCTGTGAAATCACTGGCTCGGGGAAAACCATGCGCTCAAGCATGATGTGTGCATCGATATCGCACAAGGTCTCGCCAGTTGTCACGTCTTTTAAACCGACGACCGCAGCGATATCGCCTGCGACGACTTCTTTAATTTCTTCGCGATTATTTGCGTGCATCTGCAAAATACGGCCGATACGTTCTTTTTTACCCTTGATTGGGTTGTAGATAGTGTCGCCTGACTTCAGCACGCCCGAATACACACGCACAAAAGTTAATTGACCCACGTAGGGATCTGTCATTAGTTTGAACGCAAGCGCTGCAAATTTTTCGCTGTCTTCTGCTTTGCGAGTGGTTGGCGTACCATCGTCGCGTTCGCCTTTGACTGGCGGAATATCAACTGGCGACGGCAGGAATTCAATCACAGCGTCAAGCATCCGCTGGACGCCTTTGTTTTTAAAGGCGGTGCCGCACAACATCGGTTGAATTTCGCAAGCAATCGTACGGGTACGAATCCCCAACAGAATTTCTTCCTCGGTTAGTGAACCGCCTTCAAGATACTTGTCCATCAGCTCTTCTGAAGCTTCAGCAGCCGACTCAATTAATTTTTCACGCCACTCTTCGGCCTCGGCCAACAAATCATCGGGAATATCGAAATAGTCAAACTTAATGCCCTGGCTGGCTTCGTCCCAGATAATTGCTTTCATCTTGACGAGGTCAACCACGCCAGTGAATTTTTCTTCGGCACCGATTGGGATGACGATTGGCACTGGGTTTGCTTTTAACCGTGTTTTAAGCTGCTCATAAACTTTAAAAAAGTTTGCGCCCGTGCGGTCCATTTTGTTCACAAAAGACAAACGGGGCACTCTGTACTTATTGGCCTGACGCCACACGGTTTCTGACTGAGGCTGTACACCACCCACGGCGCAATACACCATGCAGGCGCCGTCAAGCACGCGCATCGAGCGTTCGACTTCGATTGTGAAGTCAACGTGGCCGGGAGTATCGATCACATTGATACGATGCTCTGGGTAATTGTTCGCCATGCCTTTCCAGAAGGCGGTGGTCGCGGCAGACGTAATAGTAATACCGCGTTCTTGCTCTTGTTCCATCCAGTCCATGGTGGCAGCGCCATCATGCACTTCGCCAATCTTATGATTGACGCCTGTGTAAAACAAGATTCGTTCGGTCGTTGTGGTTTTCCCTGCGTCGATATGTGCAGAGATACCGATGTTGCGGTAGCGCTCGATCGGGGTTTTGCGAGACATGGCTGATCCTTAAATTACCAACGGAAATGACTGAAAGCTTTGTTAGCCTCGGCCATTTTGTGCGTATCTTCACGTTTTTTCATGGCAGCGCCACGACCTTCTGAGGCGTCGAGCAACTCGCCAGCTAAACGGAGATCCATAGATTTTTCACCGCGTTTTTTTGCGGCTTCACGCAACCAGCGCATGGCGAGAGCCAGGCGGCGCACGGGGCGAACTTCGACCGGTACCTGGTAGTTTGCACCACCAACGCGACGGCTTTTGACTTCGACCACGGGTTTGATGTTGTTGACGGCCAGATTGAAGACTTCGATAGGCTCTTTGCCTGTCTTTGTCTGCACCTGACTTAAAGCACCGTAAACAATGCGTTCGGCAACAGCTTTTTTGCCAGACAGCATGACTACGTTCATGAATTTTGCAAGTTCGACGCTGCCGAATTTTGGATCGGGCAAAATGTCACGTTTGGGGACTTCGCGACGACGGGGCATATTAATTCCTTTGTGTCATTTCAGTTGAACCGTTACCCTCGTTAAGCGGGTTGCGGTCACGACTTATCAAAAGATAAGTCACTTACGTTGCCGCCGCATGACCATCATGCGTTGGCTGCACAGAACAGCACGAAGCTGTTTAACTGCTATTTACTTTTTTTGAGACTGGCCAAACAAATCCGGACAAGCCTATTACTTGGCTTTTTTCGGACGCTTGGCGCCGTACTTAGAGCGTGATTGCTTGCGGTCTTTCACGCCTTGCAGATCAAGGGACCCACGAACGATGTGGTAACGCACACCTGGCAAGTCTTTTACACGGCCGCCGCGCACGAGCACGACTGAGTGTTCTTGCAAGTTGTGGCCTTCACCACCGATATACGAAATGATCTCGAAACCGTTGGTCAGTCGCACTTTCGCAACTTTACGCAAGGCCGAGTTCGGCTTCTTTGGCGTCGTGGTGTACACGCGAGTGCACACACCGCGTCGCTGAGGGCAGTTTTCGAGCGCAGGGCTCTTGCTCTTGCTGACGCTGACTTCGCGCGGTTTGCGCACGAGTTGGCTAATGGTTGGCATAACCTCTAATTCCCTTTTATCGCTGGTACTTACGTTTTGGCACCGAATGGCCTAACGTGTTTTCAGCATTCCCGTTCCTGGGCAGCTTGGCGCGAGCCCACCATCAAACGGAAATCCGTAAAAGAGCGGGTCTTGCCTAATCAAACCAGGGTGCATCAACAAGCCCAGAGCTGTTGAGTCCCAAAAATTACGGTAAGCCAAATAGCTTAGCGTAAATACCTGTTAGATGTCAATTGGCTTATTCGGTCTTTGAGCCAACACCTTAAGTCAATCTTGATCTGCTCGGCCATCCCGAACCAACCACAAGGGTCAAGTCGGGGTGGCGAGGGTCGAACATCTATTCTTCTGTTGCCTCAGGCGCTTCGACAGCAGCCGGTGCATCTTCGAACGGATTTGACTGCTGGCGTGCGGCTTCGCGTTCTGCCGCTTCAAAAGCTTCTTTCTCTTTGCGTGCAACGTGGTACGCCATTCCGGTACCGGCTGGAATCAAACGCCCGACGATCACGTTTTCTTTCAGGCCACGCAGATCATCGCGCTTGCCCATAATGGCAGCCTCGGTGAGCACACGGGTGGTTTCCTGGAATGAAGCCGCAGAGATAAATGAATCGGTCGACAGCGACGCCTTCGTGATACCTAACAAAATGTTGTCATAGGTCGCAGGACGTTTACCGGCAGCTTCCATACGATCATTTTCGTTAAGCAGTTCAGCGCGTTCAACTTGTTCGCCGGTAATGAATGACGTGTCGCCGGAATCAACAATGTTGATTCGACGCAACATCTGGCGAACAATCACCTCGATATGCTTGTCGTTAATCTTCACCCCTTGCAAGCGATAAACGTCTTGAACTTCATCAACAACGTATGTTGCTAAGCGTTCGATCCCTTGTAAGCGCAAAATGTCATGTGGATCGGCGGGGCCGTCAACAATCATTTCGCCTTTGTTCACGACCTGGCCATCGTGCACCAGCACCTGCTTCTCTTTCGGGATCAGGAATTCGTTCGCTTCGCCGTCGAGGTCGGTAATAACAAGACGCTGCTTACCTTTCGTGTCTTTACCGAACGAAACCGTACCAGTAATGTCGGCAAGCATGCCGGCATCTTTTGGTGAGCGGGCTTCGAACAGTTCGGCAACGCGTGGCAGACCGCCGGTGATGTCGCGTGTCTTTTGCGATTCTTGAGGAATACGCGCCAGAACTTCACCGACCTGCACTTGCTGACCGTCACGCACGGTAATGAGCGCGCCGACAGGAAACGAGATATTCACAGAATGATCGGTGCCGGCGATCTTCACTTCTTCGCCGGTTTCGCCGATCAGTTTGATCTGCGGGCGCATAGCGACTTTGCCACCACGCGTCTTGGGCGTAATCACCACCAGTGTCGACAAGCCCGTGACATCGTCAACCTGCTTGGCAACCGTGCCGCCCTCTTCGATGTTTTCGAAGCGAACAGCGCCCGCGTACTCTGAAACGATCGGACGCGTTAAGGGGTCCCACGTCGCCAGACGAGCACCCGCTTTCAACACATCGCCATCCTTAACCTGCAGCGTTGCGCCGTAAGGCACTTTATGGCGTTCACGTTCGCGATCATTGTCGCCAAAGATCACTAACTCGCCTGAGCGTGAAATTGCCACGCGTTCTTTTTTAGGGTTGGTGACGTAACGCATGGTGTTAGCAAATCGCACCACACCGTTTGACTTGGTCTCAACACCGCTGGCCATGGCCGAACGAGAGGCCGCACCGCCGATGTGGAAGGTACGCATCGTTAACTGTGTGCCAGGTTCGCCAATGGATTGAGCGGCAATGACGCCAACCGCTTCACCCACGTTTACCAGGTAGCCACGGCCCAGATCACGCCCGTAGCAGTGAGCGCACAGACCGTGACGTGTTTCGCACGTTAGTGGCGTACGCACACGAACCTCGTCAATGCCGAGCTTGTCGATGTATTCAACCAGATCTTCGTCTAACAAGGTACCTTGATGAATCGCGATTTCTTGTGTGTCAGGGTTCACAATATCAACAGCTGCTACACGGCCCAAAATCCGCTCGCGCAAGGGCTCGATGACTTCGCCGCCCTCGACCAACGCCTTCATGGTGTAGCCGGCCGTTGTGCCACAATCGCTGATAGTAATGACCAAGTCTTGCGTCACATCGACCAGACGACGCGTCAGGTAGCCAGAGTTTGCCGTTTTCAGGGCGGTATCAGCCAAGCCTTTACGCGCGCCGTGCGTTGAGATGAAGTACTGAAGTACGTTCAAGCCTTCGCGGAAATTAGCTGTAATGGGCGTTTCGATGATTGAGCCATCGGGCTTGGCCATCAAACCACGCATACCCGCCAACTGACGAATCTGCGCAGCAGAACCGCGTGCGCCCGAATCGGCCATCATGTAAATCGAGTTAAACGACTCTTGACGCACCTTATCGCCATGACGATCGACCACGGGTTCTGTCGCAAGCTGTTCCATCATGGCTTTACCCACTTTGTCACCCGCTTTACCCCAAATGTCGACGACATTGTTGTAACGCTCTTGAGACGTCACGAGACCCGATGAATACTGCTTGTCGATTTCTTTAACTTCGCGCGTGGCTTCAGCCAAGATCTCGACCTTAGCGGCCGGAATCAACATGTCGCCCATCGCAATCGAAATACCGCCACGTGTGGCCAAGCGGAAGCCCGCCTGCATCAGTTTGTCAGCAAAAATGACGGTGTCGCGCAAACCGCAGCGACGAAATGACTGATTGATCAAGCGTGAGATTTCTTTCTTTTTCAAGGCACGATTCAGCACCGAGAAAGGCAAACCGCGAGGAAGAATTTCGGACAACATTGCCCGACCTACGGTGGTCTCTACGCGCTGAACACCTTCGCTCCAGCCGTCTTTTCCTTCGCGCATCCAGTCTGGCAAACGCACTGTGATGCGTGTTTGCAATGTGACTTCACGATTGTCGTACGCGCGATGCACCTCAGCCACGTCGGCTAAAAACATGCCTTCGCCTTTGCCGTTTGTGCGCTCACGCGTGGCGTAGTACAAGCCCAACACAATATCTTGCGATGGCACAATCGACGGTTCGCCGTTTGCCGGAAACAACACGTTGTTTGAAGCAAGCATTAAGGTGCGAGCCTCAACCTGCGCCTCAAGCGACAAGGGCACATGAACCGCCATCTGATCGCCATCAAAGTCGGCGTTAAACGCGGCGCAAACCAATGGGTGAAGCTGGATCGCTTTGCCTTCGATCAAGGTCGGTTCAAACGCCTGAATGCCAAGACGGTGTAGCGTCGGCGCGCGGTTGAGCATCACAGGATGCTCGCGGATCACGTCTTCGAGGATATCCCAGACCACCGGTTCTTGGCTTTCAACTAGTTTTTTAGCCGCTTTGATCGTGGTGGCCAGACCCATCATTTCGAGACGATTGAAAATGAAGGGCTTAAACAACTCGAGAGCCATCAGTTTGGGCAGACCGCACTGGTGTAGCTTGAGGGTTGGGCCGACCACAATAACTGAGCGACCCGAGTAATCCACGCGCTTGCCCAGCAAGTTTTGACGGAAGCGACCGCTCTTGCCCTTAATCATGTCGGCCAGCGATTTGAGCTGACGCTTGTTGGCGCCAGTCATTGCTTTGCCGCGACGACCGTTATCTAACAGTGAGTCAACGGATTCTTGCAACATCCGTTTTTCGTTACGCAAAATAATTTCTGGCGCTTTTAATTCGAGCAAGCGCTTCAGACGATTATTTCGGTTAATGACGCGCCGGTACAAATCGTTCAGATCCGAGGTCGCGAAACGGCCACCATCTAGCGGCACCAGAGGCCGCAAGTCTGGGGGCAGCACAGGTAACACTTCCATGACCATCCACTCGGCTTTGATGCCCGACTTTTGAAAGCCTTCTAGCACTTTTAAGCGCTTTGAAATCTTCTTGATCTTAGCTTCTGACGAGGTGGCAATCAGTTCAGCACGCAAGGTTTCAACTTCGCGGTCGATATCAATCGTGCGGAGGAGTTCGCGAACCGCCTCAGCGCCCATTAAGGCACGGAAGTCATCGCCATACTCTTCCGTTTTTGCAATGAAGTCGTCGTCGGTCATAATCTGACCACGCTTAAGCGGGGTCATACCAGCTTCGATTACGCACCAGGCCTCGAAGTACAGGACGCGTTCAATGTCACGCAGAGTCATATCGAGCACCATACCCAAGCGGGACGGTAAGCTCTTTAAAAACCAAATATGCGCAACAGGACTTGCCAGTTCAATGTGGCCCATGCGTTCGCGACGCACTTTAGCTACCGTGACCTCAACGCCGCACTTTTCACAAATGACGCCGCGATGCTTCAGGCGTTTGTATTTGCCGCATAAGCACTCGTAATCTTTGATTGGGCCAAAGATTTTGGAACAAAACAATCCGTCGCGTTCGGGTTTGAACGTGCGGTAGTTGATGGTTTCAGGCTTGCGCACTTCACCGTAAGACCACGAGCGGATCTTTTCGGGTGAAGCGATGCCAATCTTAATGGCATCAAACTGATCGTCTTGCGAAACCTGTTTAAAAAGGTCGAGTAGCGCTTTCATTATTTACGCTCCAGATCCATGTCAAGCGCCAAGGAACGAATTTCCTTGACGAGAACGTTGAACGATTCAGGCATGCCTGCGTCGATCGTGTGTTCACCCTTGACAATGTTTTCGTATACCTTGGTACGGCCCACGATGTCATCGGACTTAACCGTTAACATTTCTTGCAGCGTGTAAGACGCGCCGTAAGCCTCCAAGGCCCAGACTTCCATTTCACCAAAACGCTGTCCGCCGAATTGAGCTTTGCCGCCCAACGGTTGTTGCGTCACTAGCGAGTAAGGGCCAGTCGAACGTGCATGCATCTTGTCGTCGACCAAATGGTGCAACTTGAGATAATGCATATAACCAATCGTGACTGGGCGCTCGAATTGTTCGCCAGTACGCCCGTCATACAGCCAAGCTTGGGTGCGCGATTCTGTCAGGCCCATTTGCTTGGCGATCTCCTCGGGGTAGGCGAGTTCAAGCATGTTGGTGATTTCTTGCTCGGTTGCACCATCAAACACTGGTGTGGCAAACGGCACGCCATTTTTTAGGTTTTGCGCAAGCTCGATGACTTCGTCATCATTGAGCTCTTCGATACGCGCACCCGTCCCCGTACCGTTGTAAACCCGATCAAGATACGTGCGAAGCTTTTTAACTTCGACCTTCTGTTCATCACGCAACATATCGCCGATACGATGTCCTAAGCCTTTTGCGGCCCAGCCCAAGTGAACTTCAAGCACCTGACCTACGTTCATTCGCGAGGGTACGCCCAGCGGATTAAGCACAATATCTGCAGGCGTGCCGTCGGCCATGTGTGGCATGTCTTCAACCGGAGTGATGCGTGACACGACACCCTTGTTGCCATGGCGTCCTGCCATTTTGTCGCCCGGTTGCAAGCGACGCTTGACGGCCAGGTAAACCTTGATCATCTTAAGCACGCCCGGAGGCAACTCATCGCCTTGGGTGAGCTTCTTACGCTTTTCTTCGAAGGCCAGATCAAATTGATGGCGCTTTTGTTCGAGCGACTCTTTATTCGTCTCAAGCACCACGGCGTGACCTTCGTCAGACAGACGAATGTCAAACCACTGCCAGCGATCAAGGTCAACCAAATATTCTTTGGTGATGACCGCGCCTTTAGCGAGTTTACGTGGACCACCGTTAACGATCTTTTTAACCAGCATTTTTTCGATACGGTCAAAAGTGTCGTTTTCAACAATGCGCAATTGATCGTTAAGGTCTTGGCGATAACGACGCAGTTCATCATCAATGATGGCCTGCGCACGCTTGTCGCGCACGATACCTTCGCGCGTRAACACCTGCACGTCAATCACTGTGCCGATCATGCCCGAGGGCACGCGCAGCGAGGTGTCTTTTACGTCAGAAGCCTTTTCACCGAAAATGGCTCGAAGCAATTTTTCTTCTGGTGTAAGTTGGGTTTCACCCTTTGGGGTGACTTTGCCAACCAACACGTCATCGGCACGAACTTCGGCGCCGATGTGCACGATACCTGACTCATCCAAGCGATTAAGCTGTGTTTCGGCCAGGTTGCTGATGTCGCGCGTGATTTCTTCAGGACCGAGTTTGGTGTCGCGTGCGACGACGGTTAGCTCTTCGATATGAATCGAGGTGTAACGGTCATCGGCAACCACTTTCTCAGAAATCAAAATTGAATCTTCGAAGTTGTAACCGTTCCAGGGCATAAAGGCGATCAGCATATTCTGACCAAGCGCCAACTCACCCAAGTCAGTCGATGCACCATCGGCCAACACGTCACCCGTTACAACGCGATCGCCCCGGCGGACAATCGGACGCTGGTTGATGTTGGTGTTCTGGTTTGAACGTGTGTATTTAATCAGGTTGTAGATATCTACGCCAACTTCACCTGCGACATTTTCTTGGTCGTTCACGCGAATCACAATGCGGTCAGCATCAACGTGATCGACAAAGCCGCCACGCAACGCTTGCACGGTAGTGCCGGAGTCAACGGCGACAGTGCGTTCGATGCCGGTGCCGACCACCGATTTCTCGGGGCGTAAACATGGCACGGCTTGCCGTTGCATGTTTGCGCCCATCAGCGCGCGGTTTGCGTCATCGTGTTCAAGGAACGGAATCAGCGAAGCCGCAACAGAAACGATCTGCGATGGCGCAACGTCCATGTAATGTACGTTTGCGGGCGCGGTGAGTAAGGTTTCACCGGCCTGACGGCAAGCGACGAGGTCGTCGGTGAACCGGCCCGTTTCACTGAGTTCAGCATTGGCCTGCGCAATAATGTAATTGCCTTCGGCAATGGCTGACAGATATTCAATTTCAGTGGTCACGCTGCTGCCAACAACTTTACGATAGGGCGTTTCTAGAAAGCCATATTCGTTTAAGCGTGCGTACAGTGCCATCGAATTAATCAGACCGATGTTCGGGCCCTCAGGCGTTTCGATCGGGCAAACGCGGCCGTAATGTGTTGGATGCACGTCGCGAACTTCAAAGCCAGCGCGCTCACGGGTCAAGCCGCCAGGTCCCAAGGCTGAGACGCGACGCTTGTGGGTAATCTCAGAAAGAGGATTGGTTTGGTCCATAAATTGCGACAACTGGCTTGAGCCAAAGAACTCTTTAATCGCAGCCGAAATCGGCTTTGAATTAATCAAGTCGTGCGGCATCAGGTTTTCGGTTTCGGCCTGACCTAAGCGCTCTTTGACTGCGCGCTCAACTCGAACCAACCCTGCACGGAACTGGTTTTCGGCCAACTCGCCCACGCAACGAACGCGACGATTACCAAGGTGATCGATATCGTCGATTTGACCGCGACCATTGCGCAACTCCACCAAAATCTGGATGGCTTTGAGAATGTCATCGTTGGTCAGCGTCATGGCGCCGGTGATGTCATCACCGCGACCAAGACGGCTATTGACCTTCATGCGACCGACACGCGATAGGTCGTAGGTGTCTTCACTGTAAAACAGGCGCTGAAAGAGTGCCTCGACGGCATCTTCAGTTGGCGGCTCACCTGGGCGCATCATGCGATAAATAGCGACCCGAGCTGCCATTTTGTCAGCGGTCTCATCTGTACGCAGGGTTTGCGAAATATAAGGGCCACAATCCAAGTCGTTGGTGTAAAGCGTTTGAATATTGGTGACGCCAGCGATCCGCAGGGCACTCAACACGCCTTCTGTGATCTCGTCGTTGGCGGACGCGATCAGTTCACCCGTGTCGGCATCCACGATATTCGTGGCCAACACGCGCCCAATGAGAAAATCTTCAGGGACAGAGATTCGTTCAATCTTGGCGGCTGCAATATCACGCAAGTGCTTCGCATTGACGCGCTTGTCTTTTTCAACAAGCTCTTTGCCATTGCGATCAGTAATGCTAAAGCGTGCCATCTCGCCTTTCCAGCGGTCACCGACAAATTCCATCATGGCGCCTTCGTTTTGTAGTTCGAACTGATCGAATACAAAGAATTGCGACAAGATCGCCTCGCTTGTCAGGCCAATGGCTTTGAGCAAAATCGTGACGGGCATCTTGCGACGGCGGTCAACTCTGAAAAACAGCACGTCTTTAGGGTCGAATTCAAAGTCGAGCCAGGAGCCGCGGTAAGGAATGACCCGTGCTGAAAACAACAGCTTGCCTGAACTGTGCGTTTTGCCACGATCGTGTTCGAAAAACACGCCGGGCGAACGGTGCAACTGAGAGACAATGACGCGTTCGGTGCCGTTGATGACGAACGAACCCGTGCTGGTCATGAGCGGAATTTCGCCCATGTAAACTTCTTGTTCTTTGACTTCTTTGATTGTGGGTTTCGAGATTTCACGATCGAGCAATACCAGGCGAACTTTTGCGCGCAAGGGTGAAGCGTATGTGAGACCACGCAACTGACATTCTTTGACGTCAAAAACGGGTTCGCCTAGGCCGTAGCTGACGAACTCTAGTCGCGCCATATGGTTATGGCTGACGATTGGAAAGATTGAACTAAAGGCCGCTTGCAAGCCATGCTCTTTGCGGGTTGAGGGTGTGACCTCAGCTTGCAAAAAGGTTAGGTATGAATGAAGCTGTGTCGCAAGCAGGAAAGGGACGTCTTGGACGTCCTCGCGCTTGGCGAAGCTTTTACGGATGCGCTTTTTTTCGGTAAACGAGTAAGGCATGAGCACTCCGACTCGAGGTTACAAAAGCCGTCAACCACGGCCCGGGGTCATACAAACAAAAACCTGATACTGCATAATGACTTCAGAAAACCCAGCTTTGAACTCAAGCATGCCGCTATTTTTAGCTGCACAACCCCAGTATTAAGTGGAGTTTTCTGAAGACACCAAGACCCGGAGAGGCGTCACCGCCTCACCGGGCATTGACCGGCGAGCCTTACTTCAACTCGGCCTTAGCACCAGCTTCTTCAAGCTTCTTCTTGGCAGCTTCAGCGTCAGCTTTGGCAATGCCTTCTTTTACTGGCTTAGGTGTGCCATCAACTAGGTCTTTGGCTTCTTTCAAACCGAGACCCGTGATTTCACGAACTGCCTTAATGACGCTGACTTTATTTGCGCCAATTTCGGTTAGGTGAACGGTGAACTCTGTTTGCTCTTCAGCAACAGCTGCGGCACCTGCGACGGGAGCAGCAACTGCAACAGCGGCAGCTGCGGCAGATACGCCGAATTTTTCTTCCATTTCTTTGATCAACTCTGACAACTCAAGCACAGTCATGCTAGAGATTGCGTCGAGGATTTCAGCTTTAGTAGCCATTTGTAGAACTCCAGATTAAATAAAGTTTGCCAGGGATTGGTATCGCTTGTCGTTCAATGAAGTTTCAGCGCACCTTAAGCGGCTTGCTTTTGATCGCGCACGGCGGCTAAGCCACGCACGAACTTGGTTGGAACTTCGTTGAGAGTACGAACAAATTGCGCGATCGGCGCCTGCATGGTTCCAAGCAATTTCGATAACAACTCGTCGCGTGATGGCATTGTGGCCAAGGCCTTAACACCATCGACATCAAGTAGGCTGTTGGGCAGGGCCCCAGCTTTGATGGCAAGCTTCTCGTTGTCTTTCGCAAAGACTGAAAGAACTTTTGCAGCTGCAACTGGATCGGTACTGATCGCATAGATCAGGGGACCAACCAGCTTTGTGGATAACGCCTCGAAAGGTGTACCAACAATTGCTTTGCGTGCCAGCGAGTTTTTTAAGACTCGCAAATACACGCCCGACGCACGCGCATTTTTGCGCAGTACGGTGACAGAGGCGACGTCCAGACCACGGTACTCTGCAACGACAATCGACTGTGCCGTCGCGACTTGCGTCGTGACGTCGTCAATTACAACTGCTTTCTCTTTACGATTGAGACTCACGGTTTGAACACTCCATCAAAAGATGCGGGGGAAAAATTCCCTTTGCATCAACCGAATGCGGCGAACCTGGTCGAGTTCTTAAAAGAAATCTTCCGTGGACGCCGTCTACGCTGGATCTAGAAACTGCCTAGGATTAAGCAACGCTTTTTAGAGGAAATGTTTCCATCGTAAAAACCTTGCTCCAACGGTCTTTGACAGCAGCACCCAGGCAAGCCCGGGTACAGCACAAAGTCAGTACTAACTAGCAGCAACTTACTGCGCTGTCGCTGTTAAAGATGCAACTTCTACGCGCGCACCGCCACCCATGGTGGAAGACACTGCAATCTTGCGCAAGTAAATACCTTTTGAAGCGGTAGGCCGTGCTTTATTCAACGCGTCAACCAAGGCAGCTAGGTTCGAGCGCAGTTGCTCGACGCCAAAAGAGGCGCGACCAATTGTTGCGTGAATAATGCCGGCCTTGTCGGTACGATATTGCACCTGTCCGGCCTTGGCGTTCTTGACTGCCTGAGCGACGTCGGCTGTTACGGTGCCAACTTTTGGGTTCGGCATCAAGCCGCGGGGGCCAAGAATTTGACCTAAGGTGCCGACGATGCGCATGGTGTCGGGGGAGGCGATGACGACGTCGAAGTTAAACGTGCCGCCTTTAATTTGTTCTGCTAGGTCTTCCATACCAACAATATCGGCGCCTGCAGCTTTAGCCTGCTCAGCTTTTTCACCCTGTGCAAACACAGCGACGCGAACTGATTTACCGGTACCTTCTGGCAACACGACTGAGCCACGCACTAACTGGTCTGATTTCTTAGGATCAATGCCAAGTTGGACGGCAATGTCGATTGACTCATCGAACTTTGCGGTGGCGCACTCTTTGACTAAAGTGATGGCTTCGGTCACGGGATACATTTTTTCACGATCGATCTTTTGAACGATCACCGCCATGCGTTTTGACGTTTTAGCCATGGTTAGACTCCTTCTACCGTGATGCCCATACTGCGGGCGCTTCCTGCGATGGTGCGAACAGCTGCATCCAAGTCGGCAGCCGTCAGATCTGGTGCTTTTGCCTTGGCGATTTCTTCAGCCTGTGCACGCGTAAGTTTCCCAACCTTGTCGGTGTGCGGGCGCGGTGACCCTTTTTGAATGCCAGCCGCTTTCTTGATCAAGATGGACGCAGGGGGCGTCTTCATGATGAAAGTAAAGCTCTTGTCGGCAAACGCTGTGATCACGACTGGGATCGGCAAACCTGGTTCAATGCCCTGCGTTTTCGCGTTAAACGCTTTGCAGAACTCCATGATGTTCAAGCCGCGCTGGCCCAACGCTGGACCAATCGGGGGAGATGGGTTGGCCTTACCAGCTGGTACTTGCAGCTTGATGAAGCCGACGATTTTTTTCGCCATGCTGTGCTCCTTGCGGGTTCAAACGCCTACACCAATGGTGCTGGGCTCCCCTAGGTTGATTGATTAAAACTAAACTAAAACTAAACTAAAACTAACTGGCTTGGTGTGACTGATGAAGCTAGGTTTTCTCGACCTGGCTGAAGTCAAGCTCTACCGGGGTGGAGCGGCCGAAAATGGCAACTGAAACACGAACTTTACTTTTTTCGTAATTGACGTCTTCAACGTTGCCGTTAAAGTCGGCAAACGGACCGTCTTTCACCCGAACCAACTCACCAACTTCAAACAATACTTTTGGACGAGGCTTCTCAATCCCTTCTTCCATTTGGGACAGAATTTTCGCAACTTCTTTTTCAGAAATTGGGGTTGGCCGATTACCAGAGCCGCCTAAGAAACCTGTCACACGTGGCGTGTTTTTAATTACGTGCCAACTTTCGTCCGTGAGGTCCATCTCAACCAAGACATAACCTGGGAAAATACGACGCTCAGAGATTGATTTTTGACCGCCCTTTGATTCGACGACCTCTTCAGAAGGCACAAGAACCTGACCAAACAAATGTTGCAAGCTTGCCCGCTCAATTCTTTCAAGCATCGCTTTATGGACACTTTTTTCCATGCCAGAGTAAACATGAACGACATACCAACGTTTAGTCATGGCTCGCCCTATTTCCAACCGAGTAGCACGCCAAACAGCAGCCACTGAACTAATTTGTCTAAGATCCAGAGAAATAAACCCATGACCGCAACAAATGCAAACACAATCCCTGTCATTTGAAGCGTTTCTTTGCGCGTGGGCCAAACAACTCGCTTGACCTCGCTGTAAGACTCGTGAGCAAAGGCAATCGTGCGGCGCCCAGGCTCGCTCATCCAGGCGATCGCCGCGGCGACACCCAAACTGGCGACAAAAATTATAATACGCGCCACCATTGGCAGCTTTGACTCGAGCACCGAGAAGCCAACAATGCCAGCCATAATTACCAAGATAGCCAAGCCCAGTTTGAGCTTGTCTGTCGTACTTGTTACGTTCTCAATCGATGTGTTCGACATATTCAGCGCTTAAGCACAAAAAGTGTGCTGTCCGCAATTTTGTTTTTTGGCGGTGGCAGGGGCAGAGGGCCTCGAACCCCCAACCTTCGGTTTTGGAGACCGACGCTCTGCCAATTGAGCTATGCCCCTAGACCTGCACTGCTAAAAAGACAAACGTCTCTCGGCATTTGTCCAACTTTTTACTTCAAGATTTTTGCAACAACTCCGGCGCCAACGGTACGGCCACCTTCGCGAATTGCGAAACGCAGACCTTCTTCCATGGCGATCGGTGCCAACAACTTAATCGTCATCGAAACGTTAT
>NSIQ01000024.1 GCA_002737415.1 Alcaligenaceae bacterium | reverse complement strand
CCCTAGGTACTCGATGGCACCGTCGGCGCGGCGGCGCGCTAAGTCGCCGCTGCGGTACATGCGCGCACCGGGCACACCAAAGGGGCAAGCAATAAAGCGCTCGGCTGTCAGCGCAGAGCGACCTAAATAGCCGCGTCCTAAGCCTGTCCCGACAAGATAGAGTTCTCCGACAGAACCCTGTGGAACAGGTTCGAGAGACTGATCAAGTATATAGAGCTGCGTATTCCAGATTGGATGGCCGATTGGCGGTGTCTGATTGTCATCTTCTAACCGTGTACACCAATGTGAAACATCAATTGTTGCTTCTGTCGGACCATAGAAGTTCCAGAACGTGACACCTAGTATTGCTTGATGGGTTCGTTGTTGCAACAGCCCGCTCAGTGCTTCGCCGCCCGTGACGACCTGTCGGATGGACGAGCACTCGCCCGGCGGAAGGTCATCTAAAAAAACTGCCAGCATTGATGCCACAAAATGGATCAAGGTGATCTGTTGCTGGTGTACGACTTTTCTTAAATAGACAGTATCGCGATGGCCTTCAGGTTTCGCAATCACAAGTGTTGAACCGGCTATCAGAGGCAAGAACCACTCCCATACCGAAACATCAAAGCCGGCTGCAGTTTTTTGTAARACGCGATCTGTCGAATTTAGTTTGAGCGTATCTTGACGCCAGGCGAGATGCTGACAGATATTGAATTGAGAGATACCTGCAGCCTTTGGCCTACCCGTCGAACCCGAAGTGTAGATAACGTAGGCTAAAGATTCTGGATGAATCGGATAGTGCAACTCTGCGTCTAAGATCTCAGTGGATGGGAACGTATTCAAGCGTCTAGCAACAGCAGTGGAGTCAATCCAAACGATATCGATGTTCGTCAGATGATTCGAATCGATCAAATCGTTAACGAGTTTTTCTGACGAGATCAGACAACGACTTTTACTATCCTCGAGCATGAAGGTAAGTCTTGCTGCCGGAGAGTCTGGATCGAGCGGTAGATATGCTGCGCCTACCTTAACGACCGCCAATAGGGCAATAATCATGGCTGGAGAACGATCTAGCAGTATCGCTACAATCTGCTCCGATCCAACACCTTTCGCCAAGAGATCGCGTGCCAATTGATTCGAGCGATGGTCGATCTCGGCATAGGTTAAAGAGTCCCAGCCATGCGCGGCTTCGAAAACCAAAGCGCTCGCTGTTGGCGCATGCAACGCCTGGCGCTTAAATAACTCCGCTAGTGTTTGTGGCCATTGATTGAGATCAACGACAGAGCCAGCTGATTCGTTTACGATTGACTGCCGCTCGCTGCTCGACGTCACGACGATTTGACTGATCGAACAATCTGCTTGCGCTACCAATGAGCCGATCAAATTAGATAATCGTTCTAAATGAGCTTGAACGTCTGATGCAGAATAGCGGTCTTTGTTGTAATCAATTCTTAGCTGTACTGGCCCGTCATCTTTTCGGTCAAATAAATACAGTTGAAGATCCGCGACAGGCGCAGACGACATTGTGTGCACGATACCGTGTGCATCCCCGAAGTCCAGGGACTGGTCGAAGCTCTCTAAGTTCACAAGCAACGAGAAAGGATCACCTAGGCCGATCGCTCGGCGTTGTTCAATAATTTCTCGTAAAGGCAGGCGGTTGTGCGACAAGCCAAGCCGCATGGTGCCGGAGATATCTTGTATGAGCTCGTTCACCGTCTGCAAAGGGTTGATGGCCACTCTAAGCGGCATGACGTTGGTTAACATGCCGATAAATGAACGTGTGTCATTCGTTCGGCCCGAAGCGGGCGTGCCAATACAAATATCTCTTTGCCCAGTCAGTTTATAAAGATAAATAATCGCAGCAACCGCCATTGCCGAATAGGCACTACGTGTTTGCTTCCTGCCCCAGGCAACAAACGCATCATAGTAACTGCGCTCCATATCCAACGTGACGATTCCAGGTACCGACATGGCTGTATTGTCGACATCGCGCTGACACAGCGCACTCGGAGCTGCCAACCCCTTAAGATTATCAAGCCAAAATTGCTGATCCAAGAGGCGCTCAGCGCTCGTGGCGTAGCGTAAGTCTTCAGCGGTTACGTTTTGCCACGTCGGTGATTCGCTATGCGAAACATTTGGAAATTGTCGATATGCTTTAGAAAAATTATTTACAATATTTGCTGCACCGACACCATCGGTTGCAATATGGTGGCCATTCCAGTACCAGATCCAATCACTCGAGCTCAGCTTAACCACACCAAAACGGAAGCAGCACGCCTGCCGCAAATCAAAAACGATATGCTGTTCTTGTTCTAAGGTCTCGAGTGCTTTTTGTTCAACATCTAATGCAGATGAGACGTCAAAGTAGGAAAGTATCGTTGGCACCGACGGTTCGACGATCTGGTAGACCTCGCCATCCTCTTCGCAAAACTTTAATCTAAAAGCTTCGGTATCTTGTATTAAAAACTCAAGAGATTGCCTAGCACGTTCGCAGTTGAAGGGACCTGTGATGCGTATAAATTGTAGGACGTTGTAGGGAGTACTTTCAGGCTCGAGCAGTTGGTGATACCAAACATTCTTTTGCGCGCCCGTGAGCGGTAGTCGTATGGGATTGACATGTTCGAGTGTGTGAGTAGGATCAAACATTTCAGTCATAGAAAAATATATTTGGGATCAGAGGAAAAAGACTAAGCGCTCAGTGTCTGAACAGATTGGTGGTTCAACAGGTTTTTAGTTTGGGTGCACTGCACGACATTGGGTTAATGAGTCAACACGTTCAAGCCAGAACGACCTGCGCCGAGCCATACAGACGAACAGCATTTAATCCAATGCTTTGGCATTTTTCGATCAACTGTTTGGCATTGATAGCTGGTGCGGTGTCTTCACTAGGGTCAATACTTGTGACATATTGAATCCAAGGCTCTGCACCCATGGCGTAAACGTATACGTTTTTGCAACCCAAGGCTTCAACGACCTTCATCCCGCGTTCGAAGTCAGACCCATCCAAACGACGCGACTGATCCTTTTTACGATCAATTGCCATCGGCAACAGCGGCCCATAGGTCCAGCTAAACGGTGCGCCGAGGCATTCCATGCCGATGAATAACGAGTCGATATCACCGAACGCATCGTGGATRAATTGATATATTCGAGGCTCTAAATTGTTACTGTCCGCTGCAAACAAAAGCTTATCGTTGCCAGATTGCACAAGCCACGCAGCCTTTGATTGAATATCTAGATTGCCGTGTTCACCCAAAAAAGGGAGCGCCGTGAGCGTCAAATCAGCGAGCGTTTCAGACTCTAAAGCATTTAACGAAATCACTTTTTCAAAGCCAATTGACTCAAGCAATAACTTAAGCGAGGGGTCAGCCATTTGACCGCCGTTGGCCGGCACCACGACGGTATCCACTTTATAACGAATAGCCAGTAAGGTTTCTATGACGACATGATCCGCATGAGTGTGTGTAAAGACGACGTAGTCGATCTTCTCGGGCAAATCAGCTAACGTGAACCGCGGCAATAAGAGGTCTGCCTCGTAAGCGATGATGGGATCCACCAGAACGTTTATTCCGGCTGCAGTCTCGACCAATACGCAAGCATGGCCRAAGTAACGCCAGCGCGTCTTCTTTGGTGCTGCAGCATGCTCGAGTCGAGTCGCGCTCGGTTCGCATAGGAAGGATTTTAAAAGGTCTTTTTTGCTTTCGTTCACACCGAGTGTCTGGACGATCTCTTCAAACGGAGAGCCGCAAGTACGTAACTTTGCTAGATAGTCATACACTGATGAATGAAATGGCTGCGTTATTTCAAGCGCCTGAGCAGTCCGCAGTCTAGGTGTGCTGAAAGCAAAGGGTCTCTCATCACCTTTGGCGAGATATAGCATCGCGGTTTGAAACTCTGGGTAATGGCGCCCGCGCCGGTATAACAGCGACTCTAAAACTTTGACATTGGCGAAACCCATTGGGCTGTACGTCAGTTCTAGATAGCCACGCACACTGTCTGATAACGACTGGTAATGATGCTCGAGACTAAAACCGTCTCCTAACTTCATGATTGTGCGTTGGGCTTCGCGCAGATCCATCCCAAACTGTATTTGAGCAGCTCGGTTTATCTTTGTGTCTTGAATGAGTTGCTTGACGGCCTCAACCTGCTCCGGCGGCAAGTCAACAAAGGGTCCGCCACGCAGGCTAGGATTTTTACACGCCGCGGCATGTACATCTGGCGCTGACACAAAGGATTCAAGCAAAGCTAGGTGTTTATGGGCAATGTTTAAGGCTGCTGTCGCCGGAGCGACTAAATGCGGCCAGGCATGCCATCTGCCCACCAAAGGCTCGACCACCGCGTCCGCTTTTAGTACCAGTAACGTATTCACGTTTCGCATCCCAAGCGCAGAGTGAAATTATTTATTTTTGTCAGTATCCATCGCTCTGCGCAAACTGGCGGGACGCATATCCGTCCACTTTTCATCGATGTACTTCGAGACGTCAGCCTTTGAGCCAGTCAACCCCACCTCTGTCCAGCCCGCGGGGGTCTGTTTTTTTTCTGGCCAAATTGAATATTGCTCTTCTGCGTTGATCAATACTTTAAACACATCGCCGTCAATGGTGTAGGCATCTAAGCGAACTGTAGGCGTGTCTGCCATTGTCATTAATCCTAGAGAACTATGTGTGAAATCCAGAGCACAGGCGTTGCTAAACCGACAAAACCAATGATTCGTTAGGCGCAGGCTGTCGCTTTTTAGTGTGCGCAAGTGAGTGTACGCTTGGCAGATCTAGCGATTCGTGGATTGTGATTAAGATGTGAGGAATTGAGAGGGTGTTAGGTCGCTGAGCTCTTATATTTGGGATCTAGGGTGTGTGCGCATTGTTCGAGGAGCACGCGGCTTGCCAGCCCATCTGACAGTGGCTGAATCACGATTAACTAAGTATAAGTTAGTCTAAGCAAAGGATACATTGAGAACACACGCCTCTTTGCCTATCAAACACCATGCGTGCTAAATTCGTCACACTTACCAAACTCCTACGTTACATGCAGTCGAGGATCGTTGTTTTTCACCGTTTCTGGCTGCCCTTTTAGTTGTTATTTTTCATGCACAGGCTGCTTCGTACGCGTGGCGCATCTAGGATTGTATGAAGATYATTGCTATTGCCAATCAAAAGGGCGGCTGTGCAAAAACAACTACCGTGGTTAATTTGGCAGCAGCGGTTGCCGAACTGAGTCGGCGGGTGTTGGTCATCGACCTTGATCCTCAGGCTAATGCAAGCCAGTGGCTAGCTAGCCCGCAAGGTGCAGCCTCTTCATTTGATCTGTTAACCACAAAATTAAATGCAAGAGATTTTGTCGTACCAACGGTTATCGCTGGGGTTGACTTAATTCCAAGCGCGCGAGACATGTCCAATCTTGAGCGAGCATTAGCGGGACAGCTGTCTTCTGAAACGCTCCTGCGACGCCGACTGACTCCTTTATTGACAAAAGATTGTGCCTGGGATTATGTATTCATCGATACTCCGCCTACACTCAGTTTGATTACCTTAAATGCATTGGCGGCAGCGACAGATCTTCTGATACCAGTCACGACACATGTCATGACGCTATCCGGTGTTGCTCAACTGATTGAGACAGTTCAAGAGGTAAAAGAGCTGCTTAATCCAAGTTTGAATTTGCTGGGCTTCGTTGCTTCGCGAGTCGACTTGCGAACCAATCACTCACAAGATATCTTGAGCGCACTTTGTGAACGGTTTGGAGCAAAAGTGATGAAGTCTTACATTCGCGAAAGCATTAGGCTTGCTGAGGCGCCATCTTTTGGCAAAAGTATTTTGAGCTATAGGCCAAGTTCGGGCGCATCTTCTGATTATCGGGCCCTTGCGACTGAGTTACTCGGTTTAACCAGCTGACAGGAGTTATCATGGTTACACGAAAGTCAAAGACATTAGGCACCAATCCGTTAGATGCCCTGAGCCGAGCCTCGGTTGTATTGGTGACAAAATCTGCCGCGCAGAGCACCAAGGCAAAAACTAATAAAGTCAAACCACCCCTAGAACAGCCTGACGCCAAAAAACAATCAGCCCGCAAGGCGCCCAGCCGTGCTGACAACCAGCGCAGCGCGCAAGGCACTACCGTTGATTTGAGTCCGCCCAAGCTAACGGATCGCCCCAAACGCCAAGCAACACCYAGCAAAGAGGCACAGCACCCGTCGCTTGCTCGTCCCGCTACGCCCGCGGCTGCGACAAGTACTGTCCAGCAAAGCGTTGAGGCGCTGTTTAAACAGGAGCTACAACCGAATTCAGTTCAAGCCAATGAGGCGGAGACGCTCGTTAAGACAACAGAATCGTTACCGCCTGAAGTCGCAGCCTTAATAAAAACTTGGTCACAGTGGTCGGCCGTTGGGGCGGCTGCTCCGACGCCTTTGTTAGGATATGCAATCGTATTTGGTATACAAATAAAGATGATCCGAGCATTATGCACGCACTACCACATTAAATTTCAGCATCACAAAGCCGTCGTCATTGCCAGTGGTTTGGTCGGTGGTACGGTCAGCACAGGTCTTGCACAGCTTGTCAGTGCAACACTGGTTAAAAGTATTCCGGTCGTTGGATCTGTGGTGGGCTATGTTGCCGATGCGGGCCTGTCATACGCAGTGACATACGCGCTAGGCTACAGTTTCGCAAAGCATTTCGAAGTGAATGGCACGCTATCCACCTTCAAGGCAGATAAGATGAAAGAATATTTTTCTCAGCAAGTTGCACACGGTAAGGCTTTATTTACAAACAAAAATGCGCTGGCTGTTTAACCTGCGATAGCGGATTCAGCATTATTTTTTTTCGTGAGCTTAAAAGTTTGAGATATGCAAATACCATTACAGTTTGATTTGTTTCAGTTTTTAAAACGAGAGAGCCCAAACGAACTTAAGCGGCTGTTTTGGTTGGCAATTTTTGTTGGGTTATTGAATACGGCATTAGTCGGTTTGGTCAATATTGTTGCAAAAAAAGTTGAAGTAAATGACGACGTCACTCTTCATTTTTTTGTCTTTGCGCTAATTTTAATTATATTTTTATTAATCACTAAACGAGCTAACAAAGAAAGCATTACGAGCACCCAAGACTTACTCTATAAGTTTCGACTGCGAATTTTGAAAGATGTCTTTACCTCCACGTTAACCCGTGTTGATAGCGTTGGTCGTGGGTATATTCTAGAGGTCTTGATTAAAGATATTCAGGTGGTGTCCCAGGCAATGAGCGCCGTTGTCAATTTGTTGCAATCGCTCGCTACCCTTGTATTTTTGAACCTGTATATGGCAACAGTCTCGTTTACTGCCTTTATCATTATTTTTTCCTCATCGCTTGCCATTATTTTTATTGGTAGTAAAGAACTATTTAAAGTGACAAATCAGATGGGGGTTCTAGCATTGCGTGAGCATGCAGTGACCGCGTTGTACGCTGATTTTTTGAATGGTTATAAAGAAGTCAAAATGAATTCGAGGCGGGCGTATGACTTAACGCTCAATATCATGACTGACTCGAGAGTGGTCAACGAACTTAAAAGTGGTTTTTTGATTGCAATCACCAATTTCTTTAATTACCTGCAAGTATTGTTGTACGTGGTGGTTGGCGTCATGATCTTTGTCGTGCCGATCCTTGCAAGTGGCTTTGCTGACCAAGTCACAACGGCTGCGACGACTGCCTTATTTTTAGCTGGTTCGCTAACCGGCATTATTACCAGCGTTCCGAGTTTGTCTACGGCGAATGTTAGTGCGCGCGCCTTGTTCGAACTCTCCAACAAGTTAGAGACCTCAACAGAACAAACTCCAAAACCAAAAGAATCATTTGACGACATTAAATCCCTCTCGATGCTGAACGTTTCGTTTTCTCACGAGAGTGGTCAGAACGTGAAGCACTTCTTTTTTGGTCCAGTTACCTATACGTTTGATATTAACAAAGTTTATTTTATTAGGGGTAATAACGGCTCGGGAAAAACAACGCTAATGCGTCTGTTGCTAGGCTTGTATGAACCAATGACCGGGCAGATTCTTGTCAATGATCGTCCGATACAGCAGCCTTCCAAAGGTGAATTTCGTGACTTGTTTGGTGTCGTATTTAGCGATTTTTATTTATTTAAGAAGCTCTATGGCATTCATTCATCAACTGAAGAAGAGATTGATCATCTGCTAGAGGTCTTTCAAATGAAAGAAAAAGTATCTGTGATCGATGGATCGTTTTCAGATGTCAATCTTTCAACGGGGCAACGCAAGCGTCTAGCCCTGATTGTTGCGTTACTAGAAAACAGACAATTCATTATTTTAGATGAATGGGCAGCCGATCAGGACCCAGAGTTCAGGCAAGAGTTTTACGAGCACATCATTCCGCGACTCAGGGAGATGGGGAAAACGGTTATTGCGATCACCCACGATGACCATTACTATCATTTAGCGGATCATGTGCTATTCATGGAAAATGGTAAGCTCATATCAACTACTTAAAACGTAACTATTGATGAAATTTTTTCGACGCCTCGCAAAACAGACTTTGCACTGGATTGAACACCGTCTTTTAGCGATATTGTTCGCGACGGTACTGTTGCTTTCTGCGGTTGTAGTTTTATTTTCTCGCGTAGTCATTTCGGTACCCGCAGGCTTTGATGCCGTCCTATTTAGGCCGCTGTCCCAAGGGGTCGATGACAAGCTATTGCTGAGCGAAGGCATACACCTGATCTTTCCTTGGAATAAGGCGTTTATTTACGATAGTCGTATTCAAATAAAAAAAATAGATTTAGATATCTTGACGTCTGATCAACTTAAATCGACTATTACGATCAGCTACCAATACTCAGTCAACCGACAAACAATTCCCTTGTTGCATAAGTTTGTTGGGGAAGACTATCTTGAGAAGTTAATTATCCCTGAGGTGTCCGCCAGCACGCGCGAAATCTTTGCAACAGTCCCCTATCAACAAGCGTTCACGTCTGGCTTGGGTGCTGCACTTCGGTCTGTTGCGATTGATATTGAGAAAGACTTGATGGAAAAAATGAGCCCAGGTGGCTTAGACTCGGTCAAGTTGATTAATGTGCGCTCTATCCAAGTTGAGGGTGTGACTTACCCTGTTGCTGTGCAGAACGCAATCCAGGACAAGTTAATTCAAGAACAACAGGCGCAAGCATTGAACTTTCAGGTGGCTGCCGCACGACTTGAGGCAGAGCGCAAGGTGATTGAAGCAGAAGGGATAAAAAAGTTTCAAGACATTGTTAATCCAGGTTTGACGGATAATTATCTTAAGCTGCGAGGGATCGAAGCGACGCTCAAACTGGCCGAGTCTAACAATTCAAAGGTCATACTGTTCGGCTCACCGTCAACAGGCTTACCGTTAATACTTGGTGGTGAGGACGGCGCAAAACCTACGGCGCTTCGAAATACCACAGTGAGTGTTCCGCAACCGGCATCGGACGCTCCTGAAGCCGCTAACGTCAAACCGCAGGGAGGTGGAAAATGACCGTAAGTTTAATACTGGCTGTTGTCGCAACTTTACTGGTTGCCTTTTACGGAAGACAAACGAGACTGGGGTTTTGGGGCATTCTCATACTATCCTGTTTTATCACGCCCGTACCAATTTTTTTAGCCCTTTTGCTATTGAACATCGGGCAAACCGGTTCAGCGAAGGTGAAGACGAGATTTTTCGCCTTATAGAAGTTAGGTCGATTTAACTGCGTTTAATCAGTTGAATCTGGCCTAAAAGATAGTCGATCAATATTTGTGGGTGATGATTCAAATAAAAATGATCACCCTTGAACCAGGCACTATCAAATTGTTGCAAGGTCATCGCTTGCCAGCCTTCAATCGACGCTCTGGTTATCCATTCATCCTCGGATGACCCCAAGGCGAGCAGAGGGCAATTTAAACGGCTGACTCCATCGTACTGATAATGTTCGGACATAGTGAAATCAGCCCGCAGCATCGGAAGTAAAAGCTCGAGCAAATCCTTATTTTCTAAAATATTGCCCGCTGTTGAATTCAACCGCGCAATGGACGCGATAAATTGATCGTCTGGCAAGTGTGCCGACGCTGAGCGGATAGAGGCGGCTCCGGGGTACTGCCGACCCGAGACAACCACCAATGCAGGTGAAATGCCCGCACGCTCTAGTCTCAACGCGGTTTCAAAGGCCGCGATTGCCCCTAAACTGTGTCCAAAAAGAATTAAGGTCCGTTGCAGCGCGTGTTGTTCAAGTGCGAGACTCGCCAGTTCTGAGTAGCGATCTATGTCTGAGATCACTCCTTCATTAAACCGAGACTCTCGTCCAGGCGGCTGTACCGCTAAAAAATCCAACCAGTCGGGGATGAAGGGTTTCCAAGTGCGAAAAACGCTTGCACTACCACCTGCGTAGGGGAAGCAGACAAGCGTGATTGAGCTGTCGACACGGCGCTGTGAAAAAGTATGCAACCATGCGGAGTGAGCCTGAGTGCTAGTCATTAATGATCGCGAGCACTCAGGTTCAAGACTGTCATCTAAACGACGCAGATTACTTGATTAACACCGAAGGTGAGGGAGGTACCGACCCAGGCACTTTACTCATCGTGATCAACTCTGAGAGGATTGTCAGAACACCTTTAGAGGCTCCCTCGTCGCCCAATGAATAGCTTGCTCCTTTGTAATTCACCGTAGCTATTGCGCCAGTTGGGGTAGAGTTTTTTACGATTTTGAACAATGGCATTGAGTTCGTGTCATCGTATGGAGCATCGATAATTTTTGTGTCATTGACAAAAAGATCCGAGCGCTTGATGCGGATGGTCTTCGGATTTGCTCCTAGCTGAAGGCTGGCAACGGCTCCCAAGAAGTAAAAAATATTTCTTGGTGAGCGCAGCTTAATCACCAAACTTTGCTTACCGGCCTGAGAAGCTCCGGTTTTTATGATCGAGCGCTTGCCAGTCGATCTTGAGTCTACGCCGTCTCCACCAAGGTCGCAAAAGGCCGCATCGGTAAATAGACTCTCAAACATGGTTTCACTTGGATGTTTGGTTAGACACATTCTGGTGTTTGGCATCATCCGAAAGAGTTGATACTGCATCTGGTTATTAGGCCCTGGGACGGGAAACACCATGACGCCCGGTTGCTTGTAGGCTTCAACCAACGCTTGCAAATTGGAAGTGTATGTCTGCGAGTCCATCGGCGCCGACAATGGAACCCTCTGCATGACTGTTTCGGTTCTCAGACCTGAGTCGATCAAACGATAAAGCATCTTTTGAAAGTCTGGGTAATCAGGCGCATAGGGGGTGTTCTCCCACTTCTTGATCGGTTTGCCAGATGCACTATCTCGAAGTTCGATGGATTCAACCACCAACGAGTAAAGAATAGAGTCTGACCCAACATCATTGTTCATGAGGCTGCTGAGTGACTCAATAGACACATCGGYCAGAAAAGCCGTCATGAACGATGAATTATCGAGCGATGATTGAGTGAAATTAAAGCTTGAGCCCACTTGTAGCGAGGCGTTTGGCGCATAAGTCGTGGGGGAAGCCGCAGAAAAAAAGCCGCCTAAGGTCGATGGGTTTACACTCGTTGGGGTTGCACCGAAGCTCGCAGTAGAAGTGACCGAGCCTGAACCCACAACACTAGGAACATCTAAAAAACTGATCGGCATCGATTGCGATGCCCTAACAATATTTAGMAGCACGTTGTCGTTTGCGTAGTCTTCTAAGACGCCACGGTAGGCGGATGACATCTCACGAAAACTCGCAGTGCCAATACCGCTACAACCCGTTAATGTAAGTRATAGCAAAGCTGCAACTATTGATACTTTGAAATGATACAGCATAAAGACCTCAAAAAAATTTGAAGGGGTAATGGAGCAAATACGAATATCAAGGGCACGAAAACTAGCGCCGTGAGCCGCTAGATGAAAGGGTCGTGGTTGAGGCCAATTCGCCTTACGTATAGGTTTGAAATGCTAAATTAAACGCTCAAGCACTAATTCGGGACGACTTTAACTTAACTATTTGTTAGTGTCTAGCCTAAAACTGCATTTTTTTGACTCTATTAAACACGTAGGTGTAGAGTGGTGTCACGAGCGCTCGTGGCGCTCGCAAATCAACAGTGTTTGGGACGAACCTCACTTACTCGGCCCTGATATTTTGCTCTTTTACGATCTTTGCCCACTTCGCAGTGTCTGCGATAATTTCAGCAGCAAACTGCTGTGGCGAACTCGCAATGACTTCAGCGCCCATTTTCTCTAGTTGACCGCGAAGCTCTGGCTGCACCAATACTCGAACCACATCCTCGTGCAGCTTGGCAATCACCTCTCGGGGCGTTTGCGCAGGTGCCACGAGCCCAAACCAATTCGTGAAGTCATAACCAAGCACGCCAGACTCAGCCACCGTGGGCACTGCTGGCAGCACCGGCGAGCGCTTGGCACTTAAAACCGCCAGCACCTTTAGCCGACCAGACTGAATGTGTGGCAAAGATTGCACCAAACTATCCATCGTGAAATCCACCTGACCGCCCACCAGGTCGGTGAAGCTTGGGCCACTGCCTTTGTAAGGCACATGGGTAAATTGTGTGCCGGTCATGCTGGCGAGCAACTCAATGGCCAAATGTGGCGCACCGCCCATCCCTGAGGACGAGTAATTAAGCTTGCCAGGTTTTTGTTTGGCTAGTGCCAAAAGTTCTTGAACGTTGTTGGCAGGTAATGAGGGGTGTGCGACTAAAACAAACGTGACGCCGACAACGTTGGTGATTGCCGCGAGGTCTTTACTCGGATCGATCTCCATTTTGTAGAGATGCGGATTAATCGCCATGTTGCCCAGAGTAGCCAGCATAATGGTGTAACCATTGGGCTCGGCACGTGCGGCCAAAGCCGTGCCAATCGTGCCGCCTGCGCCACCTTTGTTTTCGACAATGACAGACTGCCCCCACGCTGCGGTCAAACCCTGTGCAACACGGCGGGCAACGATATCTGTGCCTCCGCCAGGTGGAAACGCAACGATCATGGTGACAGGCTTATTAGGATACGTGCTGGTCACTGCCTGCGCGGTGGCTGGGCTGGTTTGCTGCCCGATGGCGGCGCTCGTCAAACAAAGGGTAGTGATCCACAGCGCGAATTTAAGCGTTTTCATTATTTTCTCTAAAAGGCTTTGTTATGCAACCAAAGAACGTATTACTTCATTTGAGTTTGCAAAAATTTCTTCGCGGTGTCTTGATCAAGCAGGGGATAGACATCCATGTGCGCAGGCACAATGTCGCCCCATTCGTTCATCAAGCGGTGCAAGGTYTCAGTTGAGTCCACATCAAAGAGCGCCACCGCGCCTCGCCCAACACGTGCGTGCACCGACACTGCCAGGCCTGASTCAAGCAAGGGGTTCATCCAATCCCAATAGCTGTGGCGCGTGCTRGCCATCGAGGTGGGTTTTTCGGGGCGAGGGGTGCTAATGACTAAAAACAGCATGGGGGTCTCCGGGGCGATATCGCCCAGTTTTTATATTCAACAGTACAGGTAAGCATAGCTGCGATAGCACTCAGCAGCAGGGGCTTAGTCTACTGTCTTTGTTGTTCATCACGAGATTGTCGTGCCCTGTACAGGATGCTGTGATTTCCAATGCCTCGCAATGTCGATGCGACGACAGACCCAGACACGATCGTGTTTCGCGACGTGATCTAGAAATCGCTGTAGTGCGATAAAACGGCCAGGGCGACCTAAGATTCGACAGTGCATGCCGACAGACATCATCTTAGGCGTGTCATTGCCCTCGGCGTACARCACGTCGAAGGTATCGCGTAAGTATTCAAAAAAATGTTGCGCAGTGTTAAAGCCTTGTGGTGTTGCAAACCGCATGTCATTGGCGTCGAGCGTGTAGGGCACGATCAACTGATTGATGGTTGAACCATCGGTTTTCGTCACGGGCGCATAAAAAGGTAAGTCGTCACCATAGTTATCGCTGTCATACTCAAAGCCGCCGTGATCGGCTATGAGGCGGCGTGTATTAGGGCTGTCGCGCCCGGTATACCAACCCAAAGGCCACTGGCCATGTGTCAGGTCTTTGAGCATTGCGGTGGCGGCTTGCATATGTGCGCGCTCAGTGGCCTCTTCGATGCCTTGGTAATGCAGCCAACGTAAGCCGTGTGAGGCGATTTCGTGTTGCTGCTGAAGCAAGGCAGCGGTCAGTTCGGGGTGACGTTTTAACGCAAGTGTGACACCAAAGACGGTGAGCGGTAGTTTGCGACGTTCAAATTCTCGCAAAATTCGCCAGGCTCCTGCACGTGAACCGTATTCGTAAATCGATTCCATCGTCATGTGGCGCGCAGGGTAGCTTTCGGCGCCAACGATTTCAGACAGAAACCGCTCAGAGCCCGCRTCGCCGTCGAGCACGGTATTTTCAGCGCCTTCTTCGTAGTTCAGTACAAACTGAAGGGCGATTTTGGCTTTRCCCGGCCAGTTGGCTTGCGGAGGCTGAGCGCCATAGCCGGCGAGGTCGCGGGGGTAATGTGGGGAGTAGGCGGGCTGAGCGAAGGAGTTAGGCATGGTGGTTTTGTAAAAAAGTTAAAAGACCAGTTCATTAAAATAATTAAGATCATGACAGCAGTGGCCAATAACCATCAATAAATCTTTAATTTTGCACGTTAGGCGAAAAACTTGTTGATAGACTAATAAAGCTCAATAACTGCTAACATTGATTTAGTTTATGGTAACTTAATCTGCTGTAGACGGGGCTTTTAAAGATGCTCTGCGCGCCCTGCAAAGGTGAACGGACAGAGATCGGGCATACATTAAGCGACAAACAGGTTTTGGAGAAGGGCTATGGATACTACGGCACGCGCGCATCGTCTAATTGGCCTGCTCATCGTTGTAATGTTAACTGGCTGTGCGGGCGGTGTATCTAAAGACACGCAGCAGCACTTTAATAATCTTTTGGCTGTCGGTGACTATCGCTCCGCAGAGAATCTCGCGATTGCGAGCGGCAAGATTCAACCAGACGGCAAAACCGAAAATCTTAATTGGTCTTTGCAGGCCGGCGCGGCAGCCTTTTATGCAAAAGACTCAGCGACTTCCGTCAGAATTTTAGATGGGGCTGAAGCCATGATGAAAGACATTGACCTTGGCAGCGGGACCGGGCAATACAAACCTAAGGGGTTTGATGGCACGATGGTAAATGCCTATAAGGGCTTAGCTGGATTGGCGTCGGGTAATGACAATGTGGCCAGACCGGAAATGCGCCGTACTGAAGACCGTCAAAGAAGGGCAGAAGAAGACTATAAAAAAGAAATTGATGCGTTAAGAGCTAAATCGCAACCACCCGAAGGCTTCGATTTCAATAGCGCGTTAGGGGCAGCGAGAAATAACCCAGAATACAGAAAGGCATTACAAGATGTTAGTAACTATGGTGGGTATCAACCTTTCGTTAATCCATTTACAACATATTTATCGGCGCTATATTTTTTAAATAATACCGATAGCGACAGAGAAGCAGCGAAGCGAAGCTTTCAGCAAGTAAGAGGGATCACCAAGAACGCTAAGTTGCTAGATGGTGATGTCGCACTAGCGAGTTCAAACGATAAGTTCTCACCCAAGGTTTGGGTGGTGTTTGAAAATGGACAAAGTTCGGTGATTGAGCAGTACAACATCACTTTTCCAGTCCCGATCGTCGGCAGGAGAAGTGGCATTAGTGTCGCAACGGTCGCGATGCCTAGGTTGGTAGAGCAACCTGCCGCAACAACCGGCCTGTTAGTCGGAAACAACCAAGAGTTCACGACAGATGTCGGTAACTTTGATTTTGTGATGCGAAGCGAGTTTCAGCGTAGATACCCAGCAATTTTGGCAAGTGCGGTGCTTGAAGCTGCATTGAAAGTGGCCTTACAAAATGCGGCTGCACAAGAAAAGACTGGATTGGCTTTGTTAGCAGCGGCCATTGTGTCTAATGTTTCTTATGCCGAGACCAGGTCGTGGACGGCGCTGCCCAAGTACTTTCAGGCCGCTCGTGTCGAGACCCCAAAGGATGGCGTGTTGCGCCTTCGCACKGCTACCGGAAGAGATCTTGGCATGGTGACTGTACCTACAGACAGGTCGGCGCTGGTTTATGTAAAAATGGCTAGGGCTCAATCCCAACCTTCGATACAGGTGATCAAATTTTAATACGTTTTTTTCTTGTTGGAGTCTTAATCGCGTGCAGCGGTTGCGGAACTGCTCCGACCGTGGAAGTAGATCCGCGGGTGCAAATAGCGCCTAATACCAACGTGATCTTAGATCGTATCCAAGTCATTGCGATCGGGCCGGTGAGAGGTAACATTCGGCTGATCAATATGACGGCGACTGATTTACCGGTCAAACAAACAACAACGTGGTTCAACTCAATCGGGCAGAATATTAATACACTGTTATCGAGGCCAGAAAAAATGATCGTGCCTCGCTTTGGCGATGCCTACGTTGAGCTGATAGCACCCACGCCTGATGCCGTTATGTTTCAGGTTCGGGTAGAAGCCGACTACCCAGACTGATACTCAAATATAATTTTTTTGCATTACGATTAAAAGGAATCTTTAATGTCTAAATTGAAATGCTTAACCTTGGCGTTGCCCTTTGTATTGGGTGCCTGCGCGCCAATGCAAACAACACTGATTGATCCACGGGCAGATCGCAGTGCGATCGGTATGGGACTCGACTCCCGAGACTTCGACCAAGCGGCATCTAAAGTTGTCAAAGATATGCTGAGGTCTGGAGCCCTTGATAAGCCGCAGGGCGGGCGTTACGTTGTTGTGATGTCAAGAGTCAGCAACGATACGATGCAGCGTATTGATACCGATCAGTTGATTAAGAATATCCGAGTCGCCTTGTTAAATTCTGGCAAAGTGGTGTTTACCACTGCCATTGTTAATAGCGCCAGAGGTGCTGAAGACAATATGTCGATGCAGGTGCGTCAATTGCGTGCTTCGCAAGAGTTTAATCAAGCGAACGTTGCAAGGCAGGGGCAAATGGTTGCACCCGAGTTAAGCTTAAGCGGCAAGTTTTTGCAGAACAATAACCGTTTGGGAGATGGCAGCCAGCGCGTTGACTATTCGTTTCAATTAACACTCACAGATTTGCGAACTGGTTTAGCATTTTGGGAAGGCAACGAACCGATTTCTAAACTAGGACCTGGCCAGACAGTGGCTTGGTAAGAGCACTTCTTTCGAAGATAAATGCACAATGCAATTACCCACCAGAAAACACTCGATCGGTTTAGTGCAAAAGCGCTCTAAAGTGAGAACAATGCTGAGAGTCAGGCACTTTGCTGCTTCCCTTCTCACTCTGTTTTTCGTTTGCGGCTTTGACGCCACCTTCGGCGCCGCTGCTGCCGCCGAAGTTACCGTAGATATCCAAGCGACCGGAGCCAGTCCAAATGATGCCATTAATAACGGGCTCGTTCAGGCGATTCAGCAAGTCACGGGCGTACGCATTAATCGGTCAGTCATTTATGACTTGTTGCAAACTGATCAAAGTGGAAGCGATGGCGCGCTTCATAAATTTGATGAAAAACTRCAGCAAAATCTTAAGACCGATAGTAACGGTGTCATTAAGCAGTACCGCATTGTCAACATTGATCGGCTACAGAAGTCCGAAGTACAGGTGCAGTTGCTCGTCACGATAGAGAAATACACTGAGGTAGGCGTATCTTCAGAAAGTCGGCGAAAAATTGCAGTGATGCCGTTTTCTGATCCATCAGGCAAGGTCACGCAGGCTGGAACGACCCTCCAAACTAGCTTGATTTCTTATATTGTTAAGACTAGACGTTTTGCTGTGCTTGATCGGTCAAATTCTGAAGCGTACTTTCAAGAGATGTCGTTAATCACGACTGGTCAAACGCCGCTCAGCGAACAGGCCAGAGTCGCACAAGTTCTCAGTGCCGATTATCTTATTACCGGAAGATTACAGGCCGCTCAAAGCACTCTCTCGCAACAATATATTCCCTTGACTGGCGAGACAGTTTCGCGCGTAACAGGTACTCCGGGGCGCGTAGACTTTAGTCTCATGGAGGTGGCAACGCGTCAAGTCAAATTTACGGGGCATTTTGACGCTGCTGGATCAAACGAGGTAATAGCTGAAAAGATTGGTTCGGTAATTATCGAAGCAATATATCCACTTCGGGTAATCGACGCCTCAGATCCGACCGAATTGGTGATCAATCAGGGTGGGGATAGCGTTAAGGTGGGTCAAAAATTTACGGCTTTTTTACTCGGCGCAGAGCAATTTGATCCCTATACCAAAGAATCATTGGGCAAGCGCGAAAAAGAGGCTGCACAGATTGAAGTGATTAGAGTTCTTCCAAAAATGTCCTACGCAAAAGTCATTAAAGGGACTTTGCCCGTAACCATTTCGGCTGAAATTGTTTTAAGAAAACCAATTGAGGCGTCGGTACCAAAAGCTTCCACTTCCGTGCGTGCGACTTCGCCTTCGCAAGAGCCTAATATTGTTAAACTACCATTCGATCGATAGTCGGCAGACATAATCACATCCATATCTTCAAAGGTATATATACCCATCATGAACATTCGAAAATTAATCGCCGTCTGTTGTTGTTTAGCTGGCACCTTTTCTTTGAATGCGAAAGCACAGATAGCGACTGGCTTGAGCCCAGATAGTACTGCCCATGTCACAGATAACGGACTTGGTGTGGAGTTGAAATTTGATAAAGACGGCGCGCTCCTAAGCCTTAAATCCACTCAAAGTCATCCCGTCGAATTTCCTGACAGGCGGGGGATTTCTAAAGCGTACACAATAGCCGAAGAGAAAGCTAAGGCGAATATTGCGCGGTTTAAAAAACAAATGACAAGCAGCACTCGCTTAGTAGATGAAGGGGATGCGAGCGAGAGTAACTCTAACAGATCTAAGTCCAATACTGGGGAGACTTGGTCGAAAGAAAACACCAGAAAAGTCAATGAATCCTTGCGTGAAATAACCCAGAGCAGCACCTCGATGCTGCTGGAGGGCGTTCGGGTAATCGGGCAATCTTATGATGAAAAAAAAGAGGAGGTGACTGTTGTTGTCGGCATTAACAAACAAAGTGTTCAGGCCGCTAAACAAATAGGCGATAGCTTCGGCCAACCCAAATCGACCAGCAACGCTCCGTCGAACAACGGTCCATTTCCCTCCACTGGCTCAGAAAAAAGACAGGCTAAGGACGCCGCCGATTTCTAGGACACGTGATACGTTGAAAGACTAATTAGTTCACGCAGACCTGACGATACTGAACGGTCTGGCCGAACTCGTTATAAACAGGTACTTGCGCCGTTTGACAAGCCTGCTGCGGCACGTAGTAGATGTTTGGGTTGCTCTGATATATCGGCTCAGGCTGAACATAATAATTTCGGTTGTTCTGATATACCGGCGCGGGCTGAGCGTAATAACTTGGGTTGTACTGATACACCGGCGCAGGCTGAACATAATAATTTGCGCGAGGCTGTTGCTGAGCTAAGGCGGCACCCACCCCAACGCCCACGACTGCCCCAATTGCAGCGGCAGCCCAGCCGTTTATGTTTCCGTTGTTTCCACCATATTGGTGACGGCGGCCGCCAGCCTCGGCAGGAAGTGCGGTCATCAGCGCGAGAGAGACAACGACGATTGCGGATGCGTGGGCTTTTTTCATGATGAGTGGGCCTTTAATGAACAGTTAACCTGATGGCTTAATCTTACGACAACAGCCTAGCCCGTGCACATGRAATAGAGCCGTTGTTTTAACTAAAGGTATTTCAAACTGTTGCAAAAGCTGGCCAAACACCTTGTTAGGCCTCGCTTCGAGCCTTTAACTCACCTTACTTCAAGCCCTCAGCCCCTAACGCCGCCTGAACCGCAGGATCTGAACTCATGCGTTGAAAATGCGCCTCGAGGTTTGGCATGCCAGTTAAGTCAACATTTTTGGCTTTCGCCCAGCGGGTCGTGACGTATAAGTAGGCGTCAGCCACCGAGCGACCGTCTGACAACCAATTGCGACCAGCTAAGTGTTTGTCTGCGACGAAAAACATATCCCGAACCCGTGCAGACGCCGACGCGGCAAGCTCGTCTTGTGCAGGCTTTTCAGTTACCAAGCGGGATGCCCCAAAAATTATGCTAAAGGTTTTATGCACATCGGAATTAAACAAGCCCAACCACCGACGCGCTTCAGAGCGTGCTCTAAGCGACTCACCGCCTAGCAGTTTTGCTTCAGGATTTTTTTCAGCCAGGTATTCAAGAATGGCAATATTTTGGGTCAAGGTAAAACCATCATCATCAATCGCGGGCACGGCGCCTAGTGGACTGATGTTGATGTAGGGTGCCACTTTTAAAGCGTCACGGGCGACTGAGATATATTCAAAAGGCTTGCCAATCCAGTTCAGAGCAATGTGATCAACCAGTGAACAGGCGCCGGGGAGTCCGTAGAGTTTCATATTTTTTCCTTTATATCTTTCTTTGAATGAGAGTTAACAAATTGAGTGCACAAGGTGAAGCGTTACGCAGGCAACCGACTGACTAAAATTTACCAGATTGATAATCTTGCACCGCTCGCTCAATCTCGGCACGGGTGTTCATCACAAAGGGCCCGTATTGCACTACAGGCTCACCAATCGGTGCGGCCGCCAGCACCAGAAAACGCGTATCTGATTCTAGGCTATTGACCTGCACGCATGCACCCGAGCCCAGCACAGCCAGGTGTCGCGCACCAACGCGCTCATCACCCACCATGGCTTCGCCTTCGTAAACATACACAAAGGCCGTGTGCCCCGACGCGAGCGGTTCAAGAAACTGCCCGTGGGCACCCATGTGCACATCCAGCATTAAGGGTGCGGTCGTCATCCCCTGCAGCGGGCCAGCGATCGGATCAAGCCCATTGCTATACGTCCCCGCAATCACCTTCACGGTGCCCGAGCCATCTAACAAATCCACCACAGGCATGGTGGGCGAGGGGATATCGCGATACGCAGGCGGGCACATTTTTTCGCCAGAAGGCAAGTTGATCCACAATTGAAAGCCATGCATGCGGCCTTCTGTTTGTTGGGGCATCTCAGAGTGGATCACACCGCGACCGGCGGTCATCCACTGCACATCACCGGGCCCGAGGTCGCCGCGGTTACCCATATGGTCTTGATGCAACATGCGACCATCTAGCATGTAGGTGACCGTTTCGAAACCACGATGCGGGTGGTCAGGAAACCCGCCGATATAGTCTGACGCCTCGTCGGTCGCGAACTCGTCGAGCATCAAAAATGGGTCAAGATTCAGTTCGGGCGAATACGAGTAGACCCGTAACAACTTGACCCCAGCGCCATCTTGGGTTGGGCGGCCAGGCAAGACTTGCTCGACTTGGCGGATGTCGGTGGGTGCTGAAGGGTGGGTCATATAAGTTTCCTGATTATTGCTAATGCGCAGGCGCTAGTCTAAGGTATCCCGCCCTGATCGAGGCAAAAAAGGGCTAAGATCACGGTTACTTTTACTTGAGGATCTAGCGCATGAGCCGCCCATTTAAGATTGCAGTACTGCCAGGTGATGGTATTGGTAAAGAAGTGATGCCTGAGGGCTTACGAGTCTTAGAAACTGCTTCTAAGAAATTTGGCTTAAATCTTGAATTTCGCCATTTTGACTGGGCCTCTTGCGATTATTACGCCAAAACCGGGCAAATGATGCCCGATGACTGGAAAGCCCACCTCATTGAGTGTGATGCGATCTATTTTGGCGCTGTGGGTTGGCCTGCGATTGTGGCGGATCACACTTCGCTTTACGGCTCGTTGCTGAAATTTCGCCGCGAGTTTGATCAATACATTAACTTGCGCCCCGTCCGTTTGTTTGAGGGCGTGCCATGCCCCTTGGCTAATCGCAAACCAGGCGATATCGATTTTTTTGTTGTTCGCGAAAACACCGAAGGCGAGTACTCGGCTGTAGGCGGCAAGATGTTTGAAGGCACCAATCGCGAGATCGTGTTGCAAGAATCGATCTTTACACGCATCGGTTGCGACCGCGTGTTGCGCTTCGCGTTTGAATTGGCTTCACGTCGCGCGCGCAAGCATCTTACGATTGCAACCAAATCGAACGGCATTGCCATCAGTATGCCGTATTGGGACGAGCGTGCCGCTGAGGTTGGTAAAGACTATCCTGGTGTTACCACCGACAAACAACATATTGATATTTTGTCGGCACGGTTTGTGCTGCAACCTGATCGTTTTGACGTGGTCGTGGCATCGAATTTGTTTGGCGATATTTTGTCAGATCTGGGCCCAGCTTGTACCGGTACGATTGGCTTGGCTCCTTCGGCCAACCTGAACCCCGATCGCACGTTTCCGTCACTGTTTGAACCTGTGCACGGCTCA
>NSIQ01000023.1 GCA_002737415.1 Alcaligenaceae bacterium | reverse complement strand
GGCGCACACGCATGATATGGGTGAGGCGATTAGCAAGCTTTTGGCGAAGTAATTATTTGACAGAGTCAGTACGTGCGGCCGTTGCACAACAGCGGCTGCACACGCCAAGCACCAAATATTTAAGCAAGCCTCGTACACATAAACGAGGCTGTTCTTCTTAATAAACGAGACAACAATGACACAAGCATCACCCCAATGTTTACCCGTCTTGAAGAAGACATGGACATCAACTGCGGCAAGATTTTAGATGGCTTAGTCKACGTTCAACAGATGGGTCAAGAAATCTTTGAACATATTTTGCGTACCGCTTCGGGCGAAAAGTCAAAGAGTGAATTACTGAACTTAGGCGACAACGAATTTGTGCCGTGGCACTTAGGGATCGTGAGCTGAGCACTTAAGCGGTGAAGAAAAAATAAGTTCAGACGAAAAATGCAGGYGYTCAATACTAGAGAATGTTTAGCCTGGAAGTCGTTTCTACCGTAAGGATTTGATAAATCGTAATGTCATAGTTTCGTGTTGTAATGCGTGCACATATGATCACAGTCGTTATCGCTTCCTACAGATACGGACACCTTGCAGCCCATTGCATCGAGTCTCTACTCTCACAAACTACAGCCCCTACTAGAATTTTATTTGTAGATGATGGCGGGTTAGATTGCAAGCATCTACCAAGCTTATACCCGAGTATTGAATACACACTCCGGCCTGATAACTTGGGAGTTGTCGTCAACTTTCAAGATATGTTGTCTAAAGTAGACACCGAGTATGTGCTATTCATTGGTGCTGATAATTGGTTGCGTTCAGATTCGATCGAGCTATTATCAAACGCTAGCGCCGATATTGTTACCTACGACATTGTTGTGACGGGKGAATTAAAAGACGAAATCTTGACGCGTGTGCCTGGTGAGACGCTACCTTATCAGGGCGACTTGTATTGGAATCGCCAAGATCAGCATCATGGATCAATGTTGTATCGCACCGCTTTTGGTCAAAAAATTGGTTATCAAAAAAAAGATGAAGATGGCGTACATCCCCAAGAGGATTGGAATCTTTGGGATAAGATGCTTGAACAAGGTGCCACGGTCGCTAGCCTCAAAGAGGGTCTTTTATTCTATAGAAGACACCGAGAAAATTTTTTGAAATATGCTCAGCAGCCTGAAAGCGCAGCTGTGTAAAGATAGGCAATTAAGTGCATATGATGAGATTAAAATAATCCAACAAATAAAAAGAGAAATACTAGGAGCCTCACCATGCCTGATTACACCAAYCGTTTTAAGCAATCATTAAAAGCTGGCAAGCCAAACATTGGTTTGTGGATTTCGATTCCAGACGCCTTCACCACTGAGATTTGTGCGACAGCAGAATTTGACTGGATGTTGCTAGATGGCGAACACACGCCCACAGATCCTTTAACGATCATGTCGCAACTGCAAGCCTGTGCTGCATACAACACGCAAGCGGTGGCACGGCCACCGATTGGCGAGACGCATTTGATTAAGCAGCTGCTGGATTTAGGCGTGCAAAGCCTGCTCATCCCGATGGTTGACACGGCAGAGCAGGCCGCTGAGTTGGTAAAAGCCGTGCGCTATCCRCCCCATGGTGTGCGTGGCGTAGGCTACGGCTCGGCACGCGTGTCGCGTTGGGATTCGCGTAAAGATTATGTGAAGGGCGCCAATGACGAGATCTGTTTGTTAGTGCAAGTTGAAACGCAAACAGGCTTAAACAATCTTGAAGCGATCTGTGCCGTTGAAGGTGTAGATGGCGTATTTTTAGGGCCTTCAGATTTGTCGGCAGCGCTGGGCCACTTGGGTAACCCAGGTCATCCTGATGTGGTCAGCACAATCGAAAAATCAATCGCTGTGATTTTGAAACATAAAAAAGCAGCGGGGATTTTGACGCCTGATCGAGTTCTGGCTAAGCGCTATCTTGAGCTTGGCTGCACCTTTGTAGCAGTGGGTGCCGATGCCCGCGTACTGGCGCTGGGTGTACGTGAACTGCGTTCTGCGTTTAAATAAAGCGGCAAACGTTACACTCCTGCGGCGGCTTCATCCATCAACTGTTGATTTAAGCCGCGCAGCAATACCAGCATCAGCTCACAACGCGGTACGCTAATGTTGTGTTGGCGTGCAAACTCAACGACTTGCCCCAAGATCGCATCGTGTTCAAGTGAGCGCCCGGCCATCACGTCTTGCAGCATCGAGGCCATGTTTGAGCCGGGGCGTTTTTTAGGCGCGACCAGTTCTTCAAGGTCAACCTTGCTCCGCAAATCGGTGCCGCAGGCTAGCGCAACTTCTAATACTTCAAGCATCACTTTGCAGCGTTCTGCGCGCACTTCTGGGCTTGCCGTCATCTTGGCCGTTGGTAAACGGGTCAGGGCGGCCACGGGATTTAAGCCGCAATTGATCAGCAACTTGTGCCAGATGTCGTATCTAAGGTYTGCCGCTGCCACGCCATTGATGTTGGCAGCCTGAAACGCTTGAACCAAGCGCTCAACGCGAGCAGAGGGTGCGTTATCAGGCTCACCAAAGACCCACCGATCGCCCATGGCGGTTTTGATCACGCCAGGTTCAAGCACCTCGTTGGGCGAGTAGATGACGCAACCCAATGAACGATCCTTCAGGCGCGACCACAGTTCACCACCTGGATCGACGCACTCAAGGTGCTCTTGGGCGTTATTGGTGCCTTTGTTCCACCACCAAGGGATGCCATTGACGGCAAACACTGCCACGCCGTCTTTGGCTAACAGACGTTCAATGGCAGCCGCCGCACCGGGCAAGGCTTGAGCCTTTAAGGTCACGAGCACCACGTCTTGAGGCGGCAACGAAGTAGGGTCGTCGGTGGCAGCAAACGGGCGACCGGTGTAAGTTTCTTCACCCCGAAACACCTTCAAACCGTTTTGCTGAATCGCCCGTAGGTGCGCGCCGCGCGCAACAAGTGACACTTCGTCATGGCCGGCCGTAATCAACCGCGCCGCCAAATGACCACCGACAGCACCCGCACCGTAAATACAAATCTTCATGACTCAGCCCAAGTAACAAACGTAACTAAGCCTCGCATTATCCGGTTGGCGGTGTTTGACGCAAGTCGTTACTGATGATTACACCTAGAAACATTACTTTACATAATATACATTATGCGTATTATCACAATAGACAAAAAGGGCATTCTCTCTTGCTTTCGCATTGAAAATGCCCTCTGCTCCTTTCGTCTAGTTGCCAGTGAACTTTGGCTTCCGCTTTTCTGAGAACGCCAAGATTGCCTCTTTGTAATCTTGYGTCGTTTGCACCAGTGCTTGATTGGCCGCAGCCATATCCAACGACGTATGCAAGGGCACGTGCTGTGAATCACGAATCAAGCGTTTGCTGGCGCGCGACGACTGCACTGGGTGCGACGCAATCCGTTGTGCGAGCTTTCTTGCCTCGTCCATCAAGTCGGCATCATCCACAACCTTAGAGACCAAGCCAATCTTAGCCGCCTCTTCGCCATCAATAAAATCACCGGTAAAGGTCATTTCGTAGGCTTTAGACAACCCCACGGCGCGTGGCAAAAACCAAGCCCCACCGTCACCTGATAACAATCCCACGCGCAAAAAGCTCTCGCCAAACTTGGCGCTGCGTGCCGCAATGCGGATATCACACATGGTAGCCAAGTCGAGTCCAGCACCAATAGCTGCACCGTTAACGGCCGCGATTGAGGGTGCTTCAAGGCTATACAACGCCAATGGAATGCGCTGAATGCCCTCGTGGTAATAACGGCGAACTTCAGTTGGCGTTCTCGGTTTGTCTTCTGTGGCACGATCTTTCATCTTTTTGACGTTACCACCTGACGAAAACCCCTCGCCTGCGCCAGTCATAATCACGCAACCGACCGATAAATCGGCATTGATTCTTGCCACATGCGCAACGATTGCATCGATGATTGCATCCGACAAGGCGTTTCGCGTATCGGGTTCGTTCAGTGTTAGCGTCACAACCCCGCCGTTCTGCTCATAGGTCACTGCGTCAGTCATCTTAAAATCCTATTTAGAAAGCACTTCGTTTTTTACCGCCCGTTGCCAGCGCTCTGTTTCGGTGGCGATATGGCTCTTCACATCCTCCGGGCTACCCATCTTGATTGCTGTCGCAAAACTGGCCAAGCGGTCTTGCATCACTTGCGTCTTTAAAGCCGTATTGACGTTTGCATTGAGCTTTGCGACGATGTCTGTGGGGATTCCAGCRGGGCCTAATAAAAAGAACGAAATATCAGGTGTCATCGATGGAAAACCCGCCTCGATTGCGGTGGGCACGTCGGGCAATGCATTCAGGCGTTTTTCACCGGTCACGGCTAGCGCTGTGACTTTGCCCCCCTTCACCAAGGGTAAAGCAGAGGCCGAGGTGGTAATCCAAAGCTGGATGCGCCCTGCCAACACATCGACTTGGGCGTCTGAGGTGGCCTTGTAAGGCACCATGACCATATCGACACCCGCACCAGATTTAAACAGCGAGCCTAAAAAGGCCGACATACTGCCAGCTGGCCCGTTGTAATTCATCTCGCCTGGTTTGGCTTTGGCTAACGCCGCCAACTCTTTCATTGTTTTTGCTGGCACGCTAGGCGGCACCGACAACACGTATGGTAAGCCTGCCACAAACGCGATGGGTGTGAAATCTTTAGACATGTTCGTTCGAATCGTGTTCGAGACCTGATAAATAATGCTGCTCGTGCTGGTCAGAATCATTGTGTAGCCGTCAGGCTTAGCTTGGGCTGTGTAATCCATCGCAATGTTGCCGGTAGCGCCCACCTTGTTCTCAATCACAAAGGTCACGCCTAATTGCTCAGTCAGTCTTTGCCCGATTTCACGGGAAATCATATCGTTGCCACTGCCTGGGCCATAGGGTACGATGATTGTGATTGGCTTGGTAGGATAGTTATTTTGGGCGTGCGCGTTTAARCCCACTAAGCCCGCGATAAACGAGAGAGAAACTACAATCAAAGCACGCAGAGTCATTGTCATAAAGCCTCCTGATTATTGTTTTTAMGAATTATGGTCAAATTTTTCTAATTTTTAAACAATACYGATTCTTATGCTGAGGCGCAATGCCTCGTAGGTGCCCTCCTCACTTTGGCTCTAAACCCGCCTCTTTGGCAATCTTGGCAAAACGCGCGATTTCTTCAAGTTGGTAGCGTCGCATTTGTTCAGCCTTAAATGGCATTAACTCAACGAGCATTTGCTCAGCATACTCTTTGGCCGTGGGTGTTGCCAAAACGGTCTGCAGTACCTCTTCTAATTTATTGGTAATGCTCTCGGGCGTGTCGCTTCGAACATAAAATGAAGTCCAGGTGTAATTTGTAAACTCTGGAAAACCACTTTCAGCGACCGTAGGAACCTCTGGAAAATCCGGATGCCGCTGATCTGACGACAACGCCAAGGCTCTAAACTTGCCTGCCTTTAACAGTGGAACAGCACCATTAAAACTGACAATACCAAAATCTAACTGATTGCCAAGCAAGCTCACCATGATCTCACCTGCCCCCTTGTACAAAATGTTTTCAAATTTCACGCTTGCCACATTGGCCAACCAGGCAAGCGACAACTGATAGCCTAAGGCATACGTTCCACCATTCAGTGGTACGGGTGAGGTCTTGGCAACGGCAAGAAGTTCAGTCAACGATTTATATTTTGAATCTTTTGCGACCACAATCGCATTCACACCACGAGTTAAGCCGCCAATCGGTTTGAAGTCTTTYACTGCATCGTAGGACAACTCTTTGAGCATGATGGGGTTCACCGCCATCAGCGAGTTACTGCCCATCAAAATGGTGTACCCGTCAGCCGGCGCAGCCTTAACCGTATTCATCGCCAACATCCCGGCAGCGCCGGTTTTATTTTCAACTAAAAAACTTTGTCCTAAACTTTTAGAGAGTAAATCTCCAAAAAAGCGCGAGGCATGGTCGGCGCCGCTGCCRGCCGAAAACGGCACAATTACCTTCACTGGACGAGCCGGATAATCACTTTTTTGCGCGTGACTGAGGCTGGGCATCACAACCATGCTCAAGCATAAGCCTAACCATACGCTGCATAGAAAAAACTTCATATAACGCCCTCTTTGTACAAAGCGTCGAGCTCAGCCTCCGAGAGCCCGAGCCAGTCTAAATAAATCTCTTTGTTGTGCTGACCAAGATCAGGGCTCGCGATGGTTTTCACACGATCAGCGCCGTGTATCACCAAGGGGGTATGTGGCAACACCACACGACCTAAATCCTTGTCGTCAAACCATTCAAGCATGCCACGCTCGTGCATGTGTTTGTCATTCATCACTTCAAGCAAATCGCGTACGGGTGCAGCCGGAAACCCGTGTTTTTTGCTGAGCGCAAAGAGTTCTGCGCGCGGCAGGCTTTCAGTCCAACGCGTAATTTCATCGTCGGTGGCAGAAATATTTTCAACACGTAATTTGTTGCTTTCAAAACGCGGGTCTGTGCCGAGATCTTCGCGTCCCATTGCCGCAAGTAAATGTAGCCAGTGCGGCTCGGTCACACACACGATCGCAATATAACCATCTTTTGACGGATACACGTTGTAGGGCGCGAGCGCCAAACCGCCATGCCGATTGCCCACGCGTGGCGGCACGACACCCACGGATTTGTGTGTAATCCCCATATTAGAAGCAAGCGTTGGATAGGCGGTCTCTTGCATCGACACTTCGACTAAACGCCCTGCGCCTGTTTGGGAACGTTCATACAACGCGGTCATGATGCCAGCATATAAGTGCACACCACTTAAAAAATCAACAATAGAGGCGCCTGCACGCAACGGCGGGCCGTCTGGCGTGCCGGTCACGCTCATGATGCCTGAGGCGGCTTGTATCGTCACATCCATCGCCAGATTATCGCGATCGGGGCCAGACAAGCCATAGCCCGTGCCCGAGCCATAAATCAAACGCGGATTGAGTTCGTGTAAGACCGACCACCCCACCCCCAGGCGATCCATCACACCGGGCGCAAAGTTTTCAACAACGATATCCGCACGCTTGACCATCTCTTTGAACAGATCGCGACCTTTAGCCGTTTTTAAATTCAGCGTGATCCCGCGCTTGTTGGTGTTTAACATTGCCATGGGCAACGAGGCACCGCCACTGACCTTAGCGCGTATGCGCGACGGTTCGCCGCTGAGGGGCTCAATTTTGATAACCTCAGCCCCTGCTTTTGCCATTAGAAACGTTGCATACGGACCTTGATAGATTTGTGTCAGATCAATGACGGTAATGCCGGCGAGTGGCGTGTTCGCGCGTGGGGTCGCGGGTGTTGCATTAACCATGGTCAGAGTGTCTCCGRGTGCACGCCCCCACTCTTTTTAAAGAGCGCGCANGGGGGTGTATTTTTATCTTAAGACTAGCGCTTATCTACGGACCAGCGCGCTTGTTAGCGCATGTCTTTTAATATTTTTTTAGCAATCGACATACGGTGAACCTCTGAAGGGCCCTCATACACACGCATCACKCGCACACGTTGTGCCATGAGCTGCAAGGGTAATTCTTTGGTCACGCCCATCGCGCCCAGGGTTTGTATCGCATGGTCGAGCACTTCGGCAGCCATCTCGGTCGCATAGACCTTGATCATTGAAGCCTCGGTACGCACGTCGATACCCATATCTTGTTTACGCGCAGCATCTTGTACCATCAAGCGACAGGCATGCATTTTCATGGCAGCGTCAGCGATCCACCACTGAATGGCCTGCCGATCTGACAACAATGCGCCAAAGGTGGTGCGCTGCTTAGCGTGCGAACACATCATGTCTAGCGCACGACGGCACATACCAACACACCACGTACCAATCTGCAAACGACGAACGACCAGACGCAGCTGCATCGGCGCGAAGCCAGCCCCAATCTCGCCTAAGATGTTTTCTGCAGGGATACGGCAATCTTCAAACACCAACTCATAGGTGCGATGACCACCCAGCATGGGGATTTCTCGCAAAATCTCAAAACCAGGGGTATTTTTTTCAACAATAAACGCTGTGATGCCTTCGTGGCGCTTACCCGCCCCGACACGCGCCATGACAATCACAAAATCAGCCGAAGGCACTTTACTGACCCAAATCTTGCGACCATTGATGACCCATTGATCTCCGTCTTTTTCGGCACGTGTAATCATGCCCGATGGATCGCCGCCGGCGTTTGGTTCTGAAATCGCAATCGCGGATTTTGCCGTACCCGCAGCATAAGGCTCGAGGTACTTCTTTTTTTGCTCAGGACTGCCCACCGACAGCAACATGTGCATATTGGGTGAGTCAGGCGGAAACACAAAAGGTGTCACGGTGCGRCCGAGCTCTTCGTTCAGAGCCATCCAAGTAGTTGCTGATAGGTCCGCGCCGCCGAGTTCTTCGGGGCCATCGAGCGCCCACAAACCTAAGGCTTTACATTTTTTTAGCAAGGGTGCTTCTTCAGCGGGCAACAACTTCAGCGCCTCGCCTTTGATTTCTCGCGCCAACACGGCAGCCTCTAGGGGCATCAATTCCTGGTCAACAAATTTTGCGACCAAGTCGATAATCATGCGTGCATCGTCAGCTTGTTCTGCCGTGTTTTGTTCCGTACTCACCCGACTCTCCTTTGTTTAATTGTCTTTATCCTTTATCTTAGCTGATTGGTGCGCCTCAGATGTTTGAGCCCTCGCCTTGAACGCATTTCTCGCAGCAACCGCTCATATTGGCTCAGTCCGTTAGTTGACCGGCAGATTTTTTGAATTAAGCACAGCTTGGCTATCATTTGCGCTAAAAACGGACAGGCGAGGTCGATTCTTCGATTAACATTCGGAGTGTTTGTCTAAATTTGCCGCTAAATCGCTTTTGCTGCTTAAACCCGTTACGAGACTGTCCCATGAACCACTCTGAAGATCTTGGCAAATTGTTGTTGCGCCTCACGATCGGCCTGTTGCTCTCGATGCATGGTTTGTTTAAGCTGGCCAACGGTATCGACCCGATCACCGCGCTAGTCGTCGCTCAAGGCTGGCCAACTTGGGTGGTCTTTGGCGTGTTTATTGGCGAAATCATCGCACCTGCACTGCTGATTATTGGCGTACTGACGCGTGTCGGCGCGCTCGTGATCGTAGTAAACATGGGTTTGGCGATTTACTTGGCGCACGCAGCCCAGATTTTAAAAATCGGTAGCACGGGCGGATGGGCGCTTGAACTACAGGGCCTATTTTTGCTAGGCGCGCTGACGGTTGCACTACTGGGCGCAGGCCGTTTTAGTTTAGGCGGCAGCCACGGTCGGCTAAATTAATCACGCGGTTCAAAGCGATTGAAAACCTTAATCGCGGGGTTCAAAGCCAAATCTGGCTCTCGCTTTTAATTGTGCCAGTTCAAGCTCTAGTTGGTCTTTAGCCTGGCGGCTGCAGTCAGGGCGTTCAGCCGCGAGCAGCGTTTGGCAGTCGTTAAGGGCTTCTTGGTAGGCTGCGAGGGTTTCTTTTCGAGCGGTGTCAAAACGTTGTTCAAGTGTGACGTCTTCTTGCGTCCAGCGCTCAGGCTCGGCTTCAGGCCAGATAATGACGGGGGGCGGTGGCAAGGGCAAGGCCGTTTGTGCCCGTGCGACAAACCCACTCAACATAAACAAAGCAACAACCAACCCTGGCCACCCTATGGCTTTAACACTGTACGGATAAGACATTTTGCTCACTCATTAAACAGATAACTTGGTACTCTACCTACTGTACGCTTTTTCGCCTTGCCCTTAAAGGATTTTTCAAAATGCTCAAAAACAAACTGCAACTTGGGCTCGCGCTGTTGCTCTTCGTGCTTGGTTCTGCAACAGCGTGGGCAGAGCTCAAGCCGGGTGTGCGTGCGCCTGCCTTTACGGCACAGGCGGCACTTGCTGGCAAGACCTTCAATTTTGTGTTGCTTGAGGCGCTAAAAAAAGGGCCCGTTGTGGTTTATTTTTATCCCAAAGCCTTTACCTCGGGCTGTACCCTTGAAGCGCAATTGTTTGCCGAGGCGACTGACAAGTTTGCGGCCCTAAGTGCGTCGGTCATCGGGGTGTCAGGCGATAACATTGAGGTCTTGAAAAAATTCTCTGAAGGCCCTTGTGGCGGAAAATTTGCCGTGGCCGCCGATGTGGATCGCAGCATCATCAAAGCATACGACGCGGGTATGATGCTCCTGCCTGATATGGCAAGTCGAATCTCGTATGTTGTCACACCTGATTCAAAAATATTGTTTGTTCATAGCGGAATGAGTCCTGATCAACACGTCACGAATACGCTCGCAGCCCTGCAAGCTTGGCAAGCCAAACGGTAAAACACATATGACTACTGTTTGTTGGTTTCGCACCGACTTACGCGTGCAAGATCAGCCCGCGTTGGCGGCCGCCGCAGCGCACGGGCCCGTTATTGCTTTATTTATCGTCTCGCCCGAGCAGTGGCGCTTACATCACGACGCTGCAATTAAGATAGATTTTTGGTTACGCGCAGTCAAAAGTTTGCGCGTTGAGCTCGAGGCGCTCAACATTCCTCTAAAACTGTTGGTGATCAATCTTTGGGATGACGTCCCGCAGGCGCTTCTCGCGTTTTGCCAAAAATACCAGATCGATCAAGTTCATTGCAATCGCGAGCAGGGTGTATACGAGCGCAGGCGCGACCGCGCGGCTTTCCGTTTGCTGGCAGACCACGCGATCGCGCTCAAAGGGCATCAGGGTGGTACGCTGCTCGTGCCTGGCAGCGTTAAAACGGGGGCTGATGCTTATTACCGTGTGTTTACGCCCTTTTCAAAAGCTTGCAAAGAGAAGCTTCGAACTGCCCCCTATCAGCTGACCCCCGCACCTAAAAAACAGCTGGCAAAAGGTCTGCCCCCTTCAGACGAGTTCCCTGCAGAGCTCAATACTCTAATGAGCGTGACGCCAAAGGGTTTACAACAGGCTTGGCCCGCGACGACGGAGGCTGCACACACTCGGCTTGACGATTTTGCCCAGCAACGCATGGCGCAGTATCAGCCCGACCGCGATTTTCCGGCAATACCAGGCACCAGCGTTTTATCTGCCTATCTTGCTGCGGGCTTGCTTTCGGTGGGCCAGTGCCTGCATGTTGCCTTGCATATGAACCAAGGCGAATCTGATTCGGGTAAGCGCGGCATTGTGGTTTGGATCAACGAGTTRTTGTGGCGYGAGTTTTATCAGCACTTGATGCACGGCTACCCGGCCTTATCGATGCACCAACCCATGCGTCCCGAAACGAACGCCGTCGTGTGGCGCGACGCGCCCGACGATTTCAAGGCCTGGTCTGAAGGACGCACAGGCGTGCCGATCATTGATGCTGCCATGCGCCAGCTGCTGGCAACGGGCTGGATGCACAACCGCTTACGTATGATCGTGGCGATGTATCTCACAAAAAATCTGCTACTCGACTGGCGTTTAGGTGAGGCATTTTTCATGCAACACCTGATTGATGGCGAGCTTGCCGCTAACAATGGCGGGTGGCAATGGAGCGCCTCAACCGGCGCAGATTCTGCCCCTTACTTCAGGGTTTTTAATCCCCTGAGTCAATCAGAAAAGTTTGATCCCCAAGGGCTTTTTATTAGGCACTGGCTACCCGAGTTAGCCAGCCTCAGTGCGAAAGAGATTCACGACCCAAGCCCACTTGCACGCCGGGCGGCCCAGTACCCTGACCAGCTCGTTGATCTAAAAACCAGTCGCGTGCGCGCGATCGAGGCGTTCAAGGGACTGCGCTAAGATGCGAGGGTTCCGCCCGTTGCATCCTCCTTTTTTTGTCATTATTAAGAGTCAAACCTATGAGTCTCGTTAATTTTTCTGTCAAAACTATCCGTGGCGAGTTACAGCCTTTGAGCGTCTATCAAGGCAAAGTCTTGTTGGTCGTAAACGTGGCGTCTAAATGTGGGTTCACAGGCCAATACACGGGTTTGCAAGCTTTGCACCAAGAGTTCGCGAGTCGCGGTTTAGTGGTGATGGGGTTTCCTTGCGATCAGTTTGGGCATCAAGAGCCCGGCAACGAGGCCACCATCTTAAATTTTTGTGAAACGCAATACAAAGTCACTTTTCCGCTGTTCGCTAAAATCGAGGTGAATGGCGCCGGAGCCGATCCGTTTTATCAGTGGTTAAAAACAAGCAAGCCCGGCTTGCTCGGCACTGAAGGCGTCAAGTGGAACTTCACTAAGTTTTTAGTGAATCGAGCTGGAAACGTTCTCAAGCGGTATGCGCCCACCGACACACCCGAGTCACTGCGCACCGAACTTGAAGACGCTCTGGCACAGTAAGCCACAAGCGAGCTCTGCTGACCCAACCACAAAAGGGCTGACTGATGTTTGATCTACGTGCAAGGCTCTGTATTTGCGCCCTTTTCTTGCTAGCAGGTTGCGCAAGCGAACCGAGCGTACCCAAAGACATTACGCTGGCAAACGCAAGCCCGGTTGCCACGCAGACCACAGCGCCAACGCGTGGCGCGTCAAGGCAAACGAACGCGACGCAAACTCTCRGTGAGGGGTCGACGGTTGTGACTGGGTCTGGCGCAACAGTCAATGTGATCTCGCAATATTCGTCTGACACCAGCCCAACAGCCGCCCGCTCAGCGTCAGATAAAAGCACTGAACCGGTGGCAACCGCAAGTCCGGTGCGCCCCGCCCGGCTRGCCACGGCCGTTATGATCGAGCCTCAGGCGCCCGAGGCTCAGGCAGCGGCTTTGGCCGAGGCTAGCGTCCCAGGCGTCACGGCAAGTCGCAACAAAAAAATCGCCTCGCGTGTACTGACGCTTAAACGCGTGAAACCAGACTGCAAAGGCTCAGAGTGCCCAGTCCTTAATTTTAAACAGTTGACGTTCACGGGGTATGACCGTTTTAMTTCGTTCCTTGAGCAGACGCTGCTTTCTTTGGCCTTACTCGAAACGAATCGCACCCAAAATGTTCGTACGCTGCCCGAGCTTGAAATATATTTTTTTAAAACAGCCCAACCGCGCGACGAAATTGCACTCGCTGCAAGCGTTAAATTTCAGTCTGAAGAGGTGATCGTCATTCAGCTTGACAGCTATATTTTTACGGGTGGTGCACATGGAATTTCAACCACGCAGTACCTGAACTGGTTGCCTAAAACTGATAAATTGTTAACGCTTGAAACGATGTTATTACCGGGCCAGGCGCAAGCTTTTGAAGGTGCGCTAAAAAAACAGCACGCGCTTTGGCTGAAGAAGAACGAACTGGCAAAGAAAGATCCCGAGGGTTACAACAAGTTATGGCCGTTTGAGCCCAGTGACAACGTTGCGCTGCTTGAGAACGGCTTGGCCGTGACCTACGACCCCTACCTTTTGGCACCGTACTCCTTTGGCAAACCGACGATTTATATTCCGTTTCGCGAATTAAAAGGGATTTTGCGCCCCGAATTATTACCAAAAACTTAGTGCGCAGATACCCTGCAGATCTTATTATTTTTGTTTGGCCTTGCGATTTGCAACGATTTTTTCAAGAGCTTTGGCCAAATCCTCTTTACCGCGAGCCCGTGCGACATCAATCGCGTCTTGCGCTTTAAGGTTGGACAGGCTTGGGTCGGCGCCCGCATTAATCAGCACTTGCACGGTTTCTACGCTGTCAGCGCGCACGGCCAAGATCAGTGCCGTATCACCTTCGGGCGACAACTCATTCGGTAACGCGCCCTTATCCAGCAAAAACTTGGCGACCTCGACACGAGCTTTGACTACAGCGTAATGCAGCGGTGTCCAGCCTTCTTTGTTTAAGCTTGCACCAAGGGCGACCATCTTTTGAACGCGCGGTAAGTCACCGAGCAGCGCCGCATACATCAACGGCGTTTCACCGTATTGATTGGCTAAGTTGACATTTGTTTTGGGGCTAGACAGCAATAGATCAAAGACTTGCCAGGCACCATCTCGCGCCGCCTGCAGTAAACCTGTTTGCTGATTGGGGCTTTTGCTGTTTGGATCAAAGCCCTTCGCAAGCAACTCTTTGACCTCGGCGGCCTTATCGTTTGTGACATAAATCCAATAGTCTTTTGCGCTCGCCGCATGAGACGACTGAAGTGGCTGCACCGCCCAAAAAAATACGAAGAGCGCAAAGGTGAGACTGCGAAAGTGTAAGGACAAGTTGCGGTTATGCATGAGTGTGGTGTCGTCGATGAGTCAAAGGACAATAAATTTTATAAACTGGATATATTTTTAATATTATTTTGGTAAACCTACAAGAAAATGTAAATGATTAATGTATTTACTTTAAATAAATTACTTGATATATTTTAGTTTCAATAAATTATTTAAGCTGCTGTTTAATAACAAGTAAAAATTAAATTTAACAATTTAATTTAAAATATAAAATACTTTAATTTAATTCTTTATCTTATTGAATAAATTGAAAAAATTRCTTGTCGAGGCTTCCTCAATYGTTTTCAACGTGCAATTTCGAAGTTCTGCAATTTTTTCAGCAACATGAATAACTTTAGACGGATCGTTTAATTTTCCRCGAAACGGAACTGGCGCCAAATAAGGAGAGTCGGTTTCGATCAACAGCCGGTCAAGCGGCACGCGTTTGGCGACTTCTTGTAACGCCACAGCTGTCTTAAAGGTCACGATCCCAGAAAACGAAATATAAAAATTCATGTCCATGGCGGCCTGGGCAACTTCCCAAGATTCGGTAAAGCAATGCAATACCCCCCCAACTTGTTCTGCGCCCTCTTCGCGCATCAGGCGCAAGGTATCGTCGGCGGCCGACCTCGTGTGAATAATGAGTGGTAATTGGCAYTCACGCGCAGCCCGCATATGGCATCTAAATCGTTCGCGCTGCCAAGCAAGATCGCCCGACAGGCGGAAATAATCTAAACCGGTCTCGCCAATCGCCACGACCCGCGGGTGCGCGCTGCGCGAAACCAACTCTTGAACCGTCGGCTCGACGGTATCTTCGTAATCCGGATGCACCCCAACGGACGCCCACAAGGCATCGTACTGCTCGACTAACGCAATCAGCGCTGGCCAGTCAGGCAGATTGACGCTGACGCAGAGGGCGTGCGAGACCTGATTGGTTTGCATACGCTGCAAAATCTCAGGCATCTGCTGAATTAACTTCGGAAAATCAACGTGACAATGTGAGTCGACAAACATAAAAACCTTAGCGTCGTGCGGACGAGTTGACTGGGGCTGCGGCCGTGATCTGACAAACAGAGGTGATGCGCAATAACACCGCGTGCGCAAACAACTTACCGTTTAATGCGTGTCCGGCCACCCACCGCTGTTGATTTAACCACTCGGCCAGATCGCTGACTCGCTCGGGCGCAAGGCGCGCGCTGAGCGCCGCCAAGGTCTGTTGCAAGACTGGGAAATATCTGGGCGTCTGACCATGCACGCTCAGCGTCAAATCAATTAAAAAACGCTGAAACAGATCCAACCACACGCTAGGCAACTCTTTTGCCAGCGTATCGGCCAACTGACCGTTGTGAGTGACCTGCCCCTTTGCCAGCATTTTTACGAAGCCAGACAGCCACTCAGGGCAAGGGTGAGACTGGCCTTCCGCCATTTTTTTTGCCCAAACAGGTGCTCCGCCAGCCGAGGCAAGCCAGTCGGCACCGTTGCTGACGTGTTGGCTTGCCAGCCAAGCCTGAGCGCTGGCAGGCGAGGGCGTGGCAAGCGGCAAGCGCCGGCAACGCGAAAGTAGAGTTGGCAAGAGCCTGTCGGGCGCGTCTGCCACCAACAAGAAGATCGTCGAGGGCGGCGGCTCTTCAAGAACCTTCAGCAGCGTGTTACCCGAGATAGGGGTCAATCTTTCGGCGGGATAAAGCAACACCACACGGTACCCATCGCGATACGTCGAACGATTAAACCAAGGTGTCAGATTACGGATTTGTTCGACGCGGATGTCTTTTGAGGGTGCGCGTTTGCTTGAGCCCGTACCCTCGGTGGGAGCCCGTACGGTGTCACCCTCGTGCGCCTCGTCGTCCTCTTGCTCAGCACCCTCTTCGAGTGCGAGCGCCTCGGGGCGAATCCGTTTGAGATCAGGATGATTGCCTTTTTCGAGCCAGCCGCAAGCCAGGCACTGACCGCAGGCAAAACCTTGTACAGGCGCCTCGCACAGCAACGCCGCAGCAGCAGCAACCACAAACTCGCGCTTACCGATCCCAGCCAGACCGTGCACCAGCCAGGCGTGAGCAAAACGTTCGCGTTGCCCGAGCCACTGTTGCGCGACCTCAACTTGCCACGGAAAAAATTGCGGCACACTCATCGCATCTGCCAAGGCTGCACAAGCGCAGCAAGTTCGGCGCCGAGCTGGACGCGAATTACAGCAATGCTTTGGGTAGCGTCAACTCGGATGATGCGCTCAGGCTGTTGCTTTGCGCGCGCGAGATAGACAGCGCGAGTGCGCTCAAAAAACGCGTCGGCCTCTTGCTCGAAGCGATCTTGCTCGCGTGTGCGGTCAAGACGCTCGCGTGCGACCGCAAGTGGCACATCAAACAGCCACGTGCAATCGGGCTGTTGCGTCGGGTGCACCCACTGCTCAAGCACGGCAATGCGCTCAACCCCAAGCTCGCGTCCGCCACCTTGATAAGCGAAGGTCGCATCCGTGAAGCGGTCGCAAACCACCCACACGCCGGCGCAAAGCGCTGGCTCAATCACCAATTGCAGGTGTTCGGCCCTTGCAGCAAACAGCAACAAAGTTTCGCATTCGAGGCTCATAGGCTGATGCAGTAACAAAGCGCGTAATTGTTCGCCTAGCGTCGTCCCACCGGGTTCGCGGGTGCACACCACAGGCACACCAAGCGCTGTTAACTGGTCAACTAGCCACTGAACGTGCGTACTTTTGCCTGCCCCATCGACCCCTTCAAGAGTCAAGAAAAGCCCGCGTTGGGGTATCGTCATTGCGTTGGGCTCAAGATCATGGCTTTCGATTCAACAAATAGGTCGACACATTTTTGTTGTGCTCGGGCAGCGTTGCAGCAAAGGCGCTGCTGCCGTCGCCCTTTGCCACAAAGTATAGATAAGAATGTTTTTCGGGATTGAGTGCTGCGCTGAGCGCGGCCCGTCCACTGCTGGCAATTGGACTGGGGGGCAGACCCGAACGCGTATACGTGTTGTAAGGCGTGTCAGCCAACAAGTCTTGCTTGCGTAGCTTGCCGGTATAGGTTTCGCCCAAACCATAGATCACGGTAGGATCGGTTTGCAACAACATATTGGCTCGTAGTCGGTTGCTAAACACACCGGCAACCCGTTTGCGATCGGGCGCATAACCGGTCTCTTTTTCAATAATTGAGGCCAGTATCAAGGCTTCATAGGGATTTTTAAGCATAGAGTTCGGCGCTCGGTTGGCCCAGGCCTGCCCAAGGATTTGCTTCTGAGTGCGGGCCGCGCGTTCGAGCAGTTCGAAGTCAGAGGTACCGATCGAAAACACGTAGGTATCCGGAAAAAACAAGCCCTCTGGAGAGCTAGTTGCCCCAAGGTTGTTTAACCGTTTTAACAGATCAGCGTCACTTAGCTGCGCGAGTGTTTGCTTAATATCCGGGTGTTGTGCCAAAGCGGCACGAAACTGACGCAGCGTCCAGCCTTCAACGAAGGTGATTTGGCGAGCGGTGACGTCGCCCAAGGCCATTCTGCGAAGCACGGCCCAAGGGCTGTCGCCTTGAATGATTTGGTAGCCCCCCGCCTTTATTTTGGTGTCGAGTTCGCCGACACGCGCCAGCGCCACAAAGCCTGTGGTGTTTAAAGGGATGCCGGCTTGATTGATTAACGTGGCGATATTTGATGGGGTCGCCCCGGGAGGCACCAAAATATCGACCCGCTCAGTCGGCAGCACTAACGGGCCCTGTACCCAGGAGTAGGCGCCCGCAACAACCCCGCCCACGATTAATATCAGGGGCAAAACCAGATAAAGAAGAAGTTTATTCAGCGCGTTCATGACAGTGACAGTTTAATATGTAACTGGATCCTGCCAAAACGAAAGATTGAGACGTATGCACCCGATATTGAGCCAAGCACATGCCACTGAAGTTCACAGTCTCTGCGACACATTGACGCTCTATCCCCTCGACGAGCTTTCGGTCTTTGAGGCACGCGGCACCGAGGCCCGTGCCTTTTTGCAAGGACAAATCACCAACGATATCGCCAACGCTGGCCCCGAACAGGCACGACTCGCGGGTTATTGCACGGCGCAGGGGCGTTTGCTGGCCACCATGGTTATCGTTTGGACACCGGACTCAGGGACTGCTGCTGTGCCCAACACTTTACCTGAGGATACCGGCGTGTTGTTGGGCCTGCTGCGGCGCGACCTGATGGCCTCGGTTCTCAAGCGGCTTAGCATGTTTGTACTGCGCGCTAAAGCAAAGTTAAACCCAACTGCCTTCGAAGTTGTCGGGGTGTCGCTTGCGACCTCGCAGCTCAAAGCGCTCAGCCAGCAACTTGGTCACGACTTGCCCACTGCGGCCTGGCAGGCACTCACGGCCCCAACCGGCCTGTGGCTTTGCGCACCCTCGGCGGCCTCTGACGCGATGACGCGTTGGTGGTGGCTGGCCGCAGACAGCCAACGCGCGGCCTGCGAAACCCTCAAGCTAGGCTATACGCTTAAAACCCCAGAACACTGGCAGGCGCTTGATATAGCAGCAGGTTTGCCTTGGGTGGAGGCGGCCACGCAAGACCTGCTGATTCCTCAAACGCTAAATCTTGACTTAATTGAGGGGGTCAGCTTTACCAAAGGGTGCTATCCCGGCCAAGAAATCGTTGCGCGCAGTCATTATCGCGGCACCGTCAAGCGGCGCATGCACTTTGGTCAAGTCACGCAGACTCAAGGGCTGATGATTCAAGCGGGCAGTGATATTTTTGACGCTTTGGGTTCAGAGCAGGCCTGCGGCCGTGTGATCAACAGTACCTTGGTTGCAGGTGCCAGCGCAGCCGACTCCTCAGTGGCTCACTTACTGTTCGAAACGACCTTCGAGGCTCTTGCGCGCAACGCCTTGCATGTCGGTGGCCGCGACGGCGCACTGATTCGACTCGGCGAGTTRCCCTACGCAACCAAGCCAGCCTGAACGGTGAGCCCTCTGACGGACGTTTAAGTTGCGCCGAGGCGATGCAACGGATGTTGTTCAGGTGCAAACGGCAGGGTAAAAAACTTTTCAACCCAGGCCTCAGTTGCCTCGCTGAGGTGCACTGGGTTCCATTTAGGCTGTTTGTCTTTATCGATCAGCAGTGCGCGAATGCCTTCTGCAAAGTCGCCGTGCGACGCGCACATCAGACCGGCAACCCATTCAGTCTGAAAAGCCTGCGCCAGAGACAGATGTTTAACGCGCTTCAGCAAGGTGAACGTCAAGCGTGCAGAGCCCGGCGAGCCAGCCGCCAACGTCTTTGCCGCGCGCTGCAGCCAAGGGTCGGGATGTTGAGCCAGTGCCAGCAAAGCCGTCACAATCTTGTTGAGGTCGGTGCCCGCACAACAGGTCTGTAGCAAAGTAAGATGTTGTTGCAGCGGACCGAGCGCCRCCGCGGGCGCGCTTGCCAACGCTGCCAACACCCCATCAAGTAAGGCCTCGTTTTCTAGTCTTCGCTGCTGCGCAGTGTTGCCCCAGGCCTGCTGGCTCAAGCTCTCGAGCAGCACCGGCCACGCATCGCGCGTCAGGTGATAGTCGGCCAAACCTGCAAAAAGTGCATCTGAGGCGCCAAGCTGCGCACCGGTCAGGCCCAGAAACAAACCCGTCTTACCTGGTAGCCTGTTCAACATCCAGGTGCCCCCAACATCGGGAAACAGACCAATCGAAATTTCGGGCATTGCAAGGCGTGAGGTCTCGGTGACGACTCGGTGGCTTGCGCCAATCATCAGGCCCATACCGCCGCCCATCACAATGCCATCGCCCCACACGAGCAGCGGCTTCGAGAACGTGTGTAAACGGTAATCCAGCGCGTACTCTTCGGCGAAGAAGGTGCCGGCATGCGAGTTATTCAGCGCMGCCTGGCCTCGGTTTTGCACCATACTATGATGCAAGGCGTGTAAATCACCGCCTGCACAAAAGGCTTTGTCTCCTGCGCCTTTTAAGATCACTACCGCAAGCTCGGGGTCGTTGGCCCAGAGCTCGATTTTGGCGGCAAGCAAACGCGTCATCTCGAGTGAAAGGCCGTTCAAGGTTTTTGGGGTGTTGAGGGTGGCCAGACCTAAGCGCATCCCATTGGCGCAAGCAATATCTTCAAAGAGCACAACGGCTTCTGTATTTGTCACTATGCTCATCTTACGTCTGCGCCTTTTTCTAGTAACTGACGAGCAATCAACACTCGCATAATTTCGTTGGTCCCTTCAAGGATTTGATGCACGCGCGTGTCGCGCACCAAACGCTCAAGAGGGTAATCCTTTAAATAGCCATAGCCACCATGCAACTGCTGCGCATCTAAACAAACTTGAAAACCCAGGTCGGTTGCAAAGCGTTTTGCCATCGCACAATAGGTCGAGGCATCAGGCGAACCCGWATCGAGTTTGCAGGCGGCCAAGCGCACCATTTGTCGGGCCGCAACGGTGTGCGTCGCCATATCTGCGTACTTAAATTGCAAGGCTTGAAAACTTGCTAGCGGCTGCTTGAATTGTTTGCGCTCAAGCATGTAGGTGTAGGCGGCCTCAAGCGCGCCCTGCGCCGCACCGACCGAACATATTGCAATATTAATGCGCCCGCCGTCCAGACCGCGCATCGCGATTTTAAACCCCTCGCCTTCTTTACCTAATAAGTTTTCGACGGGTACACGAACATTTTCAAACTTAATCGCACGTGTGCTCTGGCTGTTCCAGCCCATTTTGTTTTCTTTGCGACCAAAGCTGATGCCCTCAAGGCCAGCAGGCACGAGAAAGCACGAGACACCAGAAGGCCCACTGCCTCCGGTGCGTGCCATCACGATTAACACATCGGTATCGCCGCCACCCGAGATAAAAGCTTTGGCACCGTTCAGTACGTAGTGCGTGCCCTCAAGAACGGCGGTGCTGATTAAAGAGGCTGCATCAGAGCCCGAGCCCGGTTCGGTCAGACAATACGAGGCAAGCTTTTCGCCCACAGCCAAGGCTCGACCCCACTGCTCTCGCACCGAGGGTGTCGCCCACTCGCCCACCATCCAGGTCGCCATGTTGTGTATGGTCAAAAAAGCGGTGGTCGATGGGTCAATTGCAGCCATCTCTTCAAATACCAGGGTCGCATCCAGCCGGGGCAAACCCAGGCCACCAATTTCTGTTGAGGCGTACATCGCACCAAACCCCATGCGACCCGCTAGCTTAATGGTCTCAAGCGGAAAAATCGCCTCTTGATCCCAGCGTGCAGCGTGGGGCGCAAGTTCGCCTAGCGCAAATTCTTTAGCGGCTTGCGCAAAAGCGAGCTGATCGTCGTTGAGTTCCATATCCATAACGTTCTCCTGAGGTCGGTCGGCGAAGTCAAACCGTTAAGTCATTAATGGGCATTTTCTTTTTAATATTGCGAACTTTTTCTCGGTGAATTGCCCGACGTCTTCGGGCCGCCTTGGGTTCAACAATTAAGGGGCGATACAGCTCAATACGATCGCCCTCTTGCAATACCCGCGACAAGGCACAACGCTGCCCAAAAATACCTACCAGCGCGGCTTCTTGCGCCGGGAGCTGCCCAATGAGTTCAAGCGCACGCCCCACACAGGTGCCCGGCGGGACGGCCAACGCTTGCTGTAAGACTTGCTGGTCGGTTGACCAACAGACGATAATATTCAGTGGCGTTTGAGACGGTTTAAGCATCGCCATAGATGCTCTGGGCACGTTGCGAGAATGAGTCGATAAAGCTTGCGGCAATGCGATTAAAAATCGGCCCAACAAGCGCATCAAGCGCGCGGTTTGAAAACGCGTACTTGAGCGTGAACGACACTTTACAGGCATCATGCGCCAAAGGCCTGAAGATCCACTCGCCGCTTAACGCAGAAAAAGGGCCGTTCACAAGTTCAAGCTCTATTTTGTGGGGATAATCGTGTCGGTTACGCGTGGTAAACGTTTGGCTCAGACCGGCTAGGGCAATCGTGATCGAAGCCTGCATGCCGTGCTCATCGCGCTCGGTCACCAAAGAGCCTCCACACCAAGGCATAAAGTCAGGATACTTTTGGACATCGGCCACCAGTTCAAACATTTGACTGGCACTAAAGGGCACTAGGACAGAACGCTCGACGCAATGCATTGTTAATGATGAATGGTTGATAGAATAGAGGCATTTTACTGGTATCACACTAGAAGTCTTAGGCCCCATGAGCATTATTGAAAACCGCAAAGCTTTTCACGACTACCTAATCGAAGAACGCTTCGAGGCCGGTCTCGTGCTGCAAGGCTGGGAGGTCAAAGCAATCCGCGAAGGCCGCGCACAGCTTAAAGAAAGCTATGTCGTGGTACTCGAGGCCGAGATTTGGCTGATTGGCATGCATATTAGCCCTTTATTATCAGCCTCAACCCATATTTTGCCCAATGCGACCCGCACCCGTAAACTGCTGCTTAAAGCCGAAGAGATCAGCAAGCTCATCGGCAAGGTTGAGCAACGCGGCTTTGCCTTGGTRCCAATCAATTTGCACTACAAAAACGGTCGAATCAAGCTTGATTTTGGCTTGGGTAAAGGTAAAAAGCTGCACGACAAGCGTGACGCCTCACAAGAAAAAGACTGGGCGCGCGAAAAAGAGCGCCTCATGAAGCACGACACCCGCACCCGCGACTGAGCGATTAAGCGGTGAATCGCTCAAGCGGTTAAGCGTTTAAGCAACAAAGAGCCGCAGCGCACAACCCGCGCACCTTGCCTTTTTGTGGTGGTTCGACGCGCCATTTTGGCGCGCCGACTGCCCCCTTTTAGATCGACTTGACGGCCAAGCGCTGCCAGGTGTCTACGACGGTGTCAGGATTTAAAGACATCGACAAGATACCTTCGTCTTTTAACCACTGCGCAAAGTCGGCATGGTCGCTTGGGCCTTGGCCGCAAATGCCAACATATTTACCGGCCTTTAAGCACGCCCCAATGGCACGTTGCAACATGAACTTAACGGCCGCATCGCGTTCGTCAAAATCAGCTGCCAAGAGCTCCATGCCCGAATCTCGGTCCAGGCCCAGAGTCAGTTGGGTCATGTCGTTTGATCCGATCGAGAAACCATCAAAGTGTTCAAGAAACTCTTCAGCCAAAATCGCGTTTGACGGGACTTCACACATCATGATGACGCGCAAACCGTTCTCGCCCCGAGCTAGGCCTTCGCGAGCAAGCAAACCTACCACTCGCTCAGCTTGTTTGACTGTTCGCACAAACGGCACCATGATTTCGACGTTAGTGAGCCCCATTTGTTCTCGCACCCGTTTCAGGGCTTCGCATTCCATTTTGAAGCACTCTGCAAAATCTTCGGAGATATAGCGCGAAGCACCTCGAAACCCTAGCATTGGATTTTCTTCTTCGGGTTCGTAACGCGCGCCACCGACTAACTTACGGTATTCGTTTGATTTGAAATCAGACAAACGCACGATCACAGACTTAGGATAGAAGGCAGCTGCGATTGTTGCGATGCCGTCTGCGAGTTTTTCGACAAAGAAGGCTCGCGGACTTGCRTGGCCGCGCGCAGCCGATTCAACTGCAACCTTTAACGCGCTGTCAATATTCGGGTAATCAAGCACGGCTTTAGGATGAATGCCGATGTTGTTATTAATAATGAACTCTAGACGGGCCAGGCCGACCCCGTGATTGGGAATTTGCGAGAAATCAAACGCCAGCTGTGGATTGCCCACGTTCATCATGATTTTTAAGCCGATCTCGGGCATCACACCGCGGCGCACTTCTTCGACCTCGGTTTCGATCAGGCCATCATAAATTCGCCCCTCGTCGCCTTCTGCGCACGAGACTGTCACGATTTGGCCGTCGTTTAAAAGATCGGTAGCATCCCCGCAACCCACTACAGCCGGAATACCAAGCTCACGCGCAATGATCGCTGCATGACACGTCCGTCCGCCACGGTTGGTCACAATCGCAGCCGCACGCTTCATAACGGGTTCCCAATTGGGATCGGTCATGTCAGTCACCAGAACATCACCGGCCTGAACTTGATCCATCTGCGAGATGTCGGCAACGACACGCACACGACCTGAGCCAATTTTTTGTCCGATCGCACGACCCGTAAGCAAGATCTTACCCGTCGCTTTTAGGCGATAGCGCTGCTGGACGTCGTGATGGCCTTGCTGCGACTTTACGGTTTCGGGCCGAGCTTGCAAAATATAGATTTTGCCGTCGATACCGTCGCGTCCCCATTCGATATCCATGGGCCGTTGATAGTGTTTTTCGATGGTGACGGCGTAGCGCGCAAGTTCAATGATCTCGTCATCTGTTAACGAAAACCGATTCCGCTCAGAAACCGGAACGTCCACCGTGCAAACTGCACGGCCTTCGGTTCGTTCTGGGTCGAATTCCATTTTCAAGAGCTTTGAACCAATACGACGATTGACGATTGGATAAAAGCCTGCGGCCAAGGTCGGCTTGAATACATAAAACTCATCGGGGTTCACGGCACCTTGAACCACGGTTTCGCCTAAGCCGTAAGACGAGGTAATAAAGACGACATCTTCAAAGCCAGACTCGGTATCCAGGGTAAACATGACACCTGCGCTACCCTTGTCAGAGCGAACCATGCGTTGAATACCGGCTGACAAGGCCACGTCAGCATGCGCATAGCCTTTGTGTACACGATAAGAAATCGCCCGGTCGTTATAGAGCGAAGCAAACACGTGACGAATTTTATCGATCACGTCATCAAAGCCGACGACATTCAGAAAAGTTTCTTGTTGACCAGCAAACGAGGCGTCTGGTAAGTCTTCGGCAGTGGCCGAGGAACGCACCGCGAACGAACCTTTGCCATCCGTATCAAGCACCGCGAAGGCGGCTTTGATATCGTCGTTAAGTCGCACAGGTAAAGGTGCTTCGGTGATCCATTGACGAATCTGTGCACCGGCTAAAGCCAGCTCACGAACATCTTCAGAGTTTAACGTGGTGAGGCGTTCGGCAATACGCTGATCAAGCCCCGTGCCTGATAAAAAATCACGAAAAGCCTGTGCCGTCGTCGCAAAACCACCCGGCACCCGAACGCCCGCGTCTGCCAGCTGACTGATCATTTCGCCCAACGAAGCGTTTTTACCCCCAACAGAGTCAACATCCGTCATACGGAGTTGCTCAAATAAAACGACATACGACATGGAAACCACCTTTGACAATGTAAGAAAGCGAGCTTGGTCAACATGCAAAACAGGCCTACCAAACCGACCTTAAAAGGCAAAAGCATTGGATGGTTGAGGTGCTGGCAAAGTGCGTTTGACAAAAAAATACTTTGAAAAGCGCACACGATGCGACGCGGTATTATACTACCGACGAATACTTTTTCTGGATACAGATTTATGCACAGCAGCCCCACAGAGCGCACCGTTTTTATCATCTCCGATGGCACGGGAATCACTGCTGAAACATTTAGTCATTCGGTACTGTCACAATTCGATTCTGTCAGTTTCAAGCAAGTTCGCATGCCCTTTGTCGATACCGTTGCGAAAGCCGACGGCGTAGTCAACCGCATCAACCTGTGCGCCCTTGATCAAGGCACCCAGCCGATCGTGTTCACCACGCTTGTAAGTCCGGACATTCTGGCGCGCGTCAAACTAGCCAACGCGCTATTCTTAGATTTGTTTGGTGCCTTCGTTGAACCGCTCGAGCATAATCTGGGTATCAAGTCAAGCCACTCGATCGGCAAGTCCCATCTCTCGGTCGGTTCAATCGCCTACCGCAACCGAATCGAGGCCATTAACTTTAGTCTGGCGCATGATGACGGCCAATTCGTTCGCGGCCTGCCGCAAGCCGATGTGATTTTGATTGGGGTCTCGCGCTGCGGCAAAACACCAACAAGTCTTTACTTAGCGATGCAGTACGGCATCAAGGCTGCAAATTTTCCGTTGATTCCTGAAGACTTTGAACGCAATGCACTGCCTGGCACCTTAACCCAACACAAACACAAACTATTTGGGCTGACGATTCAACCCGAGCGTTTAACCGAGGTGCGCTTTGAGCGCCGCCCCGATAGCGTGTATTGTTCGCTGGCACAGTGCCGCCACGAAGTTGCAGAGGCTGAACGCCTGATGCGTCGTGATTCGATTCCGATGCTCTCGACCACCACAAAATCAATCGAAGAAATCTCGACAACCGTCATGCAAGAGATCGGACTGGACAAACACTCAGCCTACTAACTAAGCGTCTCAATGACGATGTTGGCGACGTTGCTCGAACAAACAAATCGCAGCCGCGGCGGTAACATTTAACGATTCTGTGCCGGTCAGATCGTGGGTAATTTTTAGGCGGTGCTCAGCGCGTTTGCTCAGCGCCTCGTCGACCCCCTGCCCTTCATTGCCAAATACCCAAGCGCACTTTGCTGGTAGCGTCGTTGCGAACAAATCTTGCGCGTCTACGAGCGAGGTGACCACTAGCGGAATCTCGAGCGTTGCAAGCAGAGCCTCAAGATCGGCTTGCTCATGAAGGCGTAGCGCAAAGTGCGCGCCCTGCCCGCTACGCAAGACTCGAGGCGACCAAAGCGTGGCGGTTCCGGTTGAAGCGAATACACGTTTGATGCCGGCAGCCGCACACGTCCGTAATAAAGTTCCGACATTACCCGGATCTTGAATACGATCCAAAATCACGATCGACTCTTTGAGGCGCTGAGGCAAAGTATCAACCTTTGGCTGAACCACAAAGAGCACGCCTTGATTCGTATTAAAGCCTGACAGTCCCCCAAGCAACGTGCCCGACAGGGTCAGACAAACCTCGGGCGCGAGACGCTCACGCAAAGCAACTAACTGGGGCTCGTCAATACGGTCGATATCAAAGATCGCGTATTGTGGAGGCCGACCCACCCCTAACCAAGCTTCGCATAAATGGATGCCATCCAAAATGACGGGCTCGCCGCGCCGACCAGCGCTAGACTGCCACTTATACAATTGCTTGAACAAAGGGTTCGAACGAGATTCAATGTGTTTCAACAGGCTTCCAATAAGCGTCGCACGGGTGCAAAACTGCGACGGTGCGCAGGACAGGGGCCAAACTCTTTTAACCGCGCCATATGCAAAGCCGTGCCGTAACCTTTATGCAGATTAAAGCCATACGACGGGTACAAAACATGAAGGCGCAGCAATTCGGCATCACGTGTGGTTTTCGCCAAAATCGAGGCTGCCGAGATCGCGGGCACTAACGAATCCCCTCTCACCACGGTTTGTACGCGACAAGCAAGTCGTGGCGCCTGGTTRCCATCCACCCACGCTAATTGAGGCGCAACGCTTAAGCCTTGCACCGCGCGTTGCATCGCCAAAAACGTTGCCTGCAAAATATTGAACTGATCGATCTCTTGCGTCGTCGCAAAGGCCACGCACCAGGCCAGCGCCCGCTGCTGAATCACGAGCGCTAACGCCTCGCGTCGTTTTTCGCTTAAGACCTTTGAATCGGCCAAGCCCTCGATAGGCTGCGCTGGATCTAAGATGACCGCGGCCGCATAGACAGCGCCAGCAAGCGGCCCGCGACCGGCTTCATCTACCCCGGTACAATATTTAGCGAGCGGATCCACGCTGACAAACAGACTTTGTTGCGCGGCGCGCGTCATTGCGTACTCTCGGCGCTTTGCGTTGCTCTGTTGCGTGCGGGCTTGCGAGCCTGTGCAAGTTCCAGAATCACTTCGGTCGCCCGCTTCGCGGTGTCGCAACGTAACGACTGATGTAACGCCTCGAATTTTGTTTTAATCTCGCGAGCCCCACGCTCGTCGATAAATTTTTCAAAGACGGCGGCACAGAGTTTCTCGGGTGTGGCGTCTTCTTGGATGAGTTCAGGGACCACCGTTTCGTTTAACAGCACGTTCGGTAAGCCTACCCAAGGCACATACGGCCTCTGTTGCCCTGACTTCCAGGCCATCAGGCGACGCACCCAGGGCGAGACTGCATACGAGATCACCATCGGCCGCTTAAATAAAGCCGTCTCTAAGGTCGCCGTCCCACTGGCAACTAGCGCCACGTCGCAGGCCTCGAGCGCCTCCCASGCGAGCGGACGTGCTGGAGCGCCGCGCACATCTTGCTCTGACTGTGCCGGTGTGGCAAGCACACGCAAGTGCTTGATGGGATAAAGCTGTAAAAGCAGATTGAACTCTTTGAGGCGCCCGGCATTCACCATTGGCACCAGCACCTGGAGTTGCGGGTCACGTTTTTGCAATAGCTGAACTGCCTGTAAAAATCTGGGTGCAATCCATTTAATTTCTGACGCGCGACTACCAGGCAGCACCGCTAAAATACGCGCTTGAGGATGAAGCCCCAAGCGTGCGCGGGCGGCATCCCGATCGGGCTCTTGCGCAATCGCGTCTGCCAAAGGGTGTCCGACAAACGTGACCGGAATATTTTCTTTTTGGTATATCGCCTCTTCAAACGGAAACATCACCAACATGTGCGAAACCGCTTCTTTGATGTGATGAATACGCGAATACCGCCAAGCCCAGATCGAAGGACTCACCAAATGTACCGTTGGGATACCAGAGGCCTTTAGTTTGTGTTCAAGACGCAAGTTGAAATCGGGCGCATCTACGCCCAAAAAAACCTGTGGCGGCTGCGCCAGCCAGCGATTTTTAACATCTTGGTACGTGCGCACCAAGGTGGGAATTTGTTTAAGTGCATCCAGATAGCCAAACACGGTTAAGGCTTGCATCGGATGCCAAAGTTCAAGGCCTTGCGCGGCGAGTTGCGGTCCACCAATGCCCGAAGTCTGAACCTCTGAATCGGCCTGTTGCACCCCCGCCAACACCCTCGCTGCGATCAGATCGCCCGAAGGCTCGCCCGCAACAAGTCCAAGCCGCCAGGTCATGGACGGATGATGCCTCGGGTACTTGAATCCAGAAAATCAAGCAACACCTGCAGCGCAGGGGCAACCGCGGGCTCTTGGGCCTGACGCTCGCGCATCTGCGCACGAGCTTCATCAAGCGCTAAGCCACGCCGATAGATTAGCTTGTAGGCATCGCGTAAGGCGCTGATGTCTTCGGGTGAAAAGCCTCTGCGTTTTAAACCTTCGGCGTTCACGCCAACGGGCACGCAGGGATTGCCTGAGCTCATCACGTAGGGTGGCACATCCATATGCAGCGCACTTTGACCGCCCGTCATGCTGTGCGCACCGACGCGACCAAACTGGTGAATAGCCGCCAGCCCCCCAACAATCGCCCAGTCGCCGATGTGGACATGACCGCCCATTTGTACGCCATTAGCCAAAATGACGTTGCTACCGATCTGACAGTCGTGCGCCACGTGCACATACGCCATCACCCAATTATCGGACCCTAAACGCGTGACGCCCACGTCTTGTACCGTACCGGTGTTGATCGTGACATATTCGCGCACCATGTTGCGGTCACCGATTTCAAGTCGAGTCGGTTCGCCGGAATATTTTTTATCTTGTGGCATACCGCCGACAGAACAAAACCGATAAAAATGATTGTTTTGTCCGATTGTTGTGTGGCCATCAATCACGCAATGTGAGCCAACTTTAGTATTGGCGTCAATTTTTACGCGAGGACCAACGATCGAGTAAGGCCCCACGCTAACAGTCGGATGAAGCTGAGCCAGAGGGTCGACCAAAGCGGTCGTATGGATAAGCGCTGACATTTTTATTCCACAGGTCGAATCGCACACATCAACTTCGCCTCTGCAACGACTTGTCCATCGACAAAGGCACGGCCCTGGTACTTGCAGATTTTGCTGCCCAAGCGCTCGGCGACGACTTCGATATGTAGTTGATCGCCAGGCAAGACCGGTTTACGAAAGCGCGCGCCATCGATACCGACAAAGTAGTACACGCTTTCTTGATCTTTGGGTTTAAGTCCTGTTTCTTCTGCGAACGAAAAAATAGCGGCAGCCTGCGCCATTGCCTCTAGAATCAAGACGCCTGGCATCACTGGGTGGTGCGGAAAATGCCCAACAAAAAAAGGCTCGTTAATCGAGACGTTTTTAAGTGCCTTGATAGATTTTCCGGGTACCATTTCGAGGACACGATCAATTAACAGCATCGGATAGCGATGCGGCAAGCGTTCAAGAATGCTTTTAATATCGAGTTGCATAGAGCTTCCAGTAATCCTGCAAAGGACTGACACTAAACTAATCCATCAGACCGACGTGCGTGCTTAGGCCGCTATTCGCGCTCGAGTTTACGCAGGCGTTTGCGCATCACCGACAGTTGCAAGATCACAGCCGCGTTGCGCTGCCAGTCAGAGTGTGGCGCAAACGGAAATACCCCGGTATAACGCCCGGGCTCTGTTACGTCAGATGTAATGCCCGTACCACCCGAAACAAATACATCGTCGCAAATGGTTAAGTGCCCCGCAATACCTGCTGCGCCAGCAATCGTACAACGCGCACCGATGGTCGTTGAACCGGCTACAGCAGTACAGGCTGCGATCGCCGTGTGGGTGCCAATGCGGCAATTGTGTGCAATCATAATTTGATTGTCGAGCTTCACACCGTCTTCAATAACAGTGTTTTCGAGAGCACCCCGATCAATCGTGGTGTTGGCACCGATTTCAACATCGTTGCCAATGACTAAACCGCCGAGTTGAGGGATTTTCCCCCAGGCGCCTTTTGCAAGGCTTGGGTCAGGGGCAAAGCCAAAGCCGTCAGCCCCCAGCACTGCACCACTGTGAACGATGACACGCGCGCCAATTTGCACACCGTCATAAATCGATACGCGTGGCTGTATCGTGCTTGAAGCACCAACGGTGACGTCAGCCCCAAGCACGCAGCCCGCACCAATTTGTACCATTGCTTCGAGGCGACAACGCGCACCAATGACGGCTAGGGGCCCAACCGTGACACTCGGTGCCAACACCGCCGTTGGATCAACCACCGCCGATGGGTGCACGCTGATCTCGCGGGCAGGTTGACGTGCCCAGTCAAACCACTGAGCAATACGTGCATACAGCAGATAAGGGTGTTTGCACACGACGCGTGCGTAGGCAGGCTGAATCGGAGCCTGCGATAACAGCTCATCAATCTCGGGCAACACAATCACCACGGCAGCTTTGGTGTTGGCGAGCTGCTCAAGGTATTTGGGGTGGACAATAAAAGAGGCTTCGTATTGACCCGCCGTCGACAAGGCGCCAAGGCCTGCCACCACCGGATCCAAAAATTGCCCGCTACCCGGGACAATTTTTTGCACTAAGCCCCCCGGTATCGCTTTGAGTAACTGAGACAGTAAGGGTGCGCGGTCGGGGGCTAATAAAACTGGCATCGGTCGATTTATTTGCTCAGTGCCTGAATCACCTTGTCGGTGATGTCAACACGTGGGTTCACAGTCACGGCATCCTGAATGACAATGTCATAGCTTTCGGCTTCTGCAATTTTTTTAATCGCCGCGTTTGCTTTTTCGATGATGGTTGCGAATTCTTCGTTGCGACGGCGGCTTGAGTCTTCTTGAATCTCGCGACGCTTGCGTTGTAAATCAGCATCCATATTCGCTAATTCGCGCTGACGTTTGTTGCGCTCTGACTCAGACAGCACGGGTGCGTCTTTTTCAAGTTTTTGCGCAAGCCCGCGTAAATTATTTACTTGTTTTTCGAGCTCTTCAGCGCGTTTTTTAAACTCGTTTTCAATCTTTGTTTGCGCAGCCTTTGCTGGAACTGAATCACGCAAAATACGCTCAGTGTTCACAAAGCCGATCTTGGTGCCCTGCCCCTGTGCCAGCGCCGGAGCAGCAATCGTCAGGCTCAGCGCCAAGCTCGTGGCCGCCGTGACCGAGAATAAACGCGAAGTCAAACGACCGAGGGTCGAGCGAGTAGTGGTAGTCATTAAAGCAGACATTATTAAAGTCTCACAAAAAAAACAAATTACAGCACGCAATTGTGCAAATAATAAAACTTAGAAGCCTGTGCCGATCTGGAACTGGAACACCTGCAAGTTATCGCCTTCTTTGGCGTTAAGCGCCTTAGCCAAAGATAATTGCAAGGGCCCGAGCGGCGACACCCACGACAAACCAACACCAGCGGAATAACGCATCTTACTCAGATCAATCGCTGTGTCGTTACCATAGCCATCGGTACCAAACACTTGGCCACCATCCACAAAGGTAAACCAGCGCAAGGTACGATCATTTTGTGTGCCGGGCATTGGCAGATAAAACTGCACGTTACCCACCACGCGTTTTGAGCCACCGAGGTAGGTGCCCGTAATCAAGTCGCGTGGACCTAAAGAGTTTTGTGAAAACCCCCTGACAGTACCAATACCACCGGCATAGACGTTTTTAAAGATTGGGTACTGCAAATCGCTGTAGCTTATGCCGTAGTCGAATAAGGCGTTAAACGCCAAGGTGTAATCGCGACCAATTGGCACATATAACTGCTGCTGAGCGCCCAACATGTAGTACTTAAGGTTCACCGTGCCTAAGTCAGCCTTCAAGCGCGTAAAGCTACCACGCGTTGGGGCAATCGCACTGTCGCGCGTATCTTTAGACCAACCTGTATTCAAAATCACAGCGGTCGTCGTGTCACCATAGTTAAAAACGTATTCGCGGTAAGCCAGCGGCGAGTTATCGTACAAGCCGATGGTGTTGCGTTCGACGTTCACGCCACCATAGATACGGTCAAACTCAGATATTGGTACGCCAAAGCTTAAGCCACTACCGAGGGTCGTGACCTGATACATGCCGGGGTTGTTCGAATAAGGCGTCATCGTACGGTAATAAACCGAGGTCGTACGGCTAATCCCGTCGTTTGTAAAATAAGGGTCGGTGTGCGCCAGCACAGCAGACCGGTTATACAAACTGGTGTTCAAATTAAGCGTCAGGTTAGTGCCACTACCAAAAACATTATCCTCAGTTATACCTGCAGACAAAATCACACCGTCCACCTGCCCGTAACCGACGCCTAAGTTGATCATGCCGGTTGGTTTTTCAGCGACAGTTAAGTTGATGTCAACTTGGTCGGGCGAGTTTGGCACGGGTTCGGTACCAACCTTCACCTCTTTAAAGTACCCCAAGCGATCTAGCCGATCACGCGAAAGCTTGATTTTGCCGGAATCGTACCAGGCAGCCTCAGGCTGGCGAAGTTCACGGCGCACGACTTCATCACGCGTGCGCTGGTTACCGGTGATTTGAATTTTGCGCACATACACACGTCGGCTCGGATCTATGTAAAAAGTTAACTCGGCAGTTTGATTTTCGCGGTTCAGAACGGGGTTGGGGTTTACGTTCGCAAACGCGTAACCGAGTCCACCCAAATAATCGCTGATACTTTTTGCTGTGGCGTTGGTTTTTTCGCCAGAGAATGTCTCGCCAGCCTTGACCTGCACTAACGTGTTGACCTCGTTTTCGAGGCCAAGCAAATTACCCGCCAGATTCACACTGGTCACTTTATAGGGCTTGCCTTCGTTGATAGTCAGCGTAATAAAAATATCTTTTCGATCGCCCGAGATCGTGACCTGTGGCGGCTCAGCTTTGTACTCAAGGTAGCCGCGATCTAAGTAAAACGAGCGCAGCGTTTCAAGATCGCGTTCGAGTTTTTCGCGCGAATATTTGTCGCTATCGGTGTACCACGATAACCAACCAGGCGTTGTCATCTTAAACAAGCCGAGCAAATTGCTTTCGGTAAAGGCTTCGTTGCCGATCACTTTGATTTCGCGGATGCGGGCGACCGCGCCCTCGAACACATCAAAGTTAATACCCACCCGATTGCGGGGCAAAGGCGTGACCGTTGAGGTGATTTCGGCTGCGTATTTGCCTTTGGCAAGATACTGCTGGCGCAATTCAAACTCTGCCTGCTCGAGCATCGACTGATCGAAGACGCGTCCGTCTCCAAAACCAATCTGACGCAAAGAGTCTGTCATGCCTTTGGGTTCGAATTCGCGCATGCCGCTAAACGACAGCGAGGCGATGGTCGCGCGCTCTTGCACGACCACAACCACCACGCGATTGGCTGTTTCAATGCGCACATCAGAGAACAGACCGGTTGCGTACAGACGGCGCACTGCCTCGGTGGCCAGATCATCGGTGAATTGTTGGCCGACCTTCACGGGTAATTGCCCAAAAATAGTGCCCGGCTCAGTGCGTTGCATGCCTTCGATGCGGATATCGCCAATCACAAAAGGGGTGAAGGCGTTTGCCGCCAACGGGCTCGCTAAACACAATGCGAGTGCAGCGCGTGCAAACAGGGTCAACAGCAGTTGCCGGCAACGGGCGCGAAAATAATCCAAGCTGACGGGCATTCTAAACAATCCTTGAAACACACTAATCATCATTAAGTGGTGAGTRCCAGATTTTAAAGCAGAATCGACCTACGTAAAAATGCGGACAAGGTCGTTAAAAAGAGCAACGGCCATCAAGGCTGCAAGTATCCCCATGCCAGCTCTTTGCCCCCAGTCGACCCAGAGCGCCGAGGGGGGACTTCCACGTACGATTTCAATGAGATAGTACAGCAGATGCCCCCCGTCTAGCATAGGAATTGGCAGTAAATTCAACACGCCGAGGCTCACGCTGACCAAAGCAAGAAACGAAACGTAGGCCACCCACCCAATTCTTGCAGTCTGACCCGCATAATCTGCAATCGTCACGGGGCCACTGATATTTTTGACCGACACCTCGCCTGTCAACATTTTCCCCATCATCTTGAGCGAAAACCAGGCCGTATCGAAGGTTTTGGTCACCCCGAGCCACACGCTGTCAAACAAGCCGTAGCTCACTTCAACCATCGGTAAATCTCCACCGAGCTGAAAGCCCGCCCGTCCGACGACTTTGCCGCTTTCTAGGGTGACGGCCGCTGGCGTGAGCGACAAACGTGTGGTCTGGCCCTCGCGCTCAATTTCGAGCTCAAGCGGCTTGTTTGGATGAGCCTGAATCACTCTAATCACCTGGCCCACRTCGGGTTGGCGCTCGTCAGCGACGACGACGATCAAATCGCGCGCTAACAAGCCTGCACGCTGGGCCACGCTACCGTCAACCACCGAGCGAATCTGGGGGGTTGCTCCACCAACGGTCAAACCCAAGCGAGCGATCGGATCGGCAGCGCTAGGATCCGCAGAGGCCGCAACCTCAAGCACCCGTATCAAGGCGCTTCCGCCACGTTCTACGGTGATTTCAACCTGTCCGCCATCTGCCGAGCGTTGCAGTAACGCCCAACGCGCCTGAGGCCATGAGGCGATCGGCTGTCGATCGATAGCGGTGATCTTATCGCCACCCTGCAAACCCGCAACTGCCGCCACACTGCCTGCCGGCGGTTTGGACAAAATAGACGCTGGCTCTTGGGCACCAAGCAGATTGATTGCGGCATAAAACGCCACTGCCAGAATCAAATTAAAAATAGGGCCTGCCGCAACAATTGCAAACCGCTTACCCACTGGTTGCGCCTGAAAACTTTGCGAACGATGTGGTGAGCCTGCCGTCGTGGCTTGGGTGCCATGGGGATCTTCGTCAAGCATCTTGACATAGCCCCCTAAGGGAATCGCAGACAGCGCCCACTCCGTGCCGTGGCGGTCAACTCGCCTTAACAGTACCCGGCCAAAACCAACCGAAAAACGTAGGATTTTTACCCCGCACCAGCGCGCCACCCAATAGTGTCCGAGCTCATGAAAGGTTATGAGAATGCCGAGTGCAACCAAGAAGGCGATCAAAGTAACGAGCATATTTCTCTTTCGCTAAAACTGCGCTGAAGCATTAAATCGCGCTTGCCCGACGGGCCGCACTGCGTGCTTGTTCGTCTAGAGCAATAATATCGCCTAACGACTCAAGCTGTCTCGTGCTTTGACCCGCCTGCCAGGAAAGCGTGTCTTCAATCACCTGAGAAATTTGTGTGTAAGCCAAGCGTCTTTCAAGAAATGCCGCCACTGCCACTTCATTGGCTGCGTTAAGTGCCACACAAGCGCCTTGCCCAGCTTTCAGGGCTTGAAAGGACAAGGCCAAACAGGGCAACTGTTTCAGATCTGGTTGCGAAAAATCTAGCCGACCCGCCAGGGCCAAGTCGAGCRTGCCTACGCCCGAGCTAATGCGCTCTGGAAACCCTAAGCCATACGCGATCGGGGTACGCATATCGGGCTGCCCCAACTGAGCGATCACAGAGCCGTCTTCATATTCGACCATCGAGTGCACCACACTTTGGGGGTGAATCACCACATTAATTTTCTCGGCAGGCATCGCAAACAGGTGATGCGCCTCGATCACTTCAAGACCCTTATTGAGCATCGTGGCCGAGTCGACCGAGATCTTTTTACCCATACTCCAGTTTGGATGCGCACACGCTTGCTCGGGCGTCACCTTGCTCAAGTCTGCCCAGCGTTGGTTTCGAAAAGGCCCGCCCGAGGCCGTGAGAATTAGGCGTCTTACCCCCGCGGCCGGACCTCGCGGTGCGCTCGCCCGTTCGTGCTGAGGCAGACATTGAAAAATCGCATTGTGCTCGCTGTCAATGGGCAGGAGTTCAGCGCCAGACTCACGCACGGCCGCCATAAAGATTGAACCGGCCGCCACTAAGGCTTCTTTGTTGGCAAGCAGCACGCGTTTGCCCGCCTGCGCCGCAGCCAGCGCAGACGGCAGACCCGCAGCGCCTACGATCGCAGCCATGATTACCTGGCTGGCGGGGTCGCGCGCCACTTCGACCAACGCTTGGGCGCCCACCAAGATGCTCGGGCGGTTAGGCCCGTCGGCCCAGGCTGTTTTAAATCTTTCTGCGGTTGCCTGACTAGGGACTGCCACCACTGCAGCCTTGACGTCAAAGGCTTGCTTGGCCAGCAGGTCCATTCGGCTGTGCGCGGTCAAGGCGTGCACGGTAAAGCGTGCGGGATGCCGCGCGATGACATCTAGTGTGTTCTGGCCAATCGAGCCCGTTGAGCCCAAGATCGTGACGACAAGCGGGGCTACCACGTGCGCGCCTCGAGTAATAAAAAAGCCAGCGGCACGACAGCTACTACGGCGTCAATCCGGTCGTACACCCCACCGTGACCAGGTAACAGTTGGCTAGAGTCTTTAACGCCTGCACGACGTTTTAGCAGCGACTCGTACAAATCACCTGCAATCGAAAAAAGCGCCAAGACAACTGCGGCCAATATCAGCCCGGCCCAAGACCATTGCGCGAGCAGCTCCGCGGCAAAGGTTTGCGGCCAATGCGCAGAGACAACCAGCCACACCACCACACCCACCACGCCCGCCAGGGCGCCTTCAAGCGTTTTGCCAGGGCTGATACTCGGGGCCAGTTTGTGCTGGCCGAAGGCACGCCCCGCGAAGTAGGCTGCAATATCGGCTACCCAGATCACAATCAAAAGCGAGACCACGAAAACAGCCCTGCGCTGCAAATACCAATACGCCAGCGCTGCCCAGGTTGCATAAAGGATCACGACTGCTGCCAGGCTATTGCGCAAGCGCTCCACCGGTTTGGTCACTTGAGCCCGCAGCAAAGACGGTAAAAGTAGCAGCACCCAAGCCAGTACTGCCGCCACCAACACGCTCTTTAAGCCCCACGAAAGTTTGAGTTCACCCCCCAGCCAAACACTCGTTTGCCAGACCGTTAACCCAAACAGCACCAGCGCACAGATGCCAGACCACAGGCTGCGCGCGCCCAGCGTGAGTCTCAACCACTCGAAACTGGCACAAGCACAGGCCAGCGCGATAAACAGTAAAAAGGGCCAGGGTGAGGTCGCAGAAACTGCCAGAGCCAAAATGCCCAGCAACACGAGTGCAGTGATGAGGCGTTGTTTAAGCATGCCCGCTAACTCTGGGTGTTGACATGAACTTGAGCACTGGTGCGTCCAAATCTTCGCTCACGCGTTCGATACCACTCAAACGATGCACTGAGTTCGGCTTCGTCAAAATCAGGCCAGTAGCATTCTGTAAAGTACAACTCTGTGTAAGCCAGTTGCCAGATCAAAAAATTAGAAATGCGCTGCTCGCCGCCGGTACGAATAAACAGGTCAGGCTCGGGTGCCCACGCCATCGACAAATAGGGCGCCAGACTGCTTTCATCGAGCGCCGCCGGGTTGGCAGCCAGTTCTGGACGCGCCCTCAAAAGCGCACGCGTCGCTTGAAGAATATCCCAACGACCGCCGTAATTCGCGGCAATCGTCAGATGCAATTGATCATTTTTTTCAGTTTTTTGCTGAGCCTGGACGATCAAATCTTGAAGTTTTGGTTCGAAGGCCGTTAAGTCACCAACCACGTGCAGTCGTACGCCTTGGTCTTGCAGGCGGGCAACTTCACGCTCAAGCGCTTGYACAAACAGGCGCATCAAGAGCGAGACTTCATCTGCGGGGCGACGCCAGTTTTCAGAGCTAAACGCAAACAGTGTCAAGTATTTAACCCCGGCTGCCCCACAGGTTTCAACCGCGCGTCGCACAGACTGCACCCCTTTGGCGTGCCCAGCAGTGCGGGGCAATAATCGGGCGTGGGCCCAACGTCCGTTACCATCCATAACAATTGCCACGTGCGTCGGAGTCGCAGACGTGACAGGGATTTCGCGGGTTGAACTGATAGCCATGGAGGGGACGGCCTAAACCGTCAAAATCTCGGCTTCTTTTTGCGCAACCATTTTGTCGATTTCGATCACGCAACGATCTGTTAGCTTTTGCACAAGCTCTTGTGCACGGCGTTCGTCATCTTCAGAAATCTCTTTGTCTTTTATAAGCTTTTTAAAGGAGTCGTTTGAATCACGGCGTAGATTACGTACGGCGATTTTCGCGTCTTCGCCCTCGGATTTCACAACCTTATTCAAATCGCGGCGGCGCTCTTCGGTCAAGGCTGGCATCGGAACCCGAATACTATCGCCCATACCGATTGGATTCAGACCCAAATCAGAGTCTCGAATCGCTTTTTCGACAGGACCCGACATGTTTTTTTCCCAGACCTGGACACTTAAGGTGCGGGCGTCCATCAGGTTAACGTTCGCAACCTGCGAGATTGGCACTAACGATCCGTAGTACTCGACCTGCACATGATCAAGAATGCCGGGATGTGCGCGCCCAGTTCGAATTTTAGCGAGGTTGGCTCTAAGTTGCTCGAGCGACTTAGCCATGCGGGCCTGAGCAGAGGCTTGAATATCTGCAATACTCATTGGTGTTCCTTTAAACGTGAACCAAAGTGCCTTCGTCCTCGCCGCTGACTGCCCGCTTAAGCGCGCCAGGTTTGTTGATCGAAAAGACTCTGATTGGTAATTTTTGATCTCGACACAAGGCAAAGGCCGTCGCATCCATCACTTCAAGACGACGGTTGATGACCTCATCAAAACTGATCCGGGCGTAGCGAGTTGCAGCGGGATCTTTGTTGGGATCGGCACTGTATATGCCATCGACCTTAGTTGCTTTTAAAACAATTTCGGCGCCGATCTCGGCRCCGCGCAACGAGGCCGCGGTATCGGTGGTAAAAAAGGGATTACCTGTACCGGCAGCAAACACCACAACCTTGCCCTCTTCGAGATACCTTAACGCTTTAGGCCGGATGTAAGGCTCAACCACCTGTTCGATATTCAGAGCAGACTGAACGCGGGCGTCAACGCCGCGGTGTTTGAGCGCGTCTTGCAAGGCCAATGCATTCATGACAGTGGCCATCATGCCCATGTAGTCAGCGGTAGCGCGGTCCATGCCTTGCGCGCCAGGTGCAACACCTCGAAAGATGTTACCGCCACCAATCACGATGGCTAACTGCACGCCCATCGAAACGACCTCAGCAACCTCTTTGGTCATGCGCGCGATGGTGGCACGATTGATGCCAAAAGCATCATCACCCATCAAAGCTTCGCCAGAAAGTTTAAGAAGAACTCTTTTGTGCATTCGGCTAGCCATGGGTCAGGGTTCCGGTGGGTTGAACACTAGCAAAAGTGTACGTCAAACTAAGCGAAACCGAGGCACAACGCCTCGGGTTATTGACGGCTTTAGGCGTTTCCGGCAGCTGCCGCAGCRACTTCAGCGGCAAAATCCATCGTTTTCTTCTCGATGCCTTCGCCCACGACAAAAAGTGAAAATCCAGCAATCGCTACATTTTTCTCTTTCAGCATTTGAGCAACAGACTGTTTGTCGTTTTTAACAAATGGCTGCGAAAGAAGCGCCACTTCTTTCAAAAACTTTTGTACCGAACCTTCGACCATTTTTTCGACGATTTCAGCTGGTTTGCCGGATTCGGCAGCCTTTTGACGCGCGACCGAGCGCTCGGCTTCTTTGTCCGCTTCAGGAACACCGGATTCATCTAACGCGCGAGGCTTAGTCGCTGCAATATGCATGGCGACGTCTTTACCGACTTCGTCGGCACCCGAAAACTCAACCAAGACGCCGATTCGGCCGCTGTGAACATAGCTTGAAAGCTTGTTTGCGGTGGTGTAACGCTTGAACCGGCGTATCGAGATGTTTTCGCCTATTTTACCGACTAACGCCGCGCGCACAGCCTCGACCGTACCCGTAGACAAACTTGAGGCCGCTAAAGCCGCAACATCTGCATAGTCGTTCGCTGCGACTTGCTTGGCAAGAGCTTCGACAAAGGCGACAAAATCGTCATTTTTTGCGACGAAATCTGTTTCGCAGTTGACTTCAAGCACCGCGCCCTGTTTAGCATCAGGCGAAATATACAAGCCAATGAGCCCTTCGGCKGTGATGCGTCCTGCCGCCTTGCTGGCTTTACTGCCCAACTTGACACGCAAGATTTCTTCGGCACGCACGAGGTCTCCAGCTGCCTCGGTTAAGGCGCGTTTGCATTCCATCATAGGTGCGTCGGTTTTTTCGCGCAACTCTTTAACCATTGCGGCAGTGATTTCAGCCATGTTTGCTCCAAGACTATTTAGCGGCGCCCCAAAGACAAATCAGGGGCGCCCTGTTGCAATGACCCGCAGATAAACGGGATCACCAGAAAAAATTACGCTTTTTCTTCAGCGACTTCGACGAACTCTTCGGTTGAGGCAAGTTCTTCGACAATACCGTTCAGACTTTGYGCACGCCCTTCAAGCACGGCGTCTGCAATTCCTTTTGCGTACAACGCGATCGCTTTAGCCGAGTCATCGTTGCCAGGAATGATGTAATCAATACCATCAGGCGAGTGATTCGTGTCAACCACGGCAACCACAGGAATCCCTAACGCAAGCGCTTCGAGAACGGCAATTTTGTGATAACCGACATCGATCATGAAAATGGCACTAGGCAGGCCGTTCATGTTTTTAATCCCGCCGATTGATTTATTGAGCTTGTCGAGTTCGCGCTGAAACATCAGGCCCTCTTTTTTGCTCATGCGCTCAGTGCCGCCTTCAGCGATCATGATTTCCATGTCTTTTAGACGTTTGATCGAGCTTTTGACGGTTTTAAAGTTGGTCAACATACCGCCGAGCCAACGGCTATCAACAAAGGGCATGCCTGCGCGTGAAGCTTCTTGCGCCACGAGTTCGCGTGCGGCACGCTTGGTGCCGACGAACAGAACGTTGCCGCCTTTTGCAGCCACCGAGCGCACRAACTTAGTCGCTTCGGTGTAATTGGCAACCGTTTTTTCGAGGTTGATAATATGGATTTTGTTGCGATGGCCGAAGATAAAGGGGGCCATCTTTGGATTCCAATAACGGGTTTGGTGACCGAAGTGCACACCCGCTTCTAACATTTCACGCATTAACGACATGATTTAAGGCTCCGAGGGTTAAGTCTTGTATTACGTCTGCACTGTTTTTGTTTAACAAAAACAGCACCCTGGTGGCGTAACACGCGATTTGGTCTGCCTGTTTTTGTCAGCGAAGCCAAAAAATATTTAGCCAACTGACAAAACGTGCGACCGATTAGTTAAGAACGGGGGGTTTTGTCTGACCCAAAACTTTGTAAGTCTATAATTCTACTATCTTTCACCACTTTGTTTCAAGTCACCATGGGATTAGTCACCAATCCACTCGAATTAGATCTTATGCGTGCCGCGTGTCGCGAYGCCGCGAAGGTGCTTGACTTTATTGCCCCACACGTCAAAGCAGGCGTCACAACAGGGCAACTCGATCAGCTTTGCCTGCAATACCTGACCCAAACTCTAAAGGTTACGTCAGCAACGGTGGGTTACGCGCCGCCGGGCTACTCACCGTTTCCGGGGGCGATTTGCACGTCGGTTAACCACCAAGTCTGCCACGGGATCCCGGGCGACCGAGTCCTCAAAAATGGCGATGTGCTCAACATCGACGTCACCATTATCAAAGAAGGCTGGTTTGGCGACACCAGCCGCATGTTTTATGTCGGCGAGCCTTCGATTTTAGCGAAACGCCTCACCGACATCACCTACGAATGCATGTGGCTCGGCATCGCTCAGGTCAAACCGGGCAATACGTTGGGAGACATTGGCAATGCGATTCAAACGCACGCCGAAAAACAAGGGTTTTCGGTTGTGCGCGAATTTTGTGGCCATGGCATCGGTCAACGTTTTCACCAAGACCCACAAATCTTGCATTACGGACGCGCCGGCGCGGGCGATAAACTCGAGCCTGGCTTGATCTTCACCATCGAACCAATGATTAACGCCGGACGACGTGAAATTCGTCAACTCGCGGATGGTTGGACTGTCGTGACCCGCGATCACAGTTTGTCGGCGCAGTGGGAACACACTATTTTAGTGACCGACACCGGTTATGAGATTTTGACGATCTCTGAGGGTATGCCCGCGCCGCCCGCCCTGATTGCCGCCTGAGTGCTACGCGCATGAGTGACAGCCTCACGCTTGAATCAATCCGCRACAGTCTGCGAAGCAGTCGCCAAGACGCGATCAGCAGCTACCGACAATCGCTGCGCCCTGATGCTTTGTTAGCAGCGCTCAGTCGCTGCGCTGATCAGACGCTGAACAAACTGCTTGAGCGCTATCCCCTCCCTAAAGGTGCCACGCTAGCCGCGGTAGGTGGCTATGGCCGTGGCGAATTGTTTCCATTTTCAGACGTCGATCTGTTGATTTTGTTGCAAGGTGAACCCGATACAAAGGCCGAGGCGAGCCTGAGCGGTTTAGTCGCGGCGATGTGGGATGTTGGCCTTGAGCCGGGCTACAGCGTACGAACCATTGAGCAATGCGTCAAAGAAGCGCGAGCCGACATTACCGTCGAAACGTCTTTGCTTGAAAGTCGCTGGATCGCTGGCAGCAAGAGTCTGGCAAAAGTCTTTAGTCAAACAATGTCTGAGCATCTTGACGCAAAGCGGTTTTTTCGTGCGAAGCGCGCCGAGATGCAGCAGCGTCATGCGCGCTTTCAAGACACGCCCTATTCGCTTGAGCCAAATTGCAAAGAATCCCCCGGCGGACTGCGCGATCTTCAGGTCATTATGTGGATGGCGCGTGCGGCCGGCTTTGGTTCAAGCTGGCAGGCGATCGCTCGCGCTGGGCTGTTGACGAGCGCTGAGGCGCGCGATCTCAAGCGCGCCGAACAAGCGTTTAAGCGCGTACGCATCGAACTGCATCTTTTAGTGAACCGCCGCGAAGACCGTCTGCTCTTTGACCTGCAACATGGTCTTGCGCAAGCCTATGACATCGCCGCRACAGCAACGCGACGTGCCAGCGAACTCTTGATGCAACGCTACTATTGGGCGGCCCGTTTGGTGACGCAGCTTAATACGTTGCTGGTTCAAAATATTGAAGAACGTCTGTTCGCTTTGCAAGACATCGAAGCCCGCGTGCTCGACGAAAATTATATTTCACGTCAGTATCGCTTGGATATTCAAGACGAACTCTTATTTGAAAAATCTCCTAGTCAGTTACTGAACGTGTTTTTGGTGCTGCAGCAGCATCCCGGGCTGACTGAATTGTCTGGGCGAGCGTTGCGGGCAATTTGGCATGCGCGTGATCGCATCAATGCAGCGTTTAGGCGCGACCCCGCCAATCAGGCCCTCTTTCTTAAGATATTGCAGCAGCCATACGGCATTGTGCACGCGCTCAGGCGCATGACGATGCTCAATATTTTGCCGCGCTATTTGCCAGTGTTCAGACGTGTTGTCGGTCAGATGCAGCACGATTTATTTCATGTGTATACGGTTGACCAGCACACGCTTGCTGTGGTGCGTAACTTGCGCCGTTTTACGATGCCAGAGCACGCGCAAGAGTATCCCCTCGCTAGCAAGCTCATTGCAGGCTTTGAGCGTCACTGGTTACTTTACGTCGCAGCCTTGTTTCACGATATTGCGAAAGGCCGCGGAGGCGATCACTCGAAGTTAGGCGCGCAAGAGGTCAAGCGTTTTGCCAAGGCGCACGCCTTTGACCCAAACGACCAGGCGCTTGTGGTTTTCTTGGTTGACAGCCATTTATTGATGTCACAGGTCGCACAGAAAAAAGACTTATCCGATCCACAAGTGATTACTGATTTTGCCGCACGCGTCAAAACCTTGCGAAACTTGCAGGCACTTTACCTGCTCACTGTTGCTGATATTCGCGGCACGAGCCCCAAGGTCTGGAACACCTGGAAAGGTAAGCTGCTAGAAAACCTCTACGCCCTCACCCAAGCGAGGCTTGGCGCAACGGTTGACGACACCAATACGGTGTTGCGGCGCCGGCTCGAAGAGGCTGCAGGCTTAATCCGTCTGGCGGGCTTGCGCGATGACACCCGAGAAGCGTTTTGGCAACAGCTCGATGTCGCGTATTTTTTACGACACGAGGCCAGCGATATTGCTTGGCACACACGCCATCTTTATCATCAGGTGGAACCCGAGCAGGCAATTGTTAAAGCCCGACCCGCCGATGGCTATGAAGGCTTGCAAGTCATGGTCTGTACCAAAGATGTCCCAGATTTATTCGCGCGGATTTGTGGATTTTTTGGTGCGCGTGGTCTAAACATTATCGATGCGCGTATTCACACCACACGGCGAGGTTATGCGCTTGACAGCTTTATCATTTTGCCTGTTGACCCGACGCAAGAATTTCGTACTCTTGCCACGCTGATCGAACACGGACTCGCAAAACATCTGAATACACCCGCGCCTTCGTCGTTGATCGCGCGCGCCGCGAACGGTCGCCTCTCAAGGCTGTCAAAGGCGTTTCCGGTGCCGCCCATCGTGAACCTCCACCCCGACGAAGGTAGTCAAAACTGGCGACTTGAAATCGTCGCCACCGATCGGCCTGGCCTGCTTGGCGATGTCGCACAGGTGTTCGTTGCCTATAATATCCATCTGCAAACGGCCAAAGTCATGACTTTGGGCGATCGCGTCGAAGACGTGTTTGTCGTCAGCGGTGACTCGCTTTTACAACCACGCACTCAACGGCAGTTCGAGCGCGCCATGCTTGAGGCAATCACCGAGGTCGAACGTCGTGCCGCTTGAAAAAAAAATCTGGTGGTCGATCGTCGTTCTTTGCCTGGCCGCAGTCGGCGTCGCCCTGCTTTCACAGCACACGTTTGGTATGCAGCCGTGCGCCTGGTGCGTATTTCAAAGACTGATTTACTTGCTGCTCGCACTCGTTGCGGCGGTGGGGGCGTGCAGTCAAGGCTTAAGCCTACGTGTGCCGTGTGCGATGCTAGGCCTGAGTTTGACGATAGCAGGGGCTCTGGCGGCCTGGTATCAAGCCCAGGTGGTCTCGCACTCATTTTCGTGCGCGCAAACGCTGGCCGACTTACTGATGACGCAAACTGGGCTCGAGACCGCTCTGCCCGCCCTCTTTGGCATCTACGCAAGCTGCATGGACGCGCGCATTAAGGTGTTTGGTCTTGAATATGCCTACTGGAGCCTGATGCTCTTTGTCTTGCTGGCCGCCTCAGTGGTGACGCTCATTCACGGCTTTCGCAAACAAAACAGTGCCCGTTAAGATCAATCGTTGAAACCCGCACCAGTACGCGCGATTAATCTTCGGCTGCGAGCCCCATATTAAACAGCAGGCCATTTTGTTCTTCGCGTATCTCTTGGCGAGTCAAGCCCAAGCGTTCAAGATACTCAGGGGTAATATCGCCAGTGACGTATTCGCCCGTAAAGCACGAGGTGTCAAAACGCTTAAGGGCTGGATTCAAGTCTGAAACTGATTTTTGCATCGCCTCAATATCTTGGTATACCAAGGCATCGGCTCCGATGATTCGAGCGATTTCTTGCTCGTCACGTCCCGTAGCGATCAACTCTTGTTGTGTCGGCATATCAATGCCATAAACATTTTGGTAACGCACCGGTGGCGCGGCAGAGGCCATATACACTTTATTGGCACCTGCAGCCCGCGCCATGTCGACGATTTCACGGCTGGTGGTACCACGAACGATCGAATCATCGACTAACAAGACATTTTTACCTTTGAATTCCATGCCGATCGTATTTAGTTTTTGGCGTACGGATTTTTTACGGACTGCCTGACCGGGCATGATGAAAGTGCGACCGACATAACGATTTTTAATTAGGCCTTCGCGATAGCTCAGCCCCAGACGGTCTGCGAGCTGCATCGCCGAGGGGCGCGACGAATCGGGAATCGGCATGACGACATCGATATCGCCCAGACGCAAGGTGCGTGCCAACTTATCGGCAAGATTCTCACCCATTTTTAGACGTGACCCATAAACCGACACGCCATCTAAGACTGAGTCAGGTCGGGCAAAATAAACGTATTCAAAAATACAGGGGGCGTGCACCGCACCCTCACCGCACAGCTCGCTACTGAACTTGCCATCAAGCGAAATGAAGACGGCCTCGCCAGGCGCGACGTCTCTGACAAACTGAAACCCAGAGCCTTCGAGAGCGACAGACTCTGACGCCACCATCCACTCTGGGCCCGGCGCGGTATCAAACCGACCAATGCACAGCGGACGGATCCCGTGGGGATCGCGAAAAGCAAGCAAGCCATACCCCGCAATTTGTGCTACCACCGCGTAGGCGCCCTTGAGCCTTTGATGCACCGCTTTGACAGCGCGAAAGATTGCCGACTCGTCAAGTGACACGCCATTGGCMGCGCGTTGTAACTCATGCGCCAGTACGTTGAGCAACACCTCGGAATCTGAGTTCGTGTTGATGTGGCGTTGATCATTGGTAAACAGCGACATGCGCAATTCGCGCCAATTTGTCAGATTACCGTTGTGTGCGAAGGTGATGCCAAACGGCGCATTTACGTAAAAAGGCTGAGCCTCTTCGACGCTGTCCGAAGACCCTGCCGTAGGATAGCGAACTTGGCCAATGCCAGTCGTGCCGGGCAGCGAACGCATATTGCGGGTACGAAATACGTCTCGCACTAAGCCATGCGCTTTATACATATTGAAATGATTGCCGTTTGACGTCGCGATACCCGCCGCATCTTGACCGCGATGTTGCAATAACAGCAAACTATCGTATAAAAGTTGATTAACAGGACCTCGACCAATCACACCCACAATTCCGCACATGTACTTTCCTGATCACTGTTGAACCGCGTTTAAATGCTGTCGTACTCAATAAGGAAGCCAACTACCGACGGGCTGGGGTAACCGAGCTTTGATTTGTTGCACAGCCCCCACCACCTGTTTGGAAAACATGGCGTTTTTCCACCAAGGCTCATTTGGGATGGGCGTAAAACCCGCCAGAGTGACCAAAATCAGCACAAACAACACCCCTCTGGCCAGACCAAACACAGCACCCAAGCCGTGATCAGCAGGAGTCAGACCCGTTTTATCAATCAGCGCTGACAAGGTCATATTGACCAAACCGATCAGTAACAATACCGCGATAAACACGCCAATATAGGCAAGAGCCATCCGTAAAAACGACTGTGTGATCCAGGGGAGTAACCAATCTGAGACGCGCGGCCCCCACCAAATTGCTGCTAAAAAAGCGAAGGCATACGCCGCGAGCGACAACACCTCTTTTAGCAAACCACGAATCAGGCCCAACAGCGCCGACAGCCCGAGTATGCCTAACAAAACAAAATCAAAACCAGTCACTGCGCGGGTATGTAGGCGTCGGCGAACCCGAGCGTGCGCAGGCGAGCCTGCGTAGCAAGTGCGGCCTCTTTGGAGGGAAACGGTCCGACGCGAACGCGATATTTTGTTTTGCCGTTGACCTCGACAGGGCCGTCAACAAAGGCATTGCTTACCCCTGCTGCCAAGAGTTTATTTTTTTGCGTTTGAGCGTCAGCGGCGCCATCGAGCGAGCTGGCTTGAACGACGAAGTTTCCGCTCGTGGGGGCTTTAGGTGCGGTGGTGGTACCCGGCGGGCTTGTTGATTCGACGGTTGGGCGCCCATCAAGCAAGGCCAGTGCGCGCACACCGTCGTCAGAGCGCGTCGCGGGCGCATTGGGCGGCACGGGTTTCGCGGCAGGCTCAGTGCGTAGTTTAGGGTCGGGTTTAACGGACGTCGTCGCAACGGGAGGTGTGCCGCTTGCAGGCGGTGCTGCCGACGCAGGGGCTGTCACGGCGGGTGTAACGGAAGCCGCGTCGGTGACAGCGGCAGGCTCAGTGAGGTTGGCCTGAAAAGGCGTATTCCGATCAGGAATTTTGATAGGGATTTTGCTTGAAACGGGTGCAGGCTTAGAATCAAGCAACATCGGCAAAATCACGACAGCCGCCAGAACCAAGGCTACGGCACCCGCCAGACGCCTGCGCGCCTTGACGCGCAGCTCGGCTGCCTGAGCCTCGCTTGACACCGACGGACGCACCTTGCCGGGCGGCTTGCGTGGCGCTGCACTATCTTTTCTGGAAAATAGTCCCATTGATCGAAACACCCTGACTCAAAAACAGACAGCCCCGAAAAGCGCTTAGAAACAACAAACGGCGGTTAAGCAGACCGTCCACTCGCTTGCAAGGCCCCAGCGACGGTCAAAAATGAACCGAATACGATGATTCTATCATCCGGCTTACTTAGTTTGTGAGCCGCTTCAAGCGCCAGCGCTACCGAAGGATAGGCACTGACGGGCACCGGCGGCTCGCCAGGCTTTTGCTCCGCTGCCACGGCGCAGGTCACCCTGAGCGCCAGTTGTTCGGCTGTCAGCCCACGTGGGCCGGGCAAACCGGCACAAAACCAATGATCAATACGCAGAGCCATGTGCTTAAGCACCGCCTCAATATCTTTGTCGGCAAGCATCCCGAAGACCGCATAGGTATAGGGATGAAAGCCCATGTTGCCCAAGTTTTTTTCGAGCACTGCCGCCGCATGAGGGTTATGCGCCACATCAAGAATAACGGTTGGCTGGCCAGGTAAAATCTGAAAGCGTCCGGGCAGTGAAGCTTGAAGCAAGCCCAACCTGACGGCCTGCTGAGGAACCGCCAATCGGTCACGCAAGGCCTCTAGGGCAGCTAAGGCGCCTGCTGCGTTTAACAACTGATTCGCGCCCCGTAAGGCAGGATACGCCAAGGCGTTGCGCCGCTGCTGGCGCCCTGCAAAGGCCCACTGCTGGCGGTCGCCCGAGTAGTTGAAATCTCGGCCAAAGAGCCAAAGGTCGCAACCGATGGCTTTTGCATAATCAAGTAAAGACTGAGGTGGTGCGGGATCACTGCAGATTGCGGGACGCGCGCTTCGAAAGATATGGGCTTTTTCGAAGCCAATTTTTTCTCGCGTGTCGCCCAGCCACTCAACATGATCGATATCGACACTGGTGATGATTGAGCAATCTGCCTGAACGATGTTCACGGCGTCTAGGCGCCCACCAAGCCCGACTTCAAGCACCATCACATCAAGTTGTGTGGCAGCGAACATCGCAAGCGTAGCAAGTGTTGAATATTCGAAATAGGTCAGCGAAACGCCTTGCCGCGCGCGCTCGACCATATTGAAGTACCGTACAAATTCAGCATCAGAGACGATTTCGCCATTCAGGCGCGCGCGCTCGTTAAAGTTCACTAAATGTGGCGAGGTGTAAAGCCCCACCCGATAGCCCGCCGCCAATAAAATCGCTTCGAGCATGGCGCAGGTTGAGCCTTTGCCGTTCGTGCCTCCCACCACAATTTTGACCGCGCCAGAGCTCAGAGGCAAACGCGCAGCGACTTCTTGTACACGCTCAAGCCCCATATCGATCGCGCTGGGGTGAAGCTGTTCGAGGTAGCTGAGCCAGTCGGGGAGCGACGCGGTCGAGGACGGGGGAGCTAAGGTCATGGCAAGGGCTGCTTGTTATCTTCGGGCAAGTACGCATTTTAGCAGCGTGCGATCCGGTCCCAACAAGCGCGATACACCGAGGCATCGAAGCGCTTGACGCATTTCTACTAAAATCGTTGAACATGAGTGAACGCAGACCCAAGCGTTGAACCGGAGCATCACTTTGCAATGTGTTTAGCTATTTTTGCTCAAAATGTTTTACCTGACTGGCCACTGATCGTTGTGGCGAATCGAGATGAGTTGCACGCGCGACCCACTGAGGCTGCTCGGCCCTGGGCTGAGGCACCTTACCTGCTGGCCGGTCGTGATTTGCAGGCGGGCGGTACCTGGCTGGGTTTGACCACTTCAGGGCGTATCGCGCTGCTAACGAATTATCGCGAAACCGGACAACGCGATGACTTCGCGCCCTCGCGCGGACGTCTTGTCGAACACTATTTGCGTCAAGAGCAGTCGGCGCAACAGTATCTGCAAGCGTTGCAGCGGCCAGACGCTTCGTACAATGGCTTTAATCTTTTAACGGGCGACCCAAGTGGCCTTTGGTATTACTCAAACCGCTTAACCACGCAGCCTAGTCAGGTTCCTGAGGGCGTGACAGGGGTGTCAAATGCAACGCTCAATACGCCCTGGCCTAAGCTGCTTCGCACGCAACACCGTGTGTCAGAACATCTGGCTCAAACTCAACACCCCGACCCTGCCCGACTATTTGAGATTTTTCGAGATACCACCCGCGCTGCCGAGCACGAATTGCCCGACACCGGCATCGGACTCGATCGCGAAAAACTGCTGGCCAGCCCCTTTATTCAAAACGAACGCTACGGCACGCGTTGCACGACCATCATTTTGATGCACCGCGAAGGCTATGCTTTGTTTTACGAAAAACGCTATGACGCGTTTGGTTCAGACTCGGGCAACAGTAACTGGCGGGTAGATTTTTTGAGTGCAAGCATTTCGCCGGTCTGAACGCGATGACGCAGCAAATATTGAATCTGACGCTTGGGCCGTACCCACCGGCGACTCAAGCTTGTTTTGCGTGACAGCGCTTTGTTTGGCATCGCCATTATTCAAGCTGTAAATTCAACCCTTTCGCGGTCGCGGCCCAGATCCGATCTTGTTCTTGTAAAAACGTAACAAATTGCTCGGGCGTCAGTGGATCGGCTTGGATGCCTAGTTTTTCGAAGCGCTCTACGACTAGTTTGTCTTTGAGCATTGCTGTGGCAATCTCATTCAAACGTTTGGTAATGGCGGGCGGCAAACCCGCTGGCCCAAAAAAACCAAACCAGCCTTGCGCGACGAAGCCAGGGTAACCAGACTCTGCCACTGTCGGTATGCCGCTTAAGATGGGGACTCGCACTGAGCCCGTTGTGGCGAGCACTYTTAACCGGCCGCTTTGATAGTTTGCCACTGTATTGGTCAGCGCACTTTCAAAAGACAACGCCACAACGCCTGCTAATAAGTCTTGCATGGCGGGTGCTGCACCCTTATAAGGTATGTGCGACAAGCTAATGCCAGCATCAAGCGCGAGCTTTTCGGCAATCAAGTGCGGTAAAGACCCAAGCCCCACGCTTGCGTAGGGGATCTTCCCGGGATCGGCTTTGGCGGCCTTCACTAAGTCTTGTAAGGAGTGATAAGGCGTTGTGATGCCTGCTAAAACTGCGCCGGGCGTATTCACAATATTCGTGATCGGCGTGAAGTCGCGCGCCGGCACAAAGCTTAAAGACTTCTGTATGTGAGGGGCGATTGACATCGCGCTGACGGTCATCACCCCGAGGGTATAACCATCGCCCTGCGCTTTAGCCAGCGCGGCGGTGCCGATGTTGCCACCCGCACCGATGCGGTTTTCGACGACGACGGCTTGACCCAGTCCCTCACTCAACCGTTTGCTCAGTTCGCGCGCCACCAGGTCAGTCACTCCTCCGGGCGGAAACGGGACAAGCATTGTGATGGGTTTGTTAGGGTATGGGGACGGACTTTGCGCAAGCGCCACAGCCGCGCAACCCATAAAAAGAAAACCACCTAAAAACGACATGACTTTGCTTTGCATTGTGTGTTCCCTGAGTATCCATTCAAGAGGCGTCAAACGACTGCTGAATCCAACAGAACTTTGTCGGTATCAGGCATCATCTGACCATATTCCCGCAACTGCACGCCGAAGGGCTTGACATAAACTTAGTTGATTTTTTGTTTGTTGTGCGCATTGCACGTGTGTCAGTCAGGATAGGCAAGGGTTAATCCGTAGGCCTCATTCTTTTTGACGAGGCACACGCATGAGCACAAATATACTGTATATTTGTACAGTATATTTGTGCTCATTTTTATCTTCTTTTGACTGATCTCCTTCAATGTCGAGCCCTCTTTCTTCTTTAACAGGTCCCGCGACCTCGTTACTTAACTTGCACCCTGCACTTTGGCGGGGGTCGCAATTTGGCGCGCGTACGGGGCCGACGATCGCAACGGGCTTTGCAGCACTCGATGCCGAACTACCTGGRCAAGGCTGGCCAACCGGCAGTTTGATTGAACTGCTGATTGCTCAGCCCGGCGTAGGCGAAATCCAACTGTTGCGCACCGCTTTACAAACTGACTTAAACAAACAACCGGTCGTCTTGTTGCAGCCCCCTTATCAACCGAATAGCGCTTGCTGGTCGGGCTGGCGACTAGGCACTCAACGTTTACTTTATTTGGCACCACAACGCGCGCGCGATGCCTACTGGGCGGCTGAGCAAATTCTAAAGAATGGCAGTTGTGCGGCCTTGTTATTTTGGGCGCATCCAATTCAAACCTCCGTACTGAAGCGCTTACATCTGGCTGCGCAAAGTAGTCAAACGCTATTTTTTATGTTTCGCCCGCACGCTGTACAAAGCCAAGCATCGCCTGCAGTCCTACGGCTGTTGCTGTCTCCTGAACAATCGGGCGCTCTCACTTTATCCATTATCAAACGTCGTGGCCCAGCCTGCGGGCATCCCGTCAGGTTAGGCGCCCACGCTTCAGACTCTTTTTCAATATCCTCCCATGACCCTGTGGATCGGCCTGCACTTGCACAACCTCAGCCTGGACACGTGGCGACTCAACTGGCTGACTGAGCCCGCCGCCGCCGCAGTGTTCGAGCACGATGTTCTGATCGCTGCGACGCCAGGCGCGCTGCAGCGCGGGCTGACGCTGGGCATGCGTTGCGCAACGGCGCGCAGCCTGGCGCCTGAGTGTTCGCTTTATCCAAGAGATCCAACCGCAGAACACAGTGCTTACGCTCAAGCCGCACAAGCCGCCCTTGCCTACTCGCCGTCTGTCTACCAACACACCGGCAACGTTGTGTTGCTCGAAGCCACTTACAGCTTACGGTTATTTGGCGGCGTGCGTCCGATTGTTCAAGGGTTACGCAAAAAACTTAAGCTCTTGAAGTTGCAAGTACGAAGCAGCGTTGCCCCAACGGCAAGGGGTGCCTGGCTGTTAGCGCAAGCTGCAGTATCGCCTGCACGTTATGCCTGTGGCCAGGCAACGTTAGAACGTTTGCTCAGTCGTGTACCTTGCGCGGCGCTACCAAGCGCTAAACCGCATTTGGTTTGGCTCAACGCGATTGGTTGTGAAACGCTCAGAGGCTTACGAGCTCTGCCACGTAAGGGGCTACAACGACGCGTTGGCCCTGCTTTATTCGCCGAGCTCGAACAAGCGTATACAGAGGGGCCCTGGCGTCAGACGCCTTATGTCGCGCCCGAACAATTTGTTCAACAACTTGACTTACTCGAGCGCCTTGAACACACGGCAGTGCTTGCCGGGCTCTCAGAGCGTTTAGCACTGAGCCTTTGCACTTGGTTAGCAGCCAGGCAAGCCGCCTTGCGTAACGCCACCCTTGAGCTGCACCACGAACGCGGACGTCACGCCTGCCCACCCACCGTGCTTGAACTCGCCTTTGGTGAACCCGTCTGGCTGATGGTGCAGCTAGTGCCTTTATTGCGCGAGCGTCTGTCGCGTCAAGTCTTAGCGGGGCCAGTCGTTGCCCTGACCTTACGCAGCCAAGAGCTGGCACAACAAAGTGCGCGCAGCGCGACACTGTTTCCAGATCCCTTGCATGCACCGGCTGATTACCGGCGTCTGCTTGATTTGCTATCGGCACGACTTGGTGCCGAACACGTCTTACAACCCGCACAACTTGCCGATCACCGGCCTGAGATTGAGAACCGCTGGTTACCTTTGAAAGCCTCACTCACACCAGAGGCAAGCCCCTCACTGAGCACGCCTGCAACCTTCGCAAACGATCCCTYTTTAAGAGAAAGGCCTTTCTGGTTGTTAACCGAGCCTTTGCCGCTCAAAGTGAGGGGCGATCGACCCATGTACGAGGGCCCTTTGCGCTTACTACGAGGCCCCGAACGCATTGAAAGCGGCTGGTGGGATCACTTGCGTATTGCACGCGATTATTTTGTTGCACAAGATCAACGAGCAGTACGTTACTGGATCTACCGCGAACGCGATACCGAACAGGCACGTTGGTTTTTACATGGCTTTTTTGGTTAGGCGTCATGCATTTCAGCACCGCGTTACCTGGCTACGCCGAGCTTCACTGTCTGTCAAACTTTACGTTTTTACGCGGTGCGTCCTCGCCCGAAAGCCTGATTGCTCAGGCGGCCGCGTTGGGCTACCACGCGCTGGCGCTCACTGACGAATGCTCTTTAGCAGGTATTGTGCGCGCTCACCTTGAAGCCAAAAARTTAGGGCTGACCTTGTTAGTAGGCTCTGAGCTTCGCCTGAACCCAAGCAATCAAGCGTCTTACAAAATTGTCTTGCTCGCGCAGCACCGCGAAGGCTACGGAAATTTATGCGAAGTGATCACGCGTGGACGCATGCAGGCGGTTAAAGGTCAATATTTTTTACAGCCTCAAGACGTCGTGACCGAAGGCTGCCTGGCGATTCTGATACCCGCCGCAGACGTTACGCCAGCGGCTTTAGCCAAACAGTTAGACTGGCTTTCGCAGAATTTTTCAACACGCTGCTGGGTCGGCATCAGTCGCTTACATCGCGCACAAGAAACGACACATTTACACGCGCTACAAACACTGGCGCAAACCTACGGTATCCCTTGCGTGGCGCTTGGCCAGGTCGAAATGCACAAGCGTTCGCGCAAAGCTTTACATGATATTTTGACGGCAATTCGTTTACGTAAAACCGTTGCGCAATGCGGCTATGCCTTGGCCTCAAACGCCGAGCAGCATCTGCGTACACGCTTGCGCTTAAGCAATCTGTATTCCCCTGAACTTTTATTGCAAACCATCAGCATTGCCGAACAATGCCACTTTAGCCTGGATGAATTAAGCTACGAATACCCCGAAGAAGTCGTACCAAAAGGCTACAGTGCCGTGCAATATCTGCACGAGCAAACCTGGCAAGGCGCGGCCAAACGCTACCCCGCTGGGGTACCCGACGCTGTTCGCATGCAGCTTAAACACGAACTCGCACTCATTGCAGAGCTTGGCTATGAAACCTATTTTTTAACGGTCTATGATCTTGTGCAATTTGCGGTGCGCCGACAGATTTTGTGCCAAGGTCGCGGATCCGCAGCGAATTCAGCAGTATGTTATTGCCTGGGAATCACCGCCGTTAACCCCGCGAACGGTAATGCATTATTCGAGCGCTTTATTAGTCGCGAACGCAATGAACCCCCGGATATTGATGTTGACTTTGAACACCAGCGCCGCGAAGAGGTCATTCAATACTTGTATCAAAAATACGGTCGGCAACGCGCCGCATTAACCGGCGTGGTCACCTCGTATCGACCGCGCAGTGTCTTGCGCGATACGGGTCGCGCTCTGGGAATTGATGCGCAGATCATTGACCGGGTCGCTAAATCGCATCGCTGGTGGGATGGCAAACAAAATCTGATTAATCGTTTGCTTGAAGCGGGCTTAGACGCCGAGGCTAGTGTCACGCAACAATGGGCCGAACTTGCCCAGGCATTGATGGGGTTTCCGCGTCACCTGTCGCAGCACCCGGGTGGCTTTGTGCTGGCGCGCGGCTTGTTGTCACGCTTAGTACCGATTGAAAACGCCGCCATGGCAGAGCGCAGCGTCGTGCAGTGGGACAAAGACGATTTAGACGCAGTAGGTTTATTAAAAGTCGACATTCTGGCGCTGGGCATGTTAACGGTGCTGCGTCGCAGCCTAGAGTGGGTGGCCTGGCGGCGCAAGTTGCCACACTTTAGCTTGCAAGATATTTCGGATGACGACGGCCCCACCTACGACATGATTTGTGCTGCGGATACGGTCGGTGTTTTTCAGATCGAGTCGCGCGCGCAAATGTCAATGCTGCCGCGTTTGCGTCCCCGTCAGTTTTACGATCTGGTCATCGAAGTTGCCATCGTACGGCCGGGGCCAATTCAGGGTGGCATGGTGCACCCATACTTGCGACGCCGGCAGGGCCTTGAGGCCGTGACGTTTCCGAGCCAGGCGGTGCGAGCTGTGCTTGAGCGCACGTTAGGCGTGCCAATTTTTCAAGAACAAGTCATGAAGATTGCGATGGCCGCGGCAGGCTTTACTGCGGGCCAAGCTGACGAATTACGCCGTTCAATGGCAGCCTGGCGGCGCAAGGGAGGCGTCGATCAATTTCGACACAAATTAATCGAGGGTTTACTGAATAACGGTTACACACCTGAATTTGCTGAAACAATTTTTAAACAAATCGAGGGTTTCGGCGAATACGGCTTTCCTGAAAGTCATGCCGCGAGCTTTGCTTTATTGGCCTATGCCAGCGCTTGGTTAAAGTGTCACGAACCCGAAGCCTTTTTGGCTTCGCTACTGAACTCGCAGCCAATGGGGTTTTATGCAGCTTCACAGTTGATTCAAGACGCGCGTCGTCACGGGGTACAACTTTTGCCTGTCGACGTGCAGGCTAGTGACTGGGAATGCACTCTCGAGATGGCGTTCGCTTCGCCTGACACAGCCAGGCAAGCGTCAGACAAAGCTGGCCTGTCGGGTGCACGACCCGCCGTACGCTTAGGCTTAAATCAGATTCTCGGTTTGCCTGAAAAAGCTGCTCAGGCGCTGCTTGAGGCCAGACAATCTGGACCGTTTCTTAACACCCAAGAACTAGGTCGACGCGCAGAGCTCAATCTGTCTGTTTTACAACAACTCGCACTGGCGGGTGCCCTGCATTCTTTAAGCGGACATCGCCGTCTGGCGGCCTGGAACGCGGCGGCGAGCGTAGCAAGCAAAGGCTTGCTGCGCGAAGCCGAGCCCCACGAGCACGAGCAACCCCTTTTGTCAGCCCCCACAGAGGCACACGATATCGTCGTTGACTATCAACGTCTGGGCTTTACGCTAGGGCGCCATCCTCTGGCTTTGCTACGCCCAACCTTGACGCGCCTGCGCTTTGCGACCGCCACGACACTGGCACAGTTTCCACAAGGGCGTCTGGCACGCGCTTGTGGCCTGGTCACCATGCGTCAACGACCACAAACCGCCAAGGGAGTTGTTTTCATTACACTTGAAGACGAAACCGGTTCGGTCAATCTGATCGTACGCGCTGAGTTAGCCGTGCGACAGCGCCGTGAGCTGTTTCATGCGCCTTTACTGGCCGCCATTGGCACGTGGCAAAATTTACAAGGCACGCAACACTTGCTTGTGGGGCGTTTAGAAGACCATTCAAACTTATTACCTTTGCTTGACAGCGAACAAGCCGCAGCAAGTCTCAACCACGCAGACCGTTTTGTTTGAAAACGACGAAGCTTCAATTTTGAGGCTTTATACTCGAGTCTATCTCTTCTTCATTCTCGGGCCTATTATGTCAGCACTCAAACTTCGTATCGCAGAATCAGTCAAAGACGCCATGCGTGCAAAGGCCAGCGAACGTTTGGGCACGTTGCGCTTTTTACAGGCTGCGATTAAACAAAAAGAAATCGACGAACGTAAAGACGTCACCGACGCTGAGGTCACCGCCATCATTGAAAAACAGATCAAGCAGCGTCGCGAATCGATCGCAGCCTACGAACAAGCCGGACGCACCGAAACCGTCGCACTAGAAACCGCCGAGATGGCTGTCTTAAAAGAGTTTTTGCCACAAGCGGCAACTGAGGCCGAAGTCAACGCCGCGATCGACGCCGCCCTAGCAGAAGTGCAAGCACAAGGCATTACCGGCAACCCCGCCATGGGTAAAGTCATGGCGCTCTTAAAACCAGCTTTAGCCGGTCGCGCCGACATGTCAATGTTGTCTGCGCTGGTTAAAGCAAAGCTCAGCTAAGTCAGCGCCCGACGTGACGCGAGGCTGACGCGATCAGCGTCAAAGGCGTGTTGACGCGGCTTTACGCGGCCTTCGCTCGGTATTTGGCCTTTAATACCTTGAACGAAGCCGAGGCTTTCGCAATCAGTTTGCCCTCGGTATCTAGCACTTCACCCTCGCAAAAAGCAATAGACGAACCGCGCCGCAGGCAACGAGCCTGAATCGTCAAATCGGTCACTGCGGGTTCAAAACAGCTCACGGTGATGTCGATCGTTGCCATGCCGATCCCCAGAGGGTCAACCGAACGACCCGCCGCACTGAGGGTGAAATCAAGCAGGCTCATCAGCGCACCGCCATGAATGTGGCCGCGGCTATTCAATAAATCATCGCGAATTTTTAACCGTGTCACAGCACGCTCGCCTGCACACAGCACGGGTTCCACACCTAAAAATTTCAGGTAGGGGATATCAAGACCAAAATAAGTGGACGGTTCAAAAGGTTCGGACACAATATACTTTTAAAGAAAATTGAAATTGACGTTGTAGACCAACGCTTTATTTTTTATTGGCGGGTCGGGCGCTYGGCATATAGCGGGTACACGTCCAGACGCCAAACTGCAAGGCTTCGTGCATCGCGGCAAGCGCRGCCGCGTCCCAAATGTTGACACCCGCCAAACGGACGGTGATTTCAGAGTTTTTATCATCTAAGGCACGGATATCGACCTGACCATAGCGCCCGCTCCCCAGGCCGTTTGTCACAAAAACCTGTGCCGTGCGAGCGGCCGAATCAAGTTGTCCTTTAACGGGTAGATCGCCCCCATCGCTCCAGCACTCTTTGGCTTGCACCAGGGCGAGTTGATAGACCTCTTGGTAGGCGCGCGGCAGCACAAAGGTTTCTTTAGGTGAGTTTGCCGACTCAAGCCCGACGCAGCCTGTCAAAAACAGGAGGGTCATTATCGACATCACCGCCGGCATCACCACCGACAGACACTTTATTTTGTTCAACATAGTTTTTGCTCTCAGACAACCTGCGCTCAGGTCATATTTTAGCGTTAATGCTAGCCTTAAGCCTTCGCTTGGACTTTTTCTCTAATCGCCTGCTTTGTCACCGAACGAATAACCACCTTTGCAGCCTTACGGGCGCCCTCCTCTCATGTCCCTTAAAAATACTCTCGCCCATCCGCCGCACCACAGCCCAAGTGCCAGCCAGCGCGGCTGGTTCGTTGTCGCCGCCTTGCTGGGCCTGACGGCTGTCGCCTTGGGTGCCGTGGCCTCGCACGCGYTAGCCGACCCTATGGCAGCGCGGGCTGTCGAACGCGCCTCGCTGTATCAATTGATTCACGCCGTCGTCTTGCTCTTTGCCGCCGGCTTAACTGGTTACCTTGCGCTGGGCGCACGCTGCTTATTACTCGCTGGCATCGTCTTGTTTTGTGGCTCGATCGAGCTTAAGTACTTGTTCTCAGTCACAAATGCCAGCGCCTTTGCACCCACCGGGGGCGTTTGTCTGATGCTCGGTTGGCTGCTGCTCGGTGCCTCGGCGCTGAGACGCGACAAACCGAATATTTAACACTCTCTTACTCGCGCGCCCCACGCAAGCTCGCATCGATGGTAAAAAGCTATTTGGTGAGTGCCTCACTCTGCACTATTTTATTGACTCTTGATCAACACAACGACCCATGACAATACGAGACAAAGCTTATATCGTTGGTGCCTACGAGCACCCTACCCGCAAAGCACCTGATAAGTCGGTTGCGCAAATTCACGCTGAATCGGCTAAGGGCGCACTTGCCGATGCCGGCTTGTCGCTCAGCGATATCGACGGCTATTACTGCGCTGGCGACGCACCCGGTTTGGGCATGCTCAACATGGCCGACTACATGGGCCTCACAAAATTGCGTCATGTCGACTCAACCGAGACCGGTGGCTGCTCTTATCTGATTCATGTCTCGCACGCCGCGCAGGCGATTGCAGCAGGTAAGTGCAAAATCGCCCTGATTACTCTGGCGGGTCGCCCGCGCTCGGCTGGCTCGTCGGGCATGCAGCCGCGCAGCTGGGGCGTAGACATTCCTGACGTGCCCTTTGAAGCGCCGTTTGGTCCAGTCACAGTCAACAGCTATGCCATGGTTGCCGCACGGCACATGTACGAATACGGCACCACTGCCGAGCAATTGGCCTGGATTAAAGTCGCTGCCTCGCATCATGCGCAACACAATCCACACGCCATGCTGCGTGACGTTGTCACGGTCGAAGACGTGGTGAACTCACCCTTGGTCTCAACGCCTTTGCATCGTCTGGATTGCTGCGTGGTCAGTGATGGCGGCGGCGCCTTGATTGTCGCTCACCCCGATATCGCCAAGTCGCTTAAACGGCCGCTGGTGAAGGTACGTGGCGCTGGTGAAGCGCTAAAAGGTCAGTTAGGTGGCCATGTCGATTTAACCTACTCGGGCGCGCGCGCCTCGGGTGCAGCCGCCTTCKCAGAAGCGGGGCTGACACCTCAAGACATTAAATACGCTTCGATCTATGACAGCTTTACCATCACGGTCTTGATGCAGCTTGAAGATCTCGGTTTTTGCAAAAAAGGCGAAGGCGGAAAATTCGTCTCAGACGGCAATCTGATTTCTGGTGTCGGCAAACTACCTTTTAATACCGATGGCGGTGGCTTGTGTAATAACCACCCTGCCAACCGTGGCGGTATCACCAAGGTCATTGAGGCGGTACGTCAATTGCGCGGCGAAGCGCACCCTGCCGTACAAGTTAAAAACTGCGATCTTGCCCTGGCACATGGCACAGGCGGCCTGCTTGGCGCGCGCCACGGCAGTGCAACCCTGATTCTGGAGCGTGCATAATCATGACTATGATGTATCAACCTAACCCCCTCCCAGCACCTGTGAAAGAACCCGGTAACGAACCCTTTTGGGATGCTGCTAAAAACGGTAAGTTTTTAGTTAAATATTGCACCTCGTGCAAGAAGCCACACTGGTATCCGCGTGCGCTTTGCCCTTTCTGTTTTGGTGAGACCGAATGGAAAGAAGGCTCAGGCAAAGGCGTCATTTACTCGTTAAGCGTCATGCAGCGCGGCAACCCTAATCCTTATTGCATTGCCTACGTTACGCTCGAAGAAGGCGTCACGATGATGACGCAAATCGTCGATTGTGATTTGGCGGCTTTAAAAATTGGGCAGCACGTCAAGCTCGTATTTAAACCCACTGAAGGTGACGGCCCACCCGTACCAATGTTTACGCCGATCTAAATCGAGCGAATAAAAAAAGGATCCGCAAGGATCCTTTTTTTTGTCTGATAAACGGCTGAGACAACTTAGTATTCAAAATGCATGCAAACCGACCAGGCAGCGTGCTAGGCTTATCGATTGTTTCGGCCTTTACTCAGCTACACGACGGCGAGGTTTTTTTTGGAAGAGGCAAACCCCGGGTTAAGGGTACGAATTGTGCTGCCCAAGCCACTTCTGCTCGCAGCGCTCGGRGCTGTCTAGGCACGGCTTCAAACAAGACCTGCGCGTTAGGCTTGAATCGTTTGTGCCCAAACAACCTCACGCGTCAAGCGGCCACTTGGGACGACGAATTTTTGTATAAGTAAGCGTCTTCCAGTCGGGAGTAGCGACGCCTTGTCCGCCAACATAAATCACCTGCTTGGCAATGGTAGAGAACGACGCATAGAAGTGCTGTGCGGATTTGACAATCACCATTTTCTTTTGCATGAGGTCGCACCCAAGCTGCGTAAACAGATCAATATTCATGGCCTGGTTACGATTTGAAGTTAAGACGATCTCGATACCTTGGGCTTGCACCAGCGCGCAGTCGCCAAGCGGGGTGAGCCCACCCGAGAGGCTCGTCATGGACATCTCGCGCTTAAGTGCCTTGACGGTACATAAGACATCAATGGGCGCGCCCGACAAGGGCCCAATTTTGCCACCCAGCCGCAGCTTCAGCGTGGAGCCAACCCCGGCATCGAACGCGATGCGCGCAGCAACTGGATCCCAAAGAGGGCCAAGCGCTGCCTGTTGAATCTGACGTTCTAGCAAACGTTGCAAAACAAAAGTTGCATCGCCAGGCGCACCACTGCCCGGGTTGTCAGCACGGTCGGCCAGCACGACTGGCCCCTGGGGCGCGACAAGAGCCTCGTCAAGCGCCTGATCGATACTACGATAGGGCACCATCAGCGCTTCACGCAAGGCGATCAGCTCGTCTGCGAGTTGACGCGCGAGCGCCTGCGCTGCCGCAGGCTCAGCATCGCTGTAAACCAAGACTTTAGTCCCCATCTCGGGGACGTCTCCAGTTGCGAAACCATGCGCAACCGAGACCGACAAGATGCCATTTTTACCTTCGAAGGATTGCAAGCGTTTGACTAAGCTTGCACCGGGCTCGCGCGTCGTATGAATCGGCACGATCATCTGGCAGTCAACCAAGGCCGCGACGGGCTGGATTTTATTTTGATATTTCTCAATACAGAGTTCGATCAGTTCTGCGGCACGAGCCAAAATATCGGTGTGTGGATACTCTTTGTAGAGCACCAACATATCAGCTTGCTTGACCATCTGCGCACTGAGATGGGCGTGCAAATCAAGCTCGGCACCGACCACGACTCCAGAGCCTACGCAGGCGCGCACCCGCTCAAGAATGTCACCCTCGCAGTCATCGTAGCCCTCTGCCACCATGGCGCCGTGCATCCCTAAGATCACCATGTCAACAGGCATCGCTTTAATGAGATCACTGAGCAATTCATCACGCAGGGTTTCGTAGGCCACGCGAGTCGTGATGCCGCTTGGCTGAGCTGCTGCGATCAGCCCTTGGGCGAGCTCCCACCCGAGTTCGGCGCACCGCTCTCGTAACACATGCAACGGCCCACTCAAAAATGTTGGCTTGTCTGGGTGAGTACCCGCCGGGTAATAATCCCGATCTTTAAACGAGGCAAGACTGGTGGGCAGCGGAGAGAACGTATTGGTCTCGGTGCCAAGTGCCGCAAAAAAGACTCGCATAAGATTTTCTCATTAAGCGCTATCGTTTCGAATAGGTTTTACTTCTTAGGATACAAGGCTGCATTGATCCGCTCGTCAAAATACGCGAGATTGTCACGCACATCGTGGTTTTTTCCGTTGGCTCTGAGCGTGCCGTTGGCGAACTGAAAATTTGCCCTTAAGCCTTCGCGAGTTTCAGTCGCAATCCCAAGCATAAGCGCCAGGCGTTTTTGCGTATTGTCGATAATACGGCCTTGCGCTTCAAGCTTGCCGTTGGCTTTGACAGACTGCGCAAACGAGAACTGAGCGGCTGTGGTGCCGGCCGGTTTGCTGACCTCAAGCAAAAAATCACCCTTGATGGAACCGGTACCCATTTTTGCGTTGATTTGTGGCAAGCCAACTGAAAAGCCTTTAGCCACTAAATTCTGTAACGCACCACTCGCACGGGACTGTTCGTCCGCGGTCAGGTTGCGAAAGTCATTTGAATCGGTGCTGATCGCCGAAAGCGTGTCGACGCTTTCAATATCTAGACCCTTGACGACAAACTCAAGCAACAAATCGCTAAGTTTTTGCCCTGCAACCGTCAAATTTGCAATCTTTGGGATTATTTTAAGCTCTAGCTTACCCCCGGCTTCAGCGCTCGCAACTTGCACACCAATCGTTTCTGCTGTGGCCTCTTTCGTGCTGAGTTTGTTGATCGAAAGTTGTAGCGCACCAAGGCCACGCTCTCGGTTTTGAATATCGCCGGTGAAGCTCAGGCCTTGTATGTCGAGCGCATGGCCTGCACCCCGTGAACTGATTCGCTCGGTTTTCCAGTCAAGCGCAAGCGTTTTTTCACCCCAGGCGATATTGCCACTTGAAGGCGACAGATGAAACAACTCTTTGCCCTGCTTCATTGCCAGTTCAGGCAGTTTTAAGGTCGATAGCGCTTTACCGCCATAGGCAAGTTTGCCTTGGCCTTGCAATTTAATTTCTGAACCAAATAAGCGGTTGAACTCGGTGCCTGATTGACCCGCGGGTTTAACTGCCCAGTTAAAACGCATCGACGAGGAAGGCAACAAGAGGTGCTCAAGGTTGTAGTTGACCTGCAACGCAAAGAGTTGTTTGCCGCTTTTTGCGTCAACCGCGACATCGTTCAAGCGGATCTCGAACTGTCCGCTAGAGGAGAACAACCCTTGTTTGTGATCGACCTCGACCATACGTATTGCGGTATCTTGACCCGCTTTCGCAGCGATTTTAGTGATCAGCGCGGTCGCCGAACGACCGACGTAGATACTTGCACCAAGCCAGGCCGCGACTGAGACGGCGAGTAATAAAACGAGTGAGATTAATATTTTTTTCAATTGAATGCTCTAATGAAGTGAAGACGTTCAAAAAGGTGACTACGCAAAAGACCTGACATTAGCGCCCAAACTCAGCCGACAGTTCGCCCGCCCGAGTATTGGCTGCCGCCATGGCTTGCGCCACGATATTTGAAAAATCTAATTGCATAAACACGTCGAGTGCAGCTGCCGTTGTACCGCCTGCTGAAGTGACCCGTTCGCGCAAAACCGAAGGTGGTTCGGTCGACTCTGCGGCTAATTTAGTCGAACCCGCCAGCGTTGCAAGTGCGAGGGAGCGGGCCTGCGTGGCTGACAGCCCAAGCGCCTGCGCACCTGCAATCAAAGCTTCTAAAAACAAAAATACATAAGCCGGACCGCTGCCAGACAGTGCAGTCACGGCATCGAGAGCCTGATCGCTATCCACCCAGACGACTTGCCCAACTGCACCCAAGACCTTGGCGGCGATCTCTTGCTCGGGTTGTGGCAGGCCCGCCACAGCGGCCATCCCTGTCACGCCTGCCGCAACCAACGCTGGCGTGTTTGGCATACACCGCACGACTCGCGTAAAGGGTTGTGTGGGCGTGCCTAGCCAAGCGGTCAGCGACGCCATTGAAATACCCGCTGCGATACTAATGACCAGAGTATTGGGCGTTAACCAGGGCTTGCACTGCAAGACAACCTCGCGCATCTGCTGCGGCTTCACGGCAAGGATCCAGACCTGTTGCGCGCCAAGCGTTTGGTCGGGTGCAGAGGCGACGCTGATACCGCGCGCCTGCCACTGTTGGCGTAACGTGTCGGTGACTTCAACGACGTGTAAGCTGTTCGCCGCGCAGCCTTGGCCGAGCAAGCCTGAAACAAGCGCGTTGGCCATATTGCCACCGCCAATAAAAGCGATCGAAGGAAAACGATTCATGAGCGCACCCGAGAGAAAACAATGGTTACGCGCGTTGATATGGCTGCGCACGTGAAAACTAAAAATACCAAGGTCTTAAGAAAAAATTGTAGTCTGAAAAAAAATCCCGCAAAATACTGCAAAACCTATCCAGGTATTGTGTAAAAACGCCCGAAAACACGCCTCACGCTGGCGCTGCCGAATCCAATAAAGGTGCAACACCGCCAGCGCGGCGCCGGCAAAAAGCCCAAGCCCATACGGCCAGCCATAACCGAGCAGCCATCCAGCGACAGCGAGCAGTACAAAAGTCAGCACATAAGACACCGCTACGAAGAATACATCGTACCGACCAAACGTGATGGCTGAGGTTTTCAGGCCCAAGCGAAGATCATCGTCACGATCAACCATCGCGTATTCTGTGTCGTAGGCAATCGCCCAAAAGACATTTGCCAAGAGCATTAACCACGCAACCGGGGGAACTGTCTCTAACACCGCAGCAAACCCCATCGGAATCCCAAAGCCAAAAGCAATACCCAGATAGGCCTGAGGAATTGCAAAAAAACGTTTAAAAAGGGGATACGTCACCGCCAGTAAAGCGGCCACCAAGGCAAGCTGAAGCGTCAGGCGGTTCAGCGGCCAGACGAGCGCCAAACTCAACAGGCTTAGCACTGCCGCTACGCCTAAGGCCTCGCCGGGCCGGATTAAACCCGCAGTCAACACGCGCTGTTCGGTTCGTTTGACGTGCAAATCAATATCGCGATCAAAATAATCATTCATCGCACAACCCGCCGAACGCATCAAGATTGTTCCGAGGATAAAAATCGCTAAGACTTTAAGGCTTGGCCATCCATTTGACGCGGCAAACACCGCCCACAAGGTCGGCCATAGCAAAAGCAAGATTCCAATCGGTTTATCGATTCGAATCAAGCGTCCATATAACCAGAGGCGYTGTTGCATGTTTAAGACTTTTTCTTGGCGGTAGGTTCAAGCATTTGTACTCCCTCTAAGCCGCAGGCGAACACCGCCTGCGCCAGCGTTTCGATGGCCACCCGGCGAGGGTAGCTTTTACGCCATGCMAGCACGACGCGGCGGTCCGGCACTGGTTTGTCAAACTTGATGTAGCGCAATAAAGTATTGTTGCGCTCGGACTCAGGCACAGACGTCAGAGGCATCACGGTGATGCCAATGCCGGCTGCCACCATGTGGCGGATGGTTTCAAGCGAAGATCCTTCAAAGGTTCTTTGAATCCCCTCACTGGCCGCCGCAAAGCGAGACAGCTCTGGACACACTTCGAGTACTTGGTCTCGGAAGCAATGACCGCTTCCAAGCAACAGCATATTCTGCTGTTTAAGGTCTTCGGCCGAGATCGACTTGCATTTCGCCCAAGGATGACTCGCTGGAATCACCACGACAAAAGGCTCGTCATACAACGCGCGCGTCGCAAGCCCCGCCTCAGGCAGTGGTAAKGCCAGAATGGCACAATCGATTTCGCCTTGCCTGAGCAATTCGATTAATTTAACTGTGAAGTTTTCTTGTAACACCAGAGGCATTTGTGGTGTACAGGAGATGTGCCACGGCACAAGTTTGGGCAATAAATATGGCCCGATCGTGTGGATCACCCCCACACGTAACACCCCAGCCAGGGGGTCGTTACCATGGCGGGCAAGTTCTTTTAAATTGGCGCTTTCTTCAAGCACTTTTTGTGCCTGTGAAACTAGTGTTTGCCCAATGACCGTGACGCCAACTTCAGAACCACCGCGCTCAAAAATCGTGACGCCCAGTTCGTCTTCTAGCTTACGGACGGCAACAGACAAGGTCGGCTGRCTCACAAAACAGGCTTCTGCCGCGCGTCCAAAGTGTCTTTCGCGTGCGACCGCCACAATGTATTTCAGTTCAGTCAACGTCATCTTGTTTGYACCTATAAAAATCTAACTGCGTAAAAAGTCTTCGCGCCCACGCATCCAACGCGCCAGATGACGCTCAACAATATGAGGTGCATTTTTTCTTAAATCTGTTGCGACTTCACGCGCAGCGACGACCAAGGCGCTATCGGTCGCGAGGTCGGCAAAACGTAACAGTGTGACGCCGGATTGCCTTGAACCCAACAACTCGCCCGGACCACGCAAATCAAGATCTCGCTGTGCGATTTCAAAACCATCCTGAGTCTCGTACATTGCGCGTAAACGCTGACGCGCCAACATGGACAGCGGTGTTTGATATAACAATACGCACACTGATTTTGCGACGCCTCGCCCGACCCGACCGCGTAGCTGATGCAGTTGTGCCAAACCAAAACGCTCGGCGTGCTCAATGACCATCAACGAGGCATTCGGCACATCGACACCGACTTCGATCACGGTCGTTGCAACCAGCACATCGATCTTTGCCTCACGAAACGCTTTCATCACCTTCGCTTTTTCTGTTTGGTGCAATTGCCCGTGCACGAGGCCCACACGACACTCAGGAAGCGCTTGGGTGAGCGCCAAATGCGTATCAACCGCCGTTTGTAGGTCGAGCGTTTCGCTTTCTTGCACGAGCGGACACACCCAATACACCTGCTGACCGGTCGTACAGGCTTGTGCAACGTGGGCGACAACTTCTTCGCGTCGCACGCTTGAAATCAGTTTTGTGAGTACCGGCATGCGCCCTGGCGGCAGCGTATCAATCGACGAGACCTCAAGATCTGCATAGAAAGTCATCGCCAGCGTGCGAGGAATCGGCGTGGCGCTCATGGTCAGTTGGTGCGGTACAAAATCATCTGAGGCCGAAAGCGCAGCGCCGGTCTGTGCGTCTTGCCCCTTACGGGACAACGACAAACGTTGCGCCACACCAAAACGGTGCTGCTCATCGACGATCACCAACCCAAGGTCGAAAAACTCGACGGTGTCTTGTATCAACGCTTGCGTGCCCACCACCAGGCGGGCGCGACCACCAGAAATCGCTTCGTTGGCTAGTTTGCGTGCTTTGGGCGTAATGCTGCCTGTTAGCCAACACACCTCGATTCCCAACGGTTCACACCATATTGTTAATTTTTGGTAGTGTTGTTCAGCCAGAATCTCGGTGGGGGCCATTAAGGCGACTTGCATACCCGCATCGATGGCCTGCAACGCTGCGAGCGCCGCCACAACCGTTTTACCGCTACCGACATCACCTTGCAATAAGCGATACATCGGAAAGTCGCGCTGTAAGTCGGCACTGATCTCACCCACCACTCTTGCTTGGGCGGGCGTCAAACGAAAGGGCAACGCCTGAAGCAGGCGCGCGCACAGGCTTTCGGGCTTGCTGTTTAGCGTCAACTTTCGGGCACGCAGACTACGTCGGACATCGCGCGCCGCTGCCAAAGACAACTGTTGCGCAAGCAACTCGTCAAACTTTATGCGTAGCCAAGACGGATGCGTGTGCTCAATCAGAGCCTGCGCATCCATGTCGGGCGTGGGCCCATGCAGCGTGCGAATCGCAAGATCAAACGTCTGCAAACCCAGTTTTTTGACTAAGTCGGCTTCAAGCGTGTCGCTGAGTTCAGCTAAATCGAGCGCCTGCAGGATGGCTTTACGCAGACTAGGTTGTGACAGGCCGTCGGTAGTCGGATAGACCGGCGTTAACGCTGCAGGCAGCGGTGAATCGGCCACCGTCACTTTAGGGTGAATGATTTCGTAGCCATGCAAGCCACCGCGCACTTCGCCGCGCACTCGCCAGCGACGACCCACTTGCATTTGCTGCTGTTGATTCGGATAAAAAGTCAGCCAGCGCAAACCAATCACGCCGCTTTCGTCTTGTAAAACCGCAGTCAGTTGACGGCGGGGTTGATGACTGGCAGCTGAGCGGATCACCACGCCTTGAATCTGCGCTGAGCGCCCCGGTCGCAGAACCGCAATCGGCATGATCTCGGTTTCGTCTTCGTAGCGAAGAGGCAAATGCAAGATCAAATCTTGAGCGCTGCGCAGGCCAAGTTTTTCGAGCTTCTGTTTAGTGCTGCTAAGCGCTTTTGGCTGGGCCGGCGCCGCGACCTTGCGGGCAGCACGAGATGAGACCTTGGCAGGATGCGAAGACACGCGGGCTGAACCGTTTGCGCGAGCCATTAAATAACGAGGATGGCCTCGATTTCAAACTGCGCACCCTTGGGCAGACTGGCAACACCCACGGTTGAACGTGCCGGAAAAGGCTCTGGGAGGAGTTCGGCCATGATGCTATTGGCAATCGCGAACTGCCCCAGGTCAGTTAAAAACAAAGTGAGCTTAACGATGCTGTCCAGACGCCCCCCTGCGGCCTCAATCACCGCTTGCATATTGGCAAACGACTGACGCACCTGCGCTTGGAAATCTTCTGAGACCATAATGCCCGTGGAGGGCGTTAACCCGATCTGCCCAGACAAATACACGGTTCGCCCGGCAGGCGCGACAACTGCCTGCGAATACGGGCCGACAGCAGCGGGCGCAGCGTTGGTATGAATGATTGCTTTAGACATGGACGCCATCCTTTAATTAACTATTGAAGTGTAACATTCAATAGTTAAAACATAAATGACGAGCGCAACTAAGTGTCAACGGCGTCCATACCCAGTTCTCTGAGCTTGCGAGTAATGGTATTACGACCCATGCCTAAGCGGGCGGCGGCCTCAACGCGCCGACCTCGGCAGACCTCTAGCGAAGACTGTAGCAGTGCACGTTCGAACTGGCGGGTGAGCGCCGTCCAGACCTCGGGCTCTGAACGCGACAAACGCACATTCGCGTCTAGCGCGAGCAACTGCTGCCAAGTTTGTTCAATGACGGGCGCGCTGTCGGGGTCAAGGCGAGTCAGTCCCTCTCTGGCCGCGCGAACTTCGGGAGGCAGGTCTCCCACTTCGACGACTTGCCCTGGTGCCATTACCGTGAGCCAATGACAAAAATTCTCGAGTTGGCGCACATTGCCAGGGTAGTCAAACTGCGACAGAGCAAATAACGCCCCCTCAGACAGACGTTTAGCCGGCACGCCCACCCCGCGTGCCGAGACTGATAAAAAGTGCTTGGCCAACTCGGCTACGTCTTCGCGCCGCTCGCGCAGCGCGGGCAACCTTAACCGAATCACATTTAAACGATGATACAAATCTTCACGGAACTTCCCCTCTTTTACCCGATCTTCAAGAGGCTGATGCGTGGCCGCAACGATGCGCACGTCGACCCTGACGGGCTGTGCGCCACCCACGCGATAAAAGGTGCCTTCGGACAACACACGTAACAATCTCGTTTGCAATTCAAACGGCATATCGCCGATTTCGTCTAGGAATAATGTGCCGCCGCCCGCCTCTTCAAACCGCCCGCGTCGCAATGCATTGGCGCCGGTGAACGCACCGCGTTCGTGGCCAAACAACTCAGCTTCGAGCAGATCACGCGGAATGGCCGCTGTATTGAGCGCAACAAAGGGCCCTTTTGACCGCACGCCGTGGCTATGTAAAGCCCTCGCCACCAACTCTTTACCCGTGCCGGATTCGCCTGTAATCAAGACTGTCACGTTAGATTGTGCCAAGCGCCCAATCGCCCGAAACACCTCTTGCATCGCAACCGAGGCGGATTGTGCCAGCATGCCCCTATCGCTGGCCTGAGCAGAGCTCGGGAGCGCCTGTGCTGCGATCTCTTCTGCCGAGGGCTCTTGCATGGCACGTGAAATCAACGCAACCGCCTCGTTAATATCGAAGGGCTTAGCGAGGTAATCAAACGCGCCGCCTTGAAAGGCCGAAACCGTGCTGTCAAGATCGCTATAGGCGGTCATGATGATGACCGGCAAGGTCGGGTATTTTTCTTTGACCTCGGCCAATAAAGCCAAGCCATCGGTGCCGGGCATTCGAATATCGGACACTAGTGCCGAGGGTGACTCAAGCTTAAGTGCTGCCGAAACCTCAGCGGCATTCACAAAGCTTTTTGTCGGTATGTTTGCACGGCTAAGGGCCTTTTCAAGCACCCAGCGAATAGCTTGATCATCATCCACGATCCAGACGGGTTTCATTAAAGCGGCTCCATAGGTAATTGCAAACGAAACTCGGTGTGACCGGGTTGCGAGTCGAACTCAATAACGCCACCGTGCTGATGCGCGAAGTCTTGCGCCAAACTCAAACCGAGTCCGGTGCCCCCCTCGCGCCCTGTGACCAGTGGATGAAAAATACGTTCGCGTAACGTCTCGGGCACACCGGGACCGTTATCGGTCACCGTGACGACCGCCGTCAGGCGGTGTTGCTTATGGCGCARCAGCAGCTGACGCGCGATCCGCGTCTTGAGCGTGATATGCGGTGACGGTGTGCCCGCAGACCCCGTCAGTATCTGCGCAGCATTACGAACAATATTTAAGAGCGCCTGCATGACGCGCGCCGGGTCGGCTCGAAACTCGGGCATCGAGGCGTCGTAGTCGCGCAATAGCGCAACCTCACGAAACTCGGCTCTGACTAGCGCACAGACACGCTCGCAAATCTCGTGAATATTCACAGCCTGCCACTGCACCGGCATACGCTGCGGAGCAGCGAGTCGGTCAACCAAGGCTTGCAGGCGATCGGCCTCAGAAATAATCACGCTGGTATATTCGCGCAGCGCCGGATCAAGCAGCTCAGATTCAAGCAACTGTGCTGCCCCGCGCAACCCGCCCAAGGGATTTTTGACTTCGTGTGCCAAATTTCGCAGAAGTGCGTGCTGTGTATTGATCTCGTCAACCAGACGAATGCTGCGATCCACCAAGACACGCTGTTCAAGATCTTTGACTTCAATGAGCGCTGCCCAACGCTGCTGAGACAGCGCAATTGAAGTCACGCTTACCTCGACGGTGTCTGGGCCTCGGCGCGTACGTGCGAATTGCCTGCAGTCGGCCACCTCGCCCGAGCAGGCTTGCTGCATCGAGTGTTCAAGCGCAGAATCACGATCAAATAAAAAGACGGCCGGCTGCCCCAAGAGGCTACGCCGAGACCGCCCAAACATTGCTTCTGCTGCCGCATTTGCCTCGACGACTTCACCAGACGCGTTCAATAAAAGAACTGTGGTGGCAAGCAGATCGAAGGCTTCAGCGGAGTTCATGGTATTCAGGCCACCAAAGACCTGACTCCAGAGTTAAACAGCAAATTACAGACTGTAGTACATGTCGAATTCGACGGGATGGGTCGTCATACGCAAGCGATTGACTTCTTGCATTTTCAGATCCACGTAGGCATCGAGCATTGAATTACTAAACACCCCGCCGCGTGTCAAGAACTCGCGGTCTTTGTTGAGTTCTTCGAGCGCTTGCTCAAGTGAACTGCAAACCGTTGGGATCTTTGCATCTTCTTCGGGTGGCAAGTCGTACAGATTTTTGTCTGCGGGATCGCCAGGGTGAATCTTGTTTTGCACGCCATCCAGACCCGCCATCATCAAGGCCGAGAAGCACAAGTATGGGTTCGCAAGTGGATCAGGGAAACGTGTTTCGATTCGACGGCCTTTTGGATTGGCGACGTAAGGAATACGAATCGAAGCTGAGCGGTTGCGTGCAGAGTAAGCAAGCTTCACAGGTGCTTCGTAATGCGGGACCAACCGCTTGTAAGAGTTTGTGCCAGGATTGGTAATCGCATTGAGCGCGCGAGCGTGCTTGATGACGCCACCAATGTAATAGAGCGCGAATTCAGACAAACCAGCGTAGCCATTACCTGAAAACAGGTTTTGACCGTCTTTCCAGATTGACTGGTGAACGTGCATGCCTGAACCGTTGTCACCGACAATTGGTTTTGGCAAGAATGTTGCGGTTTTGCCATAAGCGTGTGCGACGTTGTGYACGGTGTACTTGAGGATTTGATTCCAGTCGGCGCGTGTCACCAAGGTGCTGAACCTCGTACCGATTTCCATCTGACCGGCACCAGCCACTTCGTGGTGATGTACTTCGACAGGGATGCCTGCTTCTTCAAGCAACAGGCACATTTCTGAACGCATGTCTTGCATGGAGTCGACCGGAGGCACTGGGAAGTAACCGCCCTTGACGCGTGGGCGATGAGCCATGTTGCCGCCCTCTGAGTCAATGCCAGTCGACCATGAGGCTTCGTCAGACTTGATCTTGACGTGGCAGCCGGACATATCGTCGCCCCAGGTCACGCCGTCAAAAACAAAAAACTCTGGCTCAGGACCAAAAAAGGCGGTGTCGCCCAAGCCGCTCGCTTTGAGATAGGCTTCTGCGCGCTTTGCCAGCGAACGTGGATCGCGGTCGTATCCCTTCATGTCTGAAGGTTCAACGACGTCGCAGGTCAGAATCATCGTGGATTCTTCGCGAAACGGGTCCATGTGAGCAGTATTTGGATCGGGAATAAGGAGCATGTCCGAAGCTTCAATGCCTTTCCAGCCGGCGATTGACGAACCGTCAAACGCGTGACCTTCGGTGAACTTTTCGGTGTTCATCTGGCTGACAGGAACCGAAACGTGTTGCTCTTTGCCCATGGTGTCCGTAAAACGAAAGTCGACAAACTTGACTTCGTCTTCGGCAATCTTCTTCAGAACATCTTGAGAGGTGCTCATACTGACTCCGGAAAGGTGAAAATGATGACTAATTAATAATTGTTGCAATATAACTAATAGGTTTCAAAGCAACATTCATGCCAGACATTTTTAACTGAAATGCCCAAAACAGTGCGGGTATTTGCACTAGTAAAGTGCATTTATGCACCAAGATAGTGCGTTACGCACCCCGATGGTGATTTTACAAGAATAGTGCCTGCAATTCATTCAGAAACCGCCAACCGAGCTCGGTTGCCTGCAGACGCATCGGGTTCTCAAGCAACAAACCGCGCTTGGTCGCCAGAAGCAAGGCTTTATTCATCGACGCGAGGGGTACTCCACAGCGCTCAGTGTACAGCGAGGCGCCAACACCTTGCTTGAGCCGTAATGCGTTGAGCATGAACTCAAAGGCAAGCTCGGAGGTGGCGAGTTGACGCCGCTCGGAGACGTGCGAACCGTTGCGAGCCAGCGCAGACTGCATCCAACTGACGGGATTGCGCTGGCGGGCCTGGCGTTCGATGCGGTCATGAAAAGAAATCTTGCCGTGCGCGCCCGGTCCAATTCCTAAGTAATCACCAAACTCCCAGTAGTTCATGTTGTGCCGCGCGCGCGCGCCAGACTTAGAAAAGGCCGAGACCTCGTAGCGCTCAAGACCAGAGGCCTGCGCCAGCGTCACGATCAACTCCTGCATGTCGAAGGCAAGTTCGTCGTCTGGCACAGCGGGCGGATACTTGGCAAAGACCGTATTTGGTTCGAAGGTGAGCTGATACATCGACAAGTGTTCGGTACCAAAACTCAAGGCCTCGTGTGCGTCTTGCTCGCACTGCGCAAGCGTCTGTCCGGGCAGGGCAAACATCAGGTCGAGGTTGACGCGCGGCACTGCGCGTTGCGCCATGACGATTGCCGCGCGCGCTTGAGCCGCGTCGTGCACCCGCCCCAAAGCCTGCAGTTTGTCATCTGCAAACGACTGAATCCCCAGCGAAATACGATTCACACCGCTCGACGCATAGGCCATAAACCGCTCTGCCTCTGCTGTGCCTGGATTGGCCTCAAGGGTCACTTCGGCATCGGGCCAAAGATTTAAATGCGAGCGCAACAAGGCCATCAGACGTTCGACACCTGCAGCACTAAGTAGGCTAGGCGTGCCTCCGCCAATAAACACGGTATGCACCTGTCGGCCCCAAATGTCGGGCAGAGCTTGCTCAAGATCTGCCTGCAAAGCATCAAGGTAACGCGCCTCGGGCAAGACCGTAGGTTGCTCGTGAGAATTAAAATCACAGTAAGGACACTTACGCACGCACCAAGGCACGTGCACATAAACCGACAGAGGCGGCAAGGCACTGAGCCGTGGTCGATCGGCAGTATCATTCAGCGAACCGGTCTTGGCCTGCTGCGCACTCAGGATCGGGATGACACGACTCATGGGCCAAGTGCCGCTGGCGCGACAAGCCCTTGCGTCGCTAACTGCCCCAACAATTGCTGCAATGCTTGCCCGCGATGACTGATTTTGTTTTTTAGCGTGGGATCGAGCTGCGCCACCGTGCAGCCCTGCTCGGGCAAATAAAAATAGGGGTCATAACCAAACCCGTGGCTGCCTTGCGGCTGATCAACAATCTCGCCGAACCAATTCGCCTGAGCGATCAGCGGTTGAGGATCGTCGTGGCGGGTCACTAGCACGAGCACTGCAACGTACCAGGCTCGGCGGTTGCTCTGCCCTTGCAACACACGCAGCAACTTTTGGTTGTTTGCTGCATCACTACGCGAGCCGTGCTCAGCTTCAGCGTACCGCGCAGAATGAATGCCGGGCTCTGCATTGAGCGCAGCGACGCACAGGCCAGAATCATCGGCCAAGGCCGGCAGGCCTGACAACAAGCTGGCATGGCGCGCCTTGGCGAGCGCATTTTCAAGAAAGGTAGGATAAGGCTCGGGCGCGTCTAGGATATTCAGCTTACCTTGCGCAATCAGTCTGATGCCAAGCGGGGCAAGCAACGCGTCAAATTCACGCAGTTTTCCGACGTTGCCAGACGCCAAAACCACTGACGTCAATGAAAAAGGTGCTGGGGTCATTGCTTGGGGGCCTGCGTCGAGGGCACATCTTCAAGCAGCATCGCAACGAGGTCACGTGCAAAGCTCGGCAAGCGCTGCAGCTCACGCACACAAATATGTAGATTACGCACAGACCATTCGTCTGACAGCCTGACAATATTGATCTTCAAACGTTGGGCATAACGCCGCGCGGCCTGCTCGGGCACCACGCCAATTCCGACACCTGCCTCAATCATGCGGCAAACTGACTCAAAATTACTCACCTCGACCCGAAAGCGAAACGAATGGCCCAGGTTATCGGCCGCCTGAATCAAAAAAGCATGAATCGCGCTCCATTCTGACAACCCAACGTATTCAAAATCAAGGGTGTCAGCAAAAGCGACTTCAGACATTGCCCCCAAAGGATGCTCGGCCGACGTCACCAACACCAGGCGGTCAGCACGATAAGGCAAAAATTCAAGCGCTGAGGCAGCGGGCTGGCCCGCAACAATCCCAATGTCAGCCGAACCTTCGGCCACAGCCTTCACCACCAAATAACTCAAACGCTCACGCAGTTCAACGGTGACATCAGGGTGAGAGGACAAATAGCGACTCAAGACCGCGGGCATGAATTCAGTCATGGCGGTTGTATTGGCTAGCACCCGAATCTGTCCCTTAATCCCCCTTGAATACTCGTGGATATCGCCGCGCAGATGGTCGATTTGCCGCAACACCAAACGAGCGTGTCTCATAAATGCTTCGCCTGAGGGGGTCAAGGTGACGCCCTGACTGTTGCGATGAAACAAGCGGGTACCGAAATGATCTTCGAGATTTTTGACTCGGTTACTCGCGGCAGGAAGTGAAAGATGAGATTTTTCGGCCCCGCGGGTCAGGCTGCTCGCATCGCCAATATTGACCATGAGCTGCAAGTCGGTCAAATCAAAATGGTTGGCCATCGTATGTTAGGTACCTTAATCATTCAAAAAGCCGAGGTTAATGAATCACCAATGGTCAAAAATCTCGTCTTGAGGCACATTATCGGCTGAATCTCAGCCCTTAATCATAAAGCCATACGCAAAATCATGAATACCCACGATCACCAATACCAAGACATTCGCGACGCCATTCGCGACCTGTGTAAGCAGTTTCCAGACGAATACTTTCGTAAGGTCGACGAGGCACGCGGCTACCCCGAAGAGTTTGTCAACGCGCTCACGCAAGCAGGCTGGATGGCCGCGCTGATTCCGCAAGAGTACGGCGGCTCTGGCTTGGGGCTGACTGAAGCCTCGGTCATTATGGAAGAAATCAACCGTTGCGGAGGCAACTCTGGCGCCTGCCACGGCCAGCTCTACAACATGGGGACGCTTTTGCGCCATGGCTCCACCGAGCAAAAAAACCAGTATCTTCCTAAGATTGCCGCAGGTGAATTGCGCTTGCAGTCGATGGGCGTCACCGAACCTACAACCGGCACCGACACGACAAAAATCAAAACGACTGCGGTCAAAAAAGGCGATCGTTACGTAATTAACGGTCAAAAAGTGTGGATTTCACGCGTTCAGCACTCTGACCTGATGATTTTGCTTGCACGCACCACCCCCATTGAGCAGGTCACAAAAAAAACCGAAGGCATGTCGATTTTTATCGTCAACTTGCACGACGCGATTGGCCACGGTTTAACGGTGCGACCCATCTTGAATATGGTCAATCATGAAACCAATGAACTGTTTTTTGACAACCTCGAGATCCCTGCCGAAAACTTAATCGGTGAAGAAGGCAAAGGATTTAAATATATTCTTGATGGCTTGAACGCCGAGCGCGCGCTGATCGCGGCCGAGTGTATTGGCGATGGTTATTGGTTTGTGGATCGCATCTCTAAGTACGTCAAAGACCGCATTGTGTTCGGTCGCCCGATCGGACAAAACCAGGGCGTACAGTTTCCGATCGCACGTTCTTTCATTAACGTCGAGGCCGCAAGCTTGATGCGCTATGAAGCCTGCCGTTTGTTTGACAACAAACAACCTTGTGGCACGCAGGCCAATATGGCAAAACTGCTGGCTGCTGATGCCTCCTGGGAAGCCGCCAACGCCTGCCTGCAGTTTCACGGTGGTTATGGTTTTGCCTGCGAATACGACGTCGAGCGTAAGTTTCGTGAAACCCGTTTGTATCAAGTCGCGCCGATTTCGACTAACCTAATTTTGTCGTATGTTGCCGAACACGTGCTCGGCCTTCCCCGTTCGTTTTGATAGGTGACACACATGACCGCCATTCGCTCTTCTACCGCACCCCTGGTCCTGCACCCCAGCGCAGACCTTGCAGCGTTTGCCTCGCAACTTCAATACCGCGATATCCCCGAAGAGGTCAGTCTGCGCTGTGAAGACCTGTTTTTGGACACCATGGCGTCAATCCTGGCCGGTTCGGGCGCACGTGCCGTCAAGGCGATGGGCAAATACGCCGAGTTGATGGGGCCTGCCGCTGGCAAGTCAGAAGACTTTGTGAACCGGCGGGGCACCTCGCCCGTGTTCGCGGCGATGGTCAACGCCGCCGCAGCGCACGTCGTTGAGCAAGACGATGTGCACAACGGTTCGGTCTTTCACCCTGCCGCGGTGATTTTCCCGCCTGCGCTCGCGGTAGCTCAGGCCCTTGGCGCCTCTGGCAAAGATTTCATCACTGCCTCGGTCGTGGGCTATGAGGTCGGTATTCGTATTGGTGAGTTTTTAGGCCGCTCGCATTACAAGATTTTTCATACGACTGGCACTGCGGGCACCGTGGCCGCTGCGGTGACGGTCGGTCGACTGCTAAAACTGACACCCGAACAAATGCTGCACGCGATTGGTTCGGCCGGCACGCAAGCCGCCGGTCTCTGGGAGTTTTTGCGCGACGCCGCCGACTCAAAACAGTTGCACACTGCGCACGCCGCAGCAAATGGTCTGGCTTCTGCCTACCTGGCCCGCGAGGGCTTTACTGGGGCGCGTCGCATTCTTGAAGGTGCGCAAGGCATGGCGGCCGGTATGTCAACCGATGCAAATCCGGCAAAGCTTGTTGACCGGCTGGGTACCCGTTGGGCGCTGCCCGAAACCTCGTTTAAATTTCATGCCTCTTGCCGCCACACGCATCCTGCCGCAGATGCTTTGCAACAGGCTATGAAGCAGCACAAGCTAAAGGCCAGCGATATTGCCTCGGTGATCACCCACGTACATCAGGGCGCGATTGATGTGCTGGGCCCCGTGACCAACCCACAAACGGTTCATCAGTCAAAATTCTCGATGGGCACGGTGCTAGCGCTCATCGCGCTGCGTAACTCGGCAGATCTGGCGGGCTTTGATGGTGCCCTGAAAGACGCTGCGGTTGCAAACTTTCGCGACCGCGTCACCATGGAACTCGACGAAGAAGTCGATACCGCGTACCCGCAGCGCTGGATTGGCAAGGTAACGGTTCAAACAACCGATGGCCGTTCGTTGACGGGCCGCGTGGACGAACCCAAGGGTGACCCTGGCAACACTCTTTCTCGCGTCGAAATCGAACACAAGGCAATGCGCTTGGGAACCTATGAGGGCGCTGCCACCGAGGCACAAGTCAAAGCGCTGATTCAAACTGTTTGGGGATTGCGTGGCCAAGACGTGCTGGGTAATATTTTGAGTCTGGCTTAACCGAGTCGRGCCTAGCCTGAGGAGACTTCACTATGCGTTTAAAAAATAAAGTGGCCATCGTCACCGGCGCTGCCAGCGGGTTCGGTGCCGAAATTGCTCGTTGTTACGTTCGCGAGGGTGCAAAGGTTGTTATTGCGGACTTAAACGAGGCGGGCGCACAAAAAGTCGCCACAGAACTCGGTCAGGCCGCCGTGGCGGTCAAGTGCGATGTCAGCAAACGAGCCGACGTCGATCGTGCCGTCGCGTTGGCGCTCGAGAAGTTTGGCGGTGTGGATATTGTGGTCAACAATGCTGGCTACACGCACAAAAATCAGCCCTTTTTAAATGTCGATGAAGCTTCTTTTGATCGCTGCTTTGATGTCAACGTCAAAGCGATTTATCACATGATCAATGCAGTCGTCCCACTGATGCGACAAAAAAAATCAGGCTGCATTATCAATACCGGCTCGACCGCAGGGATTCGCCCCAGGCCCGGCCTGACTTGGTACAACGCCTCAAAAGGCGCTGCAAACTTACTAACAAAATCACTCGCGGTAGAGTTGGCCGGCGATAACATTCGAGTCAACGTGATCTGTCCGGTGATTGGTGACACGGCGATGTTGGGTGATTTTATGGGGGTGCCAGATACCCCAGAAAATCGCGCACGTTTTATTGCAACGATTCCTATGGGGCGCATGAGTCAGCCGCGCGACATCGCCAACGCAGCCGTGTTTCTAGCCTCTGATGAAGCCTCGTTTTTGACCGGTGTAGAGTTGCCAGTGGATGGCGGTCGGACGATTTAGCTGCAAAGATCGCGCCAGGGCCACATACCAGGCGCAAGCCTCAGACTAGGCGCGCGAACGCGCTTGCAACCGAGCGAGTTCGCTGATCCCTTGCTCGGCCAGTTGCAACAAGGCGTTGAGTTCGGCTCGATCAAAGGTGTGGCCTTCTGCCGTACCTTGCACCTCAACATAACGCCCTCCTCCTGTCATGACAACATTCATGTCAGCGTCGCAGCCCGAGTCCTCGGGGTAATCCAGATCAAGCACCGCGCGCCCTTGAACCATTCCTACCGAAACGGCAGCGACTGAGTCCTTTAAGGGATTGACACTGAGTAAACCTTTCTTCAGCAACCCGTCTACGGCATCGGCGACCGCAATCCAAGCCCCGGTAATGCTTGCGCAACGCGTTCCGCCATCCGCTTGCAACACATCGCAATCGATCTGAATCGTGCGTTCGCCCAAGGCGCTCATGTCCATCACCGCGCGCAGACTACGGCCGATTAAGCGTTGAATTTCTTGTGTACGCCCTGACTGCTTGCCTTTGGCCGCTTCACGCTCAGAGCGTGTATGGGTCGAGCGCGGCAACATGCCATACTCGGCCGTCACCCAGCCCTGCCCTTTACCCTTCAAAAAAGGCGGCACTTTTTCGAGCACGCTCGCGGTGCACAAAACTTGCGTTTCACCCATCGCTATCCATACCGAACCCTCGGCGTAACGGGTGAACTGACGGCGAATCTGGACCTCGCGCATGGCGTCATACGCGCGCCCTGAGGGACGAGGTTGGCTAGTGCTAGTATTTGACACGTTAGATTCTCACAAATGACTCAGTTAGGGGGCAACACATGCTTAAACAACGTCTCAGGCAATGGTCATCGTCCTACAGTATACGCAGCGGTTTTTTGAACGTCTTCTATGCTTTGCTGCTGTGCACCGTTGCGAGCGTGAGCCAGGCGCAAGTGCAAGCAGTCACGCTACCCGCGCAAGCTCCTAATACCAGCATCACCCGCTACGACAACTCCTATTCTGTGTTTCACCCCGTCAGCGGCAAGCGGGGCGTTGTTGCGAGCGAACAAGGTCTGGCCTCGCAGATCGGTGCCGACATACTGGCCAAGGGCGGCAACGCGATCGATGCTGCAGTGGGCGTCGGCTTTGCACTAGCGGTCGTTTTACCCAATTCCGGCAACCTGGGTGGAGGCGGCTTTATGCTGATCAGCACCCCTGCACAACGCAAACCTGTGGCGCTCGATTTTCGTGAAGTCGCGCCCGCGACGGCTTCGCGCGATATGTATCTTGACGCTCGCGACACTGTCATCCCTGGCAAATCCACGCAAAGTCCTGCTGCGGTTGGCGTGCCCGGCTCGGTAGCGGGCCTGGTGCGTGCACTCAAAGACTATGGCACGCTTTCGCTTGCTGAAGTCCTCGAGCCCGCTATTGAGCTAGCCGAAAAAGGTTTTATCGTGAGCTCTGTGCTAGCAGAACAGTTCAAGGTACAACGCTCGCATCTGGGGCGCTGGCCCGGCACAAAAGAAATCTTTTTTAAACACCTCGCGACTGCAGCACCCTGTGCCCTGGCGGCCTGTCCGCTCGAGGCGCTCACCACCTACGGCGCCGGCGAACGACTGCTTCAAAAAGATTTAGCAAGAACCTTGCGACGTATCGCGCAATACGGTGCCGCAGGCTTCTACGAAGGCCCAGTTGCGCAAGCGATCGTGGCCGAACTCACCACCGACACTGAACACTTGAGCCTGAAGGATTTGCAAGAGTATCGGGTCGTGGCGCGCGAACCCGTGCAGGGTTCGTATCGTGGCTTTGACGTGTATTCGATGCCAGCGCCGAGCTCGGGCGGTGTGCACCTGCTGCAAATTCTGAATCTGCTTGAGCGTTATCCGCTGGCAGAGTCCGGCTCCGGCAGCGCTCAGACGCTTCACTTAATGGCAGAAAGCGCGCGTCTGGCCTACGCCGACCGTGCCGAGCACCTAGGGGACTCTGACTTTGTCAAGGTCCCTCAAGCGGGCCTGACAGCAAAAAAATATGCCGATCGTTTGGCGACAAAAATCAATGCCAACCGTGCGACCCCAAGCGCCGTCGTCAAGGCTGGCGCACCACAAGATTTCGAAAGCGATCAGACTACCCATTTTTCAGTGATGGACGCAACAGGCAACGTGGTGAGCTGCACGTATACGCTGAACCTGAACTTCGGTTCTGGCATTGTTGCGCGAGGGACCGGCGTCCTGCTAAACAATGAAATGGACGATTTCTCAGCCAAGCCAGGCGCACCCAATGCCTTTGGCCTGATCGGTGGAACCGCCAATGAAATCACAGCCGGCAAACGCCCGCTTAGCTCGATGACACCCGTCATTGTTTTTGACGGCAAGGTGCCGGTGTTGGCAACGGGTTCAGCCGGCGGCTCACGGATCATCACCAACGTCATGCAAAATCTTGTGAATGTCATTGACTTCAAGATGAACATTGCACAGTCGCTCGCCACACCTCGCATGCATCATCAGTGGGAGCCTGACTACCTGCGGCTCGAACGCGGCTTTAGTCCAGACACCATCGCATTACTAAAGAAGATGGGGCATGAGGTCAGAATCCTGCCCGCAATGGGACGCATGCAAACGGCACAGCGCCAAGGCAACCAACTGTTTGGCGCGTCTGATCCGCGCAATCCCGATGGCGCGGCAATCGGTGTCGACTAGGGTCAGCCAAGCCCGTCAGCAAGACGCTCTCACTTTGCGGGATAATAGGCGTTTTCGGAGCACATGATGATTGCAAGCATGACCGCCTTTGGGCAAGGTAAAGTCACCGCCGCTTGCGGGGTCGTGTCGCTCGAGATTAAAAGCGTGAACAGCCGTTATCTTGATCTKCTGTTTCGTATGCCTGACGAAATGCGTTTGGCTGAACAGCCCCTCAGAGAGCGCTTAGCCAAGGACTTAGCGCGCGGCAAGGTTGAAGTGCGTGCGAGTTTTACACGCCCGCCAGCAAGCGGCGAGCAAACGCTCAGTACAGACGCGCTGCAACGAATCGCGACGCAACTGACTCAAATTCGCACCGTCTTGCCCGACACCGAGCCGCCCCGCTTTCACGAGACTCTCAGCTCGGCAGGTGGTCAGCAACTTCAAGTCGAACCCGAAGACTGGGCGCAGGCCTGCTTAGCTGCGCTCGAGCCCGCGCTGGCGCAACTGCTCGAGGGTCGCCAAAGGGAAGGCGCGCGGCTGGCTCAAACAATGCTTGACACCTCTGCCCAAATCACCGCCATTCTTGTTCAGGTTCAAGCCCACCTTCCCGCCCTGCTTGCCACGCAACGTGACAAGCTTGCACAAAAACTAAAAGACACGCTGCACGCTGCGTTTCCGGCGGGGTTCACCCATATTTCGGGAGCTGAGCTTTTTGAACGCATCACAAGCGAAGCCAGCTTGTTTGCTTTGCGTATTGACGTGGCCGAAGAACTGGCGCGACTGCACTCGCATCTGACTGAACTTGATTTTTTACTTTCGGGGAAACAGACTAAGCAAAGTCAACCAACCCAAACCACCGCCGCACAAGCAAGTAGCGTGGGCAAACGCCTAGACTTTTTATTTCAAGAAATGAATCGCGAAGCCAATACACTGGGCTCAAAAGCTGGCAGCCTTGAGATGACACGGGCAGCGATGAATCTCAAACTACTGATCGAGCAGATGCGCGAACAAGCCATGAATATCGAATAACGTGCCGCGCCCGAGTCGGTCGTCCGACCGTAACCACCCGAGCCTAARTCTGCCCTTCAAAGGTGCTAATCAAACGATAACTCGACTGATGCTGCACGCTCAAGCCATGCTGTGACAGCGCTTGTTGCGTGGTGGGCCTAGCAAGCAAGGTCTCGCAGTTTTTTAAGTCATAGGTTTCAAAAAATAACACCCACTGTACGCGCTGGTCGGGCACACCTCGCCGGGCTTCTTCAGGGCTTGGCGCAGCACCCACGTTCTGCGAGGCCTCCCAGAGTGCCAGCCGCACTAAGCAGTTTGCCTGCGCAAGTTGTGRATACAGTTCCTGCGCAATATACGTACGCGCCGCTTGTTCTTGACCGGGTTTAGGCGCACAGCGCAGGACCACCGCCTCGCCTCCTAGCCCACTGCCTGCAGACCAGGTTTCGTCACAAGCTGACCGCACCATATTCCGAAAATGCGGCATCATTTTTTGCGTCAGTGTAGTGGGGTTCACTAAGATTTCTTGATAAGCTGGCTGCTCGAGCACCGCGACGTCTTTGCAACGGTAGAGCGCCATGTACGCCTGCGAGTCCCCCAAGGCGCGATAGCGCCGCGCCGACATAAAGCCCGCAAGATTCATTCGCTGCAGCACATGCTCGGTTTGATACCATTCGTTGAATTCGGCCTCAACGTGAGCGTCGATATCGTTCATCACAAAAAGTGTGCAGGGATACTCAGATTGAGGGTTTAGCGTTGCGGTCATAAAAGCAGTTACTTGCAAAAGGTGACGATCCGCTTGTATAACCCAAGCACAGGCTTGTCGCAAGCGCGCGCGCCAAACAGACAGTCACGAGCGACCCTACCATGCCTCATCATTTATTTCCTGAACACGACCCGATCGGCGCCTGCGTGCCGCATGGCAAATTTACGTTAGCTCCAACGGGCTCAGGCTTGTTAGACGGACTCAGTTTTGCGGTCAAAGATATTTTTGATATTGCTGGCCATCCCACCAGCGCCGGCAACCCGACTTGGCTGGCCACCCATGCGATACCCACGCAGACCAGCCCTTTGATTGAGCAACTCAGAGCGGCCGGTGCTCAGATGACAGGCAAGGTCTTGACCGACGAATTAGCCTACAGCCTGAACGGCGATAATATTCACTATGGCACGCCTTTAAACAGCAACGCCCCAACCCGCGTACCCGGAGGGTCTTCGAGTGGCTCGGTTGCTGCGGTTGCCGCCAAACTTTGCGACTTTGCTTTGGGCAGCGACACTGGCGGGTCGACCCGAGTACCGGCTAGCTATTGCGGCGTATGGGGTTTGCGCACCACGCACGACTTATTATCGCGTCAGCATGTCGTGCCTCTGCACACTTCGTATGACACGATGACTTGGTTTGCACACGACCCTGAAACATTTAAGCGTGTCGGGCAGGTCTTACTGCCCCCYTCAGCGTTCGTGCCCAAACGTCTGCTCAAACCACAAGCCTTATGGGAGTTGGCAAGCGCAGATTTCGCAGCGCCCCTTGAAGCGCTTCTGCAAGCCACGCAAACTGTTCTGGGCGTAGACGCGCAAACGATGTCGTTTACCGAGCAGACTCAGACCCTTGAACAGTGGCGCCAAGCCTATGTCACCCATGGTGCGCACGAAGCGTGGGCTTTGCACGGCGACTGGATACAACGCCATCAGCCGACGTTTTCTGCGCCGATCGCGGCACGCTGGGAACAAGCAAAGGCCGTGACACCGACTCAAGCACAAACCGCCGGTGCACAGGTGGCGCAGATTCGCAACCAGATACGTGAACGATTGGGCTCTGACTCGGTTGCCATCGTCCCCTCTGCGGCCGGCCTGGCCCCTTTGCTTCACGCGAGCGGCCAGGAGGTCGATGCACTGCGACTGCGAACCATGCATATCACCTGCGTGGCGGGCATCAGTGGCGTCTGCCAGGTCAGCATCCCTTTCATAAACAAGGACGGCGTACCGGTTGGCGTGTCGCTTATCGGCCCGGCCGGCAGCGATTTAGCCCTGATTGAGTTTGCCCTGATCCTCTCAAAGCAACTCAGGGGTTAACCGCGACCAACGAACGGCATCGTCGTCGCCATGATGGTGACAAATTGAACGTTAGTCTCAAGCGGAAAACCGACGATCTGAGTAATCGTCTGTGCCACATGATTGACATCCATGCGTGGCTCAACGCGCACCGAGCCATCAGGCTGTGGCACTCCCTTAGTCATACGCTCTGTCATCGGCGTCACTGCATTCCCAATATCGATCTGACTGCAAGCGATACGATAGCTGCGTGTATCCAACGAGATTGATTTGGTTAAACCCGTCACCGCATGTTTAGTGGCGGTATAACCAATCGAAAACGGACGTGGCGCATGTGCAGAGATCGAGCCATTATTGATAATGCGTCCCCCCTGTGGAGTTTGCTCTTTCATGATCCGGATCGCAGCCTGCGCACATAAAAACATACCCGTCAGATTGATGTTGACGATGTCTTTCCATATCTCGATGGGCAGATCTTCAATTGGCACTGGCGGGCCGCCACGTCCTGCGTTATTGAATAACACATCTAAGCGTCCCCAGCGTCGAACAATCTCAGCGAATAGATGCTTAACCGAAGCCTCATCACTGACATCCGTCACGATGGGATGCAATTGTGAGGCGAGTTCGCCGCCTTCAGCACGGGTTTCTTCAAGTGCGTCGGCACGACGCCCGGCCAAAGCGACCTGATAGCCCGCACGCGCCAAATGCAGCGAAACTGCACGACCAATCCCCGAGCCTGCACCCGTTACCACTGCCACCTTTAATTCAGACATTTCTCATCCTGGTTGTTGTTGTCCTGAGCGGACGGTGCTTGAAAATTTACATCTAAAAATTGCCACCAAAACACTGCAAGCCAATGTGCCGCCTCAAACCGCTAGACCGCACACTCACGCTTCACGGCGTGTTTCATCATTTTGACATCAGTGCGATCAACGTGCAGAAGGAACCACTTTTGAAGGACCCGTTTCTGTTGGGGCGTTGGGCTGCGAACTCCATTCGCTCCAAGAGCCACCGTACAAGGCACCGCCTGGCAGGGCGGCGAGCTCTAAAGCAAGCAACAAGTGACAGGCCGAGACGCCAGAGCCGCAACTCGCGACCAAATCTTTTGCAGAATGATTACCCAACAGCGCTGTGAGTTCAGCGCGTAATACCTCAGGGTGTTTAAACGTGCCATCTTCGTTGAGATTTTCTTTGACCGGCCGGCTTGCCGCCCCAGGAATATGGCCCGCGCGCGCATCAAGGGTTTCGTTTTGACCTTGAAACCGATCACCTGGTCGGGCATCGACGATTAACCGCGCAGGGCGCCCAAGGCCTGCCTGCATGTTGGCCAAATCCACCGACGACACGAGCGCCGCAGCCCGCTTAAAATTACCTTGTGGTCGCTCTGCTGGTTTGTCTGAAGTCAAGGCGTAACCGGCTTTTTCCCAGGCCGGCATCCCGCCATCAAGCACAACAACATGCTTGTGCCCGACCCAACGCGCCAGCCACCACAGCCGAGAAGCATACAAGCTGCCGTGGGCATCGACACCAACAAGCAGCGTATCGTCGTTGACACCCATCGCCTTTAGATACTGCGCGAAGACCTCGGGTTCGGGCAAAGGGTGGCGCCCATTCAGACCATTTTTTGCGCGGCTCAGCGAGCGACCGAGGTCGAGATAAACGGCAGAGGGCAAGTGCGACGCGTCGTACGCCCTTTGCCCAAGATCGGCGTCAACCAAATCAAAACGGCAATCGCAAATCAAAACTGTTTCGGGGCTTTGCGTGACGCGTGCGTGCAGCGCCTGAGGCGTCATTAAATAAGAAGAAGACATCGCGGGGTTCCTGAAAAAGAATACCAATCAAACAGWCAACTAAGCGCGAGCCACTCTGCTATGCTTTTGCTTTGCGTCCACACTCTATTGTCACTCATGTCTAAGCCCGCCGGAAACGTTTTTGTCGTGGTCGCGCCAAGTGGCGCCGGAAAATCAAGTCTGGTCAATGCGCTGCTGGCACAAGACGCCTCTCTGTGCCTCTCGGTCTCTGCCACCACGCGCACGCGCCGCAGTGGCGAAACCGACGGCAAAGACTATCGGTTTGTTACCCAAGCCGATTTTGCGGCACTGCAGCAAACAGATCAGTTGCTTGAATGGGCTGAGGTGCATGGCAACTTTTACGGCACACCGCGCGACCAAATCTATCAGGCGATTCATCAAGGTCGCGACATTTTGCTCGAAATCGACTGGCAAGGCGCACGCCAGGTTAAGCGTCTGTTTGCGCAAACGATAGGCATCTTCATTTTGCCGCCGTCCATTCAAACACTCGAGCAGCGCCTGCAACAACGCGGACAAGACTCCCAAAAGGTGATCCAGCGCAGAATTGAGGCCGCCAGCGAAGAGCTCTCGCACGCACCAGAGTTCGAATATGTTATTATTAATCAAGAGTTTAGGATTGCRCTTGCTGAACTCACCGAGGTGATCGCCGTTGCGCGTTTGCGCTACAGCAGTCAGCTAGCCAAAAACGAAGCTTTATTTGCCTCGCTTGGCTTGGCCACCTAAGGCTCGCGGGTCAAGCCTGCGGGTCAGATTTTGCAACGCAATCTATTTATTTACACCTTTTATTCTCAGGATCACCATGGCTCGCATCACTGTTGACGACTGTCTTGAACACATCCCAAATCGCTTCAAACTCACGCTGGCTGCCACGTATCGTGCGCGCGAACTCGCGCAAGGCCACGCGCCTCGTCTCGAAACCAAAGACAAACCGTGCGTCACCGCACTGCGCGAAATCGCGAATGGTTTAGTTGGGATCGAAATGCTGCGTAAGGTACCAACCTAAGCTACCAAAAAATGGCCTTCCCCGGATTTCGCTACGCATCCTCCGGGCTAAGGGCTGCCCTCAAAGTCGGCGCCAGACTGAAAGCTGGTCCGCGAGCCAAAGAGTCAGGCCTTGGCGTCGTCCCTGGGGTTGCCACCCCAGTCGAAACCGAAATCGAGCCAGCGGTCGCCTCTATGGCGCACCTGCAACAAATTTTATCTACATACCTCTCGACCAAAGAGATCGCCACGATTCGCGAGGCCTATCGCTTTTCGGATCAGGCGCACCTGGGGCAACTGCGTTCAAGTGGCTCGCCTTACATTACACACCCCATCTCAGTTGCCGAAATCTGCGCGGGCTGGAAACTAGACGCGCAGGCGATTCAAGCCGCGCTGCTGCACGACGTCATTGAAGACCAGGGTATCGCCAAGCAAGACCTTCTCGAGCAATTTGGCGACGATGTGGCTGAACTCGTTGATGGTCTGTCAAAACTTGATCGTCTTGAATTTGCCACCAAGGCGCAGCAGCAGGCCGAAAGTTTTAGAAAAATGCTGTTGGCGATGGCGCGCGACATCCGCGTCATCCTGATTAAACTCGCCGACCGCCTGCATAACATGCGCACGCTTGACGCGGTCGCGCCCGATAAGCGTCGCCGTGTTGCCCAAGAAACGCTCGATATCTATGCACCGATCGCGTATCGCCTTGGCTTAAACGCACTCTATCGCGAACTACAAGATTTATGTTTTGAAGCGATTTTCCCTAATCGCTATCGCGTACTCGAGAAAGCCGTGCTCGCCGCGCGTGGCAACCGACGCGAAGTATTAGGAAAGATCGACGAACAAGTTCGCGCTGCGCTACCCGCTGCAGGCATCGAAAGTGAAGTCCTCAGCCGCGAAAAAACGCTTTACGGCATCTACCATAAGATGGTTGAGCAAAAGAAAAGCTTCACTAACATTTTAGATATTTATGGGTTTCGCGTGATTGTGCGCACGCTTGCCGAGTGTTATCTGGCACTTGGCATCGTGCACCAACTCTATCGGCCGGTTCCCGGCAAGTTCAAAGACTACATCGCCATCCCAAAGGTCAATGGCTACCAGTCGCTGCACACGACCTTGGTTGGCCCCTTTGGTACGCCGATTGAATTTCAGTTTCGTACAAACGACATGCACCAAGTAGCCGAAGAAGGGGTTGCTGCACACTGGCTTTATAAAGTTGACACGGCCTCGCTGCAAGACATTCAAAGTCGTACCAGTCAATCGCTACAATCGCTGCTTGATATTCAAAGTCAAAATGGCGACTCAAGCGAGTTTCTTGAACATGTCAAAGTCGATTTGTTTCCCGATGCTGTATATGTATTTACCCCGAAAGGCAAGATCGTATCGTTGCCGCGCGGCGCGACGCCGATTGACTTTGCTTATATCATTCACACCGACGTCGGTAATCACGCTGTGGCCTGCAAGGTCAATGGCGATAACGTCGCACTGCGTACTGAGCTATCGAGCGGCGATACGGTCTCAATCACCACTTCAAGCTCGGCTCGCCCCAACGCTCAATGGCTGAATTATGCCCGCACCGGGCGCGCACGCTCAGAGATCCGGCATTTTTTGCGTAACAGCGAATACGACGAATCAGCCGCCTTTGGCGAACGTCAGTTGACGCAGGCACTTGAAGAAATCAATCTGAGCATGCCGCCCGCCGACGATCCGGTCTGGGAAAAACTTGCACGAGGCAGCGGCGCAAAGTCACGAGGCGAGATCCTCGCGGATATTGGGCTAGGCAAGCGCTTGGCCGCTGTGGTGGCTCGGCGGTTTGCGCCCGATCATCCACTGATAGCCACCACCGCTGCCGCCGACGAAGAAATGACCGCAGCGCGAACAATGCCGATACAAATTCGCGGCCACGAAGGTCAGGCTGTGCAGCTCGCGCCCTGCTGCGGCCCCTTACCGGGCGATGTGATTGTGGCGGGCGTGCGCATCGGACATGGTCTGGTGGTGCACATCGCCGAGTGCCCGGCGGCGCTCAGAGCCCGCATGAGAGAACCTGAGCGCTGGGTAGACGTGGTCTGGGATTCAGAGACCGCAAAACACTTCTCAGCGCGCATCGAAATCATGGCGCAAAACGAGCGTGGCATTTTGAGCCGAATCGCCGCCGAGGTCGCCCAGGCCGACTCAAACATCATCAATGCCACGATGCACGAAGACGCCGTCGACTCAGTCATGTTCAACTTAACGGTGCAAGTCGACAGCCGCAAACACCTGGCGCAAGTATTCAGATCGATTCGACACGTGCCTCAAGTGCAAAAAATCATGCGCGCGAAGGGCTAAGCCTTTGCGCGTGGGCCTGACGAAGAGTGGCTTGGCTACCTTGACCTGGCTAAGGTTTGACGGGTGCAACTCGCTCTTTGACCGCATGCCATAGGGCGCTGGTATCGGCACCACCCGGATCGCGGGCCGAGGCTCTGACCGCCAGGTGCACCAAGACCAACTGCCGCGACGGATCGACATAAATCGCCTGGCCACGCACCCCCAGAAACGCATAGGTCCCGTCAAAATCCGGAAATATCCAGGTTTGATATCCATAACCAAACCAACGACCTGTGCGCGAAGGCAAAAAATGCGCCGCCGTCATCTCTTGGACCCAGGCTGCTGGCACCAACTGCTTACCCTGCGCAACCCCCGAGCGGGCCATCATCATCGCCAGACGCCCGTAATCACGTAAGGTTGCGTTAAAACCCATGTAACCGACCTCCAGGCCAGATGCGTCAACCAGCCAGGTTGCCTCCTGTTCTGCACCGAGCGGTTTCCAGATTTTGTCTGAAAAATAGGTGGCGATATCTTGGCCAATCGCCTGGCGCAGCACCACCGCCAACACAAAGGTTTCTGCCGAGGCGTAGTACCAACGCTCGCCAGGCGCAGCGATACGTCGATTAAATAGCTTGGTAACGTTTGCACCCCCTTCGGATTGACCCCCAAAGGTTGCGCGCGAAAGTCGTGCCGAGTCGTCTTGCCCACCGTAATCTTCGCGAAACTGCACACCTGAAGACATGGTCAGCAAGTGGCGCAGGGGGGTATTACCGTACTCAGTTCCTTGCAATTCTGGCGCATAGACCTGTGCCAAGTCATCGAGTGAACGAATGCGACCCTCATTCAGCGCTACACCGATCAACATCGCAATCACGGTTTTGGCCATCGAGAAAGAGGTAAACCGTTGCTCGGGCTGGCGGGCGTATTGATAGCGCTCAAGCAACACAGTATCGCCCTGCGCGATCAGCAGGGCGGTGACCGGATTACGCTCGAAGTAATCGTTCAACATTTGTGTACCACCGCCTAGCACTGGCGCACCTTGATAGGTCAGACTCAGTTCGGACGCTGAACGTTGCCAAGCCTGCACGGGCGGTGCCTTTACCGAGACGCTCGCTTTAAAGATTTCGTCGAGTCTTGAAAAGCTGTCAACACTGGCCTGCGCTTGCCACCAATTTTGGCGCGACCCACGCGTAAAATCTGAAGTGATGCCTCCAAAGAGCGCCATTTGCGGGCCATCCGCACGCATCCCGATGCTTTGGTCAAAGCGCCACGCACTGGTTTTGCTTTGCCCACTTGTGCCGCAACCCGCAGCCCCTAACAACATGGCTGTGGCCAACAAGGCCCAGACGGACTTAAGCGTACCGGTCCAACGCATCATGAAAACTCCTTATACTGRCATTCTTTTTTTTGAAGCCACGCTATGACTCACGCTAAGACTTTACAACAACATCCCGATGCCCCCGGCGAGCTTTTGATTTGGACGTCGGTTGACCCAGCCTACGAGCTAGACTTTAACCAGTGGTACGACCAAGAGCATATGCAAGAACGTGCGGCGATCCAAGGATTTCGCTGGTCGCGCCGTTATCACTCAGACACCTGCGCACGCCCCTACTTGGCCTTGTACCAAACTGACACCCTGCACGTCTTTACCAGCGAGCCCTATCGCCTGGCGTTCACCAAACAAACGCAGTGGTCTGAGCGTAACTTTACGCATATGCGCGACACCAGTCGGCGAGTCAACGCAGTCACCCCACTTGCGGGCGTGGGTACCGGTGCTGCAGTGGCGCTGGTCTGTTTACAAACACTCGAGCAGGCACAAGCTGCGATTGAACTGGCCCAAGCCCTCATTGGGGCGATGGATGGCGTGTTGGCTGTGCGTGCGCTGTGCCCTGATCCGGTATTGTCAACACCCCTGCCCTCTGAAGACGTCACGACTCGCAAGCTCGAGCCGTTTTTGGTGATCGAGACCACTTCGCTCTTGAGCGCAGAAGCCGCTAAAAAATGGATGGCAGACCAGCTTGCGTGTCCTACAGAGCGCAGTCACTGTTTTAGATTGTTATGGGATCTGCAATCGAGCGAACTTGAGCGCTAGCTTTTTTTGGCTGTGATTTTTAATGTTTTACCGATAGTTTGGTTAAAGTCGTTCACGCATTGACCTGAACAACGACCAGCCCATTTTGACACCACGCTTTGGGTAGCCAGGCGCCTGACCGTGGCCAAGTCGGCTTGGCTTGGCTTGATAAGCAGCATGTTGCCTTTCGGTGCCATCGGACAAGCTTTAGCACCTGTGTTGCAGTCATAGCCTTTTTGATTTTCAGTTTCGGCGAACAACCATAAGCGCTCGGTCAGCTTGGATAAGTTGATCTCGAGCAAAGCGCGTACCTCTGGATTGAGTTGATTCCAGGTCTTTTGGTTAACCACCCGTATTTCTTGGTTCCAACCCAAAGGCAAGGCATAAAGATGCGTGGTGGCGGTATACCACTTGGCGGTGTAGCCCGCCATGCTGCTCGAAATTGCACACGCGATGGTTTTATTTTGAAAAGCAGGCAGAACTTCGGCAAACGGCATACTGACGGTTTTAGCGCCCAGGGCTTCGAGCAATTCGCCTTGCGAACGCGTGATCGTACGAACGCGTTTATCCTTTAAATCAGCTAGCGCGCGAAGCGCAAAGTTGCAAAATAATACCTGCGGCGCAAAAGGAGAGATTCCAAGCAACTTGCTTTGATAGGTACTGGACAAGTGCCGGGCTAATACGGTACTAAAACTGGCTGAAATCATTCGAGCGGATTTTGCATCGGTCGCTAGACCTGCGAGGTCGACGGCCTCGTAAACGGGCGTGTCGCCCGAGGGATAAATTAGAGGTACCACACCAAATTCGATGACGCCTTGCTTCATGAGTTTGAGCAACTCAGTGCCCTTTAAGCCCATTTCATCAAAGCCTTTAATTTGCGCAGTAATCTGGCCCGCAGTGTGTTCAGGCAGCGTCTTCAGCCAAAAAGGTTGTTCAATTTGTTTATAGGTCGAGCGCGTGCTTAAGCCACCTAGCACTTTAAGTTCAGTGACGGGCAGCTCTTGTGCCACAGAAAGGCTTAACGTGACCCCGCAGCTCACTGCTAACGCCCAAGCCAGGTAGTATCTGACTGCAGACGCTAGCCAACGGCTCAGCCCCTTTTCAGCCATTCCATGGGCTTGTCCTATACTCTGTGCTGTATTTTCTTTATTTCGCATAGCGCATTCTACCAATGCCACAGACAGACTCAACTACTTTTAAAATCCAGGGCGACTCTGGCTTGAGGCAACCGGGCACCGAAGCGCCGCTTGTGCCCGAACTCAGGCCACAAACTCGGCCGTTGCTAGGCATTACTTTTCTCTTACTTTCGCTGCTAAGCCTAACTACGCTTGACGCAAGCGGCAAGTGGGTGATGGGTACAGGGGTGTCTTTGCTCGTTCTGGTTTGGTTTCGCTATCTCGTGCATATCGTCTTGGTGCTTGGCTTTGTCTTACCGCTGCAGGGGTTAGCAGTTTTTCGCGCTCGTTCACCGCGCTTGCAATGCCTGCGCGCAACGGCCATGTTGGCGGCGACCTTAACTTTTTTTACCTCGCTGAGCTACTTGCCGCAGGCCGAGGCCACGGCCATCATTTTTATCTCGCCCCTGATTATGCTCGCGGTCGCTCCTTGGATTTTAAAAGAACCGCCGCGAACCTCGCGCTGGGTCGCAGCGGGCGTGGGCTTTATTGGCGTACTGTTGGTCATCCGACCTTCGGCGGGTTTGCCGTTGATGGGTGTGATCACCGGACTCATGACCGCTTGCCTATTTGCCACGCAACATCTGACGACACGTCTGGTCGCAAGCGACCATCCTTTTACGACGCTGGTCTGGAGCGGCGGACTGGGCACGCTCGCGTTGGCATGTACGCTGCCGTTTATCTTGCCTGCGGCTTGGCCCACCTTGGCAAACCTTGACCCCCTGGTMTGGCTTGTGATGCTTTCAACGGGGGTGACTGGCGGAGTCGGCCATTTGCTACAAATTCAGGCGTATCGCTTCGCCCCCGCCTCGCTGCTGGCGCCTTTTATCTATTTACAGATGATATCCGCAGCCACGCTGGGCTGGCTAATTTGGTCGCACTTCCCGGATGCCACCACGTGGGTCGGGATTGCGATTATTTGTGCAAGCGGGATTGTCAATAGTTTGATCGAATGGCACCGCGGCCGCCATCCAAGCACCTCACCGACTTAGCGACTGAGTCAAGCATTGGGCCACCGAGTCCTTGAGCCGCCGAGCCCTCAGGACTCGAGTCAGCTCAGGACGAAACGAGACGGCCACCTTGCAAGACCAGCTGTCGGGCACAGCGCGCCGCCAAAACTGGATCATGCGTGACCAAAACAAGCGTGGTGCCAAGCGACTGATACAGCGAGAACAACATCTCGATTACGCGTGCGCCAGTCGCCTGATCAAGGCTGCCCGTTGGCTCGTCTGCAAACAATAATGCAGGCTTTTGCACAAAGGCACGCGCTAAAGAAACGCGTTGTTGCTCGCCGCCAGACAAAGTTGAGGGGTAATGATGCAGGCGCTGCGCGAGCCCAACCTGTTCGAGCATCCGCTTGGCAGGGCCTGCAGCCTCGAGGCCCGACAACTCGAGCGGTAGCATGACGTTTTCAAGTGCTGTCAGATTAGGCAATAACTGAAACGATTGAAACACGAAGCCTAAACTTTTTGCACGCAGCGCGGCTCGACCATCTTCGTCAAGATCAAATAGCGACTGACCCAACAACGTGACACTACCCTCTGTGGGTGTATCGAGCCCTGCCAACAAACCTAGTAAGGTAGATTTGCCAGAGCCCGAGGCTCCGGTAACCGCGATTGACTGACCTTGCTCAACAGAGAACGCAATATTGTCTAAAATGGTTAACTCGCCTAAGGCATCAGCCACTCTTTTGCACAGGCCCCTGACCTCTATCGCACTGCCTACCGCTGCCTTCATGAATCCCTTTTCTTGCTCTCGTCGTCGTTTAATCGTTTGTTTAGCGGGTCTGTGTTTACACACTAGTCCTCAAGCCGCTGCGCAAGGACAACCCTTAGGGAAACCTCACCGTATTCTAGTCGTTGGCGACAGCCTTTCGGCAGAGTACGGCCTGGCGCGAAACACCGGATGGGTTGTACAGCTAAAAGTCGCGCTCGCAAACGAACTGGCCGGCACCACCGTCGCAAACGCCAGCATCAGTGGCGACACCACAAGCGGCGGTGTGACTCGCCTAGACGCCGCGCTCAAACAACACCGTCCAACCATCGTTTTACTTGAGCTTGGCGCTAACGATGCCTTGCGCGGTCTGCCCTTAACACTGACACAAAAAAATCTCATTGACATGAGTCAACGCGCCAAAGCGGCAGGCGCAAAAGTTGTTTTAATCGGAATGCAAATCCCACCAAATTATGGGCGAGATTACGCGCAAGGCTTTAAAAATGTCTTTGTTCAGACCGCCGCGCAAACTGACGCAGCGTTAGTACCCTTTTTGCTTGAGGGCTTTGCCGATCAAAAACAGTATTTTCAGGCTGACGGCATTCACCCAAATGAAAACGCGCAAAGCAAAATGCTAGCCACCGTCAGAAAAATCCTTGACCCACTGCTGCACTGAGCCCGCGCGGCGCTTACGTTGCACGTTTAAAACCGGCGGTCCACGCTTAAAGTTTTGCCCCGTCAAGCTCGCCTGAAATCAGTTTTTTAGCATCAGGCGTCAGTTTCACTTTATAGCTTTCGCGTAATAACTTTAAGGCCGCCTGTTCTTCAGCAGCCCCCCAGGCTTGTGACAACTGAACCTGTAGCTGAGTCACTTGCGCAGCCTCTGGGGCAGCGCCTGGTTCGATCTTTGAAAGCCACAAAACAGCATAGCCCTCGGGGCCAGCCACACCCAAAAACCGTGGCAACGGTGTTGCACTTGCCGACATGACCGCTTCGAGTTGCTCGCGCGACAGCGACTGAGGCGACTGCCGAGTCACGACTTGCACCGAATCAAAATCCTTGGGCTCTGAGGCAGTGGCGGCCTTGAGCAGATCAAGCTGTTTGACGCCCGCGTCGGTGGCAGTAGCTAAAGCGCGCTCATTAGTCAGGGTCGTGCGAATTTGTGCTGCGACCTGTTCGAGAGGTGGGACTTTAGCGGCATGCACCGCCGTCACACGTAACGCGAGAATGGTGTCTGTCGCCAACTCAATCGCGCCAGAGTTTAATTTATCTTTTAACACTTCAGCAGAGAAGGCAGTTTGGCGTACCTTAGGGTTGCCTAACAAAGTTTGCTCGGCCTCAGTAGGTATGGCGCCATCGTTACGCTGCGAGGCCGGCAGCAAACCCTCACGAGTTAAACCCGTGGCCTTTTTGATCTCTATGCCAAGCGCATCGGCGATCGGCTTCAGACTATCGCGCTGGTCATAGATCAGATTCGTCAACTTACCCGCCATCGCCGCAAAGCGTTCTGCAGCGAGTTGTTTACGGATTTCGACGGTAATGTCTTCTTTGACTTCAGCCAAAGGCTTGATGCTAGGAGGCTGAGTGTCGGCCACGTACAACACGTGCAACCCAAAGGGACTCTCGACAACCGACGAAACCTCGTCTTTTTTTAACTTAAACAGAGCCTCTTCAACTTGAGGCACAAGCATATTTTTGCTGACCCAGCCTAAATCCCCTCCTTGACTAGCAGAGCCCGAATCTTGCGAAAACTCTTTGGCAAGCGAAGCAAAATCTTTAGGGTTCGCCGTTGCACGTTTGGCTAAGTCTGCAGCCTTTTGCTGAACCGCTGCTTTCGCGCTTGCGTCTGCCGAGGCAGCAACCTCGAGCAAGATGTGGCTCACGCGAAGACGTTCGGGCTGACCGTAACGCGCCTCGTTTTGCTTGTAAAAACTCTCGATGTCGGCCTCTGAAATCTTAAGATCTTTAGAAGCAGTATCTTCGTTAAGCACCACGTAATCGATATCGACATTTTCAGTAACCATCAGCTTCGCTTGATTCGCGTCGTACCATGCTTTGATCTCAGTGTCGGCAACAGAAACGTCTTTGGCAAACGACTCAAGCGAAAACAACTTGCGCGCCACGGTGCGTTGCTCGGTAATCAATGCAAAAATCTTCTGTCCGATCTCGGCGGGGACTCGCGCGGTCGAACCAATGGGCTGCAACACCTGCGCCAAGGTCAGGTCGCGACGCAACCCCTGTTCAAAGGCCGCTGTGGTCATCCCTTGGGCTGCCAGGACCTGTTTGTAACGCTCTGGCGAAAACTGCCCATCTTGTTGCACCGCCGGAATCGCAGCGATACTGCGACGCAGGGTTTCATCTGAGACAGAGTAGGCGCCATTAGTGGCCGCGATTGCAATTGCGCGCTGATCAATCAGCGTGTTGAGCAACTGCTCTCTGAAGGCCGGCGTGTCGAAGGCTGCTACGTCGAACTGCGCGCCAAGCATTGTGCGATATTGTTCAAGCTGGGCACGTCTGGCGTTGTTGAACTCACCCAACGTGATGCCTTTGCCATCAACCGAGGCCAGTTCAGGCTCGTTTGATATAAAGCTTGAATATCCCTGCACGCCAAAAAACGCGAACGAAGGCAAGATCAAAAGAAGCAGGATTAACTGCATCCAACGCTGTTGGTTACGAATAAAATCAAACATAGGGGTGCGCACGCCTAAAGTCAAAGCGGGCAAAGTTTACCACTTGGTGCGTTATGCTTGCATCTTAGCTAACTTGAGCGTTCGGTTTTTACGATGCACACTTTGCCCCCCTGGCCTTATCCACGCTTTGTCGCCCACCGGGGCGCAGGCACACACGCCCCTGAAAACACGTTGGCAGCGATGCGGATGGGCGCTAGTTTTGGCTACAAAATGGTTGAATTTGATGCCAAACTCAGCAAGGATCAGGTCGCCATCCTGCTGCACGATACCGATCTTGTGCGCACCACCAATGGCAGAGGCAACGCCGCCGAGCACTCTTTTAGCGCCTTAGCGCAACTGGATGCAGGCCAATGGTTCGGTGCGGCCTTTAGTGGTGAGCCGATCCCCACGCTCACGGCCGTCGCGCGCTACACCCGGGCTCAAAACATTGCCTGTAACGTTGAAATCAAGCCTACGCCGGGCGACGAGGCTCTGACAGGCACGCTGCTAGCTCAACAGGCGCGCATTGACTGGCAGCATGCCAGCATCGCGCCCCTGCTCTCCTCGTTCTCACTGGCTGCGCTTGAAGCCGCACAAAAAGCTGCACCCGACCTCCCACGCGCTTGGCTGACCGCAGAACTGACACCCGACTGGCTGGCAATCCCCACGCGCCTGGGGTGTCTCTCTGTGCACCTGCACCACGCTTTGCTGACACAGGCCTTAGTCCACACCATCCACACTGCGGGTTTTCGTGTCGCGGCCTGGACCGTCAATGACCCCGCTCACGCAACCGAACTCTTACGCTGGGGCGTTGACGCGATCATTACTGACGCGCTTGACTTAATTGCACCCGCTTAACCCCTGGGCTCAAATCCAATTTGAGCAATAAGCTTTGACTTGGTGTCACCCCGGAGAACGCATTGTTTAGTTACCGCCACGGCTTTCATGCTGGCAATCATGCCGATTTGCTTAAGCATTTGGTGTTAGTGCACCTTTTGCAATACTTCAATCAAAAAGACGTGCCGTATTCATTTGTCGATTGTCATGCCGGAGCTGGGCTCTACGACCTACAGGGCGACTGGGCGCAAAAAAATGGCGAATATGCCTCTGGCATTGGCAAACTCTGGGAGACTAAAACAACCTGCCCGCCCATGGTCAACGCTTATCTTGAGGTGGTTCGCGCTTTGAACCCAGATGGCGAACTGCGTTTGTACCCGGGGTCGCCGTGGATCGCACTTGAGGCGTGCCGCAGTCAGGATAAATTACGTTTGTTTGAAATGCATCCAAGCGAAGCTGACATCCTGACCATGAATCTTGAACAGCGCGGGTCGCAAACACTTAAGCAGACCACCTTATATGAAAGTGACGGGTTTGCTGGCCTCAAAGGACACATCCCGCCGCCTAGTCGCCGTGCCATCGTCTTGATGGATCCCTCGTACGAAGATAAAAAAGATTACCGGCACGTCGTGGATACCGTCAAAGACGCGCTGATTCGGTTTCCGACAGGGTGCTATGCGATCTGGTGCCCACAGGTGCAACGCAGAGAGGCGCAAGAACTGCCCCGACAACTCGAGCGCGCGGGCGCCAAAAACTGGCTGTAYGCCAGCCTCACCGTACGCAAACCGACAGACGACGGTTTAGGCTTGCACGGCAGTGGCATATTTATCATTAACCCGCCCTGGACGTTGAACGCGGCGTTAAAAGAGACCCTGCCCTGGCTCGTCAAAGCACTTGGGCAAGATGCCCGTGCTGGTTATAAGCTCGATTTTTTAGAGCACTAAAACCGCTCATCCGCTCGCAAATAGCGCCACTGGCCAACCGGCAGATCGGCCAGACGCACCTGCCCGATACGTACCCGCTTGAGTCCTAGCACTTTTAAGCCAACCAGTTCACACATACGGCGAATCTGGCGTTTTTTTCCCTCGTTCAAGATGAACTGGAGTTGCTCATCGTTTTGCCAGCGTACCGTCGCGCGTTTAAGTTTTTTACCATCAAGCGAAAGACCTTCGTTGAGTAGTTCGAGCTTGCCCGGCGCCAGACGCCCCTGCACACGCACCAAGTACTCTTTATCGATTTCGGTGTCTTCGCCAATCAGTTGGCGGGCGACGCGCCCGTCTTGCGTCATCACAAGCAAACCCGTCGAATCAATGTCTAACCGCCCCGCCACGGCCAAGCCCCGCAACTGTGAGGGCTCAAAGCGCTGAGGGCTGCGGTCAGACAGCGCCCGGCTTTGCGGGCCAAGAAGTGCCACCGCCGGGGTGTAACCGTCTTCGGCCTGACTCGAAACATAGCCCATCGGTTTGTGGATCAAAATTGTGACACGCGAGGTTTGCTGCACCGCAGCAGATTTTTCAAGCGTAATGTTTTGGGTGGGTAAAGCACGTTCACCTAACGTGGCCACCACGCCATCGACTTTGACCCAGCCTTGCTCAATATAACTGTCGGCCTCGCGACGCGAGCACAAGCCACGCTCGGCCATCAGTTTTGAAATGCGTACTTTTTCCATAGTTTGCGATAATACAACGATGCAGACCAAGAGCGGTTCACACAACTGGAGACCCGTGCCTGGGGCAACGACTTCACGGCTTCAACGTCGGTGGCTGACACGCCCCGGCGCTTTGACTCAAGGCTTACGCGGTCTGGGTTGTCTGACGTTAGAGGTGCTTTCTGAAACCGTTTGTTGCGCTCGCCCAGAAGAGTCGGGCAGGCTGGGCTTGCCGTCAGGGCACGCGCTTTGGCAGCGCGAGGTTTGTCTGTTGGTCTCGGGGGTAGCCTGCATCGTCGCCCAGAGCGTGACGCCGCTCGCAGCCACGCAAGGCCACTGGCAGGCGCTCAGGCGCCTTCGCAACCGCCCTTTAGCCGACATCTTGTATCAAGACCGCGCAATCGCGCGCTCTAACTTTGAGTTCACGACGCTCAGGGCTGGCATGCCGTTGTATCGGCTCATCCAAGCCAAGCAGGCTTCAAATACGCGACTCTATGCGCGCCGCTCGGTCTTTTTGCGTGCAGGGCAACCCCTGCTGGTCGCTGAGGCGTTTTTACCGGCGTTTTGGCGCTTAGCCAAAGATTCATAACGGGGTGTTAGTACGTCAGTACGGTGGTGTCAGCCTGCGTCAAGCACTCGAGCATCGTCACCATCCCGGCGACGCCTTCGCAGCTCTCAAGCATGTCTTCAGGCCTTAGGTTGCGATCGCGCATCGCGGTGCTGCATAACAGCACCTTTGCGCCCGCGCGGGTCGCATCTTCGACATACGCCGACAGGGGTCGCTTTAACGGCTCGACGACGTGGTGACGGGCCGGATTGTCGCGCACAAACAATTCAACGCTGGCGCCCAAGGCGTGAATTTGGACCGACCAATCCATCGCCGCAGCCGCAGCCGCCACCATAAAAGGCGTGGCCGCAAGTTGGGGAGCGGTGGCGCAACTTTGCCACAACTGAATCACCAGTGTTGTCATGACTCACGCTCCGTATGTTGAGGCTTACGCAGTTGTTCACGCTTAAGCACCTGTTCACGCCCAGACCGCGCACTCATGACGAGCCAAGCGGACGCTGAAATTCAGAAAAAGAGACCATCGCGTGCAAATCCATTAGCTCGTGCGCACGCACGGCGACCGCGGCCCCACTGAGCAATACGCTGCGCGCCTGCGCTGAATCTTCAGGTTCGAGTCGCACTAACCAGTTCAGATAAGGGCTGCGATTGACTTTAAAGGGAGTGGTCTCAAGAGGTGTGTTGATTTCAGCGACCACGCAAGCAAAAGGCGTGCGCACGGACAAAACTGTTTTGGCGACCTCGACTAAGGCAAACGCTTTAGTGGCTTCGATCTCGCGGCCAACTGGCCGAGGATTAAACATGTATAAGTCTCCGACTAAGGCGAGCCCAAACGCTGTGAGGCCTACCTCAAACTGCCCACCACCCGAGTCACGAAACCAGACGTTGAGCTCCGCGTCATACATCAGATCATCTGGAAACTCACAGCCACGAATCTCAGCCACAGTGTCAATACCCTATCAAAAATTGGCGGAAGAGTATGGGAGTCGAACCCACCAAGGACTGTACGACAGCCCCTCCCGGATTTGAAGTCCGGACGTCCCACCCGAGAGCGTGACTCTTCCTGTGTGTTGCACTTTATCACTTCCCTGCCCGAGCCTGCACACTTTGGCTCAGACAAAAAGCCCTGCGTGTCGCAAAATACGGTGATCTTTTTCAAGCACACGGCTGTTGCGCGCGTTTGCAACGAGGCGACGCGTCAGGCCAATGCGGTCAAAGGCCTCGAGCACTTGAATCGCCCGCTTGCGCCCGAGCCCCGCAGCATCCCGAAACTGCACCACACTGACCGCACCGTGCTCTTGGATCAGTGCACGTAACAGGTTGGCCAGCGCCACCATGGTTGCATACGGATAAAACAAATCTTTGACCAACTGCACCACCAGCGAGGTGCGAGCCTGTTTTTTTAGCAAGGTCCGTAAGCTGTCTTC